>CAVYRR010000010.1:0-149635 GCA_963770985.1 uncultured Alphaproteobacteria bacterium | reverse complement strand
GAACCCGCTTGGGCCGGAAAGATTTTTGACTTCGAGCGCCACCTCGCCGGGATCGGACGCGACGGCCGGGTATAGGTCGTATCCACCGGCCGGCCGACCATCTGGGTCACGAGCTGGTCTGGTGTGGTTTCGGCTGGCAGCAAAGATGCGATTTTACGCCCGTCGCGCAGCACCGTGATGCGGTCGCCGAGCGCGAACACTTCGGACAGGCGATGCGAAATGTAAATGATCGCGACGCCCTTTTTCCTTCAGCCGGGCGATCATCGCGAACAGCTTTTCGGTCTCGTGATCGGAGAGCGCCGCCGTCGGCTCGTCCATGACCAGAATGCGGGCGTCCTGCGACAGTGCCTTGGCGATTTCGACCATCTGCTGCTGGGCGACGCCGAGACCATGCACCGGGACGCGCGGGTCGATGTCGAAGCCGATCATGTCGAGCACGCGTTTGGCCTCGGCGTAGATGCGGCGCCGGTCGATGAAGCCGGGCAGCCGGCTCGGGAATTCGCGGCCGAGGAAAATGTTCTGCGCGATATCGAGATAGGGGACGAGCGTGAAGTCTTGGAAAATAACGGCGATGCCAAATTTGCGCGCCGCGGATGCATCGTGATCGTGACCGGCTCGCCATTGTTGAAAAACGAACCGCGGTCGGCGCGATAGGCACCGCACAGGATTTTCATCAAGGTCGATTTGCCGGCGCCGTTCTCGCCGACCAGCATGTGCACTTCGCCGGCGCGAATCTCGAACGACACGTCGTCAAGCGCTTTGACGCCGGGAAATTCTTTGGAAATCCCGCGTAATTCGAACAAAGGAACGACAGTCACGCGCCACCTATTCGCTCAGGATCAAATCCGACGCGACATTCCCTTGCCGACATTCCATATGTCACCGGCGAAGCTGAAAGATACGAGGCGCAAACGACGGTCTGCTTGATTTAAGTCAATGATTCCGCGCGTTGGCGCACGCGAAACTTCAACGCTGGCCGAACTGCCGGTTCGCAGCGTTTGCGCGTATGAGGGCGATGCAATTCAAACTTGTGGAATTCCCGTTTGCCCGTTGCTGCTCCACTGGCGATGGGCAATCGCTGTTATCTCTCGTCATCATGCAAGGCGCTGCGGCCAGCCGGCCTGCAATCGAACAATGCTGCTATCCGAAACATGAGGGAGGAATTCCGTGAAATCGATATATCTACTTCTTGCGACCGCAGTTGCGATCGGCTCGGGCGTCGGACTTGCCCGCGCTGACGGCGAGACGATCGCCGTCTTCACCAAGAACCAGACCAATCCATTTTTCCAAAACGTCCGCGTCGGCGCCGAAAATGCAGCGCGGCAGCTCGGCGCTAAAGTCATCCAATACGTTCCGACCAAGCCCGACAGCATTCCCGAACAGATGAGCCAGGTCGAGGACGTCATCGTCAAGAAGCCGGATGCAATCGTATTCACGCCAGTCGACTACAAGGCGTTGATACCAAGCGTGGAGAAAATGAACGCCGCCGGGATCCCGGTCGTCAATGTCACCGATCACATGGCGGGCGGAACGCTTGTCTCTTATGTCGGCATCGACGACTACAAAGTCGGCCTGGCGACCGGGGAAGCGCTGATGAAGGTGCTTGGCGGCAAGGGTAACGTTGTCATTATCGAAGGCGTGAAGGGATCGCTGTCCAACCAGGATCGCACGCGCGGCCTCACCGACGCGATCAAGGCCTATCCGAACGTAAAGCTGCTTGCCACCCAGCCCGGCAACTTTCAGCGGCTGAACGCCTTGCAGGTGATGGAAAACATGATGCAGTCGTTCCCGCAGATCGACGGCGTGCTGGCCGCCAACGATGCGATGGCAACCGGCGCCATCGAGGCGCTCGAGGCCGCCAACCGCAAGGCTGTCGTGGTCGGCATCAACGGCACCAAGGAGGCGGTCGACGCCGTGAAGGCCGGTAAGCTGCTGGCCAGCGGGCAGGCCGATCCGTTCATGCAGGGCTGCCTTGCCACCACGATCGCGATCCGTCACTTGCGCAAGCAAGCCGTGCCGACGTCGATGTTCCTGAAGCCGTCGGTGATCGACAAGAGCAACTACCAGGAATTCGACAAGCCGGTCGAGGCGCGCGTCTGCCCGAAATGGGAAGACCTGGCGACCAACTGACTGCCTTACCGAACTAATCGCAATGCTCACGGCGCGGGGGACCTTTCCCCGCGCCGAATTCGTCCCGCGGCATTGTGGCCCGGCCGGCTTAGCCGGTATGCTGGCTTGACGGAATCCGCGGGAAAGACACCATGACGCAATCGACGCGAAACTATCGCGATCTGCACGAGCATCTACAAGTTTTGGAGAAGCGCGGCCTGCTGCGCACCATTGAGCGGCCGATCGACAAGGATTCCGAATTGCATCCGCTGGTGCGCTGGCAGTTCGTCGGCGGCCTCGACGAGGACAACCGCAAGGCCTTCCTGTTCACCAACATCACCGACGGGCTTGGGCGAAAATACAACATTCCCGTCGTGGTCGGCGCCATCGCCGCCAACCCGCAGATCTACAGCATCGGGATGGACGCGGAAGTCGCCGACATCCAGGCCAAGTGGGATAAGGCCATCGCCAATCCGATCGAGCCGCGCCTGGTCAACGAGGCGGTTTGCCACGAGGTCGTAATCGAGGGCAAAGCGCTGCAGGGCGAAGGCCACGGCCTCGACCGGTTGCCGATCCCGGTGTCGACGCCGGGTTTCGACAGTGCGCCGACGTTGACGGCGACCAACGTCATCACGCGCGACCCTGAGACCGGCATCCAGAACATGGGCACCTACCGCGCGGCATTGAAAGCGCCGGACCGGCTGGTGGTGCGCATGGCGACGCGCGTCGGCGGCGCTGGCGGCTACCAGCACTATCTCAAGTACCAAAAACGTGGCGAGCCGATGCCCTGCGCCATCGTACTCGGCTGCCCGCCTTATGTTGCGTTCATGGGTCCGCAGAAGTTGCCGATCGGCGTCGACGAATTCACCGTCGCCGGCGGTCTTGCCGGCGAACCGATCAATGTCGTGCGCGCGCGCAGCGTCGACCTGCTAGTGCCGGCCGAATCCGAGCTGGTGATCGAGGGGCTGATCGACACCGTCTGGCTCGAGCCGGAAGCGCCGTTCGGCGAATTGCACGGTCATGTAGCGCTGGAAGAATTCAACATGCCGATGCAGGTGACCGCGATCACCCATCGTAAGACGCCGATCATTCCGTCCTACATCAGCCAAGTGGCACCGAGCGAATTGAGCGTGATCAAGCGCGTGGCCTATGAGCCGTTGTTTTTGTCGCATCTGCGCAACACCCTGGGCATCCGCGGCGTCAAGCGCGTCTCCTTGCACGAGCCGCTCACCGGCCTGTTGCGTGCCATCATCGTCACGGTCGACAAGGGCATGTCGCGCACCGAAGTCTGGCGCGCGTTGCATGGCGCTGCCTTCTTCAAGGGCGATACCGGCAAGATCTGCATCGCAGTCAACGACGACATCTCCGCCGACAACGCCGATGCGCTGCTCTGGGCTATGGCCTATCGCATGAACCCGATCGAAGACGTGCAGTTGGTGCCGCACCGCGGCCAGGGCCACGGGCCCAAGCGCGAGCACGACCAGGAAGAGGACTCAACGCTGCTGATGGACGCGACCATGAAGGGCGACATGCCGCCGCTGGCCTTGCCCAAGCAGGAATACATGGAGCGGGCCAAGGCGATCTGGACCGAGCTCGGCTTCGAGCCACTGCGCCCGCAGCCGCCCTGGTTCGGCTATTCGCTCGGCGACTGGCTGCCGCAATGGGACGAGGCCGCCAAGCGGGCGGCGCTCGGCCGTTATCTCGAGAACGGCCTGATCAGCGCCAAGCAGAAGCGCAAGGGTCTCAAACCGGAAACCAAATTCCGGCCCGACAAAGATGGCTCGAACGGCAAGGGTTAAACGGATGGTCGGGCAGGAAGAATTGTCGTTCACCTACTTTCCGGAAAATTACCGCTGGTCGCACGGGCTGCTGATCGGACTGAACATGGCGCCCTGGGGTGGTGCGGAAATCGGCGAGGTCAACCGCGTCGGACTGCGGCTCAAAAAGGTCGTCGGCGACGATGATGCCTGGTTCCGCGAATGGACGCGCGAAGCGCGCGCCATCGAGGACCGCGGCCGCCAACGCATCGCCGAAGGCTATGCGACGAGCGGCGCGCAATATCTCCAGCGCGCCAGCGCTTATTACCATGTCGGGGAGCGCTTCCTGCAGCCGAAGAGCAAGGAAGGCCTCGATGCCTATCGGCGCGGCGTGGACTGCTTTCGCGACGCCGCCAAATACATCAAGCGGCCGCGCATCGAGCACGTAGAGATTCCGTATGACGGCGCCAGCCTGCCGGCGATTTACGTGCACGCCGAACCGGCCAGCCGCGGCGGCAAAGTGCCGGCCATGGTGTTCTTCGACGGCCTCGATATCACCAAGGAGATTCAGTATTTCAAGGGTGTGGCCGACCTTGCTGCGCGCGGCATCGCCTGCCTGATCGTGGACGGCCCGGGTAACGGCGAAAGCATCCGCTTTCGCAATCTCTACTTGCGGCACGACACCGAACACTACGCGACGCCGGCCTTCGACTATCTGGCTGCCCGGTCGGAAGTCGATGCCAAACGCATCGGCGTCATGGCGATCAGCTTAGGGGGCTATTACGCGCCGCGCGCGGCGGCGTTCGAGCGCCGCTTTGCGTGCTGTCTCGCCTGGGGCGCGCAATGGGACTACCAGAAAATCTGGCGTGACCGTTTCGAGCGCCTGGCGCGCGCCGATACGCCGTCGCTCTCGGTTGCTTCCCAACACATCGCGTGGGTTTTAAACGCCAGCTCGCAGAACGACGTGCTCAAGCGCCTTGAGCCGTTCAAGCTCGACGGCGTGGTGCAAAAAATCACCTGCCCGTTCCTGATGCTGCACGGCGAGGGCGACGAACAGATCCCCTTGCCGGAGGCGCAGAAATGCTTCGACGCCGTCGGCTCGAAGCAAAAGACCTTCAAGCTATTCACCCGCGACGAGGGCGGCTATCACCACTGCCAGATCGACAATCAGAGCATCTGCTCGGCCTATATGTGGGACTGGCTCGAACAGGTCTTGCAGCCGGCGCGCTGACGCGCCGGCCGCAAGTCGATTGCGCACTATTGATTGACGTGAATGTCGTTGTCGCGGATCACCTTGCCCCAGCGCGCGATCTCGCTCTTGAGGAATATTTCCCCGGCGGCGGGCGACCGCATATCCTTCGGGAACGCTGTTACACCGGTGTCATGCCATTGCTTGAGGATTTCCGGATCGTTGACGACATCATTGATCGCCGCGTTCAATGTCTTGATGATCGCGTCCGGTGTTTTAGAGGGGACAAACATTCCTTGCCAATAATAGATGGCGAACTTCGGCCCAAGCAGGTCGGCCATGCTGTCGGCGTTGGGGAATTCCGGCATCTTGCCCTGTTGCGTGACGCCATAGGCCTTGAGCTTGCCGGCCTTGACCAGGGGCATCATCTGTTGCGGCGTGCCGATCATAAAATCGACGTGGTTGCCGAGGACATCCGTCACCGCTGGCGCACCGCCGCGATAGGGAATCTCGTCGAACTTCAGCTTGGTTTCCTGCGCGAATAGGCGCGACGTAAGATGCCCGGTGGTGCCGTAGCCCGGCAGCGCCTCTTTCAGGTGCTCCTTCTTCATCAGCGCGATGAGCTCCTTGAGCGAATTCGGCGCTAGGCCTGGGCGCCCGACCAGAACCAGCGGGTTGCGGTTGATCATCATCACCGTCTTGAAGTCCTTGACCGTGTCGAACGGCAAAGTCTTGAACAGCGTGGGGTTTCCGGAAATCTGGAGATTGTGCAGCAGCAGCGTGTAGCCGTCCGGCGCTGCCTTGGCGACCTTGTTAGTGGCGATGATGGTGCTGCCGCCGGCGACGTTCTCGACGATGAAACTCTGGCCGAACTTCTTCGACATCGCTTCCGCGACCACCCGCGCGAGCTGATCGGTAGGCCCGCCGGCCGGGTAGGGCACGACGATGGTGACGGTGCGGTTCGGATAATCTTGTGCCGCAACCGGAGCTGCGGCGACAAAGAGGCCAAGAACGGCCAATACAACGGCAGTAATGCGCCTCATGATAGTTGCTCCCTGAGTCTTGGTCTTTTGGAAGGGAGTTTACCCCTCGGGAATGACCGGCAACAAGAGGTACGGCGCTTTGTCGGCGGCAAAGTGCAGCGTGTTGCGGCAGGCGAAAATCCTCGCGTTGCGGTCGTCCGGGTCGATATGCAGGAAGGGGCCGACGCCCTTCATGGGGTAGGGGGCGTTGGGGAGCGCGGCGTCGCGGCCGTCCACTTCGTAATCCTTGCCCCGCACCGTTAGCGCGAGCCGGTAGCCGGGCGGCACCACAATTGAGGTTGGCCAGATCTCGATATCGAGTTCGACTGGCTCCCCAGGCTTAAGCGGCCATTCCTCATCGTGTGTGTGCCAAGGCCGGTAGGGCAGCGACAAAGCCGGATCGAGCTTGCGATGCGAGGCGCGCAGCCAGCCCAGTCCGACCGGCGTGCGCGGGTCGTTGGAGCCGATAAAGGTGACGTCCTTGCCGACCGGATCGATGAGGCGCAGCACCAGGAAGAGGTCGGCATCGGTGGTTTCCGACGACACCCAAAGCTTGGCTGCGACCGGCCCGGTGATCTCGAGGCTCTTCGATAGCGGCGGCGTGCTGAAGGTAAGGCCGTCACCCGTCGTTTCATAGCTCAACATGGTCGCAGCTTTGGGTGTATCGGTGCCGAGGCTGTGCCCATCGGGCTGCAGGAAATATTTCGTCCATTGCGTGCGCGCGAGCGGCCATTCGTTCTCCGCGCGCAAAACGAATTTCTCGCCGGGGTGCCGTATGTTGAGCGAGACGCGCGGCTGCTTGTTCCAGCCGGTGTCCTCGCCCTTGAGGAAATGGCCGAAGAATCGCTTCTGCAAAGCTTCGCCGTAATCGCTGTAGAAATGCGTGAAGTGGGTATCGCCGTGTACCTCCAGCCATTTCTGCTGGGAGCCGGCGCGCAGCCAGCCTTCGAAATTTCCGCGCGTGTGCAGGCCCACGCCGCCCCAATTGGCCGCCGACAGCAAGGGCGCCACGATCTGGGCGGCATCGGCGGTGCGCGCGGCGTAGTAATCATCGCACAGCCGGTGGCGCTTGGCTTCGCCCGGCGTGTCGGCGCAATTCTTGGCAAGTTCTTCTTTGGGCAGGGTCTCGGGTCCGGCGACCGGTTCGCCGGTTACTACGCTCTTGGCGCCGCGGTCGCCGACGCCGTGCTGCACGCTCGCCACCTGGCGCGGGTGCCAGCTGCTCAGAAAATCGCATAGGATTCCGCCGTGGTGGGTGAGTTCGCGGTAATAGTCGGACGAGCCTTCCCAAATGCACAGTGCGGCGAGATGCGGCGGCCTGAGCGCGCCCACGTTCCACTGATTCATCGCATAGTAGGAGATGCCATTGATGCCGACCTTGCCGTTGCTCCAGGCTTGCGTGCCCGCCCATTCGATGCATTCGTAAAGGTCTTGCGCCTCGCGCGCCGACCACACGTCGAGATAACCGGGCGAGCGCCCGGCACCGCGCGAGTCGACGCGCACGCAGGCATAACCATCCGGCACCCATTTTTCCGGGTCGACCAGTTCCCAGTTCTGATACTTGTTGCTCGAGCCTTGCAGCACATTGGGCGCTGATTTGGTCACGCGCGACCATTGGCTCTTGTAGCCTTCCTGGAACGACAGCCCCTTGGCATAGGGGCCGTAGCTCAGAACGATCGGATATTTCCCACCGCCGATCGGCCGATACACGTCCGCGCGTAGAACGACGCCGTCGTCCATGCAAATCGGTGTGTCCCAGTCGATTTGCATATTGTCGCGGGTTTCACTCTTTGCTGCGGCCATGGGGCACTAACTCCGAATTGATGTTTTTCGCGGCAGGCGTCGCGGAAACTATGGCGGGAGTGAACCGCCCTGCGGGCGATGACGCTTCACGGCATCGGGATTGGTCGAATCCGCGCCCATGTAGACGCCGCGTTCCCATTTACGCTTGAGCGGATCGGAAACGTTCAAGCTCATTTTGCCGATATTTTGGATTTCGATCTCCACGGTTTCTCCATCCTGCAGCGCGCCGAGGCCTTCGTGATTGGTGCCGCAGGCGATGAGATCGCCGGAGTTCATGGTCATCACCGTGGTGGCGAACTCGATCAGTTCCGGAACGCGATGTTCCATGTCGTCGGTATTGTAGTTGTGGCGAAGCTGACCGTCGTTCCAGAACCGCACGATCAGATCGTTTGGATCCGTCGATTTCGTCCGCCGTGGCGATGCAGGGGCCGATCGGCGCGAAGGTGTCGAACGACTTGCCGAGCCAGCTGGTGAGCGGGCTCGCCGGCCAGGTGCGGCGGCCCTGCTCGCGCGCCGACACGTCGATCATCGCGGTATAGCCGAACACTGCGCGCTTCCAGTCCTTGGCCTTCACCATCTTGGCCGGCCCCTTTGATGACCAGCGCGAGTTCGGCTTCGTGCATAAATATCCACGGCACGGTGAACTCGGGTAGCATGATGGTATCGCCCGGCCCGACGACCGCATCGGGATTTTTCATGAACATGTTCAGCGGGCGCGGTTCGCGCTGGGCATGTTCCCAATAATTGGCGATGCAGGCGAGAATTTTTCCCGGCCGCGGCAGCGGCGGCCGCAGGCGCACGGAATCGAGCGGTAAGGCGGCGCCGTCGCCGGCGACCTTTTCCAGGGCCGGGCGCAGGCGCTCGAACTCGTCGATGATGTCCTGCATGGTCAGTTGCGGCGTATAGCCTTTTTTGACCTGCGCCGAGATGTCGACAACGCCGCGCCCGGTGAGCACGCCTGGCAATATTTCGGCGCCCGGCGCGGTCTGGAACAGCACAAGCTTCACGAAGCCTCCCTTGGTGAAGGCGCGCCACAGGCACGTATCGTTAACGATCTCTTTACCACCAATTAACCGCAAAAAAAGCCGGGCAGTGAATACTCCACGCCGGTCGATCCGGACAATGGAAATATGTTCAGAATGTACTTCTCTCTCAACTTAAAGCGCGCCTCATCGCTGGTCACGCTGGTTGGGCTTGCCTCTTTTGCGCTCGTTTTCGGCGCGATGACCACCTTCGCTCCGGGCTGGGTTGCCGCGGTCATATCCACCACTTCCGCAACTGCGGTCACCGCTATCCTCGCTGCAGTCATTGCCCAGTTTGCAATGAGTTCTGACCGGCGCCATGCTCACCCGACGTCAAACCCGGGAAGTCGAGCAAATACGCACCGCCATCGACAGCATGGCGCAAGGGCTGTGCATGTTCGACGCCTCTGAGCGGCTGGTCGTTTGCAACTCCCAATATTACAAGATGTATGAGCTGACTCAGGACGACGTAAAGCCAGGATCGACGCTATCCGACGTGCTGGAGAAACGGGTTGCCAAGGGTACGTTCTCCCGCGATCCGCAGGAGTACCGGAAGGAGTTTCTGACCGCGGTTGGCCTCGGGCGCACTATCGTGCACGAGGTCACGTCCAAGGGCGGCCATCTATTGCTGGTCACGAATCATCCAATGAAAGGCGGCGGCTGGATCGGCACGCATGAGGACATCACGGAGCGGCGGCAGGCCGAGCAACAACGCACGGCCATGCAGCATCAGGAAGCGCGCCGCGCCGTGATCGAAGATGCGATTTCGGCGTTCCGCGAACGTGTTGAAAATCTTCTGCGAACCGTGGCCGACAGCGCGGGTGAAATGCGTGCGACGGCGGCGAGCCTATTCAACGCGTCCGGACATACGTCGAATCGCGCGGAAAGCGCGGTGCACACCTCGAACGAAGCCTCGACCAACGTCGAGACCGCGGCGATTGCCGCCGACGAAATGTCGAGCTCAATCGCGGAGATTGGACGCCGGCTGAACCAGACTACCGAAGTCGTGCGGGTTGCGGTCGATGAAGCGCAGGTGACCAATCAGGATATTGGTGCACTGGCGCAGGGTGCACGGAACATCGGCGACGTCACCAAGCTCATTCGCAATATCGCCGGGCAAACCAATCTGTTGGCGCTCAACGCCACCATCGAGGCGGCACGCGCCGGCGAAGCCGGTCGCGGCTTCGCGGTGGTTGCTTCCGAGGTGAAGTCGCTCGCCGTGCAGACCGCGAAGGCGACCGAAGATATTTCCAGCCAGATATTGGAAGTGCAGAATTCGACCGACAAGGCCGTGGAAGCGATCGGACGGATCGCCCACCGCATGCAGGAGATTGATAGCTACACGACGGCTGTCGCCGCATCGGTGCAGCAGCAGAGCGCCGCGACCAACGAGATTTCGCAAAATGTGACAAGCGCCGCCGGTGGCGCCAAGCTGATTGTTACGGTATTGCGCGAAGTGGCCGGCGCCACCATCGAAACCCAAGAGTCGGCGCAGACCGTGCTCGCCGCATCGGAATCGGTGGAAAAGGCAGCCGCCAATCTGCGCAGCGAAGTCGAAGGCTTCCTCACCAAGGTGGCGATCTAGCGGTGGCTAAGACGCTTTCTGCAACAGCGCCAGCAACCCGGCCAGCAAAGCATTCGGATTTGGCGGGCAGCCGGGAATCGTGAGATCGACCGGCACCACATCCTTAACACCGCCGGCGACCGCATAGCTGCCGGCAAACAGGCCGCCCTTGGCGGCGCAGGCGCCGACTGCGATCACCCATTTCGGATCTGGCGTGGCATTGTAGGTGCGCAGCAAGGCTTCGCGCATATTCTTGGTAACTGGGCCGGTCACCATCAGCACGTCGGCGTGGCGCGGCGAGGCGACGAAATGAAAACCGAAGCGTTCGAGATCGTAGAACGCGTTGTTGAGCGCATGAATTTCCAACTCGCAGCCATTGCAGGAGCCGGCATCGACCTGCCGGATCGACAGCGAGCGGCCGAGCTTGGCGCGCGCGGCGCAGTTCACGCTTTGCGCAAGCTCGGCGAGGCCAGCCTCGTCGGGCTGCAGGCGCCGGCTCGGTGAGTGGGCCGATTGCGTAAAGCTTTCGAACAGTGTCCTTGCGCATTAAAGATCGTGCCCCGAATAAGAGCAGTTGAACGATTTGTTGCAGAGCGGGAAGTCGGCGACGATGTTGCCCTCGATCGCGACTTCCAAGAGCGGCCACTGGAACCAGGACGCATCGCGCAAGTGGCAGCGCTCGACGCGTCCCTTGCCGTCGAGCCGCAGCCAGACCAGCACGTCGCCGCGGAAGGCCTCCGCGAGGCCGAGGCCTTCGCAGATTTTGCCATTGGGCTTGACGGCGGCCTGAATTTTCCCGTCCGGCAGGCGTTTAAGAATCTGCTCGATCAGCGCCAGGCTCTGCTCGACCTCGCGAATGCGGATCCACACCCGCGCATTGACGTCGCCGGCGGTGAGCACCGGCACGTCGAACTGGAGTTCGATCATAGGGTGCATAGCCCGGTGTGTGGCGTGCGTCGAAGCTACGGCCCGAGGCACGTCCGACATAACCGCCGGCGCCGAACTGGCGCACGAACTCGGGCTTCACGATGCCGGTGGTCACGGTGCGGTCCTGCAGCGAGGCGGTGTTGTCGTAGAGCTCGACCAGGCGCGGGAACACGCGGCGGACTTCGGTGAGCAAGGCCTGCGCCTGTGAAATGCCGTCCGCCGCAATGTCGCGTGCAACACCGCCGGGCACGATCAAGTCCATCATCAGCCGATGGCCGAAGCAGGCCTCCGCCGCGCGCAGCGTGTGCTCGCGCAAGATGCCGATTTGCGCGTGCATGATCGAAAACGAAGCATCATTGCAGATGGCGCCGATATCGCCGAAATGATTGGCCAGCCGCTCGAGCTCCGCCATCAGCGCACGCAGGTAAACCGCGCGCGGCGGCACTTTTATTTTTAGCGCAGCTTCAGCCGCCTGCGCGAACGCAAAGGCATAAGCGACCGTGCTGTCGCCGGATGTGCGGCCGGCTAGCTTCGCCGCGTCGTCGAGCGTCGCGCCCGCCATCAACGATTCGATGCCCTTGTGCACATAACCGAGCCGTTGCTCGAGCCGCACGACATACTCGCCATTGGCGGTGAAGCGGAAATGGCCTGGCTCGATGATACCGGCATGCACGGGCCCGACCGGAATCTGATGCAGGCCTTCGCCTTCCGCCGGCAGAAAGGCGTAGGGTCGCAGGCTTTTGCGCGGGGTTCTTTTTTGCCGAGCGGATAGCGGACGTCCCAAAACCCGAGATCGAGCCAGCTGCGCGTGTCCGGCGCGTCCGTCGCTTCCAGCCCGAATAGATCGCGGATCGCGCGCTCTAGCCGGATCGCCGGCGGGTGGCGCGTGGCGACGCTCGGATAGCGTCCGTCCTTGCAGGCGTAGCTGAGCACCGCGATGTCGTCGAAAGTTTCGCCCAGCAGCGCCATGTGCACGTCGCCCGCGTCGGCCCACAGACCCAGCAGCGTGCATTTACCCGCGGTGAGTTGGTCGATTGCCTGCCGCCAGCCGTCGTCGGTGACGATGGCGCGCGGCCACGGCCGGTGCTGCTTGGCCGTTCCGCGATGCGCTATGGTGTCGAGCAGGGCCATGACGCTATCCCAACAGCCTGGCGACGTTCTGGAAGCCGGTGACCAGCGCCGGCGGCATGTAGATGCCGGCCATAGCCACGATGGCGAGATGGGCGAACATCGGCACGTAGGACGCCTGCGCCGGTGCGGTCGGTCCTACCGGCTCGCCAAAAACAATGGTGTTGAGCCGCAGGAACAAGCCGCCCAGCCCGACCAGGATTCCGAACACCAAGATCAGCACAAGCCACGGCGCGCGCGCGAAGGTCGAACTCACCACCAGAAACTCGCTCATGAAAATGCCGAGCGGCGGCAGGCCCGCGATGGCGACCACGCCGAGCACCAGGCCCCAGCCGAGCACCGGATTGGTCACCGTCAGCCCGCCCATGTCGGCGATCTTCTGCGTGCCCTTGACCTGCGCAATGTGGCCGACCGCGTAGAAGATCGCCGACTTGGTCAGCGAATGCATGGTCATGTGCAGCAGCGCGGCGAAATTGGCGAGCGGACCGCCCATGCCGAAGGCGAACACGATGATGCCCATGTGCTCGATCGACGAATAGGCGAACATGCGTTTGATGTCGCGCCGCCGGTACAGCATGAAGGCGGCGAACACGCAGGAGATCAGCCCCATGGTCACCATCAGCGGGCCGGGCGCGAGCGCCGCCGGGTTGAGCGCGAGCAGCATCTTGAAGCGCAGCAGCGCATAGAGCGCGACGTTGAGCAGCAGGCCGGACAGCACCGCCGAGATCGGCGTCGGGCCTTCCGCGTGCGCGTCGGGCAGCCAGGCATGCAGCGGCGCCAAGCCTACTTTGGTGCCGTAGCCGAGCAGCAGGAACACGAAGGCGACGTTGAGCAGCGCCGGATCGAATTGCGCGGCTTTCGTCACCAGCACGGTCCACACCATGGCGTAGAGCCCTTCGCCGATCACCGGCCGCGCCGCCATGTAGACCAGGATGGTGCCGAACAGCGCCAGCGCGATGCCGACGCTGCCGAGGATGAAATATTTCCAGGCCGCTTCCAGCGCCTCGTGCGTGCGGTAGATGCCGACCATCAGCACGGTGGTGAGCGTGGCCATCTCGATCGCCACCCACATCAGGCCGATATTGTTGGCCACCAGCGCGAGGTTCATGGCGAACATCAGCACCTGGTACATGGCGTGATAGAAGCGCACGTAGGTCGGCGTCAGCCGGCCGATCTCGATCTCATGCCCGATATAGCTCGCGCTGAACGCGCTGGTGGTGAAGCCGACGAAGGTGGTCAGCACGATGAAGACCTTATTGAGGTCATCCACCAGCAGATAGGGACCCGACACAGGCTCGACGACGAACAGCGACACCGCGGTTGCGAAGCTGAGGAATGCCGCCAGCACATTGAGCCGCGCGGTCAGCCGATAGCCGGGCAGCGCCGCAAGCAGGGCGGCCGCCACGGCCGGAATCAACAGCACGCCGGTGAGCGCGTCGATCATTGCCGCTCTCCGCGGAATCGGTCGAGCGCTCGCACGTCGACGGTGTCGAAGCGTTCTCGAATTCGGAATAAGAAAATGCCGATCACGATGAAGGCAATCAGCACCGAGAAGGCGATGCTGATCTCGACCACCAGCGGCATGCCCTTGGCGCCGGTCGCCGCCAGCACCAAGCCGTTTTCCAGCGACATGAAGCCGATCACCTGGCTCACCGCGTTGCGCCGCGTCACCATCATCAGCAGGCCGAGCAGCACCACCGACAGCGCAAAGGCGAGATCCTCGCGCGCCAGCGGATCGGCCTCCGCGGTCACCCGCAGCATCACCACCATGGCGAGCGCGACCAGCCCCATGCCGAGCAGCATGGCGGGGCCGACGCCGACCACGGTCTCGATCTCGCGGTGGATGCCGAGCTTCACGATGATCCGGTGCAGCGCCACCGGGATGATGATGGCCTTGAACACCAGTGCGATCATCGCCGTCAGGTAGAGATGCGGGGCATCCTGGATGAAGGCCTGCCAGGCGACCGACGCCGCCAGCACCAAGGCATGCAGCGCGTAGATATTGAGCAGCGCGTAGAGCCGGTCCTGGTAGAGCTGCATGAAGCTCACCAGCACCAGCGAGCCGGCCAGCATATGAGCGATGTCGAAGGTGATGCCGCGCATTCTTAAAGGCTCCGCGAGACGAACAGCAGCAAGGTGGCGAGCAGACCGAGCATCAGCGCCGCGCCGAGGAACGCCGGCACCCGGAACACGCGCATTTTGGCGATGGCCGTCTCGAACACGGCCAACAGGAAGCCGCCGACCGCAAGCTTCGTCACATAGACCGCAAGACCGATCGCGATGGCGCGTGGGCTCGCATCGGGTCCGGCGATCCCCCATGGCGCGAACAGGCAGCCGATCACCGAGATATAGAGCAAGAGCTTGAGTTCGGATGACAAATCGATCAGCGCGAGATGACGGCCGGAATATTCCAGCACCATCGCCTCGTGCACCATGGTGAGTTCGAGATGGGTGGCCGGATTGTCGATCGGGATACGCGCGTTTTCGGCAATCGCCACCATGATCAGCGCGAGCAGCGCCAGGCCAAGCGAAACCCTTAAGCCCTCTTCGCCCGACACCATGTAGGCGGCCATGGTCGAGAGTTGCGTGGAGCCAGCGACCAGCGCCAGCGTGAAAACGATCATCAACATCGCCGGTTCCGCCAGCGAGGCGATCATCACCTCGCGGCTCGAACCGATGCCGCCGAAGCTGGTGCCGACATCGAGGCCGGCGAGCGCCAGGAAGAAGCGCGCGCTGCCGAGCAGCGCGATGATGGCGATGAGATCGGCCGACCAGGAAAACAGCAAGCCGCTGCGGAAGGTCGGCACCAGCGAAGCCGCCACCCAGGTGCCGGCAAAGATGATGTAGGGAATGACACGGAACAGCCAGGACGCGCTGGTCGCCAGCACTACGTCCTTGCGCATCAGCCGGATCAGATCGCGATAGGGTTGCAGCAGCGGCGGCCCTTGCCGGCGCAGCAGGCGCGCTTTCACCTTGCGCACAAAGCCGGTGAGCAGCGGGCTGAGCAGCAGCACCAGCAGCATCTGCGCGCCTTGCAAGGCGAAATCGCGGATCAAGGCCATATCGCGAGCACCAGAAGGAGGAGCACCAAGGCCGTGAACACCAGCGTGAGATAACGGCGGATGGTGAGGAATTGCAGAACGTTGAGTCGGTCGGCCGCGTATCCGATGAAGCCGGCGATCGGCGCATAAGCGGCGTCCCAGATCAGATCATGCAGTTCGACCGTCAGCCGCGCGGGCGCCATTGCGCCGGGTGCCGGCATCTCGCCGATCTCGCGCGCGCGGAACACGGTCGCGCCATAAACACGGCGGATCGGCTGGGCAAAGCTCGATGCGGTGTATTGCGTTGCCGTGCTCGGGTCCGGATAGCCGCAATCCCAGGCCGGTGCGCGCCTTAGCTTATCGGAGGCCAGCCGGTGAATGGCGAAGGCCGCAATCGAGCCGGCCAACACGACAAAGATGAACACCAGCAGCCCGTTATAGGAACTGCGGCTTTCCGCGATCGGCACGATCGAAAGCCATTCTACGCCGGCCTGATGCGGCATGCTGACGCCGACCAGGCTTTTGGTCACCGGCGCCAGCGCGTCGAGGAAGAAGCCGGGGAGGATTCCGGCAACGAGGCAGAGCGCGGCCAGAAAGTACATGGCGGCGAGCGAATTGCTGTCGGTCTCTTGTGCCTGAGCGGCGGCAGGCGTGCGGGCGCGCCCGAGGAAACTCACGCCGAAGGCTTTGACGAAGCAGGCGGCGGCCAGCGCCGCCGACAACGCCAGCAGCGCACCGACCGCGGGCACCAGGAATTTCAGGCCCCATGACGGCAATTGCGGGCTGAGCAAAATGGCTTGGAATGTCAGCCATTCCGACACGAAGCCGTTAAGTGGTGGCAGCGCCGAGATCGCCACGCAGCCGACCAGGAACACGAAAGCGGTCTGCGGCATGCGGTGGATCAGTCCGCCGAGATGCTCCATGTCCCTTTCGCCCGTTGAGTTAAGCACGGCGCCCGCGCCGAAGAACAACAGGCTCTTGAAGACAGAATGGTTGAACACATGGAACAGCCCGGCGGTCAGTGCGAGTGCGGCGGCCAACGGCATGTCGTAGGCCTTGAACGCCAGCGCCAAGCCAAGCCCGATATAGATGATCCCGATATTTTCCACCGTGTGATAGGCGAGCAGGCGTTTGAGATCGTGCTGCATCAGCGCGTAGAGCACGCCCATCACCGCGGTCATGCCGCCGATAGTGAGCACGGCCATACTCCACCACCAGTCCGGCGGGCCCAGAAGGTCGAACACGATACGGACCAGGCCGTAAACTGCGACTTTTGTCATCACGCCGCTCATCAGTGCGGAGACGTGACTGGGCGCGGCGGGATGCGCAAGCGGCAGCCATGCGTGCAATGGCACCACGCCGGCCTTGGAACCGGCGCCGACAATCGTGAGCACGAGCACCAGCGCAGCCAGCCCCGCGGAAGGGTGCGAGAGACGAATGGCGTCGAAAGCATAATTGCCGTCGGAGCCAGCGAGCAGGCCAAAAGCGAGCAGCAGCGCGAGCGTGCCGAAGCTCGCCATCAACAAATAGATGTAGCCGGCGCGCACGTTCTCAGCGATCCGATGATGCGCGATCACCAGCGCCCAGGAGGTGAGCGACATGAATTCCCACGACACCAGGAAGCTGAACGCGTCGTCCGCCATAACCACGAGGTTCATGGCGGCAAGATAGGCGGGATAAAACGGCAGCACGCGTTGCGGGGAGTGCTCGTGGCGGCCGTAGCCGAGCGCAAAAAGGCTCGCCGAAGCGCCGCCGAGATTGACCACCACCAGGAAAAATGCCGCCAGCGCGTCGATGCGGAAATGCGCGCCCAGCCAAGGTAGGCCGAGTGGCAGTGTCACGGTGGAGGAGGGGTCGGAATATCCGAACAGGCAGAGCAGCGCGATCATGCCCAGCGTCAACGTGATCATCAGGCTGGCGCCATAAACCACGCTAGTGCCGCGCGGCGGGGCGCCGAGTGCGATCGCGACGGGAGCCAAGACCACCAGCGCCGCCACGGCGTAAAGCGCGTAGACGACCATCATTTGAGCCGCACCCCGCGGCCGCCGCCGCTGCTCACCGCGCCTTCGCCGATCAATTCTATGCCGCCGGCGGCGAGCGCATCGACCAGCTTCATCAGTGAGTCGACATTGCCACGCACGACGCCGTCGCAGGCTTCCATGCGCTGGATGGTCGGCAGCGACAAGCCCGACGCTTGCGCCAATTCGCGCTGGTCGAGGCCGAGCAGCGCCCGGGCTGCCCGCATTTGCGTGCCGGTTATCATGTTTTAGACATCAATATAGATACATAGAATGTAGTTATTGATGCATACTGCGGACAAAACTCAAATTCAAGGGGTTTTGTGAGCGATTGTGATTAAGGCCGCTTCTTGGCCTTCAGCCGCTGGTCGAGCCGTCCCATGTCGACCACCATGCGCTCGTGGGTACCGTTGCCGATCTCCTCGGTTTCGTCGCGCGCACTCACCTTGAATTCGATGCGCCGGCCATCGACCTTGGTCACCTCGGCCGCGGCGGTCACCTGATGACCGACCGGCGTTGCCGCCAGATGGCGAATGTTCACGCCGGTGCCGACCGCGCTCTCGCCCGGGTCGAGATACTCGCGCACCGCGTTGAGCGCGGCGTTCTCCATGGCGGTCACCATCATCGGCGTAGCGAACACCTGCGGCAGGCTGACATCCTTGAATTGATTGGCGAGATGTGCCGGCGTTACCCGCAGCGTGTAGGCTCCCTTCGCTCCGACAGGTATGGGCCGCATCACCTCGTCTCCCTTGCCGGATGAACGTGATTAATCGCGGGCGCCAGGACGATCAGGATAATGCCGCAGATTGCGATCGGCGCAAATGCCAGACTGGCGATGCCGCTCATATCCCAGACCAGGCCGCTGAACACCGGCACGATCACCGCGCAGCTGTAGCTGATGGTGAACATCGCGGCGGTGACGCGATGCACATCATCCGGCGCGCTCAGCAATGGCGGTAGCGCCAGGATCAGAATGAGAACTGCGGAGGCGGCAAAGCCCTGTACGGTGGCCGCCGCCACGATCCAGGCGCCGGAACCGAACACGATGCCGCCGGTCGCGATCACGCAGAGTAGCCCACAAGCAACATAAGGCCACGCCTGACGTTCGAGGCGTCCGGCGACAGCGAGCAGCAGGAATGACGCCGGCATCTGACCGGCATTTAGCCCCGTAAGCGACGTGCTGATCCACTCGCTCTGCCCATTGCTGCGCAGATAATCGGGCAGGAAGGCGTTGGTTGCGAAATAAGTGGCATTGATGGTGCCGAGCATGATGCCGAGCCGCCACATCAGCGGGTCGTGCCAGTCCGGCCACCAGCGGCGGCTGGTGGCAGATGACAGTCCGTTGATCGCAGTCGGCGCTAACACCAACACCAAAGTGGCGATGACGGCGACCGGCACGCTCCAGACTACGAAGCCCCATTGCCAGCTGCCGCCGACCAATGGCAGAACCAGCGGCAGCATCAGCGCAACAGGGAGAATTTCTCCGAACAGCAAGCCATTGGTGTAGACGGCAGTGGCAAAGCCGATGCGCTCGGGAAACCAGGCGCGCACCGCCGGTGGCATGGTCACCTGCATGATCGCAACGCCGGCGCCCATGGCGATGGTCATGGCGTAAAGCCACGCCACATCAGGGATCGCGCCGCGCAACGCGCCGCCGAGCGCGGTGATGCCGAGCCCGACCACCAGCGCCGCGCGCATACCGAGCCGCGCGATCAGCAGCGCGCCGGGAACTGCGGCGATCGCGAATAGCATCGAGGGCAGGCCGGTGAGAATGCCGACCTGAGTGGCGTTGAGCCTGAGGCCGTCATGGATCAGCGGAATGACAGGCGGAACGGCGAGAATGGTGAGCCGCAAGCCGGTGCCGGCCAGCCACAGCAGGGCCAGCGTGGTGAGGAAGCGAGACTGCGACCGAGGCCCGCCGGGGCTTTGCATGGGGGGAATCGGCATTGCAGGGAAGGTGCTAACGTGTTGATCTTGTCGTGGGCGGGATAACATAGACTACGCTGCCATGCACGGGGCAGCGATATCCCATGTGATTTAGCGGCTTTGAGCGAGATATGATATAATGCATCTTCAACGACGTATCCTTGTTACTGGCGGCTCCGGGTTTCTCGGGTCGCATTTGTGCGAAAGCCTGCTGGCCGAAGGTGCCAATGTCATTTGCCTCGACAACTTTTTTACCGGTTCACGCAGCAACGTCGAGCATCTGCTCGACAACAAACATTTCGAACTTATCCGGCATGACGTCACCTTCCCGATCTATATTGAGATCGACCAGATCTACAATCTTGCTTGTCCCGCTTCGCCCATCCACTACCAATACGATCCGGTGCAAACGACTAAGACCAGCGTTCACGGCGCCATCAACATGCTGGGCCTGGCCAAGCGCGTGAAGGCGAAGATTTTTCAGGCGTCGACGTCGGAAGTGTACGGCGACCCCAACGTTCACCCGCAGACCGAAGACTATTGGGGACACGTCAACCCGATCGGCCCGCGCTCTTGCTATGATGAAGGAAAACGCTGCGCCGAGACTTTGTTCTTCGACTATTGGCGTCAGAACAAATTACGCATCAAAGTGGCGCGGATATTCAACACCTATGGCCCGCGCATGCATCCGAACGACGGGCGCGTGGTGTCGAATTTCATCGTGCAGGCCTTGCTCGGCCGGGACATTACGATTTATGGCGACGGCTCGCAGACGCGCTCTTTCTGCTATGTGGACGATATGATCGACGGCTTCATTCGCTTGATGGCAACCGATGACTTCGTGACCGGGCCGATCAATATCGGAAATCCCGCCGAATTCTCCATTCTTGAACTTGCGTCCAAGGTGATCGATTTGATCGGTGCGCGCTCGAAAGTCGTCCACCGTCCGCTACCGGAAAACGATCCGCGGCAGCGGCAACCGGATATAGCGCGCGCAAAAGAATTGTTGTCGTGGGCGCCGCGCACGCCACTCAAGGAAGGCCTCATTAAGACCGTTGCATATTTTGAGAACTTACTGAGCGACGGCAAATTGCGCGAAATATTGACCAACGGACGGCCGGTCTAAGTCATGCGGTGACTGCCGCCGCCGCAATCCTGCTACTACGTAGAAATCCGATTGAATTTGCGGCTTCCATGCCGCTTGAAAACACTGTAAACGGCGAAATCCCTGTATAATTGCCTGCCAACAGGGAAAGGTTGCCCTTGCCGAAACTGACGCCGCGCCAAATCCTGATCGTGGTGCACGATCTCGCCGCCACTGCCGCGGCGATCGTGTTGACGTTTTTTGTTCGGTTCGAGGGCCAGCTGCTGGATGAACGGCTGCCCGGCCTCAAATTCCTGCCGGTCTTCTTAGTTTACGCGGCGGTGGTCTATTTCATCTTCAACCTGCATCGCAACAAGTGGCGATTCACCTCAATCCCCGATCTCTACAATATTTTCCGCGCTGTCACCGTTCTGGCGGTGTCACTGCTCGCGCTCGATTACGTATTGGTCGCGCCCAACGTTTACGGTGGGTTTTTCTTCGGCAAGATCACCATCCTGTTGTACTGGTTGCTGCAGATGTTCTTCCTGGGCGGATCGCGCGTCGCCTATCGCTATTTCCATTACTCGCGCACGCTGCAACGCGCGAAAATTGCCGATGCGACGCCGACTCTTGTGCTCGGGCGCGCGGCCGACGCCGAGGTATTGTTACGTTCGATCGAGAGCGGTGCGGTAAAAAAAATCTGGCCGGTCGGCGTACTATCGCCGTCCTCGGCCGATCGCGGCCAGTCGATTCGCGGCATTCCGGTACTGGGCGACATTGACGATCTCGAACGCGTGGTCGCCGATTTATCTGATCGCGGCACGCGGGTGACGCGCGTCGTGCTGACGCCGTCGGCGCTCTCGCCAGAAGCGCGGCCGGAAGCGCTGCTGATACGGGCGCGCAAGCTCGGCCTTACCATGAGCCAGTTGCCGTCGCTCGACGCCGGCGGCCAGGCAGTACAGCTCGCGCCGGTGGCGGTCGAGGATTTGTTGTTGCGGCCCAGCGTCAAGATCGATTACCGCCGGCTTGAGACATTCGTGAGCGGCAAGGCAATCGTCGTCACCGGCGGCGGCGGTTCGATCGGTTCGGAAATCTGCGAACGGCTAGTCACTTTCGGCGCCGCCCGTCTGCTGGTGATCGAGAATTCCGAGCCCGCGCTGCATGCCGTGCTGGAGTCGCTCAAAACCATGCAAACGACGGCGGACATATCCGGCCGCATCGCCGACATTCGCGACCGGACGCGGATCATGAATCTGATCGCACAGTTCAAGCCCGACATGGTATTTCATGCCGCCGCGCTCAAGCACGTGCCGTTGCTCGAAATGGATTGGGACGAGGGCATCAAGACCAACGTCTTTGGCTCGATCAATGTTGCGGACGCCGCCGCAGCGGCCGGCGCCGCCGCCATGGTCATGATTTCCACCGACAAGGCGATCGAGCCGGTTTCCGTGCTGGGCGCCACCAAGCGGCTGGCGGAAATGTACTGCGAGGCGCTGGATAATGAATTAGGCCGCCATGGCAAAAGCGCCACACGCCTGATCTCGGTGCGTTTCGGCAATGTGCTGGCATCGAACGGCTCGGTGGTGCCGAAATTCAAGGCGCAAATCGAGGCCGGCGGCCCGGTTACCGTCACTCATCCTGACATGGTGCGTTATTTCATGACCATCCGCGAAGCCTGCGATCTGGTCGTCACCGCCGCGACCCACGCGCTCGGGCCGGACCGCGGCGATGTGTCCGTCTATCTGCTCAACATGGGCCAGCCGGTCAAAATCGTCGATCTCGCCGAGCGCATCATTCGGCTCAGCGGGCTCGAGCCGGGACGCGATATCCAGATCGCCTTCACCGGCATTCGCCCGGGCGAACGGCTGCATGAGATCCTGTTCGCACGTGACGAAGAGACCAACGATATCGGTATCCCTGGCATCGTTGCCACCAAGCCGGTGCAGCCGTCGCTGGAGGCAATCCGCGCCTGGCTGGCGAAGCTGGAGCAGGGTCTGTCGCGTAACGAGCGCGTGGTCATCTACAATGTGCTGCGCGACGCGGTGCCGGAATTCCGCGGCGAAGCGGCTTGAAAGCAAAAGCTATGGACCTCACAGCATTTTTCAAAGCCGAATTTGCCGAGCATCACGACACCGCGCGGCGCACCGAGGCGGCATTGTCTGCTGCGTTCGCCGGCCTGGTTGGCGCTTGCGTCAAATCGGTCCGCGGTGGCGGCAAGTTGATGTTCTTCGGCAATGGCGGCAGCGCCGGCGACGCCCAACATCTCGCGACCGAGTTGACCATCCGCTACAAGGCGGATCGCGCCGCCATTGCCGCGATCGCTTTGACCACCGATACCTCCGCGCTCACCGCCGCCGGCAACGATCTCGGTTTCGACAAGATCTTCGCACGCCAGATCGAGGCGCTGGGGCGGCCGGGCGACGTTGCCATCGCGATTTCTACGTCGGGCAAGAGCTCGAACGTCATCGCGGCTCTGCGGCAGGCCAAGGCGATGAAGCTGGTGACTGCGGCGCTCGGCGGCAAAGGCGGCGGCGATCTGGCCGAGCTCGCCGATTACTTGCTGGTGGTGCCGTCCAACATCACGGCCCGAATCCAGGAGATGCACATCACCCTGGGGCAAATGCTCTGCGGCGCTCTGGAGATCGAGCTCGGACTGGCTAAGTCAGGGTCCTAGCTGCATTTTTCCAGCTAACTCCCTATGTTGGTTTGTATTTTTATATTTTCAAGGCGCGAAAACAATCTTGTTCATTCTGAAAATGCCTTGACTTGATCGCGGTGGACTATTTCCTTGGCGCCTGGGAGACACCAAGCCATGGACGCCAAAATCCTGCCTGGGCCAGGGGTCAAGGCCCGTCCACCGCGCACCGACGGCGACCGGCACAGCATCCAGTCGGTCGACCGCGCACTATTCTTGCTGGAAACCATCGCCGAAGCCGGCGGCGAGGCCTCGCTCACCGAACTTGCCAACCGCACCGGTCTTAATATTTCGACCTGCCATCATCTACTGGCGACGCTGATCCAGCGCGGCTTCGCCGCCAAGGTTCCAGGCCGCCGGCTTTATGCGCTGGGCGCCCGCATTCTCTATCTCGGGCATGCCTGTCTGCAGGTCGATCTGCCGCGCCGCGCGCAGCCTTATCTGGAGGCGATCAATCAGGCCACCGGCGAAACCGTGCACCTCGCGGCGCTGCAGGGCGATTCGGTGGTCACGCTGGCGGTGCGCGAATCGCGTCACGCGGTGCGGGTCGGCACCGGCCGGATCGGTCGCATGGAAGCGCCGCACGCCACCTCAGTCGGCAAAGCCATCATGGCATGGCTGCCGGAAGACGAGATTCACCGCATCCTTACCGGCGGCATGAAGCGCTTCACCGACAAGACCATCACCGAGTTTCCGGCCTTGATCGAATTGCTGCGCATCGTGCGCCGTAACGGTTATGCCATCGACCGCGAGGAATTTCTGCCCGGCGTTATATGTGTTGGCGCAGCCATCCGCGATCAGGCCGGCACTGTGATCGGCGCGATCAGCGCCTCGACGCCAACCATGCGCGCGAGCGAGGAACACGTTGCCCTCATCCGTGATGAGGTTAACGCCGCAACGCGTGCGCTGTCCGCAGAATTCGGCGGCCCCGGTTCGCAAGCAGGCGCCATCCAGGTGGCCGCGGGCATTTAGCTTCGGCGCCGCTTAACGAGGCCGTCTGCCTCTTGTAGCGGTATTCAACTAAGCCCGTCGCGGCGCCGAACGCGAATCCAGACCGTGCAGAACAAAGCCGGAATTGATTTTTCTCAACGGTCCTGGAGAGACAATACGTAATATTTAGCGAAATCGCGTTGGAGGATTCCATGTACGCGCCGGCCGGGGTGAAGATCAGCGCGGAATTTCCGATTCCTGACATCATGAAAGCTTGGGTACTGGGCGATCCGGGCGAACTCACTCTTACGGACAAGCCGGTTCCAGTGCCGAAGCGGGCGGAAGTTTTGGTGCGCATTGATGCGGCGGCGATCTGCGCTACCGATCTGGAAGTGATCTATCAGGGCCCACCGGGCATGATCCAGGGCGGCCCGCCGTTCAACAAGAACTTCACGCCGGGCCACGAATATATGGGCACGGTGGCGGCGCTGGGACCCGGCGTCGATGAATACAAGATCGGTCAGCGCGTCGCAGTGGAGATTCACGCCGGCTGCGGCCAGTGCAAACGCTGCCGCGAGGGCATGTATACCTCCTGCCACAACTACGGTCTCAATTACGGCGACGTCGACAAGGGACACCGTGCTAACGGTTTCACGACCGACGGCGCGTTTTGCGAATACCAGGTCAACAACATCAACACGCTGGTCGCGATTGCCGACGACATGTCGGACGAGGAGGGCGCGCTGGTCGTCACCGCCGGCACCGCGATGTATGCGCTCACCGAACTCGGTGGTCTGGTCGCCGGCGAGAGCGTCGTGGTCAGCGGCGCCGGCCCGATCGGCCTGATGGTGGTCGCGGTCGCCAAGGCGCTCGGCGCTCAGCCGGTGATCCTCACCGAAATGCGCGACAACCGGCTCAGGATCGCACTCGAACTCGGCGCTGACTTTGCGGTCAATATCAGCAAGGAGCCGGATGTCGTTACCGCGGTGAAGAAGCTCAACGGCGGCAAGGGCGTCGATTACGTGGTCGAGTGCTCGGCCGCCAGCAAAGCGGTCAACGACGCCGTGCACATGGTCAACCGCGGCGGCAAGGTCTGTCTCGCCGCCTTCACGCACGAGCCGGCGCTGGTCGACATCGCGCACATCGTGAGCAACAACATTTGTCTTTACGGTATCCGCGGCGAGGGCAAGAGCGCGGTCCATCGCGCCGAGGCCTTCATGCGGCAGAAACGATTCGACGCCACCAAAATCCACACTCATACGTTTCCGCTCGCCGATCTGCCGACCGCGATCCGATACGCCAAGGATCGCGTCGACGACGCCATCAAGGTGGTGGTGAAGGCGAAACTTTCCGCCGCGCATAAGGTGGCGGCGGAGTAATATCCACGTTTCATCCGTGGAACTTTTTCCGTCGGCGGTGGTTGTCATTGCGAACCGGTCGCCGGAAGGGCGGCCGTTCAGCAATGCGGTGTAGCCTATGACGGAAAAACCGAAGCAGCACGCGGATGATGAGCGCCGGCGGATCGAGCACGACGAGGACGAAGTCGTGGTCAATTCCGACGAGAGCTTCCCAGCCAGCGATCCGCCGAGCTGGACGCCGGTGCATGGCGTTGGCTCGGGTGAGAGCAGGAAGAACAAGAAGAAGTCGGCGAACGACCGATAATTTCGCCGAGCGTGGCGTTCAATGGCCCCATACTTCGTTGGCCACCTCGGCCACGAGACGCAGCTTCACCCATTGCGCCTCCTCAGTTAGCACGTTGCCTTCCTCGGTCGACGCGAAGCCGCATTGCGGCGAGAGGCAAAGCTGTTCGAGCGCCGCGTATTTCGTCGCTTCCTCGATGCGGCGCTTGATGAAATCCTTGCTCTCGATCTCGCCGGTCTTCGACGTGATCAGACCAAGCACGACCGTCTTGCCTTTGGGCAAGAAGCGCAACGGTTCGAAACCGCCCGCGCGGTCGCTGTCCCACTCTAGGAAATAACCGTCCACATCGATCTTGTTGAACAAGAGATATGCGATCGGCTCGTAGCCGCCCGAAGCGATGAACGTCGAGCGGAAGTTGCCGCGGCATACGTGCGTGGTGACGACGAGATCGCGCGGACGCCCTTCCAGCGCCGCATTGATCATGCCGGCATAGATATCGCCTTGCTTGTCGGGATCGTCGCCGCGCTTAGCCAGCATTTCCCGCTGCGCCGGATCGCACAAATAAGCGAAGCTACAATCGTCGAGCTGCAGGTAGCGGCAGCCGGCCGCATAGAAGCCCTGAATCGCCTGCTTATAGGCCTGTCCGAGATCGCGGTAGAACTCGTCCATCATTGGGTAAGCAGCGCGGTCGATCATGTTGCGCCCCCCGCGGTAGTGCAGCATCGAGGAACTCGGAATCGTCATCTTGGGCGTACGCCTTGTGTTCGCCTTGAGAAATTCGAAATGCGCGATCTGCGGATGGTGACGCGAGCCGAGCTTGCCTTTCACGAAGGGGGCTTCGGCCTTCGAAGTTACGCCGGCGAATTTGATTCCCTGTGCCTCCACCATCGCCACGCCGTCGAGCCCGGCGAGGAAATCGAAATGCCAATAAGCGCGCCGCAGCTCGCCGTCGGTGACCGAACGAAGACCGATATCTTCCTGCTTGGTGATGACCTTCTTGATTTCGGTATCCTCGATCACCGAGAGTTCATGTGCCGACAGTTGCCCGATCGCGCGTTTGCTGCGCGCTTGCTTGAGCGCAGGCGGCCGCAACAATGAGCCGACGTGATCGGCCCGGTAAGGCGGGATATTACGCTGCATATGAACCGATCCACCGCTTAGTTCTTCACCTTGGATGGGTCTTTGAAGTTCGGAATGGTCGCGAACTCGACATTATAAAGTTCGCCGTTCACTCTCTCGACTTTGCGGATGTAAATGTTCTGGATCACCTCCCGCGTCGCGGGATCGATGGTCATCGGTCCGCGAGCGCTGATCCAACTCATGCCCTTCATCGCAGCCACGAGGCCGTCGCCGTCGGTGGCGCCCTTTGTTTTCTTTAAGGCTTCGTAGATTAGGTGCATTCCGTCGTAGCTCTGTACCGCCATCAAGTTCGGCCGCATTCCGCCATTGGCTTTCTTGAAGGTTTCAACGAAGCGCTTGTTTTCGGGACTGTCATGTGCGGCCGAGTAGTGGTGCGCGGTTATAATACCAAGTGCCGCATCGCCGATCTG
This sequence comes from uncultured Alphaproteobacteria bacterium, assembly GCA_963770985.1. Taxonomy (GTDB): domain Bacteria; phylum Pseudomonadota; class Alphaproteobacteria; order Rhizobiales; family Xanthobacteraceae; genus Pseudolabrys. The sequence continues at coordinate 122,229 of CAVYRR010000010.1, read as the reverse complement.
GTTGACGATGTCATCCTCCGTCACACTTCCCTCAGCGATGAACTTGATGCCGGACTTGTCGAGGCCGCGCTCGACGAACTGCCGAATGAAGATCGGACCGACGCCGGCTGGGACGAAGCCCATGAGCGCATCGGGTTTTGCGTCGGCAACGCGCTGCAGCGCCGGCGCGAAATCGTTGCTCGATAACGGCACGCGCAAGGATTCGATCACTTTGCCGCCAGCCGCCTCGAAGCGCTGTTTGAACGCGGTCTCCACGTCGATGCCGGGAGCGTAGTCGGACACCACCGTCACGACTGTTTTGATTCCATTCTTCGCCGCCCAGTCGGCGAGCGGCACGGTTGTCTGCGGAACCGAGAAGCTTGTGCGCACGATATAGGGCGAACGTTCGGTGATGACCGAGGTCGCCGCCATCATGACGACTTCCGGGATCTTGGCTTCGGTGGCGATCGGCGCGGTGGCCAGCGCCCCTGGGGTAAGGCCAAATCCAGCGAAGAAAGACACCTTGTCATTGACGACCATCTCTTGCGCCAGGCGCTTGGTCATGTCGGCGTTGCCGGTGTCGTCCTTGACGATCAGTTCGATCTTCTTGCCGGCGACCATGTCGCCGTTTTGCTGCATGTAGAGGCGGGCGCCGGCGACCAGCTGCTTGCCGGTGGGGGTGAACGGCCCGGTCAATCGGCACGAGCAGTCCGATCTTCACAGTCTGCTGGGCGAAGCAAGGGACAATGCTGATCAGGGTCGCGATCAAGGCCGGCGATGAGATGGCGCGTGATAGTCATGGCGTTTCCCCCAAATGTCGTTGTGACTGCAAGCAGATTACAACCTGGGCTGAAGGTCAACGTGCGTCTTGGACCGCGTTGACGGCCGCTGCCTTAGAATTTCATGTTCAGCAACTTCTCGGCATTTCCGCAGAACAGCTTGCGCTCGTCGGCGGCTGAAAGCCCCAAACCTTTCACGGTCTTGATGGTCGGCGCGATTGGCCCGAGCGGCGTGTCAGTCGCGAACACGACTTTATCTGCGCCAAAAAACTCGAAACCACACCGCGTTGCCGGCACCCCGCCGCCGAACATGGCGGTGTCGGCGTAGAAGTCGTGCAGATAATCCGTGTGCGGCCGTTTCAGCGACGGCAGGATTTTCGAATAGTCCTCGTCGGACGTGCGCTGACCAAGCACCTTCAATCCCGCCCCGACGCGGCCGTCGTAATAGGGGATCATGCCGCCGAGATGGTGGGTGATGATCTTCAATTTTGGATAGCGGTCGAGCAGACCCGTGAATACCATGCGCACCATGGCCACCGATGTTTCGTAGGGCCAGTGAAAGCACCACCACATCTCGTAGCGAGATTTTTTCTCGGCCGGATAGTCCGACATCGCCGCGGTGCCGACCGGGTGCAGCCAGATCGGCAGGTCGAGCTCGGCCATGGCGGCGAAGATCGGCTCGTATTTTGGCTGGTCGAGCGGCTCACCGGCGACGTTGGTATAGATGAGGACGCCGCGCGCGCCGAGATCCTTGACGGCACGGCGCGCTTCCGACACCGAGCCTTCGACGTCGGTCAAACACAGGGCGGCGGCAAAGGCCGGAAAGCGCTCGGGATACTTGCGGCACAACTCGGCCATCGAGTCGTTGGCGATGCGGGCGAGCTGTAGGCCGATGTCCGGTTTGGCGATGTCCTCGATCGCCGGATTGGGCAGGGAGATGATCTGCCGGTAGTCGCCGAACTCGTCCATTTCCTTGAAACGCGCGTCAAGATCGAACAGCTTTTTGATGCCACGCAGCCGCTGCCCGATATTGCTGAGGTTCGGTGCCACCTTGCTCATTTCCTGGAAGAAACGGTCCGGATAGATGTGGCAATAAATATCGATAATCGTACTCATGGTTTTGCTCCCGGTTCTTCCGTTTTCGGCGCCAACACCAGATAGCGTTGCAGCGGCAAAGCCTGCCAGCCGAAGCGCTCAGCGATCAGGCCCCAAAGACCTTTCGGCGCCCACAGCATCACCACGATGGCGACCGCACCCATCATCAGCAAGTACAGGCTGCCGAGATCGGCCAGCGCCTGGCGTAGCACGAAGAATACGATGGTGCCGATGATCGGCCCCTCGATGCGGCCGATGCCGCCGATCACCGTGATAAAGATCACGAAGGCGGTCCAGTCGTTCACGCTGAAGGCGGTGTCCGGCGAGATACGCAGTTTCATCAAAAAGATGAGCGCGCCGATCATGGCGGTGCCGAATCCGGTCAGCACAAAGACGATGAACTTAATGCGGGTGACGTCGATGCCGTTGCTCTGCGCCGCCACCTCGTTGTCGCGGATGGCGGTGAGCGCGAGGCCGTGACGCGAGCGCAGCAGGGCGACGATGGCGCCCAGAACGACGGTGGTAAGCGCCAGCGCAAGCCAATAAATCTCGAATTCGCGCCACTGTCGGCTCGGCGCCATGGCGATCACCGCCGCGGAAGGCAGGCTGATGCCGGAGCCGCCGCCGAGCACGGAAATTTGCGAAGCGAGCAGGCGGAATACTTCGGCGACCACCCAGGTGCCGATGGCGAAATAAGCGCCGCGCAAACGGAAAATCAAAGCTGCCACCGGAACGGCGACCAATGCGCCGATCGGTCCCGCAATGAAAATGGCCGCGATCGGATGCACGTCGAGTAAAATGACCAGCGCGAACAGCAAGTAGCCGCCGAGGCCTACAAAAGCCTGTTGGCCGACCGACACCAGGCCGGCGTAACCGGCGAGCAGGTTCCACAGGCTGGCCAGCGCCACGAAAGTGAAGATCTCGGCCAGTAGCCGCAGCGTGTTGCGCTCGCCCCAGAACGGCGCCAGCGCCAGCACGACAAACGCCATGCCAATCAGCGTGACGCCGATGCGGCTCGAACGGGTGGCGTGCTCAACCCGGTTCATCCGGACACCTTCGGAAACAGGCCTTGCGGGCGCAGCGCCAGGATGACCAGGAAGGCCAAATGGCCGGCCAGCAGCTGCCAACCGGGATCAATCTGCGCGCCAATCGCCTGCGACACGCCGAGGATGATGCCGCCCGCCAGCGTGCCCCACATATTGCCGAGCCCGCCGATAATGACCGCCTCGAAGCCGAAGATCAGCCGCGCCGGGCCGATCGCTGGGTCGAAATTGGTGCGCACTGCCAGGAACACCCCGGCGATGGCGATGATGGCGAGCGACAGCGCCATCGCCATGCCGAACACGTGGCGGGTGTCGAGGCCCATCAGTTGTGCCACCGCTTGGTCGTCGGAGGTGGCGCGGAAGGCGCGGCCGAGCGCGGTCTTGTAGAACAGCGCCTGCAGCCCGGCGATCACCGCCACCGCGACGGCGAATTGAATCAGCGGCAGTACGCCAATCCAGACGCCTTGCATCACCTGGAAGGTTTGAATCTCGATGGCGCCGGCCTGCAGCTTGCGGCTGTCGGCGGTGAACATTTCCAAGAGGCCGTTCTGGATGATGATGGACAGGCCGAAGGTCACCAGCAGCGGCGGCAGCAGGTCGTCGCCTAGAGTGTAATTGAGAAGCCCGCGTTGCAGCGCATAGCCGATCGCCGCCATGATCGGCGTTACCAGCAGCAGCGAGGTAAGCGGATCGACACCGAGCGCCTGCGTCACCATTAGTGCTACATAAGCCGCCAGCACGATCAGGTCGCCATGTGCGATGTTGACCAGCCGCATGACGCCGAAGATCAGCGACAGCCCGGCGGCGAACATGGCGTAAAGCCCGCCGATCAGTATGCCTTGCAGGATGACGTTGAGCCATTGCATCGCCATCACACCCCGAAATACGCGGCCGAGATCGACTCGCGCGTCAATTCGCGCGCCGCCCCTTGCAGCGCGATACGGCCTTCCTGTAGGCAGTAGACCTGACGCGCGGCCTTGAGCGCCTGCGCGATGTCCTGCTCGACCACGATCAGCGACAGCCCTTCCGCCACAATCGCCGGCAGCCGCGCGTAAATGTCGCGCACCACGATCGGCGCCAACCCAAGACTGACCTCGTCGCACAGCAGCAGGCGCGGGTTCGACATCAGCGCGCGCGCGATCGCCGCCATTTGCTGTTGTCCGCCGGACAGTGACGGAGCAGGCAAATGCCGCCGCTCGGCTAGTACGGGAAAGATGTCGTAAACGCGTGCGAGCGTCCACGGGCCGGGGCGGTGCGACTGGCCGCCGATCAGCAGGTTTTCCTCGACCGTCAGCGAGGGAAACAGCCGCCGGCCTTCCGGCACCAGCGCGATGCCGCGTTTGACCACCGCGAAAGCAGGGGCTGCGCTGATCGGCTCGCCCTCGAAGACAATATCGCCGGCTTTTGGATGCAACAGCCCGGCGATGCTTTTCAGCAGCGTGCTTTTGCCGGCGCCGTTGGCACCGATCACTGCCGCCACCTCGCCGGCATTGACCTTGAGCGAGACACCGAACAATGCTTGGAAGTCGCCGTAATAAGCGTCGATCGCGCGCACCTCCAGCAAGGGCTCAGACATCGGCGGCGATCCCCATATAAATTTCCGCTACCTGCGGACTGCGGATCACGCTATGCGGGTCGCCCTCGGCGATGAACTTGCCGCTGTGCAGCACCAGTAGGCGGTCCACCGCTGCGAGCAACGCATGCACCACATGTTCGATCCACACGATCGACACGCCGCCTGCGCGCACGTCCTTGATGAGCGTCACCAGCGCAGCACATTCGTGCTCGGTCAATCCGCCGGCAACTTCGTCGAGCAGTAGCACGCGCGGCTTGGTCGCCAGCGCGCGCGCGAGTTCGAGCCGTTTTCGGTCGAGCAAGGTAAGACCACCGGCGCGCTTGTTCGCCTTGTCGGCAAGTCCGCAGCGATCGAGCAGGTCGGCGCAAGCGTCGTAAACCGACGCTTCGCCAACGCCGCCAGCGAAAGCCGCCGCCACCACGACGTTCTCGAACACGGTCATGCCGGAAAACGGCTGCGGAACCTGGAATGAGCGCGCAATGCCCTTGCGGCAGCGCCGCTCGGGCGGCAGGCGGGTGATATCCTCGCCCGCGAACAGTACGCGGCCGGCGTCGGGCGCGACCGTGCCGGTGGCGATGCCGAACAGCGTGGTCTTGCCGGCGCCGTTCGGGCCGATAATGCCGAGCGCCTCGCCCTCGGCGAGCGCGAGGTCGATGCCTTCGGCCACCACCACGGCCCCAAACCGCTTCGATATATTGTCCAGCGCAAGAATCGGGGCCATGGCGTCGATTGAGTCAGGAGATCGGCTGCAGCTTGCCTCCGAGCGGAATGTTCGGCGCGGTCTTGTTTGCGGTGATCACCAGGTCGAACTTGCCGGCCTTGCGTTGCCATTGCCCAGCCACCAGCGGCGTCTTGGTGACGTTCTTCACCGGCGCGCCGGTCCACTGGATCGGCCCGACCATTGACTGGTAATTGGTGGCGACGATCAATTCCAGGATCGATTTTGGATCGTTCAGATTTTTCGCGCGCTTGAGCACGTCGATCGCCACTTCGAACAACGCGTGCTGGAATCCGATCGGCTGCGTCCACGGCCGGTTGGTCGCCTTGGTGTAGCCGTCGGTGAGCTGTTGGGCGCTCTGGCCGGTGAGGCCCGACTTGTAAGGATGATGCGGCGTCCACCAGATTTCGCTGGTGAGCCCATTGCCGCGCTCGCCCAGCGAGTCGATGACGGACGGGAACAGCAGCGCCTTGCCGATGGTGACGATCTTCGGCTTGAAGCCCTGCTGTGCCGCCTGCGACCAGAAGGTCGCGAAATCGGGCGGGATCATGTTACCGGTGACGATCTCGGCGCCGGCCGCCTTGAACGCGGAAATCTGCGAGGTGAAGTCGTTGTTCATGAGCTGATAGCGGCCGGGGTCAACGAGCTTGAACCCGCCCTTGGCGAGCGCCGGCGGGAACCCGATCTTGGCGTCGCCCCAGGCATTGCCGTCGGCGTCGTTGGGGAACAGCCCCCCGACCACCTTGTTGGTCGGCAATTCGTCCCACAACGCGAGGAACGCGCCGATCACGTCTTCCAGGCCCCAGAAGAAATGATAGGTCCAGGTGAAGCCCTTCTTCGGGTCACCCTTGCGGCCGAAGAAATAGGGCTGCCACGGGCAATTGGTGGTGATGCAAGGCACCTCGTTGACCTCGGCCTGGTCGGATACCGGATTGGTGGTGTCGGGCGTGGCCGAAGCGACGATCAGATTGACCTTGTCGCCGAGGATCAATTCGGACGCCACCTCGGAGGCGCGGCTGGCGTTCGACTGACTGTCCTTGGAGATGATTTCGACCTTGTAGGTCTTGCCGCCGCTTTGCAGGCCTTTGCTCAGAATGCCGCGCACTTGCTCCAGGATGTAGGCGTCGGCCTCGCCGAAGCCGGCGAGCGGTCCGGTCTTCGGGCTGACATGGCCGATCTTGATCACCTGTGACTGCGCTTGCGCCGGCAACACGCGCAGCACGGCGGGAGCGGCGAGCGCACCGATGCCGGTCTTGACCAGAGTGCGGCGCGAGATCGTTTTATGGTTGGTCATCGTCTCCTCCTATGCGCGTCCTTTAGATGTCTTGTGCGCGCGCGTTTTTGAGATGCTGCAACACTTTCAAACGTAATGCCTGCTGTTGGGCGGGGCTCCACTTGCGGAAGCCTTCGCCCGACTTGAAGCCGAGCTTGCCGCTCTTCACCAGTTTTTTCAGATAAGGCGAAGGCCCAGGCCGGCTGTCGATGTCGCGCAGCACGAACTTGTGGATAGCCAATGTTAGGTCAGTGCCGACCATGTCGGCATTTTCCAAGGGGCCGAGCACCGCAAGCCGGCGCCCGAACGCCGCTTTGATGACGTTGTCGACGGTTTCGGCGTCGCAAATGCCTTGTTCGACCAGGGCGATCGCTTCGCGCCAGAGCGCGTGTTGCAGCCGGTTGCCGATAAAGCCCGGCACGTCTTTTTTCACATGTGCTGGCTTTTTGCCGGCGGCGGCGTGCAGCTTCATAGTGAAATCGACCGCCGCGGCGCTCGTCCATTGCGTCTCGATCACTTCGACTAGCGGCACCAGGAACGGCGGGTTCCACCAATGGGTGCCGAGCGCGCGCTCGCGCCGCTTGAGGCCTTTCATGATCTTGGTGATCGGGATGACCGACGTGTTGCTGGCGAGAATCGTGTCCGGCCGCACGTGTTTCTCGATCTCGGCGAACAGCTTCTGCTTGAGCGGCAAATCCTCCAGCACCGCCTCGACCACATAGTCGGCCGCTCGCACGGCAGTGGCCAGATTGGCGACCGGCGTCACCCGCTCGACCGCTCTCTGATCGTCCCCGAGGTCTTTCAAATTCGTCAAGATGCGCGTCTTGACGCTGTCGAGGCTCGCCATCACCGAGTCGTATATCGACACATCATGCCCAGCGAGCGCGAAAACCTGGGCGATGCCGTGGCCCATCAGCCCGGCACCGATGACGGCGATGCGCGCTTTGGCCATGAATTACCCCGCCGTATAACCGCCGTCGGCGTAGAGAATGTGTCCGGTGTAGAAGTCCGACGCCTTCGAGGCGAGGAACAGCAGCGGACCCGCGAGATCCTCTGGCTCGCCCAGGCGGCCCTTCGGCACACGGGCGAGGAACCCCTTGCGCACGGTCTGCGCGCGTTCGGTGTCCTCATACATCCAGGCCGTGAGCGGCGAGCGAAACACCGTGGGCCCCAACGCATTGACGGTGATGCCGCTTTCGCCCCATTCGCACCCCAAGGCCTTGGTGATGCCGTCGACCGCCGACTTGGAGGCGCAATAGGCCGAATAGCCGGCCGGATGGCCGAGCAGACCGCGCGCCGAGGAGGTTAGGATCACCTTGCCGCCGCCGCCCTGCTTGAGCATCTGCTTGCCGGCCGCGCGCGCCATCAGCCACGACTGGGTGACGTTGGCATCCATCACGTCGAGGAAATCCTGCGGCTTCAGATCGCCGATCTTGGCCACCTTGTTCAGGCCCGAGGCGACAACGAGGATGTCGAGGCGGCCGAATTTGTCGACCGCGGCCTTGACGATTTTCTCGCAGTTTTCCTCCGAGCTTGGCCGCAGCGCGACGATCTCGGTCTTGGCCCCGAGCTTCTCGCACTCGGCTGCGACCTTTTTCAGCTCGTCCTGCTTGCTTGCCGCCAGCACCACGTTGGCGCCGGCGCCGGAGAGCGTCTTGGCGGACAAGGCGCCGAAGGCGCCCGACGCGCCGGTGATAATGGCGGTCTTACCCTTGACGTCAAACAGCGAGAGCGGATTGCTCAGGAATGCTTCACTCATGACAAACCCTCACTTCGGCGGCATCGCCACCGCGACCACGATGCTGCAAACCTCATTGCCGCGGTTGATGATCTCGCGCGTCTCGTTCGGCTCGATCACGCAGGAGTCGTTCGCCTTCAGCACGGTCTCCTTGCCGTTGACGATAACAGTCAGTTCGCCGCGCAAAACAAAATAGACCTTTTCCGGCGGCGAGGCGTCGGGCCCGGCGCCGCCGCCGGGCAGGAAGTGCGACACGCCGCAAATCAGCCCCTTGGTGCCGCCGGCTTCCGCGCCGAACAGACGCAGCGATGTGCAGGCGCGATGGTTGGGCGCGTCGTAAGCCTTAGCGTCCGCGAAACGTTTGACGTGCATTAGATTTTCCTCCCGCGCTCGATGCGATATTTTCCGCTTGGGTCGACGATCGCGACCAGACGCACGATGCAGCCGTCACCACGATCCCAGTTCCACGGGAAATAGGCGAAGGTGACGCGCTTGCCGGTGACTTTATCGATATCGCCACCGACATTCTCGATGCCCATAATGCCGTTCTTGAACAGGATGCGGTGCACCGGTTCCCATTCCGGGAAGTCGTCCTTCCAGTCGCGGCCGCCCGACCATTCCCTGTATTCCTCGGCCAGATGTGGATGCAAAGGCCCGTTGCGCTGTGGGCCTATAGCCGTGGCGAGCGGATGGTCGTTGGCCTGCGTGTCGTGGCCGACCACCTTGACCTTCTTCTTGACGAACCATTCACCGGCCGACGGCACGAAGCCCGGCGCGCGGCAGAAATAGTCCTCGCTGTCCTCGTAGAACTTGTGCCAGCCGGTGTTGACGATCACCACGTCGCGCGGGCGCACGATCTTGCCGCAGGCTTTCTCCAGATCGTCGCCGGTGATCGGCTCCCACTTGTTCTTGGGGATCGACACCACGATGCCGGAGCCGAAGAAATGTGGCAGCGGCACCTCGTCGATGAATGGCGTGCCCTGGATCACGTGCGCCGGCGCGTCAATATGCGTGGTGTTGTGCATGGAGGTGGTGATGCGCTGCGACAGCACACCCGACTTCGCCATGTAGTGGATGCGCTCGATCTTGACGTCCTCGAAATACGGCCAATTCGGTGATTGATAGCCGAAGCGGTGGGACAGGTTGTAGAATTCCAGCCCCATGCTGTTCTTGAGATTTTCTTCGAACATCACGCCGCGAATTCTTTTGGCCACGGCATCCTCCCTTTTGGTGTAGCGCGCTTGCGCAAGTTGTCGAAACTTATGTCAGCCTAACTCAGGCTGCCGCGGAATTCATATGCGTCTCCATGGCGCGCTTGGTGGCGAGCAACCGTTCGGCGATCAGCGTCTGCTGGCTCTGGAAGCGCTGGGTCGGCACCGGCACCGAGATGGCGACGGAATTGCCGAGCGGGTCCTGCATGGCGACGCCGGCGGCGCAGATACCGAGCGTGTGTTCTTCACGATCGAACGCCACGCCGCTGCGGCGCGCTGTTCTGATATCCGCAAGCAGGGCATCGAGACGTGTGAGCGTCTTCGGCGTGCGCGGCTTGTAGGTGCGTCCGATCAGCGCCTCGACCGCCGGGTCGGAAAGCTGGGCCAGATAGGCCTTGCCGTTGGCCGTGCAGTAGAGCGGAAAGGTTTCGCCCACCGCCGATACCGTGCGCAGACGCTGCGGGCCGATCACCTGGTCGATGAATACCAGATGGTCCTTGCCCACCGTCGAGAGATCGACGGTCTCGTGCAATTCCTCGCTCAATCGCTCCAGGAACGGCCGCGCCAGCGCAATGAAATCGCTGCGCACCGACGCCGCCAGCCGCAAAATGGTGGGCCCGAGCCGAACGCGGCCGTTGGGCGTTGCGGCGATCACCAGCTTTTCGGTTTCGAGCGCCGATACGATGCGCTGCACGGTCGAGCGCGCGAGATTCACGCGCTGCGCGATCTGACCGAGGCTAAGCCCTGCGTTTTCCTCTTCCAGCGCGCGCAGGATGGTGGCCGCGCGCGCGATCACTTGTACTTGGCTCTTGTCGTTGGTGACGTGGCGGCTCATCGACAATGACTCGATACTGACGGGACGGCCCGGTCGCCTTGCATGATGGTACACGTTAGCCCAATATGCGGTACAGGTAAAAACGAAAAAAATCGGTGGACGCTGACCGCCAAACGCGTGAGGAAAACGCCATGGTCAAAAAGATCGCCCTCGAAGAGCATTTCCTCGATCCCGCCACCGAGCCCTATTGGCGGCCGACGATGGTGGACGTAGCGCCGCAAAAGACCGCACAGCTCTATGCCAGCCTCACCGATTTCGGCGAGCAACGCCTGCAAATGATGGACAAGACCGGCATCGTGCGCGCGGTATTGGCGATCGCAGGGCCTGGCGTGCAGGTGGAGCGCGATACCGCCACGGCGGTGCATAAGGCGCGTGAATCGAATGATTTCCTCGCCCGCGAAGTGCAGAAGCGTCCCGACCGTTATTCCGGCTTCGCCCATCTCGCCATGCAGGACCCGAAGGCCGCGGCCGATGAGCTGGAACGCTGCGTGCGCGAGCTCAAATTCCGCGGCGCCATGGTCGACGGCCATACCAACGGGACATATCTCGACGACCGTTCTTATGATCCGTTCTGGGAGCGGGCGGCGGCCCTGGACGCGCCGATCTATCTGCACCCGGCCGATCCGGTGGCGCCGCTGCCGGTGCTCGCCGGTTACAACGTGCTGGCGCGCCCGATGTGGGGCTGGGGCGTGGAAACCGGCTCGCACGCGCTGCGCATCATCTGCGGCGGCGTCTTCCATCGCTATCCGAAAGCCAAACTGCTGCTCGGGCACCTCGGCGAGACGTTGCCGTTCCAACTCTGGCGCTTCGACAGCCGCTCGGCGCCTTACGGCTGGAATTTGCCGAAACCGCCGTCGCAATATCTTAAAGAAAACGTCTGGGTGACAACCTCAGGCATGTACGATCTCCCGCCGCTGCGCTGTTCGCTCGATGCCTTAGGGCGCGACCGCGTGATGTTCTCCGCCGACTACCCGTTCGACTGGCCAGGCTGCGAATTCATCGACACGGTGCCGCTCGACGAGGGCGTGCGCGCCGACATCGCCTACAACAACGCGGCGAAGCTGCTTGGGCTCTAATTTGTCGTTCCCGTGCAGGCGGGGACCCAAACGCGGTGCGCTATCGATAAACTACGGAATATGGGCCCCGGATCTCGCGCTTTGCGCTCGCCCGGGACGACAAAAATTTATTTCGGCTCGATCACCCGCACCGGTTTGCCGTCCAGCCAGGCGCGGATGTCTTCGACAACGCCGCTGTAAAGCACGCGGTAGTTCCGTTCGCTGACGTAGCCGAGATGCGGCGTGAGCACGACATTGTCCATCTTGCGGAACGGATGGTCGAGCGGCAGCGGCTCGACGTCGAATACGTCGAGGCCGGCGCCGGCGATCGATTTCGAGTTGAGCGCCGTGATCAGCGCCTTCTCATCGACAATCGGCCCGCGCGCCGTATTGACCAGATAGGCAGTCTTCTTCATCAGCCCGAGCTCGCGCGCGCCGACCAGGCCGCGCGTGCGGTCGCCGAGCACCACATGAATGGTCAGGACGTCGGCGTTGCGAAACAGGTCGTCCTTGGAAACGTAATCGACGCCCGCCTCTTTCGCCTTTTCGGGCGTCAGGTTCTGGCTCCAGGCGATGACCTTCATGCCGAGCGCCTTGGCGATCGTGGCGACGCGCTGACCGAGCTTGCCCAGCCCAAGGGTGCCGAGCGTCATGCCTTCCACATCCTGGCCGATGGTGATCTGCCAGGGCGCGCCGGATTTCATGCGGGCGTTTTCGAAGCCGATGTGGCGGGTCAATTCCAGCATCAGACCGATGGCGATACTGGCGGTCGGATTGCCGAAGCCGCCGGTGCCGCAGACGGTGACGCCGCGCTCGGCGGCCGCCTTTAGGTCGATGGAGTTGTTGCGGGCGCCCGTGGTGATCAACAGTTTCATGTCCGGCAAGCCCTCGATCACCTTGCGGGTGAACGGGGTCCGCTCGCGCATCATGTTGACGATGGTAAAACCCTGCAGAGCCTTGATGACGGCATCGTCATCGCCCAGCGGCGCGTTGAAGACCTTGACCTCGACGTCTTTATTGACCGTGGACCAGTCGGCGACTTTCAAGGCGACGTTCTGATAGTCGTCGAGGATGGCTGCCCTGACCATACGCACAAGCTCCTTATTTGCGCGCCCGGAACTTTCCGAGCGGCGCCAATTTAGAGCCGGTCACCTGAAAAGATAGGGGGTCTCAGAGCGGGGGCAGGCCGTGCTTGGCGCGCCATTTCGGACCGGGGCCGCGCATATAATGGCGCTCGGGCCGGTAGGGGGTGCCCAGGTCGCGGGTCATTTTCTGCCAGAAGGCCAGCAGCGCCGGCTTGAGCAGGGCGAAGGGGCGGGGCAGCAAGGCTGCCGCGGATCCCGAAATGGCTGCTATGGCTCGACCCATGACACGATCCCCAAACAGGTGGCATCTTTCGCCCACTGTCCCTTAGTCGCTCGCTCCGGCGGCCAGGTTCACTTGATGGGGACCATGCGGGACCGTCTGTAAAAATCGGGTGTGCCGGCGGTATCCGGACAAATAAATTCAAAATCAGGGTTTCCAAAAATTTACCGCCGACAAGGACTTAGCCGGCAGCTTGCTCTTTGGGGTTGCCCCCGTTACATCAGCGGCGAATTTCCCGACATGGCGTCCGGCGGCGTGGAGTGCGCGCGAGGCCGGATTCGCCCGTCAGCAAAGGGTTTTAGGGGACAATGAACGGCCGCCAATTCATCTATCACATGCAGGGTCTGACCAAGACCTATCCGCCCGCCAAGAAGGTGCTGGATAACATCCATCTATCGTTCTACCCGGACGCCAAGATCGGCGTGCTCGGCGTCAACGGCTCCGGCAAGTCCACCCTGCTGCGCATCATGGCCGGCATCGACAAGGACTTCGCCGGCGAAGGCTGGGTCGCCGAAGGCGCCCGCGTCGGCTACCTGGAGCAGGAGCCGCAGCTCGACCCCAAAAAGACCGTGCGCGAGAACGTGATGGAGGGTGTCGCCGCCAAGAAGGCGCTGCTCGACCGCTACAACGAGATCGCGTCCAACTATTCGGACGAGACCGCCGACGAGATGGCGAAGCTGCAGGATGAGATCGACTCAAAGAACCTGTGGGATCTCGACAGCCAGGTCGATCTGGCGATGGACGCGCTGCGCTGCCCGGCCGACGACGCCGACGTGACCAAGCTCTCGGGCGGCGAGCGCCGCCGCGTCGCGCTCTGCCGGCTGCTGCTCGACCAGCCCGACCTGCTGCTGCTCGACGAGCCGACCAATCATCTCGACGCCGAGAGCGTCAACTGGCTGGAAGGTCATCTGCGCAATTATCCGGGCGCCATCCTCATCGTTACCCACGACCGCTATTTCCTCGACAACGTCACCGGCTGGATCCTCGAGCTCGACCATGGCCGCGGCATTCCTTACGAGGGCAACTACACCGCGTGGCTGTCGCAAAAGCAGAAGCGCATGGAGCAGGAAGGCCGCGAGGACGAGGCGCGCCGGCGCACGCTGGAGCGCGAAAGCGAATGGATTCAATCCTCCCCGAAGGCGCGGCAGTCGAAATCCAAGGCGCGCTACGAGCGCTATGAGGAACTGCTCAAGATTGCCAACGCCAAGGTCAACACCGTGGCGCAGATCACCATTCCGGTGGCCGAGCGGCTCGGCCAGCACGTGGTCGACTTCGACCATCTCAAGAAGGGCTATGGCGACAATCTGCTGATCGACGATCTCTCGTTCAAATTACCGCCCGGTGGCATCGTCGGCGTCATCGGGCCGAACGGCGCCGGCAAGACCACGCTGTTCCGCATGATCACCGGCCAGGAGAAGCCCGACGCCGGCACCATCAAGATCGGCGAGTCGGTGCATCTCGGCTATGTCGACCAGTCGCGCGATTCAGTCTCGACGGCAAGAAGACCGTGTGGGAGGAAATCTCCAACGGCAACGACATGATCCTGCTCGGCAAGAAGGAAGTGAACTCACGCGCCTATTGCGCCTCGTTCAACTTCAAGGGCGCCGACCAGCAGAAGAAGGTCGGCACGCTGTCGGGCGGCGAGCGCAACCGCGTGCATCTCGCCAAGATGCTGCGCTCGGGCGCCAATCTGCTGCTGCTCGACGAACCGACCAACGATCTCGACGTCGAGACGCTGCGCGCGCTGGAAGAGGCGCTGGAGGATTTCGCCGGCTGCGCCGTCATCATCAGCCACGACCGCTGGTTCCTCGACCGCATCGCCACCCACATGCTCGCCTTCGAGGGCGACAGCCATGTGGAATGGTTCGAGGGCAACTTCCAGGACTACGAGGCCGACAAGATGCGGCGGCTGGGGCAGGACTCGATTATTCCGCACCGGCTCAAATATAAGAAATTCTCGCGCTAGATGCGCTATCTCGTCGCCAGCGGCCTACGATCCACGGAGCTACCGCCGGGCTGTCGCCTCGTCGCCGACGGCGAGGCGATCTCGTTCGAGCAGCCGTGGAGCTTCGGTGCGCCGCTGATCGCGCAAGTCGATGACGGCGCCGATCTGGGTTCGATCAAATCGAAGCCCGGCGCCACTGCGTTCACGGTCGAAGGTGCCTTGCCGCCGGGCCCGGGCAAGGCCTTTGCCATCGGCGCGCACCGCATGCTCGATGCGGAAGCCTTCAAGCCCTACATCGCGCGCGTGCCCGATGTGATCGCGCCTTACGGCTGCCGTTACATCGCGCGCGGCGACGCGGTCACGCCGCTGTGCGGGTCGTTCGCGCCCGACCGTCTGGTGCTGATGGAATTCCCCAGCGCGGACGACGTGGTGGCGTTCTATTTTTCCGACGCCTATGCGCCGCTGCTGCAAATCCGCCTCAAAGCCACCGAGCCCCGCTTCGTGCTGGTCATGCGCACCGGCACGCTGCCGGACCGCATCCGGCGGGCCATCGCCGACGGTCTGGCTGAGCGCCAGCGGAGGCTCTAGTCTGTGCCGGTCCGCCCCGCCTCGCGGGCCGATAGCAGGAAAGCGCCGTGATGAATAAACCGCTCCGCACGCCGGAAAAGCCGTTCCGCCTGGAAGAAGCGACCATCGACGAATTGCACGCGGCGATCAAAACGGGCGAGACCACCGTGGTCGACGTGGTCAAGCACTACATCGCGCGCGTGCGCGCCTTCAACGGCACCTCCAACCTGCTGGTGACGGAAAACGGCGCGGCCATCCCGGAAGCGAAGGGCACGGTGCGAGGCGGCGCGCCATTGCGGTTCCCGACCGAAACCATGAAAGCCTCGGCGGTGCTGCCCGACCTCGACAAATACAAGGGGCCGCCGCTCGAGTTCGGCCGCATGGAAGCGACGGCTTCCGACCCGTCAGTGAAGCAGCAGTTCGGCATGACGGTCGGCAAGCCGAACGCGGGCCAGGTCAACGCGCTGGCGACGCTCAACATCCGCGGCGAACGCTCGGTCACCTGCCGCGGCGATTTCGACCGGCACCCGTCGCTCGGCCCGCTGCCGCCCGGCGCGCCGCCGGTGTGCGAATATTTCCGTCATTTGCCCGATGCGCTCGAACGCGCGGCCGAGCTCGACGCCGAATACGGGCGCAATCCCGATCTCGCGAAGATGCCGATGTACGGCGTCGTGTTCTCGTTCAAGGATCCGTTCGACACCAAGGACATGCGCTCGACCGGCGGCGGCGACGCCCGCTACGACATCGATTTTCCCGCGCGCGATCACGTGCTGGTTGAGCAACTGCGCAACAAGGGCGCGATCATCTTCGCCAAGGCGGTGAACACCGAATACAACGGCCGGCCGGAAGATCCCGGCGGCAGCCACCGGCCGGACAAGGTGCTGCCGACCACGCTCGGCTACCAGCGCAGCAGCTGGGCCGGCAATCCGTCGAACCCCTACGACACCACGCGGTCTGCCTCGCTCGGCTCGAGTTCGGGTTCAGGCACGTCGGTCAGCACCAATATGGTGATGTGCAGCCTGGGCGAAGAAACGCGCGCGTCGTGCCGCGGCCCGGCCAATCATAATGCGGTAGCGCTCATCCTTCCGCACAAGGCGCTGCTCGGTTTCGAAGGCGGCGCCATCGGCGCGGACATCCATGTCGACCGTTCCGGCATTCTCGCGCGCACGATTGGCGACGCCGCCAAGGTGCTCGATGCGCTGAAGGACCCGGTAGAAGGCTATTACGACCCGCGCGATCCGTTCACTACCGTGCCGCGCTCGTCGGTCTTGAACACGCCTTATGCCAGCCACGCCAAGGCGTCCGGCGCCGCGGGCGCGCTGAAAGGCGTGCGCATCGGCGTCATCCGCGAATCGATGATCGCGCGGCCCGGTTCGATGACGGAGTTGCCGATCGTCACTGCGGCCGCGGCTGAGATCAAAACGGTGCTTGGCGGCAAGCTCGGTGCGACGCTGGTCGAATCGTCGGACCCGCTCTGGAACAGGGATCCCGATATCGAACAGATGAAGACGGACCACCGGAACGCGCTGGCGCGGCTGGTGCCGGTCTTCATGCCGGACATTCTTTACCGGCTGACGCCGGAAGGACAACCGCTGTTCAAGGAATTCGCCGCCGCGATCCAGCCGACCGAGTTCGCGCCGGGCAAAGTCTTCGGCAGCGGCAAGCTGAGGCCGATCGACTACATGCTGGAGCTGGCGGAAGGTCGCATCGCGCCGCCGGCGAATCTCGACCTCGCCACCGTGCAGCAGCAGGCGCCGCAAATGGCGTTCCGCTTCCACATCAACCAGTATCTGTCGCGCCGCGCCGCCGACTGGCAGGCGAAGGGGTTTCGCGAGACGCTCGTCGATTTCACTGCGCTCAACGCGCGTTCGAAATTCTGGGGCGACGACCAGCGCGCCAGCTTCCTGAACTGGGACGAAGTCACCGATATGCGCAACCCGCTCGGCGAGCGGCAAAGCGTCAACGAGCGCATCATGCTGCGCGAACTGCTGCGCCGCGCCGACATGATGGTGGTGTTGGAGAACCATCTCGACGTGCTGGTGCGGCTGCACACGCCGTTTCCGCCCGGCAAGATCGGCGGCGCCGGGCAGGGCCTGCGCGCCAACCTGACGTGGGAATCGCTCAGCGGTCCGAACGCCGGCCTGACCGAAGTGCTGATCCCGGCCGGTTACGTCACGACGGCTTACGATCCCATCTACAAACTCAGTGCCGACGGCCTGCGCTATCTGCACGTCCCGTCCGATAAGCCGACGACGCTGCCGGCGCCGGGCCTGCCGTTTTCACTGGTGTTCCGTGCCGAGCCGGGAAAGGAAGATGTCTTGCTGCATGTTGCCTCGGCCTACGAAGCGGCGTCGAAGCGCCGCATTCCGCCGCCGGCCTTCGGGCCGCTGCCGGTGGAACGGCGCGTTCAATCGGACTAGCGTCGCGGCATGATTCGACGGGCCGCCAGCGCCGCCGCATGTCTGTTGCTGCTGATTGTTTCGGCGCATGCCGACGCCGCGTTCCAGCAATGGCTGCAAACAATGTGGCCGCCGGCGCATGAACTCGGCGTCGCGCGCGCCACCTTCGACGCCGCCACGCGCGGGCTCGAACCCGATCTCTCGCTGCCCGATCTCGCGCTGCCCGGCCGGCTGGAACAGCAGCCGCAGCAGCCGGAATTCGTGCAGACGCCGGCGCAATATCTGCGCGAGCCGACTTTCGTCCGGCTTGCCGCTGAGGGCAAGAAACTCACCGCGCAATACCACGACACGCTGGCGCGCATCGAAAAACAATTCGGCGTGCCCGGCAATATCGTATTGGCGATCTGGGCGCGCGAGACCGATTACGGCGGCTACAAGCTGCCGCTCGATGCCATCCGCACGCTCGCCACGCAGACCTATGTCGGCAAGCGCAAGGAATTTTTCCAAAACGAATTCCTGCACGCGCTGAAAATGCTGCAAGACGGCGTGCCGCGCGAGAATCTGCGCTCGTCCTGGGGCGGCGCCATGGGCCTCACCCAGTTCCTGCCGTCGGAGTACTACAAATACGCCGTCGATTTCGACGGCGACGGCCGCGCCGACATCTGGCATTCAGTGCCGGATGCGTTGGCCTCGGCGGCCAAGCAGCTTGCCGGCAAGGGCTGGCAGGCCGGCAAGCCCTGGGCGATCGAGGTGCGCGCGCCGTCAAGTGTCGATTGCACCATCGCGGAGCCGAGCCATGTGATGCCGGTGGCCGAATGGCTCAAGCGTGGCTACCTGGCGGCTTACGGGCGCAAGCTGACCGCCGTGGAGCTGGCGGCCGAGGCCTCGCTGCTACTGCCGGAAGGCACTTACGGACCGGCCTTCCTCACGCCGAAAAATTATTACGTGCTGAAGGACTATAATTTCTCGGATCTCTACGTGCTGTTCGTCGGTCATCTGAGCGACCTGATCGCGGGCGGCCGCGCCTTCGAACATCCCTGGAGCAAGAACGCGCAGCTCAGGACCAAGGAGGTCGAGACGATGCAGCAGCGACTGACCGCGCTCGCGCTTTATCGCGACAAGATCGACGGCAAGGCCGGCATGCTGACGCGCGCGGCGCTCGGCGCTTATCAAAAAAAGAACGGGCTGAAGGTCGATTGCTGGCCGACGGCGGCGGTGCTCGACCACATGCGGCGGTAATTTGCTGCGCCGAAGACGGCAACGCCGCGGCCAGCAAGCCGGCCGCGGCGAAAACAACGAAGGAGAGCTTCATAGAGTAGCCCCCGGCCGATTTAAAGATCGGCGCGATGGCGCACTCCAGCCGCTACGCGAAGCTTAATCGCAGAAATATTGCGGGCGGCCGTAATGGACGCGGCCGTCCTGGTCGCGCCACGCCTTGCGCGCCCAGTAGCCACGGCAGTCGTACGGCGCGTCGCCATAGTAGTCGTCGTAGCGATAGTAGCCGGGGTGGTTGGCGATCGCCGAGCCGATGATGGTGCCGACGACGACGCCGCCGAGAACGCCGAGGCCGACGCCGCAGCCCCAGCCGTAGCAACGGGCTTCCGCCGTGGACGGGGCAGCCAAAGTGCCAGCAGCGATGGTCGCGGCGGCCGCAAAAGCGAACAGGGTCTTCTTCATTTGGGTAGCCCTCCAGAATGCCGGTCGGCCGGGACCGACCGCGAAGCGATAATTTTAATGCCTGTCCCGGCTCTTGTGAAAGAGGCAGGCTTAAAATATGTCGGAAATTTGATGGTCGAGGTTCATGCTTCCTTCGAAAAAGCCCGGAATTTTCGCCGATCCCGGGCTTTTCGATTCATCTGTGCGCAATGCCGGCAAGCTGCCTAGTCGCAGACCCGCACGCGCCGATAGTGCCAGCCCCAGCCGTCCCAGAATCGCCGGTGGGTGATGTAGCAGGGCCGCCGCCGTAATAGGCCGGCCGCGGCGCGTAGTAATAACCGGGGCCGTACCCGTAGCCGTAATAGCCGTTGTTGGCGGCCGCGCCGATGAGGGCGCCGGCGGCAAGACCGCCAATGATGCCGGCGGCAATTCCGCCGCCACGATAATGGGCTTGCGCCGGTTGCGGCGCGGCGACAGCCGCCACGGCGATGGTCGCGGCAGCCGCGAGTGCGGTCAGCGTCTTGCTCATCTTGGTCATGGCGAACTCCTTCGCTTGATTCACTTGTAGTTCACTTAGTTCACTTGTGATTCTCTCGGCCGTTTCCATTGAACGGCCGATCCAGGCGTTTCCTGCGATACGCGCTCGCAGCGATAACGTTTGCTTGAGGCGCAGGGTTCCATTTTTCGCGTGAACGCGCCGTGAATAGGGCGTTTGGAAATGGTCTTGCAGCGCGCTGCGCAGATTAAATTTTTGCAATGCTTGCGGCGGGATTGCGGCGCGAATTTTCCGATTGCCGTGCGCGGCTAGCGCCGCCGCTTCGCGCTTTTCCGATGCCGCGTTTTTTTGGTTGTCCGCCGCCGCACGGCTTTGCGCCGCGCCGGCTTGCGGCGCCGCCGCCAGAGAATGCGGCGCCCGACGTGATGCAAGAACAGCTTCTCCAGCGGATAGCTCAGCCGCCGCACCGCCGCGGCGAGGGTGAGCCACTCGACCGCGACGATGTCCTTCATGATGTCGCGGCTCGGCCGCTGGTAGGCCTGCATGCGCCAGAACTGCACGACCTTCGGCCGGCCGCGTGCGCGGTAGGTGATGGCGCCGAGAAACTCGTGCACCTTCACGCGATGGCCGGTTTCCTCGACGACTTCGCGGCGCGCGCCGGCGGCCGGATTTTCGTCGCGCTCGAGCTTGCCGCGCGGCAGCACCCAGCGGTCGTCCTTGCTGCGCTGCACGACGGCAATGCGCCGGTACACGCCGTCGCGCACCACGATGCCGCCCGCCGCCTGAATAGTCTTGCGCGCCATCTTCGCCCAGATCGAGAGCCGCCGCATGTCATGTACGCAAAAACGCGCGGCGCATGAAGCAAAATGCGCGCGACTTGCGCGCAGCTTGTGCACAACGTGGCGCGGCGGCCGGCTGTCATAAATCGGTCATGCGGAAGATAGCGCCGACTGGCGCCTTTCTTTGCCTCTCCACCGAACTCGGGGTAAACCCGAGTTCGATGGGAGAGGGAAGCGCGCGGGTCTCGCGTGCATGTGGGCTAGCTCCGCCGCCCGTATTCTTTAGGACGGATAAAGCGTTATCGCCTACCGCCTTACGCGATAGACCGCGAGATCGGTGCCGGGCAGCGGAATTCTTTCCAGGAAATCCGGAACGTCGCCGCGCCCGAGCGCCGCCGCCAGGCCGGCGGGCGCGCCGGCGGCATAATCGTAGCGCTCCGGGGCGCCGGGGCAGAACGCGACAGTGTCGATGCCGTGCGCGGCCATCTTGACCTTGGCGTCGTCCGGCGCGGCCAGGAACATGTCGAGCATGGCGTTGTTGCCGGCCTGATTGCGGTGATAGGGCGCCGCCAGCACGGCGTGTTCGGATTCCATCAGAATGAACGGGCCGGAATCGATGAAGGCCAGCACGCGCCCGCGCGCCAGCCGCGCGAGCGGCGCATAGTCGGAGGCGCGCTGGCAGGTGCCGGCGTCGCCGCTGTGGATGATGTGCCGCGTGGTCACGGCCGAAGCCGACACCGCGTGCGCGACGCCGCTGCCGAGCGCGAGCAGCGTCACCGGGTTGAGCGCCAGCAGGGCGATCAAGGCGGCGCGCGGCAGGCCGAAATAAGACAGGCGGCCTGGCGGCGCGGCGAACATCTGCAACAGCGCGGCGGGGACCAGCGCCGCGCCCAAGGCGTTGGCGCCGCCGACGGCGCGCAATTGCCAGATCGAGACCAGCAGGAGCGCCGCCTGTGTCGCGGTGCAGGCGATCCAGTTCCAGCGCTGCGGCCCGCGCGCGCGCCGGCAGCAGATCGATGCCGAGGACGAGCGCGGCCAGCGGGATGCCGAAGAAGGCGGGCACGTGCTGCGGCAGATCGCGCAGCACCGAGGCGAGATCGCGCGCCTCGGAGACCGAGGCGAGCCATTGGCTGGCGAGGCGCGGATCGAGTTGCGCGTAAGGGTCGGCGAGACATTGCGGCGCGCCGACTTTGATGGCGAGCGGCGAGCAGCAGCGCCAGGCCGCCGGCGGCGGCGAGACGGCGGGCGATCGAATGCAAGCCGGGCAGGGCGGCGAGCGCGGCGAGGCCGCAGCCGCCGAGCGCGAGCGCGCCGACTTGCGCGATCGAGATGGCGTCGCAATGGACGGTCAGGTAATTGGCGGGCGCGACGGTCGCGGCGCCGAGCACGAGCGCGCCCGCCGCCAGCGCGATCGGCGTAGGCAATAGTCGCGCGCGCGCAGCGCTCGCCGTCGACGACCCAGCGCAAGGCGACGATGACGGCGAGCGTCGCCACCGCCGGCACCATTTCCTGCCCGATGGCGACCGAGAGCGCGCCGATGAGGCCGGCGAGCGCCGCCGTCGCGCGGCCGCGCCGGCATGCGCACGAACAAAGCCAGCGCCCAGATCATCAGCACGATCTGCACGCCGTGGTGATGGATCGCGCCGGACCGGAAATGCTGCAGCACCGGCGCCATCAGCGCGGCGAAAATCAGCGCCACGCGCGCCGCCGTGTCGCCGGCGAGTTCGCGCGCCAGCCGCAAGATGCCGGCGAAGAAAACGAGCAACAGCGCCGTCGGCCACACCGTCAAGGCGATGCGCTCGGAGAGCGCGGCCGGCAGCAGCGTCTCGCCGGCGCGGATCAGCAGAGCGAGCGGCAGGTCGATCAGGCGCGACCAATGCGTGACGACGCCGTCCGGCGGATTGAGACGATACTGCGTGAGGTCGAACCAGTTTTGCCCGGCCAGGAAATCGCGCACCTCGACCAGACGCATGGCGTCGTCGGTCGACACGCTGTTGAGGCCGGAGGTCGCGACGAGCGTCACGACCGCGACGCACCAGATCAGCACGAGCAGAATCCGGCTTTCCAGCCGGGGATCTCGGGACACTGCCGGATAGGCCGCTGACGAGGACATCGGGCGCGCTCGGTTTTGCCGCGGCCCGCAAGCTAGTGTTGCAAGTCTAAAATTCGATGAAGGGCCCGGTGGTGCGCCTATTAGCGGTTGAATTAACCCTATTCTAACCGCGCGAGCGTTTCATCGCGGCATGCGGAGTGCCGCCGTCCCGCCGACCGTCATCACCGTGGCGCGCAGCTTCGTCGCGGCCGCGCTGATCGGCTATTTTTTCGATCTGCTGCAGCAGACGCAAAACCGCCTGGTCAATGCGGCCGGCCGGCCGTTCGGCGACGACTGGCTCAACTACTGGTCGGGCGGATATCTGGCGCTGCATGGCCGCGCCGCCGAGATCTACAATCTGCACGCCTTCCACGCGTTCCAGGAGACCATCGTCGGCGCGCCGCTCGACGGCTATCACTACAGCTATCCGCCGGTGATGCTGCTGCTCGCCGCGCCTTTCGCGCTCATCCCCTATGTGCCGGCGCTGTTCGTGTGGCTGACGGCGAGCTGGTACGCGTTCTATCGCGTGCTGAAGCTGGCGATGCCGGGGCGCGACGTGCTGCTGCTCGCGCTCTCCGCGCCCGCGGTGCTGGTCAATGCGATCGGCGGGCAGAACGGCTGCTGGACGGCGGCCTTGCTCGGCGGCGGCCTCAGTCTCATCGAGCGGCGGCCTTACCTCGCCGGCTGCTTGTTCGGGATGATGATCTACAAGCCGCAGCTCGCACTGCTCATTCCGGTCGCGCTCATCGCCGGGCGGCAATGGCGCGCCGTCGCGGCGGCGAGCGTCACCGCCGGCGTGCTGCTGGCTGCGAGCGTGCTCTGGGTCGGCACCGATGTGTGGGCCGAGTATCTGCGCAATCTCAATTTGCTGCGGCAGACGGTTTTGGAAGACGGCGCCGGCGTCTGGCATCGTTTCGTGTCGGTGTTCGTGGCGGCGCGCCGGCTGGGCGCGCCGGTCGCGGCCGCCTATGTGATGCAGGCGATCGCGGGCGGGCTCGCCTGCGTCGCGGTGGCGTGGGTCTGGCGGCGCGAGCCGCGCGCTCCTATCAGGAACGCCGTGCTGCTGCTCGGCACCTGCCTGGCGACGCCGTATGTGCAGGATTACGATCTGGTGTTCGGCGTGCTGGCGGTGGCCTGGCTGTGGCAGCAGCCGGTCGAGAGCGATGCGTCCGAGCGCGCGCTGCAGATCGCCAGCGGCTTGCTGCTGGTGCTGCCGCTCACGGCGGCGGCGCTCGGGCAGGTGACCGGACTTGCGTTCGGCCCGCTGTTCGTGCTGCCGCTGTTTGTCGTCGCTTTGCAGACGAGCTTGCGCGCGCGCGGCGCCGCGGTCACCGCATCATCATCGCGGCTATCATCAGCACAGCCATAATCGCGCCCATCAGCAGCAAAGGCAGCGGGTTCGAGAACATGTGCCGGAGCATGCCGAAGCGCGTGCCTTCCGGCAGCAGCGCCATGCCGCACTTCGGGCACTTGCCGGGCCCGGCCTGACGCACGGCCTTGTGCATCGGGCAGGTGTAGATCTGTTCGCCTTGTTGCGCGGTGCCCATGCTCAAGCGTCCAGCAGGCGGCGGCGTTCTTCGTATTCGCTCTTGTCGATCTCGCCGCGCGCGAAGCGCTCCTTCAGGATGTCGAGTGCGCCGCTGCGGCCGCCATGACGGCCGCGCATCATGTACATCATCAGCACGCCGCAAACGAACATCATCGCGATGAAGAAGACCGGACCGAAATACATCCACGGTCCCGGCCCATCATTGAACCACCACATCATGGCATCCTCCTTTGGATGACATCGGCAGCATGAGCCCGGCGGCGGTTTCGGCGTTGATCTGGATCAACCGGAGCTTGCAATGCCCTCGCAGCGGGACGCCCCCGTTGCGCCAACCCGCCGCCTATGCGCTAAATTGCCGCAAAGCGTCATAACGGGAGAAACGCCATGGCGAACTTTACTTGGGACCACATCCATCTGCGCACGCCGGATCAGGAAGCGACCGCGCAATGGTTCGAGCGCATGTTCGGCGCGCAGGTCACCCGCAGCACGCAATTGGGCAAGCCGCGCATCGACATGAAGCTCGGCGGCGCCAATATCTTCCTCGCGCAGGTCAATCCCGGCGACGGCGTCAATGCCGCGCCCACCACGCCCTATCAGGGGCTCGACCATTTCGGGCTGGCGGTTTCCGGCATCGACGCCATCGCGGCCGATCTCAAAAAGAAGGGCGTCGAGTTCACCAAGGAGCCGCATTCGCCGCGGCCCGGCATCAAGATCTGTTTCCTGCGCGGCCCGCAGGGCATCTCGATCGAGCTGTTGGACCGCGATCCGAAATACACCTGAACGCGCCGATCGCAGCGCTATAACGAGCGGGGGAAGCAGCATGAAATATATTCGCATCATGGCCGTGCTCGCGGCCGCGCTGGCGTGTGGTCAGGCCGGCGCGCAGCAGAAGAGTTTGCGCGATCAGATGATCGGGACCTGGAATTTCGTGGTGGCCGAGGTGGTCGCGCCCGACGGCAAGAAATCGTTTCCGTTCGGCGAGACGCCGAAAGGCGTCTTGATCTTTACGGCCGACGGCCACTTCGCCCAGATTCATGTCGCCAGCGACGTGCCGAAAATCGCCAGCGGCAACCGTCTGACCGGCACGCCGGAAGAATACGCCGCCATCATGCGGCGCAGCATTTCGGTGTTCGGCGATTACAGCGTCGACGAAGCGAAAAAGACCGTCACCTACAAGATCGTGTCGGCCACCTATCCGAACTGGCAGGGCGAGGCGCAGGAACGCAGCATCGACAAGCTCACCGCCGACGAATTCGTCAACACCAACCACAATGTCGCCGGCGGGCGCGGCAGCGCGTCGAACTACTATAAGCGGGCGAAATAAGCCTCACGGGCTCGCATTTTGCTTGGGACAAGCCGGCGGTAACCGTTGCCTTGCGCGGCAGCGGCGGCCTTAATAGCCCGGGGTTTAATTCGGGAAGGGGTTGCATGCGGCGCGGATGCGTTCGGATGGGCGATCGGCGCGGTCCTGCTGGTTGCGGCGCCGGCCGCGGCCGCGGAAAACCGGTTCGAGCGCGCTCTGCACATGCTGGCGCCGGACGAGCGGCTCGAACAGCTCTGCGACTACACCGCGATGGCGCGCATCCGCAAGGAAACGGGAAATTTCCGTCCCGACCGCGCGGTGGCGAGTGCCACGGCGGAACCGCACATCCGCGAGCACACCATCGAAGCCCAAGGCGGCGCCTTCCGCAGCCGCGGCAAATGGTACGCGCTCTCGTTCACCTGCACGGCGAGCCCTGATCACATGGCGGTGGTGTCGTTTCGCTACACGATCGGGCCGGAGATTCCGGCGACCAAATGGGCCTCCGACCGCCTGTGGCAGTGACGGTCAGTCTTTCCTGTCACCGCGGACCGGCGGGCGTGGTAGAATTCCGGCAATGGCTAGACATCCAACCGATTCGCGGCAAGCGGCCGAAATGGCGTTCAAGGCGGCGACCACCAAGCCGCCGGAATCGTTGCCGAAAAGCCCGTCGCTGCCGGGCGTTAAGGAGCTCGTGTCCTTGCGCATCGACCGCGACGTCTTAGATCACTTCCAGCAAGACGGTCAGGGCTGGCAAGAGCGCATCAACGCCGCATTGCGAAAAGCCGCCGGCAAATAGGCCCCGCGCCAGGATGGCGCGCGCGGCCGTTATTCGTACCCGAAACATTCCAGCCATGGAGATTGTGAGTGGCAGACAATAGCAACAAGAACGCCGCCAACAGCCAGTTCAGAAAGCTGCGGCAGGCCGAGGAAGGCAAGCGCGCGATGCTCGACTACGAAAACAGCGCCGTCGCCATGCGCGCTAAGACCACGCGGCTGCGCGCGTTGCGCCTGGCGCGCGACGCCGAGGAAGCCGCGGCCGCTGCGGCGGCCCCGCCGGTGAAGAAGAAGGCGGCCAAGAAAGCGAAAGAATAACGCGCGCGTTTATCGCGGCGGCCTGCCGGCTATCTGGACGTCATTTCGCTGAAGTACCGAAAGTCTTCGAGCAGCAAGCCCAGGACAAACAAACCCGCGCCGATGGTGAATGCGGTACGGGCCTTGGCGGCGCGCTTACCGCGCCCGGAAATGCCGCCGGCGAGCGCGATCAGGCCAAGCGGGAGCAGGCTGACCGTCGCCCAAAAGACGGGGACGAATGTCCGTCTGATCCATGGGCGTCCTCCGGGCTGCTGCGGCCCTAATCTTTATCCTTGATGTGGGTCTCCGGGCGGTCGCTGCCGCGCGCCGTTTCCGTGTGCCACTTGCCCTGCTCGTCCTCGAATTCGATCTGCTCGGTGTGGCCGGGCACTTTCTGTTCGGCAGCAGCCGCCTGCGCGGCCGCGAGCGCCGCGGCGTGGGTCGGGAACGGTTCGGAGAAGACGCCGTCGACCTTGTAGGCCCAGCCGCCGTCGTGCTCGACGATCTGGTAAGTGACTTCGGACATGGGACACCATTTCTATGTTAGCTGACCTGGAAGCCATAACGTATTCCGAAGCTGTCCGGTTGCACAGGCAAAAACCTTCCGGCCGTCAGCCCCTCAGAGCCCACGTTCGCGCTTCATGCGGTCGATGTAGGCCGAGACGTCGGGCGGCAGCGACTGCAATCCCTGCCGACCCAGGCTCGACAGAGCCGGCCGCCATTGCGAGCCCCGCAGAAACGCCGGCTCGCGGCCTGGCGGAATGATACGGTCGAACACCAGCACCAGCAGCACCGCCAGCACGCCGATGCGGACCGCGCCGAGCAGCGCGCCGGCCACGCGGTCGGGAATGCTGACATTGGGGCCGACCAGCTCGCTGACCGCCAGCCGCAACAGCGCGCCGAGCGCGATGCCGACGACAATGAAGACGGCGGCGAATAGCAGCCAGGGCTGCGTCGGCGGCAATTTGAATTGCGCGGCGAGCGGCGACAGATAGGGCGTCGCCACGACCGCGATCGGCGCCGCCGCCAGATAGCCGAAGATCGTCGCCAGACTGCGCAGCATGCCGGTCATGAAGCCCATGACGACGGCCACGAACAGAGCAAGGTAGATCGCGATGTCGAACAGATTGTGCGAGAGGAAGTCGGTCATCGGCCGAGGGCCCATTGCGATTTGTCCGGACCGGATTAGGCTTTGCGCGGACGGAACTCAAGGAGGCGCGCATGACGTTCACGGTCACAAGCAACAGTTTCAAGGACGGCGACTATCTGGCCAAGGATTTCATCCTGTCGGCCGATTTCGGCTTCGGCTGCGCCGGCGGCAACAAGTCGCCGCATCTCAAATGGTCGGGCGCACCGGCCGGCACCAAGAGTTTCGCCGTCACTTGCTTCGACCCCGATGCGCCGACCGGCTCCGGCTTCTGGCATTGGCTGGTGGTGAACATCCCGGCCAACGTCACGGAGCTGGCGCTCGGCGCCGGCAGTGCCGGCGGCAAAATGCCGGCCGGCGCGCTACAGACGCGCACCGATTTCGGCGCGCCCGGCTATGGCGGCCCGTGCCCGCCGGAAGGCGACCACCCGCACCGCTATCTGTTCACGGCGTTCGCGGTCTCCGCCGACAAGCTGCCGGTGCAGGCCGACACGTCCGCCGCGGTGGTCGGCTTCAATCTGCATTTCGCCACGCTGGCCAAGGCGGAGATCATGGGACTGTTCAAGCGCTAGCGCTACGTTGGCCTAGGCAACGCTGCGGCAACTGCCGGCAGTTCCAGCCGCCGTCGTCGTGCCAGGTGGTCGCCGGCAAGATCAGCCCGAACGGCTGGTGCGCCATTGACGCGGCGAAGTAGCGGCCGGGCGGATCTTCGTGACAAGGCGGTCGGCGCGGCGCCCGCGCCGTGCTAGGCTGACGGCGACATCTAGCCAGGGAGAATCACCATGCGCTGCTCGCAGCTGTCTCGTGCCGTCCTCATCGCGCTCGCCGTATTGGCCTCCGCCGCCGCGACGTCCGCCGCGCGCGCCGACAGCGGCAGCATCAGTTTCCGCGTGATCAAGGCCGGCTTCGTGATCGGCGGCTCGGGCGGCAGCGGCACGCTGGTGTTCCACGGCCAGCGCCATTCGATCGCGATCGGCGGGGTGAGCTACGGCTTCACCTTCGGCGCCTCGGCCACCGACTTCCACGGCACGGTCAGCAACATCCGGCGGGCCTCCGACGTCGCGGGCGTCTATGTGGCGGCCGGCGCGGGTCTCGCGGTTGGCGCCGGCGCCGGCGCCATCGTGCTCACCAACCAGAACGGCGCGGTGCTGGCGATTTCTGGCCGCCAGGCCGGGCTGATCGTCGCCGCCGACCTCAACGGCCTGGCGATTACGGTGCGGTAGGGGAGAGTCTTCCTCCGTTCATCCCCGCGTAAGCGGGGATCCAGTTCTTTCGTTGCAGCCTTAAGCGCTGGGTCCCCGCTTGCGCGGGGACTGAACGGTTGAGGTGCCGATTCAATTGTCAAACAGCCAAGCGTCATCGCCCGTATTCTTTGCGGCGCCGGGTACGCCGTCTTCCGTTTTACCGTCTCGCCAAAAAGGCGAGGGGATGGAGCACCGAGCGGCGCACCAGTCTTCCGTTGTGCCGCGTTCCCTCATCGAGAACGCGGGCGCCTCTCGGCGCTCCATCGCGGCGTCTTCCTTCCGGCGCCGGGCCGCGCTTTCGGGGCTGCTGCGTCCCGCCTTTTCGCTTTTCGGCGCCAGTTCGGCTCATCGCCTTGTCGCGCGTCCAAGCTTCGGGCAGGCCGTGAGCCGCCGTCAGCGAGCTCCTCGCAGGGGGTCTTAGTGCCCCCGGGCGGTGCCCGGCGCCGCCCGGGAGGGGGAGGAGCGTTCGTCTCCCCCGCGCGGGCGCCGCATCTCCTCCCGCCCGCACGACGCCTCATGAGAGCGCCCTCACGCGGAGGAGACGATGGGGAATATAGTCCTACACTAAAGAATTGTCAAGCGCCAAGGGTGAACATTCGCGCCGGACACCATTAAGTTGTGATAGGTTCTGCAGGCGGACTGGGTCGCCTCGCGTTACATATTAGGCATCACAACATGACTATGACCGCCAAAAGTTACAAAATTCATTAGATCGTTCGTGAGGGACAGGAGTTTGAGGCAGAGGGCGACAAAGCCTTTGTCTTAAAAATGCTAGCTAGATTTGAAACCTCAGGAAGTGCCGAGCCGCTTGTTGCAGAGGTCCCCATTAAAAGAACTCTGCGCACGAAAAGGGACGATGAAGTCGCTCGCTCCCAGAAGCAAAGCGGTCTCAATAAGAGAATTTGTGCAACGGCTTGGATTTAAGAAACACACCGATATTACGTTGGCATTTGGATATTATCGTTGCAGCAACAAGAGGAAGCCTCCGAGTTTACGCCCGCGGACATAAACAACTGCTACTACGAAGCTAAGATCGCAAAGTTCGAATACGAGCCAAATGATAGTTCAGAACATACGTCGCTGGCTGTTATGATGCCGTCGAAAGCTAAGACCGACAAAGGGAGAAGAGCGGTATACGCTGACCAGCTCAGGTGAGAAGTACGATAGAAGCTATAAGCTATCGAGCGGCGCCTAGTTTAGAGGCCGCCTCTATGGCGAAGAAAAAGAAAAAACCGCATTTTGCTGCGAAGCCCGCGCCAACGCTATCACCGTTGTTGCGGTCGGCTTTTGAAGTACTCAATCATGGCTTATGGCATTTCTTCCGTAGCGATACGTCCACAGATATGAAGTTCGCACTTCTACATGTTGATCAAGCGGTGGAACTAATATTGAAAGAGTGCGTACGCGCAAGCGGAAAGTCAATTTATAAGAATCCAAAAGAGACAATTACAATTTTTGGTGCTTACGACATCCTCACGGCTCTAAACATAAAAATCCCTGAAAAGCCAGATTTGGAGCTATTGCATGAGGAGCGCAATAGCATTCAGCATAAATATGCAAATCCTAGCGCCGACGATGCCACGTTTCATATTGAAAAGGCGATGAAATTTATTCGCCGTTTCTTGAAGCGTGAGCTGACGATCGACATAAAGGATTATGTGTCGGCGGAGTACTTGGACCAATTTCAATGATGAAAGAAAGTAAGTGGTTGAGCGTAAGGAAAACTGTTTTGCGCGTTGAAGCGTCAGGGATAGGCGAGGCCATCCGGGCTACGCTTGCTTGCTTCCGCTGTCGCGGAGCTACAGCCGACATAGCCGCATATGCTGCTGGACGCCTCTCGGTCGAAAACGACCCAAAGCGGACAATTATTTGCTAGTCTCGCGAGCCATCAAACTGACGGCGGGTGATAGCAATGTTGGAAGCTGACAAGCTGTTCGCCGGCTCGATTCCGGAAAACTACGACCGCTATATGGTGCCGTTGATTTTCGAGCCGTACGCCGCCGATCTTGCACGACGCGCGGCGTCCTTGTCGCCAACCGCC
This sequence comes from uncultured Alphaproteobacteria bacterium, assembly GCA_963770985.1. Taxonomy (GTDB): domain Bacteria; phylum Pseudomonadota; class Alphaproteobacteria; order Rhizobiales; family Xanthobacteraceae; genus Pseudolabrys. The sequence continues at coordinate 91,273 of CAVYRR010000010.1, read as the reverse complement.
GTTTTGGAAACCGCCGCGGGCAGCGGGGTTGTCACCCGCGCCTTGGCGCCAAAACTGTCCCCCGGCGCAAGCTATATCGTAACCGACCTCAACCAGCCGATGCTCGACTACGCCGCTTCGCGACAAGCTCCCGACACTCGGATCACATGGCGCCAAGCGGATGCTCTGGCGCTACCGTTTGAAAATGCGGCCTTCGATCTCGTTTGTTGTCAGTTCGGCGCGATGTTCTTTCCCGACCGCATATCGGCCTACCGCGAAGCAAAGCGGGTCCTGAAGCCCGGAGGCCATTTTTTATTCAACGTATGGGATCGCATCGAGGAGAATGTATTTGCGGATGATGTGACGAATGCTCTCGCAAGGATATTTCCGAACGATCCGCCGCGTTTTATGGCCCGCACGCCGCACGGCTACCACGATAAGGCCCTGATCCGTAGCGAGCTGGAGGAGGCAGGTTTCTCCGGTGTGGTGATCGAGACGAGAGCCGAACAAAGCCGCGCGTCCTCGCCGCGCATTCCGGCCGTTGCCTATTGTCAGGGAACTGTTCTTCGCAACGAGATCGAGGCCAGAGACGCGGGAAAACTGCAAGCTGCAACCGACTACGCCGCATCCGTTATTGCAGACAAACACGGCCGCAGCGAGGTTGCTGCCAAAATTCAAGCACACGTGATCGTGGCTGTGGTCTAGCTCGTAGGGCGGATTAGCGAAGCGTAATCCGCCAACCTATTCTTACGCGATATGGCGGGTTACGCCTTGGGCTAACCCGCCCTACAAATCTCAGGATGAGGACGGATTGAGTTATAGCGCCTTGTTGCTCTCCTTCACCTTCTCCGCATCGACATAAACCTGCTCGCCCATCGACTTGAACTTCTCGCTCATCAGCTTCATGCCGTGCTCGGCGGTGAGCGTGCCGGGATCGTTCAACCCCGCCGCATAATCGCGCACGTCCTGCGTGATCTTCATCGAGCAGAACTTCGGCCCGCACATCGAGCAGAAATGCGCCACCTTGTGCGCGTCCTTCGGCAGCGTCTCGTCGTGGAATTCGCGCGCGGTCTCCGGATCGAGCCCCAAGTTGAACTGGTCCTGCCAGCGGAAGTCGAAGCGCGCGCGCGACAGCGCGTCGTCGCGCAGTTGCGCCGCCGGGTGGCCCTTGGCCAAGTCGGCGGCGTGCGCCGCGATCTTGTAGGTGATGACGCCGTCCTTGACGTCGTCGCGGTCGGGCAGGCCGAGATGCTCCTTCGGCGTCACGTAGCAGAGCATGGCGCAGCCGAACCAGCCGATCATGGCGGCGCCGATGCCCGAGGTGATGTGGTCGTAGCCCGGCGCGATGTCGGTGGTGAGCGGCCCGAGCGTGTAGAACGGCGCCTCGCCGCATTCTTTCAGCTGCTTGTCCATGTTGATCTTGATCTTGTGCATCGGCACGTGGCCGGGGCCTTCGATCATGACCTGGCAGCCTTTCTTCCAGGCGATCTGCGTCAGTTCGCCCAGCGTCTCCAGCTCGGCGAATTGCGCGCGGTCGTTGGCGTCGGCCTGCGAGCCGGGCCGCAAGCCGTCGCCGAGCGAGAACGACACGTCGTATTTGCGCATGATGTCGCAGATCTCGTCGAAGCGCTCGTACAGGAACGACTCCTTGTGGCGCGACAGGCACCACTTGGCCATGATCGAGCCGCCGCGCGAGACGATGCCGGTGACGCGATTGGCGGTGAGCGGCACGTAGGCCAGCCGCACGCCGGCGTGGATGGTGAAATAGTCGACGCCCTGTTCGCACTGCTCGATCAGCGTGTCCTTGTAGCATTCCCAGTCGAGCTTGACCGGATCGCCGTCGACCTTCTCCAGCGCCTGGTAGATCGGCACAGTTCCAATGGGGACGGGCGAATTGCGCAGGATCCATTCGCGCGTGTTGTGGATGTTGCGGCCGGTGGACAGGTCCATCACCGTGTCGGCGCCCCAGCGGATCGCCCACACCATCTTCTCGACTTCTTCTTCCACCGAGGAGGTGACGGCGGAGTTGCCGATATTGGCGTTGATCTTCACCAGGAAATTGCGGCCGATGATCATCGGCTCGAGTTCGGCGTGGTTGATGTTGGCCGGGATGATGGCGCGGCCGCGCGCGATCTCAGCGCGCACGAATTCCGGCGTGACGAACGCAGGGCAGCGCGCCGCCGAACTGCTCGCCGTCGGCCAGCGCGGCTTGCGCGCGGTCGAGCATCTTCTTGCGGCCGAGATTTTCGCGCGTCGCGCAGTAGATCATTTCCTTGGTAATGACGCCGGCCTTGGCGAATTCATATTGCGTGACCGGCTTGCCGTCGAGCGCGCGATAGGGCTTCGGCGTGTTGGGGAAATTGCGCGCCAGATGCTTGCCGCTGACATTGCCGTTGTCGACCGGCTGGATCGGCCGGCCTTCGTACTGCTCGACGCCGCCGCGCGCCTTCACCCATTCGATGCGGGTGCGGGCGAGGCCCTTCTCCACGTCGATCGTCACGTCCGGATCGGTATAGGGTCCGGTGGTGTCGTAGACCGGCAGCGGCGGCTCGCCGGAACCTTCGCTCAGCGCGATCTCGCGCACCGGCACGCGCAGCTCGGGCGCAGCCTCCGGCCGCGCATAGACCTTGCGCGAAGCGGGCAGTGAACCCGTCGTGACTTTCGGGGTGACCAGATCGGCAGAGGTGACGGGCTTGTTCATGGTCTTGTCTCCGATTGGTTCATTGCGGCGCTCACGCCGCATAGCCTTTGAAGGTGAGGAAGCCGCCGAGCGCGAGCAGTACGATGCCGGCGCCGGTGAAGAAGCCGGCATGCGCTACCGTCGCCGTGCCGACGAAGTTGACGAACTGCGGCCCGATGATGCGGTACGCGCCGACCAGCGTCATGAGCCAGCCGATGGCGGTGATCAGGCTGCGCCAGTCGCGCGTCCAGGCGTGATGCACATTGAGGATGGCGAGGCCGGCGACCAGCGCCAGAATTCCGGAAAAATAGATGAACGGATAACCGGTCAGGAACTGTCGGGCCATCTCGCGGTAGGTGGCCTGGTTGGTCAACATGCCGATGCCGACCGCGCACAATACCGGGCCGATCAGTCTCGCAATGCCGTGCGATCGCTCCATGGAAACGGTCCTGTCCCTTCGCCGGCATGACCCGGATCAGGTTCTAAGGGTTTTTCTCAGCCCATCCGGGCACCCCTCGGAACAATAGGTAATGTAGGCACGCGGATGGGGGTGTCAATGCGACGGAGTGCATAGCAGCAAGGAACCGGGCTCACTGCGCCGGCGGCGGAATCGGCGTCAGCGCCTGCGGCTGGTAATGCGCGAGCGATTGCATCGTGTCGGCGTCGAGGAATTCGACCACGCGCTCGCTGTCGGCGATCAGTTTTTCCGCACGCAACTGCTGCATCATGCGGTTGAGATGGGGCACGCTGAGGCCGAGCACGTCGGCGATCACCTCCTGCGAAAACGGCAGCGTGAAGCGCGTCGTCTCGGCGCGCCCGACCGCCTGGAGGCGGGCGTGCAGCTCGAGCAAAAAATGCGACAGCCGCTCAACCGGCGTGCGGCGGCCGACGTCGATGACGTGCTCGGCGTAGGTGGTAGCCTCCTGCACGGCCATCCAGCTCAGCGCCAGGCCGTATTGCGGGTGCCGGTAGCAAAGCTGGACGTACGCATCGAGCGAGCACACGTTCATGCGCAGATCGGTGATGGCGGTGACCGAATAGACCGCGCGCTCGTAGAAGCTGCCGGGCAGGCCGACGATGTCGCCCGGCAGGATAACGTTGAGAATTTGCCGCTTGCCGTTGCGCAGGAGCTTGTAGCGCACGGCATAGCCGTCCTTCACGAAGCAGAGTTTGCGGTATTCGTAGCCGTCGGCGATCAGGTCGCGCCGCTTACGGATCACCAATTCGCCGTCGATGATGTCGTCGAGGTCTTTGAGGTCGGCGGCCTTCAAATCGACAAGCTGCAACAGCCGCACGACGAACGGATGCTGATCCAAAGCATTGCGTGAGCCCGGCGCGCCCATGACCAAGAACCAGCAGCTAGCGTAACCTCGTTCATTAATATGAATCAATAATTCCGCTGAAAGCGGGCCCCGCGGCGCCAGGTCAGACTGGCCCTCGCCACCCTTTTCCCCTCTGGAACGGGTGGCATAGACCCAAGCTGAAACCCTTGGCCGCACCGCTCGCGGGCGGCCATTTTTGGCCGCGGCGCATGACCTGAACGGCCTCGGCTCCGGGCAACGGCCATGATGGTGGACGACAAGGCGCAGGCACGGGCCGATCGCGTCGGCAAACACATATCCACGATCGTCATCGCGCTTTTGGGCGCGCTGTTCGCCTACGGGTATCTGGGCCCGTACATTTTGCCTTAGCGCGTCACTCGGCGGCTTCGGCGGCCTTTTGGTGGTGGTGGTCGGTTGGCAACGCCATTTCGGTCGGCAGTGCCTTCGGCGCGCGCAGCCGTACGTAGATCTGCATGACGATCAGCAGCGCGCACAAGAAGATGAAGAAGCCGCTGATCGGGTGTTTGACGAACACCAGGATGTCGCCGCGCGAAATCAGCATGGCGCGGCGGAAATTTTCCTCGAAGCGCGGCCCCAGCACGAAGCCGAGCAGGATCGGCGCCGGATGGAAATCGAGCAGCAGCAGAATATAGCCGATGATGCCGATGATGACGACCTCGCCGACCTGGAACATATCGTTGTTGGTGCTGTAGACGCCGATGGCCACGAAGAACATCGCGCTCGGATAGAGGTACTTGTACGGGATCGTCAGCAGCTTCACCCACAGGCCGATCATCGGCACGTTGAGCACCACCAGGATGATGTTGCCGATCCAGAAGCTCGCGATCAGGCCCCAGAAGATATCCGGGTGCTCGCTGATGAGCTGCGGGCCGGGCACGATGCCTTGAATCATCAGGGCGCCGAGGATGAGCGCCATCACCGCGTCGCCCGGGATGCCGAGGCTCATGGTCGGGATGAAGTCGCCCTGCACCGAGGAATGGGTCGAGGCTTCCGGGCAGGCGACGCCTTCGATCATGCCGGTGCCGAATTTCTCCGGCGTCTTCGAAATCTTCTTTTCGGTGGCGTAGGAGATGAACGAGGCGATGGTCGGGCCGGTGCCGGGGATCAGCGCGCACAGGCTGCCGATCAGCGTGCCGCGGAACATGGCCGGGATCGAACGGCGGAACTCCTCGCGGGTCGGCCGCAGATCCTTGAGCGTGACGTTGGTATATTTGGTGTCGACATCGGAGAGCTGATTGACGCTCTTCATGAACTCGGCGATGCCGAACAGGCCGAGCGCCAACGCGACGATTTCCACGCCGTCGAACAAATTGGGGATGCCGAAGGTGAATCGCGGCGTTCCGGTTTCGATGTCGCTGCCGACGATGCCGATCAGCAGGCCGCAGATGGTCATGGCGACGCCCTTGAGCGGCGAACCGCGCGCCAGCGTCGATCCGGCCAACAGGCCGAGCAGCATCAGCGAACATATTTCGGCCGGACCGAATTTAAGCGCCACCACCACCAGGATCGGCGACAGGAAGATCATCTCGGTGATGCCCCACGAGGCGCCGACGAACGACGAGAAGACGGTGATGCCGAGCGCTGCGCCGCCTCTGCCTTTCTTGGTGAGCGGGAAGCCGTCGAGACAGGTGACCGCGTGCGGCGGATGGCATGGCAGATTGAGCAGGATCGAGCAGATTGCGCCGCCGTATTGCGCGCCGTAGAAAACGCCGGCCAGCATCAGGATGGCGCCGACCGGCTTGATGCCGAAGGTGAGCGGCAGCAGGATCGAGATGGTGGCGAGCGGGCCCATGCCAGGCAGCACGCCGACCATGTTGCCGACGAACACGCCGATGAAACACCACATCACGTTGTGCGGCTCGAGTGCGACGCCGAAGCCGTACCAGAGATCTTGCAGGGCGGTGGCAAACATCAGTGACCAAACCTGAACATGGGGAAAGGAATCTTCAGGACGTAGGTGAACAGCAGCGTGCCGACGACCGTCACGCCTGCGGCGAGGATGGCTGAACCTTTCCAGGTCGCGGTGCGGTCCCCGATCGCCGGGATAAACACGCAGGCGAAGGTCGCGGGCACCAGACCGAAAAATTCGCCGAGGATGATGAACGCGACCGGCCCGGCGAGGATGCAGCCCCACGCGTACCATTCCCGATCTTTCGGCAGAATATTTTCATCGTCACTGAGCGGGGTGACCATCGCAGTGCCCAAAATCAGCACACCGACAAAAGTGAGCGTAACCCCGAGCATCAGCGGGAACATGCCCGGCCCCATATGGGTGAGCGTGCCGAGGGAATAGGTCATCGAATCGAGTGTGACTGCCGCGCCGAGCAGGGTCATGATCCCGCCAGCGTAGAAATCGCGCTTTTTCACAAGCGTGCCGAACAAGGCATATCCTCCAAGGTCGTTTTTCTTGTTTGATTAACCCCACCAAACGGCGGCGCTTCCGTCAAATACCTTTAATCTAGTGCGGGTCTCTTTTCTATCCCTCTCGGGCGCAATTGGGGATTAAGACAGGCCGGTTCGCGGTCTTTGGCCGATCCACGGTGGTTGCTTGTCGCACGAAGGTTGTGGCGTGCCAAATCCATACAATGCGTCAATCGCGCCGTTCTTGATCGGTTCCTTGGCGATCGACGACGGCCACTACCATAGTTTGCCTATACGTGCTGTCGGGCATTTTCACGAACTTACCAGACGCCATGCCGGGCCGGCATTTCGGCGTTTAACGGTCTGTATAAGTCGGTCTTCAACCCCTGGCCGCAGGGCTGGGTTGCCTGGTGTCGGCCTCTCCTGCCTTCCGGTTGCAAGCAGCCGGCTGATCGGCGCGATGGAGGCGCGGCGACCGCTGTCCCCGCCGGGCGGCGCTAGGGCCGCGAGCCTAAGCGGTGCAACTTGAGCACGGTGTAGACCGTGTCGCTTGCCGGCGTCGGGATTTTATATTGGCGGCCGAGTTCGCGCACCTTGCCGGCGAGCCAGTCGAGTTCCAGGCGATTGCCGCGCTCGAGATCGTGCGCCATCGAAGCCTTCATGCCGGCTTCGACCTTGTTCATCATGAAGTCCATGCGCTCTTCGACAAAATCGGGTGCGAGCGCGACGCCTTTTGCTTTGCCGACGGCGAAAGCCTCCTCCATCAGCGCGCGAAAGAAGCCGCGCAACTCGGGGTCGGCGCGGATCGCCCCGATCGGCGAACGCAAGCTCGCGGTCGCGCCGGCCATGGCGGTGAGGAAAATGAATTTCTGCCAGCGCTCGCGCTCGATATCGGCGGAGAGATCGATGTCGAGCTTGGCCGCCTTGCCGGCATCGGCAAAGGCTTGCAGTGTGGCGTCGGGCCGCTTGTCGGCGCGGCCGAAGCGCACGGTGGCGAAACTGCTGGTGTGTTTGATGACGCCGGGCGAGGCCATCACGCTGGCGATATAGGCAGCGCCGCCGATGGTTTGCTCGGCGCCCAGGATCGGCGCCACGCGTTCGACGCTGTCGACGCCGTTCTGCAAGGTAATGACACGGGTTAAGGGGCCGACCAGCGGGCGCGTCGCCACGGCGGCGGTTTCGGTATCCCACAGCTTGACCGCGAACAGCACGATGTCGACCGGGCCGACGTTTCTGGGGTCGTCGGTGGCGTTGACTTTCGGGAGCTGCAGGTCGCCGTGCACGCTCTCGATCTTGAGGCCGTTGCTCTTGATCGCCGCGAGGTTGGCGCCGCGCGCGATGAAGAACACGTCGTGGCCCGCAGCCTGCATGCGTCCGCCGAAATAGCCGCCGACCGCGCCCGCCGCCATTGCCGCTATTCGCATCGCCTTGCTCCTTCAGAACGGGAGCAAGGTATAACGTTCAAAGCGGAGGAAGCAATTATGCCAGCGCTGTCGCCGCGGCTTGGGCTTCCGGGACGACGTCGTGGTCGTAGAGCCGCTTGCGGAACGCGGCGTGGGCGGCGATCTCGGCGTCGCGGACGCCCAAGTCGGCGTAAGCGGAGTCGTAGCGCAGGCCGTTCTCGCGCGCGCCGCGCTGGACAGTCGCGACGCGTTCGCGGCGGAGGCGATCGTAAGCGAGCAGCGCCGCGGGCGCCGTCGCCCGGTCCGCGCGCGCCAGGATGGTCGCCAGCGCCATGCCATCTTCGATCGACTGGTTGGCGCCCTGTCCGAGATGGGGCAGCATCGGATGCGCGGCATCGCCGAGCAGCGTCAGCCTTCCCTTGGTCCAGGTCGGCAGCGGCTCGCGGTCATAGAGAGCCCAGCGGAAGGTCGTTTGCACTTGGCTCAACAGTCGCTCGATGCGCGGGTCCCAGCCGGCGAACTCGCGACGAAGTACGTGCGCGTCGCCCGGCGCCGACCACGATTCCTTCATCTCCTCGTCCGCCGGCACGAAGCCCACGTAATTGATGAGCTGTCCGGCGCGCACCGGAAAAGTGAGGAAGTGTTTGCCTTTGCCGAGCCACATCAACCAGGCGTCGGTCGGCCAGTCCGGAATGCGCTCGCGCGCCAGCAGGCCGCGATAGGCGACGGAGCCGTGGAAGACCGGACGCGAGGGCGGGAACACATAAGGCCGCAGCTCGGAATGGATGCCGTCGGCAGCGACGACAATGTCGGCTTCCGCGGCCGCTCCATTCGCGAACGACACTTTGGTCCCGTCGCCGAGTTGCTCGAAGGCGATGCCGCGGTGACCGGTGTGGACCACGCCGGCGGGCAATGCCTTGGCCAGGAAATCGACGAAGTCGGCGCGGTGCATTCCGAAGGTCGCGTTCCAGCCCGCGGAGTCCGTCACCTGCACCGGGGCGATGGCGCTCCCGTCGTGACGGAAATATTGCGAACGGGCGCCGACCAGGGCGCCCCACTTCTCCACCGCCGGTCCCAGTCCGACCCGCTGCAAATGGCGCACGCTGTTCGGTGTCAGGAACACACCGGCCCCGACTTCGCCGAGGGCAGGGGCCTGCTCATAGACCGACACGCCGAGCCCGTGGGCGAGCAATGCGTTGGCCGCGAACAAGCCGCCGATGCCGCCGCCGACGATCGCGACGTTGAGCGGTTTCTGCACCATCTTATCTCCTTGGCTCGTGCCCGCCGCCAATACGATGCATTCCATCCTCACGTAAGTTGCACGCTGCGGCCAGCCAAAAAAGACCCGGCGCGAGGGCCGGGCCAAGGCAGGGGAGGTTTGCGAGGAAGCGGTGGCTAATAAAGGCTGGTGGGGCGGCTGACGTTCCAGGATGTGCGCGCCGTATGCGCGGGGGCCTGCTGCGCGGTCTGCGCCGGCGCGCTCTGCGGCAGCACGATGACCTTGGCGCCGACCTGCACGCGATTGTAGAGATCGGACACGTCGTCGTTGGTGAGGCGGATGCAGCCGCTCGACACGTGTTTGCCGATCGTGGTCGGGTCGTTGGTGCCGTGGATGCGGTACACGGTGCCGCCGAGATACATGGCGCGCGCGCCGAGCGGATTGCCCGGGCCGCCGGCTACAAAGCGCGGCAGATAAGGCTGGCGCGCGATCATCTCCTGCGGCGGGATCCAATCCGGCCACTCGGCCTTGCGCGCGACCTGCTTGACACCGGCCCAGGTGAAACCTTCGCGGCCGACGCCGATGCCGTAGCGAATCGCCTTGCCGTTACCGAGCACGAAATAGAGGACGGTGTGCGGGGTATCGATGATAACGGTGCCGGGTGCCTCGTTGCTGGCGTAGTTTACGATCTGCCGTTGCAGGCGCGGATCGAGCGGTGCATTTGCGTCCGGCTCGGTTTGCTCAGTGGGCGCATATTGCAACGCCATCTGGTTCTGCGTGGGGGCGTTGAGAAAGGCGAACAGCGGCTCGGCTTGCGCGGGCCCGCACGACAATGCGGCGACGCGGCGATCAGCGCGATCAGCGAACCGATTGAATAAAACTTTACGGACATCGCAGCCTCCCCGATGGAATTGCTTGATCCATCATTCGTCGGGGCAAGCACCGGGGAGGTTCAATGGTTCCGGTTCGCGGCCGGCTCAAATGCATGGCAGCAGGGGGAACCAGCCGGTCCCCTGCGCGTTAGGGGCGTTTTCAACCGCTAATCCTTGGCTTTGCGCCAGCCCACCACGGCCTCGGGCACGCTGTCGGTGGAGGCGTAATAGGGCTTGATGTCGAGCAGCGGGGTGCCGTCCAGGCAATCGAGCCCGACCACCGAGAGCCTGTTGCCGTCGATGCCGAGCAGCTTCACCACGCTCATGGCGATCGGGTTGGGGCGCGCCGGCGAGCGCAGCGCGAAGGTGCCGTGCTGCGTGCCGTAATGGGCGGGCGCCTGCAGCACCAGGTCGCGCTGCGAATGGTTCATCCAGTAGAGCAGCACCAAATGGCTGCAGGTTTCGGTGTCCTTGAGCCCCTGCTGCCAGCGCGGATCGAGCTCGACGGTGCAGACCGCGTTGGATTCGCGGGCGTTCTTCGGGCAGTCCTTGCGATCTTTCCAAGGCGTGCGGATGCGGCCGATGTAATAGAGGCTGGCGTCGAAATTCTCCGGCAGCTCAATCGCCACCTCGCCGTCGCGCACGCCGAAATCCTTGCTGGTCATGGCCGTTCCTTCCTCTCACCCGACTGGATAACGCTGCCATTGGTAGGATTTCCTAACCAGTCCGATAAATGCCTGAGCTGACGGGCTTGCCGGTGGTCGTTTCAACGTATAAAGATATCTTTATATAGTGGGAACAGGCCCATAGTGTCCATCGTTAGGCCCGAATGAGCAGCAGCATCCGGCTCGGTTTCGACGCCCTCAACGCCGCCCTCAAGGCCGCGGGCGAGGAAACGCGCCTGCGCGTGCTGGCGCTGCTGGCCGAGGCTGAGCTGACCGTCTCCGATTTGACCGACATTCTGCGCCAGTCGCAGCCGCGCATCTCGCGCCATCTCAAGCTGTTGGCCGAGGCTGGCCTGGTCGAGCGCTTCCGCGAGGGCACCTGGGCCTTCTTCCGCCTGGCCGAGCGCGGCGGCGGCGCCGAGCTGGCGCGCGCGCTGCTCGAGCGGCTCGATCCGGCCGATCAGACCATCGGCCGCGACCGCGCGCGGCTCGCTTCGGTGCGGCAGGCGCGCGCCGCCGCCGCGCAGGCGTATTTCCGCGCGCACGCCGCCGAATGGGACCGCATCCGCAAGCTGCACGTGGCCGACGCGGCGGTCGAGGAGGCGATCCGCTCAGCGCTCGCCGATAAGCCGTTCCGCTCGCTGTTGGATCTCGGCACCGGCACCGGGCGCATGCTCGAACTGTTCGGCCATGAAATCGAGCGCGGGCTCGGCCTCGATCTGTCGCTCGACATGCTGCTGTTGGCGCGCGACCGGCTGGAGCGCGCGGGCCTCAAGCATTGCAGCGTGCGGCAGGGTGACATCTACGACATGCCGCTCGCCAACGACAGCTTCGATGTCGTCATCGTGCATCAGGTGCTGCACTTCCTCGACGACGGCGCGCGCGCGATCAAAGAGGCGGCCAGGGTGCTCCGCCCGGGCGGGCGATTGCTGGTCGTCGACTTTGCGCCGCACGAGCAGGAATTCCTGCGCGAGCAGTTCGCGCATCGCCGGCTCGGCTTCGCTCCGGAGACGGTGACGCAATGGATGACGGCATCCGGGCTTGAGCCGGTGCTGCACAAGAGCCTTGCGCCGGAGCCCGGCTCCGACGGCAAGATCGCGGTGTCACTGTGGCTCGCGCGCGACGTCCGCGCGCTGATGGCGCAGCCTTCGCGGCGGGAGGTGGCGTGATGAACGACCGCGCCAGCCGCTTCGCCCGTGGCGAGGGCCGCCGCATCGGCGTCTCGTTCGAATTCTTCCCGCCCAACAGCGAGGAGATGGACAAGATTTTATGGGAGTCGATCGAGCGGCTGGCCCCGCTGGCGCCGAATTTCGTCTCGGTGACCTATGGCGCCGCCGGCTCAACGCGCGAACGCACGCATGCGACGGTCAAGCGCATCCTGGCGGAAACTCCGCTGATCCCAGCCGCGCATCTGACCTGTGTGGCTGCCACGCGCGCGGAAATCGACGCCATCGTGCGCAATTATCACGACGCCGGCGTGCGCCATATCGTGGCGTTGCGCGGCGATTCCATCGGCGGGGCGGGCACCAAATACACGCCGCATCCGGGCGGCTACAGCAATGCCGCCGATCTGGTGGCCGGCATCAAGCGCATCAATAGCGATTTCGAAATCTCGGTGTCGGCCTATCCGGAGAAGCATCCCGAACTCGCCGACCGTGGACGCCGACATCGACATGCTCAAGGCCAAAGTCGACGCCGGGGCCTCGCGCGCCATCACGCAATTCTTCTTCGAGAACGATCTCTACTTCCGCTATCTCGATCGCGTGCGCGCGCGCGGCATCGATATTCCGATCGTGCCGGGCATCCTGCCGGTGCAGAATTTCAAGGCGGCGACCAATTTCGCCGCGCGCGCCGGCGCTTCGGTGCCGGCTTGGCTGGCCGAGCGTTTCCACGGGCTCGATAACGACGCGGCGACGCGCAAGCTGATCGCCGCCGCGGTCGCCGCCGAGCAGGTGCTCGATCTGGTCGACCGCGGCGTGACGACATTCCACTTCTACACCATGAATCGCGCCGACCTGGTCTACGCGATCTGCCATCTGCTCGGCCTAAGGCCGGTGAACCAGGAAGCTGCGTAATGAGTGACGTGCGTAAAGAGTTCGCCGAGCTGTTGCGTCAGCGCATCCTGGTGCTCGACGGCGCCATGGGCACCATGATCCAGGCGCTTAAGCTGGACGAGGAGGGCTATCGCGGCGCCCGTTTCGACGCCTGGAACCGCGAGGTGCGCGGCAATAATGACCTGCTCAATTTGAGCCGGCCGCAGGCGGTGCGCGACATCCATCTGGCTTATTTCCGCGCCGGCGCCGACATCGTTTCCACCAACACCTTCTCCTCCACCAAGATCGCGCAGGCCGATTACGGCATGGAGGGCATCGCCTACGAGCTCAACCATGCCGGCGCCACGCTGGCGCGCGAGGCGGCCAGCACAGCGGAGAAAGAAGATGGCCGCCGCCGCTTTGTGGCCGGCGCGCTCGGGCCGACCAACCGTACGGCGTCGATTTCGCCGGACGTAAGCAATCCCGGCTTCCGCGCCATCACCTTCGACCAATTGCGCGAGGCTTACGGCGAGCAGATCAAGGGCCTGATCGACGGCGGCGCAGATTTGCTGCTGATCGAGACTATTTTCGACACGCTCAACGCCAAGGCGGCGATCTACGCGATCGCCGAAGCCTGCGACGCGCATGGATTGGACTTGCCGGTGATGATCTCCGGCACCATCACCGACCGCTCGGGGCGGCTGCTGTCGGGGCAGACGCCGGCGGCGTTCTGGAATTCGGTGCGCCACGCCAATCCGGTCACCATCGGACTCAACTGCGCGCTCGGCGCGCGCGAAATGCGCGCCCATATCGCCGAGCTCGGCCGCCTCGCCGATACTTTCGTGTGCGCCTATCCCAATGCCGGCCTGCCGAACGAGTTCGGCTATTACGACGAGAGCCCGGACTATATGGCCGAGCTGCTCGGCGAATTCGCGCAGGCCGGGCTGGTCAACGTGGTCGGCGGCTGTTGCGGCACCACGCCCGAGCACATCGCGGCCATTGCCAAGGCGGTGGCCGGCAAGGCGCCGCGCCAGATTCCGGACGTGCCGCGGCAATTGCGGCTGTCAGGGCTGGAAGCCTTTGCGCTGACGCCGGAAATTCCGTTCGTGAACGTCGGCGAGCGTACCAACGTCACCGGCTCGGCCAAGTTCCGCAAGCTGATCACCGCCGGCGACTATGCCAGCGCGCTGTCGATCGCGCGCGAGCAGGTGGAGAACGGCGCGCAGGTGATCGACGTCAACATGGACGAGGGGCTGCTCGAACTCAGAGCAGGCGATGGTCACCTTCCTCAATTTGATCGCCGCCGAGCCCGACATCGCGCGCGTGCCGGTGATGGTCGATTCATCGAAATTCTCGGTGATCGAGGCCGGGCTGAAATGCCTGCAGGGCAAGCCGGTGGTGAACTCGATCTCGATGAAGGAGGGCGAGGCGGCCTTCATCGAGCACGCCAGGATCGTGCGCCGCTACGGCGCCGCGGTGGTGGTGATGGCGTTCGACGAAAAGGGCCAAGCCGATACCTTGGAAAGAAAGACCAAGATTTGCCGGCGCGCCTACGACATTCTGGTGAATCAAGTTGGCTTCCCGCCCGAGGACATCATCTTCGACCCGAACATCTTCGCCGTCGCCACCGGCATGGAGGAGCACAACGGCTACGGCGTCGCCTTCATCGAGGCGGCGCGCTGGATCCGGCAAAACCTTCCGCACGTGCACGTTTCCGGCGGCGTATCCAATCTCTCATTTTCGTTCCGCGGCAACGAGCGCGTGCGCGAAGCCATGCATTCGGTGTTCCTGTTCCACGCCATCAAGGCCGGCATGGATCTAGGCATCGTCAATGCCGGGCAGATCGCGGTCTACGACGACCTCGATCCGGAATTGCGCGAGGCCTGCGAGGACGTGGTGCTCAACCGGCGGACGGACGCCTCCGAGCGGCTGCTGGCACTGGCCGATAAATTCCGCGGTGCCGGGCAAGAGGCGAAGCAAGTCGACCTAGCCTGGCGCGAGCGGCCGGTAGAGAAGCGGCTGGCGCACGCGCTGGTGCACGGCATCACCGATTTCATCGAGCCCGACGTGGAGGAAGCGCGCAAGGAATCCAAGCGCCCGCTCGACGTGATCGAAGGCCCGCTGATGGACGGCATGAACATCGTCGGCGACCTGTTCGGCTCCGGCAAAATGTTCCTGCCGCAGGTGGTGAAATCGGCGCGCGTGATGAAGCAGGCGGTCGCCTATCTGATGCCCTACATGGAGCAGGAGAAAAAGGAGCGCGGCATCACCCAGAACTCGTCCAACGGCAAGATCGTGATGGCGACCGTGAAGGGTGACGTGCACGACATCGGCAAGAACATCGTCGGCGTCGTGCTCGCCTGCAACAATTACGAGGTGGTCGATCTTGGCGTCATGGTGCCGGCGGCGAAGATTCTGGAAACCGCGCGCAATGAGAAGGCCGACATCATCGGCCTGTCCGGCCTGATCACGCCCTCGCTCGACGAGATGTGCCACGTGGCGGCCGAGATGGAGCGGCAGGGCTTCGAGCTGCCGCTGCTGATCGGCGGCGCCACCACCAGCCGCGTGCACACGGCGGTGAAAATCCATCCGAACTACAAGCGCGGACAGACGGTCTATGTGAACGACGCCAGCCGCGCGGTCGGCGTGGCGCAGGCGCTGATGTCGGGCGAGGCCAAGGGCGCCTATGTCGCGGAGCTGCGCGGCGAATATAGCAAGCTCGCCGCCGCGCACGCGCGCGCGCAGGCCGACAAAGTGCGCCTGCCGCTTGCCGCCGCGCGCGGCAATGCGCCCAAGCTCGACTGGTCGGGCTCTTATGTGCCGCCGAAGCCCACCTTCCTCGGCACCCGCACGCTCACCGATTATCGGATCGCGGAACTGGTCGATTACATCGACTGGACGCCGTTTTTCTCGACCTGGGAACTGAAGGGGAAATTTCCCGCCATTCTCGACGACGAAAAATTCGGCCGCGTGGCGCGCTCGCTCTACGAGGACGCCCGCGCCATGCTCGACAAGATCGTGGCCGAGCGCTGGTTCACGGCCAGCGCCGCGTTCGGCTTCTGGCCGGCCAATGCGCAGGGCGACGACATTTTCGTTTACGCCGACGAGGCGCGTGCGGCGCCGATCGCGACGCTGCATACACTTCGTCAACAGCTGTCCAAGCGCGAGGGCCGCTTCAACGAGGCGCTCAGCGATTTTCTGGCGCCGCGCGCCGGCGGGCTCAACGATTACATCGGCGCCTTCACCGTCACCGCCGGCATCGGCGAGGACGACGTCGCCGAGCGCTTCAAGCGGGCGAACGACGACTATTCCGCCATTTTGGTCAAGGCGCTGGCCGACCGTCTGGCCGAAGCCTTTGCCGAACGACTGCACCAGCGCGTGCGCCAGGAATTCTGGGGCTACGCAGCCGATGAGATGCTCTCGGGCGATGAGTTGATCGCCGAGAAATACCGCGGCATCCGCCCGGCGCCGGGTTATCCGGCGCAACCCGACCATACCGAGAAGGGCACGCTGTTCCGCCTGCTGCAAGCCGAGCGCATCGGCGTGAAATTGACCGAGAGCTTCGCCATGTGGCCGGGCGCCGCCGTGTGCGGGCTCTATTTCAGCCATCCGCAGAGCCACTATTTCGGCGTCGGCAAGATCGAGCGCGACCAGGTCGAGGATTACGCCAAGCGCAAAGGCTGGAGCGTGGCGGAGGCCGAGAAGTGGCTGGCGCCGATCCTCAATTACGATCGGCCCGCTGCGCCCAGCATCGTGGCGGCGTAGCTCTTCATTGTCGTCCCCGCGAAAGCGGGGACCCATACTCCCAGTCTCACTGATAGGCTGCGGAGTATGGGTCCCGGCCCTCGCTTCGCTCGGCCGGGACGACAGATATAATTAAAACAAAACACCGGAGAGGGTGCTCTCCGGTGTCGTATTGGTCGCCCGGGCTTCACGCCCTTAATTATTGGTTTGGCGTCGTCGTCGGCCGCTTGAACTCAAAATGCCCCCAGCAAGATCGCGCCGACGAAAGCGAACACGGCGCATACAGCGAGCACATTCAGTCGCAAGGCAAGGTCCACGGCAGTGCCTCCCTTGTTGATGTGAGGACAAGGCTAGCAGAAAACCTAGGTGCTCCGAAACGGCTTACGCGCCGGGGAAGCAAAATTTGCATGACATGTCATGCGCGGCGGGAATGGCGGCAGCAACCGCTTGATCGTACGCCACAATAGATCGTTGTGCGACGCAATGTAGCAGTGCAATAATTCCCGTCAGCTGTGAATTTCCGAAAATTCCATGACAAGTGGAGGGAAGCAGCCCACGATCCGCCCACTCGAATACCATTCGCGCAAATATGCATTGCGTTGCGCGTTGCGGTTCCACTCGATAAACATCGTGCGTAGCCGTTCATGAATTCGTCATCGGTATCATCACAGGAAAAATCCATGCGCAGCCCATGGCGTTTGATCCTCACCCTGATTATTGGCGGCTTCGCCGCGCTGGTATCGACCGCCGCGCCATCGTCCGCGCAAACGTGGCCGCAGCGGCCAGTCAGGTTCATCATTCCGCTCGGCCCCGGCTCCGGCGTCGACATCACCGCGCGCGTATTCGCCGACAAGCTGTCGGCCAAGTGGGGCCAGCCGGTGGTGGTCGAGAACAAGCCGGGCGGCGACGCCTTTATCGCGATCACCGCGGTGATCGGCGCGAAGGACGATCACGTACTGCTGTTCGCGCCGGCCTCCACCTTCACCGCGCATCCGCTGCTGCACGAGAAGCTGCCCTACGACATCAAGGACCTGGTGCCGATCGCGCGCGTGACCAATACGCTGATCGCGCTCGGCGTGCCGACCGATCTGGGCGTGGGCACGGTCAAGGAATTAGCCGCCAAGATCAAAGCGACGCCAGGCAAGCTGAACTATGCATCGGTAACGGGCGCCAACGATCTGATGTGGGCGGCCTTCCTGAAAACCGAGAAGCTGGAAATGGCCAAGGTGCCGTACAAGGACCCGGTGACGGCCATCAACGATCTGTCCGAGGGGCGCATCCAGGCCTTTGTCGGCGCCTATGCGATCATGCGGCCGCGGATCCTGGCCGGAAAAGTGAAAGCGATCGCCTTGACCAACCTGCAGCACGCGGCGGCGCTGCCGGACATTCCGACCGGCCGGGAGGCGGGCTACAAATCGCTGGAGTTCGACGGCCTGGTCGGCCTGCTCGGGCCGCGCGACATGCCGAAGGCGGCGATCGACCGTATCGCGGCGGATATTCGCGCCATCGCGGCCGAACCGGAGGTCATAGCGCGGCTCAGCGCCACCGGGCAGGTCGTCAATCCGGGATCGCCCGCCGAATTCAAAGCCGCGCTCGACGACCAGCGCGCCACCGTGGCGGAGATCGGCAAGGTTCTGGGGATCAAGCCGGCGAACTAGGGCGTGTCCTTAGTCGTACGCTTTTTTACGCCGAGTTCTAGCGGACAATTGAACCGCTGCGGTCAGTGAAGACCACGGGTGCACCGGCCTTGATTACGGTGGGTCCCAACTCGGCCATGATATCGGTGCCGAGATTGAGCTGCTGTGCGGCGATGGCGATCACCGAGATCAGCAGCGCGGCGGAAAGGCCGACGACCACAATCTTCAGGTGGGTGACGCGGTCTACCGTCAACATCGACCAGTTCATGGCATCCTCCAATGCCATTACCCATTAGCCCCTTGATGTGTGGGTTTCGATTGTACCTAGATGCATTGTACCAAAGGGCTATACGGCAGCATTGGCCTGATCGAAATGCCGCAGGTGCAGAGGCCCATTGGACGTTGGGGCACCATTGTACGTTAGGGCAGATAAACCACTCAGATTTTTCATGCTACAGAATCACCCGATACGTTCACGTAGTTCTTTCTTGGGCAGACGCTTATGGCTGCTCTATTCAAATATTTCATGGGTATCGCGGTTATCCTTCCCGCTGTGATGCTCGTTTCCGCAATGACTATTGGCGAGATTTTTGTGGGCTTCGCGGCGATCGCGCGGGCCCCTTCCACAGAGACGCCTCGGTGGAACATTGAGCGCCTAAAGGCAGCTCAGGATTCACCAGGTATCGCGCTGGGGTCATTAAGCCCGATTTACCCAGCAACTCCGGGTAAAGAACTCTTGGAACGACCGGTCGACACCGCTAGCGCGAAACGGACTAACATCCGCCATGCATTACAACTGCACAAATTGCCTCGGCAAATATATTCGGCGAGCGAGGAAGACAGAAACGATCCGCAGCAAAGCTTAAGCTACACGCAGACGTGGCGATCGCAGCCGTTGCCGCCGCGCTTGCCCATCATTTTTGGGCACGGAATTTACTAAGCCAATACATTTAAATTTAAACTGGCGCGTCTCGTTCGCCGCTGACCTAGACAGCGGTAACGGACATATAACTCGACATTAGTTGTACCTACGCCAAACTAGCGTCGCGGTGGCAACGCAAATCAAGAAACTAGGCTGCCCCGATGCGCAGCTGTTCAATAGCCACCCAATTTCAATGGCTTAGTTTGGAAGGTGAGTTGGGCATTTGGCGGGAGGTGTTCTTTTTAGAACAACTGCGTTCCAAATATGATGAGCTGGGGCATACGCGTTTTAGTCGGGACTTGGCTCTTCGCGAGCCTGGCGTTTCCGATTGGCATTGCGGCGGAGCCTATGCCGCAATCGGTGCTGATTTTTAACGACTCTGGTCCTGGTATTCAGGGATATGAAGATATTTCCGCTTCGTTACGGTCAAAACTCAAGGCTAAATCGTCTCAGCCGCTCATCATCTACACTGAGAATTTGGGCCTCAACCAATTTCGCGGCCTGCAATACGAAAAAACACTGTTTAATTACATCAGTGAGAAATATCTCAATATCCCAATCGGAGTAATTGTCGCCAACGGAACGGAGTCACTTAAATTCGCGTTGCAATTAAGGACGTATCAAAGGTGGACTAGTGGCCCAATTGTTTTTGCCGCAGTTGATGAGGATCGTGCTCGGTCGTTGATGCCTGCTCCAAATGTCACCGGCAGGTTTCTTCGGTTTTCCTTATCGAGCACTATGGCTGCCGCCCGCGCATTGGTCCCAGATATTAATCAAGTCGTTTTCGTAGGCGATCCATTAGAGGTCCAACCTTTTCGAAGCCACTTCGTTGCGGATATGTCAAAGGCGACGGCCGATGTAACGGTCAATGATCTAACGGGACTGCCGATCAACGAGGTGAAAAAGCGTGTGGCTATGCTGCCTCACAGCGCAGTAATCGTCTATACAACATGGACGACCGACGTTGCGGGCAACCAGTACTTACCAAATGAGGCGCTTGAGATCATTGCAGACGCCGCCAATCGGCCCATTGTAATCGATGTGGACAATCGGCTCGGTCACGGGGGCGCGGGCGGTTTTGTTGTCGTGTCGACGCTGATCGGTGAAGAAGCGGCTAATCTGGTATTGCGACTTTTTAACGGTGAAGATGCCTCGCAAATTCCTATAACGAGTTCAGATGCTCTGAAACCAATCTTCGATTGGCGGCAGTTGAAACGTTGGGGAGTTAATGAATCCAATCTACCCCCGGGCAGCGAAATTCGTTTTCGTCAATTCACCGCGTGGGAGCAGTATCGTTGGCAAATCGTCACGATTGCGATCGTTATCATTTTTCAAAGCGCTTTGATCGCTTGGCTCATCATCGAGCATCGTCGCCGGAGGGTCGCTGAATTTGAGGGTCAGCGAAGTCTGATGCAAGTGACCCAGTTGAATCTTGCCTTGACCGCAAGCGCGATGTCGGCATCCATAGCGCACGAACTCAATCAGCCTCTCACCGCAATAATGAGCAACACGGAAGCGGCGGAAATGCTGTTGGCCGCGAACGTTCCTGACATTAAACAGGTCCAGGAGATTCTCGCAGACATCCACCGAGACGATCAGCGCGCTACGGAAATCATCAGGCATCTGCGCAAGCTGCTGAAACACGACGATCAAGAAGTTCGGGAGATCGACTTGAACGAGTTGATCGCCGACACGGTGGATATGCTGGAACCGGAGGCGTCAGGCCGGGGCGTCGTCCTTGCCTTTGATCCCGGTCCACACAAGATCGTATGCCGGGCCGATCCTGTGCGCTTGCAACAGGTGATATTGAATTTGGCGTTGAATGGCATGGACGCCATGCAGGACTGTGCGGGCGGGCGAAAGCTCACATTTCTGATATCGTCGGCAGACGAGTCCGAGGTGATGGTATCGGCAGCGGATACCGGTGTTGGAATCCCAGAAGACAAGTTGCAAAGTATTTTTGAACCATTGGTGACGATGAAACAGCAGGGTAGCGGTTTAGGCTTGTTCATCGCCCGCACGATCATCAACGCCTATGGCGGGAGAATTTGGGCGGAAAATCGTATTGGAGGCGGAGCGATTTTCCATTTCACTTTGGTCCGGGCCCTTGCACTGACCGCATGACATTCTTGCCGACGCCCTCGGGCGTCGTCAGCATCTGGCCTGCGGGGCAATTCGCCTTTATGCGATGTCCACTTCGGGTCAGAAGTAGACATGGCGACGATTCCGAGCGATGTCTGCTTTCCCCCGCTAACGGACATTCGGCCGCGGAATTCCGGCTTTGTGCAAATGCAGAAATAGAACTTAGCGGACGGCGCCGACGTAGAGATCGATGGCCTCGTCGTGGGTCGCAGCTAAAACCAATTAATTCCCGCCAACGGCAGCACGCGCTGAAGGATCGACGCCAAGCATATCAGCACCACGAGCAGCTTGAGAAGAGATGCCAAACGGCTGTCATTGACGAATTTTTCGATAGCCCAAAAGCAAATCGCGCCGACCACGCAAATAATCAGGACTCCAATCAAGACTGAAAGCATGACACCCCCCTGTATTGGTGCGGTAGCAAGTCTCGCCCAGCAATGCCCGCGACCGTTTTATTACTTAGCCATCCGCCAAGCAAACAGTATCACAGCGGCGCCGACCGCCGCCGCAATGACCGACGTCACCAATCCGCCGCTGAGCGCAAGCAACAAGCCGATGTGATAGCCGACGAACGCGCCCGCAACACCCACTAGTGCGCTTGTGATGATGCCGCGGGTCGATCCGGAAAATTGGCGGGCGAGCCACGACGGCCCGGCAAGCCGGTCGAAGAGAATCCCGGCGACAACGCCGATGACGAGAACCAGAAGGAACGTTGCGATCGGATCTGTGGCGCGCATAGCTTAGGCCGCCTTTACTGGTTTGGATTTGAATGTCGCATGAGTGACGGATACGGCCGTACCGTTGGAACCACTGACAGTGTGCACGAGAGCATCGAGCTGCCTCGTCAACGCCTTGATGAGACTGGTGCCGAGCCCGGGTTTGGTCTGGCTTGCGGTCACGTCCGGCTTGCCGACGCCGTTATCGGAAACCGTCAGCTTCCAGTCGGTTCCCGAGACTCTGTAGGAAACGACGATAGCCGCGTCCGGCTTCTCGCCGGGGAATGCATGCTTCAATGCATTCATCACCAATTCGGTGACAATCAGTCCGAGGCTCACGGCGTCGCGCGAAATCGCGTTGCCGGCATCGGCTTCGACCTTGAGCGAGATCGGCCGGCTGTCGCCGATCATTGATTGCGCCAGCGTTTCGCATAGTTTGGTTAGGTATTTGCCGATCTCGATCGGCTTGCCTCCACCGACGACATGCAGATGCTGCTGGACGGCGGCGACCGACAGAACGCGCTGATGCGCATCCTCCAATTGCAATCGCGTCTCCTCCGACTGGACAGTCCGCGCTTTGATGAGGAGGATACTGGCGATGATTTGCAGGCTGTTGGCGACGCGGTGCTGCATCTCGTCCAGCAGCATATCCTTTTCCCGCAGCAGCTCCTGCACTTGCCGCTCGATGGCGCGTCGATCGGTAATGTCCTCGAATGCCAGCAGCACGGTGCTGTGGGCACCCTTCTCATAAAAAACCTTGCGCGCATTCAGGAGCATGACGCGCTGACCGATCACCGGAAACTTGCGGTCGACCTCATATCCTTCGACGGTTGCTTGACCGTTTGAGATCGTTCCCAACAGCTCACGAAGCTCCGGGATGTCCCATTGACCGCCGTCGATCTCATAAAGCAGGTGGCCGCGGACCTCGTCACGGACGAGCCGAAAGGTCTTGTAGAAGGAGCGGCTCGCAGCGATGACGCGGAGATCATGATCGAGCACCACAAGCGGATCGCGGACGGTATCGACAATGGCATTTGCGAGCGCGATTCCGTCTTGAATGTCGACGAATGGTGCTTGCTTCGACAGCGTCGAAGTTAACATGTGAACCTTTCACCCCGCTTTCGAGCGGTGGCAAGGCAGCGCGAATTTTCATTAAGTTGGCGCGAACGCCGGGACGTTCCGATTGAACGTCAAATCAATAAAATCATGCGCCTTTATTCGCGAAGAGTCGAGGGCATTGCGGCCACGATTAAGGGACAGAAGGACTGACGCTTGTCGTTCAGGCACCGACGAAATGCCGATAAAGAACCAGTGCGACAATCAAGGCGATCATGCCGGCCGAACGCAATCCCGAAGACGTGATTCCGGCCGCAGCCTGCCGAAGGTCGAATGATCGCCTGTTATGCATGGAACAAAAGCCCGCCCCGCGCATTGGAATATATCAAGCTCCCATGGATTGGAGCTTCCCCGACAATATGGAGCGATCATGCAAAAGAGATTTTTGCCAACGAAGTTTATTGTACCCGCAATGCTTCTCGCGACTTTGGCGCTGCCAATGGCGGCGCAGGCGCAAGGCACACTGCGCGGCGCCCAGGAAGGCGCGCGACAGGGTGAACACGACGCCGGCCCGGTCGGCGCGGTGATCGGCGCAACGGTCGGCGCGGTTGCCGGCACGGTTGGCGGCATCCTCGGCGTCGCGGATCGGCCGCGCTTTCGCGAATATGTTATTCGCGAGCGGCACCCTTCCTATCGCTATGACAGTGACTTCCGTGTCGGCGTCATGTTGCCGGAAAGCGGCGTCACCTATTACGACGTGCCGACCGAATACCACGTGCAGGGCTACCGCTACGCCTACGTGAACGATCACGCAGTGCTGGTCGATCCGCGCACGCACCGCATCGTTCAGATCATCGATTAACCTCCGACATTGAAGGAATAAAACATGTTGAAAGTTATTTCACTGACCGCAATAGCTGCCTTGGCATTGGCGGTTACGGCCACGTCGCAGCCTGCTTTCGCGCGCGACGACGGCGCGGTCGCGGCCGGTGTCATCGGCGGCCTGGCTGTCGGCGCGGTCATCGGCTCGCAGGTTAATCGCGGCTATTACGGCGGCCCGGGTTATTATGAGTCGGGCTATCAACCTGGCTATCGCGAATGCCATACCGAGCGGCAAGCGATTGAAGACGGCTATGGAAACGTGCGTATGCGGCGCGTTCGCGTCTGCGATTGACGGTCTCGTCTGCGTAAATCTTGAATGAGCCTTCGGGCTCTGACTTCCCGACTTAACCCCGCCGGCGACGGCGGGGTTTTTCTACTTGGCAGCCGCCAAGCGAACCGCAGCACCGCACCAAGGCGAGACCTTGCGGAATCGGCGATTTGCCAGCGCTGCCATCGTAGAAGCGCACCCAATAGGAACCTTTTCCGCTCTGTGACGTTGTTCGTCTAGATCAGCCCGAGGTGGCAATCATGACCTATGAAAACGAACTGAACACTAATCGGCGCAGAAACATAAGTGACGATATCAAATTCACGCATTGGATTGTCGTTGGTGCCGTTGCGCTCGCGATCGTCATCGCGGCAGCGGCCTTCACAAGTACGGGGAACTACCCGGACGTGCCCCAAACAATCACGACAGTCATTGCCCCTACTCCAAAGTCTTAAACGACCAACTCCGATACGGCACCCCAGCTTCGGCGAACCGCTAAATCATTCGCGTTTCGTAGCACCGATGCCACAGATGCGTGAGCGGCGAGGCGCGAGCAGCCCCTCGTGATGTCCATTCTGGGTCATTAGCGGTCACGGCAACGATTCCTTATCCTTAACGAATTCCCGTCACCTCAGCATTGAAGTCTCGTTAAAGAAACTGCTCGCATTTTCGCGGGTATGAAGTGTGGCGTCCGTACCTATCTTGCCGGCACGGTGCTGCTGCTGGCGCTCGCCGGTTGCGGGCGCAGCTTCCTGCATGGCGAGCGTGCGGTCTGGCGGCACGAGGCCGAGGTCGCCTGCCTGAAATCGGGCGCGGTCAAGGTCGGCGTCGGCGTCGAGCAGATGCAGCCGATCGAAGGCCCGGGCATGTGCGGCGCCGATTTCCCGCTCAAGGTGGCGTTGCTGGGCGAAGGCACGGCCATGGGCTATGCCGACGAATTGCGTCCGCCTGCGAGTATCCCGAATGGGTCCTACGACCAGCCGCGCTGGCCGGCGAGCGAGCCGCGTTACGCACCGCCGGCGCCAGTGCAAGTCGCGCCAATCCAGAACGGAAACATGCGCTGGGTGCCGGGGCCGCCCGGGATCGAGCGGCCTGAGACCACTGCGCCCACGCGCTATGCGCCGCCAGAGCAACGCTATTATCCGCCCGCACGGTCCGAGGTGCCGGCCGGCCAGCCGACGTCGCTTTATGCGCCGGGCGTCGCGCCGCCCGACGATGTCCCTGACGACGCCGTACTTCCGCCCGGCCGCGCCGCGCCGCCTTATTTGCGCAACGCTCCGGCCTATAACGCGCCGGTCTATCAGCCGCCGCCGCAACGCGCGCTGCCTGCACTCGGTCCGATGCGCGGCCCGAACGCCAGCGCCGCGCGCATGCCGGCAGCGGTGACGCCGCCCGCGACGCTCGCCTGTCCGATGGTCTCCGCGCTCGACCGCTGGGTCAGCGAAGGCGTGCAGCCGGCGGCCTTGCGCTGGTTCGGCAGCCAGGTCACCGAGATCAGGCAGATCGGGTCTTATTCGTGCCGCGAGATGGTCGGATCGGGAACCTCGAGCATGTCCGAGCACGCCTTCGGCGATGCGCTCGACATATCCGGCTTCACGCTCGCCGATGGGCGCAAGATCACAGTCAAGAACGGCTGGCAAGGCACGCCGCAGGAGCAGGGCTTCCTGCACGACGTGCAGCTTTACGCCTGCGAGACCTTCAGCACCGTGCTGGCGCCCGGCTACAATGTCTATCACTACGACCACATTCACGTGGACTTGATGCGGCGCGCGAGCGGAAGCCGACCCTGCCGGCCGGACGCGATCCCGGGCGAAGTGGCAGCGGCCAGGGCGCGCTCGCTTTATGCCAGCAAGCATGGCGTGCCGGCCTATACGGGCGCGGTGCCGACGCGGGCGAACACCCTGCCGGTCGCGGTGCCCGGCCAGGACGGTTATGTCGCGAGTGACGACAACGACACGATGGTGACCGGATCGATCGGCGCATTCTCGCTGACTGCAAAACGGGCAGCTGTCGATGCGGACGGCGAATTCGACGCTGCGCCCGTCGTCACCGGCTCGCCCGGCCCCTCAGCCGCCGCCGCGGCCGGCGATGCAGCGATCCGGGCCGAAGAACGCAGGTCCGCGTTTCACTGACGTTGCGTCGCCGCCGGCCCTCCATTAGTCGGCGATCGAATTACATTTGATTTAAAGCCAACTCGATCGATTTTAATTCAATCAGCGCTCGCTTAGTTCAAAAGTTCCAAATGAATCGCCCATAAGGAATGGGGGCGCGCTAATACCTATAACAGGGAGCACCGCCATGGATTCACGGGGGTCGCAGTCATCCGACAACAGCATCTTACCGTTTCCGAACGCTGCATGGAAAAACAACGACCGGCTGTTGAACACGATTTTAGATAATATGTCGCATGGCGTGGTGTTGTTCGATTCAGAATCACGATTACTCATCTGTAATCAGCGCTACATCAGCATGTATGGCTTGCCACATGAGGCCTCCAAGGCCGGACTTACGCTACGCGACCTGATCAATTACCGCGCGGAGGCTGGAACCTTTGCTGGCGACGTCGACGACTATATCGCCCGGCTTATGGAAAGCATCGCGGAAGAGAAGTCTTTCTGCGACACGATGAAGTTAGACGACGGCCGGATTATTTCGGTCGCGAGCAAGCCAATCGCCGGCGGCGGATGGCTGGCAACGCATGAAGACATTACCGAGCGCCAGCGCGCGGATGAGCAGATTGCCCATATGGCGCGCCACGATGCTCTGACCGATCTACCCAATCGCGTCATGTTGCGCGAGCGTCTGCAACACGAGCTCAAACGCGTCAAACGCGGCGAATATCTTGCGGTGCTGTGCCTGGACCTCGACCAATTCAAAAGCATCAACGATACGCTGGGGCATCCCATCGGAGATGAATTGCTGAAACTGGTTGCCGACCGGTTGCGCGGATGCACCCGGGAACCAGACACAATTGCGCGTCTGGGAGGCGATGAGTTCGCGATTATCATGACGCAGATGAAGGAAGCGACGGATGCCGCCAATCTTTCGCGCCGTATCCGCGATTCGATTGTCAGGCCGTACCAAGTCGAAGGCCATCAAATCGTCACCGACATCAGCATCGGCATTTCCATTGCACCGTTCGACGGCACGGAATCGGACGTTCTTTTGAAGAACGCCGATATGGCGCTGTACGGCGCCAAGGCCGACGGACGCGGGACCTACAGGTATTTCGAGCCGGACATGAATACGCGTATGCAAGCCCGGCGAGAGCTGGAAATGGACCTTCGCAAGGCGCTCCATAACAAAGAATTCGAATTGTACTACCAGCCGCTCGTGACGCTTCAAACCAATGAAATCAGCGCATTCGAAGCGCTCTTGCGTTGGCATCATCCCACGCGCGGGATGATCTCACCGGCCGAGTTCATTCCGATCGCCGAAGAGACCGGACTTATTATTCCGCTCGGCGAATGGGTTATCAAAGCCGCCTGCCGGGAAACCGCCAATTGGCCGGATCACGTCAAGGTCGCGGTCAATCTTTCGCCGTCTCAGTTGAACAACCGCAATCTGGTGAAATTCGTCATCGAAGCGCTGAGCGATTCGGGCATGCCGGCAAGCAAGCTGCAGCTCGAAATTACCGAATCGGTGCTCATGCAGAACACATTCTCGACTTTAGCGACGCTGCACGAGTTGCGAAAACTAGGCGTGCAGATCGCGATGGACGATTTCGGAACCGGGTACTCCTCGCTCAGTTATCTGCGCAGCTTCCCGTTCGATAAGATCAAGATCGACCGGTCGTTCATCAAGGATCTCGCGAATGGAGCGGAGCCGCTCGCCATCGTGCACGCCGTCGCCGGCCTGGCTAATTGCCTGAATATGATTTCGACCGCAGAAGGCGTCGAAACACAACAGCAATTGGAAACTTTGCAGGCGATCGGGTGCACCGAGATGCAGGGCTATCTGTTCAGTCAAGCCAGACCGGCAAAAGACGTGCTCTGCTTCTTCACCGAAAACGCGGTTACGACAGCCGGCGCGGCTTGATCTCCCCGCTTCCGGCCGGCGATGCAGCGATCCACGCTGAAGAGTTTCGCTCTAGAGCTTATTCGCGTTCTGTCGAACCGCCGCTAAAACATCGCCTCCAGCAGCATGGCGGCGAACAGGATCAGGCCGGCGTCGCGATTCGATTTGAACAGCGTCAGGCAATGCGCGGAGTCGTTGATGTCGAGACGCATCACCTGCCACGCCAGATGCGCGGCAAAGCCGATCAATCCGAGCACGAAGATGAGCCGGCCGCCGGCCAGCAGCCCGGCGGCGCCGATCAGCACCACCGCGCCGGCGTAGAAGCCCGCCAGCATCGGCCGCGTGTTCTCACCGAACAGCAGCGCGGTCGACTTGATGCCGATCAAGAGATCGTCCTCGCGGTCCTGGTGCGCGTAGATGGTGTCGTAACCGATCACCCAGGAGATCGATCCGGCATATAGCACGATCGCCGGCCAATCGAGCCGCCCGAACGCCGCCGGCCAGCCCATCAGCGCGCCATAGGAGAAGGCGAGCCCCAGCACGATCTGCGGCCAATAGGTGATCCGCTTCATGAACGGGTAGATTGCGACCACCAGCAGCGAAGCGAGGCCGGTGAATACCGTGAAGCGGTTGAACTGGATCAATACCAGAAAACCGATCAGCGCCTGCAGCAGCATGAAGGCGGTCGCCTCGGCGACGGTCACTTGGCCGGAGGGGATCGGGCGCGAGCGGGTGCGCTCGACCAGACCGTCGAGATTGCGATCGACCAGATCGTTCCAGGTGCAGCCGGCGCCGCGCATGGCAAAGGCGCCGATGAAGAACAGCACGATGTGCCAAAGGCTGGGGAATTGCTCGACGCGCATGCCGACAAGGCCCACCGACCACCAGCACGGCATCAACAGCAGCCAGGATCCGATCGGCCGGTCGAGGCGGGCGAGCCGCAGATAGGGACGGGTGAACGCGGGCGCGAAACCGTCGACCCAGTTTCCGGTCGCATCGGCGACGCGTCCGGTGCTGTCGCTCATTTGTTGCCGAGCGGCGTGCCGGTCAGGGTGTCGAAGGTGCCGCGGCCGGTCTTGATGTTATTGGAGTCGGTAACGGGAGCGGTGAGCGCGTCGCTCAAGCTCGGACCGGCCGGCCGTTGCGGCGCCGCCGCGGCCTGACAGACCTTGGTGCGGATTTCGACGGTCTTGGCGTGCTGCTGCTTGATGCCGGTGATGACCTGCGGGGGAATTCCGCACCAGACCGAATTGTCCTCGGCATATTTCATCATCTTGGCCTCGGCGGCCGAGAACACGGTGAACAAGCCGCAAGCCTCTTTCGCCTGCGCCTTACGTTCGTTAGCGGCGCGGATTGCCGCTGCCTTCTTGCCGGCATCGTCGCGCAGCTTCATGAATTCCTTGACGCAAGGGGGTTCCTGTTGCGGCGCGGCCGGCTGGACTTGCGCCGCAGCCGTCGCGATGGCGCCCGGCATCAGGCACGCGGCGATCAATAATGCGCGGCGCAAGTTCATGAACTGGTCCTCTCCGGTCCCGGGCGCATCATAGCAGGTTGGCGCGCGAACGAACCGGATATACCAACCGGCCGAATGCGTCGGGATCACGGCAATCCAGGCACAATCGGGGCCCCTCGCCAAGGGCCTGCGGTGTGGCGTAAACCCGCCCCTGGCCCTATCGCAGCCGTAATGATTAACGCATGCCGCATTACGATTTCCGTACCCCGCGCGTCTATGTCGATGCCCCGCTGGCGGCAGGGCATGCGGTTTCATTCGACCGCGGCCAGGCGAATCACCTGCTCAATGTATTGCGGCTCAAACACGGGGACGCGCTGCTGCTGTTCAATGGCCGTGACGGCGAATGGCAGGCCCGGCTCGCCGGCGCCGGCAAACGGGCGCTGACGGGCGTTATTGGTCAGCGCCTACGGGAACAGCCGCGCGCGTCCGACCTGCATTTCCTGTTTGCCCCGCTCAAGCATGCCCGGCTCGATTATTTGGTACAGAAGGCAGTGGAAATGGGCGCCTCGCGCCTGCAACCGGTGATCACCCGGCACACGCAAGTTGCGCGCGTCAATCTCGATCGCATGCGCGCCAATGTGATCGAGGCCGCCCAGCAGTGCGGTATTTTGTCGGTGCCCGAGGTCGCCGATCCGGTCGCATTCAAGGCGGCGGTCGGCGAGGCCGATCGGCTGCTGGTGTTTTGTGACGAAGACGCCGCGGTGAAAGACCCGCTGGCGGCGCTGGCCGCAGCCGCGCGGGTGCATCTGCCGCTCGCCGTGCTGATCGGTCCGGAGGGCGGCTTCGCCGAGGAGGAGCGGGACGCCCTGCTGCGGCGACCGAATGTCGTGCGAATCGCGCTCGGGCCGCGCATCCTGCGCGCCGATACGGCGGCGGTGGCGGCGCTGGCGCTGGTACAAGCGGTGCTGGGCGATTGGCGCGGCGCTGAGAGTGGAATATAGTACGTGCGGTTCAGGGGGAGTTGGGTCATGGCTGAAGCGCTTCGTTGCATTCGGTTCCTGGCGGTGGCGGTTTTGGTCGCGCTTGGCGGCTTAGGCACCTTGGCGCCGGCCCAGGCGGCGAACTGGCTGGAAAAAGGCATCTACATGACCGGGCCGAACTATGATGGCCAGCTGCCGCCCTGCGAGGCCGCGCTCGGTAAGATCACTGCGCGCTTTGCGGAGACCGAAAGCTGGTACTGGAACTCCAACCTACAAATCCTCGAGTTCGAGAAGGTGCACGAAACTGCGTTCCGGCCCTGGGCAGAGGGAACTGTTCCGCGCCGCTTCTGCAGTGCAGTCGCCACGGTCAGCGACGGACTTAAGCGCCGGGTGAATTACTGGATCGGCGAGGACACAGGCATGATCGGCATGACCTGGGGCGTCGAATGGTGCGTGGTCGGCCTCGACCGCAACGGAGCCTATAACCCGGCCTGCAAGATGGCGCAGCCCTAAGCCGGGGCCGGTTAAATAATCCCCATCTGTTCTAGTTTGTTCTTGAATTGTTCCGTTCCATGGGCTACGGTTTTCCGGAACCGTTGCGAATTATCAATTTCCGGTTTGTTCCGGTGTCCGTGTGATGGGGGCATCCCATGTTTGGCGAATTGCTTCGTCGTCGCGTCAGCCGGGCGGCGGAAACCGCCGCCGTTGTCCTCAGTTTCCTGTTCATTTTCGTCATCGTCGTGCTGGCGCAAGATCGGCCAGCGCAAGACCGCCGGCAGAATGCGCCCGGCCAATTCGATTTCTATGTGCTGGCGCTGTCCTGGTCGCCGTCTTATTGCGAGGCTGCGCATGAGCGCGCGCCCGATCGGGTGCCCGACCAGCAATGCGCCGGGCGGCCGTTTGCCTTTGTGGTGCATGGACTTTGGCCGCAATACGAACAGGGGTTCCCAGCGTACTGCCAAGTTCCGGCGCCGCGGCTCGACCGCAATATCGTTAGCGGCGCGCTCGACCTGATGCCGAGCCCGCGGCTGATCTTCCATGAATGGGATCGCCATGGAACTTGCTCGGGGCTTTCGCAGCACGCTTATTTCGAGGCCGTGCGCAAAGCGCGCGCGGTGGTAAAAGTTCCACTGGAATTTACCGGACTGGACAAGCCGATCACGGTGAAGCCGGACGACGTGGCCGAGGCCTTCGTCAAGGCCAATGCGGGTTTATCGCGCGCGGCCTTTGCCGTTACCTGCGACAGCAAGCGTTTGAGCGAAGTACGCGTGTGCCTGAACAAGGATTTTTCTTTCCGCGATTGCGCCGAGGTTGCGCGCCGCGCCTGCAAACGCGACGCCATCGCGATGCCGGCGGTGCGTGGATGAACGCAGACTAAATCCGGTCGGCTAATTCCGGACCTTGTGTCCGCAATCGCATTAAGCCGCCACTAACGATGGCCACAGGCGTTGTGGGGATAACCCCGCAACGTCGAGAATTAGAGCAAGATTCTCGTAAGGGAATTCCGCAATCTTACACGCGCGATCAAGCGCAGGGGAGTGCGCTGTTATGAATCGTGTGTGGGACTATATCGGTTTTGCAGTCTGGTTCGCGGGGCTCGGCTATATCGTGTTGTGGCTGTTCGGCTGGCCCGAACACCTGATATTGCCGCCGGCTTTGCACATGATTGGAGTGGCTTCGGCGATGTTTGTTCCCGTGCGACTATTCCTGCGGGCGGTAGGCCGGCGGCGGCAGGCCGCGGCGTGCGCGGTTCCCGTGCGGAAACCCGCTTCCGCGCTGCGGCCGCGGCGGCGAAATCCGGCGTACCCGGTCCGTCAGGTCAAGCCGCGCAGCCATTTCGGCCTGCGCGGCATGCCGGAATGATCGCGTATGATCCCGAAAACCGGTTCCCATCCCCGATCAAGTCGAGGACAAACTTTTCGGAATTATGCGCAATAACGGCCGATGATCGGCGGAGCTTTCAGGCAAACACGTGAACTATCGCCACGCTTTCCATGCGGGAAATTTCGCGGACGTGTTCAAGCATGTGGTGCTTTGCCGCATCTTGCATTATTTGCGTGCCAAGCCGGCGGCGTTCCGTGTGATCGATACTCATGCCGGCGCCGGCCTCTACGATCTGGCCGGCCCGGAAGCCAGCCGCGGCGGCGAATGGCACGAGGGCATCGAGCGGCTGATGGCTACGCCGCTGGCAACCCCGGTGGCTGCACTGCTTGCGCCCTATCTAGAAGTGGTGGCTGCGCTCAACGAGCGCGGCCGGCTTAAGACCTATCCCGGTTCGCCGGCGTTTGCGCGTGCTTGGCTGCGCCCGCAGGACCGCCTGATCGCGTGCGAAATCGAGCCGAAAGCGGGCGCCGCGCTCAGGCAAAATCTGCGCGGCGACATCCGCATCAAAACGCTTGAAATCGACGGCTGGACCGCGCTCGGCGCCTATGTGCCGCCGAAAGAGCGCCGTGGCCTGATACTGGTCGACCCGCCGTTCGAGAAGGACGGCGATTTTTTTCGCCTGGCGCATGGGCTTGCCGCAGCGCACCGCAAATGGGCCACCGGAATTTATGCGCTCTGGTACCCGATCAAGGGGCGCAGCGAGCCGGATGCCTTCGCCAAAGCCATACGCCGGTTGGGAATCGGAAAAATATTGCGCGCGGAACTGATGGTCGCCCCGCCCAGCGACCCGACCCGTCTCAATGGTTGCGGCCTGATCCTGGTCAACCCGCCCTGGACCCTGGAAAACGAGCTTTCCGTCCTGCTGCCGGCGCTGGCCGGTATCCTGGGGCGCGACGGCAAGGGCGTCTTCCGGCTTGAGTGGCTCATCCGCGAGGGGGCGCCGGTCGCCCGATGAACCTTGTGGGCCCTTTCCACAGGACCGCAGTTAGTGTGTAGTTCCGTCATTGGCAGGTACGTTCCGCCTCCTGGTTGGGGGGTCGGCGGAGTGACTGAGGCCGTTCGCGGCCGACGCTTTCCCCGAATGTGAATGTCCGGCCGAGCCGCCGAGCGTGGGGCCGGCGGCGGAGCAGTGCGGGGAGAGGAGTTTTCCCTATGGCGCAGACGGGTGTTGTGAAATTCTTCAACAGCGAGCGAGGCTACGGCTTCGTGAAGCCGGACGACGGCGGGCGCGATGTGTTCGTGCACATCACAGCCGTGGAAGCGGCTGGACTTAAAGGTCTGAATGAAGGACAGAAGATCAGCTTCGACGTCGAACCGGATAAGAAGGGCAAAGGCCCGAAGGCCGTGAACTTGGTTGTTACCGGCTGATCGCGTTACGGGTGGCGCCGGCAACAGCCGCCCTCTAAACTGCTTTCGATCTTCACCAGCTGCGGGTCCCCCGCGCCTGTCGCGGCGGGATATTATTTCCGATGATCCTGCGCTCCACACCGGCCTCGCCGTTCGTGCGCAAGGTGCGCCTCGCGGCCGCCGTGCTCGGCCTTGCCGATAAGATCGACGTGCGCGAAACCGATCTCAACGATCCCGCCGACTCGATCCGTCTACAAAATCCGCTCGGGAAAATTCCGGCGCTGATCCTCGACGATGGCACCATCTATTACGACTCGCGCGTGATCCTGGAGGTGCTGGATCATCTGGCCGGCGGCGGCCGCATCATTCCGCGCGAACCGAAGGCGCGCTTCGCGGCGTTGCGCTTGCAGGCGCTGTGCGACGGCATCCTCGATGCCTCGGTGCTGCTGGTCTACGAGAGCCGTTACAGGGCGGCCGACCAGCGCGTGCAAGTTTGGATCGATCGCCAGGCCGACAAGGTCGCACGCGGCTTGGAGGCGCTGGAAGCCGCGCCGCCGGCGCTCGATCCGGTGCCCGACGTCGGGCAGATCGCGCTCGCCTGCGTGCTTGGCTATCGCGATCTGCGTTTTGACGGCAGTTGGCGCAAAGATCATCCGCGCCTGCTGGCCTGGCACGACAAATTTGCTGCCCAAGTCCCGGCCTTCGCGGCCACCAAGGTCGCGGCCTAACGCATGATCCCGAAAAGCCTGTCCTCGATTTGATCGGGAATGGGAACCGGTTTTTGAAATAGATCATGCGCCAGACCTAAGTCGGTGATGGAACTTCTACCGGCGCGGTCCTCACAAAGAAAACCCCGGGCCGTGCGGCCCGGGGTTTCCGCCACGCGAACGGCGACACGCAGCTCAGAAGTGATAGTTGAATCCAAACCGCACGATGTTGGAGCGGTAGCCGTTGTCCATACCGGTGATCGCGAACCCGCGATCCGCCAGGTCCATGTACAGGTATTCGACTTTCGCCGACCAGTTCGGCGTCAGGCCGACCTCGGCACCGGCGCCGCCGGTCCATCCCGCGAGTGTACGGGTCTCGACGGCGCCGCCGGTCTCGCCCTTCAGCTCGCCAATGGCGAGGCCGAGCGTGCCGTACACGAGGATGTTGTTGAAGGCGTAACCGGCGCGTCCGCGTAGGGTTCCAAACCAGGGATTGGAGAATTTCCAAGACGCGAAAGTATCGTTGGCGTTGCTGCCCTGCAGATCGGCCTCGGCGCCGTAGACGAACGGGCCGCTCTGCCAATTGTATCCGACCTGACCGCCGCCCAAGATCCCGCTCGGATTAGCGCCGGAATTCGTCACCTTGCCCCACCCATAGCCGAGGTTGAGGCCGGCATAGACGCCGCCCCAGTTGTAGAGACTGGACGGCGCCGGATTGTAGTAGGGGGCCGAGCTGCGCGGGAAATCGGCTGCGACGGCCGCGCCTGATGCAAGCGCCAGGACCGCGACGGTCGCCGCGAAAGTCGTTTTTTTCATTGCATCCTCCACTCTTCCCGATCGCGCCCAAGCTGTTGGCGGAGTTCGAGACTTCGTGAGGATTTATCGATCATTTTAAGTTAAGCGGTCATGAATCCTTCAGTAAACAGCCCTCGTTAACCCTAAAGAACTGTTAGAGCTGCGCTGTTCTTCGCCCGGAATTGCCCCGTTTGGGCGGCGAACAGTCACTTATACGGCCAGTGCACCGCTATTCTTACGGCAGAGCACCGGATGGCAGCGGCAATTGCTCTGGCGTATGACAGGCCGCATGGGTGAGGCGGGATGGCGAACGACAAGACACAGCCGCGCGCGGCGCTGATCACCGGGGCGGGGCGCCGCATCGGACGCGCCATCGCGTTGACGCTGGCGCAAGCCGGCTATGCCGTGGTGCTGCACGCCCATCGCTCGCGCGCCGAGGCCGAGACGCTCGCGGGCGAAATCGCCGGCGCGGGCGGCACGGCACGCGTGGTGCTCGCCGATCTGGCCGATGCTGATGCGCTACGCAAACTCATGCCGGCGGCGGCGGCGTTCGGGCCGCTTACGCTCTTGGTCAACAATGCCAGCCAATTCGACGAAGACGAAATCGGCAACCTTGAGCGCGCACGCTTCGAGCGTACGTTGGCGGTCAACCTGACTGCGCCGGTGTTGCTGGCGCAGGCCTTCGCCGCGCAAGCGCCGGACGGACGCCGACCCGTCGATCGTCAACGTCGTCGACCAGCGCGTGCTCAAGCCGACGCCGCGCTTTTTCTCCTACACCTTGAGCAAGAGCGCGCTTGCGAGCGCGACCGTCACGCTGGCGCAGGCGCTGGCGCCGAAGCTGCGCGTCAATGCGGTCGCGCCCGGCCCGACGCTGCCGAGTCCACGCCAGTCGGAAGCGCAATTCGCCGCGCAAGCCGCGGCGGTGCCGCTCCAGCGCGGGCCCAGCCCTGAGGACATCGCGGCGGCGGTGCTCTATCTTGCGCAGGCCACAAGCGTTACCGGCACGGTGATCGCGGTCGACGGCGGCCAGCATCTTTCCTGGCGCACCATCGACAGCGACAGCGCCGAATAGCGCGCGGCAGCGCGCCACATATCATCGGAGAAAAACGGGCTTGATACGGACGCGGCGCGATGTCCGCTCATGACCCAAAGCGGACTTAGGACACCCGCTTCAAAGCGCGGTCATGGGTCAGTTTGAAATAAGGCAGACGAATTAAACTTGCGGCGCAGATATTTGAGCCCATATTCAGGCATGACCAATATTTTAGATAACGTTCCTAGAAAACCCGATGATCCGATTCTAATTGTCAGAAAGGCCCCTCACGCCGCCGTGTGGTCCGTATGGGCCGCGCTTGAGGGTTTCCCGTCCGAGGAAATCTTTGAAGGGTCGTCTGAGGTAGATGCGTCAAATTGGATCAATACCGGTGGGCAAGCTTGGATTGAGGAACGCAGGCGGAAACGGGGTGTGGACCCATAGCCCAAGTGTCATCGGTTATCCCACTTTGCTGGTACTTTTGGCCACGGTGTATTCACCTGACTAATGCTTATAGGCCGCGTCGTGCGCATGCGCGGTTGCAAGTTCGACTGGATCGATCGTAATCATTTCAGTCGGATTGCTGGAATTTTGCGCCGGCGTGAGGATCCAGCTGGCGACCCGGCGATATGCCGGAAACGAAAGTCCTTCGATCAGTTCCTCATCCGTCACCACTTCATAAGCGCCGGCCGGAAACGAACGCTCTCCGCCTTCTAACGTGAAGGAGCGGCTGAATGTCAATGTGCTGCGCTTGGTGCGCGTCATCGGTGAATTGCGTAAAGTGAGCGGGTCCGCAAATAGTCCCGAACGTCGGACACCAACGGACCGACCGCCTTTACCGCTTCGTTGAGTTTGGCGGCGGGCCCGCCGATTTCCCGCACCCAATGCCGCATTTCGGCAGGCGAGCTGACGTCGATGCGCTTTGCGTCGGCGGGACCTAGCAATCGGCCGTCATTGTCCACGACTGTCATCGCAGCACAAACCAAGCTGACATTTGATTCTCCTTCACTAAGGCGGCACCGCGCCGAGCGACACTCGGAAAAGGTGTGAGGTAACGTCGGTTTTTCTGCTTGGGACGGAACGCCTTGATGCGCTCCGACTTGATAAACGGTGCGCCCAATTGCGCCCGAAGTCGAGAAGTTATGCGACAGCGATGGAGAATAAGACGCTATGCCCCTCGCTAAAGTGAAGCGGCATCCCCATATGCTCCATACTTGCCTTATTGCAGCGTCTGGCAATTGAGGCAGGCTCTCTTACAGAAAGGCCCGCAATGTTCGCGCCCGAGCTCTATCGTGCGAAAGCGGCCGAATACGGTGAATTGGCCAGGACGGCGAATAGCCCCGATGGCGCGCGTGAATTTAAGAGGCGTGAACAGAGCTATATTGTGCTCGCGGACAACGAGCAGTGGGTTGCTGACCATCAGGACCAGACCGTGCATGCGCGTGACGCGGGCGGAACTAATGAAGCAACTCCGGTCTTGATTGGCGATGGTGCCCCGGTGGTGCCGCAATGAATTGGCCATGGCAACGACCGCCGGTCGCCGTGAATCAAGCGGTGACGTTTCCTAATCTAAGCCGCAGTTACGACGCCACGCGGCGCTCGGTACGCTTCTGGGGCTACGACCGCTCGATGGAAAGTTCATTTTTTGTGACTTGGGATGCGCTCAAGCACATTCAGCCCAACCTTGAGCCCGACGAACCCGGTTTTCTACGGGCCTTCGATAGCAACCGCAAATTGATCTATGAGATCGCGGCAAAGGTTTACGGCCGCGGCCGAAAAAGCTTCTACAGCCTCGTCGCCGCCGATTTCTAAAAATCTAATGTGTGCCTGGCGCTGCGACAGATTGACTCGGCAACGTTGAAGCCAAAACACAACAAAGGAATGGCCATGAGCGCCAAGATAGAAAAGCCTGCAAATCTGCGCGCGAACGCAATGCCGGTCGATGGCTATGTCTTGTCAGTCGATGGCAAATTGAAAACGCGATTTGAGACATCTGAGGAAGCCATGACGGTCGGCCTGAAACTCAAACAAGACTACCCGGTTATCCAAGTTGCGATATTTGACGCGACTGCGCGAAGCTATGCGCCGGTGATGCTGCCGGAAAAGTAGAGAAACCCCGTGGCGATATGCGCTGCAGCGCACTGTCGTGCGGGCCGAATGAAAATAAGCCGGTAGCTCGCCCTTCTCATTCGAGAAACAAGCACCAGTTGTCCTAAGCACCTGAAAAATATTTTTCTGGTATTTTTAAAAGGAATTACGATGACCAATCCTGTAGTCGGTTCCAATGAAGCCCCGAAGACCCCCGCACCGGGCGTTGCCAGCCCCGCCCCGCAGCAGCAGACTCAAGGCGATAAGCCGGCCACCAAGCCGAACAAGCAGCAAAAGTAGGCTGTCCGTCTTTTTGATTGATTTGCTCGATCGAGGAAGGCCCGGCATCTTGCCGGGCTTTTTTATGACGCTGAAAATCCAGCAACATTCGAGCGGAAAATCGGATGATCGCGTTCTTTCTAAGCGGCAGTGACCAACAGCAACTACAAGCCCAACATACTGTTAGAGAATGTCTGCTTATGGCACATAGCGGACATGCTCGGCGCATTGCCGAAAGTCCGCTTTTTTTGGCCGAAGCCGCAGCGATGCCATGCCGGCCCCGCCGCCGTCTTGCGTAAGGCCCGCGATAAAGCCGATGATGCGGGCGGTCGCTGAACCAAAAAAAGCACGCCGGGAGGAAGGGAATGGGCCGCAAGATTGCCATTGTCGGAGCGGGTGCGGTCGGTGGATATGCCGGCGCCCATATGGTGCAGGCCGGCGAGGACGTGACATTCATCGACCCGTGGCCCGCGCATGTCGAGCATATGCGCCAGCACGGCCTGCGTGTGACGCACGCCATGAAGGAGCCGGAATTCAGCGTGCCGGTGCGGGCGCTGCACGTGACCGACGCGCAGCGGCTCGCCAAGGAGAAGCCGATCGACATCGCCTTCGTGTGCATGAAGTCGTACGACACGGCCTGGGCGACGATGCTGATCCAGCAATATCTGGCGCCCGACGGCTACGTGGTCTCGCTGCAGAATTGCATGAATGAAGAAACGATCGCCGGCATCGTCGGCTGGGGCAAGACGCTCGGTTGCATCGGGAGCAGCATCACGGTCAATCTGCCGGAGCCCGGCCATGTTCACCGCGGCGCCGCCAAGCACGGCGCGCGCGCATACCGTATTTCGCGCCGGCGAAGTACACGGCCGCATCACGCAACGCGCGAAGGAGGTTTGCCGTCTGGTCGCCTATGCCGACAGCGCCAAAGTGACCAACAATCTTTGGGGCGAGCGGTGGTCGAAGCTGGTCGCCAACGCCATGCAGAACGGGCTCTCGGCCTGCACCGGCCTCGGCGGCGGCGACATGCTGAAGAATGATCCGATCCGGCGCTTCGCGACGCGTCTCGGCAGCGAAGCGGTTCGCGTCGGACAAGCGCATGGCTATCAACTGGAGGAAATTCTGCACCTGCCTCCCGAAACGATCGCGCGCGCCGGCGAAGGAGATGAGGAATCCGCGCGTGCGTGCGACGAGCAGCGTTTCAAGGACGCAAGCCGCACCGCATCCGAGCAGCGCCCCTCGATGGGCCAGGACATGCAGAAGGGCCGGCGCACCGAGATCGAATTCCTCAACGGCCTGATTGTGCGCGAGGGTGAAAAGGTCGGGCTCGCCTGCCGCGCCAACGCAGCGCTGACCGATATCGTCAAGCGCGTCGAGCGCGGCGAGCTGAAGTCCGATCCACGTCACATTACGGAACTCCGGCTGAACTGAGCCGAGGGGCAATAAGATCCGCGGGAAGTCCAGCCCGCGGCCTGCTTGCGGAACGGCCGGAAAACGGGCGAACATGTAAGCGGCCGCCGCACAACAAAAAACGATAGGCGGCTCCAGGGAGGAACCATGGTTTTTGGACGCGCGCTCGCGGCAGCGTTTTTCGCCGCTTGTCTTCTGGCAACCGGCGTCGCTTCGGCGCAGCCCTATCCCAATCGCAATATCACTCTGCTGGTGCCGTTCCCGCCCGGTGGCGCGACCGACACGATCGCGCGCATCATCCAGGATCCCATGCAGAAAGCGCTGGGGCAGACGATCGTGATCGAAAACGTCGGCGGCGCCGGCGGCATGATCTGCGCCGCTCGCGCGGCTCGTGCCGATGCCGACGGCTATACGTTCATGATCCATCAGGTGGCGCTGGCGGCCGGCATGTCGCTTTATCCGAACCTCACGTTCGATGCGGTCAAGGATTTCGCCCCCATCGGCCTCATCAACACCGCCGCTTCGGCTCTTGCGGCGCCTGCGAGCCTGCCGCCGAAGAGTTTCAAGGATCTGCTGGCCTGGATGAAAGAGCCCGGACACACCACCAAAATCGGGCACCCCGGCGTCGGCTCATATGGTCATTTGGCCGGCGTGTTGATCGCCCAGGAGTTCGGCGTGAAAGCCACCCAGGTTCCCTATCGCGGTGCCGGGCCGGCGCTCGTCGACCTGTTGTCGGGCCAGGTGGACCTGGAGTCGCAATCGGCCATTGTTTCGGGGCCTTTGATCAAATCCGGCAAGCTCAAAGCCTACGCCATCATCGGCCGCAAGCGGTTCGCCGGCTTGCCGGACCTCCCGACGCTGGGAGAGCTCGGCTACAAGAAACTCAACATCGATTTCTGGCACATGCTGCTGGCGCCGGCCGGCACGCCGCGTCCGATCGTCGACAAGCTGAACGCCGCGCTGCGCACGGCGCTCGCCGATCCCAAGGTGCAGAAGAGCTTTGCCGACGGCGGCATGGATGAGTTCGGGTCCGCAGAGCTAACGCCGGAGGCCGCGAGTGTCTTGCTCAAGCGCGAGATCAAGCTCTGGGGCGAGGTGATCCGCGCCAACAAAATCGCGGCGGCTAAGTAGGGATCCTTGCCAGCCGTCATTTAAGATGGCGCGCGAAGCAAAGACGAGGTGTGCCATGCCGGTTCGCCGGATCGACCATGTTTTGATTGCGATGCCGGCAGGCCGTGAGGAAGAGGCGCGCGCGTTTTATCAAGGCATGTTGGGTTTGGCGGAAAAAACGAAGCCGCCGCAGCTTGCCGCGCGCGGCGGCTGCTGGTTCGAAAACGGCGCGGTGACGGTGCATCTCGGTGTCGACAAGAATTTCATTGCGGCCCGCAAGGCGCATCCCGCCTTCATCGTCGACGGCCTGGCCGAACTTGAGACGAAGTTGAAACAGGCCGGCTACAAGGTGACCGAAGATGAGCCCATTGTCGGCTGTGATCGGCGCCACGTCGACGATCCTTTCGGCAACAGGATCGAACTGATCGAGCCGCGGTGAGGTCGTTAACGCGACGGTCAAGAAGTGCGGTAAGTCGGTTATCGGCCCCAAGCCGACAGGCCCACCGCGGTGCCGAATGTCCGCTTTCGGGGGTAAAGCGGACATGGAGCGGACATCAGAGGATGTCCGCTTATGACCCAAAGCGGACATAAGGCCTGATCGGTATCTGAAGCCAGTTGTGTGCCAATTCTCACTCGGCGCCGGGTGGAAAGTGCTAAGCTTTAAGCATTTCGGAAAGCGTGTCCTCAAGGAGACACATGCGACGGCGCAAGTTCATCACACTCTTGGTCAGCGCGGCAGTCGGCGCAAATCGCGCGCTTTCCCCTATCGACCAGTTATAGTTCAATGCGCGGACGCATCCTCGTCGTTGACCACAAAACGCCGGCACCCGATGAAGACA
Organism: uncultured Alphaproteobacteria bacterium; assembly: GCA_963770985.1. Classification (GTDB taxonomy): domain Bacteria; phylum Pseudomonadota; class Alphaproteobacteria; order Rhizobiales; family Xanthobacteraceae; genus Pseudolabrys. Next base: position 49,412 of record CAVYRR010000010.1, on the reverse strand, counting down.
GCGGGTCGGCATCCACGTCCTCGTATTTGCAAATTCTCTCACGCGCCGGGTTCGACGTAACGTTCGCCCCGTTCAACCTCATCAACGCTGGCCGCTACACCCAGGCACTCAACGATCTTGGAGTGAAAACGCTGTCGGCGCCGAAGTGGACATCGATAAAGGCCGTGATTAAGGCATTTGCTCCACGCTCGGATTTATTGCTTCTCTATCGTGCGCCGGTCGCGATGCATGTGTTTAACCTCGCGCGACGTGTCGCGCCTGCCGCAAAGATTTTGTTTCATGCGGTTGATCTGCATTTCTTGCGGATGCAGCGCGAAGCGGGATTGAGCGGCATCCGAGCTCAGACGGACGCGGCTTCTGCGATGCGCGCAATCGAATTGGATTTGATTCTGCGGGCGGATGGGTCGATTGTCGTGAGCAATTACGAACATCATTTGTTGTGTAAACTCGTACCGACGGCCGTCGTGCACCAAATTCCCATCCTTCGCGAAACGCCTCCACAATTGCCGGGGCCTGCTCCAAGTTTGCAGGGAAGGAGCGATTTCCTATTCATCGGGGGATACGAACATTTACCGAATGTGGATGCTGTGCGGTGGTTCGTGAGCGAGGTGTGGCCGATACTTCAGTCGAGGCGATTTCCGCGCCGATTTATTATCGCCGGTTCGAAGGTTCCTGATGACATCGCGGCATTGGCATCCGACAAAATTGAAGTACGCGGTTATGTCAGGGACCTTGCGCCATTGTTTGCTTCTTGTCGGCTGAGCATCGCCCCGTTGCGCTACGGGGCGGGGGTCAAGGGGAAAATCGTGACCAGTCTCAGCTATGGGGTGCCAGTAGTCGCAACGTCTATTGCAGCCGAAGGAGCGGGATTGCGACGCGATGAAACCATTCTTATTGCCGATACCCCCAATGCAATGGCGGACCAAATCATGAGGTTGTACGATGATGACAATCTCTGGCAGCGGCTATCAGCAAATGGGTATCAAGTATTTCAGGACAAGTTTTCCCTGACCGCTGGCACGCAAAAGGTGCTTGCCGTTGTGGATGGACTGGTTGCTTCAGCGCGGAGATAAATACCGTTAGGAGCAACCCCCGCGTGGCGGTTTTTCCGCGTCGCGCAGATCAATTCGCGAATGTTCGCTATTGGCACATAGCAAACATTCTACCACTGCGGTGGAGTGTCCGCTTTTAGGGATAAATCTGATATTGACCAACGGTTGTTCACCAGCCTCAATTTATGGGTACATGCCCCAATTCCCATGAACGGCACGCCCAAAGACATCGACCCGGCCAGCGTCCTGCGCGAGGAGGACGAGGAATCCACGCTGCCCGAACTGGAGCCGGCCGAGGCGCCTGCCGGCACGCTGGCGGCCGGCCGCGCCGCGATCTTGCGCGCGGTCAAGTACGCGCCCTCGCGGCCCGGCGTCTACCGCATGATCGATGCGCACGGCGAAGTGCTCTATGTCGGCAAGGCCAAGAACATCAAGAAGCGCGTGACGGCCTATACGCGGCCGACCGGGCACGACAGCCGCATCGTGCGCATGATCTCCGGCACGGTGACGATGGAGTTCGTCACCACCAAGACCGAGACCGAAGCGCTGCTGCTGGAAGCCAACCTGATCAAGCGGCTGCGCCCACGCTTCAACGTGCTGCTGCGCGACGACAAGTCGTTTCCCTTCATTCTCATCACCTCCGACCACTGGGCGCCTCAGATCCTGAAACATCGCGGCGCGCGCACGCGGGCAGGCCACTACTACGGGCCGTTCGCCAATGCCGGGGCGGTCAATCGCACAATCAACGCGCTGCAGCGCGCGTTCCTGCTGCGCTCCTGCTCGGATTCGTTTTTCGAGGGGCGCACGCGGCCGTGCCTGCTCTATCAGATCAAGCGCTGCTCGGCACCCTGTACGCAGGAGATCGATTTCGCCGGCTATGGCGAACTGGTGCGCGAGGCCAACGAGTTTCTCTCCGGCCGCAGCCGGCTGGTGCAGAAAGAGATGGCGGCGGAAATGGACACCGCCTCCGCCGCGCTCGATTTCGAGCGCGCCGCGGTCTATCGCGACCGGCTAGCGGCGTTGTCGGCGATCACGTCGCATCAGGGCATCAATCCGCGCACGCTGGAGGAAGCCGACGTGTTCGCCGTGCATCAGGCCGGCGGCTACACTTGCGTCGAGGTGTTCTTCTTCCGCACCGGGCAGAACTGGGGCAACCGCGCTTATTTTCCGAAGGCCGATCGCGCACTTGGCGCCGGCGAGGTGTTATCTGCGTTCCTGGCGCAGTTCTATGACGACAAGCCGCCGCCACGGCTGGTGCTGGTCTCGCACGCCTTCGAGGAACGCGCACTGCTGGCCGCGGCGCTCAGCACCAAGAGCGGGCGCAAGGTCGAAGTCGGCGTACCGCAACGCGGCGAGCGCAAGGAACTGGTGCAGCACGCGCTCGCCAATGCGCGCGAAGCGCTGGCGCGCAAGCTCGCCGATACCTCCTCGCAGCAGAAGCTGCTGAAGGCTCTGACCGAGACCTTCGCGCTGCCGCGCGCGCCCCGTCGCATCGAGGTCTACGACAACAGCCATATCGGCGGCAGCAATCCGGTCGGCGCCATGGTGGTGGCCGGGCCGGAAGGCTTCCGCAAGAACCAGTACCGCAAATTCAATATCCGCTCGGCCGATCTGACGCCCGGCGACGACTACGGCATGCTGCGCGAGGTGTTACGACGCAGATTCAAGCGGCTGCTGGAGGAGAGCCCGCGGTTGACGGCCGATACCGCACTCGCTGCAGTGCTCACCGGCGATCCAGATGAGGACAACGAGCAACCCTGGCCCGATCTGGTGCTGATCGACGGCGGGCAGGGGCAGCTCACGGCGGCGGCCGAGACGCTCGCTGCGTTGGGTGTGACCGGCATGCCGCTGGTCGCCATCGCCAAGGGGCCGGACCGCGACGCCGGGCGCGAGACCTTCTTCATGCCCGGCCGCGCGCCGTTCAAGCTGCCGCCGCGCGACCCGCTGCTTTATTTCATCGAGCGGCTGCGCGACGAGGCGCACCGCTTCGCCATCGGCTCGCACCGCACGCGCCGCAAGAAGGATATCCGCGAGGCCGGCTTGCAAGAGATTCCGGGCATCGGGCCCACCCGCAAACGGGCATTACTCCGCCATTTTGGCACCCTGAAAGCGATCGAGCGCGCGAGCCTGCCCGATCTCGCCCAAGTGCCCGGAATAAATGCGGAGACCGCGCGAAAGATATATGAGTTCTTCCACGAACATGTGGCGCAATAGGCGGGAATGCGGAAATGCTGATCAAGACACAAGAAGACGTCACTCCGGTGGTGTTGGATGCGTTCAAGAACGCGGCCGATCCACGCGTGCGGGAAATTCTCGCCGCACTGGTGAAGCATCTGCATGCCTTTGCGCGCGACGTGCATCTGACCGAGGAGGAGTTCGAGAAGGCGGTGGGCTTCATCACCGCGCTCGGCCAGAAAACCACCGCCACCCATAACGAGACGGTACTGATGTCCGGCTCGCTCGGCTTCTCCACATTGATCTGCCTGCTCAACAACGGCAACAACGGCCAGACCGAAACGACGGCCAATCTGCTCGGTCCGTTCTGGCGCATGAACTCGCCGCGCACCGAAAACGGCGGTTCGATCGTGCGCTCAGCCACGCCGGGGCCGGCGCTGTTCGTCAATTGCACGCTGCGCGACCAGAACGGCAAACCGATCGAAGGCGCCGAGGTCGACGTGTGGCATTCCTCGCCGGACGGCTTCTACGATCAACAGGACCCCAAGCAGGCCGACATGAACCTGCGCGGCAAGTTCTTGACCGACGCGCAAGGCCATTTCGGTTTCCGCAGCGTGAAGCCGGCCGGCTATCCGGTCCCGATCGACGGGCCCGTCGGCGCGCTGGTACGCGCCACCGGGCGGCATCACTACCGGCCCGCCCATCTGCACTTCCTGATCTTCAAACCCGGCTTCAAGACGCTGATCTCGCAGATCTACGTCAACGACGACGAGCGGCTGGAAACCGACGTGCAATTCGGCGTCACGCGCGCGCTGGTCGGCGATTATGTCCGCCACGACGGGCCGGCTCCGGCTCCCGACGTGACGGGCGAGTGGTATTCGCTCGATCAGACTTTCGTGATGGAGCCCGGCAAAAGCCGGCTGCCCAAGCCGCCAATCCAGTAATCACCTTCTCCTTATCCCTCCCCCTGAAGGGGGGAGGGTCAGGGGTGGGGGGTCATTGCAGATATCTGATGACCCCCACCCGACCGCCGTCGCTTCGCGACAGCGGTCGACCCCCGATCAAGTCGAGGGCAGGCTCTCCCCCTTAAAGGGGGAGGTATAAAGATTGCGCGGGCGTTGACCTCGCCGCGGCGCGGGTGTTCTTTGTGGTTCGATGAATGCCTTCAGTTCCAGACCGTTGCCGGCGCGTCCGCTCGCGCTGCCCAACCTTTTGACTTATGGGCGGATCGCCGCCGTCCCGGTGGTGGTGGGGCTGCTGTATTGGCAAAACATTTTCGAGGGTGCGCTGTGGCTGCGCTGGGTGGCACTAGCGATCTTCATTGCCGCCGGGCTGACCGATATTCTCGACGGCTATCTCGCCCGCACGTGGGGCCAGCAATCCTCGCTCGGCCGCATGCTTGATCCGATTGCCGACAAGCTGCTGGTGGCATCCTGTCTGCTGATGCTGGCGGCCGAAGAAACCATCCGCGGCTGGACGCTGCTCGCCGCGGTGATCATCCTGTGCCGCGAAATCCTGGTCTCCGGCTTGCGCGAGTTTCTCGCCGAGCTGCGGGTCGGCATGCCGGTGACGCGGCTCGCCAAATGGAAAACCATGGGCCAGCTGGTTGCCATCGGGTTTCTGATTGCGGGCGATGCTGGTGAGAAAGTTTTGCCGCAGACCACTCAGATCGGCATTACGCTGCTGTGGCTGTCGGCGATCCTGACGCTCTATACCGGCTGGGACTATATGCGCGCCGGCCTGCGCTATATGATTGATGAATGAGTATAAAGCTGCGTTATTTTGCCTGGGTGCGCGAGCGCGTCGGCATCCCTGAGGAAGATATCGATGTTCCCGCCGGCGTGGCGACGGTGGCTGAGCTGATGGCGTGGCTTGCCTCGCGCGGCGAGGAATATGCCCATGCCTTCGCCAACCCCAAAGTGATCCGCGCGGCCATCGACCGCAGCCATGTTCAGCCGCAGACCTCGATCGCAGGGGCCCGAGAAATCGCCTTTTTCCCGCCGATGACCGGCGGATAGCCTCTCATTTTCTTGTCATTCCGGGGCGCGAGCGAACCCGGAATCCATGCTCCGCAGCGCTGGGACTATGGATTCCAGGCCCGGCCCTTCGGGCCGTCCCGGAATGACGAAGGAAGAGAATTGCACTACATTAGCGGCATGAACGCGCCATTCACCGTGCGCCTGCAGCGCGAGCCATTCGACGCCGCCGCGGAAGCAGCCGTTCTTACGCGCGGCCGCACCGACGTGGGCGCGCTGGTCACCTTCACTGGTATTTGCCGCGGCGTCGAGGCGGGCGAGCCGATCGCCGCGCTCACGCTCGAGCATTATCCCGGCATGGCGGAGGCCGAGATCGAGCGTCACGTGCAAGAAGCAAAGGAGCGCTGGCCGCTCACCGGCGTCACCGTCATCCATCGTTACGGGCGCATCCAGCCGGGCGAGGACATCATGATGGTGGCGACCGCCTCGTCGCATCGCGCGGCAGCCTTTGCGGCGGCCGAATTCCTGATGGATTATCTGAAGACCCGCGCGCCGTTCTGGAAGCAGATCGAGAAAGCGGGCGAGAAAACCTGGGTGCAAGCCAAGGCAACCGATGACGCTGCGGCCGGACGCTGGAGTAAACGGCGAGCGGCGGAGTAAAGCGGGCAAGCGCATGATCCCGAAAAGTGGGTACCGGTTTTCGGATAAGATCATGCGCCAAGTCGTGAAGTGGGTCTGAGATGGTTCCGGTGATTGTCGCCGCGGTGGCTATGCTTGCGGTCGGTCTCAAACCGGCGTCGGCGGCGGACGTAGCGTATTACGACGTGCCGCGCGGCGCGCATCCGCATGACGTGGCGCCGGCGCCGGACGGGCGGGTCTGGTACACGGCGCAAAGCCAAGGCGCGCTCGGCGTCCTCGATCCGAAGACCGGCAAGGTGACGCAGATCCCGCTCGGGCCGAATGCTGCGCCGCACGGCGTGATCGTCGGGCCCGACCGCGCCGCCTGGGTCACCGAGGGCGGGCAGAACGCCATCGCGCGCGTCGATCCGGCCACCAAGGCAGTCAAACTGTTCCCGCTGCCGGCGAATTTCCCGGGCGCCAATCTCAACACCGCGACCTTCGACCGCAAGGGCATCCTCTGGTTCACCGGCCAGAACGGCGTCTATGGCCGCGTCGATCCGGCGACCGGTAAAGTCGAAGCCTGGAAGGCGCCCAAGGGTCCCGGCCCCTACGGCATCACCACCACGCCGAACGGCGAGGTCTGGTACGCCTCGCTCGCCGGCGATCATATCGTGAAGATCGACACTGTGAGCGGCGACGCGCTGATGGTGCCGCCGCCCAAGCCCGGCGTCGGCCCGCGCCGCATCTGGTCCGACTCCAAGGGCCTGCTGTGGGTGAGCTTCTGGAACACCGGCGAGGTCGGGCGTTTCGATCCGATCGCCAAGACCTGGAAAGTGTGGAGCCTGCCGAACAGCAAGCAGGGCTGCTATGCCGTTTATGTCGACGACAAGGACAAGGTCTGGCTCACCGATTGGACCAACAACGCGATCGTTCGTTTTGATCCGACGAACGAAAAATTCGAGAGCTTCCCGAGCAACAAGCGCCGCGCCGATGTGCGCCAGATCCTCGGCCGGCCGGGCGAAGTCTGGGGCGCGGAATCCGGCACCGACCGGCTGATGGTGGTGCGGGATTGAGATGATCGCATGCGCGATGAGGCCGCCAGCCGCCGGGATATCCTGCGTTTTCTCGCAGGCGGCGCGGCATTGGCGTTTGGCGGTGGGCCGGCTCTGGCGAGTGAACAACGCATCGCGCGCCTGATCGCCGAAACGCGCGGGCTTGCGACGATTTCACAGCGCATCGACTTCATTTCCGCCGCGCTGCGCGGCACCCGCTATCAAAGCGACACGCTGATCGGCGGACCGCGGCGGCCGGAAAAATTCGTGCTGCGCGACGACGCCTTCGATTGCGTCACATTCTGCGAAACGGTGCTGGCCGCGGCGCGCGCGCGCGATATCGGCGAATTCGAAACGACGCTGCAGGCGATCCGTTATCGCAACGGCTATGTGAACTGGTTCGAGCGCAACCACTATTTCTTCGAATGGTGCCAGCGCAACGTCGACAACAAGACCTGCCGTTGGCTGAGCATGCAAGGCGCGGTCGACATCGAAAAGACGGTCAATTCGCAGAAGGGACTTTCCAGGCGGCGGTTTTCGATGCGCGTTATCCCGAGCGCCGTTCTTCTGGCGAACAAAGCCAGACTGGAAAACGGCGACATCGTCGGCTTCGTGAGCCGGCGTCCGAACCTGGATTATTTCCATACCGGCTTGGTCGCCTTCGCGCGCGACACATTACTGCTGCGGCACGCTTCCGAGAGCCGGCGTCGCGTGCTGGACGAGCGCATGGACCGCTTCCTGGCGCATAATCGCGTGCGCTACGTCACGCTGCTGCGACCGGAACAGCCAGCCGCCGCGGTTGCGGTCAAGAAATCGATTTGATCACGCCGCGGCGGCCTTGCCCTTCGGATTCACTTCGGCGGTGTAGTCGTCCATCAACTGCTTGGTGATGCCGCCCGGATTGAAATTCCACTGGCCGCCAATTTCCGATACCGCGGTGACTTCCGCCGCAGAGCCGGTGATGAAGCACTCGGAGAAGCTCGGCAGTTCTTCCGGCATGATGCGTCGCTCAACCACCTCGAAGCCGCGCTTGCGCGCGAGCGCGATGACGGTCTGGCGGGTGATGCCGTCGAGGAAACAGTCGGCGATCGGCGTATGGATCTTGCCGTCCTTGACGAAGAAAATATTGGCGCCGGTGCATTCAGCGACGCGGCCTTGCCAGTCGAGCATCATGGCGTCGGCATAGCCGCGACGTTCGGCGCGGTGCTTGGAGATGGTGCAGATCATGTAGAGGCCGGCGGCCTTAGCGAGGCAGGGCGCGGTCTTCGGATCGGGCCGGCGATATTCGGCGAGATCGAGCTTGATGCCCTTGAGCCGCTGCTCGGGATCGAAATAGCTCGGCCATTCCCAACTGGCGATGGCGAGATGGATGGTGTTGCTCTGCGCCGAGACGCCCATCATTTCCGAGCCGCGCCAAGCGACTGGGCGGACATAGGCTTCCTTCTTGCCGTTCTTGTCGACGACGAGCTGCTTGGCGGCGACGATGTCGTCGACCGAATAGGGGATTTCGAAGTCGAGCGTCTGTGCCGACCTTTTCAGCCGCTCAGCGTGCTCGCGGGTCTTGAAGATCTTGCCGCCATAGGCGCGCTCGCCCTCGAACACGCAGCTCGCATAATGCAGGCCGTGGCTGAGCACATGCAGATTGGCGTCTTGCCATGGCACGAGCTTGCCGTCGTACCAGATGACCCCTTCGAGCCGGTCATAAGATTGCGCAGCCATACTTTCCTCCTTGGCGGCGGGCCCTGTGGGTCTCTTTTGCCGCTGTCTCTTGCCCCGGTCATGGAGCATTTTTCGCGTCAATTCCAATACTTTGCGTCGGGGGACAACACCCGGTATGAATGGGACCGGAGCGGTCCTATTGCCGTTCCGCCGACGCGCGATGGAAAAAAAGGGCCGTTTCGGTACGATCCTTTCGTCTGTGGCGGTGTTTTTGTAACATAAAACCAAAATATGTCAACATGGCTGACATAAATGTGAGCGCTAAAATTGCCGCATCGGGCAGCGGCTTGGCCGAACGTCCGGGCGCCACGATCGCGCCGGTCGAGCCGATCTGGGACATTATCGAGCTGTTGTTTTTCGCCTATCGCGATTTCGTCGGCGATCCGGACGAGGTGCTTTCCAAGCTCGGCTTCGGGCGCGCCCATCACCGGGTGCTGCATTTCGTTAACCGCAATCCCGGCATGAAGGTCGCCGACCTGCTCGAGATCCTCAACATCACCAAGCAGTCGCTCGGCCGCGTGCTCAAGCAACTGGTTGATCAGGGCTACGTGGTACAGAAAGAAGGCGCGCAGGACCGGCGTCAGCGTCTCCTGTATGTGACGCCGAAGGGCGAAGCCCTGGCGCTCAAGCTCGCCGGCCTGCAAACGCAACGCATCAACCGCGCCTTCGCCGAACTCGGTCCGAACGCGCACGAGGCGGCGCGTCGTTTCCTGACTGCCATGATCGACGCCGATAATCGCGAGGGCGTGCTGCGTCTGATCGCGCGCGCCGAGCGCGCCGCCAAGCCACGGGGCTGAAGTGGCAAGCGAGGAGCTGATGATGCTGCCCGCCATGCTTTCCGACGATGCGCCGCATTTGCTGGTGGTTGACGATGACCGCCGCATCCGCGATCTGCTGTCGCGCTTCCTCGCTGGCGAGGGTTACCGCGTGACCACGGCCGAGACCGCGGCCGACGCGCGCGCCAAGCTCAACGGCCTGAGCTTCGATCTGCTCATTCTCGACGTGATGATGCCGGGCGAGTCCGGTTTCGACTTCGCCAAGTCGCTGCGCGGCACCTCGAGCGTGCCGATCCTGATGCTGACCGCGCGCGACGCTGCCGAAAGCCGCATCAAGGGCCTCGAGATGGGCGCCGACGATTACCTGTCGAAGCCGTTCGAGCCGCGCGAATTGTCGTTGCGCATTGCCAATATCCTCAAGCGTGCACAGCCGGCCGCCGCGCCGCCAGTGGAATCGGTACGCTTCGGGCCGTTCGTCTATCATCTGGTGCGCGGCGAATTGCGCAAAGGCGAGGATGTCATCCGGCTGACGGACCGCGAGCGCGAGATGCTGCGCATCTTATGCGCCACGCCGGGCGAAACCGTGTCGCGGCTGGCGCTCGCCGGCAATGGCGACCAGGTGAGCGAGCGCGCAGTCGATGTGCAGGTCAACCGGCTGCGCCGCAAGATCGAGACCAATCCCGCCAATCCGCTGTTTATCCAGACCGTGCGCGGCGTTGGCTACCGGCTGGTGGCCAGCACATGACCAGCATCGACACCGGCATCCGCACCATCCGCACCGCCTTCGAGCGGCTCGGCGAAGCCTGGCACTGGTACGACTCAATTCCGCCGATCCGCCGAATTCATGCGGCGCTCGGCCGCATTCCTGACGGCTGGCGGCGGTTCAGCCGCTGGCTCAACAGCGTGATGCCGAAGGGCCTCTACGCGCGCGCGCTGCTCATCATCATCCTACCGATGGTGATCCTGCAATCGGTGATCGCCTTCGTGTTCATGGAGCGGCACTGGAACGTCGTCACCCAACGGCTGTCCGCCGGCGTGGTGCAGGATATCGCCGCGCTGATCGACGTGTACAAAGGCTATCCGCAGGATGCCGACCAGCAGCAGGTCCGCCGCATCGCGCAGGACCGGCTCGGCTTGGTGGTCGATTTCCTGCCCCTCAGCGACATGCCACCGCCGGGTCCGAAACCGTTCTTTTCGCTTCTGGATCAAACGCTGTCGGAGGAACTGCGCAAGCAGATCGGCCGACCGTATTGGATCGACACGGTCGGCAAGTCGGCGCTGGTCGAGATTCGCATCCAGCTCGAGAGCACGGTGATGCGGGTGTTTGCGCGCCGCAGCGCGGCCTACGCTTCGAATTCGGAAATCTTCCTGCTCTGGATGGTCGGCACCTCGCTGGTGCTGATCGGCGTCGCTATCATCTTCCTGCGCAACCAGATCAAGCCGATCCTGAAGCTCGCCGACGCCGCCGAAAGCTTTGGCAAAGGACGCGAAGTGCCGAACTACCGTCCGCGCGGCGCGCGCGAGGTGCGGCGGGCGGCGCAGGCCTTCATCGAGATGAAGACGCGCGTCGAACGCGCGATCGAGCAGCGCACGGCGATGCTGGCCGGCGTCTCGCACGACCTGCGCACCGTGCTCACGCGCTTCAAGCTCGAACTGGCGCTGATCAAGAAAAAAACGCCGGAAGTCGAGGCGATGAAGAAGGACGTCGACGAGATGGCGCGCATGCTGGAAGCCTATCTCGCCTTCGCGCGCGGCGATCTCGGCGAGAGCGCGGCGCCGACCGACATGGCGGCCTTCCTCGAGGAACTCAAGGACGACGCCGAACGCAACGGCCACAAGACGGCCGTAGTATTTCACGGGCCGCCGATCGTCACCGTGCGGCCGGCCGCGTTCAAGCGCTGCCTTGCCAATCTGGTGTCAAACGCAGCGCGCTTTGCGCCCTCGATTTCCATTACCGGCCACCGCGATCACCGCTATCTCACTGTGACTGTGGACGACGATGGGCCGGGCATTGCGCCGGACATGCGCGAGGAAGTGTTCAAGCCGTTCTTGCGGCTCGATGACGCGCGCAATCAGGACGAGGGCGGCACCGGCTTGGGCCTCGCCATCGCGCGCGACATCGCGCGCTCGCATGGCGGCGACATCACGCTCGGCGACAGCCCGCTCGGGGGCTTGCGGGCGACGGTGCGGGTGCCGGTTTAGGCCGCTTCGGCTTCTTCTTCCTCGTCGCGCGCGCGGCGACGCCGGCGTGGGCCGCGTGCGATGCATTTCGGCAGCGAGCACAGGTCGTCGAGGAATCCGGCCCAGCGTTCGGCGCTGGCGAGCCCGCGGCCGAGCGCGGCCATGGTGCGGTCGAGGCCCGGCTCGTCGTCGTCGAACCAGACCGACAGCACGCGCGCGAACATCAGCGCGGCGCCTTGCGCGCGCAGCGCGCCTTTCGGCCCGGAGGCGCCGATGCCGGCGGCCTCCAGCATCCATTGTTGCGAGCGCACCGCCATGGCGTTGAGCGCCAGCGCGAGGCCGGGGTTGCGCCGCGCCGAACGCAGCAGCGAGCGCACCGCCTCCTTGTAGGGGGCGAGTGCTTCCAGCCGGCGCATCAGCACGTCGAACAGGCGCTCGCGCGCCGGCTCGTCTTCCATATCGCCGCTGCCGTCGGCCAGCACCGCGCGGTCAATATCCTTGACGTGGGCGGCGAGGATGGCGAGCGTGGAGCCAAATTCGGCGCGCAAGGCCGAGAGCTTCAAGCCGGCGCGGCCGGCCACCTCGGCCAGCCCGATCTGTTCGAACGAATGCTCGGCGAGCAGCGCCATCAGCGCGTCGACCGCCTTGTCGCGGTCGGAATTGCCGCGCGGAGCGGCTTGGGCTTGCGCGCGGCGTTGCTTTTTCGGCTTGCGGGCCATGGCGGCCTCCTGCGGGCTGTTCGGTTGCCCTTAATCTAGGCCCGCAAAGACGCCGGTTCTAGGGCAGGGAACTCGCTGTCGTCCCGGCCGAGCAAAGCGAGAGCCGGGACCCATACTCCGCAGTTTATCGATAGGGCACAGCGTATGGGTCCCCGCCTTCGCGGGGACGACAACGGTTAACCTGCCAGTTCGCGTGACCGCCTTGTGGCGGCGGCAATCGCCCTCGTCAGGAGTTCGTCGAAGCCGGCCGGGCCCATCAGCACTTCGAGTGCGGCGGCGGTGGTGCCGCCGGGTGAGGTGACGTTCTGCCGCAACGTGGCGGCGTCGAGGTCCGAGCGATGCAGCAACTCGCCGGAACCGGCGACGGTTTCGCGCGCCAGCCGTGCCGCGAGCTCCGCCGGCAGGCCGGCGGCGATGCCGGCTTTGGTCATCGCCTCCGCCAGCAGGAAAACATAGGCCGGACCGGAGCCGGACAAAGCGGTGACCGCGTCCATCAGCGTCTCGTCGGCGATCCATTCGACCTTGCCGATGGCGGCCAATAAACCGGAGGCGAGCTTGCGCTGGCGGGCGGAGACTTCTGCATTGGCGACCACGACGCTAATGCCGCGGCCGATGGCGGCTGGCGTGTTCGGCATGGCGCGCACGATCGCAGCTCCGGCCGGCAGCGATTTTTGCAAGAAGCCGACAGTGCGGCCGGCCATGATTGAGAGCACCAGCGTTGACTTGCCGACGTAAGGGCCGAGCGGCGGCACCGCGTCGGGCGCGGTCTGCGGTTTCACCGCGATCACGACCGCCGACGTCGCGCCGGCCTTGCCTTTCGGATTGAGCTTGAGCCCGCGCCGCGTCAGCGCCTTCACGGCCTTGCCCGGCTGCGGCTCGATTACCGAGATTTTCCTCGGATTGAGCCCGCGCCCCAGCCAGCCGTCGAGCATAGCGGAGCCCATCTTGCCGGCGCCGACCAGGAGAAGGCTGCCTATCGATTTCAGCGGTTGCGGTTTGCGGCTCACGCCTCGCCCGAGGTGTCGAACATGGCGGCATCGAGCGCCTCGCGTGCGCCCTTGCCGGCCCAGACCACGAATTGGAAAGCTGTGAAATAGCGCTCGCAGGCGTCGAGCGCGGTGGCGAGCAGCGCCTCGCACTGCTTGCCGGAGGCTTCCGTGCCGCCCGCCAGCACCAGCGCGTGACGGAACATCAAAATGCCCTCGTTGAGCCAGAGGTCGAAATGGCCGACCCACAGCCTTTCGTTGATCAGCGCGACCAGTGCCTGCACTTCGGCGCGGCGGCGCTCGGGAACCCGCAGGTCGAAGGCACAGGCCAGATGCAGCGCCTCAATGTCGACCATCCAGGTGTAGGAGACTTGGTATTCGGTCCACTTACCGGTGACCAGAATGGTGATCTCGTCGTCGGTGGCGCGCTCGAACGACCAGTCGTTCACCGCCGCCAAGCGTTCCACCACGTCGAGCGGGTTGATTCCTGGTTCGTCCGCATAGGCGATCTGGGGCATGACATCTCCGCTTTGCCGAATCGAAAAGGGAATGCACGCAACCACGCGCACGGCAGCAGCCGACAGGTTTGTGACGCAGGGATACGGGGACGCCTTGACGGCGGAAGCGAATCACTTGGCCAACTGACTATAACCGACGCAATTCAGCCCGCCAGAGGCATCATCGATGGCCAATGGGCCGTGATTTGCCTGTCATAGGCAACCGCGCGGAATGGAATCTCCACAGGCAATCGGCGGGACGTTAAATCTTTTTGGGGATAACTCCAGGAGCGCGGCCAGCAAAAGTGGGCACCGGTTTTGCGTCCGGCCGCGCGACAAACTTAAAATAGCCCGCCGAATCCGCGCGGGCCATCGATTCCGTTTTGTTCTCGCCGGTGCTCAGTCGAACAAACTCGACACCGACTCCTCGGTCGCGGTGCGCCCGATCGCCTCGCCGATCAAGGTCGCGATCGGCAACACGCGGATATTGCCGGCGTCGAGCACTTCCTTGGTCGGCTGAATCGAGTCGGTGATCACCAGTTCCTTCAGCCGCGACTTGGCGACGCGCGCCACCGCGCCGCCGGACAGCACGCCGTGGCTGATATAGGCGTAGACCGCCTTGGCCTTCTGATCGAGCAGGGCCTCGGCCGCGTTCACCAGGGTGCCGCCGCTGTCGACGATGTCGTCCACCAGTACGCAGGTGTAACCGGCAACGTCGCCGATCACGTTCATCACTTCGGATTCGCCGGCGCGCTCGCGCCGCTTGTCGATGATGGCGAGTGGCGCGTTGATGCGCTTGGCCAGGCCGCGCGCGCGCACCACGCCGCCGACGTCGGGCGACACCACCATCACATTATCGAGTTGGAAGCGCTCGCGGATGTCGCGCACCATCACCGGCGAGGCGTAGAGATTGTCGGTCGGGATGTCGAAGAAGCCCTGGATCTGCCCGGCGTGCAGGTCGAGCGTCATCACCCGGTCGGCGCCGGCCCGCGTGATCAAATTGGCCACCAGCTTGGCCGAGATCGGCGTGCGCGGCCCCGGTTTGCGGTCCTGCCGGGCATAACCGTAATAGGGGATCACCGCGGTGATGCGGCGCGCCGACGAGCGGCGCAGCGCGTCCATGATGATGAGCAATTCCATCAGGTGGTCGTTGGCGGGATACGAGGTGGACTGGATGACGAAACAGTCCGCGCCGCGCACGTTTTCCTGGATTTCGACGAATACCTCCATGTCGGCGAAGCGCCGCACCACCGCCTTGGTCAGCGGGGTCTTGAGGTATTCGGCGATCGCCTGCGCCAATGCTGGATTCGAGTTGCCGGCGACGAGCTTGATCGCCCCGTTCTTGCCCGACATCTACGAATCCTCTTCTACCCGGCACTTCGTTTACGCATGATCTTTTCCGAAAACCGGTACCCACTTTTCGGGATCATGCGTGCAGGCGCGCAGGTCATAACAAGGCGGGCAGGGGCTCGCAATACGAGTCCAAGACATTGTGCGCAAGCTTTTGGACAGGGTGAATGAGCCTCTGGCTCAGTGACTTGCGGCTACCTGGGTCGGCGTTTCCCGGGCCGCTTCTGACGCCGGCCGGCGCGGCGGCAGCGGGACCGGACCGGCGGCGGTGGCCGCCGGGACGCCAGCGGCGTCGATCGGGGCCGGGTCGGCATGGGCCTGGAAAATGCGGAAAATTCCGGCGGCTTCCGGCGAGTAATCGCTGTTGCCGGCGAGCGCCATCCGCGGCTCGGTATTGGGCGTGCTCGGCGCGACCTCGGGCGAGGTCAGGAAGGCGGCGAGCTGGTCCATGCTGCTGCCGGCGATCCGGCGCAGCATCGTGTCGTCGGCGGCCGACCAGGCGTCGCGATGCCGGCCCGATGGACCCGATTTGGCGATCTCCTCACCGGCGATGCGCAGCGCGCGATGCTCGTCGCGGTCGAACACGTCCCAGACCCATGAGATCGTGATCTCCCGCTTCACCACCTTGGCGGCGAGATAGCCGCGCACGCGATAGGCCGACGGACTTTCGCGCGACATCACCGCCAGCCGGCGCGTCTGCGCCTCGTTGTTGAGCGCCTCCACCAGTTCCCGGAATTGGCCGGGCGGCAGGCCGTCGATGGATTCGAACGCTACGGTGGCGCCGCGCGGCTGGCCGGCCAACGCGCCCGGACGGTTGTCGGGATTGCATGCGGCCAGCGCCGTCGCGCAACAGGCGGCCAACAGCACATGCCGAAACACCCGTCGCGTGACGCGCAACGCGCGCCCGCTCCTACTCTGCAGCATTGACACCCCTGTCGGTGACCATTTTTTCTTTAAGCCACTCGCCCTGCTTGGAGCGTAACGGCTGGGGCACCCTTGAGTCCAGACGAGCGGCCTTTCATTACACAATGCATCAATCGGTGAGCGCGATGGCATTGATATGCCGACCGTAATCCGGCTCGCCCTGCTTGGTGGTGCGGCGGTAGCTGAAGAAGCGCGCGGGCTCGGCATAGGTACACAACGCGAGGTCCTCGAATTTCACAATGCCGGCGCGTTGTACGCGGTCGGCGATGTAGCCGGCGAGATCGAACATGGCATGGCCGGCGCGCTGCGAGGGCGCGAAGAAGCGCGTGTTGTCCGCGTCGGCCGCCAGGAAGCGCGCGACGAATTCCGGCCCGACCTCGTAATTCGGCTGCCTGATCGCCGGGCCGAGCGCTGCCACCATGCGCGAGCGCTCGGCGCCGAGCTTTTCCATGGCGGCGACCACCGCCTCGACCACGCCGGTGAGCGCGCCGCGCCAGCCGGCATGCGCCGCGCCGATCACCCCCGCCTCGGCGTCGGCCAAGAGCAGCGGTCCGCAGTCGGCGGTCGACACGCCGATGGCGAGCCGCGGCGTACGGGTGACGATGGCGTCGGCGCGCGGGCGGTTCTCTTGCGTCCATGGTTCGTCGGCGACCACCACGCTGGGCGAATGGATCTGATAGGCGGTGAGCAGGCGGTCGGGCGCGACGCCCAAAGCCGCCGCCATGCGCGCGCGGTTCTCGGCGACCTTGTCGGGCGCGTCGTTGGAGCCGACGCCGCCATTGAGGCTGGCATAGACGCCGTGCGAGACGCCGCCGCTGCGGGTGAAGAAGGCGTGGCGAATGCGAGCGAGCGAGCTCAGAGCGGGGGCCTGCAGCATGCGCTAGCCTTCGAATCCGGGCGGCACGCCGACCGAGGGATGCGCGAAGGCGGCGGCCTTGAACAGCGCGCCCATGCCGGCCTCGCCCTCGCTGATTAGGCGTTTCAACGCGGCGTCGATGTCGGCGGCGGCGTCCGGGACCTTGCTCTTGAGCGAGGTCGCGCGCGTCACGATGCCGAGACGGCGCAGAAACTGCGACTGCGTGATCGGCCTGTAACCATTTGCGCCCATGCCCTCCACCGCGCTCGCCAGCGCCTGAAAGTCCACGTGCGCGGTGAGATCGACGGTGCCTGGCGCGCTGAGCGGATCGGCATAAGCGTGGCGGCCGACCGCCTGCAAGGTGTCGCCGACGGCGCTTTGGGTATGGCCGTAATCGATCACCAGCGCGGCGCCGCCGTCGCGCATGAGACGCTTGCCCAATTCCAGCGCGACATTGTCGGCGCGCCATTCGAAGATCGAGCCGTCGGGCGCACTGCGCAGGGGCGGCGGCAGCAGGTTGTCGAAGTGCGGAATCGGCTCGGGCGCGACCGTGAAAGCGAGCTTGCCGGTAGAATCGATTTCGATCTGGCGCTCGTGCCAACCGCGTTCGGATTTCACCGCCTGATGGATCGGCAGCGCGTCGAAGAATTCGTTGGCGAGAATGATGGCGGGGCCCGACGGCACGTCAGCGAGCGAGGGATGCCAAAACATCGGCGTCGCCAAATGCTCCAGCGTGCGCTGCTGTTGCGCCTCCAGCGCCGGGCTGATTTCGACCAGATGGATCACCACGGCTTCACGGAAATTCGGCAATACCTTGGCCGCGCGCAGCGCATCCTTCAGCATGGTGCCGCGGCCGGGCCCGAGCTCGACGATGCGCAGGTTTTCCGGCGAGCCCATCTGTTTCCAGGCCGCGGCCATCCAAAGCCCGATCATCTCGCCGAACATCTGGCTCACTTCCGGCGCGGTGATGAAATCGCCGCGCGCGCCGAACGGATCGTGCGTGGTGTAGTAGCCGTGCTGGCTGTCGGACAGGCATAGCGTCATGTATTCGTTGACCGGCATCGGCCCGGCCGCGGCGATGAGCCGGCGAATCTCGGCTTCCAGGGGCGAAATGTCGCTCATCGTTCGAACTCGTTGGAGCGGATGCTTCAGCGCGTAAAATATAAATCCGAGGCCGGCGAGGAACAGCGGGATCGACAGCAGTTGACCCATGGTCGCGCCGCCCCACAGGAAGCCGAGCTGGGCATCGGGCTCGCGGAAGAATTCGCAAGCTGAGCGCGCGACGGCGTAGATGCAGGCGAAGCTGCCCACGATCAGGCCCGGCCGTTTCAGCGCGCCTGCGCGCATCAGCACGGCAAGCACCGCGAGTAGCACCAGGCCCTCGAGCGCCGCCTCGTAAAGTTGACTTGGATGGCGCGGCAGCGCCCCGCCGCCGGGGAACACCATGGCCCAGGGCACGTCGGCCGGGCGGCCCCATAATTCGCCATTGATGAAATTGGCGATGCGGCCCAGCAGCAGCCCGATCGGACCGACCGCGCAGGTGATGTCGCCGAGCGACAGGATCGAAAGGCTGCGGTGGCGCGCGAACAGCACCACGGCCACCACGCAGCCGGTAAAGCCGCCGTGGAACGACATGCCGCCGTTCCACAATTGCAGGATCTCGATCGGATGGGCGGCGAAGTGCGGCAGGTTATAGAACAGCACGTAGCCAATGCGGCCGCCGAGGATGATGCCGAGCGTCACCCACAGCACGAAATCGTCGAAATCGACGACGGTCATCGGCGCCGACCCGCCCCAGAGTCGCGGTGAGCGGATCAGGGCGCGGGCATAGACCCAGCCGAGCAGGATGCCGACGATATAGGCGAGCGCATACCAGCGGATGGCGAAGGGGCCGATATGCACCAGCACCGGATCGAAGGCGGGAAAAGGAATGACGAATAGTGGCATTGCGAATTCCGGGTTCAGGCGCGTCCGTCTTAAGTGGTAGCATGCCGCCTCTTGCAGCGGGATGACCGCATCGCCATTCTTACATGCATGATCCCGCAATCGCCTGTCCCGGACTTGATCCGGGATGGGTACCGGTTTTCGGATAAGATCATGCGTAAAGATGATTCCGGAGGCGAGGCATGACCCAGACCAGCAACCGCATTTTCGACGAGATGGCGCGTCTGATGAACGATGCCGCCGGGGTCGCGCAAGGGGTGCGCAAGGAATTCGACACTTTGTTCCGCAGCCAGGCCGAACGCATGCTGCGCGACCTCGACGTGGTCCAGCGCGAGGAATTCGAGGCGGTCAAGGAAATGGCCCGCCTGGCGCGCGAGGAAAACGAGGCGCTCAAGTCGCGCATCGAGGCGCTTGAGGCCAAGGGCGCGGGCCGGGCCGCTAAGAAGGGCTCGGACACAGCCGCGTCCGACTGATTATTCCGCGGTTTCAAGCCTTTCTTGCCCTTTCAGACCTGCGCCGCTATAACCCCGCGCGACACGCGGCCCCCGGCACCCCTGGAGGCTTGCCGCGGTCATAGGCGGCCGAAAATGCCGCCTTTTCCATTGGCTTAGATGAGGGTTTCGAAATGGCGACCGTCCAGGAATTGAAGGCGACGGTGCGTCCGAAAGGCGGCAAGGGGGCCGCTCGGGCTGCACGTCGCTCCGGCAATGTGCCGGGCGTGATCTATGGTGAGAACAAACCCCCGCAGATGGTCCTGATGGACCATGCCGAGTTGCGCAAGCGCATTTATGCCGGGCGCTTCCTCACCACGCTCTTCCACATCGATGTGGACGGCACCAAGCACCGCGTGATCCCGCGCGACTTCCAGCTCGATCCGGTGAAAGACCTGCCGATGCACGTAGATTTTCTGCGCGTGTCGGAAGGCGCGGTCATCCGCGTCAACGTCGCGGTCAAGGTGCTTAATGCCGACCAGTCGCCCGGCGTCAAGCGCGGCGGCGCGGTCAACATCGTGACCCACACGATTGAAGTTATGTGCCCGGTCGAGACGATTCCGGAATCGATCGAGGTCGATATTTCCGAACTCGACATCAACCATTCCAAGCATCTCAGCGAGGTGACGCTGCCGCCGAACGTGCGGGTGATCGCCCATGGCGACATCACGCTGGTCACGGTGGTGCCGCCGTCCGGCTACGCGGAAGAAATGAAGGCCGCCGCCGAAGCGGCTGCCGCCGCTGCCGCTGCTGCGGCCGCCGCCGCTGCCGCGGGCGTGGTGCCCGGCGCCGAAGGTGCAGCTCCCGGTGCGGCGCCAGGCGCCGCGCCCGGTGCAACGCCCGGTGCCGCTCCGGCCGCGGGGGCGCCCGCCGCCGCTGCGGCCGCCGCCGCGCCGGCGAAGTCCGACAAGAAGTGAGGCGGCGCAGCATTTTGCTGGAGCATGATCTTATCCGAAAATCGGTACCCACCTTTCGGAATCATGCTCCTCGCGCCTCCTCGTTCGCTGGATCCGCTGAGGCGGCGACGCGGTAGAAACCATGCTGCTATTGGTCGGCCTCGGCAATCCGGGCGAACGCTACGCCGGCAACCGGCACAATATCGGTTTCATGGCGCTGCAGGCGATCGCCAAGCGTCACGGCATCGCGCCCTGGCGGCGGAAATTCCAGGGCGTGGCGGTGGAAGGCGCGATCGGGGCTGAGAAAGTTCTGCTGCTGCTGCCCGGTACCTATATGAACGAGTCGGGCCGCGCGGTGGCGGAAGCCGCGCATTTCTACAAGCTCGATGCCGGCAGTATCGTGGTGTTTCACGACGAGGCCGAATTGCCGCCCGGCAAAGTGCGATTGAAGATCGGCGGCGGCAATGCCGGCCACAACGGCTTGCGTTCGATCTCCGAGCATATCGGCAATGACTACCGCCGCGTACGTCTTGGCGTCGGCCATCCCGGCAACAAGGATATGATGGAAGCTTACGTGTTGCAGGATTTCACCAAGAGCGAGTGGCCCTGGGTCGAGGCGTTGTGCGACATCGTCGCCGATAATGTCGCGCTGCTGGTCGAGGGCAAGGATTCGACGTTCCAGAACAAGGTGCATCTCGCCATGGCCGCCAAAGGCTTCGGCGGCGCGGACGAGCCCGACACCGAATGACAGCATAACGACGCGGATAATTTCATGGGATTCAAATGCGGCATCGTCGGCCTGCCGAATGTCGGCAAGTCGACGCTCTTCAATGCGCTCACGCAGACCGCGGCGGCGCAGGCGGCCAATTATCCGTTCTGCACCATCGAGCCGAATGTCGGCGAGATCGCGGTGCCGGATCCGCGTCTCGACAAGCTTGCGGTGCTCGGCAAGTCGGAGCAGATCGTTCCGACCCGCATCACCTTCGTCGATATCGCCGGGCTGGTACGCGGCGCCTCGAAAGGCGAGGGGCTCGGCAACCAGTTTCTCGCCACCATCCGCGAGGTCGACGCCATCGTGCATGTGGTGCGCTGCTTCGAGGATTCGGACGTCACCCACGTGGAAGGCAAGATCAATCCGATCGCCGACATCGACACCATCGAGACCGAGCTGATGCTGGCCGATCTCGAATCCCTGGAAAAACGCGTCGACGCGCTGGAGAAGAAAGCCAAGGGCACCGGCGAGGACGCCAAGCTCGCCAAGGAAATGCTCGATCTGATCAACCGCTCGCTGGTGCTGCTGCGCGAGGGCAAGCCAGCGCGCCTGGTCGAGCGCAAGCCCGAGGAAGAAAAGCTGTTCCACTCACTCGGCCTGCTCACCTCGGCGCCGGTGCTCTATGCTTGCAATGTCGAGGAAGCTTCCGCCGCCACTGGTAATGACTTCTCCCGCAAAGTCGAACAACGGGCCAAGGAAGAGGGCGCGGTCGCGGTGGTCATTTCGGCCAAGATCGAGTCGGAGATCGCGACGCTGCCGCCGGCCGAACGCGCGGAATTTCTCGATGCGGTCGGTCTCAAGGAGACCGGGCTCGATCGCCTGATCCGCGCCGGCTATGCGTTGCTGCATCTGGTGACCTATTTCACCGTCGGGCCGAAGGAGACCAAGGCCTGGACCATCACGCGAGGCACCAAGGCGCCGCAGGCCGCCGGCGTGATCCATTCCGATTTCGAGCGCGGCTTCATCCGTTCCGAGACCATCGCCTATGACGACTACATCGCCGGCGGCGGCGAAGCCGGCGCGCGCGATGCCGGAAAATTGCGCCTGGAAGGCAAGGACTACGTGGTCGCCGACGGCGACGTGCTGCATTTCAGGTTTGCGACGTGATATTTCTTCTGTCATTCCAGGGCGCCGCAAGGCGGCGAACCCGGAATCCATAACCCCGGCGCTGCGGGAGTATGAATTCCGGGTCCGCGAGCTTCGCTCGCGTCCCGGAATGACGTAGGAAGCGGAAATGCCAAAACTGCATTGGGAAGACTTCAAACCCGGCGCGGTCGCCGTTTACGGCCCGCGGCTGGTCACGCGCGAGGAAATCGTCGCTTTCGCCGCAGAGTTTGATCCACAGCCGATGCATCTCGACGAGGCGGCGGCAAGCGCCACCATTTTGGGGGGCTTGGGTGCCTCGGGCTGGCACACCTGCTGCCTCCTGATGCGCATGATCGCCGATGGCTTCGTGCTCGATTCCAGCTCGATGGGCTCGCCGGGCATCGAGGAACTGCGCTGGCTCAAGCCGCTGCGGCCGGGCACGCACATCCGCGTGCGTGCAACCGTGCTGGAAAGCCGTCCCTCCAAGAGCCGCCCGGATATGGGTCTGACGAAATTCCGCTACGAGGTGCTCGACGCCGCCGGAAACTGCCTGACCACCATGGTTACGACCGCGATGTTGGGCCGCCGCCAGCCGGAGGCGCGGCCGTGAAATTCTTCGAGGACATCCGCGTCGGCGACGTCTACGAAGTCGGCCGCTACACCTTCACGGCCGACAAAATCAAGGCCTTCGCCACGCGCTTCGATCCGCAGCTGTTCCATGTCGACGAGGAAGCGGCGGCGCGCTCGCATTTCGGCGCGCTGGTCGCCTCCGGCTGGCATACCGCACTGGCCTGGATGCGGTTGATGATCGATTATCGTCGCCGCATGGACGAGGCGATGCTGGCGCGCGGCGAGCCGATCGCCGGCATCGGTCCAGCGCTCGGTTTCCGCGAGCTGAAATGGCTCAAGCCGGTCTATGCCGGCGACACCATCGAGTATAAGAGCGAAGTAATCGAGACACGGCTGTCCAACAGCCGGCCGGGCTCCGGGTTGATGACGTTCCGCTCGACCGGCATCAACCAGAACGGCGAGCCGGTGCTCTCGCTCATCAGCACCACCTTCGTCGAGCGGCGCGGGACAACGCCATGACCGCCGCGGCCGCCAGCGCGCACAGCAAAGGCGAGGAACGGCGCGCGCTCGGCGTGGCCTGCGGCGCGCACGCGCTGCACGACGGCTATACCGACCTGATCTACGTCATGCTGCCGATCTGGCAGCACGAATTCGGCCTCGGCTTTGCCGCGCTCGGGCTGATGAAGACGGTGTTTTCCGGCACGCTTGCCGGCTTGCAGATTCCCGCAGGTTTCCTGGCCGAACGGTTCGGTGCGCCGATCGTACTGGCGCTCGGCACCGCGCTCGCCGGATTCGGCTATTGCCTCGCCGGCTTCAGTAGCGGCGTCGTCCCGCTGGTGGCCGCGCTGTTCGTGGGCGGCCTCGGCGCCAGCACGCAGCATCCGCTGGCGTCATCGCTGATCGCGCAAGCTTTCGCCGGTACGCGCTCGCTGAAGGCGCTGGGCACCTACAATTTCGCCGGCGACATCGGCAAGATGACGCTGCCGGCGGCGGCGTCCTTGCTGTTCGTGGTGCTGCCGTGGCGCGAGGCGCTGGTGCTGCTGGGCGGCATCGGCGCGCTGGCGGCGATCGTCATCTTTATGCTGATCCCGCGTTTTGCGGCCGAGGCGGCGGCGCCGCGCAAAAGCGAAGACGGCGCGGCGGCCACCTCGCGTCTGAGCCAGTTCGGCTTCCCGCTGCTGCTGTCGGTCGGCGTGATCGACAGCGCCACCCGCATGGCCTTCCTGACGTTTCTGCCGTTCATGCTCACCGCCAAAGGCGCCAGCCTGCCGACCGTCGGCCTTGCTCTGACACTGGTGTTTGCCGGCGGCGCGGCTGGCAAGCTGGTCTGCGCCTTCATCGGCGCGCGCATTGGCGCGGTGGCGACGGTGTGGCTGACCGAGGCGGTGACCGCGCTCGGCATCGTCGCGCTGTTGCCGCTGTCGCTCGACGCGGCGCTGCTGCTATTGCCGCTGGTCGGCGTCGCGCTCAACGGCACCTCATCGGTGCTCTACGGCTCGGTGCCGAACTTAGTCGAACCGGCGCGGCGCCAGCGCGCCTTCGGCATTTTCTACACTGGCACCATCGGTGCCGGCGCGGTGTCGCCGGCGCTCTACGGATTGCTCGGCGACGCGCTCGGCGTGCCGTCGGCGTTGATAGTGGTGGCTGCGGTGGTGCTGTTGACGCTGCCGATCACGCTGGCACTGCGGCCGGCGTTGACTGCCGTGAAGGCATCCTAATCCTGGCCTGCCTGACCGCTGCGCGAAATTGATGGAACAAGACGCGGCCCTCGTCATTGTGATTGCGCCATGCCCGCAAAACGCAGTGCTGCACCAGCAAGACGAAAATCCGCCACCGTGCTGCCGATGACCGCCGAACAGGCGGCGCGGCTCAAGCAGCTCGCCATCGACGCTTACGAGCCGGACGCGTTCAAGCTCAATCTCACGCATGCCGAAGCGCAGCGGCGTATTACGATGCTCAGCGCAAAGCTGCCGCTGCTCGACGAGCCGCCGCACACGCTGTGAAATGGAACTATAGAGTTTTCACTTTGCGAACGAACTGTTCCGAAAGCCAGTTCCCACTTTTCGGGATCATGCGCGGGCGGAACGCATTCTGCCGACCGGCGTTTTCTATGCTCGAAGCCATAACAGGCAGGAGAAACCCATGACACATTTTCACCACGTCGCGATCGCGGCGGCGTTGCTTGCTGGCGTTGGCAGTGCGAGCGCGCAAACCACGGTGATCACGCGCGAACCGGTGGAGACGCGGACCATCGTGACCACGCACCCGCTTGAGCTCACGCCAGTGCAGCGGCGAACGATCTATCGCACCATTGTGCGCGAGCCGGTTGAAATGGCGCCGCCAGCTGTCGAATACCGCGTCGGTACTCGGGTGCCGCGAGGCGCGCGGCTTTATGAGGTGCCGGACGACGTCGCCGTCGAAGTGCCGGCGGTCAGGTCTTACCGATACATGAAGGTGAACAACCGCGTCGTGCTGGTCGATCCGGCCACCAGCGAAGTGGTCGCGGAATTCGTCGACTAGACGGATCAACGCAAGGTGGTAACGGCCCGGTGCTGCGGCATCGGGCCGTTCTTTTTCAAAGCATTGAATTTACCTTAGCGCGCCGCCCCCGCATTGAGCGCGGCCGTAGCCGCTGGATTTTTCGCTGCCAAAGGGCCATATTAGGCGGCGAGGAGTTAGTACTGATGTCGATGATCAATTATCGAGCCCCGTCCGAGTTATTTCCCAGCCGCAGCCGCAAATCGCGCCGTCCGATCGGATACAAGCGTTTTCCGACCGCGGCGGAGGCCATCCGTTTCGCCATCGAGGAATTGCCGCCGGAACTGTTGCTCGGAGCCTATCTCGAGGTCGAGGAAAAGCGTTTCGACGGCAACGGCATCCGCCGGCTGTACGAGAGCGAAGACTATCCGCTGCCGCGCAAAGTCCCAGCCAACTGAGCTAAAGCCGTCCGCTCGATCTCGCAAAAGAACCCGCCATAGCGGGGTCTAGTTTGTGGGAGGATTGCCCGAAGACGAGACCGCTTCTGTCCTTGTCGCAGCGGTCTCGACTGGCAGCGGCCGCATGCGACATTGGCCGCTTTCGAACGGAGGCACTGTAGGCGCCGGCGCCGAAGCGCGGAGGTTGCCGGTTCCGCCGTCCCGGCAATCCACAACTCTGTACGGCGGATAAGCGGGTTACCCACCGAATTTTCGCGTCCGCATGGCCCAAAGCTGCCATCGCCGGAATTTCCCGGCGATGACAGAGAGTGTCAGCTCGCCGATCGCCGGCTGTGGTTGATCGGCGCCTCTTTCCATTGCTTGAGACTGTCGCCGATGACCTTCATCGCGGTCATCGAGGCGTGGCTCAAGCTGGCGTAGCCGGCAAGCTCGCGGCTGACGCGTTCGCCCTCGCTGCGCAACATGTCGCGCACGCCTTGCAGCTCGAGAATGACGCGGTCGATCTCCTCCATCGAGGCGCCGGCGACACGCCGGATCAGCGCGTTCAGGTTTTCTGTGGCCGGATCAGATGGCGCATCGGTGTCGTTGCGTTGCCGGCGCAGAGTTGCAACGTCGCGCCGGACGAATTCACGGATCTCACCCTCGAACGCGGTCGCCGCCGCCTGGTCGACCTCGCCGAGCTTTTCCGGGACGCCGCGGTTCGGAGCGTATTGTTCCGGACCGGATTTCTCGGAGCCACTCGCATCTGCAGCAAGCCGCTCGGGTCTGATGGCCGTCATGCTTCACCTCTACACAGGCGCAAACCGTTGCGCTGACGCCCCCCGTCCAAGCGGATTGCCGCATGGAACTAGGGCGGCCATTGGGCGCGGCGGGGGCGGCATCGGGGCGGCGCACACGTGGGTAGACGCGGGTCGGACTTACCAATTCAGCTTGAGACCGGCGCTGATGCTCTTGCTGGTGGTCGGCTGCCCGAAATCGGTCACCGCCGTGGTCACGTGCAGCGGGCCGTACAGCTTCTGCTCGGCGCTGAAGGTATTGTGCGTGAGCGGGTCGTTGCTGGCCGTATTGACGCCGGCGCCGAACGTGGTGCCGGTCGCCAGAACGTCGAATTTGACGGCTTTCTGATTGCCCCAGACCTGCGGGGTCGGCGGGGCGGTCGCGGCGGGCGCCGCCATCAGCGGCAGATCGGACGGCCCGGCCGCGGGCGGGCTGAAGTTTTCGGTCAGCGTATAGGAATTCTGCAGCGTCACCGAGAATTTGTCGCCGAGCGGGATCGAATGCTTGAACGTGGTGCCGAGCTTGCCCTGATCGCTGTTGGGGTCGACGCGCGCATCGACGCTGGCGAGATTGGGCACGCCGACCGAGGCCCAGGCCGCGCCGGAATCTTGGTTGGCATTGGCGGCCGGCAGCGGATTGCCCGGCCGGTAGCCGTCCGTCGCAGGCGCGGCGAGTTTGAGGTCGGCGCCGACTTTGGCATCCCACTCGCTCGCCAGCGGCTGTTTCAGCACCAGCGTGCTGGAGCCGTCCGGTTTACCGCTGTGGCTGACGTCGAATTTGTTGGGGTCGTTGAGGCTGGGCAGGCGCAGCGGCTTGGCCGGCTTGCTGACCGCGAAATTCGTGGGATCGAACAGCAGCGCATGGCCGAGTGCGGCGGATTCCTCGGGGGTGAGGGGGGTGTCGGCGGGCGGCGTCGCTGTCGTCAGTGACGTCCGCTTCCTGCGCGGCCGCAGGCGCACACGCACAATGCCGCGATCACCCATGCCGCGCGAAGGATCGCGCTCGGTCGCATCCCCAAAAGTTCCCCCGATCTGCCGTCCCGGTCATTCTGGCGCACGATGCTCGGCGCGAACCGGTTAAGCATTGGTTGAATTCGTCGCATGGAACTTGGGCAAAGATATGAAATCCGCTGCCCGAATTTTATAACTGTATTGCCTCATTCAGCTGCAGCGCGCGGCGATCGCGTTGTTGATCGTTTCGACGTCGGCATCGAGCCGGCCGAGTTCGCGCTCGCGCTCCGGCCCGCTCTTGCACAGCGCGGTGACCGCGCGCGCCTTCACGACTTCGAGGAAATAGAGCTTGGTGTCGGCGCAGGCCTCGGTCCCGTGCGCCGCTTTCGCGCGCGCCTGCAAAACCGACACGGCGGCGGCGGCATCGGCCAAATTGCGCTCGCAGCCCGGCCGTTCCAGCGGCGCGGGCCGGGCCGGCTCCGCCACAAAAGCCAGCGCGAAAGCGGCCGGAATGACCAGCCCGATGAAGGTGAAAAAGGCGACGACGAAACGCTTGGCCACGGCAACCCCCTGTCGCTGTCCGCTATAGGTCGGCCGGGCGGGCGAAAAGGTTCAACGCGATGCAACCCGGAACTCGGTTTGTGCGTTGGACCAGGCGATCAACCACAGGGGGATAACGACCATGCCCGCGCTTTTACCGATCATCCTGATCGCGTCGCATATCGTCCTGGCCGCCGACCGGGTGCCGGAATTCAATGTCGATCGGGGGTGCCAGCCCGCGGCCACGGCCGCGGTCGCGCCCAACCGCGATACCGATGCCTGCAAGCGCGACGAATTCGCCGCGCGCAGCAAGCTCAATGACCAATGGGGGCAATTCACGCCCGCGCAACAGACGCACTGCGTGACATTGTCCAAGCTGGGCGGCACCCCGAGCTATGTCGAATTGCTCACCTGCCTGGAGATGGCCAAAGCGGCCGACGCGCTGCCGGCGGGCGACCGCATGACCGGCCAAGGCATGCGCTGAGGCTCAGGGCTTCTTGCCGGGCGGCGTGCTGTAGGGACTGCCGGACGTGCCCTGCATTTGCGAGAGCTTGTAGGCGGACAGTTGCTTGGGCTTGTCCTTGTCGGCCTTCGGTTTCTTCTTTTCCTTCGGCACGCGCATCTGACCCTTAGCCATGACGACCTCCTATCGGCTTGGGACCGGGATGGTGATACGGCCGCAGGCGGCCCGCAAGGGGAGGCCGACAGGCTTGTCCCGCCGGCATTAGGGCTTCTTGTCGGGCACCTCGGCGTCGACCGGTTTCTTGTCTTTTTCGCCGGCGGCGGCGGGTTTCTTGGTCTTGGCTTCGGCAGCGGCCGGCTTCTTCTTTTTGGCCTCGGCGGGCGCCGCCGGCGCCGGCTCGCTAGCACCCGAGCCCGCCTTCATCTTCTGCTCGATGCATTTGTCGACGAGGTCGGCGCGCTTTTCGAGCGAGAGGCTGGCGTTGGTCTTCTCGGTCGACATCCAGCACTGTTCGGCGGCGCGCGCATGCGTCATCGGCAGCTCCACCGGCTTGGCGGCGACATCGCGGCGCGCCGGTTCCGGTGGTTTCGCACGCCGCCAGCGCCGCGGCCGCCAGCGTGACGGCCAGGATGCGGAGGCAAACGCGGGCGATCGACGACGTCATGGCGCCAGTTCCAAAGCTCGTTCAGCCGCCGGCGGCGGGCTTGAATTCCGGCACGCTCTCGCCGCCGAACATGAAATGCAGGCCGCGGGCTTCCCGGATCACGATGTGGACGCTCTTTATCGGCACTTTTCCGACTTCGGCAACTACTTTCGTAAGGCCGCTGGCGAGCGCGCGTTTCTGGTCGTCGCTCCAGCCTTCGCGGATGTCGCATTGGATGACGGGCATGAGATGGTTTCTCCGGTTTGGAATGATGGCGGATCGGAGATTATCTCTCCTCTGTCGTCCCCGCGCAGGCGGGGACCCATAACCCCTGTCTTTCCGTATCATGACCACCGGGGTTATGGGTCCCGGCTCTCGCAACGGCTCGGCCGGGACGACAGCAAATTTGTTGCCGCGCTCTCCACCGATTGGATTTTCAAACATGCAAGCGCCATCGCCCGGAGTCCAAAAGGGCGCGCGTGCGCGCCCGTGTTATTTGAGCGGCGCCGGGTACGCCGTCGTCCAACCGGCTTTCGCCGGGTCTTCTTTTGCCCCTCGACCAATCGAGGGGGTGGAGCGCCAAGCGGCGCACCAGTCTTCCGTCGTGCCGCATCCTCTTGCGAAGGATGCGGGCGCCTCTCGGCGCTCCACGGCGGCGTTCTCCTTCCGGCGCCGGGCCGCGCTTTCTGACGTTCCGTTTCGCCTTGCCTCCGGCTCTGAGTTGCGACCCCTTCTGGGTGGCCGCTCCTTGCGAGCCTCGGGCAAGCCTCAACGGCCCGCCGTCAGCCAGCTCCTCGCAGGGGGCTCGTAGTGGCCCCCGGGCGGAGCCCCGGCGCCGCCCGGGTGCGGGGGGTACGTTTCATCCCCCGCCCGCGGGCGCCGCATCCCACCCCGCTGTTCACGACGTCTCATGACAACGCCCTCGAGTGGATGGGATGGAATGTGTATATATTCCTATAGGAATAAAGTCGAGCGCGAAACATGGTGGGGATTTCGTCGGTATTACGGTTGAGAACGTATCGGGAACATGGTAAAAGCCGCTGTATCCGCGGCGTGCTGGTTCAGCGACAATGGCCCCATGGCAATTCGATCCATTGTCCCAGCCGACATTGCGGCCCGCTTCGAGGTCCACGAATAGCGCAATGGTCTGGCAATCTTGTCTGCGGCGCATCCGAAAGAATGGAAAGACATTCTCGCGGTCTTGAGCGGCTTCCGGCTGCTTCGCAGCAATATTCTCGAAGCCCGGCGGTCGGATCAAGGGCCCGATTGCAGAGAAGCTCGACGGCCATTTCTTCCGGCTCGACTGGAAGGAAAAGGGCTTCAAACACCAAGATTGTGGTGGACGACGCCGAATACGACACGCCAACCCACAAGGTGGACTGCTACAAAAACCGGGTGGCGCTGGAAGTGGAATGGAACAACAAGGATCCGTTCTACGATCGCGACCTGAACAATTTTCGTCTGCTGTTCGAACTGCGCGCTATCGACGTCGGTCTCATCGTGACGCGCTGCGACGAGTTGCAGGACATTTTCGACGACCTCGGGAGAGGGGCTAGCTTCTGGCTCCTCAACAACCCACATGACGAAACTATTGCCGCGGATTGAAGGTGGCGGTGGCGGAGGCTGCCCCATCGTCGTCTTTGGAATTCGAAAGGCCTGTTATGTCGAAGACTAATAGGCACGCGCTTTCGGCTGCCGACGATCTGCTGCGCTTTGTCGGCAAGCGGCGCTTTGCGACAATTCTTGCTGATCCGCCGTGGCAGTTCATGAACAAGACCGGGAAGGTCGCGCCCGAACACAAACGGCTGGCGCGCTACGGTACTATGAAGCTCGATGAGATTGCGGCGTTGCCGGTTGACACAGATCGTCGCGCCAATGGCGCATTTGTATCTATGGTGCCCAAATGCTTTGCTGCCCGAAGGCATTGCCGTGCTGAAGGCGTGGGGCTTCACTTATAAATCGAATATTGTCTGGCATAAAATCCGCAAAGACGGCGGCTCGGATGGCCGCGGCGTTGGATTCTATTTTCGCAACGTCACTGAGAACATTTTGTTTGGGGTGCGCGGCAAGAACGCGCGCACGCTCGCGCCGGCAGACGGCAAGTGAATTTGCTCGCGACGCGCAAACGTGAACACTCACGCAAACCGGATGAGCAATACAATATTATCGAAGCGTGTAGTCCCGGGCCGTTTCTCGAATTATTCGCGACGTGGTACGCGCAAGAGGCTGGGCCATGTGGGGAAATCAAGCAGATGAGAATTATCGACCGACGTGGAAAACGTATTCAAATCATTCAGCATCAAATCTGGCGCGATTGATCGCCGCTGAATAACTACCTCCCCCCTTCTTAAACCCGCCCCGCATCCCGGGCACCCTAATCCGGCTTCACCGCGAAAATCTCCCGCCCGAGCACCTGCTGCACGGCGTCGAACGAATCCATGAATTCGCGCAGCTCGACGATGCGGCCGTTTTGCAGGCGCCAAAAATGCGCGATGAACAGCTGGATGATGCGGTCGGTGGTGCGCTGGCGCAGCTTCGCCAGCACGATGACGGCGGCGCTCTCCGCTTCGGTCACCATGAACACCGGCGTGTACGTGAGATGCGCGAAGTCGGCCTGCATCGCGTGCAGGGTGGCGGCGACCGCGGCCTTGCCCTGGCGGCGGCCGAGTTCGGGAAACACCTCGACCGGCGCGTAGCTGGTCATCACCACGTCGTCGTCGAAATCGCGCAAGGCGTCGTCGATCCGCCCGGCGGCAACGGCCGCGTAGAGCGCATTAAGACGCTGGCGCAGAGAATTGTTCATGGGTGCCCCCCGATCCGCCCGCGCGGCGGCGATGCGGCCATTTTGCCGATTAATGGGGTCATAAAGTCAAGGCCGGCGTTGTTACCCGATTACCGCCGCTTCCATCCGCCATGCATGCCGGGGCGGCCGAGCTTCGAGCGCGGGCTGCTTTCACCTCTTCCCGCCGCGCGGGGAGAGGGAGAAGAACGCAAGCCCTTGGTCTGCGCCACCATCACGTCGCGCGCGGTCGGATTGTCGAGCACCGCCAGCTCGGTCTGCTTGAGCCGCTTGATCTCGTCGCGCAGGCGCGCGGCCTCTTCGAAGTCGAGATCGGCGGCGGCCTCGCGCATGCGCGTCTCCAGATCGGCCACCACCGCTTCCAGATTGTGCCCGATGGTGGCGACCTCGCCGAACTCGCCTTCGCCGGCTGCCGGTCGAGATCAGCACGTGGTCGCGCTCGTACACGCTGTCCATGATGTCGTGGATCGAGCGCTTGATGCTCTCCGGCGTGATGCCGTTCGCCGTGTTGTACTCGACCTGCTTCTCGCGCCGCCGGTTGGTCTCCTCGATGGCGCGCTGCATCGAGCCGGTGACCTGGTCGGCATAGAGGATGACGTTGCTGTCGACGTTGCGGGCGGCGCGGCCGATGGTCTGGATCAGCGAGGTCTCGCTGCGCAGGAAGCCTTCTTTGTCGGCGTCGAGAATGGCGACCAGCGCGCATTCCGGAATGTCGAGGCCCTCGCGCAGCAGATTGATGCCGACCAGCGCGTCGAAAGCGCCCAGCCGCAAATCGCGGATGATCTCGATGCGCTCCAGCGTGTCGATGTCGCTGTGCATGTAGCGCACGCGGATGCCCTGCTCGTGCAGATATTCGGTGAGGTCCTCGGCCATGCGCTTGGTCAGCACGGTGATGAGCGCGCGGTAGCCTTTCGCCGCCACCTGCCGCACTTCGCCCACCAGATCGTCGACCTGCGTGCGCGCCGGGCGGATTTCGACCGGCGGATCGATCAGCCCGGTCGGGCGGATCACCTGCTCGACGAACACGCCGCGCGCCTCGTTCATCTCCCAGTGGCTGGGCGTGGCGGAGACCGCCATGGTCTGCGGCCGCATGGCGTCCCATTCCTCGAAGCGCAGCGGGCGGTTGTCCATGCAGGAGGGCAGGCGGAAGCCGTATTCGGCCAGCGTCGCCTTGCGGCGGAAGTCGCCGCGGTACATGCCGCCGAGCTGCGGGATGGAGACGTGGCTCTCGTCCACGAACACCAGCGCGTTGTCCGGCACGTATTCGAACAGCGTGGGCGGCGGCTCGCCGATCTTGCGGCCGGTGAGATAGCGCGAATAGTTCTCGATGCCGGCGCAGGAGCCGGTGGCTTCCATCATTTCCAGGTCGAACACCGTGCGCTGCTCCAGCCGCTGCGCTTCCAGCAGGCGGCCGGCGGCGTTGAGCTGATCGAGCCGCGCGCGCAATTCCTGCTTGATGCCCTGGATCGCCTGGATCAGCGTCGGGCGCGGCGTCACGTAATGCGAATTGGCGTAGACCTTGACGAATTCCAGCTCGTCGGTCTTGACTGCCCGGTGAGCGGATCGAATTCGTGGATCGACTCGATCTCGTCGCCGAACAGCGAGACGCGCCAGGCGCGGTCCTCGTAATGCGCCGGGAAGATTTCGATCACGTCGCCGCGCACGCGGAACGAGCCGCGGTAGAAATCGGCCTGCGTGCGCTTGTAGTGCAGCGCCACCAGGTCGGCGAGCAATTGGCGCTGCGCGATCTGGCCGCCCTGCTTGAGCGTGAAGGTCATGGCCGAATAAGTTTCCACCGAGCCGATGCCGTAGATGCAGGACACCGAGGCGACGATGACGACGTCGTCGCGCTCGAGCAGCGCGCGCGTGGCGCGAGTGGCGCATGCGGTCGATCTGCTCGTTGATCGAGGATTCCTTCTCGATGTAGGTGTCGGTGCGCGGGACGTAGGCTTCCGGCTGGTAGTAGTCGTAATAGGAGACGAAATATTCCACCGCGTTGTCGGGGAAGAACGACTTGAACTCGCCGTAGAGCTGCGCGGCCAGCGTCTTGTTGGGCGCGAGAATCAGGGCGGGGCGCTGCGTCGCCTCGATCACCTTGGCCATCGTAAATGTTTTGCCGGAGCCGGTGACGCCGAGCAGCACCTGCGTGCGGTCGTTGCGCTTGACGCCTTCCACCAGTTCGCGGATCGCCTCGGGCTGGTCGCCCTTCGGTTCGAACTCGGATTGGATCACCAGCCGCTTGCCGCCTTCGGATTTCTCCGGCCGCGGCGGCCGGTGCGGCATCCAGCTTCCGCTGCGGCCTCGCTGGCGAATTCCTTGCGGCCCTCGCGCAGCAGATTCTCCAGCGCCTGCGCGGTGGCGGCGACGCCCATCGACGATCCCGCCCCGGCTGTCGGCAGATCGGCGCGCGGCAGGCGATACTTTCCGTCTTTGCCTCCCCCTGGAGGGAGGCCGATCGCGAGCGATCCGGGGGGGTCATTCTTGTCGCCACGCACCCCACCCCGCCTCGCTTCGCTCGGCGACCCTCCCCCCCAGGGCAGGGGCCTCGTCGTCGCCGAGGCCCGAGTTCCTTCGCCAACTGCGGATCGAGCCCGGTGATCGGCGAGGCCGCGTAATCGCGCTGCGGCGCTTCCTCGAAACCCTTTGTCTCCAATTTAGGCGTCGACTTGCGCGCCTTGTGCGCGGCGGAGAAATCGGCGCGGCGGTCGAACGAATTGTCCGGCGGCGGCCGTAGACCGGTGCCGGAACCCATTCCCGCGGTGCCTTTGTTGATCGCCGGATTGAGCAGATCGGCGAGCGCGTCCGGCGTCGCCGGCTCGATCGGCCGCGCGGCCTTGGCGCGCGTGGGGTGCGCGGGATCTTTCGGCTTCTTGGGAGGTTTCGCCATTCGCTCAAATATGGGGCGAGTCCGGCGGCGAGGAAAGGGCAGCCGCCGACCGGCCGGCGGACTGCGTATTTTCCCGGGTGGCGCCCGCGCGCCAGATCGCGCTAAATGGCTTTATCAGTAGGTCAATCCAGCCGGAGCGCGCTGTTATGAGTGACGACGTCAAATATCTTTTGCCTGAAAATCGTATTCCCAAGGCTTGGTACAATATCGCCGCCGATTTGCCGAAGCCGCTACCGCCGCCGCTGCATCCGGGCACCGGCCAACCGATCGGGCCGGCCGACCTGTCGGCGATCTTCCCGATGGCGCTGATCGCGCAGGAAGTGTCGGCCGAGCGCGAGATCGAAATCCCCGAGCCGGTGCGCGAGATCTACAAGCTGTGGCGTCCGGCCCCGCTGTTGCGCGCACGCCGCCTCGAACGCCTGCTCGATACGCCGGCGCGCATCTTCTACAAATACGAGGGCGTCAGCCCGCCCGGCAGCCACAAGCCGAACACCGCGGTGCCGCAGGCGTTCTACAATCGCGAGGCCGGCATCAGGAAATTGTCGACCGAGACCGGCGCCGGGCAGTGGGGCTCATCGCTTGCCTTCGCCGGGCAGTTGTTCGGGATCGAAGTCAAAGTCTACATGGTGAAGGTGAGCTACAACCAAAAGCCATACCGGCGCGCGCTGATGGAAACCTACGGCGCGACCTGCATCGCCAGTCCGAGTAATGAAACCGAATCCGGCCGCGCGATCCTCGCCAAGGCGCCGGATTCGCCCGGCAGCCTCGGCATCGCCATTTCCGAGGCGGTCGAAGTCGCGGCCAAGAATGCCGACACCAATTATTCGCTCGGCAGCGTGCTCAACCATGTGCTGATCCACCAGTCGGTGATCGGCATCGAGGCGATCGAGCAGATGGAAATGGCCGGCTTCTGGCCCGATGTCGTGATCGGCTGCACCGGCGGCGGCTCGAATTTCGCCGGGCTGGCATTCCCGTTCCTCGGCAAGAAACTGCGCGAGAAAAAAGCCCTGCGCATCATCGCCGCCGAGCCGGCCGCCTGTCCCTCGCTCACGCGCGGCAAATATGCCTATGACTTCGGCGACACCGGCCATCTGACGCCGCTGGTCAAGATGCATACGCTCGGCTCGACCTTCATTCCGCCTGGCTTCCATGCCGGCGGGCTGCGCTATCACGGCATGGCGCCGATGGTGAGCCACCTCAAGGAGCTCAATTTGATCGAAGCGCGCGCGGTGCGGCAGATTCCGTGCTTCGAGGCCGGGGTCGCCTTCGCGCGCGCGGAGGGCATCGTGCCGGCACCGGAAGCCACGCACGCGATCCGCGTCGCCTTCGACGAAGCGCTGCGCTGCAAGGCGGCAGGCAAGGCCGAGACGATCCTGTTCAATTTGTCCGGCCACGGCCATTTCGACATGCAGGCCTACACGGATTACTTCGCCGGCAAGCTCGAGGACCGCGACTACGACGAGACGGCGCTGCAGGCGGCCTTGGCCGAATTGCCGCAAGTCGCGGCGTAAAATGCGGCCACGAAATGTGAGACTCCGGACGCAAGGGGAGGCGAGCAGAGGGTAGCGTTTCGCGGCCGCCCGCCGATGCTAGACTGTCGGCAAAAGACATAAAGTCAGGGAGGACGCGATGGAGAGCAAACTCACACGCCGCACGTTATTGGCGGGCCTGGCGGCCGCGCCGTTGGCGGGCCCGGCGCGCGCGCAGGGCGGCTGGCCGAACCGGCCGGTGCGCGTGCTGGTGCCTTATCCGCCGGCCGGCGGTGCCGACACCACGGCGCGTATCGTCTATGCCAAGGTCGGCCAAATCCTCGGCCAACAATTCGTCATCGAAAATCGCGGCGGCGCCGGCGGCACCATTGGCGAAGCCATCGTCGCCAAGGCCGATCCGGACGGCTACTACATGCTGCACGACGGCACGGCCCATTCGGTCAATGGCGCGCTCTATAGCAACCTCTCGTTCGATTATCGCAAGGATTTCGACGCGGTGGCGCTGGTGTCGCTGGTGCCGAACATCCTGGTGGTCACGCCATCGCTGCCGGTGACGACGCTCGCCGACGTCATCGCCTATGCCAAGGCGCAACCCGACGGCATCACCATGGCGTCGTCCGGCAACGGCACGCTGCAACATCTCTCGCTCGAGGTGTTCAGATTCGCCACCGGCATCAAGATCAACCACGTGCCCTACCGCGGCGGCGGCGTCGCGCTCACCGACGTGATGTCGGGGCAGGTGAAATTCTTCTTCTCCAACGGATCGTCGGTGGTCGGCTTGATCAAGGGCGGCAAGGTGAAAGCGATTTGCCATACCGGCAAGGGCCGGCTCAACAGCCTGCCGGATGTGCCGTCCGCGGTCGACACCGTGCCTGCGCTTGAGGCCTACGAATGGAACGGCGCTTTTGTGCCGCACGGCACGCCGCCGGCGATCGTGCAGAAACTCAACGCCGCGATCAACGAAGCCAATGCCTCGCCGGAGGTCAAGGAGCGCTTCGCCCAGCTCAACGTCGAGGTACGTCCGAACACGCCGGTGGAATTCCGCGCCTTCGTCGAGGACCAGATGCAGCATTGGGCCAAAGTGGTGAAGGAAGCCAATATACACTTAGGTTAGGCCCGTGGCCCACGAACCAGTCGCGATCGCCGGCCCGGTGCGAAATCCAAAGGCGCCGCGCGAAAAACCGCCGCCCGGCGCGTGGGACGCGCACGCGCACGTGTTCGGGCCAGCCGACAAATTTCCCTATACGCCGGGGCGCGGCTACACGCCGCCCGACGCGCCGGTCGAAAAATTCGTCGCGCTGCTCGACCATAATGGCTGCGCGCATGGTCTGGTCGTGCAGGGCAACGCGCACGGCTACGACAACCGCGTGGTGCTCGACGCAATATCGCGCTATCCGCAGCGGTTGCGCGGCGTCGCCATCACCGACACGCGCATTGCGCCTGCGACGCTGCGCGATTGGCACAAACTCGGCATGCGCGGCTTGCGCTTCCATCTGTTCGAGAAAAAGCAGAATTACGTGCGCGGCGTCGGGCTCGACGTGTTCGAGGTGTTCCGCAAGACCATGGCCGAGCTCGGCTGGGTCATGCAGGTCTTCTGCGACTGGCGTCTGCTGGCGGACACCGCGCCCACCTTGCGCGCGATCGCGCGCGAGATGCCGGTGATCGTCGATCACTACGGCATGGTGGAGGCGGCGCGCGGCGTCAACGAGCCGAATTTCCAGGCGCTGCTCAGACTGGTGGGCGAGGGCGCCGTGCACGTCAAGGTCTCGGCGCCCTACCGCATCTCCACGCAGTTTCCCGATTACATTGACGCGCGGGCGCTGCACCAGGCGCTGGTCACCGCCAATCCCGAGAGGCTGATGTGGGGCACCGACTGGCCGCATCCTTCTATCGCTGCCGACGTGATGCCGGACGACGGACATTTGCTGGATTTGTTTTTCGAGTGGACGCCGGATGAGCCGACGCGGCGGAAGATTTTGGTGGAGACGCCGGAGAGGTTGTTTGGGCGCTAGCCGCCGGGTGCGCGCGGTGAACGTCTCGACGTGGACACCGGCATTGTGAACTACGGCATCGCTTTCATATGGCCGCGAATCGCCGTCGCAAGGGCCGCCATGATCTTGGTTCGGTTCGCGATCACGTCCGGCCCGGAAACAAGCAGGGCCTCGACATCGGGATTGGTGATGTATTCGACTTCCATCAGCGCGGCGCGGCACATTTTTGTGACCTGGTCATTGCCCAGGTTTGCATCATCCAGGACGCCTAGGGCCTTAAGCTTGGTCTGAGTATCGGGCTTCACGCCGCGATCCTTCGCCCCTGGATCGAGACCGATCATCGCGTTGAACAGAGCGCGATGGACGTCTCTTGCAAAGGCGATGTCGTCGTCAAGATTGAGATTGTGGTTCTCCAGGGCGCGATAAAATGTTTCGCAGCCGCGGATTGACGGATCGCCGCCGTTGAAATGAATGGAAAGAAAGAGCTTCGCAAGGCATTCAAATGCAAGCCCAGCCCGCTTGGTAACAGGGAGGTTGACATCCGCGGTCCGGGTCATGGCGACATGGATTATTTCGTTTTGCTGGCTCGCCTGCTCGATCAACTCGTCGCGCAGGATCAGGCAGAAGTCGAGGGCAAGCTTTTTCTCCTTTACGCCGCTGACGCTTGTTGCATTGTTGGGAGAACTGCCTGGTTCGCGTTTCGTGCCGCCATGACCGGGATCGAGTACGATTGTTCCGAGGTCCGTTGTACCTCTGGCCTTGTTCGAACTATCTAATGCGGGCAATACGTGAGGGTCCTGATCGAGCAATTGCTGTGCTTCAGGAACCAGAGCGAGCACATTGTCGGCGTAATCTTTTGTCGGCGTGTAGATCGGGCCGACAAAGCGCATAAACTCCTCAGCCGAGTTGGTGTGTTCCTCCCAGCCGCTATAAGGTGCGCGATTGAGGAAGGCCCAGTAACCGGCTACGAAGTTCTCGATGGTCGCGAATTTGCAATAATCGTCGACGCCGTCGTGCGCTTCGTACCGTACCTTTGTCGCGAATTGGGCCATTTCGTTGCGCCATTTGAGGCCACCAAAATTATAATGCAGCCTTGCAAGTTCGGATGTGGCGCGACCACTTTCGAGCATCCATTGCGCGAGCGTGACGCCGCGCAGTTTGGGATAACGGATTTTCTCACCTCGATAAATCGTTGCGAGCCTTTGGAGCAGAGAATTGATCGGCATGGAGTTTTACATCGGTTGATACGTGCTCGCCGGATTTTGGCGGCAGTGTGCGAGTGAAGAAATCGGCGTCCTGTGTTCGGACTGCGTTCAATTAAAAATCTGGCCCCCCGAGCGAGCCGCCATGAGTTCACACGACATGCGGGTCAGCGCTCAGGTTGGCAATTA
This sequence comes from uncultured Alphaproteobacteria bacterium, assembly GCA_963770985.1. Lineage (GTDB taxonomy): Bacteria > Pseudomonadota > Alphaproteobacteria > Rhizobiales > Xanthobacteraceae > Pseudolabrys. The sequence continues at coordinate 9,901 of CAVYRR010000010.1, read as the reverse complement.
GAGCACACACAACCTATGGCTGCAATCAAAAATTCGATGGCCTGAAAGGCAAGGCAGCTACGCCGCTTTCGTCCACAACTGTTTCGAGGCCCGCCGGGCGCCTTCGGCGAGCGAGGCGAGCTTCATCCAGACGATCTTGCTGTCCACCTGGACGCGGCCGGCAAAGGTGCCGAAGCCGCAGTCGACGCCGGCGATCATGTTCTCGCGCCCGACCACGCTCGCATAGTTCACGATGCGGTCGGCCACCAGCTCGGGGTGCTCGACGAAATTCGACGTCGAATCGATCACGCCCGGAATGATGATCTTGCCGGCGGGCAATTTGACGTCGCGCCAGATTTTCCATTCGTGCTCGTGGCGCGGGTTGGCGCCGGGGAACGACACCGCTTGCGGCCGCGCGCTCAGCACGATGTCGACGATGTCCTTCAGCTCCACGTCGGTGTGGTGCGGCGCCACGGTCGAGCCCCAGCATACATGCATGCGCATGCGTTCCGGCGGCAGGTCGCGCACCGCGTGATTGAGCGCGGCCACGTTGACGCCGATGATCTTGCGGAAATCGGCGAGGCTCCTGTCGAGATAGACCATGTGGCGCAGCATCGCGAGGTCGGGGCAGTCGAGTTGAAGAATTAAACCGGCGTCCACGATCGCCTGGTATTCGCGCCGCATCACGTCGGCGAGCGCGAACACGTAGGCCTCTTCGCTCGGGTAATATTTGTTCTTGAGATAGCGCGCGATCTGGCCGGGCGACGGCGAGGTCATGAAAAATTCTTCCGCCAAATTGTGCGACTTGGCGCCGGCCGTTGCGGCTTTGGCGATGTCGATGTCGGTCTGCGCCGCCGGCCAGTCCTTCCACTCCACCGGGCCGGAGCAGGCCGGGCGGTGCTGGAACGGCGAGGCGAATTGTTTGAGCAGTTGCGCGAGTTCGGGAAATTCCTCGTCGCCGGTGCCCATGGGCGGCGCGCTCTCGCCCTCGTAGCCGGTCAGCCGGTCGAGCACATGCACGGTGTAGTCGGTGCGGCCCTGCTCGCCGTCATTGATGACGTCGAGGCCGCAGGCGACCTGCTTTTGCACCACGGTGGCGACGGCTTCGCGCACCGCCGCTTGCAGCTCGGCGCGGCGCGCGCCCGGCCTTTTCTGCTCGGCCAGCAACAGCTCCACCACCTTGGCGGTGCGCGGCAGACTGCCGGTGTGGGTGGTGAGAATACGCTCGGTGCTGCGCTTCATTTTTCAGAAGCCGCGCATGACCTCGGTGACGTGCTCGACATTCGGCGGCGAGGCGAAGCAGTGGCCGACCAGCTTGCGCCATTCCTGGAAATCGGCCGAGCCGCGGAAGTCGACGGTGTGGTTCTCCAGCGTCTCCCATTGCAGGAACAGCCGGTAGCGCTGCGGGTTCTCGTGCGAACGTTGCAGGCTCGCGCTCTTGCAGCCTTTGGCGCGCTTGAACAGCGGCACGGCGCTTTTCACGCCGGCCTCGAAGTCTTTTTCCATGCCGGGCTTGACGTCGATCTGGGCGATTTCTGTGACCATGGGTGTCGGTGTCCGATTGAATGGGAGCGGCATTATGAGTGTTCGCCCGCGCGCCGCAAGGGCGGGCGGTGGCCCATCTCGACGACCTGCCCCGGGCGCAGCGCAACACGAAGTGGTGCGCTGCAGACCCGGGACTGTTCCAGTTTCTGAAATTGGAAAGGCCCCGGATCAGCATCGCAGCATTCCGCTTCGCTCCATGCTGCGCCGCATCCGGGGCAAGCAAGACTAATCGCCGATTTCTCGCGGGCTTTCGGCGACGGCCGCCGCTTTGCGCAGGCAGGCCGGGCACAGGCAGTCTTCGATTTCACCGGCCGGCGTGAGCGGCAGCCGGTAGGGCTCGGCCGCGCACCAGCAGTCGCCCGGTGCACCGCACTCGAACGCCGTGCCGCAGCGCGCACAGGCGAGGCGGCGGCGGGAATTCGGCGTTGCTGCGGTCATAGGTTGAGCCCGGGTGCGGCTGTCACATTACATAATCGAATCGGCGTTATGACGCCATCATGCCGATGCTCCCGCTCATCGACGCCGTCGGCGCCACCGGCGCCGCGCTCACCACGCTGTGCTGGCTGCCGCAGGCGATGAAAGTCATCCGCGAGAAGGAGACGCGCGCGCTGTCGCTGCCGGCCACCGCCGCATTCACGCTCGGGGTGGTGCTCTGGCTGATCTACGGGCTCGCCATCGGCGACTGGCCGCTGATCGGCTCCAACGCGGTCACGCTGGCGCTGATGCTGCCGATCGTCGCCATGAAGCTGCGTTACGGCTGACTGGTGCGCCGCTATTGCGGCTCGCCGCCGCCGATATAACCGCCGATCTTCCAGGCGTCGCCGTCCTTGACGTAGCAGATTTGGTCGCTGCCGATCGGCGCGATGGAATCGATCGAAACGTAGCCGGTCTTGCCGCTCGGCGTGGCGATGCGGGTGTATGAGGGCGGGCCCGATGCGGTCTCCGGCATGATGAAAATGAAATGCAGGCCGAGTTTATCGATCACCGGGGCGCTCGCCTGCGGCGACGCATGCACCTCGAGCCCGTCCGACACCGGATAGCCCCATTCGGTCACGTCGCTGTTCGTCGTCTTGATCAGCTCGGCGAACTCCTTGCGATCGTAGCCCGGCTCGGCCGGCGCGCAGAGGGCGCCGCTGTGACTAGGCGAGGGCGAGGCGGTCGGATCCTCGGCATAGCCGGACAGGATTTCCCAGCCGGCGCCCTCCTTGTTGTCGAGGCCGAGCGCCGCCGACAGATTGTCGAAGCCGGATTTACGCTTGCTCGCGGCGTTACGGTTCTCGCGCTGCCAGAAAAAACCGTGCGCGACCACCAGGCGCGCCATAGCGGCGCGATCCTTGCGCTGGGCGGCTTCGCCGAGCTGCTTGCGCATGGCGTCGAAGCTTTCGTCGGTCACCGGCTTGGGCAGCGCGATCGCCACCGGCTTGTAGGGCGTCGCCGGCGCGGACGGCCGGACGCGGTTTTGCGCCGCCGCCGAGCCCGCGATCAGCACGGCGGCACAAACGGCCATGAAACGATTGCCAAGCATCGCGCCGTTCCTCGCATTTCTGCTGGGAACGTTAGCACAAGGCCACGCCGGCGTGACCGGGGCGCATTTGGCGAAGGCGGCGGCGCAGGCAAAAAAATGCGGTCCCGGAGAGCAGGGTCAGCCGCACGGGACCGCGAAAAGGGGTTACGCGAACTCAACAAGCGACGGAAGCATTGTCTAGATAGCGCGCACGTGTGACGAGACGGTGACAATTGCAAGCCGCGGCGGCGAGGGTTATTTCGCCGGCGTCACGCGCAGGATGCGGCCGGCGCTGTTATCGGTGAGCAGATAGAGCGCGCCGTCCGGCCCCTGCCGCACGTCGCGGATGCGCTCGTGCAGACCTTGCAGCAGGCGCTCTTCTTTCACCACTTTGTCGCCCTTGCAGTTCGAGCCGCGACAGCAGTTCGAATTTCAGCGCGCCGTTGATCAGGCTGCCCTTCCAGCCGGGGAGCAGGTCGCCGGTGTAGAACGCTATGCCGGACGGCGCGATCGATGGCGTCCAGTGCCAGATCGGATCGGTCATGCCGGGTGCATGCTGCTTGCCGGTGCCGACCGGCGTGCCGTCGTAATTCGCGCCGTAGCTGACCACCGGCCAGCCGTAGTTCTTGCCCTTCTCGATGATGTTGATTTCGTCGCCGCCTTTGGGACCGTGCTCCTGTTCCCAGAGCTTGCCGTCGGCGGGATTGAAGGCGAGGCCTTCCGCATTGCGCAGGCCATAGGCCCAGATTTCCGGCAACGCGCCTTGCTTGCCGACGAAAGGATTGTCGGGCGGCACGCTGCCGTCGGTGCGGATGCGCACGATCTTGCCGATGTGGTTGTCGAGCGTCTGCGCCATCGCGGCGGCGGCGAAATGATCGCCCAGCGTGACAAACAGATTGTCATTATTGTCCTGCGCCATACGGCAGCCGATGTTGAGACCGCGCGAGGCGGGACCTTGTTGGCGGAAGATCACTTTCACTGCGACGAGCCGCGGCGCGCGGCCGTTGTCGTCAAGCTGCGCGTGCACGACGGCGATACGGCCACCGCCGCCATCGGCGTGTTCCGCGTAGCAAAAAAAGATGATGCGGCTTTGTGCGAAGTCACGCGCCAGAATCACGTCCATCAGGCCCGCCTGGCTGTACGCATAGACGTCGGGCACGCCGGCGAGCGGCGCCGACAACTGACCGGCGCGGGTGACGATGCGCATGCGGCCCGGCCGCTCGGTCACCAGCATGCGGCCGTCGGGCAGAAAGGCGAGCGACCAGGGATGCACAAGCCCGCCGGCCACGGTCTCGACATTGAGGTTGCCGGCGGAGGAAGGGAATGTTTGCGGTGCCGCCCAAGCGGCGCGCGGCGGCAGCAGCAAGGCCGCCAGCAGCAGAAGATAGCGCATGCCCGTCTCCATCGGCCCCGTGGCAACTATGCGGGATCGTGGAGCGTTCCGACAGCGCTCAGATGAGGGCGTCGACTCATAAAATGTTGCCTTGGATGCGGTGGCGACTGTCCGCTTTTGGACCAAAACGGACAAAGCTGGATTTTGGCCGGGGACGGCTTGTCCGCTACTGACCCAACAGCGACATTGGCTGTGCACTGCGGCAATGGTTTTGATACCGGTTTCAGCCCCTATCGAAATACTCGTTTGAGCCGAAACTGCAATCGTAGCAGCCTATCAAAAGAACATCATGTTTCCGGGCAGTCCAGCATCGAGGACGGCCCTGCCCAACACTTCAATTTGCCCCTAGGTGCAATAGACCGGTTCCGGATAGCAAGTTACTTGTGAGCGGGAAAACAGGGCGCGGACCATGCAATTGAGTAATCCAATCAGGCACCACACCCCGGATGATGATCCGGAGCCCGGCACGCTAGGCACTGGTGAGGACATCTGCCCTGACTGCAGGGGAACCGGGAAACAAGTAGACAAGGCAACGGGCAAGCGGGGCGATCTGCTTTGCGAACGCTGCGACGGGACAGGGATCATCATCGAAGGGATTGGTTAGACACGAATAAAATTCCGCGACAGAATTTTGTGTCCAGATTTCGGAGAGACCGCTGCGAGGCGGTCTTTCTGTTTTATGAGCACAAGTCGCCTCGGTCAGGTCAATGCTGCCGGTAGGCCCTATGCAGCGCCGAATGTCCGCTATTGGGGTAACAACGGACAAAAGGCGGTTTTTGGCCAGCGATGGTTTGTCCGCTATGACCCATAACGGACAATTGCTAGTGGCCTGGGAGATTTTATAAGCAGACATTCGAGTTAGTACTTAGCGTGCTTTGGAGTTGCTTCACTTAATGTTCGTTGCTCTCGGCATTCGGCCAAGGAGCATGAGAGGTTACCCCATCCCCCCTGCACCGCCGTTTTACGCCCGAAAATAATTCGAAAATCAAACCGCCCGGCACTGCGGCCTGGTGTTGTCCCTCAGTGACGTGACGGCGGGATTCTTACTTGCTGCCGCTGGTTACTGGCGGCGTTGCGAAACGGTGTTATTTACATCATCCTTATCGGCGTTCTGATGGCATTCGAGTACCTAGGCGTGGTACTCGGAGTTGTGACGGTGGAATAGATGCCTGAAGTTGGTATCATCCGGTCCAACGAGACCAGGGGACGACCGTGGAATTACGAATCGAAGATGTAGGCACCGCCCCCCAGGGGCGTGAGACCTACTTGCGACCGACTCTTGAAAACGCAATGGCCCAATTGAAGGGTTTTGGGCTGGTGATCCTACGCGACGTCTTCCCGGCCGAATCGGTTATGGAGCTTTTGGATCGCGTTGCGTCACATGCAGATTTTGTTTGTGGAAAGGCCATTGTCGGCCTAACCGATTTCAATTTCGACGAATCGTACCTTTTCAATCCCAGGAATCTCGGTTGCGACTTGACGGCCCTTGATCCCCGGACAACCGGGCGCAGCGCGGACCTGACCGAAACCTCACTGCATACTGCAGTCATGACGCCCTATGTAAGGTCTGTCTTGAAAGAGGCCATTGGCCCCGAGATATTCTGGTGGGTCGCCCGCGTCCGCGTTGTCATCCCTGGCAACGAAGGCAAAGCAAATGGCCGCCTTTCGCTTCACACCGAACAGGCCCAACTTAACCATTTGGTCGGCCTCCACAATATCTGGGCACCTTTGGTCAAGGAAGGCGTAGTGACGAATGTCGATTGCCCCGGCATTCAATTCTATGTGGGGCGACTTTCCTTCTTCGAGCAAATGTCTATCCCGCACCGGGATCAGGTCGAAGGATTTCTCGGCATGCTGAAACAAGAGATGATCGAGGAGCGGCCGGCCCTCACAGATGGCAGCTTCTTTTTCCGGCCGAAACTTCGGACTGGTGACATCGCGATATTCTCGGGCGCAGTGCCCCATACCGCTTATGTCCCACCTGCTGTCAGAAAGCCGCGAGTTAATTTCGACGTTCGCATGTTCCGAAAATCGGAAGAGCCGCGAGCCCGACCTCTTAACTTCATATAACGGGAACATCAGTCTCTCATGTCCGCTAATGGCACTTAACGGACAAACCGACCGCGCCCGAGTTTGTCGCCTATTGGACTAACAACGGACAAAGCAATAGAGGGAATCTCGTCTCGAGTGGCCAAGTTTGAGTTCCATAGCGCCACATTTGGAGGCGTGAAAATTATTGGCGAATCGCTTACGCTACCAACAATCTCAAATGGGGATGGGGGCTGATCTGGCAAACCTCGAAGGAGGGCTGCCATGGCGAGTGCACATCCGTCGCCGCATCGGCATGAGCATCATGCTAAGGCTTCACTCGTGTCGCTGCATCGGGGCGACGACAAGCACAACGACGTAAGCGCCCTCATTGAAGAAAATGCCCAACTTAGAGAACTTGTGATTCAGCTATCCAAACTCGTCCTCAAAAATGTTGTGGATCGGAAGTAAGGCCGCCTCAGTTGGCGGCCTCTTTCATTTCAAACGAAGCGCGCAATGTCGCCTATTGGCACTTAGCAGACAATCCAGTTGCGCCCGCGTTTGTCCGCTTTTTGGCAATAGCGGACAATAGTTGATTTTCGCCCGTGATGGCTTGTCCGCTAATGACCCGAAGCGGACATCGGCAACGGACAGGTACATCGGGAACTACGCGAGCAGTCGCACTCGGCCGGTCGCGATCTCACACACTGCCCCCGCCAGCTTCATGTGGCCCTCAGCCATTCGTGCGCGACCTTCGGGCGTATCGAGAATCTGGCGCATGGACCAGCGGACGTTGGACTCGACGGCGCGCTGAAGCAGTTGTTTTGGCGGAAGCTGCGGGTCGATCTCGTCAAGACCCGGAAGCATGTTCTGAAGCAGCAACTGGATGTGCGAGTGCTCTTTCGCGCCCTGGAATTTAGCCGCGAGCGTCGCCTGCACCGCGCCACACCCTTCATGTCCGAGCACCATAAACAGCGGCGTCTTAAGGTGCACGCCGGCATACTGGAGGCTGCCCCAGACCTCGGGCGATACAACGTTGCCCGCCACGCGAATGACGAACAGGTCGCCAAATTCCGCATCGAAAATCAGCTCCGGGGGCACCCGGGAATCGCTGCAGCCGAGGATAGTCGCAAACGGATGCTGGCCTTTGACGAGATCGGCGAGCACTTTTTTGGGCGCCCGAGTATTGAGCGGCTCACCCCGCAGAAAGCGCGCATTTCCTTCCATTAAGCGCGCGAGGGCCTCGTCCGCATTGAGTGGGAAACCATCATCATTGGGGGCGGTCATCGTGGCACCAAAATGTACTTTCTCTCTCAGCATCACTTTTGAAGACTTTCTTCGCTAAAGATACTTCAATCTGAAGAAACATTGTCACAATCGCCCCATCGAATGAATGTCGGTGTGTTGGTCGCTTATGGCACTTAGCGGACAATCGCCGCGCCGCAATAGTTTGTCTGGTTTTGGACAAAAGCGGACAACGAGTGATCCTGGGATTGGGTCGGTTTGTCCCCTAATGACCCATAAGCGACATTTGCAGAGCAAAATTGCTGCACTGCCGGTAGGCCCTATGCAGCGTCGGATGTCCGCTATTCGGGAACGTACTACGATGTCACATCAATGTGATAATCTTGAATAAGAGAGATGTTTAGAAATGTGAGAATGTGAATGTGAGTGTGAGTATGTGAGTGTGAGTATGTGAGTATGACTGAGGGGCTGCTAGAAGACCGCCAACGCCAGCGATCCGCCGCCGATATTGTGTCCGGGCGATTGGTGAATAGCATTGGGCTCGCTGCGGCGGTCGGCTTGGCCTATTTCCTAGCGGCAAAGCTAAGCCTCGGGTTGCTTATGAAGCCTGGTGGCGTGGCCGTGTTCTGGCCCGCAGCAGGTATTTCCTCTGGTATTTTGATCGCTCTGGGACTTCATGCGCGATGGTCTGTGGCCGCCGGGGTAATGGCTGCGACGATCGCGGCTAATCTCATGGGGGACCGCAACATCTGGGCCTCTACCGTCTTTGCCCTATGCAACGTGGCGGAAGCTCTGATCACAGCCGGATTAATCCAGCGCTACTTCGATACGGCTTTCCGCCTCAACCGGCTGCGCCAGGTCCTTAGCCTGCTCGCGGCTGCGGTTGTCGGCACTGTCATCTCAGGCATCGGGGGAGCGGTTACTTTCAAGCTCTTCCACAGCCCAGCGGTATCGATGCTTACCATCTGGTGGCAATGGTTCGCTTCCGACGCCGTCGGTATCGTCGCTGTTGCGCCGCTTGTGATTGGACTTGGCGCCGCCGTGCGGGAGCCGCCGCCGCGGAGCGAACTCATCGAAGGCGCCGCGGCACTCGTGATACTTGCCGCGATGACCGGAATTATTATTTCGCTACCCCAGGAGCCTTGGAAGACCGTGGTGCCGAGCGCGCTGCTGTTTCCATTGTTGTTGTGGCTTGCCGCCCGTTGTCGACCGGTTTTCGCCGCGGCCGGCGCGTTCCTTGTTTCCCTTACAATCGTTTGGGCGACAATCTTCGGCGTCGGTCACTTTGGCGACACCGGTCTTCCGATCGACGATCGTATCCTGGAAGCCCAGGCGCTCATTCTGGTTGCTGCGCTGACTGCATTCGTTCTCGCTGCGCTGTTTACCGAGCGGAGGGAGAGCGAAGCTCGCCTCGCTCACGCAAATCTGCTGCTGGAGCACGAGCGCGATAATAAGCTAATGAACGTGGAGGCGATTACGGCTTCGATTGCTCATGAAATAAAACAACCCCTGGCATCAATCGTATTGAACGGCAGTGGCAGCGCTGCAACTTCTTGGCAACGCTCCACCTGATCACGATGAAGTCCGGGCAGCTCTGAATGACATAATAAGCGACAGCCATCGTACCAGCGAAATGTTTGAAGGCATTCGCGCTTTGTTTCGGAAGGTCGATCAGGAACGACAACTGATCGATATGAATGAGATTATTCTCAGGGTCCTACAGTCATTGCGCGGTGAGTTGAAGGATCATGGTGTTACCGATTCGCACCGAACTGATGTCGGGACTGCCACTTGTCGCCGGCAATGGAAATCAATTGCAACAGGTCATCTTTAATCTGGTCCACAACGCACTCGAAGCTATGAATACCACGACGGATCGAAGTCGGGTGTTGCGGGTGAGAACTGAGCATCGTGGTCGCGATGCAATTGCCGTCGCAGTTGAAAACTCGGGACCGGGAATTGATCCAAAACAGTTAGACGGTATATTTGATGCGTTCTTTACAACAAAGGCGCATGGAATGGGATTGGGACTAGCCATTTGCCGCATGATTATTGGGCGTCATGGCGGTCAACTTACTGTATCGTCGGACGGCAAACGCGGGGCGTTGTTCCAATTCGTTCTACCAACCTAAATTATAGAAGAAGCTGCTGCGGGTGCGAAGTAAGACCCTTGTATGATGAAAATAACAAAACAACTACCGTCTGCT
>CAVYRR010000009.1:0-228520 GCA_963770985.1 uncultured Alphaproteobacteria bacterium | reverse complement strand
CCCTAACCGAGCGAGTTAGCCCAAGGATATTCAGAGTTGTGGCGTGACCTGACGGATTTTTTGAACCAGCGTGATAGAGATTACTGCATTGGAGATGGTCCGCTTTGGATATTTGGACCGGTTTAAATGAGAGCTTCCGGCGCAAAGCGGACATCGATAGATTTTGGCCCGCGGTGGTTCCGTCGCAAATGACCCAAAAGCGGATTCCCGGCCTTTCTTTGCCAATAACTTTCGTATCCATTGCCCAGCATGAAGGCCTTGGATTAACCCGAGAAATCTCGATTTTGGTTGACTGTGGTATAATTATTATATCGCTTGTTTGGCTGCTGATGTAGCCTGTTTACTGTCAATGATTGGGAAGCAGGTCGCGGGGCGTTGTCATGAAAAAGTTTTTAGTCTGTGTCGCAGTTTTTAGCATGCTCGGCGCGACTTCTGCGGCTGCTGCCGACCTGCCGGTGAAGGCTCCGATCTACAAAGCTCCGCCCGCGACCGTTGCGACCTGGACTGGCTGCTATTTCGGCGGCAACGTCGGGTACGGCTGGTCGCCGACCAAATGGAGGGACCCTGTATTCGGAACATTTGTCCCAGGAGAACTTGCCTCGCACACCGCTGATGGTGTCGTCGGCGGCGGGCAAATTGGTTGCGACTACCAGACAGGACAATGGGTATTCGGCATCCAAGGGATGTTTGATGCGTCTGCAATGAAAGGCCAGAGTTTGAACACTCTTTCCTTAAGTGAAGGGAATAATGTTACCGATGCGACGAAGGTCCCGTGGATCGCGACGCTGACCGGCCGGATCGGCTACACGTTGCAGCCAATTACGCTAATATATGTCAAAGGTGGTTTCGCCTGGGCGCGGGCCGAATACAATGAATGTTGCACGCCGCCTGATACGGTTGATGATGGTTTTGCAAAAGCGACCCGGACCGGATGGACTGTAGGTGCAGGCTTAGAACACATGTTCCAGCCAAACTGGTCGGCCTTTTTTGAGTATGACTTCGTTGGGTTAGGTACGGACCGTATCGCTTTCACACCGATCAGTCCTTTCTCAGCCTTCAGCTACAATATCAAGCAGGACGTTCACATGGTCCTGGTCGGCGTCAATTACCGCTTTGGAGGCGGAATGCACTGATTGTTCAGTTTCGGTCGCCGAAAGGACGTCCCGTAACAAACGCGCACTTGATACCGGAAAGCTCCGACATCGTCCGGGGCTTTTTGCTCTTTGCAGCCCTCAGGGGGCGGGCGCTTCTGTTGTGAGAAATACAAGCGCGATGTCGCGATTGGCACTTAGCGGACAATCGCTGCGTCGCAATAGTTTGTCCGCTTTGGGACAACAGCGGACATCGCGCAGGCAGCGGAATGCCGGTTCAGAATGAAAATTGTGCGAAAAGCCGCGAGGTGAAATACTCTAGCCCAATCAGCTAACTGGGCTGGCTGGGGCGGGAGGAATCGAACCTCCGAATGGCGGAATCAAAATCCGCTGCCTTACCGCTTGGCTACGCCCCAATACCTGCACTGGAAAGAGCAGCGCCAACCTGCGTTGCGCGCGGAGCGGACCATAGCGGCGGCGGCCTGCCCGATCAACGCCCGCAACGGTGCTTTATATAGGATAGACGCGGCTTTTTTTGGGTTGCGTTGACCCGCAAGCGGCTCCGGCTAGGATGAACCATGACCTACCGCGCGCCGCTCGCCGACATCGCTTTTGCGCTCAAACACGCCGCCGGCTTGAAAGCCGCGCTGGCGGAAGGGCTTTACGGCGATCTCGACGAGGAGATGATCGACCAGGTGCTGGTGGAAGCCGGCCGATTCGCCGGCGACGTGATCGCGCCGCTCAATACCGTGGGAGATAAGTCCGGCACCCCGTTCAAGGACGGCGCCGTCAGCACGCCGCCTGGCTGGAAAGCGGCCTACACCGCCTGGGCTGCCGCCGGCTGGAACGGCCTGGCCGCGCCCGCCGAATTCGGCGGCCAGGAGCTTCCCCATGCGGTGAATGCCGCCTGCATCGAGATGTGGAATTCGGGCTCCATGGCCTTCGGCATCGGCCCGGTGCTGACCATGGCGGCGATCGACGCGCTCGCCAGCCACGGCAGCGACGATCTCAAATCGCGCTATCTTGGCAAGCTTATCAGCGGCGAGTGGATGGGCACCATGCAGCTCACCGAGCCGCAGGCGGGCTCCGACGTCGGCGCGCTGCGCACCAAGGCCGAGCGCGCCGACGACGGCACGTATCGAATCACCGGCTCAAAAATCTTCATCACCTATGGCGAGCACGACCTCACCGACAACATCATTCATTTCGTGCTGGCGCGGCTACCCGATGCGCCGCCCGGCACCAAAGGCGTCTCGCTGTTCCTGGTGCCGAAAGTCATGCCTGATGGCAAGCGCAACGACGTGCGCGCGCATTCGGTCGAGCACAAGCTCGGCATCCATGGCTCGCCCACCTGCACCATGATCTATGGCGACCGTGGCGGCGCTACCGGCTACCTCATCGGCGAAGAGCATAAAGGCATGCACTGCATGTTCACGATGATGAATCGGACGCGGCTGGCGGTCGGCCTGCAGGGCGTAGCGATCGCGGAACTCGCGACGCAACAAGCGCTGGCCTACGCGCGCGAGCGCAAGCAGGGCGCCGGCGGCGCGATCATCCATTACCCCGACGTGAAACGCATGCTGCTGACGATGCGCGCCTCGACCGCCGCCGCGCGCGCGATCTGCTACGCTACCGCGGTGGCGATCGACCGCTCGCAGCGCGGCAAGACCGAAGCCGCGCGCAAGGCCGCGCACGAGCGCGCCTCGCTGCTCACGCCGGTCGCCAAGGCGTTCTCCACCGACATCGGCATCGAGGTCGCCTCCCTCGGCGTGCAGGTGCATGGCGGCATGGGCTTTATCGAGGAAACCGGCGCCGCCCAGCATTATCGCGACGCGCGCATCGCGTCGATCTACGAAGGCACCAATGGGATCCAGGCGATCGACCTTGTGACGCGTAAAGTTCCGCTCGCGGGCGGCAACACGATCCGGCTTTATCTCGGCGAATTACGGGAGACTGTAAAAGCGCTGCAAGCGAGCAACGCGCCGGCCTTTGGCGAGACCGCGACGCGCCTGGGCGAAGCGATAGATAGTCTCGAGCGCGCGACGCAATGGCTGCTGGCGCAAAAAACGTCTGACACTACGCTCGCCGGCGCGACGCCCTATTTGCGGATGTTCGGCCATGCCGCCGGCGGCTGCATGCTGGCGGAGCAGGCGCTCGCGGCGTTACGCGACAGCGGCGATGGCGCGGCGCGCATCGCGTTGGCGCGATTCTTTGCCGAGAACATCGCGGTGCAAGCTTCTGGCCTTGAACGCGGCGTGACCGAAGGCGCCGACAGCATCACCAACGCGCAAGCCGCCCTCGCAGAATGACCGATCTCGTCATCATCAGTGACGACGGGCCGGTCCGCACGGTGCGGATGAACCGTCCGGAGAAGAAAAACGCGCTGACCATGGCGATGTACGACGCCATGGCCGGCGGCATCGAGAGCGTTGCGCAAAATTCGGCGTTGCGCTGCCTGCTGATCGCGGGCGCGCCGACCGCCTTCTGCGCCGGCAACGACATCGGCGATTTTCTTGCGATGGCGACGACCAGCGGGGCGCTCGGCACGCCGATCCTGCGCTTTCTTTACGCGCTGGCGCGCTGCGAGACGCCGCTCATCGCCGCCGTGCAGGGCAACGCGGTCGGCGTCGGCACCACCATGCTGATGCATTGCGATCACGTCGTGGCCGCCAGCAACGCGCGCTTTTCGACGCCTTTCGTCGGGCTCGGCCTGGTGCCGGAAGCCGCTTCCAGCCTGATCGCGCCGCGGCTGATGGGGCAGCGCCGCGCCTTCTCGCTGCTGGTGATGGGCCGGCCGCTCAGCGCCGACGAGGCCAAGACCGCCGGTCTTGTAAACACCGTCGTCGCGCCGGAGGCGGTCGAAGCCGAGGCCTTGAAGGCCGCGCGTGAGATTGCGGCGCTGCCGCCGCAGGGCGTGCTGGCGTCGCGCCGGCTCATGCGCGGTCCGCCGGATGAAATCGTCAAGCGCATGGATGAAGAAGCGGAATTATTCAAAACCCGCCTGCAATCGGCCGAAGCGCGCGCCGCATTCGAGGCGTTCCTGACGCGCAAGAAGTAATGGGGTTCAACAATGTCGCTTCAGGGCAAGACGCTTTTCATCACCGGCGGCTCGCGCGGCATCGGGCGCGCGATCGCGCTCAAAGCCGCCGCCGACGGCGCCAATGTCGCGATTGCCGCCAAGACGGTCGATCCGCATCCCAAGCTCGAAGGCACCATTCTCACCGCCGCGGCCGACATCGAAAAGGCCGGCGGCCACGCCCTGCCGCTCGCGGTCGACGTGCGCGAGGAAGCGGCGGTCAAGGCGGCGATCGATCAGACCGCGGCGAAATTCGGCGGCATCGATATCGTCGTCAACAATGCCAGCGCCATCCAGTTGACGCAGGTCGCTGCGACCGACATGCGGCGCTACGATCTGATGCAGCAGATCAATGCGCGCGGCACCTTCATGGTGTCGAAATACGCGCTTGCCCATCTCGCCAAGGCCGCTAATCCGCACATCCTGATGCTGTCGCCGCCGCTCGACATGCAGACCAAGTGGTTCGCGCCGCACACCGCCTATTCGATGGCGAAATTCGGCATGAGCCTGGTGGTGCTGGGTTTGGCCGGCGAGCAGCGCGGCAAGATCGCGGTCAACGCGCTGTGGCCGCGCACCACCATCGCCACCGCCGCGATCAAGAACCTGCTCGGCGGCGAGGCCATCATGCGCATGTCGCGCAAGCCGGAGATATTGGCCGAGGCGGCCTACCGCATCTTCCACAAGCCGGCGAGCTTTAGCGGCAATTTTTTGATCGACGACACGTTCCTCGCCAGCGAAGGCGTCACCGACTTCGACCAATACCGCGTCGATCCGAGCCAGCCGCTGCAGGTGGATTTCTTCGTGCCGAGCGACATCGCGCCGCCGTCTTCTGTCAATCTGAAAGCGTTAAGCTAGGGCATGGACTCATTAACGGCGAACCAAATACTGCATTGGATCCGCCGATTAATGTCTGCTTTTGGGCAATAGCGGACATTGGACGGAATTTGGCCAGGGCTGGTTTGTCCGCTTATGACCCATATGCGACATCGTAGCAGCGTACCGGTGTGAAGCGCGGCCCTCCGCACGCGTGCGGGAACCGCTAGCTGGCGCTAGTCAATCGTCCAGGTTTGGCGTGGCCGAGGCAAATGTTCGTTGAAAGACAGACTTCAGGATTGGAAACTAATGCGGATTGCGCGCTATGATGGGCGGCGATGCGATCTGGAACTTGACCCGGCGCTGGGGAGCGGGAATGCGAACCTCCTGGTGGGCCTGCATCTGTGTGGGATTTGTCCTGACATGCTCGGCAGCGTATCAACACCTCAAGCAGCCGTCTTTGCCAACCGGGGTGGGAGCGTCCGAACCGTCTGATCGGCATGCAGTCGAGCAAAAGCCAGAGCAGTCGCTGACTTACAAAGACGAGAGGCCGTTGCACGACGTTGACTCGGCTCCTGCTGGTTTGGAGCCTGATCAGTTGCCAAATGTCCAGCAGGAAGCGCGTCTGGAGGACGCTGACGGCACCGCTACTGTCGAGCACTCTGAACTGAGCGATCCAAAGCAAGATCTTTCATACTTGGCTTATTACGCTTATTCGGAACTGCCACCCGAGACTAAACCAGCGGATATCGTTCTCAACTCTCTAAAGGACATCCCGCCTGGGACGCCCGTCGATGAAATCAAGCGGGTATCAGGCGTGCTGGGCCTCGACTTCACTTTCATGAAGGCGGTTGCAAAGGTCGAGTTCGGCTTTAACCCCAAGCAGCGCACCGGCTCGTATATTGGCTTGTTCCAACTGAGCAAGCACGAGTTCGAATTGTACGGGACCGGCGACATTCTTGCTCCACGGGACAATACTGTCGCTGCTGCGTTGAAGTTCATGACTGAAGCTATTCTGTTTGAGATGTTCACGCACAGGAAGCCAACTTTGAACGACCTTTACCTCATACATCAACAAGGGATTGACGGCGCGGCAGAACACGTAAGCCACCCTCACCGGCTTGCATGGCGATCAATGTGCGCGACGGACGAAGGCAAGGAAAAGGGCGAAAAGTGGTGCAAACGCGCCATCTGGGGCAATGCGCCTCCGGCAATTAAGCGCATCTGGAAGAACGTCAGTAACGTCACCTCAGGTGCCTTTGTCGCTATGTGGCAACAGCGCGTATCGCTTTTTTACGCGCGATATTCTGCAAACGCTGCGAACTGATTGGCGGACAACAGTATGAGCGGACAGATATTTCAACCGGAACAGGCGATAGTCAATCGATTGACGACGGCGCAATCCACCATGGCAATCCGGCATTGGCGGCCTGCTGCCATCGTGACGCTCGCGGCGGTGGCCGCGCTGACGGCGCTGACCGCCGATGCCCTACCGACACAGGCACGTCCCGCGCAAATCAAAGAGGAAACGGCGCCGCGTACGGCTGGTGAGCCGATCATGGCGATCGTGTCGATCAAGACCCAGCAGGTCACTTTCTACGACGCTGACGGCTGGATCATGCGCGCGCCGGTGTCGACCGGCGTCAAGGACCGCGAAACGCCCGCCGGCGTTTTCGCCGTCATCGAAAAGGACAAAGACCACCACTCGACCATGTATGACGATGCCTGGATGCCGAACATGCAGCGCATCACCTGGAACGGCGTCGCGTTGCACGGCGGGCCGCTGCCCGGTTATGCGGCCTCGCACGGCTGCATTCGGATGCCCTACGGCTTTGCGGAAAAGCTGTTCGACAAGACGTGGATCGGGATGCGGGTGATCATCGCGCCGAACGACCCGGCCCCGGTCGAGATTTCCCACCCGGCGCTATTCACGCCGAATGCGGAGGCCCTCGCCGCGGCTCCGGCGCATGCCGACACTCTCGCCCGCGAGGCTGCGGAGGCCAAAAAGGCGGCCGACGAGGCAAAGAAAGCCGCTACGCGCGCGAAGCGCGAGACGGCATCGCTTACGGCATCGCTGCGCAAGCTGAAATCGCTCAAGACCCGCGCCGACGCCGAGCTAGCCTCCGCCGACAAGGCGCTCGCCGCAGCAACGACGGACCAAGCCAAGGCCAGGGCCGAGGAGCGGAAGCAGAAGGCCGCCGCCAGGGCCGTGCAAGCGGGGTTGCAGCTCGACACCGCCACGGCCGATGCGCAATCGAAACGCGAGGCCGACGTCGCCGCAAAGGACGCACTCAAGGCGGCTGAGACCACGAAGGCTGCCACCGCCAAGGCGGCGACCGACGCGAAGCTCGCGCTCGAACCGGTCTCGATCTACATCAGCCGCGCGACGCAGAAACTTTACGTTCGGCGCAACACGCACAAACGCTGGCCGGATGGGGGCGAGGTATTCGACGCGTCCATCGAGGTTCCGGTCACGATCCGCGATCCCGACAAACCGATCGGCACGCATGTGTTCACCGCGATGGCGCGCAAGGGCGACGGGCTGCGCTGGACCGTGGTCACGATCGACAACGGCGACGAAGCTAAGAACGCGCTGGACCGCATCACCATCCCGCAGGACGTGCTCGATCGCATCGCGCCCACCGCGTCGCCGCGCTCCTCGATCATCGTTTCGGACGAGCCGCTGAGTAGCGAGACCAACTATCGCACCGAATTTGTCGCAGTGCTGAGCAACCAACCCCAGGGCGGGTTTATAACGCGCCGGCCTAGCACCGACGTCTACTTTGCTGACGACGATTCCCGGAGCGAGTCCGGTTTCTTTTTTACGCCTCGGCGCGGCGATCAGCGGGTCTATGACAATAGGCGGGCACCAAATCCGTTTTTCCTGTTTGGGCGCTAAGGTGCTTGAATGAGGGCGGTCATGTCTGCTTTTGGCACTTAACGGACAATCTGACCGCACCCGCGCTTGTCCGCTTATGACCCAACTGCGACATTGGCTGTGCGCTGCGGCAATCGTTTTGATGCCAGTTTTAGCCCATAGCGAAGTACCCATTCGTGCGGCTAAGATGTCAGCTCCCGAGCTTGGGGCCGGACATGAAGCGGCGCGAGTTCATCACGCTTCTCGGTGGCGCGGCGGTGGCGTGGCCGCTTTCGGCGCGGGCGCAGCAGTCGGCGATGCCGGTCATCGGTTATTTGGGTAGCGAAACGCCGGAACGGTTTGGAATCCGCGTAAGCGCATTTCGCCAAGGCCTTAGCGCAATGGGCTATGATGAGGGCCGGAATGTCGCAATCGAATATCGCTGGGCAGATGGTCACCTAGATCGATTGCCAACGCTGGCAGCCGATCTCGTCCGTCGTCAGGTTAGTGTGATCGTCGCGCCTGGTAGCGTTGTCGCCGCACTTGCAGCAAAGGCAGCGACCACAACAATTCCAATTGTTTTCGAGACGGGCGTGGACCCGGTTGCGGCAGGAGTTGTTAAGAGTCTGAACCGACCAGAGGGCAACATCACCGGCATAACTTCGTTGAACGCAGACGTTAATCCAAAACGACTAGAGCTGCTACATGAATTGCTTCCAAAGGCCACAAGCTTCGCGGCGCTTGTTAATCCTACCAATCCAGTAAATGCCGACATAACCACAAAAAGCTTGGAGGAGGCCTCCCGCGCTTTTGGCCTACAACTTTATTTCCTGAATGCCAGCACCGAAAGTGATTTCGAATCTATCTTTGCGAAGCTGGCTCAGCTGCAAGTTGGTGGGCTCGTAATCGCCGCCGATATATTTTTCAATAGTCGTGGACAACAGTTTGCCGCTCTGACACTCAAGCACGGTGTGCCAGCAGCCCATTCGGTGCGTGAGTTCGCCGTGGCGGGTGGATTGGTAAGTTACGGCGGCAATATCACGGAAACGCACAAGCAAGCCGGCATTTACACTGGCCGCATCCTCAAGGGTGATAAGCCCGCTGACCTGCCGGTCCAGCAGACCACCAAAGTGGAGCTGTATATCAATCTCAAAACTGCCAAAACGCTTGGCATTAACGTCCCCAACACTCTCATTGGTCGCGCCGACGAGGTGATCGAATAGAGGTGCTGTTTGCTGCGGTGCGTCGGTCGCTATTGGCACATAGCGGACAATCGAGTTGCACCTGTGTTTGTCCGCTTCTCTAATCGGCCGGTTGGGGTCAAGCACTTTCAGACTATCCACCACTGCGGTGTCGATGTCGGTCGCGGGCTCGTGCTTCTCTTCGGAATCGGCTCTAGGGCCCTTCCATCATGGGATTCGAGGACGAGGCGGAACAATCTTTTGGGCGGCCTTACCGTCAGATTGACGTTAGGTCCAAGCGGACAAGCGAACTTACCTCATCCATCGTCCCGCGAGGGACATCATTCCACCGTTCGGTGGAGCTCGATTGTTCTCCTATCGCATGTGATCCTGAACAGTTCTCATGCCGCTGTGACCTCGCGGGTCCAGCGGAACTCGGTGCCGTCAACCCAGATGCGGTGCATGATCACGGCCAACCGGCGCGCCAGGGCCACGATCGCCTTCTTCATTCCGCGGCGCCTGGCGATCTGCATCGCCCAGGCCTTAAGCCAGGACCATTTCTTCGAACGCATCATGGCTTGAGCTGCTTCGTAGAGCATGACCCGCATCATCTCGTCTCCGCAGCGTGATATTCTGCCGCTCCAATCCACCTCGCCCGATTGATACTTGGCACACGTCAGACCAAACACTGCCCCGACTGACTTGGACCTACGAAAACGGGCGGGCACGTCGACGGTCGCGCGATAGGTTAGCGACACCACGGGCCCTACACCGGGCGTCGTCATCAAACGCCGGCACACCTCATCGTCCCGCACGATAGCGAGCAAGCGGCGGTGCAGGATGCAGAACTGCTCGCGAAGCGTCCGTCGGACAATGAGTAGTGGTTCGATCAGAGTGGCCAAGTCGGGCAAGTTTTCGACCAGCTCCCTGATGCGGGCTTCGAACTTTACCGTTCCCACCATGCCCACCTTGAGGCCGAAGTTACGCAAGGTGCCGCGCAGGTCGTTGTCGATGGCAATGGCCTTCGACTGCAACAGCTTGCGGTGGGTCAATAGCATTCGCAGTTTCTGACTGCGTAGCGTCTTCACATGCACCGGACGATAAATCCCCGCCCGCATCATCTGCGCCATGCCGCGTGCGTCGTTGCGGTCGGTCTTGTTGATCTGTGCCTTCAACACCGCCCGCATGTGCCGCGTCTCGACACAGATCACTGGCAAGCCCGCCTCGGCCAGAGCGCTGAATAGCCATTGCGACAACGGCCCGGCTTCCAGTCCGATCCGCTTGAAGGGGTATGTGAGGGATTCGCCAGCACCTGCAGCAAAGCTTCCGGTTCGCTCGCAACCTTTACTTCCCGTACGATCCTGCCCGTGTCGTCCACAACGCAAATGCTCGTCTCCTTGACCGATACGTCCATTCCAGCAAAATGGTCCATGCTGCGCTTCTCCTTCTGATGCTTGAGGCCGTCACATACGGACCTCGTTTCACCATCAGCCTGAAGCGCAGCACCCAAAATCTTCAGCTATCCACAAGCTGCCGGCCGATTACCCCATCTTTTGGACAACAGCGGACATGCGGCATATTTTATGAGTACACACCCTAGCCATTTACCTCGCCCGGCAGGCGGCTTAGATAAAGATAATGTCCACGCTGCTCATCGCGCATCCGGCCTGCCTCGATCACATGAACCCCGCCGGCCATCCCGAGCGGCCGGACCGCTTGCGCGCCATCGAGCAGGCGCTGGAGGACGAACGGTTTCAGATGCTGGCGCGCGAGCAGGCGCCGCGCGCGCCGCTCGATGTTGTCGCGCTCGCGCATCCGATGGATTACATCGAGGCGATCCGCGAAGCCTCGCCGGCGGACGGCTTGGTGCGGCTCGATGCCGACACGTCGATGTCGCCGGGCAGCTTCGAGGCGGCCTTGCGCGGCGCCGGCGGCGCCATGCGCGCGGTCGACGAGGTGATGAACCAGAAGGCGGCCAATGCCTTTGTCGCCATTCGCCCGCCCGGCCACCACGCCGAGGTGGCGCGGCCGATGGGCTTCTGCCTGTTCAACAACGCGGCGATCGCGACGCGCTACGCGCAGAACCGCTACGAGGTCGAGCGTGCGGCGATCGTCGATTTCGACGTGCATCACGGCAATGGCTCGCAGGATATTTTCTGGGCGGACAAAAGCGTGATGTACTGCTCGACCCACGAGATGCCGCTTTACCCCGGCACCGGCGCTACGAGCGAGCGCGGCGAGCACAATAATATCGTCAATGCGCCGCTATCGGCCGGCGACGGCGGCGACGCCTTTCGCGAGGCTTTCGAGACGGTGATCCTGCCCCGCCTGCGCGAATTCAAGCCGGAGATCCTGGTGATCTCGGCCGGCTTTGACGCGCACACCCGCGATCCGCTCGCCAACCTCAATCTGGTGGAAGCGGACTACAGCTGGGTCACCAAGAAACTGATGGACATTGCCGACGCCAGCGCGCAAGGGCGCATCGTCTCGCTCCTGGAAGGCGGCTACGATTTGCAGGGGCTGTCGCGGTCAGTGGCGGCGCATGTCACCGCGCTGATGCGCGGATAACTTTTTCCCTGGTCGCGCGGACCGCAGATAAGTTTACGCAATCTGCGCAAGCTTGATTGCTTGCGCAAAACCGGTACCCACTTTTGCTGGCCGCGCTCCTAAGCGGTTAAGCCGCCATCGATCGGCACATCCGCGCCGGTGATGAAAGCCGCAGCGTCCGACAACAGATAAACGCAGAGATCGGCGATCTCGGCCGGCCGGCCCAGGCGGCCGAGCGGAATGTCGCGCGTCAGCTTCTGCTTTGCCGTGCCCGGATCGCGCGCGCCTTGCGCAATGGCGTCCACCATCGGCCCCTCGACAAAGGCCGGGCACACGGCATTGCAGCGCACCGGCGGCTTGAGCCGCGCGCCATAGAGCGCGACCGATTTCGTCAGCAGCGACAGCCCGCCCTTCGACGCATTATAGGCGGCGAGATTATGCCCGCCGACGAGGCCCGACACCGACGACAGGTTGACGATCGAGCCGCCGTTTTTGCGCAGCAGCGGCAGCGAATATTTGCAGCCGAGAAAGGCGCCGTCGAGATTGACGCCGAGCACGCGCCGCCAGGTGGCGAAGTCGAGCTGCTCCACGTTGCCGACCACGACGATGCCGGCGGCGTTCACTAGCCCGTCCAGCCGGCCATGCGTTTGCTCGATCTCGGCAGCGACCCGTTGCCAATCGGCCTCGGACGTGACATCGAGCGTTACGTCGCCGGCAAGATCGGAGGCGATTGCCGTACCGCCGGCGCGCGAGAGCGCGGCGATCACCGCCGCGCCGATGGCGCCCGCCGCGCCGGTCACCAATACAATCTTGTCCGTAAGATCGGCCATCGCGCTAGGCGCTCCTTGCGAACTGCGCTATCGTCGTAATCGAGCATTGTTAGCAAGAAGTCGTCAAATGGCCGAGCCCACCAATCCCGACGTGAAGAAAATGCCCTTCGAACGGGCGATCGACGAACTGGAATCGATCGTCAAGCGGCTGGAGGAAGGCAAAGTGCCGCTCGAGGAATCGGTGGCGATCTACGAGCGCGGCGAGGTGCTCAAGAAGCGATGCGAGGAGCTGCTGCGGCTGGCGGAAGCGCGCGTGGAGAAGATCACGCTCGATAGTTCCGGCAAGCCGACCGGCAGCGAACCCCTCGACGTAGATTGACCGAGCGTGCAGGTCCGCCGCAGGCTGTTGATCCATGTGCAGGGCTACGACCCGCGCAGCCTCGTTGAAAATTTCGAGCACTTTGACCGCGAGTATCGCCGCACCTGCGAACTTTACGGGTTAACCGGCGAGGTCGGCGCCGCCGCGGAGACGGGCTCCCATTCCGGCGCTTGGGCGGTGACCACCCATGGTGACGGCTGGCAGGTCGAGACCCGCTATCGGCTGTTGCGCTGGGATGACCTCGTCCGCAGCGATCTGGCGCGGTCGCCCTGGTGGAAGATCGTGCAGATGTACCGCACAACCGGGATCGCGCTGCTCAGCGGCGCCTTTGGACGCATGTTGCGAACGGACTGGCGCTTCGCGCTGGTCGCGTTCTCGCCGATAGTGTTGATCACAGCTTGGCTGTTGCTCGGCTCGTTCGTCGGCATCCTGTGCATGAACTTGGTCGCCGCGCTCGGCGCACCGGCGCTGGTTGCGAAAATTGTCGGCGGCGTCACCGGGGTCGGCAGCTTTGCCTCCGTGCTCTGGCTGAGCGAACCGGTCACCGGACTGCTGCGACGCTGCGACGAAGCCGCCTCCATCGATGAGTTCGTCAACGGCAAACGGAAAGATTGGAGCCAGCGGCTGGACTTATTCGCCGCCGAGGTGGCCGATGCGGTGCGCGCGAGTAAGGCCGATGAGGCGGTGATTGTCGGCCACGGTTTCGGCGCGGCGCTCGCCATCATTGTGCTCGGTCGCGCGCTCGCCCGCGATGGCGCGCTCGGCCGCCACGGACCGCGCGTGGCGCTGCTCACGCTGGGCGCCAGCCTGCCCGTGGTCGGCTTCAACCCGGAGGCCAAAGGGTTCCGCAACCGGCTACGGCAGCTCGCGACCGCGCCCGACATCGACTGGATCGACGTCCAATCGCGCGACGATATCCTGAGCTTCAGCCCCTTCGATCCCATCGCCGGTCACGGCGTCATGCTCGGAGCCGAACGGCGCAACCCGCAGGTGGTCGCGGTCCGCTTTCGCGATCTGTGGGATGCGGGTCCTTTCGGTCTCCGGCGCTGGCGCGTGTCCAAGGCCCACACCCAGTTCCTCATGGCCAGTGAGCGGCGTGGGGCGGCCTACGACTACACCCTGATTTGCTGTGGCCCGCTCGATCTGGTGACGCGGGCCACCAAGCCGCAACTGGCGGCGGCCGCGATGGTGGACAAATTTGAGCCGGCCCCGTGACAGGACGTTGAATTGCCGGGAACCTTATATCTGGTGTAAGCCTTTAATAGTTCCCGGGTGACCGGTTCGGCCGCGTCCGCCCAATATATTCACCGTGGAGTTGCGTTTGCCCGAAGCTTCCAAGACCCCCCTGCTCGACCGCGTTCACCTGCCGCGCGACCTGAAGAACTTATCGGCGGATCAGTTGCGCGAACTGGCGCACGAGCTGCGTTACGAGACGATCAACGCGGTGGCCTCGACGGGCGGGCATCTGGGGGCCGGGCTTGGCGTTGTGGAACTGACGGTGGCGCTGCATTACGTGTTCGACACGCCGGTGGACCGGCTGATCTGGGACGTCGGGCATCAGGCTTATCCGCACAAGATCCTGACCGGGCGGCGCGACCGCATCCGCACGTTGCGGCAGGGCGGCGGATTGTCCGGCTTCACCAAGCGCGCCGAGAGCGAATACGACCCGTTTGGGGCGGCGCATTCGTCGACCTCGATTTCGGCTGGACTGGGCATGGCGGTGGCGCGCGATCTGGCCGGCAAGAACAACAACGTCATCTGCGTGATCGGCGACGGGGCGATGTCGGCGGGCATGGCCTATGAGGCGATGAACAATGCGGGCGCGCGCAACGAGCGGCTGATCGTGATCCTGAACGACAACGACATGTCGATTGCGCCGCCGGTTGGCGCCATGTCGGCTTATCTGGCGCGGCTCGGCTCCGGCCACATGTATTTGAAGCTGCGCGACGTCGGCAAGCAGCTCACCCGGCATCTGCCCAAGCGCTTGGACCGCGCCATCACGCGGGCGGTCGAGCACGCGCGCACTTACGTCACCGGCGGCACGCTGTTCGAGGAACTGGGTTTCTATTACGTCGGTCCGATCGACGGGCACAATCTCGACCACCTGCTGCCGGTCTTACGCAACGTGCGCGACGCCGAGATCGGGCCGGTTCTGGTGCATGTGGTGACGCAGAAGGGCAAGGGCTACGCGCCGGCGGAGACGAGCGCCGACAAGTATCACGGGGTGGTCAAGTTCGACGTGGCGACCGGGGCGCAGGCCAAATCGAAGGGCGGGGCGCCGCAATATACCAAGGTGTTCGGCGAGAGCCTGATCAAGGAGGCGCGCAAGGACGACAAGATCATCGCCATTACGGCGGCGATGCCGTCGGGCACCGGGCTCGACCTGTTCGAGAAGGAGTTCCCCAAGCGCTGCTTCGACGTCGGCATTGCCGAGCAGCACGCGGTGACCTTCGCCGGCGGCTTGGCGACCGAGGGCTTCAAGCCGTTCGCCACCATCTATTCGACCTTCCTGCAGCGCGCCTACGACCAGGTGGTGCACGACATCGCCATCCAGCGGCTGCCGGTGCGCTTTGCCATCGACCGCGCCGGCCTGGTCGGGGCCGACGGGCCGACCCATGCCGGGGCCTTTGACGTGGCCTATCTCGGCTGCCTGCCGGGCTTCGTGCTGATGGCGGCGGCCGACGAGGCCGAGCTGGTGCACATGGTGGCGACCCAAGTGGCCATCAACGACCGGCCGTCGGCGCTGCGCTATCCGCGCGGCGAGGGACTGGGCGTGCCGCTGCCGGCGGAGGGCGTGCCGCTGGAGATCGGCAAGGGCCGTATCCTCAGAGAAGGCCATAAAGTGGCGCTGTTGTCCTACGGGGCGCGGCTGGGGGAATGCCTGAAGGCGGCCGACGAGCTCGCGGCGCTGGGCCTGTCGACCACGCTGGCCGATGCGCGCTTTGCCAAGCCCTTGGACGTCGACCTGCTGCTGCGCCTGGCGCGCGAGCACGAGGTTCTGCTCACCATCGAGGAAGGCGCCATTGGCGGCTTCGGCGCGCATGTGCTGCAGACCCTTGCCGACAATGGCGTGCTCGACAGCGGCCTCAAGGTGCGCTGCATGGTGCTGCCGGACGTCTTCATCGACCAGGACACGCCGGCCGCGATGTACGCCAAGGCCGGCCTCGACGCCCGCGGCATCGTCGCCAAGGCCTTCGAAGCCCTCGGCAGAGACGTGCGGGCCGAGACGGTGAAGCTGGCGTAGGCTGGCTAGGTGTCAGCGAAAAAAGATCGCATCGATCGCCTGCTGGTGGAGCGCGGCCTGTTCGAGAGCCGCGCCAAGGCGCAGGCCGCGATCGCGGCCGGGCTGGTCACCGCCGACGCGGCGCCGGTGCGCAAGGCCTCGGAAGAAATCGCGGTAAATGCAAAATTGCGCGCGACGCCGGCGCATCCTTACGTGTCGCGCGGCGGCGTGAAACTCGCCACGGCGCTCGATCATTTCAAATTCGATCCGCGGGGACGCGTCTGCCTCGATATCGGCACCTCCACCGGCGGCTTCACCCAGGTTCTGCTCAAACGCGGCGCCAAACTTGTCTATGCAATTGACGTCGGGCACGGGCAATTGCATGAAAGCCTGCGTGCCCGGCCTGAAGTTGTATCGCTTGAAGACACCGATATCCGCGCATGCTCCCCTGCCCGCTTCCGCGCGACGCCAAATCTGGTCACGATCGATGTCAGCTTCATTTCGCTGAAATTAATTCTCCCGACGGCCCTTAAGCTGGTCGCACATCGCACACAAGTTGTCGCATTGATCAAACCACAGTTCGAGGCCGGTCCAACAAAGACGAAGAAAGGCATCGTGCGCGATCCGGCCGTGCACGTCGCAGTCTGCGACGACATCTCGGCCTTTGTCGCTTCGCTCGGCTGGCGCGTCGCCGGCATTATCCCTTCGCCGATCGCCGGCGGCGACGGCAATGCCGAATTTCTGCTCGGAGCCGCGCGTGACTGAGCAACTCACCATTGTCCGCCTCGGCCATCGCGGCGACGGCATCGCCGATACGCCGGCTGGACCGGTCTATGTGCCTTATGCCTTGCCAGGTGAGACGGTGACGGTCGAGCCGGTCGCCGGCCATCCCGACCGCCGGCATCTCGACCACGTCGACCAACCGAGCCATGAGCGCGCCATCCCGGTCTGCAAGCATTTCGGTCAATGCGGCGGCTGCGCCATGCAGCACTGGTCGCTGGCCGAATATCATTTGTGGAAACGCGGGCTGGTGGCCGAAGCGCTGGCGCAGGTCGGCCTCATCGCGCCGCTTGAGCCGCTGATCGACGCGCATGGGCAAGGCCGCCGCCGCGCGGTGCTGCATGCGCGGCGCGGGGCGCGCGACTTGCTGGAGGTCGGTTTCACCGCCCCGCGCGCACACCACATCGTCGCCATCGACCGCTGTCCGATCCTTAGCGACAAACTCGACGGCGCTATCCCCGCGGCCTGGGCGATCGCCGAGATCTTGAAACCGGCCGACAAGCCGCTCGACATCCAGGTGACGGCGACCAATTCCGGCATGGACGTGGACGTGCGCGGTTCCGGTCCGCTCTCGTCCGGGCGCACCACACAACTCGCCGGCGTCGCCGAGAAACACAGGCTCGCGCGCATCACCCGCCACGGCGAACTGGTGGCGCAAGCCGCGCAGCCGCTCCTGCAAATCGGGCGCGCTTTGGTACCGCTGCCGCCGGGCGCGTTTTTGCAGGCGACCGCCGCGGGCGAAGCGGCGCTGGCGCGGCTGGTAACGGAGCATGTCGGCGCTGCCAAACGCGTCGCCGATCTGTTTTGCGGCATCGGCACTTTTGCCTTGCGGCTGGCCGAACGCGCGCGCGTCGTAGCCGCCGACAGCGAAGCGAGCGCCATCAAGGCGCTCGAGCGCGCGGCTGCGAATACGTCCGGGCTCAAGCCGGTCGAGGCGCAAGCGCGCGACCTGTTCCGCCGCCCGTTCATGGCCGCGGAACTCAAGGGCTTCGACGCCGTGGTGTTCGATCCGCCGCGCCAGGGCGCCGAGGCGCAGGCGCGCGAACTGGTCAAGAGCGCCGTGCCGACCGTGGTCGCGGTGTCATGCGACGCGGCGAGTTTTGCGCGCGATGCGCGCATCCTGGTGAACGGCGGCTACAAGCTCAGCGTTGTCACGCCGGTCGATCAGTTCCGCTATTCGTTCCACGTCGAGATGGTGGGTAAGTTCGAGAAGTAGCGGCTACTGAAAATCGAATCCCCGGCCGCCCCAGCGCTCCTGCCACATCTTTTCGCCGATGGTGCAGGAAATGCGCGGTGCCTCAGCCGACACCGGCACCACGCGCCGCTCCGGTTCGCGGCCGGAGATTTCCAGCACCAGCTTGGTGCGGGTCGCCTCGATGAACTGGTTGCGGTTGTGGATCGGCACCACAAAGGCGCCCGGGCCCCCGATCACGCAATCCTCGTAATAGACGTCAAGGTTTTCGATATCCATCGTGCCGGGATTGGGCCGCTTGAGCATGATCGGCAAGCCATTGATGGTGATGCCGGCTGAGAGCACGTCGTCGCGCGTCGGCACGATCAGCGGGCCGGAATTATTGGCGCCGTCGCCCGACACGTCGATCACCCGGCGCAAGCCGCGATAGCCGTTATGGTCGAACAGCGGCTTGGCGAAACGCAAGCCGCCGGCGATCGAGGTGCGCGAGGCGCGCCGGTAGGGCGCGGCGGCGATTTCGTTGGCGACCGCGTCGGCCAATTCCGGGCCTTCGATCAGCCGCCACGGCATGATGATCTTCTGGTCGAATTCGCCGGCCCACTCGAAATAGGTGATGGCGATTTTGCCGTTGGCGCCCTCGCGCAACGCCCGCATGAATTCGCGCGAGGTCAGCGCCTGGACATAGCCCTCGCGCTGCAGCGCCTGCTCCTCCGGGTCCATCGAGTAGGAGACGTCGACTGCGATCACCAGTTCGACGTCGACCGGAATGGCGTTCGAGCTTTTGTCGGCGAAGCGCAGATTTGGCGCAGCGGAAGCCGCGAGCGCTAAGCCTGCGGCCATCATCACGCTGGCGATGGCACTATAAAGACTGCGTCGCCCCATACGCGAATGGTGGCATGCGGCAAGGGCAAAACAAAGGCAATAGGCTCAGCCTTCCAGCGTTTCGGTCTCCTCGATCTCGATGCCGAAGCCGCCGAGGCCGACATAAGTGCGCTTGCTGGAGGAGAGCAGCCGGATCGAGGAAATGCCGATGTCCTTAAGGATCTGCGCGCCCAGCCCGATCTCGCGCCACTGCTTCGAGCGCGCGGCGTCGGTGCCGGTGTCGCCATGCGGGATTTCCGCCACCGGCACGCCGGCGGTGCCGTCGCGCAGATAGATGATGACGCCGCGGCCGGCCGCCTTGAAGCGCGCGAGCGCCGCGTGGATCGGCTTGGCGCCGCCGAACACATCGCCGATCACATCGGCGCGGTGCAGGCGCGCCAGCACGCCCTTGCCGTCGCCGATCGCGCCATAGACGAAGGCCATGTGGTGCACGCGGTCGAACGGCGTCACATAGGCGTAGCCTTTGAGCGCACCGATCTCGGAGGCCACTTGGAATTCCGCGACCCGCTCCACCAGCTTGTCGCGGTTCTGCCGGTAGGCGATCAGCTCGGCGATCGAAACCTGCACCAGCTTATGTTTCTGCGCGAAGGCGGCGACGTCCGGCCCGCGCATCACGGTGCCGTCGTCTTTCATCAGCTCGGACAGCACGCCAACCGGCGCCAGACCGGCGAGCCGGCAAAGATCGACGCAAGCCTCGGTGTGGCCCGAGCGCATCAGTACGCCGCCCTGCCGAGCCAACAGCGGGAATACGTGGCCGGGGCGCACAAAGTCGGCGGCGCCGCTGTTGTCGTTGGCGAGCGCGCGCACCGTGTTGCAGCGCTCCTCGGCCGAAATGCCGGTGGTGAGACCGTGGCGCACATCCACCGAGACGGTGAAAGCGGTGCCGAGCGGAGCATCGTTCTCCGCCACCATCGGATCGAGATGCAGCCGGCGCGCAAGTTCGGCGCCGAGCGGCGCGCAGACGATGCCCGACGTGTTGCGGATGATGAACGCCATTTTTTCCGGCGTGCAGAGCGAGGCGGCGACGAACAGATCGCCCTCGTTCTCACGGTCGTCGTCATCGGTGACGACCACGATCTCGCCTTTGGCGAAGGCCTTGATCACCGTATCGATTTTCTTGTGGGTATCGGACACGCGTCTACCTCGGGATGAGCGTCAGGCGGGCTTGAACGGCCACGCCGTCCCCTCGCCCATCTGGCCGCGATGCATCAGATAGTGATCGGCCAGCACGCAAGCCACCATCGCCTCGCCGATCGGCACCGCGCGGATGCCGACGCAAGGATCGTGGCGACCTTTGGTCACGATCTCGGTGTCGCGGCCGTAGCGGTCCACGGTCTTGCGCGGGGTCAATATCGACGAGGTCGGCTTGACCGCAAAGCGCGCGACGATCACCTGCCCGCTGGAAATGCCGCCGAGAATGCCGCCGGCGTGGTTGGACAGGAACACCGGCTTGCCGTCATTGCCCATGCGCATCTCGTCGGCATTGTCCTCGCCGCTCATCGCCGCGGTTGCAAAGCCGTCGCCGATTTCCACGCCCTTGACCGCGTTAATGCCCATCAACGCGCCGGCGAGATCGCCGTCGAGCTTGGCATAGACCGGCGCGCCAAGGCCCGCCGGCACGCCGTCCGCCACGATCTCGATCACGGCGCCGCAGGACGAGCCGGCCTTGCGCACGCCGTCGAGATACTCTTCGAAGAACTTCGCCTGCTTGGCGTCGGGGCAGAAGAACGGATTGTTGCCGACCTCGTTCCAGTCCCAGCGCGAACGATCGATCTTGTGCGGACCCATCTGGATGAGCGCGCCGCGCACGTTCATGCCGGGCACGATCTTGCGCGCAACGGCGCCGGCGGCAACGCGCGCCGCGGTCTCGCGCGCCGAGGCGCGCCCGCCGCCGCGATAATCGGTGATGCCGTATTTGACGTCATAGGTGTAGCCGGCATGGCCGGGGCGGTATTTGTCCTTGATGTCGGAATAATCCTTCGAGCGCTGGTCGACGTTCTCGATCAGCAGCATGATCGGCGTTCCGGTGGTCACCTGTTTGCCGTCGTCGCCGGTGAACACGCCGGACATGATCTTCACCGCGTCCGGCTCCTGGCGCTGGGTGGTAAAGCGCGATTGGCCGGGCCGCCGCTTGTCGAGATAGACCTGGATGTCGGCCGCTTCGAGCGGAATGCGCGGCGGGCAGCCGTCGACCACGCAGCCGATCGCCGCCCCATGGCTTTCGCCGAAGCTGGTGAACCTGAAAAGATGTCCGAACGTGTTGAACGACATGGCTGTTTCGCTTTGCGCGCTGTTGGTACAGCGCGCGCGTGCGGCGGTCAAATATTGCTTCATTGCGCATGATCCGATCCGAAAACCGGTACCCACTTTTCGAGATCATGCGCTCAGCTGTGACGGGTCAGTTTCTCGCCCTCGAACACATAGACCATGCCCTGCTCGATATCGAGGAGCGGCGCGGCGGCCGGCTTGGCGATGCCGAGATGGGCGATCAACCCGCGCGCGGTGCCGCCATGGGCGGTGACCACCGTGTCGCGGCCCAAGCTCTCGTACCAGTCGCGCATGCGCGCCGACACCATTTGGTAGCTCTCGCCGCCAGGCGGCAGGAAATGCCATTTGTCGTGCTCGCGTGCGGCGATGCGCTGAGGGTCGCGCGTATGCAATTGCGCGATGGTGAAACCTTCCCATTCGCCGAAGGCGACTTCCACAAGCCGCGGTTCGCGCCGGTAATCTTGCGCGTCAAGGCCGAGCGCCGCGCGCGTCAATTCCATGGTCTGACAGGCACGCCCGAGCGGGCTCGATACGTAATCGAGGCCAGCAGGATCGCGGCCATCGCGCGCAAACAGGTCGCGCAGGATGTCGCCGCAATGGCTGGCTTGCGCGCGGCCGCGCGCATTGAGCGGCACGTCGCGGCGGCCTTGCAGACGGCCGGCGACGTTCCAATCGGTCTCGCCGTGGCGGATGTAATAGATGGTGGGCGGCGGCATCGACGGCACCGCCATGATCTAATCTTCCAATTTGCCCACCGCGAGGTCGGGCGCGTCGGGATGCTTGATGCCGACGATGTGATAGCCGGCGTCGACGTGCGCGATTTCGCCGGTCACGCCGCTCGACAGGTCGGACAGGAAAAACACAGCGGCTTTGCCGACATCGTTCAGACTGACATTGCGGCGCAACGGAGTGTTGTATTCGTTCCACTTCAGAATGTAGCGGAAATCGCCGATGCCGGAGGCGGCCAGCGTCTTGATCGGTCCGGCGGAAATCGCGTTGACGCGGATATTCTTGACGCCGAGATCGGCGGCGAGATAACGCACCGAACTTTCCAGCGCCGCCTTGGCCAGCCCCATCACATTGTAATGCGGCATCCATTTCTCGGCGCCGTAATAAGTCAGCGTGAGCAGCGAGCCGCCATTGTTCATCAGCTTTTCGGCGCGCTGCACGATGGCCGTGAACGAATAGCAAGATATCTGCATGGTCTTGGTGAAATTGTCCTCGGTGGTGTCGACGTAACGGCCGTCGAGTTGGTCCTTGTCGGAAAACGCAATGGCGTGCACGACAAAGTCGAGCGAACCCCAGGCCGATTTGACGTTGGCAAAGACCGCGTCGAGGGATGCCACGTCGGTGACGTCGCAATGTCCGACCACCAGACCGTCCACCTCCTCGGCCAAAGGCTCGACGCGCTTTTTCAGCGCCTCACCCTGATACGTAAACGCGAGGTCGGCGCCATGATCGCGGCATGCGCGCGCGATGCCCCAGGCGATCGAGCGATTGTTGGCCACGCCCATGATCAGCCCGCGTTTGCCGCGCATCAAGTTGGAGGTTTCCGACATTAACTTCCTCATCACGCCGGCGAGCGCCGACTGCTTTCGTATGGCATAGGGTCAGGGGACCATCAAGCAATGCGCCCGGCTCGGCCATTTGTCACTGTTAATTCAATTCGTTTCCGGGAATATGATTGCGAATGTGGGGTTTTTCCTGGTGAATGGCGGTGTCGGCAGGCACGCATTTTGCTTAAGGGGGCTTGGTTGGGCACGTTCGGGAAGAATGTCGAGGCGACGATCCCGGCGTTACGCCGCTACGCGCGGGCGCTAACGCGGGATGCCGATATCGCCGACGACCTGGTGCAGGACACGCTGGTGCGGGCCCTGCGATCCGAACATCTATTTCATGGTGGCGAGGTGCGCAGTTGGCTCTACACGATCCTGACCAATCTCAACCGCAACCGGCTGCGCTCGCTGGCGCGGCGACCGACGCTCTCGCCGCTCGAGGACAACGACGCGCCCGATCTGGCAGGTCCGGAAGCAGGCTCCCGCGACATCGAGCGTGCGCTGGCGACTTTGGTGGAGGACCAGCGCAACGCCTTGCTGCTGGTGGTGCTGGAGGGCCTCACCTACCGCGAAGTTGCGGAGGTGCAAGGCGTGCCGATCGGCACCGTCATGTCGCGTTTGGCGCGTGCGCGCGTGCAGATCAAAACTTTTTTAGACGGCGGGCGCCCGGCGCTGCGCCGCGTGAAATGAGAGAGAAGGTGGAACCATGACCGATCGCGATTCACCCGTGACCGAGGAAGAATTGCACGCCTTTGTCGACGGCGAATTGCCGGCCGACCGCCAGGAGGCCGTCACCGCCTGGCTTGCGTCGCATCCGGAAGATGCCGCGCTGATCGTCGCCTGGCGTGCGCAGGCCGATAGCATCCGCGCCCGCTACGGCGCGGTCGTTAACGAGCCGGTACCCGAGCGGCTCAAGGTCGACCAAGTGATGCGCCAAGACCGCGCAAGCGGCCGCTCCTGGGCGGCGCTGGCGGCCGCTGCGGCCGTCGTGGCGTTCTTGGCCGGCGGCGCCTCCGGCTGGGTGGCGCACGGCGCGGCCACCGGTTCGCCGAGCAGCTTTGACACCATCACTGCCGAAGCGCTGGAAGCCTACAAGCTCTACGTGGTCGAGGTGCGCCATCCGGTCGAAGTACCGGGCAACGAGCGCCCGCACATGACGCAATGGCTGACCAAGCGGCTCGGCTATCAGCAGCACATTCCCGATCTCGAATTGATCGGCCTCAAGCTGGTCGGCGGCCGACTGCTACCGGGACCGACCGGAGCCGCTGCCGCCTTCTACATGTATGAAGGTACGTCCGGCGAGCGCTTCACCATCTATTCGGCGCCGGCGACATCGCCGGAGACGGCGCTGCGTTTCAAGGAAGGCGATCGCTTCGCCGCCTTTTATTGGGTGGACGACAAGCACGCCTATGTTGTGAGCGGACCGGCCGACCGCGACCGGCTCAAGCAGGTCACCAGGGCGGTCTGGGAGCAGATCGATCGCAGCGGCGCGCGGAAGTCGTAACCTTTACCTCGTCCCGCGCGGGGGCGAGGTGAAGCAAGCTCACTCCAAATCCTCGCGCGGATCGTAGGGCTTGCTCTCGCGCCATTTGCGCATCAGGTCCTTAAACTCGTCGTCGGTGCGATCGGGCAGCATGATGCGCACTGTGGCGAGCAGATCGCCGGCGTCGCTTTTCGTCTTCAGCCCCTTGCCCTTAAGCCGAAACGTGCGCCCAGAATTAGTGCCGGGTGGAATTGCCAGTTCCACCGCGCCGTCGAGCGTCGGCACGCGCACTTTGCCGCCGAGCGTCGCTTCATAAAGCGTGATCGGAAGCTCGAGCCGCAGGTCGGCGCCGTCCGGCTTGAACAGCGGATGCGAGGCGACGTGCACGGTGATCAGCGCATCGCCGGCTTTGCCGTTCGCGATCGGCCAACCCTGCCCTTTGAGGCGGATCGATTGGCCGCTAGTGAGGCCGGCTGGAATTTTGACCTCGACGTCCTTGCCGGTCGGAAGATGCACGCGGGTCTTGGTGCCCTTGGCGGCTTCCGGCAGGCTGATGGTCATCTCGGCATGCAAGTCCTCGCCGGTGGCGGGGCCGAAATTGTCCGGCTCGAACTGCGCCCCGAAGCCGCGCGCACCGCCGCGCGTCGCGCCGCCGAACATGTTGCGCAGGATGTCTTCGAATGCGCCGCCCCCGCCGCCGGTGGTGCGCTGGAAGCCGTCGTGCCCAAAGGTGAAACTTTCGAAATGGCCGGCACCCGGCCCGCCGCCGCCCGGCTGCCCGCGGAAGCCTTCGAAACCCTGGAAGCGCGGCTTGCCTTCGGCGTCGATCTCGCCGCGGTCGAACGCCTTGCGCTTGTCCTCGTCGCCGGCGATCTCATAGGCGGCATTGAGCTCGGCAAAGTGCGAGGCCGCCTTGGGATCGTGCTTGTTGGCGTCGGGATGCAGCTTCTTCGCGAGCCGCCGGTAGGCGCTCTTGATCTCGGTGTCGCTCGCACCCTTCGATACCCCCAGAACCTCGTAGGGGTCGCGCATCCGTCCGAACTCCCGTGAAATACCCCTGACCGCCGGTCGAATGCCGGCTACTCGATGCTCAATGTGGGGTTCAATCGGCCCGGATGCAACGCAATCTGTGGAAGGCTCGGTCGGTCAGGACCGCTTCCAGGGCTTGAGCGCGCGGACTTCCCAGACGCCCTTGTTCTGTTTGCAGGCTTCGCCCTGCATCCAGGACTGCGAAGTGCCGCTGACGTAGCTGGCCAGGAAATCCCGGCAGGTCAGGCCGTCCTGGGTATAGGCGGAGGCGATCGGGGTGATGGTGCCGCGCGCGCCGGTGTTCGGATTTTCCCACGGCGCGCTGTCGTCCTTGCTGCCGCGGGCGAGCACGTCGGAGGCAGCGGCCCGCGCATAGGCTAGATCGCCGGCGGGCGGCAGTTCGGCGACCCCTTTGGTGCCGGGCGGAGGGGTCACCGCGCCGGTGGAGTTCTGAACTGTCTGAGCTGGCGAACAGCGAGTTGAAGCGGGAGGTGTTAATACTGCAGCCGCCGGCGGCGAGCGCCAGCGTTAACCCCGCGGCTAGCGGCAGGGCGCGCCATAGGCGCGCGCGGCCGCATCCACTATAAAGGCGGCAGTTGGAACAAGGGCTAACGGTACCGGCCAAGCAGGCACTCCGAAAACGATGTCAGATACGACAATAGAACACCCAAGCTGGTTAACGAGTGGTGATTTCACCCAGGCGGACGAGCCATTGCGGCTGTTTGCCGCTTGGCTGGGCGACGCGACGGCCGCCGAGCCGCGCGATCCGACCGCCATGACGCTCGCCACCGTCGACGCCGACGGGCTGCCGAATGCCCGCATGGTGCTGCTGAAGGGCGCCGATGAGCGCGGATTCGTCTTCTATACCAATATGGACAGCCAAAAAGGGCGGGAATTGGACGTTCACCCACAGGCGGCGCTGGTATTCCATTGGAAATCGCTGAACCGGCAGGTGCGCGTGCGCGGCGCGGTGGAGCGCGTTACCGAGGCCGAGGCTGACGCCTATTTCGCCACCCGGCCGAAACAGGCGCAGATCGGCGCCTGGGCCAGCAAGCAGTCCGCGCCGCTGGAAAGCCGGCTCGCCTTCGAGAAGGCGGTCGCACTCTATGCCGCCAAATACGCGCTCGGCACGGTGCCGCGGCCGCCGAACTGGTCCGGCTACCGCATCATGCCGCTGCGCATCGAATTCTGGCACGACCGGCCGTTCCGCCTGCACGACCGCATCGAATTCGTCCGGGAAACCTTAAGCGCGCCGTGGAGCAAGACGCGGCTCTATCCGTGAGATAAAATCGCGCATGATCCCGAAAAGTGGGTACCGGTTTTCGGACAAGATCATGCGCAAACATAAAGAGAAGCCATGCCGACTTCGCAATCGAACCAGCCGCGCCGAACCTTGCTGCTCACCGGAGCCAGCCGCGGCATCGGTCACGCCACCGTCAAGCGCTTCTCGGCTGCCGGCTGGCGCGTCATCACCTGTTCGCGCCACCCGTTCCCGGAGAACTGCCCCTGGGACGCCGGCCCCGAAGACCACATCCAGGTCGATCTCGCCGACGAAGCCAACACCCTTTCGGCAATCGAGGAGATCAGGCGGCGGATCGAAGGCCACGAGCTGCATGCGCTGGTGAACAATGCGGCGATCTCGCCCAAGGGCGACGGCGGCAAGCGGCTCGGCTCGCTCGATACCACCGCCGACGTGTGGCGCCACGTGTTCCAGGTGAATTTCTTCGCGCCGATCATGCTGGCGCGCGGACTGGTCAACGAGCTCAAAGCCGTCAAGGGCTCGGTGGTGAACGTCACGTCGATTGCCGGCTCGCGCGTGCACCCGTTCGCCGGCGCGGCCTACGCCACCTCGAAGGCGGCGCTCGCTTCCCTGACGCGCGAGATGGCGAGCGACTTCGGCCGGCTCGGCATCCGCGTCAACGCGATCGCGCCCGGCGAGATCGACACCGCGATCCTGTCGCCCGGCACCGAGAAGATCGTCGAGCAAATTCCGCTGCAGCGTCTCGGCACGCCCGACGAGGTCGCCAAGATCATCTACGTGCTGTGCACGGAGACGTCGTCGTATGTGAACGGCGCCGAGATCCACATCAACGGCGGCCAGCACGTCTAATTGTCGTCCTGGGCGAGCGCGCTAGCGCGAGGCCCGGAACCCATACTCCGCAGTCTATCGATAGGTCACAGCCTATGGGTCCCCGCCTTCGCGGGGACGACCGCAACGCGTTTAGCCAACGCTACGCCGCCCGTATTCTTTGCGGCGCCGGGTACGCCGTCGTCTCATCCTCGCCCCCTTGAGGGAGCGGAGCGCCGAGAAACGCGGGGGCTTGGCGCAAGCCCCCTGGGCGGCTGGCGAGGCCGCCCGACACGCCTGGCGAGGCGCGTCGCCTCCGTGGCGACGGAGGCGCGCCTCTCGGCGCTCCACGGCGGCGATTTCAGTCCCCGGGTCCGCGCTTCCTGGGACGAGGCTTGTGAAGTCAGTCCCAGTCCAGCAGGCTCCCTGCAGAGCGGTCCTAGTGCCGCCCGGTCGGGGTCCCGAGGCCTCCCGGTGGCGCGGTTACGAGCCGCGACAGCAGGCGCCGCACCCGGCTCCATCATTTAGACGCCTCTAGATGACGCCCTCAGTCGAGCCGGACGGCGATAGGACTATATTGATATAGGATTAAAGTCAAGGGATGTGCGCGCTCGCCTCACAGCCACTTCTTCCACTTGAAGAACAGCAGCGGCAGCACGGCGGCCAGCACGATCACGACCAGCGCGAACGGATAGCCGTACTCCCATTCCAGCTCGATCATGTTGTGGTGGAAATTCATGCCGTAGATCGAAGCCACCAAAGTGGGCGGCATGAACACCACCGCCGCGATCGAGAAAATCTTGATGATGGCGTTCTGCTGGATGTTGACGACGCCGAGCATGGCGTCGAGCAGGAAAGTGATCTTGTTGCTGAGAAAACTGGCGTGGTCGGTGAGCGAGATCACATCGCGCTGCATGGATTGCAACTGCGTGCGCATGTCCTTGGCCCATTTCATGACTTCGGCTTCGTGCGCGAGGAACGACAGCAGGCGGCCGACCGAGACCTGGCTCTCGCGCACCTTGGAGGTGAGATCGCCCTTGCGGCCGAGCGCCTTGAGCACGTCGTTGTAGGACGGCGGATCGACGTCGTCGTCCGGTTCGAAGATCGAATGCGACACCTGGTCGACCTCGGCGCCGATGCGTTCCTGGATGTCGGCGGCGCGGTCGATCACGGCGTCGAGCAGATCCATCAGCACCGATTCGCCCGTCACCTTGGGCGGGCACGCGCGCGCCAATTTGTGCTCGACGATGGCGAACGGACGCGGATCGTCGTAGCGCACGGTCACCAGGCGATGGGAGGACAGAATGAAAGTGACCGGCGTGGTCTTCGGTGTCGCGGTATCCGACGCGCACATCAGCGTCGCGGTCATGTAGCGGCCGCCGTTCTCGATATAGAGGCGGCTACAGACCTCGATCTCCTGCATCTCTTCGCGCGTGGGCACCGCGATGCCGAGCAGGCCTTCGACCAGTTTGTCTTCCTGCACGGTCGGCGAGATGAGATCGATCCACACCGCCGCCTCCGGGGGAGACTGCCCGGGTTCAACCGGAATTCGCTCGAGCGAAGCGCCGCGCGGAACGTAGACTGAAAGCATGCATGCACCGTACGATCAGGTCACTTCTCTTGACCCGATCACGCGCGATTGCGCAAGGCATAAATGCCGCCGCCGCGGCCAGGGCTGGCCGTGCGCGTCATCGTGGCGGTGATGCGGAAAAAGGGCGCCTGGCGATTACGCCGGCGGCCGGGCCGTCTGGCGGCTCAGTCGCTTTCGTAGGGAATGAAGCGGGTCTCGTTGGTATTGCGCAGCTCGCCCTGGTGGCGAACGGCGGCGGCAACCGCCGAAATCCCGATCTTGCCGTAACGATCGTCGAGGCTCTTGTATTGGCGCTGGGAGTCTTGGCTCTGCTCCGTCGCTCTTGTCGCATTCATTGTGGTAACTCTCCAATCCGTCGCTTGGGTGTCCGTAAGGTTTAATTATGCTCAATGACTGGGGCAGAATTGCGCGGCAATTCGTGTCCTATCGTGACATTTGAGGAATCGCCGCCCTTTTCGCGTTGATTTCGATCAGATTCGCCCGGTTATGGTAAACCTTCTCTTAACGCCTTGTAGGCAAAGTCGTTTTTGGGCTTGATTGAGAGGCCGGCCGGAACCGCCCAGCTTGTCCAAAGGGCGGGTGCGGCATTCATGCAACAGATCGCCAGAAGCTTTTGTGGATAGGCGGGAAATCGTGGCAATCGCCTGGATTTTTCGTTTAATTGCGGCCTGAAAAGGTTGAACGCGGTCGCCTCGCGGGGCGATCGGAAGTGAGGACGAAATGGCGGCAAGGGGCTTGTCTGTGGCGTTGTTCGGCGTCGCGATTCTGCTGGGCGGCTGCATGCAGTCCACGATCGAGCCGGCGTCGGAAGCGAATTTCACCGTTCGCGACAAGAAGCTGCTGGCGGCGGCGCCTTATGAGAAGGCGGCGATTCCCGAGCCCTATCGCCGGCACATCGTCGAATATCACCGCAGGGAAGCGCCCGGCTCGATCCTGATCGATACCGATGCGCGTTATCTTTATTACGTGCTGCCCGACAACAAAGCGATCCGCTATGGCGTCACCGTCGGCGAGGAAGCCATGGCCTGGTCGGGCGTTGCCAAAGTCGAGCGCATGACCGAATGGCCGTCGTGGACCCCAACCCCGGGTGAGCGAGAGCGCATGGACGTGCCGGCCTATGTCAGCCCCGGCCCGCAGAACCCGATGGGCGCGCGCGCCATGTATCTGTTCCAGGGCAACAAGGACACGCTCTACCGCATCCACGGCACCAACCAGCCGGAATATATCGGTCAGGCTATTTCCTCGGGCTGCATCCGCATGACCAACGAGGATGTCATCGATCTCTACAAGCGGGTCAAGAACGGCACCGTGGTGGTGGTGCTGGCACCGCACCAGGGCGACTCGCCGTTCAGCCCGCGGCTGGCTTCGCGCAGCGGCCTGTTTCAATAAGAAGTTACGGGGCTGAGGCAAAACGGCGCCTGCGGGCGCCGTTTTTGTTTTGATCGCTACGCGCCCAGCGTAACCCGCACGATCTCCGGCGGCACGCCGAGCCGCAGCGGCACCGCGCTGCAGCCGAGACCGCCCGACACGATCATGTGGCGGCCCTGTTCCACGACGTGGCCATAGGCGAAGCGCGCTCCATATCCCGACGGCGTCCATACCGGCGGGATAAACGGCAGCACGATCTGTCCGCCATGGGTGTGGCCGGCGAGCGTCAGGGCAACGCGCTCCGGCACTTTGGTGAAAATATCCGGCTCGTGCGCCAGCAGAATCACCGGGTCGTCGGTGGTGATGCGCGCGAGCGTGCCCGGCAAATCGTCGACGCCGCGGAAGCGGCTGGGCCCACGCCAGTACGCGAGCTGGTCGCCCAGCCCGGCCAGCCAGAAACGGCGGCCGCGATCGTCCAGCAGCAAGGCGTCGTTTTCCAGCACCGGGATGCGCACCGCCGCCAAGGCGCTGCGCACGCCTTTAAGGTCGTACCACCAGTCGTGATTGCCAAGGATGGTATAGACGCCGAGCCGTGCCTTGAGGCGGCCGAGCTCGGCCGCCCAGACCGGATGCGGCACCCGTTCGGTCACAAAACGGTGGGTGGCGAAGAAATCGCCGAGGATCACGATCAGGTCGGAGTTGAGCGCCTGCGCGGCATCGACGACCTCGCGCACCCGCGTGAGCCCCATATTGGGACCGCCGGCGTGCAGGTCGGCGACGACGGTGATGCTGAGCCGGTGCGCATCGGGCCAGCGTGGCGGCACCGGCCGGTAGTCGGTGACGATGAGGTCGCGGGCGGCTTGCGCCGCCGCATAGGCCGCCGTACTCGGCATCACCAGGCCGGCAACGCCGGCCAATCCCAGCCCGCTTTTAAGCAGGCCACGGCGAGTCAAGCCGGACGGACGCGCTGGTTGGACGAATGGGCTGGGAGCCGCAATGGACATGCGCGACAACTAACCCCGGAACTGTGATGCCAAAATGGAGACAAGCTCAGAGTTTGTGGGCATACTTAACGGACCGTGGCCCCGGCCGGCCGCGGCGTCGGCAGCGGCACCAATTTGCCGTCGATTTGCACGCTGGCGACTTCGACCGGTGGCTCGCGCACGTCCCACTCGCAGATGCGATAGCCCTGCCGGCGCTCGGCGAGATCGAGATGGATGTGGCCCTCGTGCTGGCCGTCGGAGCCC
The DNA here is from genome assembly GCA_963770985.1 of uncultured Alphaproteobacteria bacterium. Classification (GTDB taxonomy): domain Bacteria; phylum Pseudomonadota; class Alphaproteobacteria; order Rhizobiales; family Xanthobacteraceae; genus Pseudolabrys. Next base: position 197,119 of record CAVYRR010000009.1, on the reverse strand, counting down.
GGTCCGAGCACCGTGGTGAAACGGTGGCAGGCGCTCTCGCGCAGACCCTCGCGCAAATCCTTAGGGATTGTCATATCGGTCAGACCGATCACGCGGCCGTCGGCGAGCGTGAAGGCGCGCACATCGACGGCGTTGCCCTTACCGTGCTCGCTGAGCTTCGCGCCCGTCACGCGGTTGCGGCCGCGGCATTCGAAGTCGTCGTAATTCTCGACGCTGCGCAAGGCCATGCCGGCTTTGTCGAGCCGCGGCACGGCCTCGTCCTCGATCCAGGCGGCGAGCGACTCCGCCATCTCACAGCGCAGCACCGGTGCCGGCCGGATTTCGATGCGGACGTGACCGGCGAGCTGCACGGCGTTGATTTGCACCATATCGCCGCCGCCGCAGGCGCCGGGGCCAATCAGGCGCGGCATCGGCTCGATCACGGCGATGGTGTCGAGCCGCTTGCGGCAATCGGACGGCACGCTGGTGACCGCGGCGGAATTGAAATCGGGGCCGGCGGCCTCCCGGAACGTCAACGGCTCCAGCCAAGCCGGCGGGCGCGGTCGCGGCAGCGGAACGACCTCGGCGGCGGCCAGACCGCAGCCGAAAACAGCTAGAAATATGGTCGCTAGCAGCGCCCTCACCCGCGCGATCTTCGACACGATTGCGGCATTTATACGGGACAGGCCGTGACGCCGAATTGGTACCCCCTCCCGTATTTCAAAACGAAACCGTTGCGCCGGTCTGTACGCCCGGTAACCTTGGCTCTGGCTGGCGAGGGGCCGGCCCAAAAGCAAGAGTTTCAGGAGGGGAACGCCATGCTCGGGCTCATGCAGGATTGGCCGCTGCTGATCCACCGCATCATCGACCATGCCGCCAAATTTCACGGCGAGCGCAAGGTCATCACCCGTTCGGTCGAAGGCCCGATCGTCGAGACCAACTACCTGCAAGTGCGCGCACGCGCATTGAAAGTCGCGCAGCGGCTCGCCAAGGACGGCATCAAGCTTGGTGACCGGGTGGCGACGCTCGCCTGGAACACCGCGCGACATCTGGAGGCCTGGTACGGCATCGTCGGCATCGGCGCGATCTATCACACGGTCAATCCGCGGCTGTTCCCCGAGCAGATCGTCTGGATCGTCAATCACGCCGAGGACCGCGTGTTGATCACCGACCTCACCTTCGTGCCGCTGCTGGAGAAGATCGCCGACAAGCTTCCCACCATCGAGCGCTACATCGTGCTCACCGACGCCGCGCATATGCCGAAGACGACGCTGAAGAACGCGGTCGCCTACGAGGACTGGATCGCCGAAGTGGACGGCGATTTCACCTGGGCCTCGTTCGACGAGAACACCGCGGCCGGCATGTGCTACACCTCCGGCACCACCGGCCACCCCAAGGGCGTGCTCTATTCGCACCGCTCCAACGTGCTGCACGCCTACATCGCGGCGCTGCCGGATTCCAAGGGCATCGCCTCGCGCGACGTGGTGATGCCGGTGGTGCCGATGTTCCATGCCAATTGCTGGTCGCTGGCCTTCTCGACGCCGATGGTCGGCGCCACGCTGGTGATGCCGGGCGCCAAGATGGACGGCGCCTCGATCTACGAGCTGCTCAACACCTTCAAGGTCAGCTTCACCGCCGCGGTGCCGACGGTGTGGCTGATGCTGCTGCAGGACCTCGAGAAGACCGGCGGCAAGCTGCCGCATCTCAAGCGCGTGGTGATCGGCGGCTCGGCCTGCCCGCGCGCCATCACCAAGACCTTCCAGGACGTCTACGGCGTCGAGGTGGTGCATGCCTGGGGCATGACCGAGATGAGCCCGCTCGGCTCGCTCTGCACCATGAAGCCGGAATACGCCGCGCTTACCGGCGAGGCGCAGCTCGACGTGCAGATGAAGCAGGGCCATCCGCCGTTCGGCGTCGAGATGAAGATCACCGACGACGCCGGCAAGGAGCTGCCCTGGGACGGCAAGACCTTCGGCCGCCTGAAGGTGCGCGGACCGGCGGTGGCGCGGGCCTATTACAAGGTCGACAACGATCCGGTGTTCGAGAAGGACGGCTGGTTCGACACCGGCGACGTCGCCACCATGGACCGCTACGGCTACATGCAGATCACCGACCGCGCCAAGGACGTGATCAAATCCGGCGGCGAGTGGATTTCAACCATCGACCTGGAGAACCTGGCGGTCGGCCACCCGAAGGTGGCGGAAGCCGCCGTGATCGGCGTCGCGCATCCGAAATGGGACGAGCGACCGCTGCTGGTCATCGTGCTCAAGAAGGGTGAGGTCGCGACCAAGGACGACATCCTCGGCTTCATGCAGGGCAAGACCGCCAAGTGGTGGATGCCGGACGACGTGGTGTTCGTGGACGAGATCCCGCACACCGCCACCGGCAAGATCCAGAAGATCACGCTGCGCCAGCAGTTCAAGGATTACGTGCTGCCGAGCGTGCAAGCGGCGGAGTGAAATCTGCTGCGACGGCCTTGAGCCCATCCTCCCATAAGTTGTATTGTCATATAATACACGTCGTATGCGCTGCGCGACCGAGCGTGTCGCAACGCCGCCTGGGAGGGCACCTGTCATGAAAAATTTCGCGCGCGCGATGACGAGAGCCATGAGCACGGTGGCGCTGTTGGTGTGGTGCGCCGGCATAGCGCTGGCGCAGCCAGTGCCGCTGTTGAACGCCAACACACCGGTCGACTGGTGGTTCGTGTTCAAGTTCAACGCCCATGCCGGACCCGGCTGCACCGGCAAGAAGCTGCCGGCCTGCATCTTCGGCGGCACGGCGCAGGATTACGCGACCTACGACAAAAAGACGGTGATATTCGGCCAGCAATTTGCGTTTGCCAGCAGCGCGAACCCCACCATCGCCGCGCCCGCTTCACCGCCGGGCAACACTTGTCTCGGCGATTCCGCCGACGATCCGGTCGGCGCGACCTACGGCCAGATCTTCAAGAGCACGTCGTTTTTCTACGTCGTATGGAACGATCAGTTCGACGGCTCGCCGATGCCGGACCGCGCCAGCCCGTGGGGCCATTCCAAAGGCATCCTAGCCTGGGACAAGAATGGCAACGGCGTGGTCATGCAGGTCTCGACGCCGTCATGGCCGGCTTCCGGCAGCAAGGGTTTTCCGCGCAAGAAGGATGGCAACACGCTCGGCTGCGTCGACGACAATGACGTCGAGGTCAGTCAGCACTTCTTCGCGCTCAAGCTCAACAAGGACGATCTGCTGAAAGTGCTTGACGCGCTGGCCAATGCCAGCATCGCCACGGCGTCCAAGGCCAAGCCGAACAAGCAGATCGTCAAGAACGGCGGCCCGGCGGACGTTCAGGCCGCGGTCAACAAGCTCGGCGTACTGGCCAAAAGTGACAAGGCCACCATGGTCACGCTGTCGAGCGGCGTGCGCCTGATCTCCAAGCCGTCCAACCTCGTCGTGCCGCCGTGGCAGATGGTGTCGGCGCTGTTGAAGCCGGCGAGCGCCGCCGCAGGGCCTGCGCTCAAGGCGGCGACCTGGTGGACCGATCCGGAAATTCCGCCGACCGCCAAGGCGGAAAAGCCCGAATGCTGGGACGACGCGCTGGCGACACCCGGGCCGGTGGCGATCGCGACGACCGGCACCTGGGACGGCAAAAAGATCGGCCTGACTGGCGGCCCGCAAGTCACAAAGAACCACGCCAAGATCGGCGTCTCCGAAGGCGGCCCGACTTTGTCGATCTTCGGCGACCTGAACCAGCAAGGCACGCTGGTGCCGGTATTGCCCAAGAAGACCAAGGCCAATCCGCATCCCAAGCCGACATGCGACAGCTCGCAGAACGGGCGCGGCGGCACTTTCTATGTGCTCAGCGATCCGAAATTATTCGACAGCATGACGAAGTTGCTGAAGGGCGATACCGCGCCGGTGCTGCCGCAGTAAGGCGGGGGAATCCTCGGCATCGGTTTGGCTTTCTCGCCATGCGGCATAGGGTGGCGAATTGCGCAGGACCCAACGCCGCATGTGGTTTCCGTTATTCCTCATTCAACTGGCCGGCGTAACGGCATACGCGGGCTGGGCGGGATGGTCGCCAGCCCTCATACCGCTCTTCGGCGCATTCGGAGCCGCCTTAGAGATCGCATATTTCGCCGTGCAAGAATTGATTACTACCAAAGAGCCCACGCTTGTCTTCCTTGTGCGCAAGTGGGCGATCGACAGCATGGTGGCGGCAGGACTTTATGCTGCCGGCTTCGCGATCAAATGGCTGCTGGGATGATGGGGCGCTAAGGCTGGCTGCAGGCGCCGGGAACGGGTCGCCGGCCAACGTCTTTGCATCCTCAATAACCGGTTAATCCGCTAAAAGTTAACGCCCGAATAAATGTCCGTCGCTCCGGTATTTCCGCGGATAGGCTTGCTTGCTCGCCGCGCTGCGCCGATTCGTTAGAATTTTAGGTAATGACGTCCCTGATACTTAATGGCGTATTTGTAAGGTCAGCGTTGCGAAGAGCGCGTTTCGCTCGGCGCGACAGCATGACCGGGGACGCATGGTACAAATTGTCATCCTCGATGACCGGGAAACCAATCGCAAGATTTTCTCGAAGCTCGCCGCTTCGATCGAACCTGGCGTGACGGTGCGCAGCTTCGGCGACCCGCCGGAACTCCTCGCCTGGCTCGAACACAACACGCCCGATCTGATCGTCACCGACTTCAAGATGCCGTCGATGGACGGTGCGGAATTCATCCGCCGATTTCGCGCGCAACCCAATAGCGGCGAGATTCCGGTGATCGTCATCACGGTCTACGAGGAGCGCGAATTCCGGCTGCGCGCGCTCGAGGCCGGCGCTACCGATTTCCTCAACAGCCCGGTCGACCATCAAGAGTTCGTCACACGCGCCCGCAACCTCCTGAAGCTGCGCAAGCAGCAAATCCAGCTCGCCGCTCGCGCCGACAACCTCGCGCGGGAACTCAAGGACTCCGAGCGCTCGCGCGAAGAGGCCCTGCGCGATTCGAGCGAACGGCTCGCCCAGGTCATCGATACCGTTCCGGCGATGATCAGCGCTACCGACCGCGAAGGGCGCATTCTGTTCATCAACGCGTATCAGGCCGCGCTTTCCGGCATCGGTTCGACCGAAGCGATTGGATCCGATATGCCGCCGGTGTTCGGCGAGGGCTACGTCACGCGCAGCAAGACGCTCGACCGCAAAGTCATCAACACGCAAGCCGCGCAGCCGAGCTTCGAGGAGGAGATCGTCGACGCCAGCGGGACAAAGCACGTGTTCCTGACGACAAAAACGCCCCTGCGCGACAGCTCCAACGCCGTGGTCGGCGTGCTGACCTCCTCGCTCGACATTACGGACCGCAAGCGCGCCGAAAATCACCTTTTTTACATGGCGCACCACGACACATTGACCGCCCTTCCGAACCGTGCGCTGTTGTCCGACCGTTTGCGCCGCGAGATCGCCCGCACGCGGCGCGGCGATCGCCCCTTCGCCCTCCACCTCATCGATCTCGACGGCTTCAAGGACATCAACGACGGGCTCGGCCACCAAGTCGGCGACCAGTTCCTCGTAGAGGTCGCCAGCCGGCTGCGTTCGCTCGTGCGCGATACCGATACGATCGCCCGTCTCGGTGGCGACGAGTTCGCAATTCTGCAGACGCACGTCACCCAAAATAAGGATGCGGCTGAAATGGCCACCCGCATCATCGAGGCCGTCGGCACACCATGGTCGTATGCGGGCGAGCAGGTATCTTCGAGCGCGAGTATCGGCATCGCCATTCACCCGACCGACGGTGCCGACGTGGAAGAGCTCCTGCGCAACAGCGATCTGGCGATGTATCGAGCCAAGCACGATGGCGGGAAAGTCTTCCGATTCTACGCCTCCGACATGAACCGGCGGGCGCGTGCGAGCCTGATCCTCGACTCCGATTTGCGCGAAGCGATCGTCAAGGAGCAATTCGTCCTGCACTACCAGCCGCAGATCGCGCTCAAGACCGGCCAGGTTACCGGCGCCGAAGCGCTGCTACGCTGGCAGCGTCCCGGGTACGGCCTCATCGGCCCAAGCGAGTTCCTGGCGAGGGCAGAGGAAAACGGCCTCATCATTCCGATCAATGAATGGGTGCTGCGCGAGGCCTGCCGCCAGGCAAAGTCGTGGCAGCGTCGTGGGCAGCCGGCGATCCGCATCGGCGTCAACTTGTCGTCGATCCAGTTCTTCAAGCAGAACGTCCCGCTGCTGGTGACCAAGGCGCTCGCCGACACCGGGCTTGATCCGTGGCTGCTCGATCTGGAGCTGACGGAAAGCATCGTCATGCACGATGCCGAAGCGGTGGCCAAGGATTTGCAGCAGCTGCGCGACCTCGGCGTCGGAATCTCCATCGACGATTTCGGCACGCGCTATTCGACTCTCACCTACGTCAAGCATTTCCCGGTCGACCGGCTGAAGATCGACCAGTGTTTCGTGCGCGATATCACGACCAACCCCAGCGACGCCGCGATCGTCCGGGCGATTGTGAGCCTCGGCCACAGCCTCGATCTCGAGATCGTCGCGGAAGGGGTGGAAACCATCGAACAGACCGCGCTTCTGCGCACCGAGGGATGCGATGAAGCGCAGGGCTTTTATTTCGCCGCGCCCATGCGGCCTGACGAACTGATCGCGTTCGTCAGCGAAAATCGCATGCAAGCGCGCAGGGCGTGAGGCTCGAGATGCGCGCGAATCTTTCTCGAACGGCGGATCCACCGTCGCCAACCCGCCCGCTGTCGATCTTGGTTGCAGGGGACAACCCGACCGATCAAACCGCCACCGCTAAAATCCTTGAGAGCGTCGGGCATCGCGCGACGATCGTGGCCGACGACGAAACCATGCTCGATGTGCTCGATACATGCGAATCTGATCTGGTGCTGATGCACATGAACATGCCGGCGATGAACGGCATTGAGACGATCAAACTCTATCGTTTCCTGTCTCTCGACCGACCCCACGTACCGATCGTGGCGGTCATGGCCGACGCGACGGAAGAGGCGAAGGAGCGCTGTCAGGAAGCGGGCATGGATGCCTGCATCACCATGCCGATCGAGCGGCATCAATTGCATGAGATCTTAGCTACACTCGTCCAGGGAGCGGGCAAAGACGCGCGATCTCTCTCGAACGCAGGCAAAGCGGCAGCCGCGCAACCGGGCAATCGCACTGCCGCGATTGCAGCTATTGATTCAAACATTCTCAATGCGCTCGAGAACCTGGGCGGCGAGGAATTCGCTGACGAACTCGCTGCGCAGTTCCTTGACGAGTCGTCCGATATTCTATGTAAGCTTACCGAGGCGATGAACGCAGGTGACGTTCGGACGTTCGGCGAGCAGTTGCATCGTCTGCGCAGTGCCTCAGCCAATATCGGGGCACATGGCATCAGCGAAATGTGTTTGGCTTGGGGCGAGATCACATCCGAGAATCTTAAGAGTCCTGGTGAAACAAAACTCAAAGAATTGCACAAAGAATACCAGCGCGTCCGCGGCATACTCGAAGGACGGCTTAGCAAGCACAACAGCATGGCTAGAAGCACCGAGAGTGGTGCGCTCGGCTAGAAATGCATGCGTTTGCGCGGCTTAATTGCGGCCCGGGCAAACCTTTCCTGTTCGGCACGACCACTGAGGCGAAATGACGCGGCGTCATCGCCCGCACGTTGCCGATCGACCTTGGACTTCCAGATTTAAGCCAATCGACGTCAGCTTGGCGCCATGAATGCGCCTTAGATTGAATATTAACTAATTCAATACAATTTTCATACAAGTCGGTAATAATTTGTTAACCCTACATCTAAGCTCAGGTCGACAAGCTTTTGAGATTGCTGGAGCCAAGAGATGACGGACACCCCGTTAACCATCCGGCGACGAGACGGATTGCCGTCAGGTTCCCAGGCCGACGCGCGGACGCCTTCAAATACGGAAGGCGACCGGCAGCGCTACGGTCGCGCTCAACTTGTACCAAGTCAGACATTCGAACCCAGCCGGACTGTCGCTAACAGTATAGCGTATCAAGAACTAGACGTTTCTCTGGATCCTAAAACCAAAGCCTTGTGGTGTTTTATGCGCCCCATGCGCGTGCCCAGCATAACACCCACCATCCTCCATGACTTCCTTGATTTGCACGCGGGGATCACGTCTGGATCGCTTCAAATAGCGCACGGCAATGCTCCGCTCGAATATTATATGCAGGGGTCACGGATACCGGGTATCTACAATCTCGGCGGCGACTTGGCATTTATGGTCGAATGCGTGCGCGTCGGCGATCATGAAGCACTGCGCAAATACGCTTATGATTGCGTCCAAGTCGTCTTTAACATTTTCACCGGCTTTAATCGCGATGTAGTCTCGATAGCCGTTATCGAAGGCGACGCTCTGGGTGGCGGCTTCGAAGCTGCTCTGTGCTGCAATTTCATCGTTGCGGAACGCCGGGCTCGCTTCGGATTTCCAGAGATATTGTTCAATTGCTTCCCCGGAATGGGGGCCTATAGCTTCCTTTCGCGCAGAATCGGCCCAAAGCTGGCTGCTGAAATGATGCAAAACGGAAAAATTTATAGTGCTGACGAAATGTACGAGATGGGTATCGTCAATCATCTTGCGGACGACGGATGTGGAAAGGAAGCGGCTGTCAATTACATCAAAGCCGAAGCGCCGAGTTATGAGATACGCAGTACCATGTGCAAGATTCGGCAAAGAGTCAGCCCGATCCAGCTCGATGAGCTGCGTGATATCACGGATTTATGGGTGGAGACGACGCTGCGGCTTTCGCCTTCAGATATCAGCAAAATGCAACGGTTTGTGTCAGCGCAGCAACGGCGCCTGATGAAAGCAGCCAGCTGACGGGGCGAGCGGCGACCCACTTCACGTGCGCTCTTCTGTCCGTGCGGTCCGATCCTTAGACGGGGCTGGAAACCAGATCCTGTGCGGCAGCTGTTTCGGCCATATAATTGGTGAGTTCCTGTCGCACCTGCTCGAATTCCGCGGTTAGGCGTTGCAGGCGCTCCTCACCTTTGGCTTCAAGGTCTTCACGCGTAATTCTCTTAAGAGATAAGCAAGTCCAATATAAGGACTCCGCTCCAATATTGCCTGCGGCGCTTCTCATTGCGTGTAGTTGATCATCGAATTCCGCTGCATTCGTTTCTGCGAGAGCCAACTGCAAGCAATTCAGCGTATGCTGTCCGTCATTGGTGAATTGCTTGATCAACTCCTCAACGAAATGTCGTCCCCCGAGTAGCTCAAGATTGCGAAGGGTCTCTCGCCTGACCGTATCTTTACCTGTGGGGCCGGAATGATTCCCATTTGCATGGACCCGTTCGGGAACCAGCGCTGGTGACTCGGATTCTATCAAGGACCGCGCTACGACCTTAGAAATCAATTCCAAAAGATGCTCTGGCTTGATTGGTTTTGTCGCGCACGCCCGAAACCCCACTTCTGCGCATCGAGCGGCTGCTTCAGAGGTTGCGTCAGCGGTGAGCGCAATGACGGGTGTGGGAGTTCGACCGTCTAAATTGCTTCGATATTGCTTGAAAGCGTCGATTCCGTTCAGCACCGGCATATTCAAATCCATAAGGGCGACATCGAAGCTGTTGCGGCGTAACGCCTCTACTGCATCGGCACCGTTTTCAACGACGGTCACCGCGTGTCCAGCTCGTTCCAGCACCTTCGAAAGAACCAACTGATTGGTACGATTATCGTCGGCTACCAGGATAGACAGGTTTTTGTCGCGCTGAATACCAGGAAGGGCATGCTTCGAAATCACTCTGCGGCCGCCAATCGCCGTCGCAATTCTAAGCACGGACGTAAGCTCAGCTCGGTCTGCTGCTTTCCGTATGGTGGTGGTGTAGTAGCTGCGTCGCGGCTTAGCGATGAGCCCTTGCTCATCGGGCCCCATTGCATCAATGAATATTGGAACGAAGCTCAAGTTTGAGTTTAGAATCGTCTCCGCTGCACCATTCTCGGGGCAACAATCGAAAACGGCGACCATCTGACGTTCAGCGAGACTTTCCAGATGTTTGAGTTCAGCAATGGCTTGTTCTGCATCGTCGACTAGGCGAATATTCGACGCGAAGCCGCGAACCAACTCTGTTAGCGGCTCATCGGCGTGAATGAGAACGACGGGCTCGCTATGGTTCTGTGAAGCCGGTTGTTCCGACCGATATCCGAGGTTGATTTCAAACCAGAACGTGCTGCCTGCACCCAGGGCGCTTACAACGCCGATCTGACCTCCTAGGGTCTCAACAACTTGTTTGCAAAGCGCCAGGCCAAGGCCCGTTCCACCGAACCGGTCCATGATGGTGTCGTCCGCCTGCACAAAGCTTTCGAAAATTCGCTCCTGAGCCGCCGGCGAAATTCCGATGCCGGTATCGGATATTTCGAACCTCATTCGTATTTGCCCGTCGGCAATCGACACCGCGTCGGCCGCGATGACAACGTATCCCGATGGGGTGAACTTCACCGCATTGCCAGCCAGGTTCAGCAGAATTTCTTCCAGTTGTTGACGCGCGCCCACAACGAGGCGAGGGGTTCGCGGCGAAATGTGGATCGAAATCCGTAATTTCTGCCGTTGAACTGCAACGATGTTTCGGACGTACACCAGGAGTTCGTATAAATCAAACTCTGCGTTCTGGCTCAGCATTTTGCCGGCCTGCATGCGCGACAGATCGAGAATGGAGTTGATGTGCCCAAGCAATGTGCGCCCCGCGGCGCCAATTGTCTCGACCATTTCTGCGTGCTCTCGATCGAGCTTTGCCGTTTCGAATAGACTGCTCAGTCCTATGATTGCATTGAGGGGCGTGCGCAATTCATGGCTGACGCTTGCGAGGAATTGGCTCTTTGCCCTGCTGGCAGCCTCAGCCTGGCGCTTAGCCTCGGACAATTTTCGAATTAATCTGGACACGTAAACCGGCAACATTACCAGTCCGATCAACAGGGCTGCGGAAAAGCCCGGGTGCGTGGCCCAAAATTCTGTGAGGACAATAACGATCGTGAACCCGACAATTGCGATACCCATGGATATGAAGAGGTAGGCAACGCCGAAACGAAAACCGTTGCCGAAGATGGTCCACAGATATAGCGGATAGAAGAAGCCGCTTGCCGCACCGCATGCTTCCGCAGCATACGATATCATCGCCATATCATAGACAGCGGCCACGATTCTGCGGGCAGGCACCGCCGCGGGTCGATACAAGATGTGAGCAAAGAGGGCCAGAGCACCAATTATATACGCGATGAAAACGGGATAGACGTTGTGAAATATTTCCGAAGCGTGGGGCTGTCCTGCTGCGGTTGCCAACGCCAAGAAGACAATGACGATCATCGCAAACGCGATGCGGTTCAACGTCATCTCATGTTCGCTATCCGGGCGAGCGCGTAATATCGCCAGCCAGCGCGCGATGGTGGGCGATTGTATCATCAGGCAGGGCTGCAGGGCTGGGGGTTGTCTATGATCAGCTGCAAATGTCTCCGGCTGTGGCGGCGAGACAGCAGGCTTCTGATTCGCGTTCGCACCAAGTGGTGATCGACTGGGCGTCGAAGAAACGCCGTTGCGCCCGCTCCGCGAGCACGTGTAGGCAGAAGTAAGTCGTCCGCCATTGTTATCATGAGGACGGGTATCTCCCGCGACTTGTAACCAGATCGAAGTCTTTCAATGAACTCGATTCCATCCAACCCCGGCAATTTATAATCCGTAATCACGAGATCCGGGGTTTGGTTGTTAATCCAGGTGAGAGCCAGCTCGGCGCAATCGAAATTTTGAACACTGATATTCCGATCGATCGTCTCGACTATCTTGCCGAGTATCTGCCGATTGCTTTTGACATCATCGATAATAACGATTGAAGTCATGCTTACGACCCGGGTTCTCGCCAAATTGATCCGCGGCACCAAAGCGACGCTTGCATTTGAATTGAACGGCTATGGCGCCCTACCCAAATGGGACGCGAGCATTCTAGAAAAACAGTTTTAATGAATTCTCTTAATCGTTCGTCTGTCGCGTTTCTGCGTGTATAATCGATGGTGTTCTAGTATTTAATGCTTAATAAGCCATGCCAAAGCGTGATTAGTTTTATTAACGTGGAAACACATTTTGTTAATCAAACAGACGAGGGTCAGCCAACGGAGGCTGGTCACAATTTCATGAAGGGAGATCCGTTTTTCAGTTCGAGGGCGCGCGCGAGCAGCCAGGGACGCGCGTGCTAGATACTGCGCGGTTGCGCGCTCGCCAAGCGCTCGATATTGCGCAAATCCGACTCCTCCAGCCGCATCGCATGCTCGGCCCAGATATCGGCGACGTCATGCAATTCCTCGAGCGAGAGCGGATTGACGCGCATGCCTACGTCGCGGATGCAACGATGCACGGTGTGGTGGCGGCGATGGTGCGCGATGTAGTCGCGCACTGCCTGCTCCCCACATCCATCCTCGGCCAGGACATCGATGAGGCCCATGTCATAAAGCTCCGCTGCGCTATAGATGCGGCCGCTGAGGATCATTTTTTGGGCACGCACCGCGTCGAGCTTGCGCGACAGAAAGCTGAAGGCGCCCATGCCGGGAAACAGGTTGAACAGGACGGGCAGGCCGAATTTAGCGCTTTTTTCCACTACCAGCACGTTGAAAGACAATGCGCCTTCGAACCCACCGCCAAGTGCGTCGCCCTGAATGAGCCCGATCGTGATTAGCGGCAGGTGGAAGCCGACCGTCATGTGATAGGCGACCTCGACGCAGTCATGCGCATATTTGCGCAGCGCTTCGAGGTTGCGCCCCCGAATGCACTCGATGAAAAAGTTGAGGTCGCCGCCGAGATTGTAGATACCTGGAATTCGCGAGCCGCCGACGAAGTACTTGATCGGCGTGGCCTCACCTGGCGGCAAGTTGGCGAACATACGCTGCAACGTCCGCCGCACGGAAATCAGCTCGCACAACAGTGTCGGCGTGAAGCTTGGCGGCCCCGCCGGCCGCATATAACACCAGATCGCCTCGTCGTGGGGGTTGATCGTCAGGTCGATCTCGCCATAGCCCGCATTCGCCAATCCGACATCAAAGCCAAAACGAACTCGGTCAGCAGCGCCCCGCTCCCGTGCCGACGCGAGCTTGGCGAAAGACCAGAATTCCAATTGTGTCGGCGTTTTGGTTGCTGCGGCCTGCGCAAAACGGCCGACAGGCGTCACATTGATTTTCGTGACGTCCGAATGCAAACTGTTGCTAACTTTCATTGACAGATCTGTCCCCTACCAAGGCACCACCCTTGGCCGCCGTCGAGTAACATTAATCAATTATTAACCTCACCGATATTCGATAGTTACCGAATGGTTAATGAAAAAGTTCCATGATCATTTGGTCGAGGCATTTTCGGCCGGATCGACGCAATAAATTTGCTGCCATATCAATTTTGCAATGGTGGCCCGCGTGCGACCGATCCCGAATGCATAAAACGCGCAATGTCCACGCAGCCGAGACGTGCGGCATGCCAATATCGAGGGTCGCAATTACCGGCGCAAATACCCCCCATAACTCCGCACGACGTCAGATTTTTGGTACACAGGGGACGCATCAAACTGACAAGTAATGACGGCAAACCAATCGATCGTCGAAACCCCGTTTGAATTCGTTATTCGGCGGCTGTAACGGACTTTGCAGCCGATTTGCGCAGGAACGAGGCATTGCATCAACTTAATGCACAGGTAACCGCGGCGCGCGGCCATCATTGCCCTTTCTCGATGCCACCGAATGGGCGACCTTGAAGCGAACCTGCGCGGGGTAAGGAAATGGCGCGACGACCCAGTTTTGGCGATGAGCCGGTGTCACGGCTGGCCGCATGGTCCGGCCGCATAGCCCTGTTCGCGCTCGCCGTGGCGGCGCTCTCGATCATCATCGTGCGTTCCGGCATCCTGGAGATCGTGCCGGCGCTCGCCACCTTCGCCGCCGCCTTAGTATTTGCGGCTCTGGCGGTGCTGCTTTCGTTCCTTGGCTTTGCCGCGATCTGGCGGCAGGGCCTCGCCGGGCTCGGCTCGGCGATGCTGGGATTGATCCTGGGGCTCATGCTGCTCGCTTATCCAGGCTATCTCGGCTATCGCGCCATCAAGCTGCCGCCGATTTCCGATATCACCACTGATCCGGGCAATCCGCCGCGCTTCGACGTGCTGGCACGCCTGCGGCCGCGCGGCAGAGTCGACTATCCAGGCGGCGCCGTCGCGCAAGCGCAACGCGCCGCCTATCCAGACATCGTGCCGTTGCAAGTAAGCGTACCGCTCAGACCGGCCTATGACATCGCGCTCGCACTGGTGACCAAGCGCAAATGGCACGTCGTGGATGCCCGCCCACCGGTCGCCGGCCGCCGCGACGCCGTCATCGAGGCAGTTGCCCGCACGCCGATCATGGGCTTCCGCGACGACGTGGTGATCCGTGTGAGTGCGACCGCGGACGGCGCGCGCGTCGATATGCGCTCGGCCTCGCGCTACGGCCTGTACGATTTCGGCGCCAATGCGGCGCGCATCCGCAGCCTGCTCGAGGATATCGATGACGCAGTGGGCTCGGCGCCCGAGCCGCGGGTGGAGAAAAAGCCTCAGCCGCCCAAGCGGGCGCCGGCCAAGCGGTAGAGGCCGTCGATCGCGGGCTGCCCATCGGTCTCGACCAAGCCGCGGGTTACCAGATCCTCCATGTGTGCCAGCACCGACAAACCCGCTGCGCCGGTCAAGCGCGGATCGATGCCGATATAGATCGCGCGCACAATCGAAGGAATGTCGGTTTCGCCTTTCGCCAGCCGATGCAGGATCGACGCCTCGCGCGCCTTGCGATGCAGGATGTAGTAGTTCACGAAGCGCGCGGCGTCGCCGATCGCGGGACCGTGGCCGGGGAAATAGACCGCCTCGCTGCGTTTGGTGAGTTTTTGCAGCGAAGCCATGTAGTCGCTCATGGCGCCGTCCGGCGGCGCCACAATCGAAGTGGCCCAGCCCATCACATGATCGCCGGCGAACAGCACGTTGTTCTCCTTGAACGCATAGGCCATGTGATTGGCGGTGTGGCCGGGCGTCGTCACCGCTTGAATCGTCCAGCCATCGCCGGAAACGACCTCGCCGTCCTTGAGCGCGACGTCGGGGCGGAAGTCGCGGTCGCCGCTGGAATCGAGCGGATTGTGCTCGCCGATATGCAGCGGCCGCGCCGCGCGATGCGGGCCCTCGGCATAGACGGTGGCGCCGGTCACCGCCTTGATCGCGGGCACCGCCGGCGAATGATCGCGGTGGGTGTGGGTGACGAAGATCGCCGTCACCGTCTCGTTGCGCACCGCGTCGAGCAAAGCGCCGATGTGACGCTCGTCGGCAGGACCCGGATCGACGATAGCGACCTGGCCGCGGCCGACGATGTAGCTCATCGTGCCCTTGAAGGTGAACGGCCCGGGATTATCGGCCATCACGCGGCGGATGCCGGGAATCGGCTCGTCCACGGTGTCGGGCGCGAGATCGAGATTTTTGTCGAAGGGGATGTCGTCGGGCATGGGGACTATCATCAGAAATGACGCGCTTGTAGCCATCACTTTTCGAAAAGAAGTTCGGTCTTCTCTTGCACGCTCCAATGATTGGCGGGTGTTATATAACTACCGTACCTGTTGCGTACTACCGGAAACTCCTCTGGGCTTGTTCCCGGCTCAGAGGTCGCTATTCGTCCAATGATTCAGCGGACTTAGAGCAAAATTCCCGACGCAACGGAACAGGGAATTATTTCGGCGAAGCAGGGAATTCTGGCGCAGCAACAGGGAAATTGACGTGCCAAACCCGCGAAATCATCGCCGGGTGAGGTTTCCGGTATACATAGGCCATGGAGCGCACGACTCAGGAACTCGAATAAATGAGAATTGTAGCCCTGCTCACGGCGCGCAATGAAGAACTCTACCTCGTCCGGTGCCTCGAGCATTTGTTTTCTCAAGGGATCGAGACTTGCTTTATCGACAACGACTCCACCGATACATCACGAGAGATTGCCGAACGCTTTCTGAAGCGCGGGGTATTTCGATTGGAGAGGCAGCCTTATCTGGGCTATTACGATCACGTCGGCCTGCTGAGCCTCAAGGAGAAACTAGCCGGCGATATCGATGCTGACTGGTTCATCCATTGCGACGCAGATGAGATTATGGAGGCTCCGTCGCCCTTTGCGTCTCTTCGCGCCGGCATCGAAAGCGTCGATGCTGCCGGGTTTGAAGCCATCAACTTCGATGAGTTTGTGTTCGTGCCCACGGCGAACACGGAGAACTATGAAGGCAGCAGATTACGTTGGGAAGATGCAAAATTACTATTTCTTTGAGCCGATGCCGGAAATCGTCTAAATCGCTGCCTGGACCAGCCAAGAGTAGCCCGTAAGATCGACCTTACGCACGAGTGGAGGGCCATCGCGTCGAATGTTCCCGCCGAAAAAATATGTCCGCACAACTTCGTTCTTCGACATTACATATTTCTAAGCGCCGGCCATGCCCATCCGGAAATATGGTCATGAGCGCGTCTATTCCCGCCGAACGTCGAAATAACGCGCTGGTTGGCACGGCCCGCGCGCAAGTTCCGGGCCGCAGCGACGCGTGCGCCTGCCGAGGACCAATTCGCTTCGACGATCCGCGATCCCTCCATGCCTCGGCCGTGTCGACACATCGTTCTCAACAAGACATCGCGTGACGCCGCACGGTATTTCCCGGCCGATCCTTGTCGAGTACCAATCGCTGTTCACAGATTGCGATTCTCGAATTTGACCCGTATTGGGTTCAGCGTCCGTATTCCGAATCGAGTTTTCGAGAATCCGCGCTCTGGCCTGCTCATCTGGGTCTCGGTACCCCTCTGTGCATCGCCATCTTCGCTAGTTCGGCGCCAATGCAGACTTGCGGTCCACAGCCAAATTCATTGCGACGTCTTGAGCGCGACTCAAATACTTCAAGGATTTTTACGTCGATTATCTCAATCGACCTGGCCGGATGCGCACGATTCCGCGATTTCTATTCGCGACCGCCCGCTCGTATGGATTTCCCGATTCGGACCTGCTCTCGATATTCGGCAGCGACCTTCGTCGAATTTCACAAGCGGCGCTGCGGCAAGCGCGGCGAAAGCGAAGGTGGGCGGACAGAACACACCGAGAACGTAGACTTCGTTTCTAGACGCATGGCAAGTGCTGCTGCTCAGACGGGTTCGTTTTTTCGACGGCGTCCGGCATCCGCTCGATGCACTTGCATCGTTAAAAGAAGACTAAGTTCCCGCGAGCCGTTCCGGCCGCTTTCGCTGACAAGGCCCGCCTGTACCTGCACTTTCGCCAAATCGGCGAGGCAATTGCCGGGCTCACTCTGAAACCGCTTACGTTATCCGCTATGAAGATCTTGTCACGGCGCCTGAACCGACGCTCAGGCCGGTTTGTTCACGTTTTCTCGATGAGCCATACGAGTCTCAGGTGTTGAATTTATTCAGCGCCCCCGAGCGAAGGACGGGAATTGAGGACCCGAAAGTGGCGCACACTCATCATGTGCACGCAGACAGTGTAAAG
Organism: uncultured Alphaproteobacteria bacterium; assembly: GCA_963770985.1. Classification (GTDB taxonomy): domain Bacteria; phylum Pseudomonadota; class Alphaproteobacteria; order Rhizobiales; family Xanthobacteraceae; genus Pseudolabrys. Next base: position 179,661 of record CAVYRR010000009.1, on the reverse strand, counting down.
CGGTGGGTCTGCGATCTGGACAAGGATGAGATCGCGAGCGGCCAAGAAATTCTGGAGTCGTTTCTGAACTCATGATCTTCGGCCGCGATCTCTTGACCAAAAGCGATCTTAGAAGCACCCTCCGTGACACGGTTTAAATGCCACCTGCTCACGAGCTCCTCAGTTCTGTAGTTGCGCCTAGCGTATTTCGTTAAGCTTGTTCCTGGTCGCGAAAGATAGTGGCGCAGCGCAAGGCTCTCAGGCGCAAGCCGGAAGTCAGCGCTCGCCAGAACATGACCGCCTGCATCCACATTGGACAGGTTGGCCGCTTTCCACCCCCGCATCAAGCGCGGTTTGTGAGGCTCGAAAATAGTAATGCCGTACCGGCTGCATCCCTTCGCGATCGGTCTGGTATGGATGCTCGACCGGCAAGAAAGCGAACTCGTCGAAATTGATAACTTCCCAGCCTTGCGTATCGAACCGCTCGATCGCCTCCCTTAACGATTCGCTATCGCGATACGAATGCATGATCTCATCGGCATCAGAGGATGACCCGTCCAGATCGAGCGTTTCGGAAAGCCGCTGTTTTGCGAGGAGCTGCTCAGTGAGATCGAACACGCCCTTGAAGGGAAGCTGCTGATAAGCCACCAGCGATGAAGCAAAACGCGGCTCACGCAGAATATCGGTCGGTCGGTCGCTGGAACCGTTGTCGATGATCGCGAACGCGATCCCGTTTCGACCAGGTGGTGCAACACAATGATCTGTGGCGGCAGATTCTCAGACGCGATGCATCGTTTCAGAGATAGAATGTGCCTCGCCGATTCACAACTTTACGGAGACGACGCGCGTGCACTCCTTCTGGAACCAATGTGGCTTATGACTTGCATCGCCCGCAGACCGAATTCATCAGTTACTTCGCCGGACGAAGTGGTCAGCGAACCGATCAGCAATGAAGCTGCATTCGGTGGAGCAGTTATTCATCGTGGAGGTAAACGATTTTACTTGCGTGAGCGGGGGACTCCGCACTCATCGCTTGGCGCATTTGCTACTAAATACGCTGAATTTCTAAGTGTCAGACAAGTTGCATCAGTGAAACAGAAAGTCTGGGGTGAATCGGTGCGGCATTGCTGAACGTGATTTCGTCGTGGATGAGTTCGTCGGACGAGTTGATCTGCCAGTGGGTGCCGTCGATCTGGGTGAAGCTCGCTCCCTGGGCGGGCGTGCCATAACCCAAAAACTGGAGTTGGTCGCCCACGCCAGCCCCATTGCCGACGAAGTCCGTAACGATGTCACCATTGGCCTCGCCTGCCTTGAACACGAAGGTGTCGTTGCCGGCGCCACCGATCAGCGTATCGAGTACCGCCACCGCCATCGATGATGTCATTGCCCCCTCCACCGTTGATGACGTTTGCGAGGCTGTTGCCGGTAAGGGTGTCATTCCCGCGACCGGCTGAAAGATTTTCGATATTGACGAAATTCTCAGTCGACGCTCCCCAATTAATCGTACCTGCATTCATATCTGCGACTGCGGTACTAGCGATCCAGACAATGGTATCGATGCCAGCACCGCCGTCGAAGAAATCGGTGCCGGGACCGCCAAACAACGTGTCGTTGCCATCGCCGCCATACAGCAAGTCATCGCCCGCGCCGCCGTTCAACGTGTCGTTGCCGACATTTCCGGTGAGGATATTGTCCAAGCCGTTGCCGGTCAGGATCAGACCTGCGGTCGTGCCGATCGTGCCGTTCTCCACGTTGGCCGCCAGCGTATAGCCGCTCACCTGCATGATGACCGTATCGGTGCCCTCGCCAGGATTTTCGATCACGGTGTCGCTCAAGCTATCGACGTAATAAGTGTCGTTGCCGAGCCCGCCGGTCAGCGCGTCATTGCCCGCGCCGCCATCGAGCGTGTCGTTGCCGGACCCGCCGGTGAGCATGTTCGCGGCGCTGTTGCCGGTGATCACGTTGTCCAGAGCATTGCCGGTCCCGTTGATCGCCGCGGTTCCGGTCAGGACCAGGTTCTCGACATTGGTTCCGAGCGTATGGGACACCGAGGCCCGGACCGTGTCTGTTCCTTCATTGGCGTTTTCGGTCACTACGTCGCCGGCATTATCGATAATGTAGATGTCATCGCCCGTGCCACCGATCAGCGTATCAGCGCCAGCGCCGCCGTTGAGCGTATCGTTGCCGGACCCGCCGGTGAGCACGTTCGCGGCGCTGTTGCCGGTGATCACATTGTCCAGGGCATTGCCGGTCCCGTTGATCGCCGTGGTTCCGGTCAGGACCAGGTTCTCGACATTGGCTCCGAGCGTATGGGTCAGCGAGGCCTGGACTGTGTCGGTTCCTTCATTGATGTTTTCGGTCACTACGTCGCCGACATTGTCGATAATGTAAGTATCATCGCCCGTACCACCGAAAAGCGTATCAGCGCCGGTGCCGCCGTCGAGCATATCGATGCCGGCAAGGCCAAGAATCGTGTCGTTGCCCGACGTGCCGGTCAGCGTATTGGCGCTATTGTTGCCGAGAATAACGGGCACTCCGCTCGATGCGTTGTTCGCCTCGCTGCCCTCGGCGATCTGCGCGTTGTAGTCGGCGACGGCGCCGATGTAATAGGTCCCCGGCGTGAGATTGGTCGGGAACGACAGTGAAACGCTTTCATTATCAAACCCGCCCGACGCCAGCGACGGCGTGAATACCGTGGTGAGCAGGCTGTCGGCCGTGGTGATGGCGCTGTCGGCGGAGAGATAGATGCCTGTCGTCGAAGCGGCTGCCGTGGCCGTCCCGCTATCGTCGATGCGATAGCTGGCCATCGCGCCGTTAAAGCTCAAGTTGGTGGCGGTAAGGTCGGCCGTGCCCGTCGCGGCGATCGGCCAAGCTACGGTCTGGTCGGAGAAAACCAGCAGTTCTACGTTCGTCAGCGTATCGGTGCCGTCGGGTCCAGTCACTCGGACGCCGTTGCCGCTTAGCGCCGTGAGCGTGTAGGCCGAGCGCAGCCCGGAAAAAACCGCGCTATCGATGCCGCCACCGCCATCGATGATGTCATTGCCCCCTCCACCGTTGATGACGTTTGCGAGGCTGTTGCCGGTAAGGGTGTCATTCCCGGGACCGGCTGAAAGATTTTCGATATTGACGAAATTCTCAGTCGACGCTCCCCAATTAATCGTACCTGCATTCATATCCGCGACTGCGTAACTAGCGATCCAGACAATGGTATCGATGCCAGCACCGCCGTCGAAGAAATCGGTGCCGGGACCGCCAAACAACGTGTCGTTGCCGGACCCGCCGGTGAGCGTATCGTTGCCGCCGCCGCCGGTGAGGACATTGTCGGCGGCGTTGCCGGTGATCGTGTCGTTGCCGCTGCCGCCGATTGCATTCTCGATGTAGGAGCGCGCGTCATTGTTGAAGAGATAGGCGTTGTAGATATTGCCTTGGGCGTAATGGCCGTCGCCTAGATAAGCCAGTTGTGCATTCGAAGTGATCGAGAAGCGCCCGGATTGAGATTGATTGTCACACCAGTGGTGTAATTCGACAGGTCGTAGGTGTCGCTGCCGCCGCCGTCCCAGACCGTCCTGAAGATGCGGTTAGCCGAGGCGCCGCCCGAGCCGCCGCCCGGCTGTCCTTGGCCAACGCCGTTGATAAACATTTCGCCGGTGGTCGAGCTGAACGTATAGACCGAATTGCCGCTGTTGGTGGTGTAGTCCGCGCCATACATCGTCTGCAGCGCGAGGATGTCGTTCATCATGTAGGTCTGCGGAAACCCATAGGTCTCGTTGGTATAACCTGTTGTCGGCCCACCAATATAGCTGCGGTAGGACATGACGCTGAATTCGAGATCGTCGTGGATGCTGGGAACGGCAACGTTCGCCGGGCCGCCGGTTTCCTGGGAGTGTTTCAGACCGAAGGAATGGCCGAGCTCATGGATATGAGTGAGGTAGAAATAATCGCCGAGCGTAGGGTTTGTGTAGTTGTAGGAGTTACCGAACCAGACGTCACCGCCCTCTTCGTAATTGCCGGGGTAGTAGGCATAGGCGGTGGGATTGGCTGCGGAGGATTGGGCGAGCTTGATATCGGCGTCGTTGGTACCTACGAACTGTATATTGATATTTGTATAGCCCATGATCAGCGTCATGGCACTGTTCACGGCCGTCTGTTGCGCGGCCGAAATCTGCGCAAAACCCGGCGCGGTCGGTTCGCCATCGCCGTAATTGATGCCATAGTCCGAGGCGGAATCGGGGAAGCTGTAGGTGACGGTTCCGATCCAGCGCCAGCCAGACAGAACGCCATCAATGTCCTGGTTGCCGGTCGCGCCGATGGTTCCAGCAGTCGCCATCGCTCAATGCTCCGATCCGGTCAGCCGGATTTGGGCGCAACGCAAGCAAACACCCACCAGTAAACGGCTGTCGGGTATATGGCTCAGGGGCTTGTGCAACGATCGCATTGAGGTACGTTCTTCACTGAGGAAGATCGCCCGATTGTATGCACATACAATAAATGGATTCTTATCAACTAATTACCATTCTCAGTGATTCTTTAATCGCCTTTGTGGTGTTTTCACGCAATGTTTCCACTGCTTGCAAAGGATTCAGACGACGCCTTCCGGCCATGGTTCGCTGCCAGAATGGCCAAGGTTCGCGTCGGGGGCAATTCGGGAGCAAGATTCCTCGCAATGATGTTTTCCGCCGCAGCCTTAAAATCGCTAGCGATTCTTCTCTCCCTTGTGGCCGGCGCGGGAGCAAAAGCGGAATGCACCCTCACCCCCGTCCGGGATAGGTTCGCGGCGCCCGAAAGGAGCTATCCGATGCCGAAGTCAGATGATCCGCGCCGCGTTGCCGAGGCGCGTCACTCGCCCCCACTACCGGCCCCGCGTGATCCCGAGATCGCCGTGCGCGAGGAATACGAACTCGCGCTCGCGCGCCGCAGCGCAGAAGCTTTAGAGTTGTTCATCCAACGCCACGCCGATCACTCCCTGGCGGTAAAGGCCCGGGGCGAGCTCCAGCGAATGCAAAGAAAAGACACGCGCTAGTGCAGGGGTTAAGGCCCGTCCCAAGCCCCTCGATATCGAGGCCTTCGAGCACGACCTGGTCAGTTGCTCCGGCGGCTACGACGATGCCGTTTGTCCCGGACACCAGAACGCCGGCTTAGATGTGGTCATAGCGAATGGTGATCGACTTGGTGATGGTCACCGTGCCGAAGCCGCCCGGATCGAGGCAATTGATTTCACCGCCGGTCGCGGTCTTCGAGATGGCGCCGGCGTAAGTTTTGCACGGCGCGGTGCGGCTGCACGGATTGGCGTCATCGCCGACGCCCGACACCCAGGTGCGGCTCGCCTGCGCCTGCGCAGTGCCCACAGACAACACAAGCTACAGCGCGATACCGAACAAGCTCGCGCACCAGCTCGAATAGCGCATCAGTCGCCTCCCTCTGGTTTCGATAGACCGAAATTTGGCCTTAAGCGCCCACCAGCTCCTAGCGTGGTATCATGCTATGGGAATTTAGCGTTTGCGATCAAAGAACGAATATTTCTTATATACACGTATTATTATGTGTACGTTTAAAATGCAGCGGCAGCCAATCTAGCGAACCACCAGCACCCCATTGGTTTCCTGGTGAAAATCGTCGAAGAAGTTATAGCGACCGGGCGCCAAAGGCCGCAGCCGCATGACCCCCTCACTGTTTCCAGTCACGACTTTTTCCACCCGCAAGCTGACGCTCTCGAATTCCATCGGAGTGGAATCGAAATTCTTCACCCGCAGTAAGATCGGCACGTTGGCGGGTGCCTGCACTTCGGCCGGCTGAAAGCGGTGGTTCTTGACCGTGATACTGATCGTCGTTTCCTGCGCGCCCAGCGGCAGGCTCGCGAAAAGCGTCCCCGCGCCGACGAGTAGCATCACTGCGATCCTGACGAATTGCGCTTTCATGGCAGCTCCTTGATGCAGGTTTGGTCGGTCATCAGAATTCGACCGCAAGCTTCAGTTTCGCACGGTGGCGCGAGAATTCGCTTAAGTTTAGCGACGCCCCGGAATCTTCGACGTCTCGGCCGTGAACCTGGGTATTCCATGCCGCTTTCATGAATACTTTTGGAGCGAGTTGAACGAATAGTGTCGGCCCGACATAGATCGCATCGCCGGTGAACGTGTTGAACCAAGCGCCGTCGTAATGACGCAAATACCACACTTCGGCGCCGATGAAGACGGAGGGCACGATGCGGTAGGCCAAAGCAGCCGATACGCCGCCTTTCGATTCCATCTCCCAGCCGGCGTCGATATGGTCCGGATCGTGCGTCGCTTCCGGCTCGTACAGAAGATTCACTCCCAAATAGAGGCGGTTCTTGATCAGTTCGAGATCGGCGTTAAGCTTTGCCTCAAGCTCGAAATTGGTCACGCGCTCGCCACTGGTTTCATCGATGCGGCGCCATTCCGGCTCCACCGACAGCGTCAGCGCCAATGGCGACGACGGCCCGCGGTCGAGCAGCAAATATCTGACCTCGCCGAAAATGCCGCCGAAGGCGATTTGATTGCGATTGTCGAGATCGGTGACGTCGCGCATTTGGTGCGCAGAAATAAACGGTCCAAATTCGATCTGAACGTACTGGTTTGGCGTGAATTCGAATTCCAACTTGGATTCGCTTGCCCAGTAACGGCCGTCGCGCTTGCCGATCCTTGCCTCGGTATCGAGCGAGAATTCCTTTTCGCCCTCCAAGCCGATGCCCGAACCTTCGGTGAAGCCGAACACGTATTTCGTTTCGACGTCGCGAAAGATAACCGTGGTGTCCTGCGCTCGAGCTGTGAAATTTGTCACGGCGAAGAAAAGCGCGGCCATTGAAAATGCGCGCGCGCGGCTTTTGGTACGCATTCTATTTTTTCCTCATACGCCGGGTTCAAGGCCCGACAACAAGTTCGTCACGCACACGATGCGCGCGACAAATTCACTACGAAAAATTTCCGCGCGGATGTCAATGCGCGCAAGCAAACATTAGAGAACTTCTAGTTCGGAGTTTTTCTAATTTGAATGACCGCAATTCGTCTTTACTCCGCATGCACGCCGGTCTCCTTGATGGTGCGTGCGTATTTGGCGCTTTCCGCGTCGACGAAAGCGCGGAATTGATCGACCGTCATCGGCTCCACGTCGGCGCCCGCCTCCACCAGCCGCGCTCTGGTGTCGGGCTCGTTGAGCACCTTATTGATCTCGCTATTGAGTCGCGCGACGATCGGTGCCGGCGTACCGTGCGGCGCGAACACTCCCGCCCACAATGTGAAGGCGAAATCCTTGATGCCGGTGCTTTCGGCGACGGTCGGCACGTCGGGCGCAATGCCGGAACGCTTGGCCGACGACACGGCGAGCACTTTTGCCAGGCCGCCCTTGAGCTGCGGCATCGCCGCCGGCATGCCCGAAAAATAAAGGTCGACATGACCGCCGATGATATCGTTCAGCGCCGGACCGGCTCCCTTGTACGGCACATGGGTGAGATCGCCGTGGGTCTTGGCTTTGAGCAGTTCGCCGGCGAAATGTCCCGGCGTGCCGGTTCCCGCTGACGCGAAGGTCAGCTTGCTCTTGGGCAAGGCCGCCAGAAATTCAGCCATAGTCGAATACGGCGCCTTGGCGGGAACGACCAGCGCGAGCGGGACGACGGCCAGCAAGGCGACCGGCTGCAGGTCCTTGTCCGGATCGTAATTGAGGCCCTTGAGCCAATGCTGGTTGATCGCCACTTCCGCGGTTTGCCCGATGAGCAGCGTCAGCCCGTCGGGGTTTGCCACGGCGACGCTGCGGGCGCCGATGGCGCCGCTGGCTCCGGCGCGATTTTCCACGATCACCGACTGGCCAAGCGCCGTCGAAAGCCTGGGCGCGACAATGCGTGCCACCACATCGCCGGTGCCGCCCGCGGCATAGGCCACGATCAAGTGGACCGGGCTGCTCGGATAGGTCTCACCCCATGCCGGCAGCGCCGACATGGCCAGCCCGACGGCAAACGTCACAGCGCGCAAGGTGCGCGACATCATTGGCAATATAGGTAATCCTCCCCGGTCGTCGCTTTTTGGCCCAAACTTTTCTAGGCCCGGTTCTTAAGCGCTGGGAGGTTCGGCTTTGTGCCGTCGTGCGGTCAACAAAAAAGTTGCAGTCCGGGCCGGCGAACAGCCGGCGCAACGTCAGGCGACGGCCTCGATCCGCGGGGCCATCTTATTGAAGAGCCGCTGCAGATCCGCCGCCGAGCGCGGCGGACTGAACAGAAAGCCTTGCACCTCGTTGCAGCCTTCCGACGTCAGACGCGCCAATTGCTCTTTCGTCTCGACGCCTTCGGCGGTCGTCGTAATGCCCATACTGCTGCTCAATCCGACGACCGCACGGATGATGGCGATGCTGCCTTCCTCCGTCGACAAATCGTGGATGAAGGACTGGTCAATCTTGATCTTGTCGAACGGGAAGCTGCGCAGATAACCGAGCGACGAATAGCCGGTGCCGAAATCGTCCATCGCGATCCTGATCCCGAGATCGCGCAACTGATGCAGAACCGCGAAGGCGTTGTCATTATCCTGCAGCAGCACCAGTTCGGTGATTTCCAGTTCCAGCCGGTTGGCCGGAAGACCGCTGGCGGCGAGGGCGCTGATGACGCTCAGCACCAAGTTGCGGCTCTTGAACTGCGCCGGCGACAAATTCACCGCCACGGTCACATGCTTCGGCCAACGCACCGCTTCCGCACAGGCTTGCCGGATCACCCATTCGCCCAACGGGACGATGAGGCCGGTTTCCTCCGCGATCGAAATGAACTCGGCGGGCGCAATCATGCCGCGGCTGGGATGATGCCAGCGGATGAGCGCCTCGCAGCTGGTGATTTGCTCGCTTTTGACGTCGACGATGGGCTGATAGTAAAGCTCGAACTCGCCATTCGCGAGCGCTTTGCGCAGATCCAGTTCGAGGGCGCGGCGCGCTTGCATGCGCGCGTCCATTTCGGATTCGAAAAACCGGTAGGCTCCGCCGCCATCGGCCTTGGCGCGGTAAAGCGCCAGGTCCGCGTTTTTCATGAGAGTGTCCGGTTTGTCGCCGTCGCCCGGCGCAACGGCGATCCCGATGCTGGCGCCTATGATCACCTGATGGCCGTCGAGATCGTAGGGAGCGCCGATGACCTCGATCAGACGCGCGGCAAACGCGCTGACATCCGATGTCTGCGTCGACGACACTCGCACGATGGCGAATTCGTCGCCGCCCAGCCGCGCGACAAGGTCCTCGTTGCGCACGCAATTGCGCATGCGATCGGCCGCCGCCTGCAACAGCAGGTCTCCGACCGGATGCCCGAGCGTATCGTTGACGCTCTTGAACCGGTCGAGATCGAGACTAAGCACGGCGATGGTTTCCGAGCGCCGCAGAAGGCTCAGGGCAGTCTCGATCCGTTGATAGAACGACATGCGGTTCGGCAGGTCCGTAAGCGCATCGAAATGCGCCAAGTGCTTGATTTTTTCCTCGGCGGCCAATCGGTCGGTAATGTCCTCGTGCGTCGCAACCCAGCCGCCGTCCGCCATCGGTTGATTTACAATGGAAATAATCCGGCCATCCGGCAATTTCGTGAGTTTGCTGAAGGTCGCGCCATGAGCGACCGAGGCCAATAATTCGGTTCGATAGGCCTCGACGGCATCGGCGCTAAAGCCACCGGTTGCGACCCGTTGATCGAGGACTTCCCGAATGGTGCGGCCGGGCTTGACCGTCTCCGGCGATAGATTGAACATCTCGAGGTAACGTTTATTGCAGACGACCAGACGGGCCGACGAATCGAACATCACCAGGCCCTGCGACATATTATTCAGAGCGACGTCCAGACGTTTCATCTGCATAGCCAGACTGCGCTGGGCATCGTGCAATTCGCCGAGGGTTCGATCGAGCACGCGCAACGGAAATGTTCGCAGCGCCAAATATGCGCCAAAGCCGATCAACGAGCACACGAAAGCCACCAGCCAGGTCTCATAAAGGGTCTCGCGCAGGCTCTCTTCGACGACGAAAACACCCACGGTCGAACCTGCAACGACGATCGGAACGCTGCGGCTCGTCGTCGGAGCTTGCAACGGTCCGCCCTCTTCGAGCACGAGACGATTGGCCTGATCATAGATTTTTTGGCGTATGGGCTGTGCACCGGCCTCAGGCAATTGGATCAGCTCGGTAAGCCGCAGTTGCTGATACTGCCACATATCGCCGTGCGTATAGATGTACTGCGCCAATCGCGCGGCGTTCAATCGAGCCTTGAACGTCATATGTGCGGTAGCGTCGACGTAGTCGTGGATAAAATACACGCTAGGAGTCGCGACGGCGGCCGTGATCGCGACGGTGAGCCCGATCGCGCTGACCAATTTTCTGAGCGCAATACCTTTCATCATTCGCCGACCGGCAAGGTTTCCGTTTCACGCAGCGCCGCCACGCCCTTTGGCGACCGCAGGAAATCCACAAACTGAGAAGCTTCTGCGACGCCAGGGAGCCGGACGATGAAATAAAAATTCTTCGCGAACGGATAGACACCGCTTGCAAAGTTCGCGAGCGTCGGTTCGATGCCATCGAGCGGCACGATACGGAGATTACGATGCTCGGTCTTGAGCTGGGTCGCCGTTGTTCCGACCAGTGAGCCCGGCGTGCGCTCCGCCAATGCGGCGTTATCCTGATCGGTCGCTGCGGTCGGCACCTCGACGCGGTGGCGCGCCGTCTCGATCGCCTCGCCCATGCCGGGAAACAATTCTGTGAGCAGCGCCGAGTCGGTATCGCTGCTCGGGCGAAGAATAATCCGGATCGGCGTGCCTTCGGCCCAGGTCGGATTTTCAGCTGCAAAAATCCGGGCTAGATCGGCGCTCTTCAAACCGTTGGGCTTGGAATAAGATGTCGCCATCACATAGGCGGTTCGCGTCACCGCGACCTGGCGCAAACCGGCGGCGTATTCTTCCAATTTCAATGGCCGGGCGAGAACAGCAATGTCGAGCAACCCGTCGGCCAAGGCACGGACAGCGCCAGTGCTGCCGAGATTGGCGATGACTTCAACCTTGACTCCAGTCGCGGCGGAGAATTCAGCGCCGACCTGTTGCAGCATTCCGATTGCCGTGCCGGTGCCGCCCAAACGCAACGTCTCCGCCGCGTTGCCGGTGGACACCGCGCCGGCGAACAACAGAGCAATGGCAAGTCTTGCGATTGACCTACTCATAATACGCGATCCCAACCATCGCGGTGGGACATTGCACATGAGACAGATCAATTCGGCGTTTAGGCGGGGGGCGCTTTCGGCCACGTTGGTAAACAAAATACTACGGAGGTTACACTGTACTACTTCAATGTATTTCGGGTTCCGGAATGGAACCGCGGCGCTCAAGAAAATCGAAATCGCATCCCTCATCCGCTTGGCTGATATGCGCCGAATACAGAGCGCCATAGCCGCGCGGATAGCGCGGCGCCGGGGCTTTCCAGGCGGCGCGGCGGCGCGCGAGTTCCTCGTCGCTTACATGCAGATGGATGCTCCGCTTGTCGACGTCGATCTCGATCTCGTCGCCAGTTTGCACAAAGGCGAGCGGACCACCGACGAAGCTTTCCGGCGCGACATGTAGGATGCAGGCGCCATAACTTGTGCCGCTCATGCGCGCATCCGATATGCGGATCATGTCGCGCACGCCCTGCCCTAATAGACGTTTAGGTATCGGCAGCATGCCCCATTCCGGCATGCCCGGCCCGCCTTTGGGTCCGGCGTTCTTCAGCACCAAAATGTGGTCGGGCGTCACGTCGAGATCGTCGCGCTCGATCTCGTGCATCATGTGGTTGTAATCCTCGAATGCGATCGCCTTGCCGCGGTGCTTGAGGAAGCGTTTGTCGGCAGCGGCCGGCTTGATGACGCAGCCGTTGGGCGCGAGATTCCCCTTGAGCACCGCGGTCGCGCCTTCGGCGTAAACGGGATCGTTGAGCGAGTGGATCACGTCGGGGATGTGGACCTCGGCGCCTTCGATATTCTCGCCCATGGTCTTGCCGGTGACGGTGACACAGGAGAGATCGAGCTTTGCGCGCAAGTTCTGCATCAGCGCGCGCAGGCCCCCGGCGTAATAGAAATCCTCCATCAGGTACTTGCCCGACGGCCGCACATTGGCCAACACCGGAACCTGCCGCGAGAGCTGGTCGAATTTTTCCATGTCGACGGGAATGCCGGCGCGCCGCGCCATCGCCACCACGTGAATGATGGCGTTGGTCGAGCCGCCCATCGCCATGTGAACTTTGATGGCGTTGTCGACGGCCGCCGGGGTCAGAATCTTATCGGGTGTGAGGTCTTCCCACACCATCTCGACGATGCGGCGGCCAGCCACCCCGCACATGCGCGGATGGTTGGCGTCGGCAGCTGGGATGGAGGATGCACCCGGCAGCGCCATGCCGAGCGCCTCTGCGATCGCCATCATCGTGGCCGCCGTGCCCATCACCATGCATGTGCCAAACGAGCGGGCGATGCCGCCCTCGATCTCGTTCCAGTCGCGCTCGGTGATGTTGCCGGCGCGCTTCTCGGTCCAGTATTTCCAGGCATCCGAGCCGGAACCGAGAAATTCGCCCTTCCAGTTGCCGCGCAACATCGGACCGGCCGGGATGTAGATCGCCGGGATGCCCATGCTGATGGCGCCCATGATCAGGCCCGGCGTGGTCTTGTCGCAGCCGCCCATCAGCACCGCGCCGTCGATCGGATGACTGCGCAGCAACTCCTCGGTCTCCATCGCGAGAAAATTGCGATAGAGCATCGTGCTCGGCTTCACGAAGGGCTCGGCCAGCGAGATCGCAGGCAGCTCGATCGGGAAACCGCCGGCTTGCAGCACGCCGCGCTTGACGTTGTCTGCGCGCGCGCGCAGATGCGCGTGGCAGGCGTTGATTTCGCTCCAGGTATTGATAATGCCGATCACCGGCTTGCCGTCCCAGTCCTCGGCGTCGTAGCCGATCTGGCGCAGCCGCGAACGATGGCCGAACGAGCGCATGTCGTCGACGCCGAGCCAGCGATGGCTGCGCAGCTCATCGGGACGTTTGCGCTTGTTCATTCCGCAGCGATCTCGGGTTTGAGCGCGGCGCGCTTGGCGGCCAACTGGCTAAACACGACCACAGCGGCCAGCGCCACGCCAATCACGTCGGTAATGAAATGCGGATCGATCAACATGAGGCCGGCGACGGCCAGCAGTGCGCTCTGCCAATGCGCCGAATGAGTAATGAAATAGCCGTGCAGTCCGGCGGCGAACAGCATCACGCCGATAGTGGCGGAAACGCTCGCCATGGCGATCGTGGGCCAATCGCCGATCATCAGCAGCTCGGGCGAGTAGACGAACATGAAGGGCACGATGAAGCTGGTCGCCGCGATCCGTACGGCGGCCAAGCCGGTCGCCCACAGGTCGGATTTGGCCAGGCCGGCTGCGGCGAACACTGCCAGCGCCACCGGCGGGGTGATGGCTGACAGGATGGCGAAGTAGAACGCGAACATGTGGGCGGCCGGCACGATCACGCCGAACTTGACGATCGCCGGCACCAGCAGCGCGGTCATAATGATGTAGGCCGGCGTGGTCGGCATGCCCATGCCGAGCACTATGCCGGCGATCATGGTGAATACCAGCGCCAGCAGCAGGAAGTTCTGCGACAGGTGCACGACGTATTGCGTGAACACGATGCCGAGGCCGGACAGCGTCACCACCGCGATCACCACGCCGGCGGCGGCGCAGGCCATCGCCACCGCCAACGCGTTCCTGGCGCCGTCGACGCAGGCTTCGATCAGGTTGCCGAAGGTGACGTAGTGGCGCGTCGATTTCCGCAATGCCGCCACCGGGAAGCACGCGATGACGCCGGCCAGCGCCGCCATCGGCGCGCTGAAGCCGGAATACATCACCACCAGGATCGCCAGCACCGGCAGGAACATGTGCCCGCGCACGCGCATCACATCGCCGAGCTTTGGCAATTCGCTGCGCGGCACGCCTATGATGCCGCGGCGCTTGGCCTCGAAATGCACAGCCGAGAAGCAGGCAACGTAATAAAGTACGGCCGGGATCAGCGCCCAGATCACCACCTGCGCATAGGACACGCCGAGAAACTCGGCCATCACGAAGGCGGCGGCGCCCATGATCGGCGGCATGATCTGCCCGCCGGTCGAGGCCACCGCCTCGACGCCGGCGGCGAAATGCGGCGGAAAGCCCGAGCGCTTCATCAACGGGATGGTGATCGGGCCGTCCACCATCACGTTGGCCACCGCGCTGCCGGAGATGGTGCCGAACAGCGCCGAAGAGACGCAGGACACCTTGCCGGGACCGCCGGCGGTATGGCCGGTCAGGCTCATGGCGAAATCCATGAACAATTGTCCCGTACCGGTGCGCTCCATGAACGAGCCGAACAGCACGAAGATCAGCACATAAGCCGCCGACACCGACAACGGGATGCCGAAGATGCCTTCGGTCGTCATGTACAACTGGTCGAGCATGCGCATCGGCTCAAGACGCGCGATGAACAGCCCATAGACCAGGAACACGATGGCCGTGAGCGGTAGCGCCCAGCCGATCACGCGGCGGGTCGCCTCCAGAACCATCACCGTCATGATCACGCCCATCGCCATGTCGAGCGGCGTCAATTCGTCGACATAGAAGATGCGATTGACGATGTAATCGTAGTTGACGAACAGATAGAGGATCGGCGCGACCGCCAGCACCAGCAGCACGAGATCGAGCGCGTTTGGCAAGCCTTCGGGCGCGCCGCTGCGACGATGGATGATGAAGACCAGCGTCAGCGCGAACAGCAGATGGGTGCCGCGGAACCACACCGCCTCCGGCGTGCCGAAGGCGATCGCCCAGACGTGATAAACGACCATCAGGACGCCGATCACGGTGGTGGCGAGGCGAACGATGCTGCCGCAGCTGAAATCAAGCTTGCCGATCATGACGTCCGCCCCATCGAACGGTGATGTGCAATTACAACGCCGGCGGACGCCACATGGCCTCCGCCGGCGCTAGTGCCGTCAATGCGACGGCACGGCGATGCCGGCTTCCTTGTAGAATTTGGCGGCGCCGGGATGGAACGGCACGCCAATGTCTTCCGCCATACCCTTGGGCGTGAGCGAGGCGATGTCCTTGGCGATCGAGGCCAGGGTCTTGGTGTTGGCTGCGAGCGTCTTGGTCATCGTGTAGACCTGATCCGCCGGCAGCTTGCACGACACGAACAGGTGGGTGGCGTAGCCGACCACCTTAACGTCCGTGTCCTGCTTGGGATACGTGCCCTTGGGAATGGTCAATGGCGTATAGCCGGGATTTAGCTTGCGCATCCCGGCATAACTGGATGACTGATCGAGCAGCTTGATGTCGCGGGCGGCGGCGAGGTCCATCACGGCGCCGGCCGGAATCTGCGTGCCGAGCGCGAAGGCGACGGCGTGGCCGTCCTTCATCTGGTTCACCGAATCGGAATAGCCGACGAAGCTCACCTTGAGGTCCTTGTAGGTCAGCCCGTTGACCTCCAGGAGTTGACGGGTGATCTGCTCGCCGGTGTTGCCGCGCTGCTGCGTCGTGATCGCCTTGCCCTTGAGATCGGCGATTGTATTGATGCCTGCGTCGGCATTGACGATGAACTGGAAGTATTGCGGATAGAGCGTGGCGAGATTGCAGATATTGGTCGCCGGCTTGGTAAACGGCGGGTTGCCGTGCACGCCGTCCACGGTCGAGATCGAATTGCCGAAGCCGACATCGGCCTTGCCCTCGTCGACGCCGCGCGCATTGGCAATGCCGGCGCCCGGCATGACCTGGACGGCGAGGCCGGGGATCGCTTTCTCCCACATGTCCTTCAACTGGCCGCCGAGCGGAACCCACGAGCCGCCCTGCGGGCCGGTCATCATTTTCATATCATTCGCATTGGCCGGAGCGGCGACCGCCAGAGCCAGGCCGAACGCGAAGCCGAACGTCTTGATCGAAGATTTCATGGCGCTTCCTCTCCTTACGCCCGACGCTTCCCGCGTGGGCTTTTGCCGATCGCCTTGGGTGGCGATTTTGATTTCCCGGGCAGAGCGTACGCGGCGTTGCGGCCCGCGCCAAGGGCGCTCGGCCGGCACCCGATCACTGGCCATAGGCCCCTGACTGGGCCCATGGCCGAACTTGGAAATGGGGCGTAAATGTCTGATTTATTGGTCGGAGTGGCAGGATTTGAACCTGCGACCCCCTCGTCCCGAACGAGGTGCGCTACCAGACTGCGCTACACTCCGACTGATGGCCGGTCTTATAACCACGGCCCCTTTAAAGGCAAGCTTGGGAGCAATGATGACCGCCGAGCCGGGAACGCGGGTGATGAAGGCCCAAGGGCAAGAGACCGCGCCAGCGATCGCGGCGGCCGCAGCCTGCCTTGCCGCCGGCGGGCTGGTCGCATTCCCGACCGAGACCGTCTACGGGCTCGGCGCCGACGCCCGCCGTGGCGACGCCATTGCCCGGCTCTACGCTGCCAAGGGCCGCCCGAGTTTCAACCCGCTGATCGCCCATGTCGGCAGCATCGAAGCCGCGCGCCGGATCGGACACTTCGATGCCGCCGCCGAGAAACTCGCCGCCGCGTTCTGGCCGGGGCCGCTGACGTTGGTGCTGCCGAAGCAGCCGGACTGCGGCGTGGCCGATCTGGCGCTCGCCGGGCTCGACAGCGTGGCGGTACGCGTGCCGGCGCACCCGATCGCGCATGCCTTGCTCGCGGCCTTCAAGGGCCCGGTGGTGGCGCCGTCCGCCAACCGCTCGGGCCATGTGTCGCCGACCAGCGCGGCGCATGTGCTCGCCGACTTGCGCAGCCGCATCGACATGGTGATCGACGCCGGCCCCTGCCCGGTCGGTGTCGAGTCGACCATCGTTGCCTGCTTGGGCGAGCCGACTTTGCTGCGGCCCGGCGGTTTGCCACGCGAGCAGATTGAGCGCGTGCTGGGACGCGCGCTGGCAGTTTCCGCAATTGACGACGAGACGCCGCTCGCGCCCGGCATGCTGTCATCGCATTATGCGCCGAAGACGCGGCTGCGCCTGGACGCCGAAGCGGCCGGCCCGGACGAAGCGCTGCTCGCCTTCGGGCCGGCGCCGGCGGCGGGCATCGCGCTCAATTTGTCGCCGCGCGGCGATCTGATCGAGGCGGCGGCCAATCTGTTTTCGCATTTGCGCGCGCTCGACGCTTCCGGCGCCAAGCGCATCGCGGTAATGAAAGTGCCGAACGAGGGCCTAGGCGAGGCGATCAACGACCGGCTCAAGCGCGCCGCCGCGCCGAAAGCAGGGACCGCATGATGAATCTTCATTCCAAGCCGCAGCCGATGCGCGCGCTTGCGCCCGATCTGCTCGCCCACTTCGTGGCAATCGTCGGTGAGAAATACGCGATCACCGATCCATCGGCGCAGGAGCCCTATTTGGTCGAAATGCGCGACCTTTACCACGGCCAGACGCCGGTGGTGCTGCGGCCGGGCTCGGTCGCTGAAGTGGCGGCGATCCTCAAGCTTGCCAACGAAACCAAGACCGCGGTCGTGCCGCAAGGCGGCAACACCGGCCTGGTCGGCGGACAAATTCCCTTTAACGGCGAGATCGTGCTGTCGTTGACGCGGCTCGACAAGATCCGCGAGGTCGATGCGGTCTCCAACACCATGACGGTCGAGGCCGGCGTCACGCTGCAGCGCGCGCGGGAAGCTGCGGCCGTGGCCGACCGGCTCTATCCGCAATTGCTGCCGTCGGAAGGCAGCTGCACCATCGGCGGCAATCTTTCCACCAATGCCGGCGGCACCGCGGCGATCGCACACGGCATCGCGCGCTCGCATGCGCTCGGCCTCGAAGTGGTGCTGGCCGACGGCCGCCTGCTGCGCGATCTTAATAAATTGAAGAAAGACAACACCGGCTACGACCTGAAGAACATTTTCATCGGCTCCGAAGGCACGCTCGGCATCATCACCGCGGCAGTGTTGCGGCTGGTACCGCGGCCGCGCTCGGTCGAGACCGCCTTCGTCGGCGTGCCCTCCCCGCAGGCCGCGGTCGACCTGCTCGGCATCGCCAGCGAGCACACCGCGGGTGGCGTCACCTCGTTCGAGCTGATGCTGCGTGCCGGCGTCGAAGCCGTGGTCAAATTCGATTCATCGAGTCGCATGCCGCTTGCCGGCAATGATCCCTGGTTCGTGCTGATCGAGTTATCGTCGCAGGCGCGCAGCGGCCTGCGCGAGGTGCTGGAGGAGATTCTCCACGTCGGTCACGAGAAAGGCCTCGTGCTCGACGCCACCATCGCCGACAGCGTGCAGCAGGCTAAAGCATTCTGGCGCATCCGCGAAATGTTCGGCGAGGTGCAGCGGCATATCGGCGCCTCGATCAAGCACGACGTATCGGTGCCGGTGGCGGCGATCCCGGCCTTTATCGCGGAAGCCAACGCGGCGGTGACCAAGCTCATTCCAGGATGCCGCCCTCTGCCGTTCGGCCATGTCGGCGATGGCAACATCCACTACAACGTGACGCAGCCTATGGACGCCGACAAAGAAAAGTTCCTGGCGCGCTGGGACGAGGTCAACGCGGTCGTGTTCGCGGTGGTGAAGAAATTCGGCGGCTCGATTTCGGCGGAACACGGCGTCGGCGTGATGAAGCGCGACATCCTGCAACTTTACAAGGACCCGGTGGCGCTCGAGCTGATGCGCGGGCTGAAGAAGATGCTCGACCCGAACGGCATCCTCAATCCGGGCAAGGTGCTCTAGAACAAAGCCCCCTGCCCGCTGTCCTTCTTGGCACATTTTGCCGGCGCAGGTTTTTTCTCGGGCTTGACCGGCGCGGCCTGCAACTGTCCGGGAATGACCGGCTCGAGCAATTTCGGACTGTCGTTGGCGGTGCGGTTGACCGCGGTGGAAATCTCGTAGGCCTCCAGCAGATTGTCGGGCGCGGGCGCGATCAGCGCCGCCGCGGTGGTGGCGTCGACATTGGCGCCATCGAGCCAGAGATCGAACCCTTCCGGCGGCACGATCACCGGCATGCGCTCGTAGATCGGCGCCAGCGTGCGGTTGGCGCGCGTGGTGACGATGGCCGCGGTTTCCAGCTCTTCGCCGTTCGGCCCGGTCCAGGTCTCCCAAAGTCCGGCAAACGCGAGCGGCGCGCCCGATTTAGCGCGCACGTAAAACGGCCGCTTGCGGTCGCCCGCCGCCTGCCATTCGTAAAAGCCGTCGGCTGGAATCAAACAACGCCGCCGCTTCATGGCGGCGCGGAAGGCCGGCTTCTCGGCCGCCAATTCCCCGCGCGCGTTGATCAGCAGCGAAAAGGTCTTCGGGTCCTTGACCCAGGATGGCAGCAGCCCCCAGCGCACCAGCGCGAAATGGCGTTTGCCGTCCACCAGCCGCACGATCGCAATCGGCTGCGTGGGGGCAACATTGTAGCGCGGCGGGAAGTTGGGCTGCTCTTCATAGCGAAACAGCGCCCGCAGGGTTTCCGGTGATGCGATGATTGTGTAGCGGCCACACATCGTCCAAACCCCTATTTGGTGCCCGCTTAATCGCGTTTTAACCCGATAATATAACACTGCCGGCCAGTAGAATTCGGCGGCGGGGCTCGATGAAATATCAGGATTGCGCCGAGGCGTTGCAAGCCGACGATGGCCCCGATGACGTGGTCAGCGCCGCCGTCCGGCTTGCCGAAGCCAATATCAACCTGGCGACCGGACTTGCCACCGACTACCTCAACCACTTCAATGAAGCGATCATGCTGCTCGAAATGCTGCCGAACTGTCCGGAATGCCGCGACGACTTCCTCGGCTGGCGGCCGATGAGCTATCGCGAGCATTTCAAATCCTCGCGTTTCAAGGGCCGTGCGCTGGCGATCGCCGCCTATGACGCCGCCGATCCAAGCCTGCGCGGCTCTCTCGATACCTTGGCCGGCGCCATGACCGCCGTGCTGGAAGCAACCCGTGCGGCGATGGGCTCCGATACTGCGCCGGAGTCGGCCATTGAGTTCGCCGAAAGGGCCGCTGCTTTGCTCCGACCTCTGGTCGCGCGCGCCGGCGCGGTGATCAACGGTGCGAACGTCGACGACGCCGGCGAGCCGATGACGCCGCAAGCGGTGGTCGACGAGTTGATGAAACGCGCATGATCCCGAAAAGCATATCCTCCATGCCGATCGGGGATGGGAACCGATTTTCGGATAAGATTATGCGCTGGGTAAAATAATGCCCGACCCGCGAACCTATCCGCAGCGCCCCTATCTGGCGGTCAGCGCGGCCATCATCCGCGAAGGCAAGGTGCTGGTGGTGCGGCGCGCGCGCAAGCCGGCGCTTGGAATTTACACGCTGCCGGGCGGCGGCGTGGAAACCGGCGAGACGCTCGAGCAGGCGGTGACCCGCGAAGTGCGCGAGGAGACGTCGCTCACCATCGAACCGGTCGCGCTCTCCGGCCACCGCGAAGCGATCATGCGTGACGCGCAAGGCCGCGTCGAGCGGCATTTCGTCATCCTGTGCTTTGCCGCGCGCTGGCTTTCCGGCGAACCGGTGCTCAACGAAGAGCTCGACGATGCGCGCTGGCTCGATCCGGCAGAGCTATCGGGCTTGCGCACCACCGAAGGCCTGGCCGAAATCGTCGCCGCGGCGATCGAGCGGCTGGCCCGGCCGGCCTAACCGCGCGCCTTGCGATTGCCGCAGAGCGAGGGCATATCAGCCGGCACAATGGCTGGACCTCGACACCTGAAGAAGCTGCTCACCGTCGCTTCGCTCCTGCTCTGCCTGGCGTTGCCTGCACACACGCAGCCGGCGCCGGCCCCGTTCGACGGCGACCTGGCGCGGCTCGCCGAGATCATGGGCGCGCTGCATTATCTACGCGCGGTCTGCGGGGCCCATGAAGGGCAGAAATGGCGTAACGAAATGCAGGCGCTGATCGACGCCGAGGCGCCCAGCGGGGAGCGGCGGCGCAAGATCGTGGCCGGCTTCAATCGTGGCTATCGGGGTTTTCAACAGACTTATCGGACCTGCACACCGGCTGCCGACCTGGCCATTCGCCGCTATCTCGACGAAGGCGCCAAAATCGCCCGTGAAATCACCGCGCGATACGCAAATTAGACGCATATTTTGGTCCTGCCGTCGTTAACCTTTCTTTAGCTGTAGCCTTTCCGGCGTCCGCCCCCGTGCTAACGTGGTTGCGGGATATGGGAATGGCGTCCGATTCAGGCGCCCCGGGGACGAAGACCAATATGACGAGCACTGAGCGATCCACAGACGCGCACGAACCAGTGCCTGACCACGAGCAGAAACGTCTAGCCTTGGGCTACCTGCAGGAAGCCTGGGCCGAAGCGCGCCTCGACGGTATCGAGGGCGATTGTCTGGCGCAGGCCTGCCTATTCGCCGCCTTCGCCGAATTTGTCACTACTTATGGCGAGGAGGCCGCCGCCACTTTCGCCGAAGGTCTCGGCGTGCGTGTTCGCAACGGCGAATTTTCGATCGACCTGCGTCGGCAATAACCATCAGCCACCGTCGAACTTCCTTTTCGAAACACCGTGCCGCGTCATTTCGGCCCGTGCAGGCCGAAATAGCGTTCGAGCACGGCGTCGACGTCGGCCGGATAGAACGGCTTTTTGAGGAAGCCGAGCGCGCCCGACAAATGCGGGCGGCCCGAGCTGCCTCTAACCATCGTCGAGGTCATCATCACGATCGCCACGTGCGGGTTCGCACGCTTGATCCCCAATAGGATGTCAGCGCCGTTGAGGCCCGGCACGTTGTAATCCAGAAACACCATGCCAAATCCGCCGTTGCGCAATTGATCGAGCGCATTCGTACAATCCGATGCCTCGTGGATGTCCAAGGCAAAGCGACTGGCCACCAGGATCTTGCGCACGATGCCGCGCATCGTCTCGGATTCGTCCACGATCAGAACCCGGGTCGGCATTTTCGCGCGAATGCAAATCTCGACCAGCTTGTGTGCATCGCCGGGACTGACGGGGACAGGCAGCACGCCGTCGGTTTTTTCGGGACGCGCGCTCCCGCGCGGCGCGGACACAAAGACCAGCGGCGTCGGTTTCTTCGCACGTGCGGCCTTGATCACGGATGCCTTGCCGATGTCGTCCAATTCCGCATCCAGCACGCAAAAATCCACCCAGCCTTTGCTCAACGCAGCTTTGGCGGCAGCAGTATTGCCGGCTTCGAAATCGATCGGAACCGACGACTGTGCGGCGCCTTCACGCCACAGATCCTCATGCGGCGGCGCGGCTCCCACCAACAACATGCGGAGCGAAACAAGATCGCCGCTCATGGATCCTCGTGCTCGCGGTCCGGCGAAACCTGGCCGGACGCAGGGTGCTGAGTTACCGTTGATAAACACCAGCTATGGGATTGCAATTCCACAGAATAAGTTTGCATTAAAAAGCCTGGGGAAAACTGTCACTTTATGAACGCGTCATAGACCGCAACGCCGCGGCAGTCGCAGCCAATACAAGTCAGCTCGACAAGGCCTCCAAAAAGCGGACGCGCTCGCCATGTGCCGGCGCAATCAGACTGCCCTCCCACATCGCCTTGTGGCCTCGTATTAATGTACCGACCGGCCAGCCAGTAACGGTGACGCCGGCATAAGGCGTCCAGCCGGCACGCGAGGCGATCCAGCGGTCGGTGATGGTCTCCCGCCGCTTGAGATCGACCACCGTGAGGTCGGCGTCGTAGCCCACCGCGATGCGGCCCTTGGCGGCGATGCCGAACAGCCGCGCCGGCCCTGCGCTGGTGAGATCGACAAAGCGCAGGAGAGACAGCCGGCCAGCATTGACGTGGTCGAGCATGAGCGGAACCAGGGTCTGCACGCCGGTCATGCCGGAATGCGTCTTCGGATACGGCTTGGCCTTTTCCTCGCGCGTGTGCGGGGAATGGTCGGAACCGACGTTGTCGATGACCCCTTGCGCGATGGCGTGCCAAAGGCCATCGCGATGGCCGGCATCGCGGATCGGCGGATTGAGCTGGGCGAGCGTGCCGAGCCGCTCGTAGCATTCCGGCGCGGTCAGCGTCAGATGCGCGGGCGTGGCTTCTGCCGTCGCAACGTCCTTATGGCCAGCGAGGAAGACGGCCTCTTCTTTGGTTGTCACGTGCAGCACGTGCACGCGTTTTCCCGTCTCGCGCGCCAGTGCGATCAGGCGCTGCGTACACATCAGTGCCGCGGTCGCATCGCGCCAGACTGGATGCGAGCGCGGGTCACCTTCGACGCGCAAGTTCATCCGTTCGCGCAGCCGATACTCGTCCTCGGAATGGAAGGCGGCGCGGCGGCGGATGCTTTTGAGCACCTCGCGCACGCCCTCGTCGTCTTCGATCAGCAGCGAACCGGTGGAGGAGCCCATGAATACTTTCACGGCGCAAACGCCCGGCAGCATTTCCAGTTCGCCCAAGTCCTTGGTGTTCTCACGCGTGGCGCCGGCATAAAAGGCAAAGTCGCAATGCATGCGGTGATGGCCGCGCTTGACCTTGTCGGCAATCGCCGCCGCCGTGGTGGTGGTCGGATCGGTGTTCGGCATCTCAAACACGGCGGTGACACCGCCGAGCACGGCGCCGCGCGAACCGGATTCGAGGTCTTCCTTGTGGATGAGGCCGGGCTCGCGGAAATGCACATGGCTATCGATCACGCCCGGCAGCAGATGCAGGCCGCGGCAATCGATCACCTCAGCCGCAGCAGCGCGAGGAAGGTCGCCAATGGCGGCAAAGCGGCCACCGCGGATGCCGAGGTCGCGCAGCCCCTCGCCGTCCTGGTTGACGACGGTGCCGCCTTTGAGGATCAGGTCGTAGGTTTCAGCCATGCTGGACCGGCTCTAAACGGGGCTTGAGGCTAAGCCAACAGCGCTTACGTTTCGCCGTGAGTTCTGGCAAGAGATTTGACATGAAAGCAGCACTCCTCCCCGACCGCGGCGTGGTCAAGGTCGCCGGTGAAGACGCCCGGCGCTTCCTCAATGGGCTCGCCACCAACGACATCAGCAAGGTCGCCCCCGGCCAGGCGCAGTTCGCGGCGCTGCTCACGCCGCAAGGCAAGATCATCGTGGATTTCATCACGGCGGAGGCCGAGCCCGCCGACGGCGGCGGTTTCTTTCTCGATTGTCCACGCGCGCTGGCCGGTGCGCTAGTGGAAAAGCTCAACTTCTACAAGCTGCGCGCCAAGATCGCGGTCGAGGACCTGTCGGAAGCGCTCGGCGTGATGGCGGTATGGGACGGCGCCGCATTGAGCGACTTCGGCCTCTCCTATGCCGATCCACGCCTGCCCGCGCTCGGCACCCGCACGATTTTGCCGCCGCATCTCGCCGCCGAGGCCGCCGCCGATCTCGGCGCAACGCTGACCGAGGCGCAAGCCTATGACGCGCACCGCATCGCGCTTGGCATGCCGCGCGGCGGCATGGATTTTTCCTATGGCGATACTTTTCCACATGAAGCCGACATGGACCAGCTCAGCGGCGTCGATTTCGACAAGGGCTGCTATGTCGGGCAAGAAGTGGTGGCGCGCGTCGAACATCGCGCCACCGCACGCAGCCGCCTGGTGCCGGTTGTCTACGACGAAACCGCGCCGATGCCGGGCCTGCCGGTGACCGCCGGCGAAAAAGCGGTCGGCACCATGGGTTCGGCGGCCGGCGGACGCGGGCTTGCGCTGCTACGCCTCGATCGCGTCGCCGATGCGCTTGCCGCTGGCACGCCGCTCACCGCCGGCGGCATAACCATCCGCGTGGTAAAACCGGACTGGGCGAAGTTTATCTGGCCCGGCGAGGCGAAAACGCCAGCATGAGCGTGGCCATTCTGCATCCTGACGGTCTGCAGCGCTGCCCCTGGCCAAAACAGGACCCGCTTTACGTCGCCTACCACGATGAGGAATGGGGCGTGCCGGAATTTAACGACCGCGCGCTGTTCGAAAAGCTCATTCTCGACGGCTTCCAAGCGGGCCTGTCGTGGATCACCATCCTGCGCAAGCGCGACAACTTCCGCCGCGCCTTCAACGATTTTGATCCGGAAAAAATTGCGCGCTATACGCCAAAGAAAGTCGAGCGGCTGATGCAGGACGCCGGCATCGTGCGCAACCGCGCCAAGATCGAGGGCGCAGTAAATTCGGCGCGCGCCTTTATCAAGATCATGGAGAGCGGGCCGGGTTTTTCCGAGATGCTTTGGCAGCACGTCGGCGGCAATCCGATCGACCATAAGCTCGGCAGCCGCTCGCGCACGCCGACCGAATCCGCTGAATCGCGGGCGATGTCCAAGGAGCTTCTGAGTCACGGGTTCAAATTCGTCGGGCCGACCATCGTCTATGCCTTTATGCAGGCGGTCGGCATGGTCAACGACCATTTGATCACCTGCCACCGTCACGCGGCCTGTGCCAGACTTGCCAGTTCGAAACCAAAATTGTGCAAATGAGCAAGGTTCATAAAATCGCGAGAAAGGTTGCGCCGCGCGCTTGGCAGCGCATGCTGTCAGGGCGGCGGCTCGATTTGCTCGACCCATCGTCGCTCGACGTCGAGATCGAGGACATCTCGCACGGGCTTGCCCGCGTCGCGCGCTGGAACGGCCAGACCAAGGGCGCGCATATCTTCTCGGTTGCTCAGCACGCGCTGCTGGTGGAGGCGCTGGCGCGCGCCAAGACGCCGCGACTCGACGCCAAAGGCCGCCTGGCGGTACTGCTGCACGACGCGCCGGAATACGTGATCGGCGACATGATCTCGCCGTTCAAGGCGGTGATCGGCGACAGCTACAAGGCGGTAGAGCACCGCCTGCTCGCCGCCATCTATCTGCGCTTCGGCCTGCCGACGAAGCTGCCGGAGACGCTGACGAGCCTGATCAAGGCGGCCGACCGCTCGGCCGCTTATCTGGAAGCCACGCGACTTGCCGGCTTTGCCGATGACGAGGCGCGCAAGTTCTTCGGCCCGCCGCCAAAATTTTCCGCCGCGATCGAGCGCGACTATCTGACACCCTGGCCGGCCAGCACCGCCGAGGCGCGTTTTAACGAGCGGTTCAAGAAACTCCTACGCGCCTGATATTGCAGGATTATCCACATTTTTGGCTCCCTATTGTTGACTTTTTTGTTCTCTTTATGTTCTCATCGCTTTCCCCCTCCGGAAGCGACCTATGCGCCGCCCTGCCGAAATCGAGCGCCTGTATCTCGACTGCGACGGCTTTTTCGCCTCGGTCGAACAACAGGTGCACCCGCATCTGCGCGGCAAGCCGGTGGGTGTCGTGCCGTTCAAGGATGCGACCCATACCTGCGTCATCGCCTGTTCGCGCGAGGCCAAGCTGCGCGGCGTGAAGAACGTCATGAGCCTTGAGGAAGCGCGCGCGTGTTGCCCCGACATCATCCTGGTCCCGCAGTCGCCCGACCTCTACCGCCGCGCCCACAACACGCTGCTGTCGGAAATCTCCGCCGTCATCCCGATTGATGCAGTGAAGTCGATCGACGAACTGACCTGCCGCATCTTTCCGTCCGAGCGCGTTGATCCGCGCGCGCTTGGGCTGCGGATCAAGAAACGGATCGCGGACAATATCGGTCCTTACATCACATGTTCGGTTGGCTTTGCCGCCAATCGCCAGCTCGCCAAGATGGCCAGCAAGTTATCAAAGCCCAATGGCAACATGGTCTGGCATCCAAACGACATGCCGGGGCCTCTGCTCAAGCTCACGCTGCGCGACATTCCCGGCATCGGTGAGCGAATGGAAACGAGGTTGGCGAGCTTCGGCATCACGTCAATGGCCTTGCTGCTCGCAACTCAGCCCAAGCACATGCGCAAGCTATGGGGCAACGTGACCGGCGAGCGGCTTTGGTATGCCCTACACGGCTACGACATACAGACTCCGCCGAGCGAACGCGGTATGTACGGCCACGGGCGCGTGCTGCCGCCGACGCACAGGACGATTGAACACGCTCGAAGCGCCTCACGACTTTTGCTGGTCAAAGCAGCGCGCCGGATGCGCCGCGACGGCTGGAATGCCGGTTGTCTTTGGCTCTGGCTGGAAATCATTGGCGACAAATCCTGGCACAGCGCCGCGTGGCTTCCTGCCGTGCATGACGATCAAGCGGTGCTATCCGCCTTGGGTAGCCTGTGGTCCGACGCACGCCGGCAATTGCCGTTCTCCACCCGCATCATTCAGCTGGGCGTGACATTGGCCGACTTGACGCCCGCGAGCGAACGCCAGCTCGATATTTTCATCGATGACGACAAGACGCGCCAGCGGTGGGAAAGAGCGACCAGCGCGATCGACAATCTCAATCGCAAGCACGGTCGCACGCTGATCAGCCAAGGCCCGTGGGAGCCGCCACCCGGCGGCTATGCCGGCGGCAAGATCAGCTACACCCGGATTCCGCGCGTGGAGGATTTTTGGTGAGCTGGAAAACCGATTTGAAGCTGTCCGATCTCGATCCCCGCACGGATATCGAGATTCTTTGCAAGCGATGCGGGTTGGCGCGCTATGAAACGCAAACCAAGTTGCTTGAGAACATGGACTTCAAGAATGCCTATCTCGATCAGGTAGAGGCCAGCCTGCATTGCGCGGATCGTTTCTGCCGCGGCGGGGTTCGCATCTCCCTCACCTACGAAGACAAGAACGAAGGCTTTGTCGGCGGGATGGCGTAAAGGCTCCACATCGAATTAGGACATTGCCATACTTTCCATTCCGCTCCGCGCGCCATAGATATGACGCAACCAGCCTATCAATTACACCCATGATTCACGTCTGCTCGCTTGCCCGCCTGCACGCTACCGTCGATGAGACCGGGGCGCGCCACATCGTCACTTTGTTGCGGCTGACCGACCGGGTCGAGCGGCCGCGCCAGGTCGCGCCCGAGAACCATCTCGTGCTCGCGGTCGACGACATCGCCATGCCGATGGAAGGCTATACCGTTCCCGCCGAAGAGCACGTCGAACGGCTGATCGACTTCGTCGGCAAATGGGACCGTGCAGCGCCCATGGTGGTGCATTGCTATGCCGGCATCAGCCGCTCGACCGCCGGCGCTTTTGTTGCGGCCTGCGCGCTCAATCCGGCGCGCGACGAGCTCAAGATCGCCTGGGACATTCGCAGCGCCTCGCGCACCGCGCAGCCGAACGCGCGTATCGTCACCATCGCCGATCGCCTGCTCAAGCGCGACGGCCGCATGGTGCGCGCGATCGAGACCATTGGCCCCGGCGATCTCGCCACCGAAGGCCATCCGTTCCGGCTCGATCTGCTGTGAACCGATAGGCCGTTCAAGGCCGCTATCAAATAGGATCGTATCCGACTACCATCGTTTGGATAGAGCCATCTGGGGGCGATGATGGAAATTCTATTCGGCGGCCTGCTGGTCCTCGCGTTCCCAATCGTTTCCATCGCCGCATTGGTGATGACGCTGAACGCGCGCGAGCGCGTGCGAGTGCTGGAATTGCGCATCGCCGAGCTGGAAGTGCGCCGGCCGGCACCACTGATCGCCACAGCGTCAGCCGCACCCGCTGCTGCGCCGGTCGCCGAGCCGCCGCCCCCGGTCGTCGAAGTGCCGATAGCGCAAGCCACGGCATCTGAGCCGCCGCGCGAGGACCCTGTTCCGCCCATGCCCGTTGCCGCGGCGGCATCGACCACGCTGGAAGAGAGATTCGGCACGCAGTGGGTGGTGTGGATCGGCGGCCTAGCGCTGGCGCTGGGTGGAATATTCCTGGTGCGCTATTCGATCGAGCAAGGGCTTATCGGGCCGGGCGTGCGGGTCATCCTTGGCGCGTTGTTCGCAGCCGTATTGATCGCCGCGGGCGAATGGACGCGTCGCAATGAAATCTCTGCCGGCGTCGTTGCCGTTTCCACCCAGCATATTCCGAGCATCCTCACCGCCGCCGGCTCTACCAAAGAATGCTGTTCCCAGCGCGCGCCAAAGATTCAACTCAGGGCGCACTGAGCCCGGGGAGCGGCTGATCGACTTCGCCGGCGGCATGGTGCGCGCGATCGAGACCCTCGGCTCCGGCAATCCCGCCGTGGAAGGCCATCGGTTCTGGCTCGAAATCGCCCGAGCGCTCCGCTACATTGATTCCGGTTCAACGGCGGGGGCCAACGTGGCAGAGAAAAAATACGGCGTGGTTTCGCCCCAGGTGCTCAATTCCTACGACGGGCTCGGCTTCCTGAAGGCGATCGTCGACGGCACACTCCCTAACCCGCCGATGAGCGAGGTGCTCGGCTTCCACCTGATCGAAGTCGCGCATGGCCGCGCGGTGTTCGAGGGCCTGCCTGAGTACCGCCACTACAACCCGATCGGCACCGTGCATGGCGGTTTTGCGGCGACGCTGCTCGACAGCGCGCTCGGCTGCGCGGTGTTTTCGACGCTCGTCAAGGGCGACACCTGGACCACGCTGGAATTGAAATTCAATCTGGTACGGCCGATGACCAAAGACACCGGGCCAGTACGCGCGGAAGGCCGCATCGTGCATCGCGGCCGCACGGTTGCCACCTCGGAGGGCGACGTGAAGGACCGCGCTGGCAAGCTCTATGCTCACGCCACCACGACGACGATGATTTTCCCGGCGAAGGGGTGAAAGCCAGGGCGTGGACTCATAAATTCGCGGCCAATGTCCGCTTTTGGGCAACAGCGGACAACAGTGGATTTTCGCTCGTGATGGTTTGTCCGCTAATGACCCGAAGCGAACCAGCGGTATCGCTGGCCCGCTTCAGGAAAGTTACGTGATTAGTGCCCCGCCGGGTGATTCCACTGCGGCAACAGCACAATCGAGTTTGGGTTGAAGCCCTGATCCTTCAGCGTGTTGACGCTGCCGACCACTTCGCCCTTGACGAGATCGATGACGGTGATCGAGCCGTCGCTCATCCCCGGCAGATTAAGCAGCGAGTTCTGGACGAAAGCGAACCGCTCATCCTTGGTGATGGCAACGTGATGAGCCCCTTCGGCAGCCGGAATCGATTTGAGCAACTCCGGCTTCCCGGGATTTTTGCTGATATCGAAAACATGAAGATGCCCGGGTTTTGCAGTGCTCACATAAAGCCGATTGGCCTTGCCGCTGAAGTAGATTTCGAGCGGAATGCCCGACTTCACCGTTGCAAAATCGAACACCTGCGCAACATCAAAATCCTTCTTTTGCGGATTCCACGTTGCGGTCCACAATGTTCCGCCGAACATGTTGGTGATGTAGGCGACCGGCGGATTGGCGCCCGGAACAAACAGGATTTCGACTGGTGCCTCGCCGGCCGGCGACGGCTTGTTCGATACTTTGTGCGTTGCAAGCACTTTGCCGGTACTGGCCTCGACTACCGTGATCATTTCGCCTGCGTCTTTTAGATCGGACGCGCGCACGGTGTTGGTGAGAAGCAACCGATCAATCCCGGAGTGGATGGCGATGCCATGGGGATACGGCTTCGGCAACGAAACCGTCTTGGTGGGTTGATCGCTCGCGGCATCACCGATAATCAGTTTGCTCGACCCCATGCAGGTCAGATACCAGGTCTTGTTGTCTTCGGAGAACACGACATCCTCGCCAACCTGGCAGTCGGGCACCGCGATTGTCTTCATTGCGAATGGGCGCTTCGACATATCGATTACGCGCAGCTCACCCTTGCCAAGCGCCGTGACATAAGCCTTGGAGGCGCTGCGATTGTAGAAGATGTGATGGGCGACGAGATCCGGCGGCAGCGGAATAGTCTCGACGATTTTACGATAGGTCGGTGAAGCGGGATCGACGTCGACGACGGCGATGCCTTCCGTTCGCGTTTGCCCGGGCACCGGGGACTTGAAAGCCTTGAGCGCGTCTGGCGATTTGCTCTCGTAGTTGAGCATCGCAAGAATTTCCGCATTGCCAATGGCGGGCCACACCGAACCAACAAAAACGGCTATGGCAACCGCGCAAAAACGTTTCATGGCTACCTCCCTGATGTTGCGTTCAATAGAATAATATTATGCTTATGATACGCGGCAAAAGCGAGAGTGGCGCATGAGCCGTCGTGACACAGGCGCGTTATTGGTCAATATTGCTGTCGTTTTGACAGCAATTTACATCGGTAGTGTCGGCACTTGCCTCGCGCAAACCGCCACTGCTGAGCCGCGCCGCTTTGATCTGCGCATCGAAAACGGGCGGATTACCGATCACGTGAAGACCGTCCGGGTGCAGCGAGACGAAGCTGTCGAACTTGTGTGGTCTGCCGACCGCCGCACCATTGTTCACCTGCACGGGTATAGCATCGAAGTCAGGGTCAATCCCGGAGAGACACAAATCATGGCGTTTCGGGCGCGCGCGACTGGACGTTTTCCGATCGAGACTCATGGTGACCGTCATACGGTCCTGCTCTACCTCGAAGTGCATCCGCGGTAGCCGCGCATGAAGCAAGCTGCGATGGTTTTTGCAGCGGCATTGATCGCGCTACCGGCGCTCGGCGGTGACGCGCTCGCGCATGCGCTGGCACAGCGTTACGATTTGCCACTGCCACTCGGTTATTTTCTCATCGCCTCAGGTGCGGTCGTCGTCATGACGTTCGTCATCCTCGCGCTCTTCTGGCGAGACAGCGACGAGCCCATCGAAACACGCGACTATACGATCCTGCGCGGGACGGTCCCTGAGTTGGTCGTGGCAAGCTTGCAGATCTTTGTCATCCTCGCGCTGATATTGATGGTTGCGGCCGGTTTATTGGGCAATCCTGCCACCTTCAAGAACATCACGCCGGTCGCCGTCTGGGTGATTTGGTGGGTCGGATTTGGTTTTCTGACGGCGTTCGTCGGGAATATCTGGCCACTGATCAATCCCTGGAGCTCTGTTTTCGGTTTTGCCGAGACGCTAGCGCGGCCATGGACCAGCGGATTTTCACTCCGCGCGCATTATCCGCGCTGGCTCGGCGTATGGCCGAGCTGTGTGTTGTTTCTCCTGTTCGCATGGCTCGAACTGGTCGCGCCCGGCCGCGACGTGCCGCGCAACATCGCTATCGCGATCTTGACCTATTCCGTATTCACGTGGACCGGTTTCATCATTTTCGGACGCGATACCTGGCTCAAGAGTGGCGAGTTTTTTGCCGTTGCCTTCGGCCTATTTGGCCGGTTTGCACCGCTTAATTTTACCAATGATGGCCGCTGGCGCGTCAGTCTCCGTCCATTCGCCACTGGGCTGCTGACGCGCACGCCACTCGAACCGTCAATGACAGCATTTAGCTTGCTGATGCTGGGCACAGTGACGGTCGATGGATTTATGGAAACGCCGCTATGGGCGGCGATCGTGGAGCGGGTTCTTGCCAATCCCGAAGGTATTGGCACCAATCCGTGGACGTATATGGCCATGCAGACCGCGCTGCTCATCGCAGGCCCACTGACTTTGACGGGGCTTTATCTCGTCGTCATCGCTTTGATGGCGCGGATATCAGGTCAAAAATTGGCGAATTTGTCAGGACTGTTTGTACTCTCACTCATACCCATTGCCATCGCGTATCACCTTTCACATTATTTTTCGCTGTTCGCGATCGCAGGTCAGTTCATCATTCCACTCACGTCCGACCCCTTCGGTTACGGGTGGGATTTGTTTGGTACGATGCTCTATCGGATCGACATCGGCGTCGTTGACGCGAAGTCAATCTGGTATCTCTCGGTCGTTGCTATTGTGACGGGCCACGTCGTCGCAGTG
The DNA here is from genome assembly GCA_963770985.1 of uncultured Alphaproteobacteria bacterium. Classification (GTDB taxonomy): domain Bacteria; phylum Pseudomonadota; class Alphaproteobacteria; order Rhizobiales; family Xanthobacteraceae; genus Pseudolabrys. Next base: position 147,181 of record CAVYRR010000009.1, on the reverse strand, counting down.
TGGGTCGGACATGTCACAGCGTCCTCGGTGTTCCGCCATAGCCGCACCGCTGGCCGAAGCCAATATCCAATGCTCATCCTGATGGTCAGCTATACAATGTTGAGCCTTTGGATTCTTGCTCAACCCATTGTGGAACCGAACACGAAGTGACGCCGGCGACATCGCTCAGTTCCGATTTAGGGCTCTCCTAACATTAAGAGGTCCGCTATTGGCACTTAGCGGACAATCCGACCACACGTTTGTCAGCTTTTGGATCAAAGCGGACAACGGTAGATTTTGGCCCGTGATGGTTTGTCCGCTAATGACCCAGAGCGGACATTGGCGGTGCACTGCGGCAATGGTTTTTATGCCGGTTTCAGCCCCTATCGAACTACTCCATTGAGCCGCTAGGATGCTTCGTCTGGAGCCCAGGGGCAAACATGCAGCGGCGCGAGTTCATCACGCTCATCGGCGGCGCGGCGGTGTGGCCATTGGCGGCACGGGCGCGGCGGCCAGAAGCGAATATCGGCGCGTCGGGGTGCTGATGCCCAAGTCGGATCTTGTTGATCGGGACGATGTCGCTGCCCTTACAATGGAGTTCAAGCGCTTAGGTTGGGAAGAAGGCCGAAATTTCCACCTTGAATACCGTGCGGTGGCACCCGACGTGGAGCAACTACGATCCGCCGCCGCGGACCTGGTGGGCCTGAAGCCGGAAGTGATCCTTGTCTTGAGTTCGCCGGTACTGAGGGTCGTGCAAGCTAACACCGATACGATCCCCATAGTTTTCGTCGGCGTTACCGACCCCGTGAACCGAGGCTTTGTTGCTAACCTGGCGCATCCAGAGGCAACATCACGGGTTTTGCATCTTCGAATACTCCATAGCGTCGAAGTGGCTCCAACTGCTCAAGGAGATTTCGCCCCGTCTCCGCCATTTCGCGGTCATTTTTGATCCTAACACCACGCCTGGAGGCTGGTTGCCCGTAATCAAAGCGGCTGCTCCAGTCTTTGGTCTTGAAGTGAATGAAGCTCCGGTCAACCTCGATCACGACATCGACGGCGTCATCGGTGCGCTAAAAACAAGTTCGGATGCCGGCGTAATTGTTCTGCCAAGTTCGTTCACAATGGTGCATCGCCGGCGGATCATCAATTTTGCCGCACGCTATCGGCTCCCAGCGGTCTATTGGGATAGCCGTTTCGTCAAAGATGGTGGCCTTGTGTCCTATGCCTTCAGTCTGGATGAAGAGGTGCGCCAGGGCGCCACGTATGTCGACCGCATTCTAAAGGGCGAGAAGCCGGGTGATCTCCCTGTCCAAGAGACGACAAAATTCGAACTGGTGATCAATCTTAAGACCGCTAAGGCGCTCGGCCTCACCGTGCCGCAAACCCTACTTGTGGCCGCCGACGAGTTGATCCAATAGGGACGTTATTTGTTGTAGTGCGTTGGTCGCTAATGGCACTTAGCGGGCAATCCGATTGCGCCTGCTTTTGTCCGCTTTTAGACCAAAGCAGACAAATCGATTTGGGCTGGGAACGGTTTGTCCGCTAATGACCCAGAGCGGACATCCGGCCGGACCAGCGCCCGAAGTCGGCTGTGTGCTACTTCCCACTCGCCGCTTGGTCGTAATCTGTTATTATTTAGTATTGCACAAGCGTAGTCTTTACGGGGGCAGCAAATGCAACGGCGCAAATTCATCACGCTTCTAGGCGGCGCAGCAGTTTGGCCGCTGTCGGTGAGAGCCAAGGAGCCGGAGCGCATTCGTCGTGTCGGCATGCTCGTCGGCTTCAACGATCCGGACATAAAAGCATTCCAACAGGAACTCGAAAAACACGGATGGTCCGAGGGCCGTAATGTTCATATCGATTATCGCGTTGCGCCAGCTGCTGCTCATGTGCAGACGATTGCCAAAGAGCTGGTCGCTATGCAGCCCGAGGTAATTTTCTCGCTATCGAGACCCGCCACTGCCGCGTTGCAGAAGGAGACCCGCACAATACCGATCGTATTCACCTACGTCATAGACCCGATCGGCGCAGGCTTCATCGCAAGCTTGGCGCACCCCGGCGGCAATCTCACTGGTATCATGGCTTACGAACAAGACATGGTCGGCAAATGGCTGGCTATGCTCAAGGAGATCGCGCCAAAGACTGCGCGCGTGGCGCTTGTGGGCAATCCAAAGACCGCCGTCTATTACGATTACCTGTTGCACGCGGCCGAGGCCGCCGCGCCATCCCTCGGAATAGAGGCGATCCCCAGCCGCATTGAGAACGATGCCGCCGACATCGAGCGCGCAATCGCCGCCGTCGCCAGCATGCCAAACAACGCTATAGTCGTGCTGCCGGACAGCACGACCAGTGTCAATAAAGATCTCATCATCGCGCTCGCGGCTCGCAATCGCTTACCAGCGGTTTACACTTTCAAGTACTTTGTCCACGCGGGCGGTCTCATGTCCTACGGCATTGTCGCTGCTGACCATTATCGGCAAGCAGCGTTATACGTTGATCAAATCCTTCGTGGTGCCAAGCCGAGCGACCTTCCGGTACAAACTCCTACGAAGTACGAGACCGTCCTCAATCGCAAAACGGCTGTAGCCCTTGGTTTGAACTCCGCCTGCTGGCCTGATAGTCGCGGCCGACGAGGTGATCGAATAAGGTTCCCGAAGACCGCTTTTGGCACATCGCGTCGTTTCGCTGCGCCGCAAAATTAGGTCGCTATTGGAGTAACAGCGGACATTGACCAACCGCCAACCGGCCTTGATCAATGGGTACACGCCCTAATTATTATCGGCGGTAAATGACGGCCGCAGGCCAAGCGGGTGCGTGCTGTGTGCGCTGCGCACCACATGCGGTCGGCCCTGATTGCGGGTGAACTCGCAATAGGCGAACCCGAGCCCGGACACCGAGCCGCGGAAGCTTGAGTCGCTGGTACGCTCCAGGTTGAAACAGGGCTCGATCGGCAGTCCGCGCAGCGAGGCGCAAACCGATTCGCCCTTCACCCGCAGCGTACCGGGCGGCAGCGCGGCGTAGCGCACCTGGCCTTGACCCCGGAATTGGATGGAGCCGACCACCGAGCCGTCGGAATGAACACGGCCCTGCCCGCGCGTGCCTTCGAAACATGTGTAGGAAAACATTTTGCCGATGACGAAACGGCGCGCCTCGTCGGCGCTCATCTCGCCGGCAACCGCCGGGACCGCGGTCAGCAGGCCGATCAGCAACGCAACTTTACGCACCATCGCCGCACTCCACCTGACGCCACCGGTTTACAGAACCCACGGCCTGTTTTTCAAGCCCGCCGAACTGTACCTGCCGTTCGTCGCTAAATCCTGAACATGGTTACCCGATTTTCACCACGATTCGCCCACGCACCTGGCCGGCCAAGATGGAAGTTGCCGCCGCCGGAACTCCAGAAAGGTCTATTTCACGGGTCATTGAGGCCAGTTTTTGGCGATCCAGGTCGTTTTCCAGACGTTTCCACGCCTCGCGGCGGCGCGATACCGGGCACATTACCGAATTGATGCCGTAAAGACACACGCCACGGAGAATAAACGGGGCCACCGAGGCCGGCAGGTCCATGCCGCCGGCAAGTCCGCAGGCGGCCACCGCCCCCCCATAGCGGGTCATCGACAGCAGATTGGCGAGCGTGGTCGAGCCGACGCAATCGACCGCCCCGGCCCAGCGTTCCTTGGCCAGCGCTTTGGGCGGCCCGGCCAGGTCCTTGCGCTCGACGATTTCGGCCGCGCCCAGTTCCTTGAGATACTCGGCCTCCTGTGGACGGCCGGTGACCGCGCTGACGGCAGAAGCCGCGCTTGGCCAGAATCGCAACGGCAACCGAGCCGACGCCGCCGGCCGCGCCGGTGACCGCGATGGGCCCGCGCTCCGGCGTCAAGCCATGGCCCTCGAGCGCCATCACTGCCAGCATGGCGGTAAAGCCCGCGGTGCCGATCGCCATCGCCTCGCGCGCGCTCATACTCGAAGGCAGCGGCACCAGCCAGTCGCCCTTGACCCGCGCCTTCTCGCCATAGGCGCCGAGATGGGTCTCGCCGCAACCCCAGCCGGTAAGGATGACTTTGTCGCCGGGCTTCCAGGCCGGATGGCTGGATGTTTCCACCGTGCCGGCGAAATCGATGCCGGCGATCATCGGGAAGCGGCGCACCACCGGCGACCTGCCGGTGACGGCGAGACCGTCTTTGTAGTTGACCGTGGAATATTCGACGCGGACGGTGACGTCGCCGTCCATCAGATTGGCTTCGTCGAAATCGGTCAGCGCGGCCTTGGTGCCGGTATCCGATTTCTCGATCACGATCGCCTTGAATGTTGTCACGCCCGCCTCGCTGCTTGTCCGGAGCCGGGGCGGGTTTTCGCAGCGCAGGAGCCCGGACGCAAGCGCCTCATACCGCAGCAGGTTCGAGCCGCCCGACCGGCTGCTCGACGATCGGCAGGTTGATGATTGCCGACATAACACCGAAAAACACCGACAGCCACCACACCGGATTGTAGGAGCCGTAAGCGTCGAACACATAGCCGCCCAGCAGCACGCCGAGGAAACCGCCCACCTGGTGGCTGAAGAAGGCAAAGCCGAACAGCATGGCGAGCCAGCGTGTGCCGAACATCACCGCCACCAGGGCCGAAGTCGGCGGCACCGTCGACAGCCAGAGCAGGCCGGTGACAGCGCCGAAGATCAGCGTGGCCAGCGGGCTCGCCGGCAGCGTAATGAACGCGGCGATCGAGAGCGCACGGGCGAAATAGATAATCGACAGGAGGTAGCGCTTGGGCATGCGGTTACCGAGATAACCGGACGCCAATGAGCCAACGATATTGAACAGGCCGATGGTGGCAAGCGTCCAGCCGCCGATCTGCGCGGAGAGCCCGCGGTCGATCAGATAGGACGGCAAATGCACAGTCACGAACGCGAGTTGAAAACCGCAGGTGAAGAAGCCGAGAACGAGCAGCACATAGCTGCGATGGCCGAAAGCTTCCGCCATGGCCTGGCGAAATGATTGCGGCGCCATTGCGACCGCCGCCGATGCAGCGCTGCTGCGCGGCGTGGCGAGCGCAAATGCCAACGGCAAAATGAGCATCGTCACGCCCGCGAAGATCGTCAGCGCCGTCTGCCAACCGAATTTATCCATCAGCGCCACGCCGATCGGCGAATAGAGAAACTGTCCGAACGACCCGGCGGCGGTACCGGCGCCGAAAGCGAGCGACCGCCAGCTTTCCGGCAGCAGCTTGCCGAACGCACCGATCACGAGGTTGAACGAGCAGCCCGATAGTCCAAACCCGATCATTACGCCGGCGGTAAGGTCGAGCGCGCCGGGTGACGTCGCGTGTGACATCAGCGCCAAGCCGAGCGCATACAAAGTGGCGCCGACCATCATGACGCGGGTGGCGCCGAACCGATCGGCGATGCCGCCGGCAAAAGGCTGTCCAATGCCCCACAGCAAGTTCTGGATGGCGAGCGCCATCGAGAAAACGTCGCGGCCCCAGTGGTGCTCTTGCGACAGCGGCGTGAGGAAAAAGCCGAGCGAAGACCGTGGCCCGAAAGCGATCATTGCGATCAGGCAGCCGCAAATCACCACCACCAGGGGCGTGCGCCAGCCGGCTATGCCCGTTCCGCCCGCTGCTGATTGCACCGACATTGTGGGATCGCTCCGGCCGAATTGATCGGGCCGGACCCTATAGGTCCCGTAGGCTTAGCCAAAACGAATCTTCGTGATGCTAGCCATTTGCCCCGCGCATGGCTCACGCTCAATGCGCTATTTGCGCGCGCTTTGGCGCGTAAACGCCTGCCCCTCCTCCGACCGCAGCCATTCCAGGCTATGGCTGACCGGCGACTCTTGTTCTTCTTTAGCGGCTTCTGCTTCGGTCGCCTTGGCATCGCCCCAGGTCGGCTCGTCGGAACCGTCGCCCCAGGTGAGCGGGCGATAGAAAGCGTGCACGCCGAGCTTGTAGATCTTTTTCATTTCGTTGACCCAATCGGGATGCACCCAATAGGCATGATAGTGGGTGGCCTTCGCCACCTCCGGCATCCACAGCTTGCCGCTGATCATATCGTGCGCGATGCGTTGGGCGCGCGCATAGGCATCCGGCTCGGTCACCACGTCAGGAATGCCGTCGCAGGCGAAGGTGAACTGGCAGGAGAAATGGCGGTTGGCGTTCTGATAGACCACGCCGCAGACGTCTTTCGGGTAGAACGGCGAAAACACCCGGTTCATCACCACCTGCGCCACCGCGATTTGCCCGCGCACAGATTCGCCGCGCGCTTCGAAATAGACCGCGTTGGCGAGACATTTCTCCGCCTTGGCGAGCACGGGACCGGTGAGCGCCAATCGCTCCGCCGGTGATTTCGGCCGTTGGTCGACACCGGTCACTTCGCCCTTGCCGGCGACGGTTTCGCCGGCTTTGTCCTCACCACCGGACCGCGGCGGAGCGAGCGCCGACTGCTTGATATCGGGATCGAAGGACGCCATCACCACCGGCGCCTCGCCCGCTGCCCAGGGCATGATCGATTCCTGCCCCGCGGCCAGCGGATTGGCGCCGAAATAGATTTGCGAACCGTCCTTACCGCGGGGCGCAATGTCCGCGGCAGACGGCTGCATGGCGGGCGAGCTCGGTTGCTGATCCGGAGCCAAGGCAAATTGGTAATCCGAATAGGGATCGAAGCGGCTATCGGCCTGCTCGCTCATGAGAGGCGCATCTGCTTGTACCTGCGGAACCGGCTCGATTAAAACGGCTGGCGGCAGCGGCGGCAGCGGGTCGCGCGGGCGCGCCAGCAACGAGTCGCGCTTGCTTTTGCGATTGACGGCAGGGAACTGCAGCGGCGCGTTCGGATCGCCGAGGAACTGCGAGGCGATCGAGCCGGTGATGTCGGCCGGATCAAAATTGGCCAGCGCGTAAAGCGGCGGATGCGGGATGGCAGTGCCGATCGGGCGCGGCAGGCTGAAGGTGGCGGCGTGAATGGTGCCGAACGGCGAGGCGATCACATGCCTCTGCGCGCGCGCGGCAATTCCCGGCTGGCGCACCAGCAACACGCCGAGATCCTGATAACCGATCGTGGTGGGCAGCAGCGCAAACACCAGCGCACCGATTCCGATCGGCGCTCGTCTTCGCCGTCGACGCTCACGCGAAACCGCCATGACCAAAGCTCACGCCACGCAACAACGTTTACTCAGCGCATAACCGAAACCAGTTCCCACCCCCGATCGAATCGAGGACGAGCCGTTCGGGATCATGCGCTTGCCGGCATACGCCGCCGGATCGCAGACAATGCGACCGGTTTTTTTATGGACTGATTAACCTTGCGAACGTGTTAACCGCGCGCCGCGTAGAATTCCCACCTTGCCGCTGTGAATTGCCGCGGCGCGCAAGTCGTTCGCGATTTGGCGCGCAATTGTTGGGCATCAAACATTAACCATATTGCAATCGCTCGCCGCCAATATCGGCCCGCGGTACCGCACCTGGAGCGGCATGCTTTCGTCCATTCTGCCATCGACCGTCGTCGGCCAAGCGCTGCTATTTGCGGCGCTGGGCGTCGCCGCGCTGGCGTTGGCCGGCGTTTGGCACCGCCGCACGGTCACGCACAATCGCCGGCTATCGACCGCGCTCGACAACATGTCGCAAGGCCTGCTGATGTTCGACGCGCAAGGCCGCATTGTTCTGCAAAATCGTCGCTACATGGACATGTACAATGTTTCGCCGAAGATCGTGCGGCCGGGCTGCTCGTTGCGCGAACTGATTGAGCACCGCAAGGAGACCGGGCTGTTTTCCGGCGACGTCGAGGGCTATTGCCGGACAATTCTCGACGGCGCCGCCAAAGGCCAAAGCACGCAAGCCTATGTGCGAGCCAGCGACGGCCGCAATGTGCTGGCTAAGAACGAGGCGCTGCCGGGCGGCGGCTGGGTGTCCACCCATGAGGACGTCACCGAACAACACCGCGCCGAACAGGAACGCGCCGCGATCCAAGACCAGGAACAGCGGCGCGCGGTCATCGACGCGGCGATCGCCTCGTTCCGGCCGCAGGTCGAGAAGCTGCTTTCCAGCGTGAGCGGCAGCGCGACCGCCATGCGCTCGACCGCGAGCGCACTGCTCGGCTCGTCCGACCAGACCTCGCAGCGCGCCGTAACTGCCGTGCAGGCGTTCAACGAGGCGTCCTCCAACGTGGAAGCTGCGTCGGTCGCGGCCGGCGAATTGTCGCGCTCGATCGCCGAGATCAGCCACCAACTCACCCACACCAATAACGTGGTCGGGCTCGCGACCAGCGAGGCGCGCTCGACCGACAGCGAAATCGCTGATTTAGCCTCCGACGCCCAGAAGATCGGTGAGGTGATCAAGCTGATCCGCAATATCGCCGGTCAGACCAATCTGCTGGCACTCAACGCGACCATTGAGGCCGCACGCGCGGGCGAAGCCGGCAGGGGCTTCGCGGTAGTTGCCTCGGAAGTCAAATCGCTGGCGGTGCAGACCGCCAAGGCGACCGAGGAAATAGCCAGTCATATCCTTGCGGTGCAGGACTCAACTTCCGGCGCGGTCGAGGCGATCCGTCAGATCGCCGCCCGCATGCAGGAGATCAATGAGTCGACCGCAGCGGTGACTTCGTCGGTAATCCAGCAGAGTTCGGCGACCGAGGAAATCTCGCACAACGTGGCAAGCGCGGCGGATGGGACCGATCACGTAGTGGCGGTACTGGAAGAGGTTGCAGGCGCGGCGACCGAAACCCGATCCTCGGCGGAGGTGGTGCGCGACGCTTCGCAATCGGCCGAATTGGCAGTCTCCAATCTGCGGCTCGAGGTCGAAGACTTTCTCACTAAAGTGGCGGTGTAGTCGCCTTACGCCGTACTGGCTGCGGCCTTGCCCAAGGCCGCCTGCGCGGCGGCAAGCCGCGCGATCGGTACCCGGAACGGCGAGCACGACACGTAATCGAGCTTGACCTGGTGGCAGAAGGCGACCGAAGCGGGGTCGCCGCCGTGTTCGCCGCAGATGCCGACTTTGAGCTTGGGACGGACTTTTCGCCCGCGCTCGACGCCGATGCGCACCAGTTCGCCGACGCCTTGCTGATCGATCGACACGAACGGATCGCCGGGCAGTATCCCGCGCGCGGTATAGATGCCGAGGAAACTCGCGGCGTCGTCGCGCGAGATGCCGAACGTTGTCTGCGTCAGATCGTTTGTGCCGAACGAGAAGAATTCCGCGGTCTCGGCGATCTCGCCGGCCATTAATGCGGCGCGCGGCAATTCGATCATGGTGCCGACCTGGTAATTGAGCTTGGCGCCGGTCTCCTTCGCTACCGCCTTGGCCATGGCGTCGATGCGCGCCTTGACCAGGTCGAATTCGGCCTTGGTCGCGATCAGCGGCACCATCACCTCAGGTACGACGGGCTTGCCGGTGCGCTTGGCCGTTTCGACCGCGGCCTCGAAAATCGCGCGCGCCTGCATCTCGGCGACTTCCGGATAGGCGATGGCGATGCGACAGCCGCGGAAACCCAGCATCGGGTTGAATTCGGCCAGTTCGCGCGCGCGGTCGGCAAGCTTGCGCGGATCGGCGCCCATGGCGGCCGCGACTTCGGCGATCTCTTCCTGGCCGTGCGGCAGGAATTCGTGCAGCGGCGGATCGAGCAGCCTTATGGTCACCGGCCGGCCGTCCATAATTTCGAACAGCTCGACGAAATCGGCACGCTGCATCGGCAGCAATTTGGCGAGCGCGGTCCGGCGCGACTTCTCGTCGTCGGCCAGGATCATCTCGCGCACCGCCTGGATGCGATTTTCGTCGAAGAACATGTGCTCGGTACGGCAGAGCCCGATGCCCTCGGCGCCGAAGCGCACCGCGGCCTTGGCGTCTGCCGGCGTATCGGCGTTGGCGCGCACGCCGAGCTTGCGCACCTTGTCGGCCCAGCCGATCAACGTGGAAAATTCGCCGGACAGCTGCGGTTCGATCATGTCGACCTTGCCGGCCAATACTTGTCCGGTAGAGCCGTCGACGGTGATGAAGTCGCCTTGTCTTGAAGCGATCTGTCCGCCGGCCGTCATGGTGCCGGCATTGTAATCGACGCGCAGGACGCCTGCGCCGGAGACGCAGGGCTTGCCCATGCCGCGGGCGACCACCGCCGCATGCGAGGTCATGCCGCCGCGGGTGGTGAGGATGCCTTCGGCCGCGTGCATACCGTGAATGTCTTCGGGTGATGTTTCCACCCGCACCAGGATGACCTTCTTGCCGTCGGCTTTGAGTTGCGCCGCTTCATCAGGCGAGAACACGATCTCGCCCGATGCAGCGCCGGGCGAGGCCGGCAGGCCGGTCGCGATCACGCGCCGGTGCGCACGCGGATCGATGGTCGGGTGCAGGAGCTGATCGAGCGCCAGCGGATCGACGCGCAGCACGGCCTCGTTCTTGGAGATCAGGCCTTCGTTGGCGAGCTCGACCGCGATACGCAGCGCGGCCCTGGCGGTGCGTTTGCCCGAGCGGGTCTGCAGCATCCACAGCTTGTTTTGCTCGACCGTGAATTCGAGGTCCTGCATGTCGCGGTAATGGCGCTCGAGCGTGTTGTAGATGCGCTTGAGTTCCGAATAAGCCTTGGGCAGCGTGTTTTCCATCGACGGCTTGTCGGAGCCGGCCTCGATGCGTGCGGCCTCGCTGATTTCCTGCGGCGTGCGGATGCCGGCGACCACGTCCTCGCCCTGCGCGTTGATGAGGAACTCGCCGTACAGCTTCCTCTCGCCGGTGGACGGGTTGCGCGTGAAGGCGACGCCGGTTGCCGAGGTGTCGCCCATATTGCCGAACACCATGGCCTGCACGTTGACCGCGGTGCCCCAGCTCTCCGGAATATTGTGCAGGCGGCGGTAGGTGTTGGCGCGCTGGTTCATCCAGGAACCGAACACCGCGCCGATCGCGCCCCACAATTGCTCGTGCGGATCCTGCGGGAACGGCTCGCCACGCTCCTGCTGCAATCGCTTCTTATAGAGCTCGACCAGTTCGACCCAATCGTCGGCGGTGAGATCGGTGTCGAGCGAGTAGCCCTGCCGCTCCTTGTGGCGGTCGAGCAGTTCCTCGAAGTGCTCGTGGCCGACGCCGAGCACCACATCGGAATACATGGTGATGAAGCGCCGATAGCTGTCATAGGCGAAACGCCGGTCGCCGGATTTCTTCGCCAGCGCCGCCACCGTTTCGTCGTTGAGCCCGAGATTGAGCACGGTGTCCATCATGCCGGGCATCGAGGCGCGGGCGCCGGAGCGCACCGAGACCAGTAGCGGGTTACTCTTGTCGCCGAAAATCTTGCCGGTGATGCGGCCGACCTGGGCGAGCGCCTTCTCGACTTGGGCGCGAAGCTCTTTCGGGTACTGCTGCTTGTTGGCGTAGTAGTAGGTGCAGACCTCGGTAGTGATGGTGAAGCCAGGCGGTACCGGCAGGCCGAGATTGGCCATTTCGGCGAGGCCGGCGCCCTTGCCGCCCAGCAGATTGCGCATATTGGGCTTGCCCTCGGCGGAGCCGCCGCCAAAGCCGTAGACCCATTTGCCTTTGGACGGCGCCGCCCGGGCCGCAGCCTTGGGCTTGGCTTTGGCCGCTTTTCGGATGGGTTTTTTGGTTTTAACGCTGGCGCGCAAGGATTTTCGTTTGGCCATGGTTCAATAAAATACTGGAGGGGCTGACGGCCCTTAAAAGCACCGCCAACGCCGCCGACGCAAGCCCGGATTTTTGCCTACTTGATAAGTCCAAGGCCCATGACGCCGACCAGGATCAGGTAGATCGCGACGATGAAGTTGAGCAGGCGCGGCATGACCAGGATGAGAATGCCGGCGACCAACGCGACAATGGGCTGCAAATGAGCGATGCCGATGACCATGGCGGTGTCCTTTTAGGGTTGCAGGTAGGAATGAAACGGCACAATGCGCGGCGGGTTCCTTCTTCAACTGTCGTCCCGGCCGAGCGAAGCGAGAGCCGGGACCCATAACCCCTGTGCTTATGATCCGGCTAGGCAGGGGTTATGGGTCCCCGCCTTCGCGGGGACGACGATTTTGTCTACCCCTCGATCCTGGAAAAATCCGCAACGGTGCGGGTGGCTTCGCGGATTTCATTGAGCAGCTTAAGGCGGTTTTCGCGCAGAGCCTTGTCGTCGACATTGACGGTGACCTTGTCGAAAAAGGCATCGACCTTGGGACGCAGCTTCGCCATGGCGCTCATGGCGGCGGCGAAGTCTTCCTTGGCGACGGCGGCGGAGGCGTCCTTCTTGGCGACGTTGATGGCTTCCGCCAGCGCCTTTTCCTCGCCCGCCGCGAGCCGCTTGACATCGGGCGCGCCGCTGAATAATTTGTTGTCCTTCTTCTCCTCGATACGCAGGATATTCGAGGCGCGTTTGACGCCGGCGAGCAGGTTCTTGCCGTCGTCGGTGTCGAGGAATTTGCCGAGCGCTTCGACGCGGCGCACGATCAGCAGAAGATCGTCCTGGCCTTCCGAGTTTTGCGCAAACACGGCATCGACCAAATCGTGCCGCGCGCCATCCTCGCGCAACTGCACCTTGAGGCGGTCGGCGAGGAACGAGAGCAAATCCTGGGTCTGCTGGAGATAGGAGTGGGCCTGCACCAGGACCGGCCCGGCGACCCGCTTGCTCCTTTCCGATACCAATACTTCCAGCTTGACCGCCAACTCGATATCGGTCGCGCTCAAATCGATGATCTGCTCGTGCATGGAATGCAACGCGGCGATGGCTTCGGCTAAATTTTCATCGCGGCGGACCGTGCCGAAGTGCCGCCACAGCTGCAAGCGCAGCGGCAGCCGCAATTCGTTTTCGATCACGATGCGAATGACGCCGAGCGCCGCGCGCCGCAGCGCGTAAGGGTCCTTCGATCCCGTCGGTTTCTCGTCGATCGCCCAGAAGCCGACTAGTGTGTCGATCTTGTCGGCGAGCGCGACGGCGATCGCCACCGGATCGGCGGGCACCAGGTCGTCCGGCCCCTTCGGCCGATAGTGATCCTCGCAAGCATGCGCGACCGCCTCGTCCTCGTTCTGCGCCTCGGCGTAGTAGCGGCCCATCAAGCCTTGCAGTTCTGGAAATTCGCCGACAACGTCGGTCAGCAGGTCCGTCTTACACAGAAGCGCGGCGCGTTCGGACTTGGCGGCGTCGGCGCCGACCAGCGGCGCCAGCTGCCCAGCGAGCGCGACCATGCGCGCGATGCGCTCGGCCTGGGTGCCGAGCTTCTCGTGGAACACGATTCCGCCGAATTTCGGCAGCCGGTCCTCCAGCCGCGTTTTCAAATCCGTGTCATAGAAGAACTTGGCATCGGACAGCCGCGCGCGGATCACGCGCTCGTTGCCGCCGACAATCGCTTTGCCGCCGTCCGAGGCTTCCTCGTTGGCGACCAGAATGAACTTGTTGGTGAGTTTGGCCGTCTGCGTGTCGCGCAGCACGAAACATTTCTGGTTGTTGCGGATGGTGGCGCGGATCACTTCCTCGGGGATCGCGAGATAGGCCGCGTCGAACGAACCCATCAACGTCACCGGCCATTCCACCAGGCCGGCGACCTCGGCGAGCAGCCCGGCGTCTTCCAGCAGCTCGTAGCCTTGCGCGAAGGCGAGATGTTTGGCGTCGGTCAGAATCATTTCCGCGCGCCGCACCGGATCGAGCACCACCTTGGCCGCCTCGAGCTTGGCAATGTAATCGTCGAAGCGGCGCACCTTGAAGGCGCCAGGCGCCATGAAGCGATGGCCGCGCGTCTGGTCGCCCGATTTGATACCGCCCACCTCGAATGGGACGATGTCAGGCTCTTCGGTTTCCGGCCCGAACGTTGCAATTATGGAATGCAGCGGGCGTACCCAGGTGAGCCGGCCGCTGCCCCAGCGCATGGACTTCGGCCACGGGAAGTCGCGCACACCTCGGGGATCATCTCAGCCAACACATCGAGCGCCGACCTGCCCTGCTTCTCGATAACCGCCAGGTAGAAGTCGCCCTTCTTGTCGGGCTGCACCTTGGCCTGGTCGATCGACTTCAAGCCGGCCGCTTTGAGAAATCCGGCAATGGCCTGTTCGGGCGCGCCGACGCGCGGGCCTTTCTTCTCTTCCTTGGTGTCGGGCTGGCGCACCGGCACGCCATGCACCGACAGCGCCAACCGGCGCGGCGTGGCGAAGGCCTTGGCGCCTTCGTAAACGAGACCGGCCGCCACCAGCCGGTCGGTCACCATTTTCTTCAAATCCTCGGCGGCGCGCGCCTGCATGCGCGCGGGAATCTCTTCCGACAGGAATTCGAGCAGGAGATCGGGCATTGCGGGACTTTCAGCGTCGGTCGGGGTCTGCCTAGCAAGGCCGATGGCCGCTGTCACCCACGGCTATTACCAGCCTCCCCCGCCGCCTCCGCCGCCACCGCCGCCTGAACCGCCACCGCCGCCGGAAAAACCGGATGAGCCGGACGAGACCGGCACGGCGCTCGCCAAGGCGCCGCTCACGCCCGCCACCGAGGACGAAACTGCGCTGCCGAAATCGCGGCCCGACCAGCCGCCACCGCTGCTCCAGCCCGGCTGATAGTTGGACATCGGGTCGGCCTCGCCCGGATGGGCGCGCCGCACCGCCGCGGCGAAAGCATCGGACCAGGGTTTCTCGACGTCGAGGGCGACCGCATAGGGCAATAGCGCCTCGAAGCGCTCGGCGGTGATCTCGGGCGCGCCCTGCAAATTGAGGCGGTCGGCTTCGGCGGTTTCGAGATAGAGCTTGAAACCCGAGAGCTGGTCCATGACCGGGCGGCCGAGCGAGGTCGGCGCCCGCATCAAATGAAAGAACAGCCCGTTGAGCGCGGTGAATGCCGTCACCAGTACGAAGGGGAACGGATTGCCGATGACGAGCGACTGCAAAGCCGGCAAGGCGTCGCTGGAGATGCTGTGCAGGATTCCCGGGATGGAACTGAAGACGATCGAAACGACAATGACGGTAAAGACGAGCGACATGGCAGCGCGCGCGAGAACGGCGAATTTCGCGCCGCCGCCAGCCAGCGCTTGCAGCACCGGCAGCGTGAACATGCCGAGAAAGAAGCCGCCGAAGCACAGCCCCGCCAGAATGGGAATATCCTGGTCCTGCAAGCCGCCGAAACTGACGATGCCGATCACGACCGCAACGGTCATCGCCAGACCGGCAAACACGTAGCCGAGATTACGCCGGAAGAAGCGGTTGCGGCTTTCGCTCTCGATGCTCTTGGTGAACTTGTCGCCGACGATGGCGACCGCTTCGCCATGGGCCTTGTCGATCGTGGCAAAGCCAGCCTCGGAATTCAGCCAGGTGAAGATTGCGGCTTCGCCGGCCGGCAGGCTGGCGAAACCGCCGGTGGGTTGTTTGCCGGTCAATTTCAGCGTCAGCGCGCCGCCTTTGTTGTCGAAATGAACGAGACCGCGCACCGCGAGCGACAGCGCCGCTGCCGTGAACGCGCGCCACTTCTCCCGCCCGAGGCCCCAATTGTGGATGTAATTGGCGAGCGCCGGCGAAATGCCCTGCGGCGGATGAAACAGCGGGATGATGGTGCCGGGCCTGGGATCGCGGCCGACCGCTTCCCAGGCGGCGAAGTAATAGATGAGAACGACGAGAAACCCGACGCCGCCGAAAATCCATTGGCGGTTGTCGAACAGTTGGTACCACAGCAGCGTATTCGCGCTCGGCGGCTCCACCACGCCGGCGGGCAATTCGGCGACCACGGTGAGACCCGCGCCAATGCGCAGCGGACGCGTCGTCGAAACGGTGAGCGTGCCAAGAGGACCGCGATCGCCTTGCCAGTCGGTGCCGCGCTCGCCGATGCGGCCGGTGAAGGCGGTCCAGCGCACCGGGCCCTCGCCGCCGGCAAGATGCAGGTGATAGCTCGCATAGAGAACCGGGAAGCGCCAGAAATTGCCGGTCACGTTCCAGTTGAGCTCGGGCTTGCCGTCGAACCAGCGGATTTGCCGTCCGGTGCGGTAGCGAAAGACATAAGTGTGTTCGCCAGGCCGGATCAGCGATGTCCTTGTCGCCGGCATAGATGCGGATGACGCCACGCGTTCGCTCGGTGTGATAGGGCTCGGCTTGATTGTCGCGCATGACGCCGATCAGGCTGAAAGTCACCTCGCGCAGCGTGCCGCCGGCGTCGCGAAAGGTGAGCGGAAAGTCGCGATAGATGCCGTGCCGCATCGCGTTGCCCTCGGCATGCACGCGCAGCGTTTCGGTGACGGTGAGCTCGCCGTCTTTTGCGACCTCAACGTTTGAATCGAAATATTGAATGACTTCCGCAGCGAACGCGGGCGCGACGCCCAGCAGCGCGCCCAACAGCACCGCGATGCGCCAGAGCCGGCTCATCGCGGCGCCAGTTCGACCTGCGGCGCGGCGCGCTCGCCCGCGTCCGACAACTCGAAATAGTCGCGCGCGGCAAAGCCGAACAGGCCGGCGATCAGGTTGCTCGGGAACGATTGCACCAGCACGTTGAGATTGCGCACCGCGCCGTTGTAATAGCGGCGCGCCATCTGCAGTTCGTTTTCCAGGTCGCTCAGCTGCTGCTGCAGGTCCAGAAAATTGCCGCTCGCCTTCAGGTCGGGATAATTCTCGGCGAGCGCGAACAGCCGGCCGAGCGCGGCCGACAGCGCGCCCTCGGCCTGGGCGCGGGCCGCGACATCGCCTTCCGGCAGCGCGCGCGCCCGGTTGCGCAGTTCCGTCACCTGTTCCAGCACCGTGCGTTCATGGGCGGCATAGCCCTTCACGCTGTCCACCAGATTGGGCACCAGATCGGAGCGCCGCTTGAGCTGCACGTCGATGCCGCTCCAGGCCTCGTTCGCCATCTGGCGGGTGCGGACCAGACCGTTGAAAACGACGACCGCATAAACGACGACCGCCGCAACGACAGCTAAGATGATCCAGAGCAGCATGGTTGTTTGTCGAATCGCCCGTCAGAAGGTTCGACTATAGCTTCAAATGGCTGTTGTCGCAGAACGGCGGCGTCTTGCTGCGCTTGCAGGTGCAGAAGTTGCGCGGTCCAGCGCGTTTTGCCTTCCATTCCAGCGGCGTGAAGTCGGTCACTTCGTGCGAGCCGTCGCAGAACGGCTGCGTCTTCGAGCGGCCGCAGCGGCACCACCAATAGGTTTCGCCGGCCGCGACCTCGACCGCTATCGGCGCTCGCCCGCCGATTTCAGGTTCGCTCATGCCGCCGCCCCTCCCCCTTCGGTGGCGAGCCACGCCGCACCGCAGGCTTTGGCCAGTTCGCGCACGCGCAGAATGTAACTCTGCCGCTCGGTGACCGAGATCACGCCACGGGCGTCGAGCAGATTGAACACGTGGCTCGCCTTGATGCATTGGTCGTAAGCCGGCAGCGCCATCAGGTGGCGTTTGCGGTCCGCGCTCCAGCCGTCGGCGAGATATTTCTGGCAGGCTGCTTCTGCCATCTTGAACTGCTCGAACAGCATAGCGGTGTCGGCGAATTCAAAATTGTGCCGTGAATATTCCTGCTCGGCCTGCAGGAACACGTCGCCATACGTCACTTTCTTGTCGTCGCTGCGGCCGTTGAAATTCAGATCGAATACGCGGTCGACGCCCTGGACGTACATGGCGAGCCGCTCCAGCCCGTAGGTGAGCTCGCCGGCGACCGGCGAACATTCGAAGCCGGCGACCTGCTGGAAGTAAGTGAATTGCGAAACCTCCATGCCGTCGCACCAGCACTCCCAGCCGAGCCCCCAGGCGCCCAGCGTCGGGCTTTCCCAGTCGTCTTCGACAAAGCGAATGTCGTGCAGCTTGGGATCGATGCCGATGACTTTCAGCGAATTGAGATAGAGCTCCTGGATGTCGGGAGGCGACGGCTTCAGGATCACCTGGAATTGGTAATAGTGCTGCAGCCGGTTCGGGTTCTCGCCGTAGCGACCGTCCTTGGGCCGGCGCGAGGGCTGCACGTAAGCCGCGTTCCAGGGCTTAGGTCCGAGCGCGCGCAGCGTCGTCGCCGGGTGGAAGGTGCCCGCCCCCACCTCCATGTCGTAGGGCTGCAATATGACGCAGCCCCAGTTCGCCCAATACTGCTGCAGCGCCAGAATGAGCCCCTGGAACGAGCGCGAGGGGTCCAGATTGTCTGGGCGCGCGCGGTCATTGGCGAGAAGATTCGCTTCGGCCATCGAAAATTACTGATTCTTAAGCACGGGAATGGATTGGGACCCTATCGGGGGGTCAAAAAGGGGTCAAGACGCGGCGCTATTTACGGAACCTTGAACCGAACCTGCTACGCCCGCGACCAACGAAAAGAACAGGCACGGTTGCAGGAGACGGCGATGTTCGAATTTCAACTCATTGGTCTGGCGTTTTCGGCGCTGTTTTTCGGCGCCATGGTCAGCGCCGGCCGACGCGTGTCCGGCCGCTGAGCGGCCCATTCAATCCCGAAATCGCTAAAACTAGAGGCGATATTCGCCGGTCGTCGGATCACGCCGCAACGTCGGACGGTTTTCCTGATCGGAAATGCGCACCTTGGCGCGCTTGGCCTGGTCGAGTTCCTCGTTGATCCGGCGCGCTTCCTTCATCGCCCAATGCACGACCATGGCGCCGCCCAGAGCGGCAAGCGACCATTTCAGCAGCGGCGAAAGCAAAATCGGGGGCATCGGCGTCTCCGAACAATCATCTAAGTAGAAAACTCAACCGCGAACAAGGCATTTTCGGGGCTGAACCGGCCGTTCCTGTCGGCGGAGGATGAGCTATGATGACGCGGGGCGCGAATTCTAGAGTTGCCGACAACAGCCATCGCCAATGAATGGCCGGCCGGCGAGTGGAGGAAACAATGAAAACTCGCTTGACCGCCAAGTGGGCGCTATACACGCTGGTCGCCGCATCGCTGGCGCTTCTGCCGCTCATATGCGCTTCCGGCGCCGCCGCGCAGACATGGCCGAACCGGCCGGTGCGGTTCATCGTGACGCTCGGACCCGGCAGCGGTGTCGATATCGGCGCACGGCTGTTCGCCGACAAGCTGTCGGCGCGCTGGGGCCAATCGGTCGTGGTCGAAAACCGTCCGGGCGGCGACGGCATGGTCGCCATCACCGCCTTCCTCGGCGCCCATGACGATCATGTGTTGTTAGTGTCGCCGGTGAGTTCGTTCACCGCACATCCCTATTTCCACGACAAGCTGCCCTACGATCCGAAAGACCTGATTCCGATCGCGCGCATCTCCAAGAC
Organism: uncultured Alphaproteobacteria bacterium; assembly: GCA_963770985.1. GTDB lineage: Bacteria > Pseudomonadota > Alphaproteobacteria > Rhizobiales > Xanthobacteraceae > Pseudolabrys. The sequence continues at coordinate 128,086 of CAVYRR010000009.1, read as the reverse complement.
CGTCATCGCGGTCAGCGTCCCGACCTCGCTGAACGTCAATTCCCTGAAAGAATTGGAGGCGCTGGCGCGCGCCAAGCCGGGTCAATTGAACTGGACCACCGCCACCGGCTTCACCGATTTCGTGTTCGCCGGATTTCTGCATACCGTCGGCCTGACCATGGCGAAGGTGCCGTACAAGAATCCAGTCGCGGCCGTCACAGACCTCGCGGAAGGGCGCATCCAGGCCTACATGCCGGCTTACGCCATCGTGCGGCCGCAGGTTCTGGCCGGCAAAGTGAAGGTGCTGGCCGTCACCAATCACGAGCGCGCGCCCGCGCTGCCCGACGTTCCGACGGCGGTCGAAGCCGGCTATCCGTCGCTCGATTTCGACGGACTGGTGGGCCTATTCGGTCCGCCGGGAATAGCGGATGACGTGCGCAAGCGCATCGCCGATGACATCAAAACGATCGCTAGGGATCCTGAGATCGTGCAGAAAATGACCGCCACCGCGCAGATCGTCAGTCCCGGCAACGCGGCGGAATTCGCCAAATCAATCGCGCAGCAGAAAGCACAGGTTGCGGCGGTGGCGAAGTTGTTCGGCAACAAGCCGGTGCAATAGTCGCTAGAGGCCGTACCGCCCCCACAGCGCGCGCGCCTCCAGCGCCGAGATGAGATCGGCGGCGAGGCCGTCCTGGCGGGCGAGCGTTTCGAGCGAGCCGAGGCTCGAAATGCGGCGGCCGAACAGGCCGCGTTCGGCGGCGATCAAGGGCGTGCGCACTTTCTCGCCATAGCGTTCGCGCAAAGTGGAGCGCAGATCGCCGATGCGGTCGGCCAGTCCGAGCTCGATCGCCGTCTGCGCGGTCCAGAACTCGCCGGAGAACAACGTCTTGTCGTTGCTCTTCAGCTTGCTCCCGCGACGTTCCTTGACCAGAGCAATGAAGTGCTCGTGGATGTCTTTCTGGATCGCCTTGATGCGCTTCAAGTCCTCCGGTTTTTCCGGCAGGAAAGGATCGAGCATCACCTTGCGCTCACCGGAGGTGTAGACCCGGCGCTCGATGCCGAGTTTTTCCATGAGCTTGGGAAAGCCGAACGAGCCGCCGACCACGCCGATCGAGCCGAGGATGGAATATTGGTCGCAGATAATTTCATCGGCGGCGCAAGCCAACATGTAGCCGCCCGAGGCGCCGACATCCTCGACGAAGGCGATGACCGGCAGTTTCTTTTCCGCGGCCAATTGCCTGATGCGGCGGAAGATCAGATGCGACTGCGCCGGAGATCCGCCCGGCGAGTTGACGATCAGCGCTACTGCGCGCGCGTTGCGGGTCGCAAACGCGCGCTCCAGCGAGCGGGCAACGCCGGACAGCATCAGCCCCGGCCGCAACGGCGTGCTCACACCGATGACGCCCGCGAGCCGCACCACCGGCACCACCGGGATGTCGGCGCGGAAGCGGGCCGGAATGAGCTTGCTGAGGAGCTCGAGCGTGCGCTTGAGGATGTCGGGCATCGGTTGGGTCGCGGCGGGCGCCATGCCGGCCAGTTAGGCATCATTGGAACCCGAGTCAAAGCCTGCCGGTGCGGCATTGCGGGCCGGTCAACTTTTTGTGCGCCGCAGTATATTTCTCGTAAACGGCCTAGAAATGCCCTTAATTGCCTTATATTTAAGTTTGGAACGGTTTTTGCAATGCGAAAGGCGCCGCCAAATCGTGGCGGTTCTTGAAAGAGGCGGATCGATGGATCCCAAACTAGCCATTTTATTCCTGCTAATCAGCGGCGTTATTGGGCTTTCGCATCTCAATGACGAGAATCTCGACCGCATGCGGCGCCAGCTCGTCATCCGGCGTTGGCGCGAATTCATGCCGGGGCGGCGTAAATCCTAGGCAGACCGGCCCGCGTTTAGGTCTCGGTAATACTCAGCGTATCCCCGCCACGCAGCACGGCCTCCGCAGCCGCGGTCGGCTTGCCGTACTGGTCGTTGAGGATGAGGCCGGGATAGGTCACGCCGGCGCCGCCGCCGGATTTCGTCGCGCGTATCAGCACACGGATCGCGGGCGCATCGGGGCGCGGATAAACCGGCAGCACGGCGATACCGCCGAACGCAGCAGTCAGCGCGCTCTTCACCTCCGCCAGCGCATCGGCGCGCCAGATCAGCGTCAGCACGCCTTGCGGCTTGAGCAGACGCTCGGCACTCGCAACCCAGCGCCGCAACAGACCAGGCGCCGCCGCGTGTGCGAGCCGCCGGCGCGGGTCGGGCGACAGGTTCTGCCGGGTGACGTCGTGGAACGGGGGGTTCATCAGCACGCGGTCAACATTGCCAATGCCGGCAACCGCGAGCGCACCGGCATCCTCGGCGTCGCAAGTAATCACGCTCACCCGGTCGGCCATGTTGTTGAACTGCGCGTTGCTGGAGGCGAGCGCGCATAGCGCGACATCGATCTCGACCAGCGTGACCTTGAGCCCGGCCACCCGCGCCGCCAGCGCAAGACCCGCCGAGCCGACGCCGGCGCCGAGATCGACCGCATGCTCGCCAGCGCGGCCGCCGGTCGCGGCGGCAAGCAGGATCGCATCGTGGCCGACGCGATGGCCGGTCAGCGGCTGGCGCAAGCGCAGCCGGCCGCCAAGCACGGCGTCTTCGCTGGTTTCGAGGACCTCAGTCCTCATCGGGACGCAGCTCCTTACCGAGCCCGGCGTCTTGCAAGATCTGCCGTGCGGTGAGTTCGTGCCCTTCGGCGACCAGAATTCGCCGCGGCAACACGCCGAGCGAGCCTTCCAGCACGCTCATGTTCTGATCGAGCACCATAGGACGAATGCCGGCGCCCTCGAGCAGCGCTACCACTGCTGAGACCAGGACCATGTCATTGGTGCGAACGAGTTCACGCATGAATTCTGAGCCGGACCATATTGGGTTGCCATCTTAACGCTTTTGCGGGGCGCATGATCTTGCCCGAAAGCCGGTTGCCATCCCAAATCCAGTCCGGGACAGGTTTTTTCGGGATCATGCGCGCCGCCGGCGTTCCTCGCCCGGCGCCCGGTGCCCCAGATAAGCAAGCAGCTTCATCTCGCGCCGTCCGCGCGTCACGGTGTCGAGCACAAGTCCGATCGCGCCGGAAAGAAATGCCAGAATCATCAGCCCAGTCGCCAGCACCGCGGTCGGCAGCCGCGGCACCAAGCCGGTTTCCATATAGGTGATGACGACTGAGCTGCCAAAGCCGACCGAGATGATCGCCAGCATTAGGCCGATGGCGCCGAAGAACGGCAGCGGCCGTTCGGCGCGGTAGAGCTTGACGATGGTACGCAGGATGCGGAAGCCATCGCCCCAAGTGTTGAGCTTAGAGGCAGAGCCTTTCGGCCGCGCGTAATAGGGCGTGTCGATCTCTGCCACCGCCAGACCCAGCTCAAGCGCGTGGATGGTGAGTTCGGTTTCGATCTCGAAGCCGCCCGAGAGCACCGGAAAGGACTTCACGAAGCGCCGCGAGAACACCCGGTAGCCGGATAACATGTCATTGAAGCTGGGGCCGAATACCGAAGCGACAAACGACGTGAGCAGCCGGTTACCGGTGCGGTGACCGGCGCGGTATGCCGCCTGCTCGCGGTCGATGCGGTTGGCGACCACCATGTCGAGCCGGTCCTCAAGCAGCCGCTCGACCATCGCGCGCGCGCTGGGCGCATCGTAAGTGGCATCGCCGTCCACGAGCACGTAGATGTCGGCCTCCACGTCGGTGAACATGCGCCGCACCACGTAGCCCTTGCCCTGGTGTTTTTCCCGATAAACCTCGGCACCCGCGGCGCGCGCAGCCGCCGCAGTATTATCGGCTGAATTGTTGTCGAAGACGAAGATCGCGGCACCGGGCAGCGCGGCGCGGAAGTCCTTGACTACCTTGGCGATCGCCACTTCCTCGTTGTAGCAAGGCACCAGCACGGCGACCGAATATTGGCCGAAACCGTCGGACTTGTGCGCCGCTGACTTAGAGATTTGTTTCGCCAATAGTTGCCCCCTCGCCCATGCCGCTCGCCACATTGCCGTAAACCGGCAATTTAACGCACTTGCCCCATTAACATAGCGTTTCTATGCTCGCGGCCGTCACGACCCCGGAGAAGCATTTTGGCCGTCATCGTCCCCTTCGAAAGCCCGCAAGGCGCCTCGCTCACCCAACTTGCCGATTTGGTGGCACCGGATATGGAGCGCGTCAACACGACGATCCTGGCGCGGACCGGGTCGGACGTCGCCATGATCCCGGAGGTCGCCAACCATCTGATCTCCTCGGGCGGCAAGCGGCTGCGGCCGATGCTCACGCTGGCTATGGCCAAACTGGCGGGTTACTCCGGCGACGGCCATATCAAGTTCGCCGCCGCGGTCGAATTCATGCATACGGCAACGCTGCTGCATGACGACGTGGTCGACGAGAGCGATATGCGCCGCGGCAAGCTCGCCGCCCGCATGCTCTGGGGCAACGAGGCCAGCGTGCTGGTCGGCGATTTCCTGCTCGGCCAGGCCTTCAAGATGATGGTCGAGGTCGGCAATCTGCATGCGCTCGATATCCTATCCTCGGCCGCCGCGGTGATTGCCGAAGGCGAAGTGATGCAGCTCGGCGCCGCCAAGAACACCGCCACCAACGAGGACGAATACATGGCGGTGATCCGCGCCAAGACCGCGGAACTGTTCGCCGCCGCTTGCGAGGTGGGCCCGGCGCTGGCCGGCAAAGACAAGGCCGAACTTGCCGCCTGCCGTTCGTTCGGCATGAACCTCGGCATCGCCTTCCAGCTGATTGACGACGCGCTCGACTACGGCGGCAAATCCGCCAAGCTCGGCAAGAACGTGGGCGACGATTTCCGCGAGGGCAAGATCACTTTGCCGGTGGTGCTATCGTTTAGACGCGGCACCGAAAGCGAGCGCACGTTCTGGAACCGCACACTTGGCCAGGGCGACATCCGCGACGGCGATCTCGACGCCGCGATGGCGTTCATGGCCAAGCATCACGCCATCGAGGACACGGTCGGGCGTGCCCGCCACTACGGCTCGATCGCCACCGACGCGCTGGCATTGGTGCCATCGTCCGCGATCAAAACGGCGCTGGAAGAAACGGTCGCCTTCTGCATCGCGCGCGCGCACTGATCAGTCGCGCAAGATCTTTTCCGAAAACCGGTTCCCGCTATTCTGGATCGTGCGCCGGCGTGCGCTTACGCGTCCGTCACTTGGGCCAGTAGTAGGCGTCGGGATCGCGGCGCAACTGGTGACGGATATTGCGATCGGGGTCCTGCCCGACGAACCGCCCGACGTCGTAGGCAGCCGGCGAGCAGCCGTTCGGCTGCGGATCGGGCCGCAGCGTCCAAATGAAATCCCAGGAGAACGGTTTCGGCCCGTCGACACAGCGGGCCTTGGCGTGATGCTTGGCGCGCGCCATCGCCGGATCGGCGGCGATGATGCCCAGAGCCGCGACACTGGCCGCGACGGCAACCACGATCCACTTCATTTCCATCTCCTGCTGCGCGCTGCCCAGCCGAAAATCGCCGGACCGGCAACGGTCCCCTACGAAGCGGGCATTTTCAAGGGCGTCTTTCCAGCGAACCAAGCGTGGTGGGATGGACCCACCAATCTTTGCGTTCGGTCTTGAGCCGTTGCGCCGCCGCCGCAGCTTCATTGGTCGAAGCGAACAGCGCAAAGCAAGTCGGCCCCGAGCCCGACATACGCACGAGCCGAGCGCCCGGCAAGGCGCTTAAAGCGCTCAGCACATCGGCGATGACGGGCACGCAAGCGATCGCGCTTGGCGTGAGATCGTTGCCGTGCTGGCCGAGCCATTCGAGCAAGGCCGCGAAGTCGCGCGGTACCTCGGCAGATGACGGTTTACTGAACTTGCCGCCGAGCCTGGCGAACACGTCGCGGGTCGACAATGGCACTCCCGGATTGACCAGAAGCGCGGGCAGGCGCGGCAAATCCAGCGGGTCCGACAATTCCTCGCCGACGCCACGCATGATGCGCGCGCGCGACGAGAGACAAACCGGCACGTCGGCGCCAACGGCGAGTGCCGCCCTCTGCACCCGCAAATCGGTGAAATCGACGCGGCTGAAGATTTGCCGATTGGCGTGGACGAGCAGACGCAACGCTGCAGCCGCGTCCGATGAGCCGCCGCCGATGCCGGAGGCGACCGGCAATTCCTTGGTGAGAACGAAGCGGCCGAGCCTCAGCCCCTCCACACGCGCGGACAGCGCGGCCGCGGCCTTGAGCACCAGATTATCGGCTGCCGCGCCGCAGGCCTCGGCGTAAGGACCGTCAACCTCCAGAGCGAGCGGGGCGTCCGTCTGCAGCCGCAACATGTCGCCGACATCGGCGAAGGCGACCAGGCTTTCGAGCTCGTGATAGCCGTCGGGACGGCGGCCGAGCACGCGCAATGTCAAATTGATCTTGGCGAACGCCGCGTCGACGAGAGAAGCTTCAACGACCGCCATGGAGGCGCTAGCCTCCATCGCCGCTTTTCTTACCGTTCTTGGCTTGCGACGACGTTTCTTCGGGCAGCCCGTTCTTGAGCTTGGCTTCGATCTTCGGCAGATCGTCCGGATCGGGCTTGAGATCGCGCGCATGCGCCCACTGGAATTTGGCCTCGAGCACGCGGCCGACGCGCCAATAGGCGTCGCCGAGATGGTCGTTGATGGTCGGGTCTTCCGGCTTGAGCTCGATCGCGCGATCGAGCTGCTTGACCGCTTCCTCGTAATTGGCGATCCGGAAATAGGCCCAGCCCAGCGAGTCGACGATATAGCCGTCGTCCGGGCGCTGCTGCACAGCGCGTTTGATCATGTCCATGCCCTGGTCGAGGTTGATGCCCTGATCGACCCAGGAATAGCCGAGATAATTGAGCACGTGCGGCTGCTCGGGAAACAATTCGAGCGCCTTCTTGAGATCGGCTTCCGACTTCGGCCACTGCTTGGAGCGCTCGTAGCAAATGCCGCGGAAGTAGAAGAGCACCCAATTGGATTTTTCCGGCTGCTTCAGGGTGGCGACGCCCTTGGAATAGACGTTGGCGCATTCGGCGAACTTCTTGTGCCCGCGCAGCACGTTGCCTAGCGCCATGATCGCTTCGAGATCGTCCGGGTGCTGCTTGATCAGCGCGCCGAGGTGTTCCTCGGCCTCGTCCGAACGATCGAGCGAATCGAGATTGGACGCCATCTGGATCGCGGCATTGCGATGCAATGGTGAACTTGCGGAAACGCGCTCATAGGCTTTGATCGCCAGCGCCGGCTTCTTGAGCGATTCATACAGATCGGCGAGCGAGAGCAGCGCCAGCGGATGATTGGGCGCGAGATAGAGCGAAAGCTGCAGATAGACGAGTCCAAGATCCTCGCCGCCGCGGCGGCCAAGCGAGGCGCCGAGCCCGTAAAGCGCCTCGGCCGCGCCGGCCTGCGCTGTCGTCACCAACGGGGGCAATTTCTCGTCTGACTTGAGGTGATTCATCGCCTCCACCACCAACGGATGGCGTGCCAGCACCTTGTCGAAGGCCTCGAAAATGCCGAGGGCCTGTTTGGTGGACGCGCTGCGCGACAGCCAGCTGCCATAGGCCTCGACCACCCGCAGCGCGGTGGGATCGAGCTTGTAGGCGTGCTCGAAGCGTTTTCCCGCTTCCTTCTTGTTGCCGGCTAGGTCGTAGATCATGCCGGCATGCAGCTCCTTGAAGATCGCGTACCATTCCGGTCCGGCGAGCCGGTCGATCGTCGCCACCGCGCCTTTTATGTCGCCGGTCCCGTACAGCGACCAGGCCGACAGCAGCGTCGCCGTCAGATCGGTGATCGGGCCGCGGATCGACAGCGCCAGATCGCGGCGCGCGGCGGCAAATTGTTTACGCTTGAGCGCATGCACGCCGAGCACCAGCTCGGCAACCCGATCGTTCTTGTCAGCTTGCGCGATGCGTTCGGCATAAACCACGGAATCGTCGATTTCGCCGTCGACCAGCAGCGACAGGAAAGTACGGTCGAGCAGATCGCCGTTCTTCGGATCGTGCCTGAGCGCGCTGCGGTAATAGGCCGCTGCTGCTGTGGCGTCGCGCTGCTGGCCAGCATGACGGGCAGCCAGATAGCTCCCCGAGGCGGTCAGTCCGGCAAGGTCCTGCGCGGCCGGCGCCTGGGCGGCAAGCTCGATCGGCGCCACCACCAGGAATGCGGCAAGCGCGGTGCCGATAGCGCACCGGGCGAGGCTCGAAGACGTCACTGGCGATGCTCCAATGAGGCGATTGACCGCGGGTTTTCGCGCGAACCGCCGAGGTTGAGCCGAGAATGGCCTTTTTGCGCCGCCCCCGCAAGAACGGCGGTCGCGGCGCTCAGACAGGAGGTTGAGAACCCAGGTGTGGCAGCATCGTGACCGGAACCGACCCCCGCCGGTCACATGTTTGGATAGTTGGGGCCGCCACCGCCTTCCGGTGGAACCCAAGTGATGTTCTGATTCGGGTCCTTGATGTCGCAGGTTTTGCAGTGGACGCAGTTCTGCGCGTTGATGACGAATTTGGGCTGCCCGCCTTCCTCCACCCATTCATAGACCCCGGCCGGACAATAGCGCGAAGACGGTCCGGCAAAGACGTCATGTTCGGAGGTCTTCTGCAGATTTAAATCCGCCACGCGCAGATGCACCGGCTGATCTTCCTCGTGATTGGTGTTGGACAGGTACACCGACGATAGCCGATCGAAGGTGAGCGTGCCGTCCGGCTTCGGATAGATGATCGGCTTGCATTGCGACGCCGGCTTGAGCGTGGCGCTATCCGGTTTGCCGTGCTTGACCGTGCCGAACAATGAGAAACCCAAAGTGTTGCACCACATGTCGAAACCGCCGAGTGAGATGCCGACGAAGGTCCCGAGTTTCGACCACAACGGCTTGGCGTTGCGCACCTTCCACAAGTCCTTGCCGATCGGCGAGGAGCGCCAAGCGGTGTCGTAACCGGCTAGTTCGTCGTGACTATGCCCTCCGCTCAGAGCGGCGGCGACAGCTTCGGCGGCGAGCATGCCCGATAGCATGGCGTTGTGGCTGCCCTTGATGCGCGGCACGTTCATGAAGCCGGCGTCGCAGCCGATTAGCGCCCCGCCCGGGAACGCGAGCTTGGGCACCGATTGGTAGCCGCCTTCGGTCAGCGCGCGCGCGCCATAGGCCAGGCGTTTGCCGCCCGCAAAGGTGTCGCGCACCAGTTTATGGGTCTTGAAGCGCTGGAATTCCTCGAACGGCGACAGATAAGGATTGGTGTAATTGAGATGCAGCACGAAGCCGACCGATACCAGATTGTCGTCGAAATGATAGAGAAACGAACCGCCGCCGGTCCGTCCATCGAGTGGCCAGCCGAACGAATGCTGCACCAGCCCCTTGCGGTGCTTGTCGGGCGCTACCTGCCAAAGCTCCTTCAAGCCGAGCCCAAATTTCTGCGGCTCGCGCCCGTCGCTAAGGCCGAATTTGGCGATCAGCTGCTTGCCGAGATTGCCGCGCGCGCCTTCCGCGAACAGCGTGTATTTGGCGCGCAGCTCCATGCCGCGGGTGAAGCTGATCCTTGGGCTCGCCGTTCTTGCCGATCGCCCATATCGCCGGTGGCGACGCCGGCGACCGCGCCGTTATCGTCGAACAGCACTTCCGCCGCGGCAAAGCCCGGATAGATCTCGACCCCGAGCGCTTCCGCCTTGCTCGCCAGCCAGCGGCAGACATTACCGAGCGAGACTATGAAATTGCCGTGGTTGTTCATCAGCGGCGGCATCGCGAAATTCGGTAGCCGCAGCGCGCCGCCGGCCGAAAGCCAATAAAAGCGATCTTCGTTGACCGTGGTCTTGACCGGAGTGTCCTCGCCGCGCCATTCCGGCAGCAGGCGGTCGAGCCCGACCGGATCGATCACAGCGCCGGACAGGATATGGGCGCCAACCTCGGAGCCCTTCTCCACGATCACCACGGCGATATCAGGATTGATCTGTTTGAGGCGAATGGCAGCGGACAGGCCGGCAGGGCCAGCACCGACAATCACCACGTCAAATTCCATCGCCTCGCGGGCAGATAGCTCGGTCATGGCAGTCTCCTCGCCCCCGATATTCCACTTTTGCACAGCGGGGGCAATCGCGCGCCTGCCATGCTAAAGTCCGGGTCATGACCCCCGACCGCGACAAACCGGCGCGCGACCTGCTCGACTTCTATCTGGAAGCCGGCGCCGACGCCTTGGTCGGCGAGCAGCCGGTGGACCGCTTCGCGGCGGCCGAGCCGTCCGCGCCGCCGGCCCGTGCACCGCAGCCGGTTGCGTTGCCGAGCGACCTAGAAATCAAAGGCCGCGCCAGTCCGCTTGTCGCCCCGCCCGCGCCCGACGAGGCCGCCATGGCGGCGCGCGCGGCCGCGAAAAACGCCAAGACGCTCGATGAGCTGCGCGCCATCCTCGATAAATTCGACGGCTGCGCGCTCAAGGCAACTGCCACGCAACTGGTGTTCGCCGACGGCAACCCGCAGGCGCGCGTGATGTTCGTGGGCGAAGCGCCCGGCCGCGACGAAGACATCGAGGGCCTGCCCTTCGTCGGCCGCTCCGGCAAGCTGCTCGACCGTATGCTGGCGGCCATCGGCCTCGACCGCACTTCGGTCTATATCGCCAACATCGTGCCCTGGCGGCCGCCCGGCAACCGCACGCCGACGCCGCAGGAGTCGGCAATCTGCTTGCCGTTCATTTTGCGCCAGATCGAGCTCGTCGATCCCGACATATTGGTTTGCATGGGCAATCCGTCGGCGCAGACGCTGCTCGGCCTTAAGGAAGGCATCACCAAGACGCGCGGGCGCTGGTTTGCCTTCGACACCGGCAAACGCGAGATCCGCGCCATGCCGACGTTCCATCCCGCCTTCCTGCTGCGCAGCCCGTTGCAGAAGCGTTTCGCCTGGCGCGATTTCCTGGCGATCAAGAAGGCGCTCGCCGGCTGATCAAGCTTTTTTCATGTAGTCGGGCGCGCCGCCGGCGAGAAAATCTTCGCGCGGCGGCGCAAACATATCGACCACCTCGGTGTCCTCCGGGAAGAAACCCTCGTGCTCGACGCCGGAGGGGATCACCGCCACGTCGCCGGCGCCCATGCTGCGGCGTTCGTCGCCGATGCGGAAATCCATCTTGCCCTTCAGCATCCACACAATCTGCTCATGCGGATGCTTGTGGGCCGCCGCATGCGCGCCGGCCTTGATTTTCCACCACACCATCATGCTTTGTTTACCCGATAGTACCTTCCGGCTGATCTTGTCGGTGATACGCTCTTCCGGCAGCGCTACGAGTTGCTGGAAACCGAACAGGACGGGCATGGGACCTCCGTTTTTCGGGCTTAACCCGACACCGCAAACTTGATCGCGAACAACACCGCCAGCACTAGCACCGCCGGCGAGGCCTCCGCCACCTTGCCGGAGATCAGCTTGGCCAGCGCGTAGGTGATGAAGCCCAGCCCAATGCCGGTGGCGATCGAATAGGTCAGCGGCATGGTGATCGCCGTCACCACCGCCGGCGCATATTCGGTGATGTCGTCCCAGTCGATCTTCGCCAAGCCGCGCGCCATCACGCAGGCGACATAGAGCAGCGCCGCCGCGGTGGCATAGGCCGGGATCATGCCGGCGAGCGGGGCGAACAACAGCGCCAGCAGAAAGAAGATCGACACGAAGGCCGCGGTCAGGCCGGTGCGGCCGCCGGCCGAGACGCCAGCCGCGCTCTCGATGTAGCTGGTGGTGGTGGAGGTGCCGATCGCCGCGCCGAACATGGCGGCGAAGCTGTCGGAGATCAACGCCTCCTTCATGCGCGCGAGCTTGCCGTTCTTCATCAGCCCGGTGCGGTGGGTGACACCGATCAGCGTGCCGGCATTGTCGAACACGTCGATGAACAAAATCGAGAACACCACGATCAAAAACGTGCCCTCGAATACGCGCGAGAAGTCGAGCTGCAGTAGTGTCGGCTTGATCGAGGGCGGCAGCGACACGATGCCGGAATAGTGCGCAAGCCCGAGCGGGATGCCGATCACGGTGACCGCCAATATGCCGATCAGCGTGCCGCCGATCACGCGGCGATAGTTGAGCGCGACGATCAGCACGAAGCCGAGCAATGCCAACAGCGCCACCGGGTTCTTCAGGTCGCCCATGGTCACCAGCGTCGCCGGATGAGCGACAACGACCTTGGCTTCCTCCAGCGCGATGATGCCGAGGAACAGACCGACCCCGGCCGAGACAGCCAGTTTGAGATTCTGCGGGATCGACTCGATCACGTACTGCCGAATTTTGAACACCGAGATCAGAAAGAACAGCACGCCCGAGCAGAACACCGCGGCGAGCGCCTGCTGCCAGGTATATTTGTAGGTCAGCACCACGGTGAAGGCGAAGAAGGCGTTGATGCCCATGCCGGGCGCCAGTGCGATCGGGTAATTGGCGTAGAGCGCCATCACCATGGTGCTCACCGCGGCGGCGACGCAGGTCGCGACGAACACCGAGCCGGCATCCATGCCGGTCTTGCTCAGGATCGCCGGGTTGACGAACACGATGTAGACCATGGTCAGGAACGTGGTCAGGCCGGCGATGAATTCGGTGCGGATGTCGGTGCCCTGCTCCTTGAGCCCGAAAAACTCCTCAAGCATCCCCGCGACCGGCGTCGCGCTCGCCGCCGCTTTCGCTTCCGCGTGCTTTGCCTTTTTGGCCATGGGGCCCCTCCGCCGGCTGCCTCAAGCGGCAAGCCTAGCGCGGGCGCCCGCTTTCTGCAGGGCCCATTGTGGATGCTGTGGATACGCCCTTCCGCGGCCTGCTTCGTTTTGGCGCGGGGGCGGGAACGCGATCGGCTCGCAAAGACTTTAAGGTGAGACTAAATTGCGCGGTGGGGCGCCTGGTCGGAGGTAGCGATGGACTTTGATCCTGTCCTGCTGGCCCGTTTGCAGTTCGCCTTCACCATCATTTTTCACATCATTTTCCCGAGCTTCACCATCGGCCTGTCGGCCTACATTGCCACGCTCGGCGCGATCTGGCTGCGCACCGGCGACGAGCGCTACCAGCGGCTGATGCGATTTTGGACCAAGATTTTCGCGGTCTCTTTTGCGATGGGCGTGGTGTCGGGCATCGTGCTGTCCTACCAGTTCGGCACCAATTGGAGTCGCTTTTCGGTGGTCACCGGCAACGTGCTGGGGCCGTTGCTTGGCTACGAAGTGCTGGCGGCGTTCTTCCTGGAGGCGACTTTCCTCGGCGTGCTGCTGTTCGGCTTCAACCGCGTGCCACCCTGGCTCTACGTGCTGTCGGCGGTGGTGGTGGCGACCGGGACCGCGATCTCGGCGTTCTGGATCCTGTCGGCTAATAGCTGGATGCAGACGCCGGCCGGCTACGAGCTCAAGAACGGCATCGCATTTCCGACCGACTGGCTCGCGGTCATCTTCAATCCGAGCTTTCCCTATCGCTTCGCGCACATGCTCAACGCCGCCTACCTCACCACTGGCTTCGTGGTGCTGGCGGTCGGCGCGCGCTATCTGATCGCCGGCCGCCATATTGAGGAAGGGCATATTATGCTGCGCATGGCAGTCGGCCTGACTGCGGTGCTGGCGCCGCTGCAATTGCTGATCGGCGACCAGCACGGCCTCAACACGCTCGAGCATCAGCCTATCAAGATCGCGGCGATGGAGGCCCATTGGGACGGCAGCAAGCCGGGCGATTTCCATATCTTCGCCTGGCCGGATGAAAAAACTGGCGCCAATCGTTTCGAGATTTCGATCCCGAACGGCGCTTCGCTGATCCTCACCCACCACCTGAACGGCCTGTTCCCCGGCTTAAACAGCGTCCCGGCATCAGAGCGGCCGCCGGTCAAGATCGTGTTCTTCGGCTTCCGCATCATGTTGGCCGTAGGCTTCTTCATGATCGCGGCATCACTGCTCGGCGTGTTGTTGTGGTGGCGCGGCACGCTGTTCGAAACGAGTTGGTACCTGCGCGCCATGGCGCAGTGCTGGTGGATCGGTTTCGTCGCGGTGATCGCGGGCTGGGTGGTGACCGAGAGCGGACGCCAGCCCTGGATCGTGCACGGCGTTATGCGTACGGCCGACGCCACCTCGCCGGTGCCGGCCGCGAGTATCGCCGGCACATTGGCGCTGTTCGTCGTCGCCTACTGCATCGTGTTCTGGTTCGGCATTTACTACATCAACCGGCTGATCGCGCAGGGCCCGAGTCAGGTCGCCGAAGAGGCCGGACAATTTTCACGCCGCCCGATTTCGGCCGCACACTAGGACCGCATCATGGAATGGTATCTCCCTGTGATCTGGGCCGCCGTCATCGGCATTGCCGTCGCCATGTATGTGATCCTCGACGGCTTCGATCTCGGCATCGGCGTGCTGTTCCCATTCGCCCGCAGCGAGGGCGAGCGCGATCAGATGATGCGCTCGGTGGCGCCGTTCTGGGACGGCAACGAGACCTGGCTGGTGCTCGGCGGCGCCGGATTGTTCGTGGCGTTCCCGCGTGCATACGCAGTTGTGATGCCGGCGTTCTATCTGCCGGTGATCGTCATGCTGCTGGCGCTAGTGTTCCGCGGCATCGCGTTCGAATTCCGCACCGTCTCGCACAGCAAGATCTGGTGGAGCGTGGTGTTCACCGGCGGCTCGACGCTCGCCGGTTTCGCGCAAGGCGTGATCCTGGGCGGACTGATCGAAGGCGTCCCGGTGCGCGACGGCGCCTACGCGGGCGGACCGTTGAATTGGGCGACGCCGTTCGCGCTGCTGTGCGGGCTGGCGCTGGTTACCGGTTACGCCCTGCTCGGCGCCACCTGGCTCACGATGAAGACGGAAGGGCCGGTCGCCATGCGCTCGCGCGCCCAGGCGAAAGGACTGTTGCTGGCAGTACTCGGTTTCATGGCGGTAGTGAGCCTGTGGACGCCGCTCGCCGAGCCGCGCATCGCGGCGCGCTGGTTCTCGCTGCCGAATTTCTACTTCTTATGGCCGGTGCCGCTGGTGACCGCGCTCACCGCATTCCTGTGCTGGCGCTGGCTCGAGCGCGGGCGCGAGGTGCCGCCGTTTTTGGCGGCGATCGCGCTCTTCATGCTGGGCTATCTCGGGCTGGTGATTTCAAACTTCCCTTATCTGGTTCCGCCCTCGCTCACCGTCTGGGATACTGCCGCTGCGCCAGCGAGCCAGATCTTCATGCTGTTCGGCACGCTGCTGCTGTTGCCGTTCGTGATCGGCTACGTCGTGATGATCTACTGGCTGTTTCGCGGCAAGGTGAGCGAAGGCGAATCATATCATTGAGCCGGGCGCACCGTGGCCCAGCCGACGCGGATCAGCGGCAGTATTCCCTGAATCGAGCGCGCAAATGAACGCTGCACTTCCGGCACCATGGCGGGGAATTGCGCCTTCAGCGCCGCCGGCGGCGCGCCGGTATTGTCGCGGGCGGGCCAGACCAGGATGCCGCCAGCTCTTTGGAAATCGGTGGGGCTCGCCCACGGGCTGCGCTCGGGCGCCCATTCAAAAAAGACATGCGGCCGGCTTGGACTGGCCAGCGCGACCAGCGGCGCGATCTGCGCGTCGCCGGTGACATAGCGGAGCGGCTGGCCAGTGCGGCGCTGGAAGCTGTCGGCGAAGAAGCGTCCTTCGGTACTGGCCGGTTGCGACACCTGCAAGTCGACCGTCGCCATCCAGGGCAGCAGCGCGATGCCGAGGATAATGAGCACCGGCGGCGCCACCAGCAGACCGAGCCATGTGTAGGACACCATGCGCTCGCGATAGAGCAGCACTTGATCGCCGGCGGCGACCACCACCGCAAGGCCGGACAGAACCACAAGCGGGGCGACGCGGTCGAGCGGGCCGAGCCGGCCGCTGGCGAAGGTGACCACGATCGCGGCGGCCGCCGGCATCAGCGCAAAGAAATAAACGAACAGGCGCGCGAGCGGCTCGACCGGATTGCGGTCGATCAAGGGTGCGCGCTCGCGCGGCCGGCGCGGCCAGCCGCTGGCGAACGCGACCAGCAAGCCGAGCCCGAGATGTGTCAGCACCAGCGCGATGCAGAGCCAGATGCCGGGCGACAGCGTGCCGGTGGCGACGGCACGATCGCTGAGACCGGAGACGACGAGATCGCGTGCGCCCTTCAGCCACGCCAGATGCGGAAAGATGACGATGACGAACGGCAGCAGCGCGATCCATGGTTCGGGTTTGAATAACGCTTCACGACCGCGCGGGCTCACAAGCGTGAACACGACTACCAGCGCGATCAGGATCAGCCCGACATAACTGGCCAGCAGCAAAAGGCCGAGATCGAGTGCGAGCAGGAACCAGTAGCCGCGTTCGCCTTCGCCGACCGCGCGCCAGTAGTGCAGCAGCGCCAGTCCCCACAGCGGTGCCGCCAGCACGGCCGGGCCGAAATCCGGGCTCGGCACCGTGAGGGCCGCGATGCCGACCATCAGCAGCACAGCGAGCACCGCATGGCGCGTGCCGACGATGCGACGGCCGAGCGCGAACACCGCCCAGTAGGTGACGACGATGCAGACTTGCGCCAGCGCATAGAGCCCGAACGCGCCGCCCAGGCGATACGCGAACTCGCCGAGCCAGAACGAAAGCGGCGGCCCGAGATAGCTGCCGAGCACGAATTCGTGGCCGATCGCGAGCAGCAGCGGCACCTCGCCAGGCGGTGCGCTGTAGAACAGCGCGGGCATCAGCGTCCAAAGTGCGGCTTGCGTGAGCGCCACGGTCCAGAACACCACCGTCAGGGCGTCCGCGCAGAAATTCAATGATCAGGGAGACGTAATGCATTGGCCCGCAATTTTTTTAATCCCTCCCCTGCAAAGGGAGGGTCGATCCGAGCGTAGCGAGGATCGGGGTGGGTTGAACTATCCCCACCCGGCTCGCTATCGCTCGCCACCCTCCCCGCAAGCGGGGAGGGAGAAGAGTGGGCCAGAGATAGAGAAGCCGGGCTAAAGAGGCAACAACTCGACGATGGCCTCGTCGGAGGCGCCGCCCAAATCCCCGCCTAGAGCCGCGAGTCTGGCCGCCACCGGCGCAAAGGACTTGCGGTGATGGATGGTCGGCCCCAGGCGCGCGAGCGCTTCGAAATGCTCGGGGACCGAATAGCCCATATGGCGCTCGAAGCCGTAGCCCGGATGCTCAAGGCCGAGGCGCACCATCAGCCGGTCGCGGGTGACTTTGGCGACGATCGAGGCGGCCGCCACCGACAACACCAGCGCGTCGCCGGACACGACCGTCTGGCAGACGCATTCGACATCGATCTTCTGGTTGCCATCGACGAAGACGAGCTTCGGCGCGACCGGCAGCGCCCTCACCGCGCGCGCCAGCGCCCACAGCGAGGCGCGCAATATGTTGTCGCGGTCGATGCGCTCGACCGTGCCGAATGCCACCGCCACTTGCGCGCTGGCGCAAATCTTTTCGTACAGCTTCTGGCGCTCGGGCGCGGCAAGCTTCTTGGAATCATTCAGCCCGCGTGGGATGCGCTTGGGATCGAGGATGACCGCCGCCGCTACCACCGGGCCGGCGAGCGGCCCCCTACCCGCCTCGTCGCAGCCGGCGACCGGAAAGATGCCCTTGGCGAGCGCGCGCCGCTCGCGCCGGAAGCTCGGGCGCAGGACCGGCTCATTCAGCGGTAGGCGCGCAGGCGCTCTTTTGGGCTTGGGGGCCATTGCCCGCGCACAGTGCGCGGCGCGCAGTCCAAGTCAACCGCGAACAGCGGGGCTGTGCACGGCGTGGGATAATGGCGCTCAATCGGGCAGCTTCAGACGGCCATCGTCGGCTGAGCGGGAAGTGCGGATTGTAGGCCACCTACCCACAGGTGGCCGTTTCGAGATCGGAGAACATAGCCGGCATAGCCACCGCCAAAAATGATGCACGTCGCCCATTTGCAGTATTCCGATTGCTCGGAGCGACCGACTGCTCACCGCAACTCGGACAAAATGTGGAGTGCCTGAGAAACGCTATCGATGTCATGCGTGTTCCTTTGCGGCGTCTCCTCTTCGTTTTTGCCTCACGCCACCGACAGATTCGGCACGATCGACGATGACGTCCTCATCCGACATCGACCGGCAGTTGCGTGGTCGAACGTCTCGAATTCGGCCGCAGACCGGCAATGCCCGCGCCGGCGTGGCCGTCGTGGCATTCGCATCCTTGGCAAGCTCTTCGGACGGCCACACCGCAAAGGCGCATGCGCCGGCCTGGAAGAAGCCGACGCCGTCGGCGGCGTTGGCTTTGCGGCGGAAGCCGAGCGCCTCGTCGAATTCGACTGCGCGCTTCAAGTCGGCAACGCCTAGCGTCACCAGCGATAGAATGCCCTGCGGCTCGCTCATGCATTCAAACAGGCTCAGCTGCTCGCTGCCCGCCTTCGGCGCACGGAAATGCGCGATCGACAGTGACGACTTCGTGGTGTTGAGCCCGAGCTTCTCGCAGGCCATCTCGAAGCGCCGCCCGATCATCCAGGCATAGGGTCCGGTGCCCTTCATGCGCCGCCCCCAAGTCGAGTCGTAGTCCTTACCGCCGCGCGTTTCGCGGATCAGCTTGAACACGTGGCGATAGCGGTCGGGATAATTCGCCATCAGCCATTCGCGGAACAGGTCGCGCACTTCGAGTGGCAGACGCAGCAGCACATAGCCTGCTTCCTTGACACCCGCGGTCACCGCCGCATCCAGGATCCGCTCGATCTCCATGTCGTTGAGCGCCGGGATTACCGGCGCCACCATCACGGTCGTGGGCACGCCGACTTGCGCGAGCCGCCGCAGCGTCTCCAGCCGCCGCATCGGTGTCGCCGCGCGCGGCTCCATCTTGCGCGCCAATTCGGGATCGAGCGTGGTGACCGAGAGCGCGACCTTGGCCAATTTGCGCTCGGCCATGCGGGCGAGAATGTCGAGGTCACGCAAGACCAGCGCCGACTTGGTGACGATGCCGACTGGATGGCCGACGCGCTCGAGCACTTCGAGGATGCGGCGCATGACCTGGTAGCGGCGTTCGATCGGCTGATAGGGATCGGTATTGGTGCCGATCGCGATTACCTTCGGCGAGTAGCCGGGTGCGGAGAGTTCGCGCTCCAGCAGTTCGGCCGCTTCCGGCTTCACGAACAATTTCGATTCGAAATCGAGCCCGGGTGACAGGCCGAGATAGGCATGGGTCGGGCGCGCGTAGCAGTAAACGCAGCCGTGCTCGCAGCCGCGATAGGGATTGATTGAACGGTCGAACCCGATGTCGGGCGAGTCGTTGCGGGTGATGATCTTGCGGGTGGCGTCGGTCGCCACCGTGGTCTTGAACGGCGGCAATTCGTCAAGCGAGCGCCAGCCGTCGTCGAAGGCAATGCGCGCCAACGGCTCGTAGCGGCCGGAAGCGTTGCTCTGCGCGCCACGGCCGCGTCGACGCTCGTGGTCGACCACGACGCCGAGCAGTTTGGTCGCGTCGTCGACAAATTCGCCCGCCGGCGCGGAGGGCAGCTCCTTTACCGGCGGGCGTCTCAGGGCTGCGGTTGATCGAGCCATGGCGGTAACCTAATGGCCCAATGTGAACATAACAAGAACATTTTAAAATGGCCCACAATTTGAGCAGTTGAGGGCCCGATCTCGTGGCGCGTTCGGCAAATCCCACATGATATGGTGCAAACGCGAGTCCACAAGACCGGGGTTCCATGCTGAGCGTCGATCATCGCCACCCACGAATCGGAACGCGCGCTGGTGCCGACGCTGGCCGCGCTGGTGCCGGGCGCCACTGCCGGCTTGCTCGGCGAAGTGATCGTGGCCGATGCCGGCTCGAACGACGCCACCGCCGAGGTGGCTGATATCGCCGGCTGCCGCTTCATCGCCTCGGGCGAGCCGCTGGGCGCGCGGCTGCAGGCCGCCGCCGCGAGCACGCGCGCGCCCTGGCTGATGTTCCTGCGCGCCGGCTGCGTGCCGGAACCGGGCTGGGTCGAAGCCACTGAGCGCTTCATCGAGGCGACCGACCGGCTCGACGACGCAGGCAGGGCCGCGGTATTCCGCCCGCCCGGCGTCGCCGACCTGCTGCGGCCGGGCCTGGCCGAACTGATCGCGCTGCTGCGTGTCACGCTCGGCGGCGGCGCGCGGCCCGAGCAGGGCCTGCTGATCGCGCGGCGGCACTACGACCGCATCGGCGGCCATCCCGGCGGCGCCGATGCGGAGGCCGCGATGCTGCGCCGGATCGGCCGGCGGCGGCTGGTCATGCTGGCCACTGCGGCACGCAAAGCGCAATGAGGCGCCGGCCTGATACTTGACTTAGTCAAGTAATTCGCCGACGCTGTCCCGATGACGGCGATCCAGCAACGCACCGCCGCGGTGCGCCGCTTCAACCGCTTCTACACGCGGCAGATCGGCGTGCTGCGCAAGACTTATCTCGACAGCCCCTATTCTTTGGGGGAAATGCGCGTGCTTTACGAAATCGCCCACGGATCGGGGGCGACCGCGAGCGACATCGGCCGCGCGCTCGACCTCGACGCCGGCTATTTGAGCCGCGTGCTGCGCAATTTCGAGAAGCGCGGGCTGATCACCCGCAAGGCTTCGGCCAAGGACGCGCGCCAGAGCCATCTCATGCTGACCGCGCGCGGGAGGAAGGCCTTCGCGCCGGCCGAGCAGCGCTCGCAGCGCGACGTCGCCGAAATGCTCGGCAAGCTCGGCAGCAACGAACAGATCAAGCTGATCGCGGCCATGCAGACGATCGAAACTTTGCTCGGCGGGAATGCGCCGCGCGCCAAGTCCGAATACATTCTGCGCCAACCGCGCCACGGCGATTTCGGCTGGATCGTTTCCCGCCACGCCGAGCTCTACGCCCAGGAGTATGGTTGGACCGAACCGTTCGAAGGCCTGTGCGCGCAGATCGTCGCCGATTTCGTCAATAACTACGACGCCGAGCGCGAGCGCTGCTGGATCGCGGAGATGAACGGCGAGAATGTCGGCACCGTGATGCTGGTGAAGGATTCCGACGAAGTCGCGCGCATCCGCCTACTGCTGGTCGACCCGAAGGCGCGCGGGCTCGGCCTTGGCATGCGGTTGACCGACGAATGCGTCAAGTTCGCGCGCGAGCGCGGCTACAAGAAAGTCACCCTGTGGACCCACAGCATTCTCACTGCTGCGCGGCATTGTTATGAAAAGGCCGGCTTTACGCTCACCTCGAGCGAGAAACGCCACACCTGGGGCAAGGATGTCGTTGCCGAGTATTGGGATCTAGAATTGTAACTAGGCGGTAGCCCCTTTCGCCTTCGGCCGCCGCAGATGCTCGTCGAGCCGCGGCAGGATCTCCACGAAATTGCACGGCCGGTAGCGATAGTCGAGCTGGTGCACCAGGATCTCGTCCCAGGCGTCCTTGCAGGCGCCGGGCGAGCCCGGCAGGCAGAAAATATAGGTCGCGTTGGCGACGCCGGCAGTGGCGCGGGTCTGGATCGCCGAGGTGCCGATCTTCTTTTCGCTCACCAGCAGGAACATCGTTGAGAAGCCGTCCATCTTTTTCTCGAACAGCGGCTCGACCGCCTCCGGCGTCACATCGCGCCCGGTAAACCCCGTGCCGCCGGTGGTGATCACCACGTCGATGAACTTGTCCACGATCCAGTCCTTCACGCGCTGACGGATCGCCTTCACCTCGTCCTTGACGATCGATCGCTCGGCGAGCGTATGGCCGGCGGCGCGGATGCGCTCCACCAGCAGCGTGCCGGATTTGTCGTCGGCGCGCTCGCGCGTGTCGGACACCGTGAGCACCGCGATCTTCAGCGGCACGAATTGTCGGGTCTCGTCGATGCCGGGCATGGTGCGTTTCCTTAGAGCTGCGCCGCCGCAAAGGTGTCGCAGGACGACAATTTGCCTTGCGTGAAGCCGGTGGTGAACCAGCGTTTGCGCTGCTCGGCCGAGCCGTGGGTAAAGGCATCCGGCACGACGCGCCCCTGTGCGCGCTTCTGCAGCGTGTCGTCGCCGATCGCGCTGGCGGTCTGCAACGCCGCGTCGATGTCGCCGGGATCGAGAAACTGCTTGCGTTGCTCGGAATGGTTCGCCCAGACGCCGGCGTAGCAGTCCGCCTGCAATTCCACGCGCACCTGGATGCGGTTGGCCGCCGCCTTGCTGCCGGCGGCCCGTTGCGCGGCCTGCGCTTTCGGCAAAGTGCCAAGCAGGTTCTGCACGTGGTGGCCGACCTCGTGCGCGATCACATAAGCCTGCGAGAATTTGCAGGCGTTGCCTTGGCAACCGCGAAAGCGCGTTTCGATCTCACGAAAAAAAGACGTGTCGAGATAGATGCGCCGGTCGGTCGGACAATAAAACGGCCCCATCGCGGCCTGCGCGAAGCCGCAGCCGCCCTGCTCCGAATCTGTGAACAGCCGCAACCGCGGCGGACGGTATTGCTGTCCGCCGGCGCGGAAGATTTCGCCCCAGGTATCCTCGGTATTGCCGAGCACGGCGGCGACGAACTGGCCGGTCTGGTCGGATGGGGTTCCGGTGCGCCGCGGGGCCTGCCGGTAAGGCTGCTGGTATTGGGAACCTCCGCGGCTGACCATTTCCGCGCCGCCGATCAAAATGCTCGGATCGATGCCGGTCGCCCAGCCGATCAGGCCGAGCACGATCACGGTTCCAATGCCGAGCCCGCCGCCGCCGACCGGAAATCCGAAACCGCCGCCGCCGAATCCGCCGCCGGAACCGCGATCGTCCTCGATATTGTCGCTGCGGCGGAAATCGTCCCAACGCATTCAATACGTCTCCCGTTTGTTGCGGCGGATCATTACTGAAGCGCGCGCTGGCGTCCAACCGCGCGCAGTTTCGCCGCCGCCTCCATCGATTAAGCCTCGGTTAAATAGGCAGAATTTGCCCAGTCGGAAGTGCGGCCGATAAACCGTTTCTTCACCTTGAGCGGACATGATGCAGGCCTGTCGGTTGTAGGTCCCGCGTCGCCGACCGCGTCACCTGAGTCAGAGTCCTGAGTCATGGTTGTGTCGCGTCGCGGGGCGCCCTCACGGGCGCCCCGTGGAGTTTCAGAGACTCCGCATCACCGCATTTTGGTCGGCGACTGCGTCGCCGAGATGGCGAAACTGCCGGCGGGGTCCGTCGATCTGGTGTTCGCCGATCCGCCCTATAATCTGCAACTCGCCAGCGACCTGAAACGTCCGGACAATTCGCACGTCGACGCCGTCACCGACGAATGGGACAAGTTCGACAGCTTCGCCACCTATGATGCCTTCACCAAGGACTGGCTCACCGCCTGCCGCAGCGTATTGAAACCGGCCGGCACCATCTGGGTGATCGGCTCCTACCACAACATCTTCCGCGTCGGCGCCATCATGCAGGATCTCGGCTTCTGGATCCTCAACGACGTGATCTGGCGCAAGACCAATCCGATGCCGAATTTCCGCGGCCGCCGTTTCACCAATGCGCATGAGACCATGATCTGGGCTTCGCGCGACGCCAACGCCAAAGGCTACACCTTCAATTACGAGGCGCTCAAAGCCGGCAACGAAGACGTGCAGATGCGCTCGGACTGGATCTTCCCACTCTGCACCGGCGAGGAACGGTTGAAAGGCGTCAACGGCAAGAAGCTGCATCCGACACAGAAGCCGGAAGCGCTGCTGGCGCGCGTCATCCTTTCGGCGTCGCGGCCGGACGATCTGGTGCTCGACCCGTTCAACGGCACCGGCACCACCGGCGCGGTGGCGAAACGCCTCGGCCGCCGCTTCATCGGCATCGAGCGCGAAACGAAATACGCCAAGGCCGCCGAAAAGCGCATTGCCAACGTGCAATGCGTGCCGTCGCCCTCGATCGCGCCGTTCGTGACCGCGCGCGAGGCGCCGCGTGTGGCCTTCTCGGCGCTGATCGAGCGCGGGCTGATCACGCCCGGCGCGCTCTTGGTCGACGCCAAGAAGAGGCACAAGGCGCGGTGCGCGCCGACGGCGCGGTCTCGCTCGGTGAGGCGGTCGGCTCGATCCACCGCATCGGCGCGCTGGCGCAGGGCCTCGAAGCCTGCAACGGCTGGACCTTCTGGCATCTGCAGACGCCGAAGGGTCTTACGCTGATCGACGAGCTGCGCGCGCAGGTGCGCTCGGAGATGGCGGAAGCGGCGGAGTAGCTGCTTCAAGTCTTGGCGGCAATCGCCTCGGCAAGCAGTTCCAGCGCGCGTTTCGCAAAAGCATCCATATTCGCGCGCCGGTCAGTGCTGCCAGTTTCCAGCGCGATCGAGCGTTCAGTCGGACCGACGACCGCCATGCACGAATGGCCCGCCGCGTCTCCATAGCGATTGCCCTTGGGGCCGGTCGCGCCGGTTTCGCCAAGACCCCAGGTCGCGCCATGCCGCTCGCGCACGCGCCGGGCGATCAACAACGAATACGTCTCGGTCGCGGGCCTGATGCCCGCCATGTCGGAATCGCCGATGCCGAGCAGCGCCGACCTCGCGACCTTGGTATAGATCACCGCGCCGCCGACAAAATAGGCGGAAGCCCCGGGCACAGCGAGCAAAGCTGCAGCAATGAGGCCGCCGGTCGAGGACTCGGCAATGGCGATTGTTTCGCGGCGCTCGATCAAACGCGCCGCTATTTTTTCTGCGATCGGCAGCAGTGATCGCATGATTCAGGCCGCTCCGTTTCCGAGGTGGCAGAGCACGCGGAACACGACTGTTTCCGCGCCGGCAAAATCTTTCGACAGACGTTCTGCGAGCTTCGCGGCATTGCTCCGGCGCAGCGTATCGACCATCAGGCACGCTTTGATTTTCTTGTCGCCGCCGCGTAGCTTTTCTTCCATCGACACCGGTTGGCCGACGGGATCGACCGCGGTCCAGATTTCGCAAGATGCAACGCCCGCGTCCTTCACCAGTGTTTCGGCGAGCGATGTGAGCGCACCAACGTCCGGCTGATCGTTGAACCGTACCGTGACGGCGTAGGCGCCGCGAAATGCGCCGCGCCGGGCGGTGCGGTGGCACACCGTGCGGTTCATGTTGAGGAACACCTCCGACATGATCTTCTTGGTCATCGGCGTCGGATTGTCGAGCCGTTCCAGATAGGGCTTCGACGTCAGCACCGCCGGCGATTCCACCAGATAGAAATTGAAATAGGCCGGCGAGCCGGACAGCGCCGCATGCCGCCGTCCGAACAGGAAGCCGGGCACGGCCAGCCGCTCCTGCAGATGCTCGCCCTGGAACCATGCCTCGAATTCAGCCTCGCGGCCGGCACGGCAATCGTTCCAGATCGCCAGGATGCCGTGTTGCTGTGTCGCCATCGCGTCGGCCTACTGCGGCTTGCTCATGCGGCGACGCTGATTGTTCCCTCGCGATTGTCGACCATGACCGGCGAGTGAAGATATTCGATATCCGGCGGCGTACCGTATTTGCCCTCGACGAACTTTTTCCATTCCGGCGTGTAGATACGATCGGCGTCGGCGCGCGAAGACCAGACATAAATGCCGCCGGCGCGGCAGCCGTCTTCACTCATCCAATAATTTTTGCGCAGCAAACCGGCCATGCCCTGATATTTCGGGGCCGTGGCCTGAAATGTCTTGGTGATTTCGGCCATAGTCGCTGGCTTCGCGAGGTGAAACGTGACGATAGTTACAATCATCGAACGCCTCCTTGAATAAAATCCACACCGCAGTTTATCGAAGTGGGCCGGCGCGGGATAGCGCCGTTACTTCCCCGCCACCACCATAATCTCGATCTTGTAGTCGGGCGTAGCGAACTTGGCCTCGACCATGGCGCGCGCCGGCGTGTTACCGGGCGACACCCAGGCATCCCAGACCGCGTTCATCTCGGCGAAATTAGCCATGTCGGTGATCCAGATATTGGCCGACAGCAACTTGATTTGTCGGTTCCGGCCTGCGCCAGAAAGTCGTCGATCTGGGCGAGGATATTCCTTGGTCTGCTCGGTCACGCCTTTGCCCTTCGTTGATCATGCGCAACAATACCGGCGAGATAGACGGTGTCGCCGTGCACGACGACTCTGGCTCATGCGGGCGGCGACTTCCGTGACGTTCGATTTTCATGGCGTTCTCCCTTGGTTGGTCATTGGTTTCTATGCGCATGCGCCAGCACCTTGCGCATCACGTTCGGCAAGGCTTCGCCCGGCAAATCCGTGAGCTTCACCCAACGTGCGTCTTTGGGCGCGCGCGTGGCGCGCGGAACGCCAGCGATGAATACAATGAGCTCGAGCGGAAAATGCGTGAACACATGGCGCACGACGCCGGGCAGCTTGCGCCATCGTGCTTTCGTGCGAAATGACGGCGCGTAGCGAAGCGCAGTTTTCAAATCGAAATCATGCGCCCAATCGCTGCCCGGCACTTCGGTCATGGCGCCGAGCAGTCCCTTTTCCGGACGCGTGCGCAGCAGCACGCGGCCGTCGGCGCGCACGGCGACGTATGCTGCACCGAGCCGCAATTTGCCTTCGCGCTTGGGCGCCTTGCGCGGGAAGGTCTCCTGGTCGCCGCGCTCAAACGCGAGACACGACTCGTTCCACGGACACAGGGTGCAGGCGGGACGTTTGGGCGAACAAACCGTGGCGCCAAGGTCCATCAGCGCTTGCGCGAAATCGCCGGCGCGGCGCGGCGGCAGCAATGACGCCGCCAGCTGCTTGATCTCCGGTTTCGCCGCAGGCAATACGTCCTCGACGGCGAACAGCCGCGTCACCACCCGCTCGACATTGCCGTCGACCGGCACCGCGGGCGCATCGAACGCGATCGCCGCCACCGCGGCGGCGGTGTAGTCGCCGATGCCGGGCAGCGCGCGCAAGCGTTCGAGGCTCGCCGGGAATTTCCCGCCATGGCGCTCGACCACGGCGTTCGCGCAGGCGTGCAAATTGCGGGCGCGGGCGTAATAGCCAAGACCGGCCCAGGCCCGCAGCACGTCGTCGAGGCTCGCCTGCGCGAGCGCCTCGACCGTCGGCCAGCGCGCCAGAAACTTGGCATAGTAGGATGCGACCACCTTCACGGTCGTTTGCTGCAGCATGATTTCCGACAGCCAGACCCGATAGGGGTCGCTTTGCTCGCCGCGGCGCGCGCGCCAGGGCAGCACGCGGCGGTGGCGGTCGTACCAGGCCAGCAAATCGGCCGACTCCGGCGCATTCAAGGCTTTCTTCCGCCGAGGCAATCGGACTGCTACGCTCATGGCGCCAAAGATGGCATGAGAGCCACCTCTATGAGCAACCCTTCGCGCAGTTTTCCCCGCCCGCTTTCGGATTTCACGGGCGCGACCTTGAGCGACAGCCTCAAGGCGCAGGGCTTCGCCTCGACCGAGATCATCGCGCGCTGGGCCGATATCGTCGGCGCAGAAATCGCCGCCCACAGCGAGCCGATGAAGATCGCCTGGCCGCGCGCCAATCCTTCCGGGGACCTAGACGACGGGGTCGCCGAACCGGCCACTTTGGTGCTGCGGGTGGAAGGCCCGGCGGCGCTCGAAATCCAGCATTTGTCGGCGGTGATCCTGGAACGGGTCAACCGTTTCTTCGGCTGGCAGGCGATCGGCCGCATCGCCTTGCGCCAGGCCCCGCTGCGCCGGCGCGAGCCGCCTACCCGGCCACCGCCGCTCGACCCGGAAATCGCCGCTCGCATCGCGGCAAGCCTGCCAGCCGTCGAAGACGAGGATTTGCGCCAGGCGCTCGCCCGCCTGGGCGCCGCCATCAAGCGAAATTGAGCCTTCCCGCCACCTTGGCAGGACGGCTCGCCATTGCCACAATTACCGTATCCAGCTAGCCATCGCGCATTCGGCGTAGCCAAAAGCCAACGGAGTTTCAGTTGCATATCACCCGACGCGAATTTTGCCTGAGCACCGCCACTGTCGCGCTTAGCCTTGCCGTGCTCGGTGTCTCCACGCTGCCGCCTTTCCCCGGCCAGGCGCTGGCGGCAAACGTCTCCGGTCGCCGACCTGATGAAACCGGATGCGCAGCCGGACCTCGCCTTGGGCGACGACAAGGCGCCGGTCACCATCATCGAATACGCCTCGATGACCTGCCCGCATTGCGCGCACTTCCAGGAAACGACATTCCCGGAACTCAAGAAGCGCTACATCGACACCGGCAAGGTCCGCTACATCCTGCGCGATTTCCCGCTCGATAGTCTGGCGGGCGCCGCCTTCGTGCTCGCGCATTGCGCCGCCAAGGACGACAAGGACAAATACTATTCCATGATCGACACCTTGTTCCGCCCAGCAGCGGACCTGGGCGGTCGAAAAACCGGTCCCCCCGCTGATGGCGATCGCCAAGCAAGCCGGCCTCACCGAGCAGGATTTCAACGCCTGTCTGACGAATCAGAAGGCCTGGGACGCCATGGAAAGCGTGCGTCAGCGCGCCATGAAGGAGTTCAAGGTAGAGTCGACCCCAACATTTTTCGTCAATGGAACGAAGGTTGACGGCGCGGTCTCGATCGAGGATTTTGCCAAGGTGATCGACCCCTATCTCAAGGGCGGATAAGGGTTTTTTCGCCCGGCGCGGGTTCCGCGCAACGCCATTTTAGACCCCGGCCGGCCCGAAAGGTCTGGAAAACCACGCTTGTCCGCCGATGCGCTGTTGCTCAAGCGAGCGCGGCGATTCATTCTCCCGCCGATGCGGCACAAGCTGACCAGCCTTCGGGGCTATCCCCCGGACAGGATTAGCGATTCTGCAAAAAATTTCGAGGCCTGAACCATGAAGCTTACGCGGCTGCGCCTGCTCGGGTTCAAGTCGTTCGTCGAGCCGACCGATTTCCTGATCGAACCGGGGCTGACCGGCGTGGTCGGGCCGAACGGCTGCGGCAAATCCAATCTGGTCGAGGCGCTGCGCTGGGTGATGGGCGAGTCCTCCTACAAATCCATGCGCGCCTCCTCGATGGACGAGGTGATCTTCTCCGGCACCAATAACCGCCCGGCGCGTAACAATGCCGAGGTCGGAATTTCGATCGACAATGCCGAACGCTCGGCGCCGTCGGCATTCAACGACTCCGACTCCATCGACATCGCGCGGCGCATCGAACGCGAAGCCGGCTCCACCTACCGCATCAACGGCCGCGAGGTGCGCGCCCGCGACGTGCAGATCCTGTTCGCCGACGCCTCCACCGGCGCGCGCTCGCCCGCCTTGGTCCACCAGGGCCGCATCGGCGAGATCATCCAGGCCAAGCCCGAGCAGCGCCGCCGCGTGCTGGAGGAAGCCGCCGGCGTCGCCGGCCTGCATGCGCGCCGGCATGAGGCGGAACTGCGGCTGAAGGCGGCGGAAACCAACCTGCTGCGGATCGAGGACGTCATCGGCCAGCTCGCCGCCCAGGTCGACGGGCTGAAGAAGCAGGCGCGCCAGGCGATCCGCTATCGCACAGTGTCGGCGCAAGTACGCAAGTCGGAGGCGACGCTCTACCATCTGCGCTGGACCGCCGCGACCGGCGACGTCGCGGAAGCCGAGCACGCCAAGGACGTCTGTGTGCGTGAAGTCGCGGCTCGCGTGGGCGCCGAAGCCGAAGCTTCCAAGCGCCAAGCGTTGGCCTCCGCCGCGCTGCCCGAACTGCGCGAGGCCGAGGCGCGCGCCGGCGCCGCGCTGCACCGGCTCAACGTCGCACTGCAGGACCTCGACCGCGAGGAAGCGCGCGCTAAGGACCGCATCGCAGAACTCGACCTGCGGCTAGTGCAATTCGCCGCCGACGGCGAACGCGAGAAGAAGCTCGCCGCCGACGCCGAAGCGGCATTGGCGCGGCTCGCCGCCGAGGAAGAAACCATCCGCAAGGAAGCGCGCGAAAGCGCCGGCCGCCGCAGCGGCGTCGACGCCAAAGTGGCGACGGCCGACGGCGAACTCACCGCCGCCGAGAAGATTTTCTCCGACTTGACCACCGCGCTCGCCGATCTCAGCGCGCAGCGCCATCAGTTCGAGAACGCCGCGCGCGAGCAAGGCGAACGCATCGCGCGCATCGCCGGTGAGATCGCGGAGATCGAACGCGAATTGGCCACGCTGAAGAGCGTCGACCATGCCCCGCTCACCGCCGCAGTCGAAGGCGCGCAGGCCGCGCTGACCGAGGCGGAAGCTGCCGCGGTCGCCGCCGAGGCCGCGCACAACAATGCGCGAGCGGATCTAGAAACCGCACGCACCGCTTTGAGCGAATCCGAAAAGCGCGTGCAG
The DNA here is from genome assembly GCA_963770985.1 of uncultured Alphaproteobacteria bacterium. Lineage (GTDB taxonomy): Bacteria > Pseudomonadota > Alphaproteobacteria > Rhizobiales > Xanthobacteraceae > Pseudolabrys. The sequence goes on along the minus strand of CAVYRR010000009.1, from coordinate 98,139 downwards.
CGACTGGAGACCGAGGCCAAGACGCTCGGCCAGATGCTCGCGCTGGAAACGCGCAACCTTTGGCCGCCGGTGATCGACCATGTCTCAGTCGACAAAGGCTACGAGAAGGCGCTGGGCGCAGCGCTCGGCGACGATCTCGACGCGCCGACCGATGCCTCGGCGCCGATGCACTGGTCGACTATGGCAAAGGACGCCAGCGATCCGGCTTTGCCGAAGGGCGCCGAGCCGCTGTCGCGCTTTGCGAAGGCGCCGGCACAGCTCGCCCGTCGGCTAGCGCAAATCGGCGTGGTCGATCGCGAGACCGGAGCCAAGCTCGCCGCCGTACTCAAATCGGGTCAGCGGCTGGTTTCACGCGAAGGCGATCTCTGGCGCTGGGACGGCTACGTCGCAGCCGCGCACGCGCCGACCGGGGCGGCGCGGCGTCTCGCGCAGCGCAGCCGCTTTGCCGAAATCGACGGCGAATTGGTGGCGGCCCGTGCCGAGGTCGACGGCAAGCGCAGCGCGCTTGATGCCGCGCAAGCGGCTTTCGATGCCGCCGGCCACGCTGAGACCGAGACGCGCGCGCGCGAACGCGACCTCAACCGTCAGGCGGCGCGACTTTCGGCGCTGGCCGAGGCGCGCACGCGCCTGAGCGCGAGCCGCGATGAGGCGAGCGCCGCCAAGGCAGAAGCCGAGCGCGCGCAGGCTGCGCTGGCGCCCGCCACTAAAATTGAAAGCAAGCTTGCCGCCGTGCGCGACGACATAACGGCCAAGCGCGCCACGCTCGCCGAAGTGTGCGCCGAGCAGCAGGCGATCGTGCGCGAGGCGGAATTAGCCGATAAGCGCCTGACAACGCTTGCCAGCGACAAGACCGGTTGGATCGAGCGCCGCGATGGCGCGCATAACCAGATCGTCACCCTCGACCAGCGCATTGCTGAGGCCAAGCGCGACCGCGCGGAACTCGAAAACGCGCCGCAGATTTTCGCCGAGAAACGCAAGGGCCTGATCGGCGAGGTTTCGAACGCGGAAACGGCGCGGCGCGCCTGCGCGGATCGCCTGGCCGAGGCCGAGAACGCGCTCTCCGAAGCCGACCGTGACGCCCGCGCCGCTTTGGAAGCAGCCTCCGCCGCACGCGAGGAACTGGCCCGCGCCGAGGAGCGCTTCGAAGGCGCCAAGCGGCGGCTTGCCGACATCGGCCGTGAAATCCGCGACATGCTGGAGATTGAACCCTCCGCGGTCGCGGCTTTGGCCGAGATCAAGGAGGGCGAGGCGCTGCCCGAACTCGCCGCGATCGAAGAAAAGCTGGAACGGCTGCGCCGCGAGCGCGAGCGGCTGGGCGCGGTCAACTTGCGCGCCGAGGAAGAGTTGCGCGAGGTCGAGACCCAGCACACCAACCTTACCACCGAACGCGACGACCTGGTGGAAGCGATCAAGAAACTGCGGCTGGGCATCCAGAGCCTCAACCGCGAGGCGCGCGAGCGGCTGCTATTGTCGTTCGAACAAGTGAATAAGCACTTCCAGCACCTATTCACGAAGTTGTTCGGCGGCGGCACCGCCGAATTGCAATTGATCGAAAGCGACGATCCGCTCGAAGCCGGCCTCGAGATCATGGCCAAGCCCCCGGGCAAGAAGCCCTCGACGCTCTCGCTGCTGTCGGGCGGCGAGCAGGCGCTGACCGCGCTGGCGCTGATCTTCGCGGTGTTCCTGACCAATCCGGCGCCGATCTGCGTGCTGGACGAGGTGGACGCGCCGCTCGACGATCACAACGTGGAGCGCTTCTGCGACCTGCTTGACGAGATGACCAAGTCGACGGATACGCGCTTCGTGATCATCACCCACAATCCGATCACCATGGCGCGCATGAACCGGCTCTACGGCGTCACCATGGCCGAGCGCGGCGTGTCGCAACTGGTGTCGGTCGATCTGGAAGCCGCGGTGCGCTTCCGCGAAGCGGGTTAGCGCAATATCCCAAAAAGCCTGCTCCGGACTCGATCCGGGGTGGGAACCGGTTTTCGGACAAGATCATGCGCAAAAGGTACTAAGCCACCGCGATCGGACGCTGCCCGTCGATAATCCGCGGTTCATCCGCAAGCCAGGCGGAACCCGTGGCCCAGATGTGTTCCTGCCCGCAGGCCGGACAGAGCATGCGCGCCGCGACCTTCGGCAATTTGCGGAACACGCTCGGTTCGACCTCGATCGCGGTCGACACCGGCTCGCGGGTAACGGGGCACCTAATCATCACCGAACTCATGCAGACCCCCTTCAATTGACCCCGGCCGAATGGAACTCGCGCGATCATGGAACTGATAGATCGTGACCGTCTTAAGACCAGCGGAACACTTGTGGATAACGTCTCGGTGATCGGCTGCGGAACCCGGAACCAATCCCGGCCGACGGCGTTGTTCGCGGACACGATGACACGATTAAGTCGGGCGGCTCCCCCCTTACCCCCCGAATAGCCGTCTGACGAAAAGACCTCGGGCTTAAGACCCGAGGTCTTTTTTTTGCAACATCAGGCGGTTACGCGAAATGCGGCGAACGCACCGTAATCCTGCTTAAGCCTTACCCGGTTGCCGTTGGCGGCACCGTACCCATCTAGGCTAGGCTTGTTCCGTCGAAATTCCTTTCAGGAGCCGTTCCATGTCTACCACTGGCTGGGTCGTTCTCGGCATCATTGTCGTGATCGTGATCTGGGCGATCAGCATCTACAACGGCCTCGTCGCCATGCGGCAGAGGACCAACCAGGCGTTCGCCGACATCGACGTGCAACTCAAGCTGCGCCACGACCTGATCCCCAATCTGGTGGAGACGGTGAAGGGCTATGCCGCCCACGAGCGCGGAACTTTGGAGGCGGTGATCCAGGCCCGCAACGCCGCCATCGCCGCGCCCGGGGTCGAGCAGAAAGTAGCGGCTGAAAACGTGCTCAGCGGCGCGTTGCGGCAACTGTTCGCGTTGTCCGAAAATTATCCGAACCTGAAGGCCAACGCGAATTTCCAGCAGTTGCAGAGCGACCTGTCCGACATCGAGAACAAGCTCGCCGCCGCGCGCCGTTTCTTCAACAGCGCGGTGCAGGAATACAATACCGGCATCCAGGTGTTCCCGGCCTCGCTGTTCGCCGGCATGTTCGGTTTCGCACAGCGTCCGTTCTTCGACGTCGGTGAGGGACGCGCGCAACTCGAACAAGCGCCGAGCGTGAAGTTCTGATGAAACACGACCTCATCCTTCGAGACGCCCGCTGCGCGAGCTCCTTAGGATAAGGTCTGCTCCCTAAGCCCTCATGGTGAGGACCGCTACGAAGTAGTGCGTCTCGAACCATGAGGGCGGGCAGACAGGTGCGATCCACCAATGGCCGCCTTCGGGCTCTACACGCATATCCAATCGAACAAGCGCCGCTCGATCGCGCTGCTGATCGGGCTGTTCTTCCTGGTCTACGTTCTGGTGTTCGCCGGCGCGCTGCTGGCCGAGGCGCTCAGCGCATACGATAACCAGCCGCTCGACTACCTTATCCGCGCGGCGGTCTTCGATTTCGTTAAGGCGCTGCCGTTCGCCACCGTCGGCACGGTGATCTGGGTTCTGATCGGCTACAAATTTCACCAGTCGATGATCGACGCGGTGACCGGCGCGCGCGCGGTCAGCCGGACCGAAGAGCCGCGACTCTACAATCTGTTGGAAAACCTCTGCATCTCGCGCGGCATCACCATGCCGACGCTGCGCATCGCCGACGACGAAGCGCTCAATGCTTTCGCCACCGGCCTCAACGACAAGCAATACTCGATCACGGTGACGCGCGGCCTCATCGACGCGCTCAACGATCAGGAAATCGAGGCCGTGCTCGGCCACGAACTTACCCATATCCGCAATGGCGACGTGCGCATGCTGGTGATCGCGGTGGTGATCGCCGGCGTGATCTCGTTCTTTGGCGAACTGGTGTTCCGCATCTTCTTCCAGAACGTATTCTGGGGCGGCGGCCGGCGCTCCAGCCGCGAGGACGGCAAAGGCGGCGCCGGTATCGCCATCGTCATAGCCGTCGCGATCATCGCGCTGGTCTGGATTTTGTCGATCGTCATCCGCTTCGCGCTGTCGCGTCAGCGCGAATATCTAGCCGATTCCGGCTCGGTCGAACTGACCAAGAATCCCGACGCCATGATCTCAGCGCTGCGCAAGATCGAGGGGCGCGGCGAAATCCCCGGCGCAAATTCCGCCGTGATGGAAATGTGCATCGACAATCCGCGTGAGGGTTTTTCCAATATTTTCGATACGCATCCATCGGTCGAGGCGCGCGTCGAGGCGCTGGTGAAATTCGCCGGCGGCCACGATCCCGGCCCGCTGGCGCTGGAAGCGCCGCAGGAAGCCGAGGCCACATCGGAGCCGCCGGCGGATGGGCCTTGGGCGCCCGAAACGCCGCAGCAAGCCACACCCGCGGCCGGACCGTGGGGACCGGAGCCTGGCGCGCCCGCGCCAGGACCAGGCGGCCCTTGGGGGCCGAAGCAAAACTAGCTGTCTTGTCGCAATAAGGCGGCCATGCATGGCGAATAGCGGCGCCGGCTCGTCGGCAATGCGAACGATTATGCTTTAGCCATTGTTAAACAAAATGCATGTATTTTCACTATCGGCACGGTTCGACCAAAAAGTCATTTCCCCCGCCAAATTTGGCCAACCACAGGACGTGGTTCCAAACGATGAATGCCCGCCTCTCTTTCCTCCATGAGATCGACACCACCGTCGCGCAAAGCTCGGGGCCCCAGCGCGCCGAGATGGTGCGTCACCTCACAGACTTATTCCTGGTCAATGCCGATCTGTATTCCGACGATGAGATAGCCCTGATTGACGACGTCTTCGTCCGGATGGTGGCGACCATAGAGGAATCCGCGCGGGCTTTGCTCGCTATCCGCCTTGGCCCCCATTCGAAAGCGCCCCCAAAGATTCTCAGCGCCCTGGCTTGCGATGACATCATCGATATCGCTTCTCCCGTCCTCATCCAAGGCGAGCAGCTTGACGACGCGACGCTGATCAGATGCGCCAAGACCAAGAGTCAGGAACATCTGCTGGCGATCTCGCGTCGAAAGGCGCTTGCCGCAGCGGTCACCGACGTTCTCGTCGAGCGCGGCGATCAGCAGGTAGTCTGGAGCACGGCGCAGAATGCCGGAGCCAAATTCTCCAGCGGCGGGTTTGCAACTCTGGTCAATCGCTCGAAGGGCGACGACCTGCTTGCCGCATGCGTGGGGGCACGACCGGATATTCCCCCGCAGTTGTTCGATAAACTGCTCGAAACTGCGTCGGACGTCGTTCGCAGCAAGCTTGTGGCCGAGCGTCCGCACGCCCGGCGCGACATCCATATTGTCGTCGACGACGTGACCGACCAAATTCGAACGAAAGTCGCTGCCAGATCGCTGCAAGACGCGGCCGCGCCGGGGCCTGAAGAATTCCAGAACAAGTGGGCGCCTGTTGAATCCCAGAAGTTGTCGTGGAAATCGCAAGTCGAAAAATTGGAGGCCCATGCAAAGGCCGGCCACCTAAAAGAGACCGTCGCCACGCTCGCGCAGCTATCGAACTTGCCGGCCGATTTCGTCGAACGTAAAATTAAAGATGATCACGTCGAAGTGCTGCTGATTTTGGCTAAATCGATTGGACTTTCCTGGCAATCGACCAAAATCATTCTTGAGTTCAGCGCCGGGCAAAATCCCCATGCGTTAGGAGATATGAGGCGATACGAAATCTCATTTGCGCGCTTAGACCGGTCGACGGCTGAAAAAATAGTGGACTTCCACCGCAAGCGCGAACGCCCCGCAGCAAAACTGCACTGACGTAAGTTTGGCTTAATGCCCCTCGAATGAAATCAGCGTGCGCACCGGCACGTCGAGCTTGCGCAGGCGCTCGGCGCCGCCGAGGTCCGGCAGGTCGATGACGAAGCAGGCCGCCAGCACGTCGGCGCCGAGCTGGCGCAACAGCTTCACCGCCGCTTCCGCCGTGCCGCCGGTCGCGATCAGGTCGTCCACCAGCACCACGCGCTCGCCCGCGACCAGCGCGTCGGCATGCATCTCGATCATGTCCTCGCCGTATTCCAGCGCATAGGCGACGCTCACGCGCTTATGGGGCAGCTTGCCCTTCTTGCGGATCGGCACGAAGCCGGCCGACACTTGATGCGCCACCGCTCCCCCTAAGATGAAGCCGCGCGCCTCGATGCCCGCGACCTTGTCGATCTTCATGCCGGCCCAGGGCTGCACCAACTCGTCTACCGCGCGGCGGAAAGCGCGCGCGTCGCCCAAGAGCGTGGTGATGTCGCGGAACATAATGCCCGCTTTGGGATAGTCGGGGATCGAGCGGATCGCGGATTTCAGATCGTTATCGAGGTCGAAGGACGTCATGGCTCACTCTTGCAGGAACGGGAGGCGGGCAGCGGACGCACTGTGGCGAACCGCGGGCGACCGGCGCAACCGTATCGGCGCATAGCCGGCCGTGTGAACCCGACACGGAAAAGCTAGAAGCAGAGATGCGTCATCACGTTGCCGCGCTTGTCCTTGAGGACGTAGGGGCAGTCCATGTTCTTGAGACGCACCTTGGCATCTTCATTACCGAGCGCGGCGGCTTTCTCGTAATACGACCTTGCGGCGCGCGAATCTTCTGGCCCACCGCGTCCGATTTGCGCAAAGGCCCCCGCCCACATCATCGCTTCGGCGTGGCCTTGCGCGGCTGCCTTGTCGAACATCGCCCGCGCCGCGGCATCGTCTTTCGGACCGCCGGTTCCTTCGGCAAGCATTATGCCCAGCTGAAATTGCGCTTCGGCCGAATTGGCTTCCGCCGCCTTCGCAAGCACCGCTCTCGCCTCGCGGGGATCTGACGGGGGGCTGCCGCTCGTCGCTTCAAGATTTGTGATGCCGCGCGGATTGCCGGCCTTGGCCGCGCGCTCGAACAGCGCGCGCGCCGAGGCTTGGTCCTTGGGCACGCCCGCGCCAGTTCCGAGCATGACGTCGAGTTCGACCATGGCCGACGTGCTGCCCTTGTCGGCCGCCTGGCGATAGGCGCGCAGCGCTTCCGACATTTGACGATTAGCGGCGTAGGCGCGGCCAAGCTGATAAAGCGCGCGGCGCGATTTTGCCGCCGCAATTTTGCAATATTTAATCGCGGTTTCGATATCAGACGGCGCAATCTGCGAGACGCCTTTGACGTCCGGCGGCTTATCAGGATCGGCCGGGTCGGCGGCGATCCGGTCGCACAATACGAGATCGGCCGATTGGCCGTGCGCCGAGGGACCAAGCGAAGCGACCGCCAACACCGCCAGGCCGAAGCCGCAAGCGATAAAAATTGCGCCGGGGCGTTCTCTCATGACCCTACACATCACACTGGGTCATCGACTTTAAAGCCGCGGACTTGGGCCAGCAAGCACCCGGCGCTCAGCGATTGAGCACCCTGCCCGCCACCGCATCGAGCTTCTTGATCAACTCGGGATCGCGCGCATGGGGCGCGGTGATCAGCGCTGAGTCGAGCGCGCGATCAGACCCGATCGGACACGGTTCATGCACGCGGGGAAAATCGCGCGCCAGTCGCGCCACCAGCCGCTTGGCGTGCCCGGCATTCTCCAGCAGCACCTTGATGATGTCCTGCACGGTGACCGCGTCGTGCCCGGGGTGCCAGCAGTCGAAATCGGTCACCATGGCGACAGTGGCGTAACAAATCTCCGCCTCGCGCGCGAGCTTGGCCTCCGGCATGTTGGTCATGCCGATCACGGAATAACCGAGCTGCTTGTAGGTGATACTCTCGGCATAAGTGGAGAACTGCGGGCCTTCCATGCAGACGTAAGTGCCACCGAACTGCGGCTCGATGCCTTCGAGCAACGCCGCCTCGCCGATGCGCGCGCGCAGCCGCGGGCTGACGGGGTGCGCCATCGACACATGCGCCACCAGTCCTTTGCCGAAGAACGAGCTCTCGCGCTTGTAGGTGCGGTCGACGAATTGATCGACCAGGACGAACGTCCCCGGCGGCAGTTCCTCCTTGAACGAGCCGCAGGCCGACAGCGACACCAAGTCGGTGACGCCGGCGCGCTTCAAGACGTCGATATTGGCCCGGTAGTTGATGTCGGAGGGCGACAGCCGGTGGCCCTTGTCGTGGCGCGCCAGGAACACCACCGGCAGGCCAGCGATGTCACCGATGCGAAGCGCCGCCGACGGCTCACCCCAGGGGCTCGGGATGCGCTGCTCGCGCACGTTCTCCAGGCCCGGCAGGTCGTAAATGCCGCTGCCGCCGATGATACCGAGGACGGATTTGGTCATGCCCGTCTAACCTTCCAAAAAACGAAGGGCCCCGCGCGCGCAATCAGGCTGAGTGGGCACCGGTCAGCCGCCCGGATTGCGCGCCAATTTTATAAATAGGAGCGCGGTCGGACGCAAAACCGGTGCCCACTTTTGCTGACCGCACTCCGGGGCCCCACGTCAAAAGATTTCGTGGCGCATTAATGGACCGCCGACCACACCTTCTTCTTGGTGAAGTACAGCAGACCGGCGAACACGATCAGGAAGATTATCACCTGGAAGCCGATGCGCTTGCGCGCGTCGAGGTGCGGCTCAGCCGCCCACATCAGGAAGGCCGCCACGTCCCTGGAATACTGCTCCACGGTCTGCGGCGACCCATCGTCATAGGTCACCTGTCCCGGCTGCAGCGGCGGCGGCATGGCCGTGTTATGGCCGGGGAAATATTCATTGTAGTGGCCGCCCTGCGGCACCACGAAGCCTGTCGGCGGGTCCTTGTAGCCGCTGATATAGGCCGCGATGTAGTCCGGACCCTGCTCCTGGTATTGCGTAACCATATCGAACAAGAACCAGGGGAAACCCCGGCTGTAGCTGCGCGCCTTGGCCAGCGTCGACATGTCGGGCGGGGAGACGCCATAGGTCGCTTTGCCTACCAGTTCATTGGCGAATGGCGGCGGAAAATGATCGGCCAGCCGGCCGGCCCGCTCGATCTGATTGCCCTGATCGTCGAGGTCCTTGACCTTGTATTCGGTCGCGACCGCCTCGGCCTGCGCCTCGCTGAAGCCGGGACCGCCGACATCCGCCAGATTGCGGAAGGAGAGCATCTCCACAGAGTGGCAGTTGGAGCAGACCTCGCGGTAGATCTTGAAACCGCGCTGGAGCTGCGCCTCGTCGTATTTGCCGAACGGACCGGCGAACGACCATTTCTGCCGCGGTGGCGGCACCTGCTCGGTCAATTGCGCGGACGCAGGAGACGCCATTGCGACCAGCGAGCCGGCGAGGACAAGGGCGAAGATGGCGCGCTGCGTGTTCATCATCATCCTCACGCCTTTGCTCCCAAAACCGATTCCGAAATCGAATTCGGCTGCGGCTTGGTCTTCTCGAAGATGCCGAGCAGCGGCAGGACGATCAGGAAGAAAGCGAAGTAGTAGAACGTGAAGACGCGCGCGAGGATCACATAGATGCCCTCCGGCGGCTTGGTGCCGAGCCAGCCAAGCCCGACCGCCGCAATCACGAACAGCCAGAAAAACTGCCGGTAAAGCGGCCGATAGCGCGCCGAGCGCACCTTCGAAGTGTCGAGCCAAGGCAGGAAAGCGAGAATGCCGATCGAGCCGAACAGCGCGATCACGCCAAGCAGCTTGTTCGGGATCGAGCGCAGGATCGCGTAGAACGGCAGGTAATACCATTCCGGCACGATTTCCGGCGGCGTCACCGCCGGATTGGCCGGGATGTAGTTGTCGGAATGGCCGAGGAAGTTCGGGATGTAGAACACAAACCAGGCAAACAGGATGCAGAAACACACCATCAGGAAACTGTCCTTGACGGTCGCATAGGGCGTGAAAGGCACAGTGTCCTTGTCCGACTTCGGCTCGATGCCATCCGGATTGTTCTGCCCCGTCACGTGCAGCGCCCAGACGTGCAGCACCACCACTCCGGCGATGGCGAACGGCAGCAGGTAGTGCAGCGAGTAGAAGCGGTTGAGCGTCGGATTGCCGACCGCGTAGCCGCCCCACAGCCAGGTGACGATGGCGTCGCCGACGCCGGGGATGGCGGAGAACAGATTGGTGATCACGGTCGCCGCCCAGAAACTCATCTGGCCCCAGACCAGCACGTAGCCCATGAAGCCGGTGGCCATCATCAGCAGATAGATGATCACGCCGAGGATCCACAAGACTTCGCGCGGCTCCTTATAGGAGCCGTAATACATGCCGCGGAACATGTGGATGTAGACGGCGAGGAAGAACATCGCGGCGCCGTTGGCATGCAGGTAGCGCAGCAGCCAGCCGAAATTGACGTCGCGCATGATCGCCTCGACCGACCGGAAGGCGAGATCGACATGCGGCGTGTAGTGCATCGCCAGGATGATGCCGGTGATGATCTGCACGCCGAGCATGAACGAGAGGATGCCGCCGAACGTCCACCAGTAATTCAGGTTGCGCGGCGTCGGATAGGCGATGAACGAAGAATGGATCAGGCCGCCGATCGGCAGCCGCTTCTCGAGCCACTGCAATGCGGGATTGGTCGGCTGGTAGGTCGAGTGTCCGCTCATAATCGAACCTTTGAGAACAATCCGTCGCGGATCAGCCGATCCGGATCTTGCTGTCGGAGATGAATGCGTAGGGAGGCAGCGGGAGATTCTTCGGCGCCGGGCCTTTGCGGATGCGGCCGGAGGTGTCGTATTGCGAGCCGTGGCAGGGGCAGAACCAGCCGTCATATTCGCCCTGGTGGGCGAGCGGGATGCAGCCGAGATGGGTGCAGATGCCGATCAGAACCAGCCACTGATCGTGGCCTTCCTTGACGCGATCCTTGTCGGCTTCCGGATCGGGCAGGCTGGCGACCTCGACCTTGCGCGCCTCCTCGATCTCTTTCTTGGTGCGGTGGAAGATAAAGATCGGCTTCGAGCGCCAGAACACCTTGACGATCTGCCCATCGGCGATCGGCGCCAGATCGATTTCGACTGGCGCGCCCGCGGCAATAGTCGAGGCGTCGGGATTCATTTGCGCGATCAGCGGCACCAGGGCCGCGGCGGCACCTACCGCGCCGACGGCGCCGGTGGCGATATAGAGAAAATCGCGGCGCGTGTGCTCCGCAGAAGACACGGTCGTCACGTCTTAGGCCCTCTCCCCCGGCTGGCTAATCATCCGCCCGCGGCTTTAAGCCGGCAGGACAAGTCCCGCGGCGGCGGGGCGGACCGGTTGCGGCAGCCCTGGGTGAGACAGGACGGCGCTGCGGTGCCGTTTTATTGGCACCCTTGCGGTATTTGCGCAAGCCCAACAAAGTGCGGTCAGCAAAAGTGGGTACCGGTTTTGCGTCCGACCGCACTTTTAATATAAAAAAGCGCGCAATCCGGGCGGCTGACCGGTTTCCACTCAGCCTGATTGCGCGCCCGCGCCAGTGCCCATTAGTCGCATAAACCGTTCGTCTAGAGCGGGTTAACCCGGGCACAACCGGAAATTCGGCAGCGATGCAGGTCGCCCTCTTCGAGCCCGATATCCCCCAGAACACCGGTACGATTCTGCGGCTTTGCGCCTGTCTCGGCATCGCGGCGCATATCATCGAGCCGGCCGGCTTCCCGGTCACCGACCGCGCCTTCCGCCGGGCCGGCATGGATTACCTCGACCGGGTCGCCCTCACCCGCCATGGCTCATTCAAGGCTTTCGAGGATTGGCGGCGCGACGAGCGGCTCAAGCTGGTGCTGATGACGACCGCGTCCGACCATAGCTATCTCGACCATACCTTCCGGGCCGACCAAGTGCTGCTGTTCGGCCGCGAAAGCGCCGGGGTGCCGGAAGCGGTCCATGCGGCTGCCGATGCCCGGCTGCGGATTCCCATCGCCGAGGGCCTGCGCTCGCTTAACGTGGCGATGGCCGTGGCGCTGGTGGTCGGCGAAGCGTTGCGGCAGACGGGGAGCTTCCCTCGGTGATAAAATCAGTACCATGATCCGATCGTGCCTGATTGCCATTGTGGCACTGCCTTCGTTGCTTGTGTTCGGCGCGAGCGAGGCCGATGCCGCGCGCCCGCTGCTGGCCGAATTGCTGGCGCGCGCGCCGGTTGCGACCGGCCAGCTAGCGATGAGCGCGCTCGCGCTGGAAGCCTGCCTGCGCAAGGCGCAAGAGCTCGACCGCACCGGCACAGCGATCGACTACGAGGTCGCGGCCATCGACCGGCTCGCCGCCGAAGCGATGTTCCTGCAGAACCAGATCAACGCCGAGATGCCAATGCTGGGCGGCTACGACGAGCCTGGGCTCAACGCTTTCCAGCAGCGCATGCTCCGCCACGAGGAACTGACAAAAAAATTCAAGACCGAATTTCCGCTGTACCAGGAAAAGCAGAAGACCTACGACGCCGCGGTCGCCGAATTCGACCGCGACTGCACGCAAGGCTTCACCGCCTCCGACCTCGACGCGGTGAAGGCCAAGCTCGGGATCAAGTGATGGACGCAAGCCAAATCGAAGCCCGCAAGACACGCGCACGCGCCTGGTTCGAACGTTTGCGCGACGACATCTGCGCGGCGCTTGGAAGCCGTCGAGGACGCGCTGCCGGCGGGCGCGCCGCTGACGGAACGTGGCGCCGGCCGCTTCGTGCGCACGCCGTGGAGCCGCACCGATCATTCCGGCCAGCCCGGCGGCGGCGGGGTCATGTCGCTGATGCGCGGACGCGTATTCGAGAAGGTCGGTGTGCATTGCTCGACCGTGTTCGGCGAATTTGCGCCGGAATTCCGCAAGGAGATTCCGGGCGCCGCCGAGGATCCGCGCTTCTGGGCCTCCGGCATTTCGCTGATCGCGCACCCGCAGAACCCAAATGTACCGGCGGTGCACATGAACACGCGCTTCGTGGTCACCAGCAAAGCCTGGTTCGGCGGCGGCGCCGATCTGACGCCGGTGCTCGACAAGCGCCGCACGCAAGACGATCCCGACAGCATCGCCTTTCACGCCGCCATGCGCTCGGCCTGCGATGCGCACCCGCGCGTCGCGCCCTACGACAAATACAAAAAATGGTGCGACGAGTATTTCTTCCTCAAGCACCGCAACGAGATGCGCGGCATCGGCGGCATTTTCTACGACTATCTGGAAACCGATTGGGACGAGACGTTTGCCTTCACGCAAGACGTCGGCCGTGCGTTCTTGCGCGTCTATCCCGAACTGGTGCGCAAGAATTTTGCGACGCCCTGGCGCGAGGCTGAGCGCGAGGAACAGTTGGTCCGCCGCGGCCGCTATGTCGAGTTCAATTTGCTCTACGACCGCGGCACCATCTTCGGTCTCAAGACCGGCGGCAATGTGGAGTTGATCCTGTCCTCGATGCCGCCGGTGGTGAAGTGGCCCTAGCGCATGATCCCGAAAAGGGGGAACCGGTTTTCCGACAAGACCATGTGCAAAATAAATTAACGTAAAGCGGCTGCCACCATCACCACCCCACCCAGCAGCACCACCGCGTCGAGGATCGCCGTGTGCACATGCACCGGCATGCGCTCGACAAAGGCGCGCGCGAGAAACGCGCCCGGCAGCGCCACGATCCCGATCAGCAAGGCGAAGGCCACGATCTGCGCGGTCAAAACGCCCGCAAGCCCGAACACCGACGTCTTCACCACGCCGATCACGATCGAAATCGCCGCATCGGTGGCGATGACGCCGGCGCCTTCGACGCCCGCCGCCATCAGCAGCGAAAGCAGGATCACGCCCGAACCGGCGGTGCCGCCGACCACCACGCCATAGCCGAGCGCGCCGAGGGCCAACCCGCCGTCGCCCACCCGGAAGTCGCGCTTCTTCAAATGCCGGCGCAGCGGCACGCTGAGGATAAGCATTCCGCCGATCACCAGCGCAGCGCCGGCGCTGGAGAGCCGCGTATAGCCCCAGGCGCCGAGCACGCAGGTCGGCACCGCCAGTGCGAGCACGATGCCGGCGCGCCGAAAATCGGCATATTTGCGGAAGGCGGCGAGCCGGCTCGTATTGTTGAACAGCGCCGAGATGGCGATGATCGGCACCACCGGCTCGGCGCCGACCAGCGGCACCAGCACCAGCGGCATCAGCGCGCCGGTGCCGTAGCCCGACACGCCGCCGACGACGGAGGCGAACAGCGCAACGCCCGCGACCAGCGCGAGCTGCCACAGCGAGATGTCGGCAAAGCCGGAAAGGATATTCATGAGGTCAAACGTTACGCCGACGACGACTTCGTTGCAGCGTCGGCGATGTCGCCAAGAACGGCCGTCTTATCCGGAAACCCCGCCGCGATCCACGCTTTCTCCGCCGCCGCCAGCGCCGCGCCGAACGCAGGCCCCTTCTCGACCCCGCGCTTGATGAAGTCCGCCGCCTTGAGCGGAAACGCCGGCGCGCTCCAGCGCACGGGCAAGGTGGCCAGCGCGCACCAGGCCTCATCGTTCGCGCTCGCCTGCGAGCGCGCCCAGCCGAGCAGCGCGTGATCGGTGAAGGGCTCCGGTCCCAGCCGATAGAGCAGCGCGCGCGAAGCCTGCTCGCTTAAAGCCGGCGAGATCCGCCGCCAGCCTTCCGCCATCGACGCCAGCCGCTCGTGCTCGTTGTTGGTCAGCCGCAGCTTCTGCCACAGCCGTTCGGCGTCCTCCGCCACCGCGACGGCGAGCGCGCCGAGCCGGCGCGCCGGGTCGGGCGCCACGCCGATCGCCGCTTCGACCTTGGCCATGTTCTCGAACGAGGCGAGGTAACTGATGCCGCCGAGCACGCGCAGCAGCAGACCGGCGTCGGTCATGGCGATCAACGTCGGCACCGCATGGACCGCGACCAGAAGCTTCATCAATTCCATGCGCACGCGTTCGCGCGACAATTGGCTTAAGCCGTCGCGGCCGGCGATGCAGGCGGCGATGCCTTCGGCGTCCGGATGGCCGCCGGCGCCATAGGCGGCATGAAAGCGGAAGAAGCGCAAAATGCGCAGATAGTCTTCCGCGATGCGATTTCCCGGATCGCCGATGAAGCGCACGCGCCGCGCCGCCAAATCGTCGAGCCCGCCGACATAATCGTAGACCGCGCCGTCGCGCGTGGCCGACAGCGCATTGATGGTGAAGTCGCGCCGCTCGGCATCGGTCTTCCAGTCGCGGCCGAAGGCGACCTTGGCGTGGCGTCCGTAGGTCTCCACGTCCTGGCGCAGCGTGGTCACCTCGAACGGATGTTTGTCGATGACCACGGTGATGGTGCCGTGCTCGATGCCGGTGGGCACCGGCTTGAAGCCGGCGGCGGTGACGCGCTTGATCACTTCGTCCGGCACCGCGGTGGTGGCGACGTCGATTTCCGCGATCGGCATTCCGATGAGCGCGTTGCGCACCGCGCCGCCGACCACGCGCGCTTCCTCGCCATTGCCGTCGAGCACGCCGAGCAGGCGCGGCAGCGCGCCCGCGCTCAGCCACGCCGCGCCGGTGAGGCTGCGCGAGGTCGCGCCGGCCGTCACCTGGTCTGCCCCGGGACGAATTTGCCGTTTTCCATATGCGCCGGCACATAAGTCGAGCCGGGCGGCGCGCCGGTGAAATGCGCGAAATAGATGAAGCTGCCGATGACCAGCAACAGCGCGGCGATGGCGAGCGAAGCGATGCGCGAGATCGGCCAGGAATCCGGATGCATCACGCCGGCCTTGGTCGCCCACAGGAACACCGCGTAGAGCACGAACGGCGCCAGGAACAGAACGACTTCAGTGAAGCCTATGCGAATCATCGATAAATCCGTTCGTGCAGATTGCGCAGGATACCAGCGGTCACGCCCCAAATGTAGCGCTCGCCGAAGGTGATCGCGTAATAATGCCGGGTCATGCCCTGCCAGTCGCGCGAATGGCGCTGGACATTATTCTGATCCATCAGGAAGGCGAGCGGCACCTCGAAACTGGCGTCCACCTCGCTGGTGTTGAGGGTGAGCGAAAAGCCGGGCTTCACCCGCGCCACCACCGGCACGATGCGGTAGCCGAGCGTGGTCATGTAGAGATCGAGATAGCCGAGCGGCTCGACGAATTTGCGCACCAGGCCGATTTCCTCTTCCGCTTCTCTTAAGGCGGAGGCCAGCGGACTGTCGTCGCTCTTGTCGATCTTGCCGCCGGGAAACGACACCTGTCCGGCGTGATCCGGCAAATGCTGGGCGCGCTGGGTCAGCAGCACTGTCGGCTCGGGATGATCGACGATCGGCACCAGCACCGCCGCCGGACGGATCGGCCGCACCGCGGCGATTTTCTCCATCACAGGATCGGCGACATGGTCGCCGTGCGCCGGCGTGACGGCTGGATCGGTTATGCCGGCCGGCACGTCGAGCGTGAGCCGCGCGCGGCCGCGGGCGAAGAATTCATCCGCCGTCATCGCTTGCGCCGCCCCCGCGCCGTGCATCAAGCAAACTCCCGAACGGCGCTGGCTTCCGCCATCGCAAAAAATTCGCCGTCCGAGACGACGCCGAACATCGCCTTGCCTTGCACCACGCGTTCCTCGCCGAGTTCGACCAGATCGTAGAACAGCGCGCGCGTCACCTTGGCCCACAGCTCGCGGCGGACGTGCAGATAGGGTTTCAGGCCGCCGTTTTCGGCCTGCTGCTCGAAGCGAAGCGCATGACCCGGACCGGCCGCGATCCAATCGTCGACATTTGTCCTAAAATTGAGAACTTGCCCCCGAGCATCCTGCTCGACTTTAAGCTCGACGGCGAGGAATGGGACGTCTTCGACGATTAACCCGACCTTCTCCACAGGGGTGACCAGGAAATATTTGTCGCCCTCCCGCTTCAAAACCGAGGCGAAAAGCTTGACCAAAGCAGGCCTTCCGATCGGGGTCTTCTGGTAGAACCAGGTACCATCGCGGCGATCCGCATGTCGATATCGCCGCAAAACGGCGGATTCCAGCGCTCCACGGGCGGCAAACCGCGGTTTTCGCGGGGCAGCGATGCCGCGATCCCTTCCAGCCCTCCCTGCCCTGTCTTCGCCATTGTTTCCCTACGTTATTCGGGCCGGCTCCGGCCTGTTCGCAACTTTGTGACTCTATCCTGCAGGCGGCGGAAGATAGCGTAAGCTTGACCACAGAATGCGGCAGATTCGCTTTAGTTGGCGCACAAAATTCGCCTCTGGTGCGTTTGTTGCATAGCTCCCAACTTGTCTAAAGGCGAGCGACGAAAGGAACCGGAACCATGGCGTCGGCAAGCGGCGAAAGCCTTGAAAAACTGGAAGATATGATCGTGCGCGCGGCGGAATTGACCGCCGCCCACGTGCGCGCTGCGAAAGCCGCCATTACCTCGGTGATCTTCGGCCAGGACGTCGTGGTCGAGCGCGCGCTGGTCACCGTGCTGTCCGGCGGTCATGCGCTGCTGGTCGGCGTGCCCGGCCTCGCCAAGACCAAGCTGGTGGACACCATGGGCATCGCGCTCGGCCTCGACGCCCGCCGCGTGCAATTCACACCCGATCTGATGCCCTCCGACATCCTCGGCACCGAGGTGCTGGAGGAAAGCCCGGGCGGCAAACGCAGCTTTCGCTTCATCGCCGGCCCGGTATTCGCGCAATTGCTGATGGCCGACGAGATCAACCGCGCTAGCCCACGCACCCAATCCGCTCTTCTACAAGCGATGCAGGAGCAGCACGTGACGGTCGCCGGCGCGCGCCACGATCTGCCCAAGCCGTTCCACGTGCTGGCGACGCAAAACCCGCTCGAGCAGGAAGGCACCTATCCGCTGCCCGAGGCACAGCTCGATCGCTTCCTGATGGAAGTGGACGTCGATTATCCGGACCTGCAGGCCGAACGCAAAATCTTGTTCGACACCACTGGCGCGGATGAAACCCGCGCCAAGGCGGCGATGACGGCCGACGATCTGATCGCCGCGCAACGGCTGGTGCGCCGGCTACCGGTCGGCGAGTCGGTCGTGGAAGCGATCCTGAAGCTGGTGCGCTCGGCGCGTCCCGGCCCGGAAGCCGGCGATATCGGCAAGCTGATTTCCTGGGGCCCCGGCCCGCGCGCTAGCCAGGCGCTGATGCTGGCGGTACGCGCCCGCGCGCTGCTCGAAGGCCGCTTCGCGCCGTCGGTCGACGACGTACTCGAACTGGCCGAACCCGTGCTCAAGCACCGCATGGCGCTGACCTTTGCCGCCCGCGCGGAAGGCGAAACCATTCCGAACGTGATCGGGCGGCTGAAAGCGCGCATCGGATAGTCCAGATGGCCGAGCCTAGGCTCAGCGATATCGAGGCGACCGCGGTACGGCAGGCAACCGGCAGCGGCCGCATGCTCGCCGATGCGATGCCGCGGCTCATCCTCGAAGCGCGCCGGGTCGCTGCTACTGTCATTCACGGGCTACACGGCCGCCGCCGCGCCGGCCCGGGCGAGAATTTCTGGCAATACCGGCGCTTCATGTCGGGCGAACCGGCATCCAACGTCGATTGGCGGCGCTCAGCGCGTGACGATCATCTCTACGTGCGCGAACGCGAGTGGGAAGCCTCGCACACTGTCTGGATCTGGCCCGACCGTTCGCCGTCGATGGCCTTTGCCTCCGCGCTGGTTACCGACAGCAAACTCGAACGCGTGCTGGTGGTCGCCTTTGCTTTGGCGGAAGTGCTCGTGCAGGGCGGCGAGCGGGTCGGCATTCCCGGCTTGATGCGTCCGACCGCCAGCCGCAACGTGATCGAAAAAATGGCGCAGGCAATCCTGCACGATCCGCTGGAACGCGCCAGCCTGCCGATGTCGTTTTCACCCTCGCCGCTCGCCGAAATCGTGATGTTGTCCGACCTGTGGAGCCCGATCGGCGAGGTACAGCAGACGATCGCCCAGCTTTCCGCCACCGGCGCGCATGGCCACGTGGTGCAGATCGTCGATCCGGCCGAGGAGAGCTTCCCCTATTCGGGCCGCGTCGAATTCATCGAGCCGGAAGGCGCAGGCTCCGTCACCGCCGGCCGCGCCGAGACCTGGCGCAACGACTACCAGGGCCTGGTGGCGCGCCACCGCGGGCAAATCCGCGCCGAGACCGACCGGCTGGGCTGGAGCTTCGCGATCCACCGCACCGATCGGCCGGCCAGCGAATTGCTGCTCGTGCTGCATTCGCGCATGGGCACCCATATGCAGACCACGTCGGTCGGCAGCCGCCACACGCCGACGCTTCACGGGAGAGTGGCGTGATCGGCCCCTTGTTCGGTTCTTTGCCGCTCGGCTTCGCGCAGCCGCTGGTGCTGCTCGGCCTGCTCGGCCTGCCGGTCTTGTGGTGGCTACTGCGGCTGGTGCCGCCGCGTCCGCGCCGCATCAGTTTCCCGCCCACCCGGCTCTTGTTCGAGATCGCGCCCAAAGAGGAAACGCCTTCGCGCACGCCGTGGTGGCTCATTTTGCTGCGGCTGACGCTGGCCGCGCTGGTCATCATCGCGGCTGCCGGTCCGTTGTGGAACCCGCCGCTCGCTACCTCGAACCCGGCAGCACCCCTCCTGGTCATGCTCGACGACGGCTGGGGCGCGGCCGCCTCCTGGGACGCCCGGCTGCGCACGGCCGACGAATTGCTGGCGCGCGCCGATGCCGACAATCGCGGCGTCGCGCTGCTGCCACTGTCGGAAACCGCGCACGATCTTTCATTGCAGATTGCCGGCGCCGCGCGCGTGCAGATCAAGCAGATCAAGCCGAAGCCTTACACTGTCGACCGCACCGAGGCGCTGCCCTTGATCGAACGCTTCCTCAAAACCTCGCCGGGCGTCGAGATCGTCTGGCTCTCGGACGGCGTCGATCTCGGCAAAGGCAGCGAATTCATCGCCGGCTTGCAGCGCATTATTGGCGGTCATCCGCTCACCGTGGTGGTGGGCGGCCTTCCGGTCCCGCACGCGCTTGCCGCCGCCGACAACGCGGCGGGCGCGCTGACGGTGAAAGTGCTGCGCGCACAAATCGGCGGCGCCGACACCGGTTTTGTCAACGCCATCGATCTTAAAGGTTTGCCGCTCGGCGAGGCGCCGTTCGCGTTCCGATCCGACGCACCTGAAGCCGAGGCGGTGATTGATCTACCGGTCGAGATCCGCAACGACGTGGCGCGGCTGGAGATTGCCGGCGAGCGTTCGGCGGGCGCGGTGCAACTGCTTGACAAGCGTTGGCGCCGGCGCACCGTCGGCATCGTGTCCGGCTCGACGGCCGACCGATCTCAGCCGCTGATCGGCGCGACCTATTACCTTGCGCGCGCGCTCAATCCGTTCGCCGATATTCGCCTGGCCGAGGGCGTGGCGCCGGCCGAAGCAGTGAAGCGTTTCCTCGATCAGCATCTACCGATGCTGATCCTCGCCGATGTCGGCAATGTCGCGGAGGCGCGCGAGCGGCTCGACAAATGGATCGACAATGGCGGCGTGCTGGTGCGCTTTGCCGGGCCGCACCTCGCCGGCGCTACCGACGACGACTTGGTGCCGGTGAAGCTCCGCCGTGGCGGCCGCATCTTGGGCGGCAGCCTGAGCTGGGAAAAGCCGCAGCAGCTCGCCGGGTTCGCGCGCGAAGGTCCCTTTGCCGGCATGGCAGTGCCGAACGATGTCACAGTAACCCGCCAAGTGCTGGCCGAGCCGGATTCGCAGCTTTCCGATCGCACCTGGGCAACGCTCGCTGACGGCACGCCGCTGGTGACCGCCCAGCGCTACGGCAAGGGGCTGCTGGTGCTGTTTCACGTGACCGCCGACACCCGCTGGTCGGACCTGCCGCTGTCGGGCACCTTTGTCGACATGCTCAAGCGCATCGTCGCGCTCGCGAACTCGACGGCGACCGCCGACAACGACAGCGCCGGGGAAGCCAGCGCCGCCACCGGCCACGCCAACCAGGCGGTACCGGCGACCCGCCTGCTCGACGGCTTCGGCGCCTTCTCGCCGCCGCCGCCGACGGCGCGACCGATCCCTGCCAATTTCAACGCCCGCGCCAGCGCCGACCATCCGCCCGGCTTCTACGGACCGCCGGAAGGCCTGGTCGCGGTCAATACGCTGGCACCCAGCGACCGGCCGGCGCCGCTCGATTTTTCGCCACTCAATGCCCGCCTCGATATCTACCGTCACGGCGAACCGCTCGATTTGCGGGGCCCGATCTTCCTCGCCGCGCTGACGCTGCTGATGCTCGATGCGCTGGTGGTGATCGCGCTGTCCGGCGGCTTCGCCAGCATGCTGGCGCGCCGGCGCGTGGCGACGACGTTGCTGGCGGCGGGCCTGCTGAGCACGCTTTCAATGCAGCATCCCGTGCAGGCGCAGCCGGCCCAACAGCAAGCGCCGCAGTTGTCAGCGCAACAGCAAGACTTCGCCATGAAGGCGACGATGCAAACACGGCTCGCCTACATCGTCACCGGCGATGCCGATGTCGACGCGGTCAGTAAAGCTGGCCTGCAAGGCCTCACGCTGTTTCTGGCGCAACGTACCGCGCTGGAAGCCGGCGAGCCGATCGGGCTCGATCCGGCGCGTGACGAACTCGCCTTTTTCCCGCTGATCTATTGGCCGGTATCGGCGAGCGCGCCGAAGCCTTCGCAGACGGCGCTCGACCGCATCGACACCTACATGAAGCGCGGCGGCACTGTTTTGTTCGACACCCGCGACGCCATCGACGCGCCGCCCGGGCCCGGAGGCGAGATGCAAGGACCCGGCATGGTCGCGCTGCGCTCGATCCTGTCCTCGCTCGACGTCCCTGAACTTCAGCCGGTGCCGCGCGATCACGTGCTCACCAAGACCTTCTTCCTGCTGCGCGACTTCCCGGGCCGCTTCACAACCGGCCAGCTCTGGGTCGAGGCGCTGCCGGAGGAGGCCGAGGAAGACGTCAACCGCCCGGCGCGCGCCGGCGACGGCGTGTCCTCGATTATGATCACCTCGAACGATCTCGCCGGCGCCTGGGCCATGCGCCCGGACGGCCAGCCGATGTTGCCGCTGGTGCCGGGTGAGCCGCGTCAGCGCGAATTCGCCTTCCGCGCCGGCGTCAACATCGTGATGTACGCGCTCACCGGCAACTACAAGACCGACCAGGTGCATATCCCAGCGCTGCTCGAGCGGCTGGGTCAGTAGG
This sequence comes from uncultured Alphaproteobacteria bacterium, assembly GCA_963770985.1. Taxonomy (GTDB): domain Bacteria; phylum Pseudomonadota; class Alphaproteobacteria; order Rhizobiales; family Xanthobacteraceae; genus Pseudolabrys. The sequence continues at coordinate 76,248 of CAVYRR010000009.1, read as the reverse complement.
AGCTCGATTTGAATCTCGGCGTCTCATTCGCTCCGCTGGTGCCGGCCTACGTTGTGTGGGCGGCCTTCGGCGCGGCATTCCTGATTTCGGTCGTATTGCTGCTGGCGCGCAGCCGCGGCGCGCCGATGCGCGCGCTGGCGCTTGGACTGATGGTGCTGGCGCTCGCCAACCCATCGTTCACGCGCGAGGACCGCGATCCGATCCCCTCGGTCGCCGCCGTCATCGTCGACAAGAGCCCAAGCCAGAATTTCGGCGATCGTAACGCGCAGACGGAAGCCGCGCGGGCAACGCTGGTCGAGCGACTCAAACGCATTCCCGGCCTGGAAGTACGCGTCGCGGAAGCGGGCGCGGCGGACGGCGAGACCGACGGCACGCGGCTATTCTCGGCCCTGTCCGCGACGCTTTCCGACGTGCCGCCCGACCGCGTCGCAGGCGCCATCCTGATCACCGACGGCCGCGTGCACGACGTGCCGGCCAATGCGGCAGTGCTCGGCATTGCCGCACCGCTGCATGCGCTGATCACCGGTCACCGCGACGAAATCGACCGCCGTGTGGTGCTCACAAAGACGCCACGCTTCGGCATTGTCGGACAATCGCAGATCATCGGCTTCCGCATCGAGGATCAAGGCGCCAAGGTCGGCGCGGCGGAAGTCACCGTGCGGCGCGACGGCGAAGTGCTGGAAAAACGCGTCGTCACCGTGCACACCGACATCAGCGTCAAGGTACCGATCCCGCACGCGGGGCAGAACATCGTCGAGGTCGAGGCTTCGTCGCTCGACGGCGAGCTTACCCAAGTCAACAACCGCGCGGTGATCTCGATCGACGGCGTGCGCGACAAGCTGCGCGTGCTGCTGGTGTCGGGCGAGCCGCACGCCGGCGAGCGCACCTGGCGCAATCTGCTGAAATCCGACGCCTCGGTCGACCTGGTGCATTTCACCATTCTGCGACCCCCCGAAAAGCAGGACGGCACGCCGATCAACGAGCTTTCCCTGATTGCGTTTCCGACCCGCGAGCTGTTCCAGCAGAAGATCTCCGAATTCCAGCTCATTATTTTCGACCGCTACGCGCGGCAGGGCGTGCTGCCGATGATCTATTTCGACAACATCGCCAAATATGTGCGCGATGGCGGCGCCGTGATGATCGCCGCCGGTCCCGATTACGCCAGCCCGACCAGCATCTGGCGTACGCCGCTCGACGTGATCCTGCCGGCGGAGCCGAGCGGCGACGTCACCGAGCAGCCGTTCCAGGCGGCGCTCACCGAGGCCGGCAAGCGCCATCCGGTAACGCGCGGCCTGGAGGGCTCGCAAAGCGATCCGCCGCATTGGAGCCAATGGTTCCGGTTGGTCGATACCAAGCGCACCACCGGCACCAGTGTGATGCAGGGCCCCGATGGCAAGCCGCTCTTGGTGCTGGCGCGCGAAGGCGAAGGCCGCGTGGCACTGCTCTTGTCCGACCACATCTGGCTGTGGGCGCGCGGCTACGAAGGCGGCGGGCCGCATCTCGACCTGCTGCGGCGGCTGTCGCATTGGTTGATGAAGCAGCCCGAGTTGGAAGAAGAATCGCTGCGCCTGATCGTCAAGGGCCATGCCATCACCGTGCAGCGCCAGACCATGGCCGACACCGTCAGCGAAGTGACGCTCACGTCGCCGACCGGCGCCAGCCGCACGCTCAATTTGCAACCGGTCGAACCGGGTGTGTGGCGTTCGGAGGTCACCGCCAACGAGCTCGGGCTCTGGCGCGCGACCGACGGCAAGCTCACCGCGCTTGCCAATGTCGGACCGGCCAACCCGCGTGAATTTGCCGAAGTGACGTCAACCACCGACGTATTGAACGCACTCACCACCGCTACCGGCGGCGACGCACGGCGGTTGGCGAACGGCCATACGCTCGACGTACCGCGGGTGGTGCCGGTGCGCACCTCGACCACGTTCAAAGGCGAGGATTGGATCGGCCTGAAGATGCGCGACGTGAGTGTCGTGCGCGGCATCGGCGTGCTGCCGATCTTTGCCGGGCTGATCGGGCTGTTGCTGCTGATCGGTTCGCTCGCCGCGACCTGGGCGAGAGAAGGCCGCTAGCCGCTCACTGCCGGCAGAAGCGCGTCCAATCGAAGCTGTCGGCGACGAGCAGGGGCAGATAGCGTTCGACGACCTCGACCAGCACGACGGTCGGCCTTGCCGGTCCCGCCAGCGCGTCGCCGATTGTGTCGAAGCGGACGAACTGAACGCTGGAAAAATGCGCTGAAAAGTACGGCTCTAAACGCTTCGAAAACGAGTCTCCGATCAATACTATTCGCCCGGCGCCCGCCGGAACCTCCGGCGGGACCTTGCGGCGCAGTGTGATCTCGGTGTCGGTCAACCACCGCTTCGCCGACAGGCTGTTGACCAGATCGCCGGTATGCGGCCCAGAGCCGAGCGTGAACCGGTCGAGCGCGGCGAGCGGGACATTGGCAACCGGCATCGTCTTCGCCAAAGCCGCGACGATCGCCTGATAGGCGTAGAACGCGCCTAATTCGTTCCAGTGCGAGTCGGTCTTGAAGTAGAGCGGCATGCTTTCGTGCGCCTTGGCCGCCAGCAACGGCGGTCGCAGATCGAGCAGCAGCGCGCGCGCCGGCGGCGTCAGGCGCGGCAACAGATCATCGAGCGCCGTCGGCGGCTGGGCGCCGTCGGACAAATGAGCGCCGTAGATGCTTTGCTTGTTCGGCGCGACGGCGACCATAAGCGGAACACCGCAGGCCGACAGCGCGTCGCGCATGGCGGTAAGATGCGCGTCGAGCTTGCGGACGTCGGCCTCCGAAAACTGCACCTTGCCGCGGAAATTCGCCATGCTGCCCGGGTTGTCGACATCGTCGGTGTAGAAGATCCATCCGTCGGGAGCGAACACGATCGTCGGATTGGTGGACCGACGCAGAACGCCGACCTGATAGGCGGCGTTCACCTCCAGCAGCGGCAAGTGACGACGCGCGCGGTCGACGAACCATCGGTCGAACTGCCCGAGCACCGAAAGATTCAGCCGATCCGGGAACGATAGGCGCGGCACCGCCGGCCTTTCATGCGGCCAGGGCCACAGCCAATCGCCCGTGCTCGCCGCCAGTGGCAGCAGACACAAGAGCCCGAAGACGATGACGGCCAGCGGTCGCGTGATGGTTCGCATGGCCATGGCATCAGAACCGGAAATAGATGAACGGGCTGTAGTGCTCGCCCGTCATGACGCCGAGCACCAACACCATGGCGGCCGCCACCAACGCCGCACGGCACACATCGGCGGCGACGCCTCCGTCATTCATCCACTCGAGCGCGGCACGCAGGCGCGGCCACAGCGGCAACGCTATGCAGCCAGCGGCGGCAATCAGCGTCGCCATCGGCGCCGAGAGATGGACGATCAGCGGCAAGCCATCGGGGCTCGCGCCAAGGCCGACGAGTTCGCTCGAGATAGCCGAATGCAAAATGCAGATCGGGGGAGCGAAAGAACACCCAACCCAGCAAGACCACCAAGATCACATACGCGTGCCGGACGAGTTGCGACAGACGCGCGAACACCGCCTCGACCGCTGGCAGCCGTTCGAGCGAGAGGAACAGGCCCTGCCACAGCCCCAGACGATAAAATTCCAGCTGGCGCCGTGCCAGGCGCCCGCGAGCAAGAACACGATCCACAGATTGCGCGCGGTGATCCAGACGCCGCGCCGGTTGCCGCCGAGCGGAACGTAGACGTAGTCGCGGAACCAGGCCGACAGCGTCATGTGCCAGCGCCGCCAGAACTCGCGCATGGAGGCCGCGGCATAGGGGTAGTCGAAATTCTCCGGGAAGCGGAAGCCGAAGATGCGGGCGAGCCCGATCGCCATGTCGGAATAGCCGGAGAAGTCGAAATAGATCTGCAGCGTGTAGCAGGCGATGCCGAGCCAGGCCGTGCCGCTGGTGAGCTGGTCGGGCGACACCGCGAAAATCTGGTCGACCAGCCCGCCGATCGGATCGGCGATCAGCAGCTTCTTGACCAGACCGACGGTGAAGCGCCGCACGCCGGCGTCGATATCGGCAAAGCGCACCGGCCGCGCGCCGAGCTGATCGGCAATCTCGCGATAGCGGATGATCGGGCCGGCAATCAGCTGCGGGAAATTGACGATGTAGAGCGCGAAGGCGCTGGCCGATGGCTGCGCCGGAACGCGACGGCGGTAGACATCGACGAGATAGGAGATGATGTGGAAGGTGAAGAACGAAATGCCGAGCGGCAGCACGATCGGCCAGACCGGCACGCGCGCGCTGCTCACCAGCGCGAGCCCGCCGTTAACGTTTTCGAGCAGAAAGCCGGAATATTTAAAGACAACGAAGATCAGCAGATTGAAGCTGAGCGCGGCGACCAGCACGGTGCGGCGGGCGCGGTCCTCACGCGCATCGATCATGCGGCCGAACAACAGATTGGCGACGATGAGGCCGACCACCAGAACCGTCGCGTAAATTCCGGCCCAGGCGTAGAACAGCAGACTGGCGGCGACCAGAACGGGATTGCGCCAGGAAGAGCGACTGAGGAAATAGGCCGCGGTGACCAATGGCAGAAAACAGCAGACGAAGACCAGGCTACTGAAAACCACCGCGGAACCCCCGCTCCACTAGGCCACGTCCCAATCCGGCCGGATAGTGCCTTTCACGCCGGCGAAGGCGCCGGGCGCGAGTTCGGCCACCAGCAAGCGCGCCGGGTCGACTGGACCCGGCATTTTCACCTGGCCCTTGGGGATGCGCTTGAAGCCGGACTTGCGGTAAAAAGGCTCGTCGCCGACCAGCACCACCAATGGATGCCCCGCGGCTTTGGCGTCCTTCATCGCGCGCTCGATCAGCGCCGAGCCGACGCCGCGCCTGCGAAACGGCGGCTCGACCGTGAGCGGCCCCAGCAGCAGCGCCGGGGTCTCGTCGATACAGATCGGCGTCAGCCGCACCGAGCCGACCAGCAGCGAACCAATGCGCGCGGTAAACGACAGCTCGAGCACATGCCCACGGCCCTCGCGAATGCGATAGGCGCTGCGCGCATAGCGGCCGGGGCCGAAGGTGCGCTCGTGCAACCGCACGATCGCCAGCGCGTCGTCGGCTGTTTCCGGCAGGATTGTCAGCGCAAGCTCGCTCATGACCCCAAAACCGCCGGCGCCAGAACGGACACATGTCCGGCCCGCTAGGCGGTGCCGATTAGCACTTAGGCCGATCAAGGTCCATCGCCCGTGGCGATTTGCGCCCCAATCGCCTAGATGATAGCGGCAAAGGCGGAGGTTATCGGCATGGGATATCTGGTTGACGGCGTTTGGCAGCAGGACGGCGTTCGCACCAAAGACGGCCAATTTATCCGGCCGACCACCCGTTTCCGCAATTGGGTCACCCCCGACGGCAGCGCCGGCGCCTCCGGCGAAGGCGGCTTTGCCGCCGAGGCCGGCCGCTACCACCTCTACGTTTCATTGTCCTGCCCTTGGGCGCACCGAACTGTCATTTTCCGCAAATTGAAGGGCCTCGAAAACGTCGTCTCGATGTCGACCGTCTCGCCCGACATGCTCAAGGACGGCTGGACCTTCAACAAGGACGAGGGCTCGAGCGGCGACCAGGTCAACGGCAAGAGCAAGCTCAGCGAAATCTATCTGCTGGCCGATCCTCGCTATTCGGGCCGCGTCAGCGTGCCGGTGCTGTGGGACAAGCAGCGCAAGACGATCGTCAACAACGAGTCGCCGGAAATCATCCGTATGCTCAATTCGGCGTTCAACGCCTTCACCAATATCCACACCGATTATTATCCGGAAAAATTGCGCCCCGAAATCGACCGCATCAACGATCTGGTTTATCCGAACATCAACAACGGCGTCTATCGCGCCGGCTTCGCGACCTCGCAGACCGCCTACGAAACGGCGTTCCGCAATGTGTTCGACACGCTCGACGAAATGGAACAGCTTCTGTCGCAGCACCGTTATCTCGCCGGCAGCACCATTACCGAAGCCGACTGGCGGCTGTTCTGCACGTTGATCCGCTTCGATGCAGTCTATTATTCGCACTTCAAGTGCAACTGGCGGCACATCTATGAATATCCGAACCTGTCGAACTACGTGCGCGATCTCTACCAGGTGCCGGGCGTGGCCGAAACCGTGAGCCTTGAGCAGATCAAGCGGCACTATTACGGCAGCCAGCGGCAGGTGAACCCGACCGGCATCGTGCCGGTCGGCCCGCAGCTCGACTTCGCCGCGCCACACGACCGCGCGCGGTTCGGCTAGCCGCCTTTGCGCGTACGCGTAAGCGTGATCTTTCCCCTCGCCCGCTTAATTTCGCCGCTGCGCTCGAGCGCGGCCAGCGTGCGGTAGAGCGCTTCGTGGGTCAGCCCCAGCTCCGCGGCAAGATCCTTCAGCGTGCCGCCAAGATCGATCGTGCGGCCGTCGGCGCCGGCGTTGAGGGCAAGAAAATGACGGACGCGCTCGCGCGCGGAACGAATATTGCGCTGCTCGATGCGCGTGCGCAGGTTCATCACCTGATGGGCCAGCGTCGCGCTGAAGGCTTGCGCGGCCTTGCGGTCTTTCTCGAATGCCGCCAGCACCGCCGGTTTCGGATAGATGCGCACCAGCGCATCGCTGCTGGCGATGGCGTCGCAATGATAGGCCGGCGAGAACAAGGACGCCTCGGCGAGAGTCTCGCCCGGGCCGGCGACGTAGAGAATGACTTCATGGCCGGCGCGGTCGACGCGCGCCATCCGCACGCGGCCGGCAACGACTTCAAAAAATCCGGCGGTCTTGTCGCCGAGCCGGAACAGCGCTTCGCCGGATTTCAGTTTCCGGTCAATGGCAGCGGCGCGCACCGCGGCGGGGAGCCAATTTTTGTCCGGCATGATTTGCCTCACCGCAACTCGCTCACAGCCCGTCTATCACCGATTTAATTGTCAAACAGCCAAGATTTATTCAAGCGCGCGTCATCGCCCGTATTCTTTGCGGCGCCGGGTACGCCGTCTTCCCCTCTCTTCCCCGCGCAAAATGCCGAGGGGGTGGAGCGCCAAGCGGCGCACCAGTCTTCCGTCGTGCCGCATCCTCTTGTGAAGGATGCGGGCGCCTCTCGGCGCTCCACGGCGGCGTTCTCCTTCCGGCGCCGGGCCGCGCTTTCTGACGTTCCGTTTCGCCTTGCCTCCGGCTCTGAGTTGCGACCCCTTCTGGGTGGCCGCTCCTTGCGAGCCTCGGGCAAGCCTCAACGGCCCGCCGTCAGCGAGCTCCTCGCGGGCGGCTCGTAGTGGCCGCCGGGCGGAGCCCCGGCGCCGCCCGGGTGCGGGGGGTACGTTTCATCCCCCGCCCGCGGGCGCCGCATCCCACCCCGCTGTCATGACGTCTCATGACAACGCCCTCGAGTGGATGGGATGGATGCTGTATATATTCCTATAGGAATAGAGTCAAGAGCGATTTTGCGATGACAGTGCTACAAAGGCCCCCACCCGAATCCGAAAGGCTCTTCAAGATGTCCGACACGCCACCCGACCGGCTCTCCAACGACCCGCGCAGCCCCTATTTCAACGAGCAAGCGCTGGCGCGCGACGTCGGCATCCGCTTCAAGGGCGTCGAGAAGACCAATGTCGAGGAATATTGCGTGAGCGAAGAGTGGATCCGGGTCGCCGCCGGCAACGCCAAGGACCGCTTCGGCAACCCGCTGACGATCAAGCTCACTGGCGAGGTCGAGCCTTATTTCAAGAACAAGAAGCCGAGCGAACCTTCGCCCCCCTAAACGCCACTCACCACACCTCGCTCACCGCCGCGCCGCCGAGCACCTCGGCGATGCGCGCGCGGGTGGCGCGGCGTGGTGCCGTCCGGCAGCGCGTCGGGCGCAAAGAAGCCGTGCTCGACGATCTCGTAATTGGGCTGCGGCGGGCTGTCCTGGCGGAATTCGCGCACGATGTAGAGCGCCACGTGGTCGCGCCGCGACACCCGCTGGTTGAGGAAGATGCCGTGCAGCACGGGCGGCGCGGTCATCAGGATATTGCCCTCCTCGACTAGCTCGCGCGCCATCGCCTTAAGGAAAGTCTCGCCGGTCTCCACCCCGCCGCCCGGCAATTGCCAGCCAGCCACGTAGGAGTGCTTGACCAGGAAGATGCGGCCTCGGCCGTCGATCACCATCGCGCGCACGCCCAAGGTCGCTGCGCGCGAGAACCGCCAGTAGACATGCAACACCCGCCGGATCAGCGGCTCAAGCGCGCGGCGCAGGCGTTGCAATGGCATGGCTTTCACGAACGATGTCAAACGGGACCCTTTCAAGACTAGAATGCTCTAATATATGAAATCCACCCGCCCGCCGACGACCAGAGGGGCCCTGTGAAGAAATTTTCCGACCTGACCGAGCAGGAAGTGCTGGCGCTCGCCATCACCAACGAGGAGGAGGACAGCCGCATCTACCGCGGCTTCGCCGAGGGCCTGCGCGAGCAGTTCCCCTCCTCCGCCAAGGTGTTCGACGAGATGGCGGAGGAGGAGGTCACCCACCGCACCTGGCTGTTCGACCTCTACCGCAAGAAATTCGGCGACTACCTGCCGCTGATCCGCCGCCAGGACGTGAAGGGCTTCATCCATCACAAGTCGTCGCTCTGGCTGATGCGGCCGCTCGGTCTGGAGGACGTGCGCAAGTTCGCCGAGAACATGGAATACGAGGCCGAGCGCTACTACCGCAAGGCGGCGGAAACCGCGCGCGACGCCTCGGTGCGCGAACTGCTGGTCAAGCTCGCCGAGGCCGAAGCCGGCCACGAGATCGCTGGCGCACAAGCTCAGCCAGACGATCCTCACCAAGGGCGCGCGCGAGAAGGAGGACGAGACCGCGCGCCGCATGTTCGTGCTGCAATACGTGCAGCCGGGCCTCGCCGGCCTGATGGACGGCTCGGTGTCGACGCTGGCGCCGCTGTTTGCCGCGGCCTTCGCCACCCACAATACCTGGGCGACCTTCCTGGTCGGCATGGCCGCTTCGGTCGGCGCCGGCATCTCCATGGGCTTTGCCGAGGCGCTGTCCGACGACGGCTCGCTCACCGGGCGCGGCACGCCCTGGCTGCGCGGCACGGTGTGCGGCCTGATGACCGCGATCGGCGGGCTCGGTCACACGCTGCCCTACCTGATCCCGCACTTCTGGACCGCCACGGCCGTTTCGATCGTCGTGGTCGCGATCGAACTGGCGATTATTTCCTGGATCCGCACGCGCTACATGGACACGCCGTTCCTGCAGGCGGCGTTCCAGGTGGTGGTCGGCGGCGTGCTGGTGTTCATCGCCGGGATATTGATCGGGAGCTCGTAGCGATCTTGTCGTTACCGGGCTTGCCCGACTTTCGGTGTGACCCCGCTTAGGTTGGCTCTGCACTCTCCCAAGCGAGATTGCCGGGACAAGCCGGGCAATGACATGCTTTACGTTGCATATGCCTTTCACCCTCGCCCATCTCTCCGACCCGCATCTGGCGCCGCTGCCTAAGCCGCGCTGGAGCGAGCTTATCGGCAAGCGGGCCACCGGCTACGTCAATTGGTGGCGCTGGCGGCGCTTCATCCATGATCGCGCCGTGCTGGACAAGATCGTCGCCGATCTGAAGCAGCAGGCGCCGGACCATATCGCGGTCACCGGCGATCTCGCCAATATCGCACTGCCCGAGGAGTTCACGCGCGGCCGCCATTGGCTCGACCGCCTCGGCTCCTCCAAGGACGTGACGCTCGTTCCCGGCAATCACGACATCTATGTGCGCGGCGCGGAAGCGCTGGCGCAGCACGCCTGGGGCGCACATATGTGCAACGACGACGGTCACGCCGGCTTTCCGTTTGTGCGTCGGCGCGGGCCGCTGGCTTTGATCGGGCTGTCGACCGGGGTGCCGACGGCGCCGTTGATGGCGACCGGGCGGCTCGGCGACGCGCAGCTAGCGCGGCTCGGCGAGACGCTCGCGGCGCTCGCCGGCGAAAAGGTTTTTCGCGTGGTGCTGATCCACCACCCGCCGGTGACCGAAGCCAAGCGTCACAAGCTGCTGACCGACGCCGCGGATTTCCTGCGCGTGATCGGCGCGCACGGCGCCGAGCTCGTGCTGCACGGCCACGATCATCTGCACATGATCAACCAGCTGAGCGGCCCGAACGGCGCGCGCGTGCCGGCGGTGGGCGTGCCGTCAGCATCGGCCGCGCCCGGCATGAGCAAACACTCAGCCGCCTATAATCTCTACGCCATCGACGGCGCGCCCGGCGGCTGGACCTGCGAGTTGACCTCGCGCGGCATCGACCCCACCGGCGCGGTGGTACAGCAGCAGCATCTAAAACTTTTCGCTTAGGGATGCGGACTGAGCAGCGCCAGCGCGAACAACGCTGCCGCGCCACCGACGAATCCGAAGACAAACGTCCAGAACAAGCTCCAGCGCCGGCGCGAGCGCTCCAGCCGCACAAACTTGTCCGCGACCGCCTCGCCTGACGCGACATCGTCCGCCAGCGCGCGCTCGCGCTCGACCAGCCGGCGCGCCACGTAGCGGGTGACCGCCTGTACCAGCTCGGGAATCTCGTAGGATTCCGCCAAGACCGCGCGGCCATAGCGGGTGTCCTGCACGAACCGGTATTGCCGCTTGTCGCGGCCCATCTCGACATGCGCGATCACGTCGACCCAAAGGCGCGGCACCTCGCCCTTACTCACGCCGCGGTCGAACAATTCGACGCTGGCCGGAATGTCCTTGAACACCGGGTCAAGCGCCTCATTGAGCAGATCGAGCCGCGCCAGCTCCGCGTCGCGCAGGTCGACCACCACGGCCGAGCGCTCGGCCGCCTCGATGCGCGCCTCGCGCACGGCGTCCTTGAGCGGATTTGGCGACTCCGCCGCCGGCACATCGGTTTTTTTGTCACGTCCCCACATCGGGCCAATCTAGCAACAAGCGAGATTCGCGCAATGCCAAAAAGCAAGGGTTTTCAAGACGATTGATGGTTAATCAAACGTTAACGAACGGGAACCACGCCATAGGGCTGGGCCCAGCCGAGACCCTCCTCGGTGCGCCCGCGCGGCCGGTACTCGGCGCCGATCCAACCGCGGTAGCCGAGCCGGTCGACCGCCTCGAATATCGCGCGGTAATTGACCTCGCCCTCATCCGGCTCGTGGCGGGACGGCACCGCGGCGCATTGCAGATGGCCGACCACGGGCAAGTGCTGCTCCAGGCGATAGAGCAGATCGCCGCCGACAATCTGCGCATGATAGAAATCGAATTGCACGCGGACGTTCGGCTTGCCGACCTTGGCGACGATGTCGGCGGCGTGCTCGACCCGGTTGAGGAAATAATTCGGTCGGTCGCGCGCATTGATCGGCTCGATCAGCAGGCCGATGTTCTTGGCGGCGGCGAGATCGGCGGCGCGCCTAAGATTGTCGATGAACACGCGCTCGGCCGCCGGGCGCTGCTCGAGCGCGACCTTGCCGGCCAGGCAATGCACCGCGCTGCCACCGATCGCAGCGGCGTAGTCGAGCGCACGGGCGAACAGTCCCTGAAAGTCCCGCTCGCGGCCGGGCACCGCCGCAAAGCCGAATGCGCCGTCGCCATCGCCGGGCGGCGTGTTGATGCCGAGGATGGTGAGCCGGTTCTTGACGATCACGGCTTTCACCGCGGACGCTGGCACGTCATAGGGGAATTGAAGTTCGATCGCCTTGAAACCGGCTGGCCGCCGCGGCGTCGATGCGTTCGAGCAGCGGCCGGTCGGTGAACAGATAACCCAGATTGGCGGCGAAACGGGGCATGTCTGACCCTCATCGATGACGGCTTGCACAAGAACCCTCTGCCGTATTCATTAGCGATCCTACACAAGCAATGCCAATCCGGAAAAGCCTCCAAGGAAACGGTAAATGCCCGCCAACACCGCCTTCCATATCGCCGTCTTGGCCGGCGACGGCATCGGGCCGGAGGTCATGGCGCCAGCGCTGGAGATTTTGCGCCGCATCGAAGCGACGACGCCGAAGTCTTAAGTTCCGCTTCACGCAGGCCGCCGCCGGCGCCAATCATTACCGCGAGACCGGCAAGTCGATGCCGGAGAGCACCATCAAGCTGTGCGATGAGGCCGACGCCATTTTGCTCGGCGCCTGCGGGCTGCCGAGCGTGCGCTATCCCGACAACACCGAGATCATGCCGCAGGTCGAACTGCGCTTCATCTTCGATCTTTATGCCGGCGTGCGGCCGGCGCGGCTGATCCCCGGCGTGCCGAGCCCGATCGTGGGCGCGACCGAGCGCGGCATCGATTTTGTGCTGATCCGCGAGTCGACCGAAGGCCTGTTCGCTTCCATGGGCAAGGGCGTGGTGACGCATGACGACGCGCGCGAGACGCTGGTGATCACGCGCAAGACCACCGAACGGCTGTTCGACTTCTCGCTGCGGCTCGCTGAGCGGCGTAAGGCGCGTGGCCGCCCGGGCCTGCTCACTTGCGTCGACAAGGCCAATGCGTTCAAAGCCTACGCTTATTTTCGTTCGATCTTCGACGAGCGCGCCAGAAATTTTCCGAACGTCAAGACCGACCACGTCTATGTCGATGCCTGCGCCGCGCTGATGGTGCGCAAGCCCTGGGATTTCGACGTGATGGTGATGGAGAACATATTCGGCGACATTCTCTCCGATCTCGCCGCCGGATTGATCGGCGGCCTCGGCATCGCGCCGTCGGCCGACATTGGCGACAAGCATGCGGTGTTCCAGCCCTGCCACGGCACCGCGCCCGACATCATGGGGCAAGGCAAGGCCAATCCAACCGCGATGATTCTATCGGCCGCGATGATGCTCGACTGGCTCGCCGACAGACACGACCATCCGCCGGCCGCCGAAGCAGCGCTGCGCATCGAGCGCGCAGTCGACCAGGCCTATGCCGGCGGCATCAAGCCGATGGAATACGGCGGCAAAGACGGTACGATTGCAATTGCGAATGCGGTGCTGAAGGCGCTCGGTTAGCAAGGGAGAGAAACATGCTGTTCGCGGTTCATGCTCTCGACAAACCCGACGCCGCCGCCAAACGGCAGGGCGGTGCACGGCGAGCATGTCGCCCACGTCAAATCCGCGCGAGCTCAGGGCGTGACCATCGTGGTTGGCGGACCGCTGGTCGCCGACGACGGCAAGGGTTCGGTCGGCAGCCTGATGGTAATCGAAGCGCCCGATCGTGCGACGGTGGAAAAATTCAATCGTACCGATCCGTTCCACAAGAACGGCGTCTGGGCGAAGGTCGAGATCCAGCGGTTCGACCGCAAGGAATAGCTCGTCGTTCCGGGCGCAGCGCAGCGTGTAGCGAAGCGAACGGTGCGCTGCAGAATCCGTACCCCGGTAATCTTCTGAAGTTAGCTGGATTCCGGGCTCGCGGCGCTTCGGCCGCGCACCGGATGACGAGCCGAGTTTACAGCCCGACGAAATCCTTGATCGCAGCGAAAAACTGCTGCGGCTGCTCGAGCGGCGGGCAATGGCCGCAGCCGGGCAATTCGACGTAGCGCGCGCCCGCCACCTTGTCCGCGATCTGCTTGTTGAGCGCCGGCGGCGTCGCCTGGTCGAATTCGCCGCACACAACAAGCGTCGGCGTCTTGAGGCGATGCAGCAACGGCGTCAGATCGGCCTCCTGCAAAATCTTGCAGGCGTGCTGGAACGCCTTGGGCTCGATGCCCATCAAGACGCGCTTGCGCTCGTCGATCAATTCCGGATGCGCGGCTAGATAGGCCGGCGAGAACACGCGCTTGGCCGCGATCTCGGCAATGGCGCCGAGCCCGCCCTCGGCCACTTTCGTCGCCATTACCTCGAACTGCTTGCGGCCCTCGTCCGGAAAGCAGGCCGCGGCATCGCTCACCACCAGCTTGGAAATGCGTTCGGGATGGGCCAGCGCGAAAGCGAGCGCCACCGTGCCGCCGAAACCGTTGCCGATCAGCACGGCGTCATTGGCGATGCCGAATTCGTCGAAGCCGTCCTCGATACAGGCGATGTAGGCGTCCATCAGCGCCAGCATGCACGGCTGCGAGCCGTGGAAGCCCGGCAGGTTGATGAGCGTGACGCGATGCTTGGCGGCCAACGCCGGCAGCACCGGATCGAAAGCGTGGCGGTCGGCGAGCAGCGAATGCAGCACCACCAGATCGCGGCCCTGCCCGGTGCGCACCGCCGTGAGCGAGCCGTGGCCGGCGGTCAGTTGGTCGAATTGCATGGAATAGGCTCCGTAAGGTCAATTGATAACGCGCATCGCGGAAAGAGGTTCTTGCCCCGGCTGCGGCGCAGCACGAAGTGGTGCGCCGCAGCCGGGGCCTTTCCAAATTCTGAATGAGTAACGGTCCCGGTTCTGCAGCGCACCGTTCCGCTTCGCTCCACGCTGCGCTGCGCCTGAGATACGAAGCTGTTAGTTCCCTTCCCGCCAGATACCGAGCGCTTCCTGCACCGGCCGGTCGGAGATCGAGAACAGCACGGCCTCCTGGTCGGCGCGGTGCGAATAAGCCTTCCAGGGCGGCACCACGAACACGTCGCGCGGGCCCCATTCAAGGGTCTGCCCGTCCACCTTGGTCGTGCCCTTGCCTTCCAGGCACGCGAAGATGGTGCCGTCGGTCGAGCGGTAGCTGTCGCCCTTGAAGCCCTTGGGCAGCAGCGAGAGATTGGCGCCCATGGTCGGCAACGACCAACCGCCGTTGAACGGGTTGGCGTAGCGCAGGCGGTAGCCGTGATGCTTGTCGGCATCGCCGGTGTTCTTCATGCGATCCAGAATCGGCCGCACGCGCTCGTAGGCGTAGTTGATGACCGGCGAGCGGGCAGCCGAGGTATCGGTGCCGTCCGGCAGCACCCCGGAGCCATAGCGCCAGAGCGAATCGTTATCGGTGCGCGCGGTGTTCTGCACGGCCGAATCGAGGTGCTCGGCAAACGCGCTTTCGAAGAAGTTCACGGTCGGCACGTCGAGCACGTCGAGCCAGATCATCGCCTTTTTGGATTCGTTGCCGTGGTCGTGCGCGGTCCAGGTCGGCGTCAAAATGAAGTCGCCGTATTTCATGATGGTCTTTTCGCCGTCCACCTGGGTATAGGCGCCGTCGCCGTCGAGGATGAGCCGGATGGCGGACGCCGTGTGGCGATGCGCGCCGGCGACTTCGCCCGGCAGGATCAGCTGCAGGCCGGCATAGAGCGAATTGGTGATCTTGGACTGGCCGCGCAGCGCCGGATTCTCCAGCACCAGCACGCGCCGTTCGGCCTCTTCGGTGGTGAGCAGCCGGCCGGCCTCCTCGACCAGCGGCTTGACCTCGTCGAAGCGCCAGATCGCCGGCACGCATTGGGTGACCGGCTGCTTGGTGACAAGATATTTCAGCACCTCCCACAGCGGCGTCATGTCGCGCTGGGAAATGCGCTCGTAATATTCCGCGCGCACCGGGTTGGCGCTGCCCTCGTATTTCTCGGCCTTCTTACTCACGTTCCTGGCGGCCGGAGCAGTGGCGGCGTCCATAAGCGTGTTCCCTTCCAATCCGATCGTTGATTTTGCAGCTTTATAACGCAATTCCAGCGCCGCAGGAATATCCCGGCACCAGCTGCGCAGCACGTCATTTAGCCGATTATTGACCGACGGGGCACCCAAGGTCGCCCGCCACATTTGCCGCCAACACCGCACCGTGCAAGAATGCATGCTTCTCTCAAGCGGGTGGCAAAGGCGGTCCAATTGGCGTCAAAGCGCCGGTTTCAGCTTATCCTTCTGAAGCCTTCACATTACAACGATGACGGCTACGTCATCCGTTGGTGGCGGGCGCTGATCCCGTCGAACTCGCTCGCCGCCGTTTACGGATTGGCGCTCGAACTCGGCGCAACGGCGCGTCCTGGGCGAGGACGTCGAGATCGACATCGACGTCATCGACGAGACCAATACCCGCGTCAAAATCGACGAGCTCATTCGGTGCTTCCGCAACCACGGCAATTTTGGAATGCTCGGACTGGTCGGCGTGCAGTCGAACCAATATCCGCGCGCGCTCGATATCGCGAGACCCTTCCGCGCCGCCGGCATCCAGGTGGCGATGGGCGGCTTCCATGTGTCCGGCTGCCTGGCCATGCTCGACGGCAAAGCGATCGACCTCGATTCCGCGCGTGACATGGGCATCTCTTTGTTCGCCGGCGAAGCCGAAGGACGCTTCGACGGCCTGCTGCGCGATGCCGCCGCCGGTCAGCTAAAGCCGCTCTACAACTACATGAACGATCTGCCCGGACTGGGCGGAGCTCCCAGCCCGTTCCTGCCGCGGCATTTCGTGCGGCGGACCGCTGGCACCAACGCGGCCTTCGACGCCGGCCGCGGCTGCCCGTTCCAGTGCTCCTTCTGCACGATCATCAACGTGCAGGGCCGCCAGTCGCGCTACCGCACGCCCGACGACATCGAGAAAGTCGTGCGCGCCAACTGGAACCAAAAAATCTCGCGCTTCTTCATCACCGACGACAACTTCGCGCGCAACAAAGAATGGGAAGCCATCTTCGACCGCCTGGCGAAACTGCGCGAGGTGGACAAGATCCCGCTCGGCCTGATGATCCAGGTCGACACCATGTGCCACAAGATTCCGCGTTTCATCGAGAAGGCGAAAAAAGCCGGCGTCACGCGGGTTTTTCTCGGGCTTGAAAACATCAATCCCGACAATCTCGCGGCCGCCAAGAAGAAGCAGAACAAGATCACCGAATACCGCAAGATGATGCTGGCCTGGAAGGCGGAAGGCATCTTCCTCTATGCCGGCTACATTCTCGGCTTTCCCGGCGAGACGCCGGAATCGATCCGGCGCGACATCGAAATCATCCAGCGCGAGCTGCCGGTCGATCTGCTGGAATTCAATATCCTGACGCCGCTCCCCGGCTCCGAGGACCACAAGGTGATGTGGAGCAAGGGCGTCGCGATGGATAGCGACCTGAACAAATACGACCTGGAGCATCCGGTCACCGATCATCCGAAGATGGGCCGGCAGGAATTGCAGTCGATCTATGAAGAGGTGTGGGGCCTTTACTACACGCGCGCGCACATGACGACGCTGCTGAAACGGGCCGCCGTCACCAAGGTTCCGATGTTCAGCCTGGCCAAGGTTCTGGTGCAGTTTTCGACCATGATGCAGTTCGAAAAGGTTCATCCGCTGCAAAGCGGCCTGATCCGGATGAAACATCCGAGCGAACGGCGGCCTGGATTGGCGCCTGAAAACGTTTTGATGTTCTACGCGCGCTATCTACGGGACTTGATCGTGCGCAACGCGGCGTTTCTGTGGACCACGCGGTGGGTTCTGATGACGGCGTGGCGCATCGCGCACGACCCGAAGCGGCACGGCTATAGCGACGTCGCCCTGACGCCGATCGAGGACGACGAGGAGGAGACCTTCGATTACCTGACCAAGACGGACGGCGCCAAGGCGGCGATCGACCACATCAAGAAGGTCGCCGAATTGACACACAAGGTCCCGGCGGCGGCCGCCGCGCATTAGTTATTGACCGCCCCGCCGTCCACCACCAGCGACTGGCCGGTGACGAAATCGCTGTCGCTCGAGGCGAGGAATACCAGCGCGCCGAGCAAGTCTTCCGGATAGGCGTCGCGTTTGAAGGCGCGGCTGTTGCGCACCGGGATGCGTTCCTCCTCCACATGCGCGGTATTCTCGAGGCCCGTGTCGCTGAGAATATAGCCGGGCGACAACGAATTGACCGCGATGCCGTATTGTCCAAGCTCGCGCGACAGCGCGCGGGTGAAGGCGAGCATGGCGCCCTTCGAGGTGACGTAAGGCAGCATGCGCGGGACGCCCTTGTAGGCGGCGCCCGAGGCGATGTTGATGATCTTGCCGCTACGGCGCTCGATCATATGCGGCGCGACATGTTTGACCATGAGAAACGGCCCGCGCGTGTTGATCGCCATCACGCGGTCCCACAAATCCGCGTCCCACTCGTTGAAATTTCTGGGCTTGAGCGTGGAATAGAGCGCGGCGTTGTTCACTAGGATGTCGATCTGGCCGAAGCGCTCGATGGTCTGCGCGATCAGGCTTTTGACCGCCTTCTCGTCGCTGACGTCGAATTTGCTGCTGGCAACCGCGTCGGCGCCGTGGCGGCCGGCGATTTCCGCGGCGAGTTCCTTGCCGTCGGCGATGTCGGCGATCATCACGCGCGCGCCCTCGGCGGCGAGCGCCTGCGAATAATGCCGGCCGATGCCCTTGGCGCCGCCGGTGACGATGGCGGTTTTACCTTCCAGCCGTGCCATGCGCTTCTCCTGCCGCAGGTGACTGACGAATTCTTATCAGCTATGAAGCGCAAAACCGAGGGGCGCCGCATGCCGAAAACGACAGCCGATCAACTGGCCATCCGCGATCTGGTCGAGAACTGGGTGCTTTGGCGCGATGCCCGGCTGTGGGACCGTTTCCGCACCGTCTGGCACAAAGAAGGGCGGATGATGGCGACCTGGACGCAAGGCACCGTCGAGGAATTCATCAAGATGAGCGACGACGGCTGGGCGCGCGGGATGAAATTCCTGCATTTCCTCGGTGGATCTTCGGTCGACGTCAAAGGCAAGCGCGCCATCGCGCAGACCAAGATGACCATCTCCCAGCGCGCGCCGATCGAGGGCGTCATCTGCGACGTGGTCTGCACCGGCCGCTTCTACGACTTCTTTGAGAAACGCAAAGGGCGCTGGGGCCTCGTGCTGCGCCAGCCGATTTACGAGAGAGACCGCATCAACGTGGTCGATCCCGCGGCGAAGCTTTCGCTCGATCAAAACCTGCTGAATTCATTTCCGGAAGGCTACCGCCACCTCGCCTATATGCAGACCCGCGTCGGCTATAAAGTGAAGACCGACATGCCCGGGCTCGAAGGTCCCGAGCTGGACGCGCTCTATGCCAGGGGCGCCGCCTGGCTGAAGGGTCGCAAATTGTGACGAGTTTACGCGGCTACCGCCTAAGGGGTTGGCTCATGCGCGCAGAAATGCGACTTTGGCGCAGACGGTAGGGGATCAAACCATCCGGGGGCCACGATGTCATTCGCCGACAAATTCAATCTATTCAATGAATTCAACATCCTGCGGTTGATCTGCGCCCTGTTCATGATCCCGCATATTTATGGCAAGTTCTACGTGCCGGCGGCGCTTGGCTTTTTCGTCGCCGCTGGGTTCAAGCCGCCCAAGTTCTGGATGTATCTGGCCGGCGCGATCGAGGTCGTGCTGGCGATCGGCCTGATATTCGGCATCTACACCACCATCTGCGCCGCAATCATGACCTTCCACCTTCTGGTCGCCGCGGTCGGCGTCTATAAGGTCACCGGCAAATGGCTGTGGAATATCGGCGGCTTCGAATTCTGCCTGTTCTGGGCGATCTGCTGCTGGATCGTGGCTATGCACGCCTATTACGCCGGCGGCATTTGGGGCTGAACCGAAATCCACCGTTTGAATTCTCCGCTACCCGAAAGGAAAATCGAAAAATGGCTAGCGTTCTATTTTCTCCGATCACCCTGCGCGGTCTCACTCTGCCAAACCGCGTGGTGGTGTCGCCGATGTGCCAGTACAACTCCAACAACGGCTCGGCCAATGATTGGCACCTGATGCATCTCGGCAATATGTCGCTCGGCGCCGCCGGCCTGGTGATGTGCGAGATGACCAATGTGAACCCGCAAGGCCGCATCTCGCCGAAATGCGCCGGCATGTATTCCGACGAAAACGAAGCCGCGCTCAAGCGCGTGCACGATTTCTGCCGCCAGTACGGCGTCGCCAAGCTCGGCGTGCAGCTCGCGCATGCCGGACGCAAAAGTCCGACCACACCGCCGGCGGCCGGCGGCAAGCCGATTCTCGAGGGGCCGGATGCATGGACCCCGGAGGCGCCGTCGGCGCTGCCCTACGACACCGGCTGGGCCGTGCCGCACGCCATGACCAAGGACGACATCAAGCGCTGCCTCGGCGAATTCGCCGCTGCCACCAAGCGCGTCGAGCGCATCGGCTACGACGTGATCGAGCTGCACGCCGCGCACGGTTATCTCGCCCATCAATTCCTGTCGCCGCTCTCCAACAAGCGCACCGACGAATACGGCGGCTCGCTCGAGAACCGCATGCGCTTTGTCATCGAGATGTACGAGGCGGTGCGCAAAGCGTGGCCGGAGAGCAAGCCGATCGGCGTGCGCGTCTCGGCCACCGATTGGGTCGACGGCGGCTGGACGCCGGAGGAAACCGTCGTGCTGGCCAAGGAACTGAAAAAACGCGGCCTGGACTACATGGACGTGTCGAGCGGCGGGCTCTCACCGGCGCAGAAGATTCCGCTTGCACCCGGCTACCAGGTGCCGTTTGCCGAGAAGGTCAAGAAGGAGAGCGGCATCACCACCATGACGGTCGGCCTGATTTCGGGCTACCAGCAGGCCGAAGACATCGTCGCGCAGGGCAAGGCCGATCTAGTCTGTCTCGCGCGCGCCGCAATCTGGGACCCGCGCTGGGCCTGGCACGCCGCCGAGGAACTCGGCGCCGAGGCGCCCTACGCGCCCAAGACCATGGCGGGCCATCCGAAGCTGCGGCCGCAATTGTTCCCAAAGCGCGCGCAGCCCCCTGCGTAACTTACTCCGCTCATTCCCGCGCAAGCGGAAATCCAGGGCCAAACAATTCGCGCTTCAGTTCATCGCCCAGGGTCCCCGCTTTCGCGGGGACGAGCGGATTTATGACACCTTCACCCGCCTGACGAACTTGGCGAACGCCGCGAGCTGCAGCTTGATGGCGTCCTTTGTGGGCTCATCGGTCAGCTCGCCGGTTTTCTCGTCGATCTTCTTGGCCGCGAAATTGACGAACACTTCCGGCTTGCCGAACATTTGGGCTTCGATCGCGGTCAGCGCCATGCGCAGGTGATATTGCATGCGCCCGCCGCCGAGCAGTCCGGGCGCCGCCGACATCAGCGCCACTGGTTTGTCCTTAAAGGCAACCTCTTTTTCGCGCGAAGCCCAGTCGATGGCGTTCTTCAAGCCGCCGGGGATCGACCAGTTGTATTCCGGCGACACAATGATGACGCCGTCGGCGGCGCGAATGGCGTCGCACCAGGCCTTCACGTCGGCGGGAATGCCGGTCGCGGTCTGATTGTCGGCATTGTAAATCGGGAAATTGGCGAACGATGACGCCGGCGTGAGCGCCAGCTCCGGCGGCGCCAGCCCCGGCAGCGCGCGCGCGACCGATGCATTGTACGAACCCTTGCGGAGCGAGCCGCAGATCACCAGCACCTTCAATTGGTCGGCCATTTTTCCCTCTTCCACTTTCTCGATAATGCACCCGCGCTATTGCTGCGCAATTCCGGCCTTCTCACGCACCGCCTGCCATTTGGCGACTTCGTTGGCGATATGTTGGCGGAATTCCGCCGGCGTCGAGACATGTACCACGGCGCCGACCTTCTCTAGCGCATCGCGGATCGCGGGGCGCGACAGCACTTCTTTCAGTGCGGCATTGGTCTTGTCGACGATCGCCTGCGGCGTGCCGGCGGGATAGAGCCAGCCGTACCAGCCGACCACCGCATAGCCCGGCACGCCCGATTCGCCGACCGTCGGAACATCCGGAATGGTCGGCCAGCGCGCGGGCGAGCCGACCGCAAGCAGCTTCAATTGGCCGGCCTGCACCTGGCCGCGCACCGCATGGGCCAGTTCGACTCCGTAATCGACCTCGCCGGCAAGCAAAGCCGCGACCACTCCGGGCGTGTTGCGGTAGGGGATGTGTTTGACATCGATGCCGGCCATCTGGCGCATCAGTTCGCCGGCAAAGTTCTGGGTCGAGCCGACGCCGACATCGGCAAAATTAAGCTTGCCGGGCGAGGCTTTGGCCAGCGCGATCAGCCCCTTGATGTCGTTAGCGGCGAAATCTTTTTTCGCGACGAAGACGAAGGCTGAGTCGGCGACCCACGAGACCGGCGCGTAGTCCTTGACCGCGTCATAGCGGATCGATTTGAGCATTGCCGCCGACACAGTGTGGGCTGGACTGGTCATCAGCGCGGTGTAGCCGTCTTTGTCCGCCCGCGCGACATATTCGGCCGCGAGCGTTCCACCGGCGCCCACTTTGTTCTCGACGATGACCGATTGTTTCAGCAACTCGGACAGCGGCTGCGCAACGATGCGAGAGACGATATCCGTGCCGCCGCCGGCGCCGAAACCGACGATCACATGGATCGGCCGGTCTGCTGGCCACTCGGCCGCAGCCGGCGCGGCGCCTGCCGTGATAACGATGGCGACGACGGCCGCCAGCATGGACATGCGTTTCATGATTTCCTCCCCTTTTTGGTTACCGGCGCTTTGTGCGCTCCGTTTAAGCCTTCTCGTCTTCGATTGGATTGCTTAGCACGCCGATGCCCTCGACTTCGATCTCGATGGTGTCGCCCGGCTTCATCCAGACCGGCTCCGGTTTGCGCGCGTGACCGACGCCGGACGGCGTGCCGGTGAGGATAATGTCGCCCGGCTCCAGCGTCATACCCTTGGTGAGATACACCAAAGTCTCCGCCAGCGGGAACATCATGTTGTCGGTGTTGTCGGATTGCATAATATTGCCGTTGAGCCGGCTCATGATCTTGAGCCCCTTGCCGCCGGGCGGCAGCTCGTCGGCGGAGACCATCCACGGCCCGAAGCCGCCGGTGCGGTCGAAATTCTTGCCCATGCCCCATTGCGTGGTGTGGCGCTGGAATTCGCGTACCGAGCCTTCGTTCGAGCATGAATAGCCGACGATGCAGCTAACCGCATTTTCCATCGTCAGATGCTTGGCGCGCTTGCCCACGATGGCAACCATTTCGGCTTCGTAATCGAGCTGGATCGATACGCGCGGGCGGATGATCGGCTGCCGATGCGGCACCATCGACGTCAACACGCGGAAGAAGATCGAAGGGTATTTCGGAATATTGTCGCGCTGCGGCCCCTCCTTGACGTGATCAAGATAATTGAGGCCGAGACAGATGATCTTGCCGGGCTTCGCGACCGGGAAGCCGAATTTCAATCCGGCGAGCGGGCGGCGGGCGGAGGTCGGCGCCTTTTTGGCGAGATCGGCAAGCGGTTTCAAATCGCCGTTGCTGCGACGCAAGGCTTCGCCGAGATCGGTGGGCGTGGCGGCGTCCGCGGCCTGTAGATCGATGACGGCGTCGCCCTCGACCACGCCGAGCCGCAGGCCATTATTCGCTTCGAAACCGACAATCTTCATGAATTTTATTCCTGCCTTGTCATGACCGGGCAAGGCTTAGCGCAGGACGGCGAATTCGGGAAGCTCACTAATCGGCCAGCGTGAAGGCCTGGATCGAGAAATAGGCGCGCTCGTCGGTCCACACACCGGCCTGCTGCCAACCGGCGCCGCGCGCCAGCGCGCCCAGCGACTCGACGCTGTATTTGTAGCTGTTCTCGGTGTGGATGGTCTCGCCGGCGCGGAAGTCGATGCTCTCGCCGGCCACCTTCACCTTCTGCCGTTTCAGGCTGGCGAGATGCATTTCGATGCGATGACGCTCGCGGTTGTAGAAGGCGTGGTGTTCGAAGGCGTCGAGCTTGAAGGTGCCGCGCAGTTCGCGGTTGATGCGCACCAGCAGATTGAGATTGAACTTGGCGGTGACGCCCTCGGCGTCGTTATAGGCGGCGTTGAGCACCTCCACCGGCTTGATCAGATCGGCGCCGATGATCAGCGTCGCGCCCTCTCCCAGGATGCGGCCGGCATTGCGCAGAAACGCCGCCGCTTCGTGCGGCTCGAAATTACCGATGGTGGAACCGGGAAAAAATCCGACCCGCACGGGCGCCGCTCGCGCCGGCTCCGGAAGCGCGAAGCTTTGCGTGATATCGGCGGTCACCGGCAACACCTTCAGCCCCGGGAAATCCGGCCGCAGCTCGAGCGCTTCCTGCTCGATCATCTCGCCGCAAATGTCGACCGGCACATAGGCGGCGAGCTTGGGCAGCGCGCGCAGCATGATGCGCGCCTTCTTGCTCGAGCCGCTGCCAAATTCGACCAGCGCGGCGCCGACCGGAACGAGATTGGCGATATCGCGCGCGTGCTTGCGCAGAATCTGCATCTCGCTACGCGTCGGGTAATATTCCGGCAACTCGGTGATGCGCTCGAACAACAACGAGCCGGCGCCGTCGTAGAAATATTTCGGCAGCAATCGTTTCGGCGTCGCGCTCAGGCCGGCGAGCACGTCTGCCTCGAACACGGACGGATTGCGCACTCTGCGGCCTGCGGGCGGAGCTTGCGAGCA
This sequence comes from uncultured Alphaproteobacteria bacterium, assembly GCA_963770985.1. Classification (GTDB taxonomy): domain Bacteria; phylum Pseudomonadota; class Alphaproteobacteria; order Rhizobiales; family Xanthobacteraceae; genus Pseudolabrys. Next base: position 52,150 of record CAVYRR010000009.1, on the reverse strand, counting down.
AGAGCGACCATCGTTGCCTCTTACGGCTGACTTAGACGAACTCGGCGAGCCGCAGCCCGCTGAACTGCCAGCGCGCGCCCGGATAAAAGAAATTGCGATAGCTGACGCGCTCATGGCCCGCCGGCGTCGCCAGCGAGGAGCCGCGCAATACCATCTGGCTGACCATGAACTTGCCGTTGTATTCGCCGAGCGCCCCTTCGGCGGCGCGGTAGCCCGGATAAGGCAGATAGGCGCTGCGCGTCCATTGCCAGGCGATACCGAAAGCATCGGCGATGAGCCCCGCGCGTGCCGCCACTTCCCATTCCGCCTCGCTCGGCAAATGCTTGCCGGCAAAGCGGGCGAAGGCGTCGGCCTCGTAATAGCTGATGTGCGTAACCGGAGTTGCCGGGTCGACCGGCTGGAGCCCCGCGAGCGTCATCGCGAACCAGATGCCGTCCTGTTGCCGCCAATAGCCGGGCGCCTGCCAGCCTTCCGCCTGCACCGCGGCCCAGCCGTCCGACAACCATAGCGAAGGCGTCGTATAGCCGCCGGCGTCAATGAACGCGAGCCATTCGGCATTGCTGACGAGATGACGCGCGATCCGCACATCGGGGATGAGTTCGTTGTGCCGCGGCATCTCGTTGTCAAAGCAGAACCCCCCGCTTTCGTGCCCGACCGCGTGAATGCCGGCCGGCACATCGACAAAGCCGCGCAGGCCGAGCGTCGCACGCGGCGCCTGCCAGCCGGCGTCATAGACCGGGTCGGTCGGGTTCTGCGCAAAGGCGTGCAGGATATCGGTGAGCAGAAGTTCCTGGTGCTGCTGCTCGTGATGCAGGCCGATCTCGAGGATCGTGAAGACGCGTACGGCTTCCGCCGCCGGCACGTTTTCGATCAGCCGCTCGACCGCCGCATCGACATGCGCGCGATAGCCGGCGACGTCTTCGCTGTTCGGCCGCGTGATCAACCCGCGTTGTGGGCGAGCATGGCGCGGACCGGCGGCGACGTAATAGGAATTGAACAGGAAGGGAAAGCGCTGGTCAAAAATCCTGTAGGTTGGATCGTTCGGCACCAGCAGGAATTGCTCGAAGAACCAGGTGACGTGTGCGCGATGCCATTTCGTCGGCGAGGCATCGGCCATCGACTGCACGATCTGGTCCTCGGCCGACAGATGCGCGGCGCGCTTTTCGGTCTCCGCCCGCACGCGGCGGAAGGCGTCGCGCCAATGGCTACGCGCCTCATCGATTGACGGCGACTTTGGCGCAGCCGCCGGGGCAGCGCTAGGCGGAGCGTGCGAAAGTGCGGTGCGCGCCATGGATTGTCTCCGTACCGATATGCAAACGGCTGCAGCAGTCGATGTACGTAGTGATACGAATTATCGACGCAATTGTTCCATTGCTGGCAAGCCCGGGCAACCTCAAATCGCCATAGGGTCAGCGGCTTGACAGGGTTGTGATTGCGGCGTGACGAAACGACCCCGGCCATGCGCGGCGGGCCAAGGTATCGATTCACGCTCGAATTGCCGGCCGAACCGCATAGTTTTCGCGCAATTCCACACAATTTGCCCTTGCCAGCCACCGGCAATACAGTTCGCAAATGGTTGGGGCGCGGATCGTCATCGTCAATTTCAATGCGGGTGAAAATCTGCAACGCTGCATGGCGGCGTTGTTGGCGCAGACCAAAACCGATTTCGAGGTGAGAATCGTTGACAATGTCTCGACGGATGGCTCGCTGCGATTTGTTCCCGGCGACGGCCGGTTTCTCGTCATTCATGCCGGGAGCAATGTCGGCTTTGCCGCTGCATGCAATCTAGGTGCAAAGAATTGCGCCGCGCCGTTCGTCGTTTTCCTCAACCCCGATGCTTTTCCGGAACCAGGCTGGCTTGAGGCGCTTGTTCACGCCGCGCAAAGCCATCCCGATGCTGCGATGCTCGGATCGCTGCAAATCAGCGCGACTGACGGCAATATTCTTGACGGGGCCGGCGACTCCTACTCGTGTTTCGGAGTCCCGTGGAGGGGCGGATTCGGCCAGCCGGTGAAGCCCCTGCCCGACTACGCCGAAGCTTTCAGCCCATGCGGAGCGGCTGCGATGTATCGAACGGAATGGTTTACACGCGTGGGCGGATTCGATGAACGATTTTTTTGCTACATCGAGGACATCGACCTTGCATTTCGTATCAGACTTCTTGGCGGCCGCTGCCTGCAAGTAAATTCTGCGGTCGTCCATCATGTCGGCGGTGCGACGTCAGGAATTGAAAGCGATTTCACCGTGTACCACAGCGCTCGCAACCGGCTCTGGACTATCATCAAAAATGTTCCCGGCTGGCTGCTCTGTGTGGTGGTGCCGCTTCACATGGCGTTCAGTGTTTATTTGTTTTTCCGCAATGGGATGTCATCGGCAGCTTCGGCGATAAGGCAAGGCCTGCTTGCGGGCTTTGCCGGGCTGCCGGGCATGTGGAGGGAACGAAGGAAAATTCAGGCCGCCAGAGTGGCCTCGATCGGCGATATCGCGCACGCAATCAATTGGTCGATTCCGGCACTGCGGAAGAAAAAGATCGTCTTACGCGCGTGGTAAATGTGCTCAGGTCCGACAATATACTTCGACAACGTGCTCTTCGCTTACATAACCGGCAAAAACCGCAGATTATTTCCATCCCACTTTCACCTTTACGGTGCCAACAAGACGTACCGTGGAAGAAGGTGATCGGCCCCGGTCAGCTCAAACTCATTAGTCAGCGACAAGTTTTTCAGCATAGCCTGAACGCTCCAGACGAAGTTATCTGCCCCGGTGCTAACCGACGCTCTTGAGCACCCCATGTTCCATCTGCACCCGGCGGGTGCAGAACTCCGCGATCATCGCTTCCGAATGACTCGCGAGGATGGCGATAGGCGTACGGTTGAAAATGCTCTCGATCCGCAGCTTTACCTTCTTCTGGAACTCCGCGTCACCGGCGCCGAGCCCCTCATCGATCAGCAAGATATCGCTTTGCGCGGCGGTCGAAACGGCGAAGGCCAGGCGCGCGAACATGCCGGCCGAATAGGTGCGCAACGGCAACTCTAGAAAACCGCCAAGCTCGGTGAATTCGGCGATATCGTCGAGCTTGGCCGTGATCTCGCGCCGGCTCATGCCCATCATGTAACCACGCAGATAAATATTTTCGATGCCGGTCGATTCCGGGTCCATTCCGGCGCTAGGGTGGAGCAGCGCGCCGACCCGGCCCTCGATCGTGATCGCGCCGCCGTTCGGCTTATAGATGCCGGCAAGCACGCGCAGGAGCGTGGTCTTGCCCGAGCCGTTATGGCCGATAAGACCGACGCGATCGCCATCGTTGATCTCAAGGCTAATGCCATCGATGGCGCGCACGGTAACGATATCGCGGGCACCCGACATGACGCGACCGCCGGTCGCCTGCGACAATATCTTGTTCTTGAGCGAGCGGGCGTTGGCACCGAATATTGCAAATTCAACCGTCAGGTCTTTGATGGAAATATGCGCCATTAGGCTTAGACCCAATATGCGATGCGGGCATGGGCCCGGCGATAAAGCCAGCCAGTGATGCCGAAACCGGTCAGCGCCATGCCGATGCAGAGGCCCCAACTCGCAGGCGATGCCATCTCGCCCAGTAGCGGCGTCCGGACGACCTCGATGAGGTGATAGAACGGGTTGAGCGCCACAAAGGCCGGACGGCTCGGCAGGCTTTCGGGCGACCAGAAGATCGGGGTCACGAAAAATACCACCTGGATCACGTTGGCGATCACTTGCGGGATATCGCGATAGCGGGTGGAGAGCACCCCGACCGCCAGCGATATCCAAGCCAGATTGATAAGAAACAGAATGAAGCCGGGGATGAACAGCAGAACGTTCCATCCGGGCATCAGCGCGAACCAGACCGCCACGACGACATAGATCGCCATGTTGAGGCCCCAGATCATGAGATTGCGAGCCATCATCCGGTAAAAGTGAACGCTGAGTGGGATCGCCAGATTGCGGATGTCGGATTCCGCCGAGATGAAAATCGTAGTGCCTTCGTTGATGCAACTCGTGAGCAGGCCCCAAAAGATAATGCCGGTCGCGATGTAAGGCAGCGTCTTGGCGACATCTTGGTGAAACAGCGTGGAAAACACGAAGCCCAACGTTCCGACCATCGTGCCCATCGAAAGCGTCAGCCAGAACGGGCCGAGCACCGAGCGCCGAAACCGCTGCCGGATATCGTGGAAAGCCAGGCGGCTCCACAGCTCGTAGAGCCGGGCGCCGTTGAGCAGATCGGCAAAGGCTTGCGCCGGCACCGCTTCCGCAGTGATGTGCACGACGGGTGCTTTTTGCTCGGGAAGAGAAGCCGTGGTCATGCCGGCGATGATCCAGAACTTGCGCGTGATGCAGTCTTGCGCAGCCAGAGCGCGCCCCCGGGGTTCTTCATGAACTCGCGCGAGATACTGCGCACCTCGTCAGGATAGCTGGCGGCCACCGTCGCGTTCATGATCTCGATCTGATACCTTGGATTGTTCATGAGCAGCGCCCGGAGCGCGTACAGCTCGTTCCAGGATCGGTTCTGCTGCACGGTCCAGGCCTCCGGGTATTCAAAGCCGTGAAAGACGTCGTGAAAGTGGATCAGAACGCCGGGTTTGAGGCGCGGAAGTATCTGGAACAGCTCATGATGGACATCGCTCCCGGTCTTCAGGATGTGCGTCGTATCGAGAAACAGGATGTCATTTTCCTGTAATCCGACAAAAAGCTCGAGATCAACCTGCTGGACCGGTTTTTCGATGACTGTGATGCGCCTGTAGTCGGTCGATCTGAGCATGAGTTTGAGTCGTTCGGTATAGGGTTCAACCAACACGTAGTTAGTGTTTGCGGGCGGATCGGTCATACGGTCGAGCGTGTCAAGTATGACGGCGCTGGAGAATCCGCAACCAACTTCAATGATGCGGCGCGGCCGGAAATGCTGGATAAAGGCCGACAGCATCAACGCATCGCCGTAACTATAGAAGTCATTCTCGAAATAATAGCGGAAGGTACCGGTTTGAGCGACTGGAAACGGAATTCGGCCGAAGTAACCGGAGAGTTGGCGGAACAATGCGAGCTGCCGACCCGGGTTTGCGTCGATGTCCAGGAGATCGGATTTTTCCGCCTGCTCTGCCCGCAGCGCAACGAGCTCAGCGACATTGACGATAGGAGAATAAAAATGTCCCGGCGGCACGAAGAGAGGGACTGCAGCGTTTTTTAAAATGTTCTGGCGCGCTTCTGGATTCGCGGCGATTTTTAGCAGGTAGTCCCGGGGATCTTTGCCGTTTCGAAGCGCTTCCAGCCCGCGAGCGGTCTCGGCCTCGTTCGGCTTTCGACCCATGACATGATCGAACAATGTCAAAATGAATTGCAGATTGAGATCGTTTGCGGAATTTGAGGGGCGTCGTGCGAACATGCTCACTTTATTCCGATGACGCAATTTTCGTAAATATACACCACTAGAAGCGGCCTATCAAAGCTTCAGATAGTTTATCGGGGGCGCTCCGCTGTCAAAGGATAAAAAGTATGATTTCGTTTATCGCGCATAACATACGGTTGCACGATCACGATGACCAAGTCGGACATTGGGTCAACGATTGACTATCATCCCGATTGCTTCATGAGCCGGCGACTATGCCGTATAGCCAAAATATCGAAGGACATCGCGAATCGTCATGTGGTCCTTTTCGTTGGGAATCCTGAGCGATTCGCGGACCGCTGCGGACACCTCAGTCGATTGCCGGCGCTTTTCGATGGCGGGAATGACAACTTGATTGTAGTGAAGCAGTTGTGAGCCCGTCAATCCGCCCGCTGACGTATTGCTGCGATCGGTCTTGAAAAAATACTCTCCGATTTTAGTGTTCACTAAAGTGAAGTCGGACCGGAATTGCGCGCAGATCCGCAGCAGCAGATCGTAGTCTTCTTCGAACACGAGATCCGGCTCAAAGTAGAATATATCGCCCGAGATCTGTGATCGATCGATGATGTAGCTGTGAATCGGACAGAAATTATTTCGAAAAAGATCTGCCAAATTCGATCCGGCATAGTTCGGAACCAATTCTCGAAGACTATGGAAAAATTGATCGTACGGCTGGAGGCTCATCGCGCGAACCGCTGCGAACGCGATGGCAGCGCCGCTTTCCTGCAGACGCTCGGTCAGGATTTGATATGCTTCCGGATAGAGCACATCGTCATAATCCAGAAAAGCAACGTAACGCCCGCGTGCTCGACTTAAGCCGAGATTAAGAAGTACGGAGCGTGCATCGATCGGTTGGGGTTCCTCCCAATTCAGTATCGACATGTCAGGCGCATTCTCGATTTTCAGCAGCGGCGCCAGCACATCGCGCATGACTCGGACGTCGTCTTCGGAGAATCTCTGAACAACCAGAATGATATGAAGCGGCCGATAGCTTTGGCCGACTAGCGAAAACATGCAACGTTCCAACTCGGGCAACCTCTGGAGATCATGGAAACGAACGATGGCATCTAGCATGTTATCCCGCGCCATGGCTCACCATCTCGTCTCTGCAAAGCTGAAGCGATGAGAGAAATCGGCGATATTTCGCCAGTTCGGCGGAACGGGATCGGGGTGGATGTGCGGCAATTGGAAGCCAAGCCTACGCAATTCCTCTTTCAGCCCGCGTTCGAATGTGCGATTTCCCCACTTGCGCGCGAGGATGACGCCGGAATTGAACATCATGCGCAGCACCTCGGGGTCTCGCGGTCGGTTTGTGACCGGGTGCAGGAATATGGCTCGAGGACAGATGTGCACGGCGAAGCCACTGGCGCGGGCGCGCCAAGATAAATCGACATCTTCGCAATACATGAAAAGAGTTTCGTCGAATCCGCCGATCTTGCGGAAGATTTCACGTGGGATTGCCAAACAGGCGGCACTGGCCCATGGCGTTTCAAATGTCGTTGGATTGAATTCCTTTGGGTGCTCGAGCGGGAACTGAATGGCTTCGATCAATGAGTGATTATTTTGAGCCTGCATCATTTGCACGATGCTCTTGATAGCATTCGGATGAAAGATGCCGTCTGGATTTGCGGCAATGTAAATATCTGTTCCTTTCGCGAACGCCGCCGTCATCAACCGATTTTGACCAGCCGCGAAACCGATATTGCCCTCCGACGGAAAATATCGAACTCCATCATGTGCGGTCAGGAACGGTTCGGTGGAAGTGCCGTTGTCGATCATCAAGATCAGGGCGTTCCGTTCGAGGCCCGCTTGTGTCAAGGCTTGGCGGGCGCTTGCGACAATGCGGCGAATCTGAAGCGAAGTGTTTTCGTAGGTGACAATTCCAATCGTTAAGCGAACCGTTGTATCGACTGACAAATCGCTTCCGAGCGCACTGGCTTGTCGCCGATTGATAAGACCGCGAGAACATTCTGCCAGCCCGGGCAACGGCTCCCTGCGTTGCTCCGGCAGCACGGGGCCCGTCAGCTTGAGAGTCTTTTCGGCCATGTACCGATCGAGCGCTTCCGGACTGCCTATGGTCGTTATAGCGGGCGTATGGTCGAACAATTCTGGCCGCGCCACCTTGATCCAAGTAAAGCCTGCTTTCTCACAGACGAAATAGTAGAGGCGCTCGATCGCGTGCGCCAAGGTCCCGTCGATTTGTCCCGTCTCGCGAGGAAAATCCCTGAACGACAAATTCAGGTCAAGCAATGGCCGCAGTGCGGCCGATCGCGCCCAGAACATTGAACCCGCCGGGAAGTCGAGAACCTTGTCGATCGAAAGCGCGATGCCCATGCGACCGGCAAGTTGCTCGGCACATTCAAAATTGCCACCCCAGTTGACTACATGACGCACAGGCTCGAAATGCTGCGAGCCGATTATCCCGAGGTTCTGGTGTCGAATGAAAGCCGCGAAGATGCTCTCGACCAGCTCTCGCGAGCCGACCAGATTCTCCAGGAGGAAACCCCGCCAGTGTTTGAGCACGCCGCCGTGCTCGGAGCTTTTGGAGTGGAAATGCAATACGTATTCATATCGATCGTAGACGTCGCGAAAGCCGATCAACTTGGGTGCAATATCGCGCCCTCTATTTGCCACTAGACGAATCTCGACAGAGCCAATGTTCCAGTCGGCGAATAGAGTCTGGAGCTTTTCTTGCTTGGCCGGCGTATCCGTCGAAATGAAAACATCGAAGGGAAATGGAATGTTCCGAAGGTAGCGCTGGATTTCAACAGCGAGATCTTCGAAATAAATGTGACAGATAACGGCGAGCTTTATTCGGTCTACGCTAACCAGCGGATGGTATCCAAACGGGACTGCGACGCTGTAATCGATCTCAATCTTTCGGGTGACCTCTTTCGACGCAAATCCACGCGGAAACAGATAATCGAAAACGTGTTGAGGCAACAGTCTATGCACCAGGTGCCGGAGACGGTTCTGGGTCTTGAATGACATTCGATTCCAGAGAGTCATTCGCACGATGCTTTGGCGAACCTGCAGTTGCAGTCGCGACCGCCTATGGGACAGCGCGGACATCATGATGCCGCTGTGGTCGCGGCCCTCGGCAACGCCGTACAACACGAAATGCACGAGCGGATTTATTCCTGCGGCGGCGACGTCCGGATTGTGGATGAGATAGTCGTGTGTACTGAACTACCGGAGACGGATCACGTCCTTCGCGCGCGCCGTGGGACAGGTAGTGGCGAATCGGATTGATGCCGGCCGCGGCGACGTCCGGATTATTGTTCAAATACCATACTTGATCGAAGACGCCGGACCTCATGATGGCGCCGACCACCCGCCAGTCGTGAAGCGTTGCTGGATCGGGCGGTTTCATTTGCCGCCACATCAGAATTTTTCGGTATTCGAGGATTTTGAACGCGACCCTTCGCGGCCACCGCATGCACGCACGCAGGGGCGAGGTTATACGCCAAGACGTTGATGCGCGGAATGCCGCGGCCGTCGAGTGCAATAATGCGATTTCGTGATCGCGCGCTGCCAACGTTGATTTTAAGACATTGATTTCGCCCTGCTCGATTGCACGAGCCTGGTCGATCGCCCGCAATCGCACATCGCGTGCCGCTAGTTCAGTTTCAAGCGCCTTAATCTTCTTTTCATGAATGGTCAGCGCATTTTCCGGCATGGAAAATTTCGTGTCTAGCTCTGCTGTCGAACCCTTGATCGCATTCAAGTCGCTTTCGCGATCGGTCAGCCCGGCGTGTAATCGTTCGATCTCTGCCGCACCGGAGGTGACATTCTGTGTGAGCTTCGCAATCACGCCGTCGTGCGCACCAATTGCGGCCTCTGCGATCTGCGGTTGCCCGGTCCGGGACGTGGCTCGCCTTTGTTCGCGAGCCGAAAATTCCTTAAACACCGCCGCGCCAAAAACCGGTGCCACTGCCTCAAACTCGGCGCGAATACTATCGAGCGCGTGCAGGGCTGCACGCGCTGATGGATCTTTTTGCAATTGGAGGAGCGCCGCATAGGCATCCTTTACCCAGCGTGCGACCTCGGGATGTGCCTCAAGCTCGTCACCCGAAGGCGCGTGGTGCTGAAGATCGTGGCTCAAGAATTTCTCGATCTCAGGGGCAACGACTTCGGGTTGATTGGACCACCGAAGGTGAAGATGCCGGCCGATGTCGGCAATCACCCCGCGCCAGTCGGAAACAAGGCGCTCGTAGTCGACAAAAACTCGCAGCGCCCCACGGGTCGCATTTTCGGCTTCGAGCAGGTGGCCCAGCCAGACCAGACAGGCAAAGCCGGTGCTTATGCCGTCGCGCGCGGTAAGCGACGCAGCGACCGCCAGTGGATTGCGCAACGCGATAACGTAGTACGGCTTGATCCCGCGCTCGCTCAGAATTTCGGCGTAGAGCGGCAGGAACCGGCAGATGCGCGGGTCCTTGAGAACGAAGAATCGCGATGCGCCGTATTCTTCCTCGACCAGTTCGGCGATTTCGCGCTTGATTTCGTTTCTCCTGACAATCGGGATTCGGTTCAGGTCCAGAGCGCGCCAGTCATCCCAGCTGCTGCCTAATTCACTGAGCAGGCGGTTGTGGTAGATAAAGAGCCGGGCGCGACTCCCAAAATCCAGTTTCGTTGTTTTTGGGCATGGACGGCATGAGATTTGCTGGTAAGTCAGCTCCGAGCAGGCTGAGAACGCGGGTCAGCGCCGAAGTGCCAGAGCGATGCATGCCGAGCACAAGCAGGCAGCGACGCTCGTCGGCTTGCTCTGGGCGGGCCGTGCCGTAGTTGTCCACGCCTGAGTGTCTCCGGATCATGTCAGATGGATAATCAATCTAGTTTTTTAGCGGATCGTTGGAAGCGAGCCGGGAGCGCATTGAGTCAACATTGACAAGCTCGGGAAAGCGTCATGACCCAAGGTACGGTCAATGGTACGACAAAAAATCGAGTCGCCGATAATCTCCTAAGCGACTGATTTTATTGGTAGCGGGGGAGGGACTCGAACCCCCGACCTCCGGATTATGATTCCGCTGCTCTAACCAGCTGAGCTACCCCGCCATTCCGAAACACTATCTGCCGGAATGGACGCGATATAGGAAGGGGCACGAAAGCCTGTCAAGCAACAAGGCCAAAAACAGCTCCGGAATAGCCACTTGGACTGCACTTTCGCATCGCCGCCACGGCAGCTCGGCGCAGAATCACCGGCATCGAGCCGCCCAACGGGGAGAGCGCCACCCTGCCCTCCCGAACCGCCTCGCAAACATGCGATCCAATCGATCACCGTTGGGCCGGCGGGAGAGTTCCAGTTTTAGACCTAGCGCATAATCTTTTCCGAAAACGGTTCCTCTCCCCGACTAGATCGAGGACAAGCTTTTCGGGATCATGCCGTTCAAGCCGCGCTGCGGCGTTCGTCGTCGGCCAGACGCTCGAAACGGATCAGCGCGAAATGCCCGAGCGGTGGCATCGGGCGCCGCTCGATGACGCGCACGGCGCCGTTGCGCGCGGCCCAGTCGGTCAGCCGCTTGAAGGAAAATTCCGGCCGCCAGCCGAGCCATTGCGCGACCGGCGCAATCCATTGCTCGAGCACCGCACGCGGCCCGGATTCAGCGCCGATGTGATTGATCAGCACGATTTCGCCGCCCGGCCTGATAACGCGTGCGAACTCGTCGAGCGTGGCTTCCGGATGCGGCACCGCGGTGATGACATATTGCGCCACCACCACATCGAAGGATTGATCGGCCAATGCCAGCCGCTCGGCGTCCATCACCGCCAAGCCTTCCACATTGCTCAGCCCGCACTCGGCAACGCGCGCGCGCGCCTTGCGCAGCATCGGTTCGGACAGGTCGACGCCGACCAGACGGTTCGAAAGCGCATAGTCCGGCAGCGAAATTCCGGTGCCGACGCCGACTTCGAGAATGCGCCCGCCGATCCGTTCGGCCGCGACGATCGCAGCGCGCCGTCCGTCCTCGAACATCGCGCCGAACACCAGATCGTAGATCGGTGCCCAGCGCGCGTATGCGCGCTCCACCTTTGCTTTGTTGAAATTAGCCCCCATGCCTAATGCCCGCGCACAATCATTTCCGAGAACCGGTTCCCGCTTCCTTGGATCATGCGCGACAGTTTAATTCCGCGCAGCGGCGGCCGCCATAGGTCCATCGGCAGCGCGCGGGCCGTCGGTCGCCGCCACCGCGCTCTTGATGAAGCCGCCGCCGAGCACGCGCGCCTGGCCCTCGCCGGCGTCGTAAAAGACGCAGGCCTGGCCGGGCGAAACACCGTCTTCGCCGTCCACCAGTTCAACCTCATAACCGCTATTCGTGGCCATCAGCCAGCCGGCTTGCGGCGGCCGCGTCGAACGCACCTTCACGAACACTTCTCGCCGGTCATCGGCAAGCGCTTCTTCGATACTGCCTTCGCCGATCCAATTGACGTCGCGCAGCACAATGCGGCTGGTACGCAGTGCCGCGCGCGAGCCGACCACGACCTGGCGGCGTTCGGCATCGAGCCGCACCACATAGAGCGGCGCGCCGGTCGCCAAGCCCAGTCCGCGGCGCTGACCGATGGTGAAGTGGATGATGCCGGAATGCGTGCCCAGCACATGGCCTTCGAGATCGACGATTTCGCCGGCTTCCGCCGCGCCCGGCTTCAACCGCTCGATCACGTCGGCATAATGCCCGGTCGGCACGAAGCAGATGTCTTGACTGTCGTGCTTGTCGGCAATCGCCAGCCCGAACTGGCGCGCCAGCTCGCGCGTTTCGGCTTTGCTGCGCTCGCCGAGCGGAAAGCGCAATGAATTAAGCTGCTCGCGCGTGGTGCCGAACAGAAAATAGCTTTGGTCGCGCTCTTCTTCGCGTGCACGATAGAGTCCCCGCGAGCCGGATGGCAGCCGCCGCGAGGCGACGTAATGGCCGGTCGCCAGCACGTCGGCGCCGAGCTCGCGCGCGGTGATCAACAGGTCGTGGAACTTGATCGCCATGTTGCACTCGACGCAGGGCACCGGCGTCTCACCGTGGATGTAGCTCTCGGCGAAACGGTCGATCACCGCTTCCTTGAAGCGGCTCTCGTAGTCGAGCACGTAGTGCGGAATGCCGATACGCTCGGCCACGGCGCGGGCATCGTAGATGTCCTGACCCGCGCAGCAGGCGCCCTTGCGGTGGGTGGCGGCGCCGTGGTCGTAGAGCTGGAGCGTGACGCCGACCACGTCATAGCCCTCGGCCTTGAGCAGCGCGGCGGTCACCGATGAATCGACGCCGCCGGACATGGCGACGACGACACGGGTGTCCTGCGGACGGCGGTCGAGATCGAGGCTGTTGGACATGGCTCTTCTTACTATAGGTGGCGACGCTTGGCGCGCAATTCGAGGCGTGTCAGCCGGCAAATATTGCCGCCGGACAGCAAGCGCTGCCCGGCTAGCCCCCACTGTGGAACGCCGACCGTCACTTAAGCCATTGATCTATAATGTCTTTTATAGTCTGCGCGGGTGGCCTGGCGATTGCAGATCAAGTGCCGGATATCCGGAGACCAGCCGTGCCACCAGTTGCGTCCGAAGCGACCACCCATGCCTTTCAGCCAGTGCTGCCAAACCCGGCGCGGACGGCGCCGAGTTCCGTGCACGCGCAAGGCGTGCCGTTCGACAGCCTCATCGACGACGGCACGCAGGACCCCGCCCCACAGCCTCCGCAATCGCCGCCGGCACCTGCCGACAAGACCGCGGCGCAACCGGATTCGGCGCAGCCACCGGGCAAGACTATGGGGGCAAGAGCGGCGCAAGCCAAAGGCGATCCCGATGTCGCTAAGACCGTCAATGCCCCCGATGCCGCAAATCCCGCTAGCGCGACCGATGCCGGCAATGCGGACGAAACCGGTACGACGGTCGCTAACTGCAAAGTCCCCAGCGACGGCAAGGTGAAGGCCGACGCCGAGATCTGCGAGCAAACCACCGCCGGAAATGACTCCGACCCGGCGGACGACAATATGCCCGAGGGCAACAGCAAGCCTGCCGACGGCCTGGCGCCAACAATCTTGGTGGCCGATCCTGCCGCCACCCCAATTCAGACGGTCACACCTGCCGCCGCACTGGCCACCGGCCCAGCACCCGCCACATTTATCCCGGCAACGCCCAGTGAAATTCCGCAAGCCGTGCCCGCTGCGCTCACGCCGGGGCTCCGTCCCGCCATGCTTACGCAATCAGCGGCCGCCGCCCAGCCTGCGATCGTTGCCGCCGGTACGCCCAAGGCCAAAGCGGTCGATACCGCAATCCCACAAGACGATTCCGGCAAACCCGCCGACGATCCGAAATTGTCCGCCAAGGCAGCGTTCGATCTTCAAAGCAACGGCAAACCGCAATCGGCAGCTGGCGACGCAGATAAGCCCGCCGCCGACCATCCCCGCGATGAAGCTCCGGCCACCATTCACCATGCCTCCGTGGAATCGGCACCGCCAATCGCGACCGATGCCCAGACCGCCGCGCCGAGGACAATAAGTGACGTCGCACCGCCGGCGCCGCTGACCCCGCCGGCGCGTGACGTCTCGGCGGCACCCACAACACCGACGGCACCGGTTGTACCGGCGGCGCAATCGGCGGCGGTCCCGCTCGCCGGCGTCGCCATTGAAATCGCCGGCATGGCCCAGGCGGGCAAGAACCATTTCGAGATTCGCCTCGATCCGCCCGAACTCGGCCGCATCGAAGTCCGCCTCGACGTCGACCGCGACGGCCGCGTGACTTCGCGCCTGATTGCGGACCGTTTTGACACGCTCGATTTATTGCGCCGAGACGCCTCCGGTCTCGAACGCGCCCTGCAGGACGCCGGGCTGAAAACAGCCGACAACGGCCTGCAATTCTCCCTGCGCGACCAGACCATGGGCGGTGAGCAAAGCAATACGCCCACACCGGCCATCGCGCAGATCATCGTCAATGACAGCGCGCTTCCAACACCCGATGTGGCCCAGCTCAACTATAGCCGCCTCGCCGGACTGCGCGGCGGCATCGACATTCGTGTTTGAGGATTGACCATGATCACGTCTTCCGTCCCTTCAACCACCCCCTCCGCCAGCTCGACTGCGAGCGCAATGAACAGCACTGAAATTGCGAGCAATTTCACCACGTTTCTGAAGTTGCTAACGACGCAATTGCAGAACCAGGATCCGCTCAGCCCGATGGACACCAACCAGTTTACCCAACAACTGGTCGAATTCGCTTCGGTCGAGCAGCAAATGAAGTCGAACAACTCTCTGGCAACCCTGGTATCGCTGAACCAAGCCGCGCAATCGACGACCGCGCTCAACCTTGTCGGCGCCACCGTGGTGGTCGACGGCTCGACCACGCAGCTTACCGGCGGCAAGGCCACCTGGAGCCTCAATGTCACCAAGCCGGCGACCGCGACGGTCACCATCAAGGACGCAACCGGCCAGACCGCCTATACCGGCAGCTTCGCCGTCAACCCGGGCACGCAGAATTTCGTCTGGGACGGTCACGGCATCAACGGCACGATGTGGCCGGACGGCGCCTACACCATGATGGCGACCGCGACCGACGCCAGCGGCCAGACCACCGCGATCTCGACGCAAATTCAGGCGCGGGTGGATTCGGTGGACCTCACGCAGACCCCGCCGCTTCTGTCCATCGGCGGACAGAACTACACCGTCAATCAGCTGCAAAAGATCGTCGCGCCCGCCAACTAGACCATGTACTCATAAATTAAGATCGGAGCGCAACGGGCGCTCAATGTCCGCTCTTGCCCCATAGCGGACAAAATGTTGCGGTGCCGCGAATGTCCGCTAAGTGCCAATAGCGGACATTGCGCAGCGACACTCAATGCGGAAGGGGCCACCCTTCGGTAGCCCCTCAAACGCACTGCCTTTATTTTTTTTCTTCTGAGTCAGTTGGTTTCTTCTTTTTCTTCTTATAGCGCCGGTCCTGACGTCGATCACGCCGATTCGCACCAGCAACGCTCACGGCTGAGGCTGGATTACCAACGCGGGCCTCGGCATCCGTTGCGATTATCACCGTCGCCGGCGCCACGAGGCTCAACGTAGCCGCCAAGCCCAGAAGGGAAAAAGCCCTTCGGCGCGAAATCGATTCCAATTTTATTCTTTCACTCATGGCAACCTCCTGCCATTCGAGTTATAACATTCAACTTACCAAATAATTCAACAGTCATTTTTGATACATATCAACGAATGGCGCGGAATTGTTTGGCGCCGCTCTTGCGACCTGAAAGCCGCACCTATTTACCGTCCGCCTTTGGCCGGGCATCCACGTCCCGCATCCATGTAGCGAAAACCTTTTTCGCAAGCTTCCGATCGATATAAGGACCTATCAGCGTCTTGAACGCGAAAGCAGTCTGCTCATATTCGACATCACAGCCTTCCGCTCGTTTTTTTGGCAGATATCCTTTCTCCACAACATCGGCAAATAATTTTTGATCAGCGCCATACGCAATACACAACACGTTAAAAAATCGCTGCGCTGGAATCCCATGCTCGTCGGCGTATTTCGTAAGGGGCACCTGCGGGTTCACGACGTCTTCTTTGTATTGATAGGCATTACCCAGGATCAGCCGGCGCGCATCCTCCCTACCCAACTGCAGCATAATGTAGGCGGAAAACAAATCTGCAGCGTCCTCCTCCCGGCCAAGCACCGGCACATTCAGTTGGTCGAAAACTGCATGTCCGGATTCATGCAAGAACACGTCCATGAAGGGGCCGAGAATGGCATCGTCTTGTGTCATAATGCTCGGTAGCGTTCCCTCCAGTGCATTTTTCAGAATGTCTGTCAGGTATTCGTAACAGACGGTCACAGCACTTCCATCATACCAAGCGTTCGAACTCGCCGTCGCAACCAGAAACCTTGAGAAGCAATGGATGAGGAAGTCGAAGCGGGCTGAGCAACTTTTGTATACGCTCGAGGGCACGCACCTGCTTCAGTCTCTCATAGATGGGCTGATGCGCTGAGTTCTTCGGCGGAACGTATTCGACGCGGATCTGGTTTGATTTGTACGGAGCCGCAGTCGCAGGACAAAGACTGATCGCCAGGCACACTCCGGCCGTTAGCACAATCAATTTTAGCCGATCCAATGCAGCAAAATTCACGGGCCTTCCCCATCTTTAGAATAATTTCAGCCCATACTCAGCAAGAACCGTTGATCTGCATCAAATCCATCCAATCGAAAGGCGATGTCCGCTATGGGTCAATCGCGACCGAGCGATCCAGCGCTCATGCCGATCAATGTCCGCTATGCCCCCAATAGCGGACATTCGCAGGCGCGGTTGGAATGTCCGCTAAGTGCCACAAGCAGACATGGCCAGTTTTCGCTTCTTAATCCTTGAGCGCAAAAAGAAAGACCACCTCGCGGCGGGCTCTCCGAAATCCGATCAGGTGTTTTGATCAGGCGGCAAGCTGATCACAGGCTCGGCCGCGCCTCATTAATGACCCGGTCCCATTGCACCACTGCCCTTCCAGCCTTCGCCCCTTTCCTCCTCCAAAGCGAAACAGCTTGGCTGATGCTCCTCGGCTGCCATTGACGGAATTTCCCGTTGCCGCGCTCGATATCGCATAATTTCGTCGAGCGAAACCTTTCCGACGCCGGGAATTACCGCGATCTGAACGGGCGGCATAGACAGCAGGCGCTTCGGCACATCGATTCTGCAGGCAAGCAGCGCTTTGACCGTACGATCACTTAGTCCTGTATCCCTGAACGAAAACCGATCTGGCCTATCGGAGATTCTGGTAGTAAGTTTATTTGCGGCTTTCATGACACTAACCGCCATAATTTATTGATACGTGATCTAGAAAAAGCCTAGACCATCCATCTTACAGATTCGACTGTACTTAGGTGCAACAAACCAAAGGGCGTTACGGCCAAAGCGCGAAAGAGCTGGGCATGTTGTCCGGCCCCTCGATCAATGAGCGCAAACAGAAAGACCGCCAGTTGCAGCGGCCTCTCCGAAATCCGATCAGTGTTTTTGATCAGGCGGCTGGGAGAACAGCGGCGGGTTTCGTCGCTAAATTTATCTTTGACGTTTATCTGTTGGATCTACTCATTGCCAAAACTGATCAAGACGAGAGAGGAAAGGCACCTTTTAACGAACTTGCCGCTGCTCTCGTCACCGTATCGCTGAAGTCTTTTGCTTGCTCAGTCAACGATTTCAATTGCGTTTGGAAAAACTCCGTTTGGATACGCACCAGATCTTGTACATCCTTGGCTTGGGTTAACTTTTGTGCGAACCCAAAAGCGCTGGCGACATTTTGCTGGGCGTAATCTGTCATTTTTTTACTAAGCTCTGTGCCCGCCCAGGGTGAGGTTGACATACTTTTCTGAAAGAAATTCAGATAGTTCTCCATTGCCCCACTAGCTTGTTTCATAGTCTGACCCGCCATCGTGCTCAAATCTTCCGAGGGTTTTTCGTCTTTTGCCATGTGAGGTCTCTCCGAAATCCGATCAGATGTTTTAATCAGGCTGCGAGAGCAGCCACGTTCTTCACGCTCAGCGCCTGTAATTAGATCACCTCAATCGCTTAGCGCTATGATACGGATCAATGGGTCAGGGATCCTGACAATTGCGCCAGCTTTCACCGGCGCTGCATAGGCCTACCGGCAGTGCAGCAATTCCGCTTTGCAATGTCGCTGATGGGTCAAAAGCGGACAAACGGTTGCGGGCCAAAATTCGCGAATGTCCGCTATACCCCCAATAACGGACATTCGAAGGCCACCCATGGCAGCATTCGACTGACTGTTTATAAGTCCACGCCCTAGATCGAGCTTGCGCGCGCGGCTGGCGCTCACAAGGCCTGCGCGGGCGGCCTTCGTCCGTTGCCATTATTCAAAGCGACGTCGATCGCGCGCTCCAACGCGGACAGTTCGAACGGCTTGCGCAGGATGTCGAAGTGACCGTCGGCGGCCTGCGCGGCGTCGCTGAAGCCGCTGGTGAGCAGTACCGGAATCTCAGGAAACCGCTCCTTACAGATTTGCGCGAGGCCGAGGCCATTGATCGCGCCCGGCATGACGATGTCGGAAAACAACAGATCGACTCCGATGCCCTGTTGCAGATGGCGTAGCGCCTCGGCGGCATTTTCCGCCCGTACAACACGGTAGCCGAGCTGTTCGAGCAGCGAGGACGTCACTTCGGCGACGTCGCGGCTATCCTCGACCACCAGCACCGTGCCCTGGACCGGACCTTCGCTCGCCGCCGTCGCCTGGCCGGCACCCGCCCCTGCTGCATTGGTGCTGCGCGGCAGATAGATGGTGACCACGGTGCCGCGGCCGGGCTCGCTGCTCAAGGTCACCGCGCCACCCGATTGGTTGGCGAAGCCGTGCACCTGCGACAGGCCGAGCCCGGTGCCTTTGCCGACCGGCTTGGTGGTGTAGAACGGCTCGAACACCCGTTGCAGCACATCCGGCGGCATGCCGATGCCGGTATCGATGATGGCAAGCGCCACGAATTCGCCATCCAGCGCGCCCGCCGCCGAGCCCGGCTTGAGCACCACGTTGCGCGCCGACAGCGTGATCGTGCCGCCATCCGGCATGGCGTCGCGTGCGTTGACCGCGATATTGACCAGCGCCAGTTCGAGCTCACCGAGATCGACCTCAACCGGCCAGATCTTATCTTCGATGTCGCAGATCAACTGGATATTGCCGCGCAACGAGGGCACCAGCATGTCGCGCACCGAGTCGACGCGCTGGCGCAGATCGACCACCACCGGCATCAGTTGCTGGCGGCGGGAGAAGGCCAGCAATTGCCGAGTCAGCCTTTCGCCGCGATTGGCGGCGGCGCGGATCGCTTCCACCGCCTGGACATCTTTCTGCTCGCTCAGCCGGCTCTGCAGGATTTGCGCGTAGCCGGACACGATCATCAGCAAATTGTTGAAGTCGTGGGCGATGCCGCCGGTAAGCTGGCCGAGCGCCTCCATCTTCTGCGCCTGCGCCACCTGTTCGCGGGCCTGCTCGAGCGCAACCTGCGCCTCGTGCTGGGTGGTGATGTCGCGCGTGAGCTTAGCGAAACCGATAAGCTCGCCGGCGTCGTTGCGGATGGCATCCATCACCACGGTGGCATAAAATCGGCTGCCATCTTTGCGCACCAGCCAGGTCTCTGCCTCGAACTGGTCCTCGCGCGCGGCAGTGACGAGCGCGTCATCCGCCATGTCGCCGGCACGGTCCTCCTCGGGGAGAAAAATGCGGAAGTGCCGGCCGATAATCTCGTCTGCCTGGTAGCCTTTGAGGCGCTGGGCGCCGTCGTTCCAGCTTAGCACACGACCTTGCACGTCAAGCAGGTAGATCGCGTAGTCGCGCGCGCCCCTGAGCAGCAAGCGATAGTTTTGCTCGGAATCCTGCAGCGCGCGTTCCGCCTGCTTGCGCTCGGTCACGTCCAGGCAGATGCCGAGCATGCGGACCGCAGTACCGCTTTCGTCGCGGACCACCTCGCCGACGCTGTGCAGGTGACGAATGCTGCCGTCGGGGCGAATAATGCGCTCTTCGTGGCTGAAATGCTTGCCTGAATTGAGGGCGGCGCTAATGCTTGCACGGACCTGCGGACGGTCATCGGGATGGATGAAACCGACGAATTCTTGCAGGGTGCCTTTGAGCTGACCCCGCCGAAGTCCGTAGATTTCCACCAGTTGATCGGACCATGTAATCGAGTTTGCCAGCACATCCCATCGCCAGCTTCCGAGATTCGCCAGACGCTGAGCTTCCATCAGATGGATATTGGCGTCGGCGAGCGCCGCCGTGCGCTCCCTAACGCGCTGATCCAGATCGATCTGCGTGCGGCGCAGCTTGTCTTCGGTTCGCCAGCGCAACGCCACATCGGCGCTCAATGCCAGGCTCGGCACTGACACGCTGATCATAAAAGTCAGCAGAAGGACGAAGGATTCTTTGAGGCCGTAATTGCCGAACGGCCCAACCTGCTCGATCGTGCTCCAAATTGCGAAACCGGTCAGGATCAGCCCGACCGTCGCAGTGTCGCGCGGTCCGCGCCCCAACGCTGCCCACACCAGCGGCAGGATCACCAGGAAGCCGAGTGAACTGGTGTAGTCGGAACGCGGCAGCAGCGGGCTGAAGGCGATCAAGCCGACCGCCGTAGCACAGCCCAGCACGGCAATGGTATCGGCTAGGTCGTCAAGAGTGAATGAGCGACGCCCGCTTTGCGCCCACAGCACGATCACCGGCGTCACCACCAACGCGCCGGCGGCGCCGCCCAGCCACCAGGTGACCCAGATCTGGGTGAAATTCGTCCAGGCCGCAAAGCCCGCCACACTCAGTGTCACCGCGCCGATGGTGGCGCTGATGACGGTCGCAGGACCGACCGAGACGAGCGCAAACTTCGCCACCCTTAACGGGCTTGTGAAGGTTTCACTCCCCCCCGACCAGCGTCCGATCAGGTAGCCGCCGGCGAGCGCTTCCAGCGTATTGCCCAGTGCGATGAACGCGGAGGTAACGGGCGTGCCGGCGGCGGTAGCATTGGCCGCGAAGGCGCCGATGAAGATCGCCGGCCACAGTCGCAAGCCACCCAGCAGCATCGCCGCCAGCGCCAGGCCGGCAGGCGGCCAGATCGGGCTTGCGGTCGGGTTGATCGAGGCAAGCTGCAAACTCAGCGTGGCCATTCCGTAATAGGCGGGCGCGACGACCAGCAATGCTCCCAGGTAGCGGCACTTGGCGCGCCACCCGGAAGCGGATTCCCTGGCAGGGAACTTATTCAATGGCGTCCCCCTCTAGGATGCCCATTCGGCGCCGGACTGGCCGAAGTCGGACCATTGTACCCTATCCAACCACCGAATCCCGGGTTCAATCCGTAACCAAAAGGTTAGCAGAAAGAGGGCAAACATTTCCCGTTCTTCGCCCCGTGCTTAGGTAAATTTTAAGTCGCGGCTTGTAGCTTCCAACAAGTAAATGCCTGTCAAGTAGAGTCTTGTGAGTACGCCAATGACCGAACCCCACCGCCCGAGGGTCAAATACGTCATCGGGCCCGATGGTAGTCCCCTTACGATCGCGGATCTGCCGCCGCCGTCGACTAAACGCTGGGTCATCCGCCGCAAGGCAGAGGTGGTCGCCGCGGTGCGCGGCGGGCTTTTGTCGCTGGAAGAGGCCTGCGCCCGCTATACGCTGACGGTCGAGGAATTCCTGTCCTGGCAGTATTCCATCGACCAGCACGGCCTTGCCGGCCTGCGTACCACACGTATTCAGCAGTACCGCCAGTAGCCCCCGCCGTCTCTCGGCTAAGCCGCCGGCCCCTCGTGGCCGGCGATTTCGTATGGGCGCGGGTGTGAGGCAAATTCCTTTGACTGCGCCGGCCATTG
The DNA here is from genome assembly GCA_963770985.1 of uncultured Alphaproteobacteria bacterium. Taxonomy (GTDB): domain Bacteria; phylum Pseudomonadota; class Alphaproteobacteria; order Rhizobiales; family Xanthobacteraceae; genus Pseudolabrys. The sequence goes on along the minus strand of CAVYRR010000009.1, from coordinate 30,468 downwards.
CGAAGATTTTCTGTTAGCGCGAATTAACCAGACGCTAACTATAAACTGGGCAAATCTTGCCGGGTACGGCGCGTGGTCAGCGCCGCAAGCTTGGGACGGAACCCGGTGCAAGGTTTCTTCAATTTCGTGAAGTCGCTCGGTGCGGCGCGAATGGCGGCCATGGCAGCGGTGACGCTGGCCATGGTCGGTTTCTTCTCTTTCCTGATGATCCGGATGACGACGCCCCAAATGGTGCCGTTATTCACCGATTTGTCGGTCGAGGACTCGGCCTCCATTGTCAAGGATCTGGAGCGGCAGGCGATCGCCTACCAGCTCAAAAACGACGGCGCCATCGTGATGGTGGCCAGGGACAACGTTGCGCGGCTCCGCATGAAGCTCGCCGAAAGCGGCCTCCCCAAAGGCGGCGGCGTCGGCTACGAGATTTTCGACAAATCAGACGCGCTCGGCTCCACCACCTTCGTCCAGAACATCAACCATCTGCGTGCGCTAGAAGGCGAACTCGCCCGCACCATCCGCAGCCTCGACCGCGTGCAGGCCGCGCGCGTGCATCTGGTGCTGCCGGACCGGCCGCTGTTCTCGCGCGACAAGGTCGAGCCGTCGGCGTCGATCGTCCTCAAGGTGCGCGGCGCGCTTGAGCCGCAACAGGTGCGCGCCATCCGCCATCTGGTGGCCACCGCGGTCAGCGGACTAAAACCCGAGCGCGTGTCGGTGATCGACGAAACCGGCAAATTGCTCGCCGACGGCGCCGCAAAGAACGATCCGCTAGAGGCCGCCGGCGCCGACGAGCGCAAGGCGGCATACGAAAAACGCCTGCGCGAGCAGGTCGAGGCGATCGTCTCCTCGGTGGTCGGGCCCGGCCGCGCGCGGGTCGAGATCACCGCCGATTTCGACCTCAACCGTATCACCCAGACCTCTGACAAATTCGATCCCGACGGCCGCGTGGTGCGTTCGAGCCAGACCCGCGAGGAAAGCTCGTCGACCGCCGACGAAAAGGGCGCACCGGTATCGGTCGGCAGCGAACTGCCCGGCGCCGGCAAACCGACTGGCGGTACCAGTGCGAACGACCAGAACCGCAAGACCGAGGAAATCGTCAACTACGAAATCTCGCGCACCACCAAGACCGAGGTGACCGAGGCCGGCCGGGTCAACCGCATTTCCGCGGCCGTGCTGGTCGACGGCAACTACACCAAGAACGACAAGGGCGCGGTCACCTATCAGCCGCGCTCGAAGGAAGAGATCGACCGCATCACGGCGCTGGTGCGCTCGGCCATCGGCTTCGATGCCAAGCGCGGAGATCAGGTCGAAGTGGTCAATCTGCGCTTCGCGGAAACCGCGGCCGTACCGATCAACGAGCCGACCGGCTGGATGAGCTACCTGCAATTCACCAAAGACGACATCATGCGATTCGCCGAACAGGGCGTAATGGTGCTGCTCGGCCTGGTCGTTCTGCTGATGGTGGTGCGTCCGCTGGTTAATAGGATCGTGACGCCCGATGGCGCCATGCCGGTCGGCAGGGCAGCCGTCGCGGGCGCAGCCGGCACGGCCGGGATCGCCAATGCGATCGGGGTGCAATATGCCGCGGCCCCTTCGCCTGGGGCCGCCGGCATGGCCATTCTCAGCAGTGCCGCGGCTTCGGCCCCCAGCGCCGCAAATATTGCAGCAATGGCCGGCGCCCAGGAAGCGGTCGCCGTCTCCAACCGCACCTCCGCGATGATCGATGTCGCCCAGGTGCAGGGACAGGTCCATGCCCAATCGGTGGAGAAAGTCGGCGAACTCGCCGAGAAGAATCCAGCCGTGGCGGTCTCCATCATCCGCAATTGGCTCCATGAGGACGTGGCTTAATCCATGCCTTCCGCATACAACCAAGAGAAAAAGGAGCATGGCCGCGAGGATATCAACGGGCTGATGGTCGATCTCGCTAGCCGCCCGCAGGTCAACAAGGGACGGCGCAAGCTGAAGGGCCCGGAACGGGCGGCTGTGCTCATGCTCTCGCTCGGTGAGCGCTATGGCGGCAAGATTTTCAGCATGCTTGACGACGACGAACTGCGCGAAATTTCGACTGCGGCGGCGTCGCTGGGAACTATCGACGCCGCAGCGGTCGAGGAATTGCTGCTCGAATTCGTGTCCCTTATGTCGGGCTCGGGCGGCGTGCTCGGCAGCTACGACGTCGCCGAACGGCTGCTGCAGCAATACCTGCCGGCCGAGCGCGTCGGCGGCATCATGGACGATATCCGTGGACCCGCCGGCCGCAACATGTGGGAGAAGCTCGCCCACGTCCATGAAGAAGTATTGGCAACCTATCTCAAGAACGAATACCCGCAGACCGTGGCGGTGGTGATGACCAAACTGCGCGCCGAGCACGCCGCACGCGTGCTCGCGATTCTCCCGCAAGACTTCTCCACCGACGTAATCAACCGCATGCTGAAAATGGAAGCGGTCCAGAAGGAAGTGATCGATCGCGTCGAAGAGACGTTGCGCACAGAATTTATGACCAACCTGTCGCAGACCCGCCGCCGTGACGCCCACGAGGTGATGGCGGAAGTGTTCAACAATTTCGACCGCCAGACCGAATCGCGCTTTCTTGCCGCGCTGGAAGAGGAGAACCCTGACGCCGCCGAGCGCATCAAGGCGCTGATGTTCACCTTCGACGACCTGATCAAGCTCGACGGCGGCTCGGCGCAGACGCTGATGCGAAAATTCGAGAAGGACAAGCTGGCGATCGCGCTCAAGGGTGCCTCCGAAGAGGTGCGCCAGTTCTTCTTCAGCAACATGTCCACGCGCGGCGCCAAGATGCTGGTGGATGAGATGCAATCAATGGGCCCAGTGCGCCTGCGCGACGTCGACGAGGCGCAGACGCTGCTGGTCAATATCGCCAAAGATCTTGCGGCCAAGGGCGAAATCCTGATTGCGAAGAGCCGCGGCGACGAAGAGTTGATCTACTGATGAAAGCAACCGCCAAATACCTGTTTGACGAAGATTTCTCCTCAGGGGAGAAGGTGCCAACTATTACATTGGTCGAAGCTGAGCGTCGGCGTGCGGACGCCGAATCGCAGGCCTATCGCAACGGCTTTGCCGCAGGCCAGGTGCAGGCGCAGAACGACGCCGCTCGCCCCCTCTCGCGCTGATCGCCGACGGGATGGAGCGACTCGACAAGGCGCTCGCCGGCATCGAGGCGCGGCTCGAAACCGAAGCGGTGGAAGTCGCGGTCGCGGTCGCCGGCAAGCTCGCGCCCGAGCTGATCGCGCGCGAGCCATTTGCCGAAATATCCGCACTGGCTACCGAATCCTTCAATCATCTGGTGAAGGCGCCACATGTGGTCGTGCATATCGGCGCCGAAATTTACGACATGGCCAAGGCCAAGCTCGATGAGATCGCGCAGGCGCGCGGGTTCGAGGGCCGGCTGGCGGTGCTGTCCGATTCCGGCATGGCGCCCGGCGACTGCCGCATCGAATGGGCCGATGGCGGCATCGCCCGCGACCGCGCCGCGACCCTTGCGACGATCGATGACGTGGTCGCCCGCTACGTGGCGGCGCGCACCGGCGCTACCAATTAGGAATTCTGGAGACCGACGCGATGAGTGACAGCGACAGCAAGGTGCCCCTCCCCGACCTGGAAGCCGGCAGCGCTATGCAGACCGTCGAGGACGCTGGTGTCCTGGCCGTAGGCGACGACGAGACGGTCAACCGAGGCGCCGCCGACCTGGAGGCGCTATTCGACGTGCCGGTGCAGGTGTCGGCGGTGCTCGGCCGCGCCCGCATGCCGGTCGGCGACCTGCTCAAGCTCGGGCCGGGCGCCGTGCTCGAACTCGACCGCAAGGTCGGCGAGGCCATCGATATCTACGTCAACAACCGCCTGGTCGCCCGCGGCGAAGTGGTGCTGGTCGAGGACAAGCTGGGCGTGACCATGACCGAAATCATCAAGGCCGACCAGAACTAGCGCATGATCCTGAAACATCATGCACATGAACGCTAAAAGGATACTGCCATGCGACTCCTGATCGTCGGCACGCTCGGAGGCCAACTCACCACCGCGAGCAAGATCGCGATGGATAATGGCGCCAGCGTCACCCAAGCCGAAAATAACGAGCAGGCGCTCGCCGTGCTGCGTTCCGGCCGCGGCGCCGACCTGCTGATGGTGGACGTTGCCCTCGACATCCGCGACCTAGTGACGCGGCTCGACGCCGAACGCATCCATGTGCCGATCGTCGCCTGCGGCGTCACCAACGATGCGCGCGCGGCGGTCAACGCCATCCATGCCGGCGCCAAGGAATACATCCCGCTGCCGCCCGATCCCGAGCTGATCGCGGCGGTGCTTGCGGCCGTCACCGACGACGCCCGCGAAATGATCTATCGCGACGAGGCGATGGCGAGCGTCGTCAAGCTCGCCCAGCAGATCGCCGGTTCCGACGCCTCCGTGCTGATCACCGGGGAAAGCGGCACCGGCAAGGAAGTGCTGGCGCGCTACCTGCATGCGCGCTCGCAACGCGCCAAGAAGTCGTTCATTACGGTCAATTGCGCGGCGATCCCGGAAAATCTCCTGGAGTCCGAATTGTTCGGCCATGAGAAGGGCGCCTTCACCGGCGCACTCGGCCGTCGCATCGGCAAGTTCGAGGAGGCCAATGGCGGCACCCTGCTGCTCGACGAAATTTCCGAAATGGACGTGCGCCTGCAGGCCAAATTGCTGCGCGCGATTCAGGAGCGCCTGATCGACCGCGTCGGCGGCGGCAAGCCGGTGCCGGTCGATATCCGCATCATCGCCACCTCCAACCGCAACCTCACCGAGGCCGTGCGCGAGGGTAAGTTCCGCGAGGACCTCTGGTTCCGTCTTAACGTGGTGAACCTGAAAATCCCGCCGCTGCGCGAACGCCCGTCCGACATCACCGAACTGGCGCAGTATTTCGCCAAGAAATATTCCGAGGCCAACGGCCTGCCGGTGCGTCCGCTGTCGGCGGAAGCGCGCCGCGCGCTCAGCATCAATCGCTGGCCGGGCAACGTGCGCGAACTGGAGAACACGCTGCACCGCGCGGTGTTGCTGTCGAGCGGCCCGGAGATCGGCATCGACGGCATCCTGTCGCCCGACGGCCTGCGGCTCGATCAAGCGCGCGGCTCCGGCGCGGTGGCGCACGCCGCCACGGCCGCCGAGCAGGTCACGCGCAATCTGGTCGGGCGCACGGTAGCCGAGGTCGAACGCGACCTGATCCTGGAGACGCTCAAGCACTGCCTGGGAAACCGCACCCATGCGGCCAATATCCTCGGCATCTCGATCCGCACGCTGCGCAACAAGCTCAACGAATATGCCGCCGACGGCGCGCCGATCCCGCCGCCCAATGGCGGCGAACTCAAGGGCGCGGCCTAGCGCGCCGACAACAGGTAAAATGCAGAAAGCCCGGCTCAACCGCCGGGCTTTTCAATTCGAACCCATAAAGCGTGGCGTCTAGGACGCGGGCGCTTACCCGGGCTCGCCAGTGGATTTTTCGTTCTTGTCCCGCGTGGTATCGATTTCGACGGCCTTAGCCATCAGCTCGTGGCTAATGGTCTCCAGGCGATTGACCAGCGTGCGGCCTTCGCGCGCCAGCTTAATGCAGTGGTCGGCGGTCTCGACAAGGTATTCCTCTATCTTCAGCATGATATCTCCGTGAGGGATTTCGCCGGGATATGCATATGAAATACGGCAATTCAATGTAAATTGCTGCATGGCGTCATGCGCAATTGGCATACGGATGATAATCGTTGGTATCCCAACTACATAGGCGGTTCGCGAAGTTGCCCACAGTCTACAAAATCCTTCCCGTCTCTCAGTGGCGCGCGGCCGAGCGCGCTGGAATTTTCCGTGGCTCCGTGGTCGACCTGCGCGACGGCTTCATCCATTTCTCCAGCGCCGAACAAGTCGTCGAGACCGCCGCCAAACATTTCGCCGGAGCGCGCGATCTCGTGCTGCTACGCGTGGACGCAGTCTCACTCGGTGACCGGCTCAAATGGGAGCCCTCGCGCGGCGGAGCGCTGTTTCCGCATCTCTATGGCGATCTCGATCCGGCAGCGATCACGCAAGTCGATCCCCTCCCCCTTGGGTCCGACGGCCACCATAAGTTCCCGTCGCTCGATCCTTGCGGTCGGGCTGACAAGTCTTAGCAACAGGGTAACGGGCGCTTCTGGCGGCTTGAGGCTGTCTCCCTGCCCCCGTGGAGAGGACCTTCCATTTTTGGGCCTTTTCGACCCCGGAATTAACCCGCCGCTAACCATAAAATGGGCAAATATTGCCGGGGTAAGGGGTAATCGCCCACCACGATTTTGTATTCCGGCACCAGCAACGGTGCCCGGTTCCGGTTTGATGACCTTTGTATTGTCCTTCGAGTCCGAGCCGCCGGGGGCATGGCGGCAATTGGGTTGAATGAGCGACATCACCGCCGCACCGGCGTCAGCGACCAGCGCCATCAAGCTACCCGGCCTCGGTGAGATCGGCGCGTTCATGAAGCGCGGCGACATCGCGCTTGCCATCGGCGTGCTGACCATCCTGGTCGTGCTGATCCTGCCGCTGCCGCCGATCCTGCTCGATCTCGCGCTGGCCATCTCGATCATCATCTCGGTGCTGATCCTGATGACGGCGCTGTTCATCCACACGCCGCTGGAATTCTCCTCGTTCCCGACCGTGTTGCTGATCGCGACCATGCTGCGGCTGGCGCTCAACCTCGCCTCCACGCGCCTGATCCTGGCGCACGGTCATGAAGGCACCGACGCCGCTGGCCACGTCATCGAGGCGTTCGGCAATTTCGTGATGAGCGGCAATTTCGTCATCGGCATCATCGTCTTCATCATCCTGGTGATCGTGAATTTCGTCGTCATCACCAAGGGCTCCGGCCGCATCGCGGAGGTGGCCGCGCGCTTCCACCTCGACGCCATGCCGGGCAAGCAGATGGCGATCGACGCCGACCTGTCGGCCGGGCTGATCGACGAGAAGGAGGCGCGCAAGCGCCGTCAGAAACTCGAGGACGAAGGCGGCTTCTTCGGCGCCATGGACGGCGCCTCCAAATTCGTGCGCGGCGACGCCATCGCCGGCCTGATGGTGGTGTTCATCAACGTCATCGGCGGCATGATCATCGGCATTGCGCAGCAGGGTCTGAGCTTTGCCGACGCGGCGCATTCCTACACCATCCTCACGGTCGGCGACGGGCTGGTCACCCAGATCCCGGCGCTGATCGTCTCGACCTCCGCCGGCCTGCTGGTGTCGAAAGCCGGCATCCTGGGTTCGGCCGACAAGGCGCTGCTCAAGCAGCTCTCCGGCTACCCGAAGGCGCTCGGCATGTCGGGCGCGGTGATGGTGGTGATGGCGCTATTGCCGGGAATCCCGATGCTGCCGTTCCTCGCGCTCGGCGGCGGCGCCGGCGCGCTCGCCTACGTCATCGACAAGCGCACCAAGCTCGCCGCCGCGACCGAAGCCAAGAAGGCCGATGCCGCCAAGAAAACCGAGGCCGCGGACGAGCCGATTTCGGCCTCGCTCAAGATGGACGACCTCAAAGTCGAGATCGGCTACGCGCTGCTGCCGCTGGTCAATTCGCCCGACGGCACCGATCGGCTGACCGAGCAGATCAAGGCGCTGCGCCGCTCACTGGCGACCGAGATGGGCTTCGTGATGCCCGCCGTGCGCATCCTCGACAATGTGCAGCTCGACGCCAACGCCTATGTCATCAAGATCAAGGAAGTCGAGGCCGGCAGCGGCAAGGTCTGGGCCGGCCAGTACATGGTCATGGACCCGGCTGGCGGCCAGGTGAACCTGCCCGGTACCCACACCACCGAGCCGACCTTCGGCCTGCCGGCGACCTGGGTCGACGCCTCCGCCAAGGAAGAGGCCACGCTCAAAGGCTACACCGTGGTGGACGCCGCCACCGTGCTGTCCACGCACCTGACCGAGCTGCTCAAGAACAACATGGCGGAGCTGCTGTCCTACGGCGAGGTGCAGAAGCTGCTCAAGGAACTGCCGAAGGAACAGGCCGAATTGCTCAAGGACCTGGTACCGTCGCTGATCACCGTTTCCGGCATCCAGCGGGTGCTGCAGATCCTGCTGGCCGAACGCGTCTCGATCCGCGACCTCGCCACCATCCTGGAAGGCATTGCCGACGGCATCGGCGGCTCGCGCAACCCGGTGATGCTGGCCGAACATGTGCGGGCGCGCCTGTCGCGCCAGATTTGCGCGCAGCACAACAGCGCCGGCGGCTATCTGCCGCTGATCGCGCTGTCGGCCAAATGGGAACAGACCTTCGCCGAGTCCATCATCGGCCAGGGCGACGAGCGCCAGTTGGCGATGCAGCCGTCGAAACTGTCGGAATTCATCACGCTGGTGCGCGAGAAGTTCGAGGAAGCGGCACGCGAAGGCGAGGCGCCGGTGCTGGTGACGTCGGCCGGCATACGGCCGTTCGTGCGCGGCATCGTCGAGCGCTTCCGGGCGCAGACGCCGGTGGTCTCGCAAGGCGAAATCCACCCGCGGGCCAGGCTGAAGACGGTGGCGAGTATCTAAACGGGATTATTCCGCCGCCGTCGACACCGCTTCGTCATGCGCATGGCCGTGCGCCCGAATGGCATCGTCGCGGTATTTGCGCTTGAGCGCGGCCTCGCCGCCGGTGGTGGCATGGTAGAGATCGAGCGCATCGAACTCGTCGGCCTTCGGCGGTGCGATGGCAAGATCGGAATAGCTCCAGCGGTCGGGCGCCGCGAGCGCCGCCTTCAGCATCGCCTTGCAGCGCAGGTAGACCCGCAGATATTGCACGGCCTTCACTGCCATGCCGCCCCAGTAGCGCGGATAGAAGACGAACGGGTTCTCGCGCTTCATGCCGCGCCGGCGGTCGCGCCGGTACTTGAGGCGGAATGCACCGCTCTCCAGCGGGTGCACGCCCTCGTACAGGATCGTCAGGTAGAACCACAGGATCGTGGATAGCGTGGTGCCGGGACGGCCGATCGGACAGGCGCAGGTACGGCGCAGGATCGTGTTGATATGTTCCGGCGTGTAGAACGCCTGCCAGGCCGCGCGATAAGCGTCTTCCCAATCGGCGTCCGACATCTTGCCATGATGCGCAACGCGGTGGTTGAGGTCGTATTTGTTCATGTCCGGATCCATCCAGATGCCTTTGCTGGAGAGAACCTTGTGGTCCTCCGATCCGGGTAGCGGCGTCAGGAAGAAAAATTCCAGAATATCGATCGGCAGTTCGCGCTTGATGATCTCGATATCGCGCAGGATCGATTCTTTGGTGTCGGCGGGAAAGCCGAGAATGTAACCGGCATAGGTGATGGCGCCGTGGTTGCGCCACATCTGCAGCATCTCGCGGTATTCGGTGATCTTGTTCTGCCGTTTCTTGGCGGCGATCAGGTTGTCCGGATTGATATTTTCCAATCCGATGAAGGCGCGCCGCACACCCGCCTTGGTCGCCTTCTCGATGAAGCCCGGGATCTTGTGGCAGAGCGTATCGACCTGGATGGTGAAGCCGATGTTCATGCCTTCGCCGTGTCGCATCTGGATCAGGCGGTCGAACAGTGGCTCCCAATCCTTGTTGCGCGCGAAATTGTCGTCGGTGATGAAGAACCGCTTGATCCCTTCCGCGTAATTATCCCGCACGATCTTCTCCAGATCGTCGGCCGAGCGGATGCGGCTCTTGCGTCCCTGCACGTTGATGATGGTGCAGAACGAACACTGATAGGGGCAGCCGCGGCCGAGATCGATGCTCGACAGGTTGCCGACGGTGCGGCGCACGTGTTTGCGCGGCAAGAACGGCGGCGGCTCGCCGGCCAGTGCCGGCAAATTGTCCATATAGTTGTACAGCGGCTTGAGTGTGCCGTTATAGGCGTCGCGCAGAACTTCATCGAGCCGGTGCTCCTCCGCCTCGCCGGCGAAGAACGAAACGCCCATTTGCTGCGCGGCGCGGATATCCGCCGGCAGCTCCGGCAGCATGGCGATGCAGCCGGAAATATGGAAACCGCCGATGCAGACCGGCAGGCCGGCGTCAAGAAAGGGCTTCGCCAGATCGACGGCGCGCGGAAACTGGTTCGATTGCACGCCGACCAGCCCGATCAGACAGCGCCCGCCTGCGCGCTTGATCATGCGGATGATCTGGTTCGGCTTAACCCGCCGATTGGTCTCGTCATAGGTGTGCAGACGCATGTCGACGCCGGTGCCCAGCACCTCGCGGCGCTTGGCGTCCTCCGCCAAGGCGTTGAGACAGGCCAGCGTGTTGGACGGGATCGCGGAGCGCAGCCACTGGATCGGATAGCCGTCGTCATCGTAATGCGTCGGCTTGATCATCACGAAATGGAAGATCGCAGCATCCCCATCAACAGTCGAGTTCGACATCCTTACTCCTGCCCCTCGCGGACGCTGCCGGCTGGCGACAAAATGCTCTATTTGCCTCGATAAGTCGAGTTTTGTGTCTATTGCTGTTTGATCAAGACGATTGGCAGCGCATTTTCACCCTGTTTCGAACGGTTCCGGACACCTCTGGATAAAGCGCGCTTCGATACCCATATAAAATAGGTTGTTTCATTCGTTTCGGCATTGCCGAAGAGCCTGGAGTTGATCGTGGACAAGTTCGATTTCGACGCGCCGGCGGAGTTGTTTCCCTCGCGTAACCGCAAGATCGTGAACAAGATCAAATATCGCCGCTTCGACCGCGCCGCCGAAGCCATCCGCTTTGCCGTCGAGGAATTGCCCGAGCCGTTGCTGCTCGGCGCTTACATTCAAATCGACGAGGAGCGGCTCGGTCACAAGGACATTCGCGGGCTCTACGACAGCGCGGAATATCCGTTGGCCAAGCGCGCGAGCTAAGCGCCGAGCGTTTGACGCTTCCGTGCAATTAGCGTATTCGACTACCCGCAGCCAGGTTTTCGGTTCTGCCTTGCAACGCTGCCCGATTTTGGGCGCTCACCAAGTCACCCCCAAAAAACTCGGATGTCGACGTGCACGGATGAAGCATCTGTGCGCATCCCGCTCAAGCAGCAACCGACGCAAGGAGGCCGCCATGGCCACAGGCACAGTCAAGTTCTTCAACACCCAGAAGGGTTTCGGATTCATCACGCCGAGCGACGGCTCGCGCGACGTGTTCGTGCATATCAGCGCGGTCGAACGCGCCGGCATGAGCACACTCAACGAAGGCCAGCGCCTCACCTATGAAATCGTGACCGAGCGCGGCAAGCAGGCGGCGTCCAATCTGCAGAACGCCTGATCAAGAATTCGCATCGCTACGACGAGCGAGCGCCCGGCCCTGCGCCGGGCGTTTTCGCAACAGGCTCCGAGAGCCAGCCGAGGAACGCAATGACACACAAATTTTCAATGGGCCAGAACGTCTATTACGAGCCGACTTTCGGCAACGCGGCCTCGCGCGGCAAATATAAAATCATCCGTCCGCTGCCGGTCGAGAACGACAACCGCCTGGCCTACCGGATCAAGAGCCTTTCGGAGACCTTCGAGCGCATCGCCGAAGAACATCAACTCACGCGCACCGATTGAGGCCGGACGGCCACGATTGGCCGCCAGTTGTCAAATTCCCGCCATTTAGACGTCAAAACGGCGACTTTCACCGCTGTGTCAATGACTTTCACCGCTGTGTCAATGATACGTGATCTGATCTTGGGAACTGTGGCAGCCTCCCCACGTTAGCTCCACGAAACCGAATGAACCTTTTTCCAGGTCGGCCCGACGAATGGGCATGACCTTGGAGGCTGCCATGAACTGGTCAATATACACCGCAGACCGCACCACTCACCTGAAGATCGTAGTGGTCGGGCTTGCCGCCGCGCTGCTGATCGCCGTGATCGGCATTGCCGCACAACAGCTCAACCTCGGAACCGATATCCTGACCGCGCAGGCCCCGACCGTGATCAAAGCCGGCGGGCCCGTGATCTTCACTGACCGCAACGGCGCGACCATCCGCTAGACGCAAGTTGCCGCGACCGACGGCTGACCATTCTTTCGCCACTCCGACGTTTCTTGCTTGGCGCGCCGCCTTTGCGGCGCGTTTTTTGTGACATAGCCGAATCAGAAAAAATCGCCGACAACAGCCGGACATGCAGCGCCCTGCCCCACGGATTGCCTTGCTCGTCTTGCTCATCTTGGCCGCCGGCCCGGCGATGACGGCGCCGTCGGCCCGCGCGCAAGTCAACCCAAGCGCGGCGCTTGCCGACTATCAGGCCAAGCTCGCGCAATATCTTCAGGCGCGCCAGGCCTACGACGCGGAAGCCGACGTCTATTGGAACGCCGTGATCGAGAAGCGGCGCGCGCGCAACGCCAAGCGCCGCGATCATATCCCGATCCAACTCGCCGACTACGTACTCACCCAGCCGCCGCTCTATACCGGGCCGCCGCGGCCGATCAATCCTTTAGCGCCCGGACCCGAGCCGAGCGAAAGGGCGCCGATCCCGGTGATCGCCGATTTCCTGCAAGCCGCCGCCGAGCAATACGGTTTCGTGCCGCAGCGCCCGCAAAGCGAGCTCGACTTTAAGCGCGCCTACGCCAAGGCCGCCGCTGCCGCCGGCCTGACACGCGACCAGATCGTCGGCGTCTACGCCTTCGAGACTGGCGGCAACGGCACCTATGACATGCAGGCCGGGGTGTCGGCGACGAGGCCGCGCGCGATCTCGCCGGCCATCGGCTACAACCAATTGCTCAGTACCAATTCGGTCTCGATCCTGGCCGAACACGGCGGCCGCGTGCTGGCGGCGTTGCGGCAAAAGGCGAAAGCGCTCAGCGGCGACACGAGGCGCGCAATGGAGCGCAAAATCGAGGCGCTCAAGCGCATGATCGCGTTCAGCCGCAGCGTGCCCGACGCATGGAACGAGCACGACCGGCTGGCCAAGACCACCGCCGGCGGGATGGGCATTCACGCCGTCATTCTCGATATCGATATCGGTCCGCTGCTGCAGGTGCAGAAGCTGCTCGATTCGGTCCGCTTCGCACGCACCAAGGGCTACAGCGCGCCGCTCAGCGCGGCCGAGTTGGAATTGATGAACTTGACCGGCGACGGCAACGGCTTCGACATGGTCACCATGCCGCAGACCTTGCGCGAACGCGTGCCGACCGCGAATTTCTTCCAGCAGTCGGGCTACGAGCGCAACCCGGTGGCGCGGCGCACCGCGACCGTCGCAGGCCTCATTGCCGACATGGAAAGCAAGATGGCGCGCGGCGCGCAGTCGCCAGGCGCGCGCGATCTGGCGGCGGCGTTCTAGCCGAATTTACGCGTGCGCGCCGCCGGTGGAAAAGCGCATGGCGGCGATGCGGTCGAGTTCGGCCTGCTCGCGGGCGTTCTCCTCGGCCTTCTCGCGCGCGTGGTCGCGCTCGTCGAGCATCTCGACCTTCTTGAGCTCCTCGAAGGCCTCGCCCAGCACGGCCTTGGCGTCGTCGAGCTGCGCTTTGAGCTCGCCGGCCGAGCGCTGCAGGTTCTCGCGCCGGCCGATCGCGGCCTTGGCATAGGTCGGATAGGCGAAATGCGCGGGATCGTGGATGCCGGCGCGCTCCTGCTCGATCTTGATCTCGCGGTCGAGCTCGGCCGCGATGCGGTCGAACTCGGCGATCATGGTCTCGATCTGAGCAACCTTGCGCCGCTTTTCGTCGACCTGAAACTTCTTCAGGCGGATAAGGGTTTCGCGTGACTTCATCGACTAAATACTCCCCCGAAGCCCCGAATTTGCGCCCATGCGCGGCAACACAACCCCACCGCGCGGGCGTCCCGGACCTTTCAAGCGGGGCAACTGTGGGCCAATAACGTTAGTTTTCGGTTTCTTTGGCCTGTAAGATTTGCTCAAGCCGTTGATATCCCTCCGCCATACTGGTTGATTCTTCCTTAAGCTGGCTGAGAAACGCCTCCAGCGGCTTGTGCAGGGCGATTGCCTCGTCCACCTCGGCGCTGGAACCCGACCGGTAGGCCCCAAGCCGGATCAATTCCTCCATGTCCGAATAGGTCGCCATCACCTGGCGCGCCCGGTTGATGGCCGGCAGATAGGCCGGATCGGCCGCCCGCGGCATGGTGCGGGAGATCGATTTGAGAATATTGATGGCCGGATAGCGCCCGCGCTCGGCAATGGCGCGCTCCATGACGATATGGCCGTCGAGAATACCGCGCACGGCGTCTGCGACCGGCTCGTTGTGGTCGTCGCCGTCCACCAGCACGCTGAAGATGCCGGTGATGGTGCCCTTCTCGGTGCCCGGCCCGGCCCGCTCCAGCAGGCGCGGCAGCTCGGTGAACACGGTCGGCGTATAGCCCTTGGCAGTCGGCGGCTCGCCGGCCGACAGTCCAATCTCGCGCTGCGCCATGGCAAAACGGGTAACCGAGTCCATCAGCACCAGCACGTCTTTGCCGAGGTCGCGGAAATATTCCGCGATCGCCAGCGTCAAGTAGGCCGCTTGGCGGCGCATCAGCGCCGGCTCGTCGGACGTGGATACCACCACCACCGAACGCGCCAAGCCGGCCGGACCCAAATCGTCCTGCAAGAATTCCTGCACCTCGCGGCCGCGCTCGCCGACCAGGCCGATCACCGAAATATCGGCCGACACGTTGCGGGCAAGCATGGACAAGAGCACCGATTTGCCGACGCCCGAGCCGGAAAAAATGCCCATGCGCTGGCCGCGGCAGACCGTGAGAAAGGTATTGAGCGCCCGCACCCCGAGGTCGAGTGGCTCACCGACCCGCATACGGGCATGCGCCGGCGGCGGCGATGAGCGGAATGGGTACGGCCCCGGTCCCGGCGGCAGCGCGCCCAAGCCGTCGATCGGCTCGCCCATGGCGTTGACTACGCGGCCGAGCCAACGTTCGGACGGACGGATATTGCCGGCGGCGGTCGCGACCACCGCCCGGCAGCCGCGCCGCACGCCGTCAAGCGCGGCGAACGGCATGGCGAGCGCGTGGCCGCCGTGAAAGCCCACGACCTCGCAGGGGATCGCCGGCCCGACCCCGGTCTCGATTGAAAGCCGCGCGCCGACCGACATGGCATGAATGGGGCCTGCCACTTCCACCATCAGCCCGCGCACGCCGACGATTCGGCCATAGATCTCCGCGCTGTCGAGGTCGGCGATCTGTTCGGCCAGCGCCTTCATCAGCATGCCGGCGCGCCCTTAAGCGCGCTTCCCCGGTTAACGTCCAGGAACCCGCATTCACTAGCCCTTAGGCTTACCGTCGTTTCGACGACTTTAACGGAGTGTTTACCCGCGTCGTTAATCATTGGGTCATCGTCCATGGGACTCAGCGGCTGCGTTTCGCCCGGCCAGGACGGAAGGGGCGAGTCGATAGAATCGGTTAGAGCCGATTCTTAAACCTAGACATGAGACGGCACGTGGCCAAAAAATCACTCTCTGGCAATACCTTACGCCGATTCGGGCTAATTTGCCTACGGCGCACTTGCATGAGAGAATCAGGTTTTGTTAACCATGTCCGCATAGTGTCGAATCGGTTTGTCCCACAGCGTTTTTTCAGCCTCGCCGCCTTTGCGGCACAGACCAAAGGCCCGGTTGCGGCGAGATAGGGGACTGGCATGCGCGTTTTACTCATTGAAGACGACAGCGCGACCGCACAATCGATCGAGCTGATGCTCAAATCCGAGAGTTTCAACGTCTACACCACCGATCTGGGGGAAGAAGGCGTCGATCTCGGCAAGCTCTACGACTACGACATCATCCTGCTCGACCTGAACCTGCCTGACATGTCGGGTTTCGAGGTGCTGCGCAGCTTGCGGGTGTCGAAGGTTAAGACCCCAATCCTGATCCTCTCCGGTCTCGCCGGCATTGAGGACAAGGTCAAAGGCCTCGGCTTCGGCGCCGACGACTACATGACCAAGCCGTTCCACAAGGACGAGCTGATCGCGCGCATCCACGCCATCGTGCGCCGCTCCAAGGGCCACGCCCAGTCGGTCATCAACACCGGCGATCTCGTCGTCAACCTCGACACCAAGACGGTCGAAGTCGGCGGCCAGCGCGTGCACCTCACCGGCAAAGAATACCAGATGCTCGAGCTGCTCAGCCTGCGCAAAGGCACCACGCTCACCAAGGAGATGTTCCTCAACCATCTCTACGGCGGCATGGACGAGCCGGAGCTCAAGATCATCGACGTCTTCATCTGCAAGCTGCGCAAGAAGCTGGCCAATGCCTCATCCGGCAAGAACTACATCGAGACGGTGTGGGGCCGCGGCTACGTGCTGCGCGAGCCAAGCGAGATGGAAGAGCGCATTCCGGCTTAGCTTCAACGTCAGTTCAATCGCGCCTCTGGCGCTCTCCAACCCCGCCGGTACCGGCGGGGTTCTTATTTCGTGCGCGGGGATAGTTTCGGGTAACGATCGCTACGCCTTGGTAGCGAATTTGAGCACGTTGCTCGCCGGCGCGGGTTTCGCGGCTGGCGTATTCGGCACATAGAGCCCGCGCCTGTCGGCCATCGGCTTAAACGCGTCGGTCAAGCCGACCACGGTCTCGGCGGCGCCCAGCACCAGGTAGCCGTCGGGCGGCATCTGGCGCGCGAGCCGGTTGAGCACACCGATTTTGGTTTCCTGGTCGAAATAGATCAGCACGTTGCGGCAGAATACCAGGTCGAAACTGCCGAAGCTGGAAAAATCATTGAGCAGGTTGAACGGGCGGAACTGCACCATAGCGCGGATTTCGGGCGCGATCTGCCAAGTCTCGCCGACCTGGCTGAAGAATTTCACCAGCTGTTGGATCGGCAACCCGCGCTGCACTTCGAACTGGTTGTAGATGCCGGCCTTGGCCTTCGCCAACACCTCATTGGAAATATCGGTGGCGATGATTTCCACGCGCCAGCCGGCGAGCGCCGGCCCAATGCTCTTCAGGCTCATCGCCAGCGAATAGGGCTCCTGCCCGGTGGCGCAAGCGGTGCACCAGATGCGGATGCGTTTCTCGCGTGTGCGTGCCGCCAGTAACGCCGGCATGATGGTCTGGCGGAAATGCTCGAACGGCACCTTGTCGCGGAAGAAGAATGACTCGTTGGTGGTCATTGCCTCGACCACCTCGACGGTGAGCGGCGCGGCCATGGCGGCCTTCAGCTTCTCGACCAATTCGGTGAGGCCGCCGAGCCCGTGCTTACGCGCGACCGGCAATAGGCGGCTTTCGGCGAGATATTGTTTCTCGGCCGTGAGCACCAGACCGGAGCGCTCGCGCAGCACCTTGCGGAGATAGTCGAAGTCCTGCGGGGTCAAGCGCGTTCTCCCGCGAACAAGCGCACCAGCCGGGGCGCGATCTCGGTCAGCGGCAACACGGCCGAGCAGACGCCAGCATGCGCGACTTGGCCCGGCATACCCCACACCACGCTCGAGGCTTCGTCCTGCGCCAGGATGCTGCCGCCGGCGGCGGCGATCGCCTGCGATCCGCGCAGGCCGTCAGAACCCATGCCGGTCAGCACAAGGCCGAGCACTTTTTGGCCCCAGACCTCGGCGGCGGAGGAAAACAACGGGTCCACGGCGGGCTTGCAGAAATTGACCAGCGGACCGTCATCGAGCGCAATCACGGCGACGCCATCGCGGCGCGCGACCGACATATGCCATCCGCCGGGGGCGAGATAGATGGTGCCGGCATTGATCTGTTCGCCATCCTGCGCCTCGCGCACCGGGCGGTTGGCGATGCGCGCAAGATGCTCGGCCAGGATCGCGGTGAAGGTCGGCGGCATGTGCTGGGTGATCAGCACCGGGGCGTGGTCGAGCACGCCGCCGATCTGGGCAACGATGGCGTTGAGCGCCTGCGGACCTCCGGTGGATGCGCCGATCACCAGCACGCGCGGCGGCGTCGCCGGCAGCGCACGAAGCGCGATCGGTTGCCCGGCGCTGGCGCGAAGCTTGGGCGGCAGTGAAGCCGCGGCCTCCGTCAACGGCAGTTGCGCGTGCTGATGGAGCGCGCGCAGACGCTTCGAGCGCAAGCCCAACTGGCGGACTTTTTCGATCAGGTCGCGGCGGAAACCGGGCGAACCGGTAACTTCGCGCGTGGTGGCAGGTTTCGGAATATAGTCGGTGGCGCCGAGCGAGAGTGCCCGCAAACTGATCTCGGCGTTACGCCGCGTCAGCGTCGAGGCCATGATCACGATCAGGTCGCGCTTCTTTTCCAACAGCAGCGGCAAAGCAGAGATACCGTCGAGCTCCGGCATGTCGACGTCGAGCAACACGACGTCGGGATCGGCGCGCTCGATCTGGTTCACGGCGTCACGGCCGGTGCGCAGCGAGGCGACCACCTCAAGGTCCGGCTCGGCCTCAATCCAGCGCGCAAACAGCCCGCGCACGACCACGGCATCGTCCACGATCATGACGCGGATGCGGCGGCCGATAGTGCTGCTGGACGATGCGGGTGCCACGGCTACGTTCATCGGACTTTGACGCCTTTACTTCCCAGTTGCTGACGGCGCGAGGCCGGTCAGATCAGTCCGACTTCTTGGAACTTGGCTTCCACGATCTCCTTGTCGAAGGGCTTCATGATGTATTCGTTGGCGCCGGCGTGCAGGGCGCGCGCGATATGCGCGACGTCGTTCTCGGTGGTGCAGAACACCACTTTGGGTGTATCGCCACCCGGCAACTTGCGTAGCGAGCGCAGGAACTCGTAGCCGTCCATCTTCGGCATGTTCCAGTCGAGCAGGATCGCATCCGGCAGTTGGCGCCGGCAGGCGTCGAGCGCTTGCTCGCCGTCTTCGGCTTCCACGATATCGAATTCGAGGCCTTCAAGAATTCGCCGCGCCACCTTGCGGATGACGCTTGAGTCGTCAACGACCAAACAGGTTTTCATTGTATACCCTCATTATTCTCATCACCAGGTTCAACAAGAGCTCGTTGTTCGCTATCTACGTCATGCTGCGATCGCGTTCGTGCCGATGTCGAGAACACGGTCGACATCGACGACGATGAGTAATTGTCCGTCCAAGCGATGGATGCCGGCCGACACGCTCGCCAGCCGCTGATCCAAATTGATCGGATTTGGTTCACGCGTCGCGTCGTCGAGCTTGAGCACCTCGCCCACGCTGTCGATCAGCAGGCCATAGGATTCCGCGCGCGATTCGACGCCGATCGCCATCGATGTGACGCCGTTCTCACGTTGACCGAGCCCGAAGCGGCGACGCAAATCGATCAGCGTCACGATACGGCCGCGAAGATTGAGCACGCCGGCGATCTCCGGCGGCGCCAACGGGACCCGCGTCAGCCGTTCCGGGATAAACACATCCTGCACGCGCACGATCGGCAGACCGAACAACTGGCCGCCGATCATGGCGGTGACATATTCGGTCGTGTTCTGTTGGGCGTTTTCTGTGTTCATGGTTTGCTCGTCACGCCGCGCGACCGACGTCGGTCTGCTCCTTGAGCGCCGCGATCAGTCCCTGACGGTCGAATTTGGCGACGTAGTCGTGGAAACCGACCTGACGGCCGCGCTCAACCGCTTCGGCCGACACGACCGAGGACAGCGCGATGATCGGCAAGTCGGCGGTGCGCGGATCGGCGCGCAGCGTTTCCGCGAATTCGAAGCCGCTCATGTCGGGCATTTCGATATCGGTGACGACCACGTCGAACGTGTGCCCCTCCTTGAGCATCGCCAAGGCCTCCGGCGCGGACGCAACGGCGGTCACCTCGTAGCCGACGGCCTGCAGAACCGGTGCGAGCATTTCGCGGAAGAACGGCGAATCGTCGATCAGCAGCAGCGAGCGCGGACGCGCGCGCCGCGATTGTTCCTTGTTGCGGAACCAGTCCTCAAAGGCGACCGGCAGGAAATGGCCGACGTCGATGATCTCGGTGGCTTGTCCCTTGATGATGGCGGAGCCAAGCACGCCGGAATTGTCGCCGCCGACCTGGATCTCGAGGCGGTCCTCGACGATGTCGACGATCTCGTCGACCACCAGCGCCATCGAGCGCACGCCGTCCGAGAACACCAGCAGCGGCTGGGCGCCCTCGCCCTTCACGCGCACGCTTTCGTTCATGCTCACCAGCGGCATCAAATGGCCGCGGTACTGCACCATGTGGCGGCCGTTCGACAGCTCGATCTTGCGGGCGTCTATTTCCTCGAGCCGCGTGATCAGCCCGAGCGGCACCGCCTTGGGCTGGCTCGAGCCGGCGCGGAACACCAGGAACGACGTGGTCTGTTCGTCGACCTCGGCGTGGCCGGTATCGGCGACCTTATCGGCGTCCATCTGCGAGGTGACGGCGCTGCCGAGCGACTGCGCAATGCCGTTCGGATCGACGATCATGATCACCGAGCCGTCGCCGAGAATGGTATTGCCGGAGAACATCGCGATATGGCGCAGCTTGCTCGACAACGGCTTCACCACGATTTCCTCGGTGTGAAACACGCTGTCCACCACAATGCCGAAGCTCTGGCTGCCGACTTGCGTGACCACAATGAAACCGCTTTCGACGTCGCGCGGCTCTGGCTCGGTGCCGAGCAACTGGCTCAAGCGCGCGAGCGGCAGCAGCTTGTCGCGCAAGCGCAGAACCGCGGTATCCTTGATGCGCTCGACCCGGTGTTCGCTGCCGGCGCGCGCCCGCACCAGCTCGACCACGGCGATTTGCGGGATCGCAAATCGGTCGCCGGCGGCCTCGACGATCAACGCCGCGACGATCGCGAGCGTGAGCGGGATCTTGATGGTGAAACTCAAGCCCACGCCGGCGACCGACTTCACGTCAATGGTGCCGCCGATCTGGTCGATATTGTTGCGCACCACGTCCATGCCGACGCCGCGGCCAGAAACGCTGGTAATTTTCGACGCGGTGGAAAAGCCGGGCGTGAAAATGAACTTGTGAATTTGCGCTTCCGTCAACTTTCTCGACGTCGGCTTCGGAGGCCAGTCCGTGGGCGATGGCCTTTGCCTTGATCAGCGCGGTATCGAGGCCGCGGCCGTCATCGGCGATTTGGATGATGATGTGGCCGCCTTCGTGATAGGCCGACAGCCGGATACGCCCGTGCTCCGACTTGCCGGCCGCGCGCCGCTCGTCGGGGCTCTCCAGGCCGTGGTCGGCCGAATTGCGCACCATATGGGTGAGCGGATCCTTGATCAGGTCGAGCACCTGGCGGTCGAGTTCGGTCTCGGCGCCCTGCATCTCCAAGTCGATCTGCTTGCCGAGTTCATTGGCAAGATCGCGCACGATGCGCGGCAGCTTCTGCCAGGCATTGCCGATCGGCTGCATGCGCGTCTTCATGACGCCTTCCTGCAGCTCGGCCGTGACATTGGACAGCCGTTGCAACGGCGCCTTGAATTCCGAATCCTCGTGGCGGCGTACGATCTCGAGCAGCTGGTTGCGCGTCAGCACCAGCTCGGACACCATCGTCATCAAGTGCTCGAGCGTATCGACGGTGACACGGATCGACTGATTGGCGGCCTTGGCGCTGTCGTCGTCCTTGGCCGCTTCGGCCGGCGCGGCCTTGGCGGCTTTCGGGGCGGGTAGCTCGACCGCGGTTTCGCGAAACGCGCGCTCGAGATCGTCGAGCGAATCCTCGCCCGGCCGCAACGGCCGTTCCAGCACTTGCGGCGTGAGCGTCCCGACCGCGTAACGCGCCGCCGCCGGCGCGGCCCGCGGTGCGAGCCGCTCGACCATTTGCTCCAGACCGGAAATCAGATCGTCGTCGGCGCCTTCCGGCTCGCGTTGCTCGCGTTCCAGGGATTCCAGAATCTGTTTGATGCGATCGATGGTGGAAAGGATGAGCGTGACGGCATCGTTGGTCGCCGGCACACCGTCGCGAAACTTGCCCATCAGGGTCTCGGCGGCATGCGCCAGCGCTTCCAGCCGCGGCAAGCCGAGGAAGCCGCAGGTGCCCTTGATGGTGTGCACGAGACGGAAGACGTTATCGAGGATCTTGGCGTTGTTCGGATCCTGCTCGAAACGCACGAGCTCGACGTCCACCACGTCGAGAACTCTCGTTGGTCTCGGTCACGAATTCCCGCAGCAGATCGTCCATGAAAAACGCCTTCGTCGACAGGCTGTGGCCCGTCCGTCGTTCTCCGTCAGGAGCGCGGCCAGTGTGTCGGTGAAGCGTTTAATTTTGGTTGCGGTACTGTGGAACGGCCGCGCGGTTTAACCCTTCGTTAACCGCCGCAAGCGCGCCTTACTGCGCACTCACCACCACCGCCTCGCCCTCCATGGCCATGGCGACTTTGACGCCTGAGGCCTGCGCCAGAAGGCTGGCATAGAACGGCTGAATGCGATGGGCGTCGAGGGCGGCCCCGCCGGCATCGCCGGCCAGCAAAGCCGCTACCGCGGGCGGAACCTTGGCATTGACCCCGGCGGCGCTGACCTTGAAGCCCATGCTTTCGCCCGCCCCGATCGAATCGACCGTGAGCCGGCCGCCGCGCGGGATGGTCTGACCGGCGACCAGCAGTAAATTAAGCAGCAGTTTGACCCGGTTCTTGGGCAGCAGCACCCGCGGCAGGTTCCAGGCCAGCTTGGTCTTGTCGTCCTCGAAAAACCCGCGCGTGATGGATTCGGCATCTCCCAGGTCAATCTGGGCGCCGGCGGAACCGGCCGCGCCGAAGGCGATACGGCAGAACTGCAACTTGGCGGAGGCGTTGCCGGCGCTCTTCTTGATCAGATCGAGGGCGAAAGTCTTGGTCTCCTCGTCCTTTTCCTCGGCCAGCACCTCGAGGCCATTGACGATCGCGCCGACCGGGCTGATCAGGTCATGGCAAACGCGCGAGCACAACAGGGCGGCAAGGTCGAGCGCTTCGATGGGCGTGCCGGACATGGACGGGTCTCCGCGGGGCGTGCAGGCTGCCAAAAAAACCGGCGAATCGCTGGACGTGCCGGTGTCGGTGCGTGATACACCGCACCGCTGCGACCGCCAAGGACTGGGCCAGGGAACCTGAAAGACGTGGCAGGCGAAATCACTCCCCGACAGGCGGAACAGCATCTTGACGCGCTGACCGAGATCGTCTCGCGCGCGGCGGCGGCGACGCTCGCCACGCCGTTTTCATCGGTCGAACGGCGAATCAAGAACGACCTCTCGCCGGTCACCGCCGCCGACGAGGCCTCGGAAGCCGTCATCGTGGAAGCCCTATCCAGCCTGCTGCCCGGCATTACGGTGATTGCGGAGGAAAGCGTCGGCCGGGCGGCGGCGGTGAGCCTGGAGCCGAGCTTCGTGGTCGTCGACCCGCTCGATGGAACCAAGGAATTTCTCGCGGGCCGCGACGAATTTACGGTGAATGTCGCCATCGTGACGAATGGCATTCCGATCGCCGGCATTATCGCCGCGCCGGCGCAAGGATTGCTGTGGCGCGGCGTCGTCGGCGGCAAAGTCGAACGGTTGCGGCTGCGGTTCGGCGGCGGTCCGGCGGAAGCTTATGACCGCAGCTTCATCCGCACGCGTGCGGCGCCCGACCGCCTCATCGTGGCGACATCACGCAGCCACCTCGACGAGGCGACGGAGGATTTCCTGGCACGGCTGCCGGTGGCCAGACGTTTTCTTTGCGGCTCGGCGGTGAAATTCTGTTACCTCGCCCAAGGCGAGGCTGACGTATACCCGCGGCTGTCGCCAACGCACGAATGGGATATCGCGGCCGGCTGCGCGATCTTGACGGCCGCCGGCGGCGCGGTGACCGGCCCGGACGGCAGTCAACTCCAGTTCGGACGCCGGTCGGAAAAATTTTTGGTCCCCGGATTTATCGCCTGGGGCGATCCGGCCAAGGCCATGCCGATCGCGACATCATAATGTGAAGCCGGTTCAGCGCGCGATGGTGCGCGCAACCGCCGGCCATTTGCGCGTCGCGCGCTCGATGATGCGGCCGGGGTCGGCCAGAAAAGCCGAGCGTGCCTCCGCGCTATAGAACAGATAAAGCCGCTCGCCGATCACCGACCAGAACAGAGGGTGACCCGGCACCGAAGCGCCGCGGGCGATCGCCACCGGATCGAAACCGCCGAAGCGGGGCATATAGACCTCCGGGTGGTCGGCAAAGGCCGCCCGGTTGCCCTCGTTCTTAAACCGCCAAATTGCGCCGTCGGCGCGCAATTCAAGGTCTGGGCGCCCGATTTTTGGCTTGGCGTCTATGAAATAAGCCACCGGATCAAACCCGCTGATCGCAAGTCCGGTATGGGCGTCGACCACGATTCGGTCGGCGGGGGCAGCGTAAATCGCCGCGGGTCTAAAAATACCGCCACAGACGGCAAGCCCTAGCGCCAGCCCAAGGGCCAGCGCCGACTTCCGTTGCTGCCGTGCTGCAGTCATAGTCATCGGCGATCTTTGAGCGATTCGGGGCGCGAGCCTTTCGCCGCCACATTACGGCCACCGGCGTAAGTAACCGGTTAAGTGGAGCTGGAACCCCGCTATCCAATGGAGCATCCGATGCGCGCTTCCTTGCGCCTTGCTGCCATCACCCTGTGTCTGGTCGCCTTTGGCGCCGACCTTGCCGCCGCCCAAAACCAGCCGCCGCCCCCGCCGCAGCGCAGGGACACCTTCAAGCCCGACGAGATCGTTCGCGAAGGGCATCGCTTCTTCGGCACGGTATCGCGCGGATTGGCGGAGGTGGTGCAGGCCGCCTTCAGCCGCTGGGGTGAGCCCAACGGCTATGTGCTCGGTCAGGAAGGCAGCGGCGCCTTCGTGGTTGGCCTGCGCTATGGCGACGGCAAGCTCTACACCAAGAATGCCGGCGACCGCCGCGTTTTCTGGGAAGGCCCCTCGGTCGGATTTGACTATGGCGGCGAAGGCGCCCGCACCATGATGCTGGTCTATAACCTGCCCGCCACCGACGCGATCTATCAGCGCTTCGCCGGCATCGATGGCTCGGCCTATTTTATCGGCGGCTTCGGCATGACCGCGCTCGCTTCCGACAGAATCATTGTGGTGCCGATCCGCTCCGGCGTGGGCCTGCGGCTCGGCGCCAATATCGGCTATCTCAAATTCACGCCACGGGCGACCTGGAACCCGTTCTGAGAGGCCGCCACACTTAAGCTTTAGAGCGCCGGCATTTGAAACCCGGGACGCAGGCCCCGGGTTTAGGCTATTCTAGTACCGCGCTGGCAGGCCCGGGCACCGGGATGCCGCAGGGTCTGTGCGGACAAGAGTGAGTTGGAGGCGTCGTTTATGATCGAACCGATCATGTATTTCGGGATCGGATTTCTGGTCGCAGCCCTGGTCGGGCTGGTCATCATTCCCCTCGTCCATGGCCGCGCGGTGCGGCTGACCTTGCGGCGGATCGAAGCCGCGACCCCGTTATCGATGGCTGAGATCCAGGCCGACAAGGATCAGCTGCGCGCCGAATTCGCCATGTCGACGCGCCGCCTCGAAATGAGCGTCGAGCAACTCAAGACCAAGACAACCAGCCAGTTCGCCGAGCTCGGAAAGAAGGGCGACGCCATCAACCGGCTCAAGATGGAGGTCGGCGAAAAGACCGCCGCCATTTTCGCGCTGGAAGCGCGCGACAAGGCGCTGCGCGATCAATTGCGCGCCACCGAGGATGAAGTCGCGACCAAGACCAGTATCTTGCATGAGGTCGAGCGCACGCTCTCCGATAAGGAAGCCGATCTCGCCAAGCTGATCGCTGCGCTCGACGAGCGCTCGACGCTCGCCGATTCCCAGAAGGTCGAGATCGTTTCGCTCAAGACCCAGGTCGAAGCATTGAAAGAACGGCTCACCGATGCCGGCAACGAGCTCAGAACGGTGGAAGATCGCCGCGATGCCGAGCGGGTCGAGCTAAAGGCCACCACCCTGGATTTGGCCGAAGAGCGCGGCAGGGTCGACAATCTCGGCCGTCGCGTCGCCGAGCTCGAACAGCATCTGGCGGCGCAGACCGCGCAAGCGGAACTTCTCGGCCGCCGCGGTCAGGAACTGGACGCCCGCCTCGGCGAACAGACGCGGCTGCTCGCCGAAAGCAACTTCGAGCTCAATCAGACGCGCAATGAATTGCTGACCGTGCGCAAAGCCGAAAACGATCTGCGCACCGCTGTCGCCGAGCTCATCGAGCGCACCACGGCGGGAGCCGACAAGCTCAAGGCGGAGAAAGCTCAATTGCAGTCCGACCTCGGCCGCACGATCGACGAACGCGACCGGCTGGCCCGCGACCTCGCCGGCATGAAGCGCGAGGCCGAGGAAAACTGGGCGTCCGAGCGGGTGGAAAATGCCTTGCTGCGCGAGCGCATCAACGACGTGGCGGCCGAAGTGGCGCGGCTTGCCTCGACCCTGGAAGGGCCGAACTCGCCGATCGACGCCATTTTGGCGGCCGAAACGGTGCGCGACCGCGCCAACCTCACGACGGCTAGTAGCGGTGGCGCCGGCGAATTCAGCGACGCCCCCTCTACCAACGGCGACCTGGCCGACCGCATCCGCGCGCTACAGAGCCATGCCTCGCGCGTGCCGCCGAGCGACAAGCGCAACTAGGCGGCGGCCTTCGCTTGACACTTCTCCGAGGCACTCCTTATATCGCGCCGCCGTCACGACCGGGCGCTTAGCTCAGCGGGAGAGCGTTCCCTTCACACGGGAGAGGTCGTAGGTTCAATCCCTACAGCGCCCACCATTTAACTTTCTGATTTAAATATAAGATTATATCCTACCTTCATAAGCCAATTTTCTGCGCCCATGATACGGCCCATGAAATAGCGCGCTCTGATCGCAATAGGTCGATACGAGGAATTGCTAGCAACTGGCAGGCGCGGTATCGATGTCTATTTCGAAAATGTCGGCGGCGCGGTATTTGAGGCCGTGTACCCACTGCTCAATCCGTTCGCCCGCATTCCGGTGTGCGGGCTGATCTCCTTTTACAACACCACCTCGCTGTCATCCGGCTCGATCCTGCTGCCGCACTTGATGCGAGCGATCTTGATTAAACGGTTGACCTTTCGCGGTTTCATCGTCTCCGACTTTTTCGGGCGCTATGGGGATTTCATGCGCGATGTCTCCGCCTGGGTTGGCGAGGGACGGATCAAATATCGCGAAGACGTGGTTGAGGGGCTGGAGACGCGCCACAGGCCCTCATTGGCCTCTTGCGCGGGGAGAATTTTGGCAAACTCTTGGTGCGCGTTGCGGCTCATGATACGAGGCACCAACATTAAGCCAATTTAGCGCCGTCTGGCTGCCTTTATTGGTTCAGTCTGCATTAATGTTCAATTTTATATGTTCGTCCGGCCTCCACATTCGGAGATTGCGCCAACAGGCGCGGAATGGGTTGGTTGGCGTGAGAGGCCGGATGCGCTTCATCGGAATACTGTTTTTTTTCCTGACTGTGGCCAGCGGACCCGCCTCGGCCTCACCGGATGCGTGCCCTGGCAATCCGGACGCGCTCGGCACCAGCCGCGTCCTCACCATCAGCCCGAGCGAATTCAGCCAAATCGGCAGCATGCAGTACAAGCAGACGCTGCCGCTCAACGACCATGAGGTGGTGATCACTTTCGACGACGGCCCGCTGCCGCCCTATACCAACATCATTCTCGATACGTTGGCGTCGCAATGCGTGAAGGCCACTTATTTTCTGGTCGGCCAGATGGCGCATGCTTATCCGTCCGTAGTCCGGCGTATCTACAATGAGGGGCATACCATCGGCACCCACAGCCAGGACCATCCGCTCGCTTTCCAGCGATTGTCATTGCAGCGGGTTGAACATGAGGTCGACGACGGCATCTCTTCGGTCGATAGCGCGATCGGTGATGCAAAAGCCGTGGCGCCATTTTTCCGCATCCCCGGACTGGGCCGCTCCAAAACGGCGGACGATTTCCTCGCCTCGCAGTCGTTGGTGACCTGGAGTGCGGACGTGGTCGCCGACGACTGGTTCAGGCACATCAGCGCGCAAACCATCGTGCAAAGAGCCCTGCAACGACTGGACGCCAAGGGACGCGGCATCCTACTACTGCACGACATCCACCCCGCCACCGCTATGGCATTGCCGACGCTGCTCAAGGAGCTCAAGGCGCACGGCTTCCATGTGGTTCAGGTGGTGCCGGCGGGCGATCGGCCGAAATCTGTGCCTGAACTGATGGCCTCGCCCTCCACTGACAGGGGCGCCTGGCCGACCGTGCTCACCAGCGCCCATAGCGTCGACAATGCTATGACCACTCGACGATACCACCGGATCAAGAGGGTCAATGCCAGCAAGCGTCATTCGGCGGCCGTGTTCTCGGATGCCATGCCTCGCCGGTCTAAGCGCGGCATCTGAGAGTCCAGCCCCCGGCAGACGAGCCCTGGGTTTTTTATCTCTGACTCTTGGGCAGACTGGACGCGGAGACCACAAGACTCAAACCTCCAACCAGACCGTTATGAGCGGTACGCCCTCCCCGGAAAAGCCGATAAAATCTGATGATTAGCGTGGCGTTCGATCACGTTTGACGACGTTTGTTCTCGTTTGGTTGCCGCGTATCGTTGGTCAATCGTTGGTCAGGAACCATCGGTATATTTGGACCAAGAACCAGTGGTCATTGTTCGTAAGCCGAACGCGGCCGGGCACCTTGCGCCGCAGAACGATCAACTGATGTCGGAATGCAGCGTTCTCGGCTTCAAGCCGGCTCTTCGACTTGAATGGCGCGGCCAAGGCGGCCATTACGAAATACAGCAGAGCGATCATGGTGCGCTGAAGTTAGGCGATTCTTTCGGCTACACACACCGGGCCTAGCCCCGCGTCCATAAGCCGATTGATGCCGTCAGTTCATATTGGCAAGAGATGCACGCGCTGTCGCGGCCTAGCGCTACGGCCCCATGTCCGCTTTGCCCCCGAAAGCAGACGTTTGTGAGTTCGGCCCGACGATCTGCTTTGTGCTATAATCAAGCATCAATAATGATCAATGCCTGCTTGATACGTTGAACTGCTATTTTCTGGAATATTAAATGCACTTTGGTTAGCCTGAAATGCCTGTGAGAGCTGGAGATAATTAATGAGCGTTGCGCAAGACCCTTTCTCGCATCATCCGGAATTGCGCGATAAAATTTCTGACCCTTTGAAGTCGTTCTTTCGCACGTTCACGACGGACGAACTGGCCACCCGACTAAAGGCAAGCGGGTTGCCTGTCGATTGGTGGCACTCAGACAGCGAGCGTGAGGCCTCGCGTGCCCAAACCCTCGCAGGACGCCGGGACGCCGACCTTTGGATTTTCGCCTATGGATCATTGATGTGGGATCCGGCGTTTCGGTTTGAAGAGGTACGGCGGGCACGTGTGCCGGATTATGCGCGTCACTTCATACTCAAAGATATATACGGGTTTAGAGGCACATTCGATGCGCCCGGTCTGATGGCCGCTCTTGTCAAGGGACCGGGATGCGATGGGCTCGTGTTCAGGATTTCCCGCGAGAACATCGACGAGGAAACTGAAGTTCTTTGGCGGCGTGAGAAGATCGGCCCCGCCTATACGCCTGTTTTTGTCGAAGCCGTTACATCGGAGAGTCGCGTGATGGCACTCACATTCGTGGCAGACAACGAAGCCGACTCAATTGACACAAACCTCACGCGCGCACAGCAAATTAAGTTTTTCGCGACCGGCACCGGGCTTACGGGGTCGAGTTTGGAATATCTGAGGAGTATCTCTAGCCATTTCGCCGCACTCGGCATCGACGATGAACACGTCTCGGCGCTGCTGCGAGAAATTGAAGTCTACGTCAATTCGCGGTGAAAGCCGCCGTTGCGACCAATCGGCCTATTCGTCGTCTTTGAGGCAAAAGCGGACCTACTGACCCCCAATAACGCAATAGACATGCCCCTCATTCGTACTCGCGATGGCGCCGGCTGTTCGGAAGCGCATAATGAGGATCGCCTTGTGGTCTGTGCATTGGCGCGAATGGACCTGTGCTTCGACAGCAAGAATATCAGGCCAATGTATACCTTCGAAGAAGCGCTTAAGCGCTGCCAGGCGGAGCGTGGGGCGACTTACTCGCCCTGTTTTGGGTGTGAACCGCTCGCCACTGCAAGCGCCTGAGAGTTGGCGAATAGAGTTAGGCAGACCGTGCTGCTGCCTATTTGTGAGTGAGCTTTTCGAAGCCCTGCCAATCATGGGGCGGTGGCTCCTTGAGATACCGTGAGCAGCGCTCGACGAACAGCAATGGTACGGGGTCGTCAGGATCGACAGCGCAAATCTGTTCAAGTAGCGTGAGCGCAGCTCCGAATTCGCGGGTGAAATATCGATCGATCGCCGAACAGAGTGCATTACGTGTCGCGATCTTGGCAGCGCGCCGCTCGAGGCTGTCGGCGTCGAGTATTTCATACAATTCGACGGCAGCGTTCTTGCCCATGACGGCCACACGATCAATCATTCGCGTTTCAAAGGCATTCGGTTCAGGCAGGCTCCGGAAGGTGTGTTCGCTGATGAGGAAGCGTGCCCGGTAAATCTTAGTGAGCTGTTCGATGCGAGACGCCAAGTTGGCCGTATCACCGACGACCGAGCATTGAAAGCGATTTCGTCCACCGACGACGCCAAGCACCATAGGTCCGGTATTGACCCCAATTCCTATACGCAATTCCGGTTGGCCGAGTGCCGCCGAACACCGATCGAACTCATCCAGGGCGCGCCACATGCCAATGCCAGCACGCACAGGGGCATCGGCGGAGGTCCGAAAAAGCGCCTTGATCTCATCGCCGGA
>CAVYRR010000008.1:0-217158 GCA_963770985.1 uncultured Alphaproteobacteria bacterium | reverse complement strand
GATCATATGCTGGCGAAAAATGCCTTCAAAGGTGAATCCATAGCGCAGCGCAGCCCTGCGTGAGGCGGCGTTAAGTGCATCGCATTTCCATTCGTAGCGCCGGTAGCCAAGCGTCTCAAAGGCGTAGCGTGCCAGAAGATATTGCGCTTCGGTCGCGAGCGGCGTGCGCTGGAGACCCGGCGAATAGACCACGTGGCCGACTTCGATCACTCGATGCTCCGGCCGGATCGCCATCAGCGCGAAAATGCCCAGTACCTGGCGTTCACTGTCGATGATGGCATAGGAATACGGGTCAACGAGCGCGGCGCGCGCTGCGACCCAATCGGAAAACGCCGCGCCGTCGCGAAACGGCCCGTAGCTTGGAATATAGGTCCATATCCGGTCGTGGCCTTGCACCGCATGCCACAGCGATGCCGCGTGCTCGCCCTTGAGCTTTTCGATACGTCCGTAACGACCGGCAAGACTCACCGGGCCGGGAAACTTCGCAGGCGTCGTATCGACCGGCAAGCCGATCGGCTGACCGGTCTGCGGGTGGGGTTGTGAGCTTGTCATGACGATGAGCGTTTCGCGCGGTCATCGCTGAAAAACTTGTTGAGTTCCGGGTTCGTTATCACGCCGGCAAAACTGTCGAACTTTCCCTCCTTGGCGATTTCGGTCGCCGCCTTGATGAACGCGTGCATGGCGACGCGCGCCAGCGTGCCGCCCACGCTGATGCGGCGCACGCCCATCTCGCCGAGCTCTTTGACGGTGAAGCCGAATGCGCCGCTGTTGAGAAAATTGATCGGTCTCGGCGCGACCGCCTTGACGGTTGCCTCGATCTGCTCGCGGGTCTTGATGCCGGGCGAATAAAGGCAATCGGCGCCGGCGTCGGCGAAGGCCTTCAATCGGCGGATGGTCTCGTCCATGTCTGGTCTGCCACGGATGAACCCCTCGGTGCGCGCAGTGAACACGACGTCACCGCCGGCCCTGTCGATCGCCGCGCGCGCGGCCTTGACGCGGGCGAGCGCCGTGTCGAAATCGTACAGCGGCCGGGCGGGATCGCCGGTCGAATCCTCGATCGACAGGCCGGCGACGCCGGTCGCGATGCAGCGCGTCACGTTTTCGGCCAAGCGGCCGAGGTCGTCGGCAAAGCCGTCTTCGAAGTCGGCGTTGACCGGCACGTCGGCGGCTGCGGCGATCTCGGCGAAATGAGCAAGAACTTGATCGCACGATTGCGCTTCGTCCGCGTAACCTTGCGAATGGGCGAAGCCCGATGAGGTGGTCGCCAGCGCCTTGAAGCCGAGCCCCTGCAGATAGCGGGCGGTGCCGACGTTCCATGGGTTGGGGATGACGAAGCAGCCGGAGTCGTGCAGGCGGCGGAAGACGTTGCGTTTTTCGGTCGTCGACAAGTTGGCCATGGGAAACCTCGAGAAAGAAACGGGCGCGACCGTGCCACGTTTGCGCGCGCGAGGACAATGCCATTCCATCATGCATTCCATGAGCGCCATTCATCCCGATTAGTCTCCGACCTGTTTGTGTCGCGTTAGTAGCGCTTGGGGCGCGTCTAACACCTGCCGGCGGCCAATATTCCGACACCGAGTTGTGATCCAAATCGCCCAGGTACGCCCTTGCTTCGCCGCGCCGGCCGGTTAATGCAGGTATCCTCGACGCGATGAAAGGATGCATCCATGGCATCGCCTGCGGTCAAGCTGATGGTGTCAGCCATCGCTCTCGCCTTTGTTCTTGCCGCTGCGACGGCCGACGCCGCCATGGCGCGCAAGCACAAGAAGCATGTGACGGCCCGTGCCGCCACGGTCACCGTAAATTCGCGCTACCGCGGGACCAACCTGTTTCCGGCCGGGCCTATCTACAATGGCACCGACTATCTCGGTGACGATCCCGATCCGTTCATCCGCTCGCAGATCCTGCGCGATCTCGGCTCCCACTATGGTGGCGAGAACTAACCGTCGTTCCGACCGATTTGATTTTCCCCGCCCGATCGGGTGAACTGCGTGCGAAATCGGGATCGCGCGGCCGCTAAATCCGCTCCGCGGCCCGTCGCCGGGGAGTGACGTCATGCTGAAAACGATCGCAGCCTTCGACCGCATCGGCGAGGAAAATGCCTTCGCGGTACTCGCCCGCGCCAACGCCTTGATCGCGCAAGGCCGCGACGTCATCAATCTCGGCATCGGCCAGCCCGATTTCCGCACACCGGATTTCATCGTCGAGGCGGCGGTGAAGGCGCTGCGCGAGGGCCATCACGGTTATACACCGGCGACCGGCATCCCGCCTCTGCGCGAGGCGGTGGCCGCCGATCTGCACAAGCGGTTCAAGGTCGAGGTCTCGCCCGAGAGCGTGATGATCATGCCCGGCGGCAAGCCGACCATGTTCATGTCGATCCTGATGTTCGGCGAGCCGGGCGTCGAGATCATGTATCCGGATCCCGGCTTCCCGATCTACCGCTCGATGATCGAGTTCACCGGCGCCAAGCCGGTGCCGGTGCCGATCCGCGAGGAAAACGGCTTCGCCTTCTCGGCGGAAGAGACGCTCAAGCTGATCACGCCGAAGACGCGGCTGCTGATCCTTAATTCCCCAGCCAATCCGACCGGCGGTGTCACCGGCAAGGCGGAAGTCGACAAGCTTGTCGCCGGTCTCGAAAAGTGGCCGGACGTCTGTGTGATGTCGGACGAGATCTACGACCATATGGTCTATGATGGCGAAACCCATGTCTGCCTGCTCAGCTATCCGTCGATCCGCGACCGGCTGATCCTGCTCAACGGTTGGTCGAAGACCTATGCCATGACCGGCTGGCGGCTCGGCTACGCGGTGTGGCCGGGCAAGCTCTACGACTATGCACGCAAGCTGGCGGTGAATTTGCATTCCTGCGTCAATGCCTCGGCGCAATTTGCCGGGCTGGCGGCGCTCAAGGGACCGCAGGACGAAGTGCACAAGATGGTGGCCGAGTTCGACAAGCGGCGCAAAGTCGTGGTCGAAGGCCTGAACAAATTGTCCGGCGTATCGTGCGCGACGCCGAAAGGCGCGTTCTACGCGTTTCCCAACATCAAGCGCACCGGCTGGAAGGCGAAGGCGCTGGCCTCCTCGCTTTTGGAAGACGCCGGCGTTGCCATCATCGGCGGGCCGGACTTCGGCATTCTGGGCGAGGGTTATGTGCGGCTGAGCTATGCCAATTCGACCGAGAACATCCTGAAGGCGCTCGCCCGCATGGGCGAATTCCTGGCAAGCCGCAAGGCGGCGTAATATCGCACAAAAGCACAACAAGACCGGCTACGCTCTCCGCTATCGTTAGCTTTGGGCCGGGATCAGGAAGGAATACGTCCATGTTGGACACGATGCCAAGAGACCGAGGACTGTCGGAAGAACAACGGATGATGCGGCAGAGCTGCCGCGATTTCGTCGATGAAGTGGTGCTGCCCTTCATCAAGCAGAATTGGCAGCGCGAATGGTCGATGGTGCCGGAGGACCGGCTGCCGGTCCGCATCCTGGAAGAGGCCGAGAAGATCGGCATCCGCACTTTAGGCGTGCCGGAGGAGTTTGGCGGCGTCGAACTTGAGAAGGGCACGGAAGTAAAAACCTTCGCGCTGGTCGCCGAGGAAATCGCGCGCGGCGATTCCGGCCTCGCCGACAAGATGGTGCAGAATTGGAAAGTGTCGGTGCTGCTGCGCCAGTTCGCGCCCAAGCACTTGCAGGAGAAATGGTTCAAGCGCCTGGTCGCCGAGCCGCAATTCCTGATGGCGCATTGCCTGACCGAGCCGCGCGGCGCCTCCGACCGCTGGCTGCCCTACAACGTGCCGGAAGCGGCGATGCAGACCAAGGCGGTAAAGACGGACGGCGGCTGGGTGATCAATGGCCGCAAGCAGTTCATCTCCAACGGCTACGATGCCAGCCTCTACGTGGTCTACGCCAATACCAATCCCAAGGTCGGCATGCTGCAGGGCACCTCGTCGTTCCTGGTGCCGCGTGAGACCAAGGGCTTCTCGGTCGCGCGCTGCAACGAGACGCTCGGCTGCCGCTTCATGAACAACGGCGAGATGGTGTTCGAGGACATGTTCGTGCCGGACGATCACCTGCTGGTGCACGATAGCGCGATGGGTTCGGCCGGCGTCTATTTCCGTCCCGGCAAGATCATCCAGGCGGCCAAGAATCTCGGCGTCGGCGTGCGCGCCTTCGAGGCGACGGCGGAATACGTGCAGAACTATGTGCAGGGCGGCCGCATCCTGATCAAGCATCAGGCGGTGGCGCTGCGGCTTGCCGACATGGCGACCCATATCGAAGCGGTGCGCGCGCTGCTCGACCGCGCCGCGCAGGCCGTGGACGACAATGCGCCGGAAGCCGAGACGCTGGTCAACATGGCCAAGCTGTTTGCTTCCGAAGAGATCATGAAGGTCGCCCAGCACGCGATCGAACTGCACGGCGGCAACGGCATCATGCTCGACTTCGGTATCGAGAAGGTGCTGCGCGACGCCGTCGTGTTCCTGCACATGGACGCCACGGTGGACATCTCGAAGTTCAAGATCATCAAGAACATGTTCCCGCAGACCGCAGGCAAATACGCCGGGCCGGAGTGATCGCTACCGCAAGGCAAAGCGGAATCCGAACACCACAATTACCAGTCCGACCAACTGCGCGATGCTTGGCACTACGCCGAGCGCGATATAGCCGATGATCATCGAGAAAACCGGCACCAGCGCCGGGAACGTCGCCGCGCGGCCGGCGCCGAGCAAGATTACCGCGCGCGCGAACAGGTAGATCGGCAACATGCCGGCGAGAATGCCCTGCACCACGACTTGCAGCAGGTTCTCATACCAACCCATCTGTAGCAGGCCGCCATAACCGACGAACAGCGCGTGCAGCGGCGCGAACACAACAACCGACAGCGCGCCGACCACCGCCACTGCGCGGGTGCCCGATACGCGCCAGTAGCGCAGCAGGATGCCGAACGTCGCCCAGAATAAGCCGGCGCTGGCGAACAGCAGGTCGCCGCCGACGCCATGGCTGCCGATGGTGGTGATCGACTCGGCGCCGAACACCGTAAGGCCCGCAATGATCGTCGCGCCACCGAGGACACGCTGCCCGGTTGGGCGTTCGCCCAGCACCAGCGTGGCGAGAATCAGACCCGAAAGCGCCGCGCAGGCGGGCTGGATGGTGGTGCCGTGGCCGAGCGGTACCAGTATGAACCCGGTATAGGCGATGATCGCTTGCGGCGGGCCGGACAGCACGCTCATCACCAGCCCGCGGCCCCAGCCGATACCACCGAGGTCGGTGATGCCGTCGCGCAGCACCAGCGGCATCAACAGCAGCCCGGACCACAAAAAGCGGTGCAGGGCCAAATCGGCGGGCGAAAATCCGATAGCGACGCCATGCTTGGCGGCTACGAAGCCCGCCGCCCAGCCGAGCGCGGCGCCGGTGCCGCACAACACCCCGATCAGGATACCGGAAGGCCGTGCCGCCGCAGGTTGAGGCTCTAGGTTCACGGCGATGGCTCCGGCACATGACCCCGAAAAGCATGTCTCGGACTTAATCGGGGATGGGACCCGTTTTCGGAATAGGTCATGCGCAAGCGAGAAGGGTGACTTGGACAGGGCTGATACTCTAGGATCGCCGCCCTAGTCCAATCGTCAAATCAAAAGCCTCACTTTACCGGGATGGAAAGCTCATGGCGAAGTCGCGCAAAGTCATCATCACCTGTGCCGTAACCGGCTCGATTCACACACCCTCGATGTCGCCGCACATTCCGGTGACCGCTCAGCAGATTGCCGATGCCGCGATCGGCGCGGCCGAAGCGGGCGCGGCTATCGTCCATTTGCATGCGCGCAACCCGCAGGACGGCCGTCCCGACCAGTCGCCGGAAGCCTTCGCGCCCTTTCTCAAAGTGATCAAGCAGCGCTCCAACGTGGTGGTGAACATCACCACCGGCGGCGCCCCGACCATGATGGTGGAAGAGCGGGTGCGGCCGGCTGCGACTTTCAAGCCTGAGGTCGCTTCGCTCAACATGGGCACGATGAATTTCGGGCTCTACCCGATGATCCCGCGCTACAAGGGCAAATTCAAATACGACTGGGAAGAGCCGTATCTGGAGGGGTCCAAGAAGGGCATGTTCAAGAACACCTTCGCCGACATCGAATACATCCTCACCACCTGCGCCGAGAACAACACCCGCTTCGAGATCGAGTGCTACGACATCGGCCATCTTTACACGCTGAAACACTTCCTCGATCGCGGCCTGGTCAAGCCGCCGCTATTCGTGCAGTCGGTATTCGGCATCCTCGGCGGCATCGGAACGCATCCCGAGGATGTCATCATGATGAAGCGGACCGCCGACCGACTGCTTGGGCCGGAAAATTACTGCTGGTCGGTGTTAGGAGCCGGCGGCAATCAGATGCGGGTCGCGGCCCAGGCCGCGGCCATGGGCGGCAATGTGCGGGTCGGCATGGAGGATTCGCTCTGGGTCGGCGCCGGCAGACTGGCTGAATCCAACGCCCAGCAAGTCGCCAATGTTCGCAAGATCCTCGAAGGTCTCGGCCTTGAGATCGCATCATCGGACGAGGCGCGCGAAATCCTCTCGCTCAAGGGCGGCGACAAGGTGAATTTCTAGTTTCGACGCGCGCCCCACCCACTCATTCCCGGGTAAGCGGGAATCCAGCGATAAAAGGCAAGAACTGGGTCCCCGCTTTCGCGGGGACGAGCGGGGGTAACTGCGACCGATTTCCCGTTGCTCTTGTGTTCGCGAAA
Organism: uncultured Alphaproteobacteria bacterium; assembly: GCA_963770985.1. GTDB lineage: Bacteria > Pseudomonadota > Alphaproteobacteria > Rhizobiales > Xanthobacteraceae > Pseudolabrys. The sequence continues at coordinate 210,429 of CAVYRR010000008.1, read as the reverse complement.
CCCTCCTATAGCGGCAGGAGATTCGCCCGAATGGCCTCGCTCGACTTCTTCAGCATCACCATCCTGCTGGGCAGCCTGCTGGTGCTGGCCGGCATTCTGTCGAGCTTGGTCGCGTTGCGCTTCGGCGCGCCGCTACTGCTGGTGTTCCTGTTGCTCGGCATACTGGCGGGCGAGGGCGGCCCGGGCGGCCTGAAATTCGACGACGTCGGCACCGCCTATATGGTCGGCTCGATCGCGCTGGCACTGATCCTGTTCGACGGCGGCCTGCGCACGCGGCTGGCCACCTTTCGCAACGTGTTGGCGCCGGCGGCGACGCTGGCGACCGCCGGCGTCCTGATCACCACAATGCTGACCGCGCCGGTCGCCAAACTGGTGCTCGGCATCGGCTGGACGCAGGCTTTGCTGGTCGGCGCCGTGGTGGCCTCCACCGACGCGGCGGCGGTGTTCTTGCTGATCAATGCGCGCGGGTTGCGCCTGCGATCGCGCGTGCGCGCGACGCTGGAAGTCGAATCCGGCACCAACGATCCGTTCGCGGTCTTTCTCACGTTGCTACTGGTGGAGTTCCTGCTGGCCGGCGACCAGGGCTGGTCGCATGCGCTGGTGATCTTCCTGCGCGATACGGTGCTGGGCTGCATTATCGGCGTCGCCGGCGGGCGCATCATCACGCTGGTGCTCAACCGCCTCGCGCTGCCGCAGGGCTTGCATGCGCCGTTCGTGGCGGTGAGCGCGCTGGTCGTCTTCGCAGCCGCCAATACGGTGCATTCGTCCGGCTTCCTCGCGGTCTATCTGGCCGGACTTGTGGTGGGAAACCGGCAGACGCGCGCGCATAATTCTGTCGTTGTGTTTCTCGACGCCGTGACCTGGCTGGCGCAGATCGTGATGTTCGTGCTGCTCGGCCTGCTGGTGTGGCCGCACCGGCTGGCCGACAGTCTGGTCGGCGCGGTCGTGATCGCGGCGGTTTTGATGCTGGTGGCGCGGCCGGTCGCGGTGTTCCTGTGCCTGGCGCCGTTCGGGTTCCAATGGCGCGAGAAGCTGTTCGTGTCATGGGTCGGCTTGCGCGGCGCGGTGGCTATTTTTCTCGCCTCGATTCCGCTGCTGGTCGGTTTGCCGGCCGCCTATCTATTCTTCGACGTGGCCTTCGTCGTCGTGCTGTCGTCGCTGCTGATCCAGGGTTGGACCGTGGCTTTCGCTGCCCGCAAGCTCGACATGTCGTTTGCGCGCAGCGATCCGCTGCCACGGCGTGTCGAGCTCGACTTGCCCGGCCAGCTGACGCGCGAAATCGTCGGCTATCCGGTGCCGGCCAACAGCCCGTTTTTGCGCCGCGGTCTCATTCCGAATTGGGCGCGACCGACTTTGGTCGTGCGCAATGAGGAAATATTAACTCCGGCGGAAGCCGATCCGGTGCGCGCGGGCGACTACGTCTATCTGTTGGCGCCGCCGGAAAAGGCGCAGGCGCTCGATCGCTTCTTCGTCAACATGCCGCCACCGGCCGCGCCAGATCCGCGGCTGCTCGGCGATTTCTTCGTGCCCGGTGACGCAACGCTCGGGGCGCTGGCCGACATTTACGGCCTGCAGGTTGCCGCTGACCACATGGACGTGACGCTGGCGGCCTTCTTCACCGAGCAGCTCCGCCATCCGGCCAAGACCGGCGACATCGTTCAGCTTGGACCGATCGCGCTGCTGGCGCACAAAGTCGCCAATGGCCGCGTCACCACCGTCGGCCTCAGGCTGGCCGAGCCGGAAGAGGCGGCAGACCTAGTCGGCCAGCTCAAGTCATGGTGGACGCGATTGCAGAAGTGGATCGGCTAAATCGCTAGCTTAGCGCGTGCGGCCCGCCAGCAGGGCCCCGTTTTGGATGGCCCAGGCGCCGCCGAACAGCACCACGGTCCAGAACAGATCGCCCGCCACCGTATTCTGCAGGAACGGAAGTGCGGCGACGTAGCACTGGGTCAGGCCGGCGAAGTCGAGGCTATACATGCCGCTGAAGGCCCAGACCGCGAAATTCGAAATGGCGAAGAAGGCGAGCGAGCAGGGCACCATGACGGCAGCCGTTGCCGCAATGCCAGGCCAGCGCCGCGACACGATGCCGACAAGAGCGGGCAGCGATATCGCCACGGTGACGATGAGGGAAATGCGCCAATCGTCAGCCCCGAGTGCCAGGGCGCTGAGCACCATGGCGGCGACCGGCACCACCGGTGCGAAAGCCGGGACGCGCAGCATGCGGCCGGCGAACAGCGCGCTAGCCGCGATCGGCAGGAAACCCGGGGCATGCGGCACTAGCCGCGCCACCACGTCTAATCCGATAAGGAATGCCACCAGGGCCAGATCCATCCACAGGTCGGCGCGGGTTTTATTGGCTTGCATCGGGGTCAGGTCCTTATGCGGTTCGCAATTTGTCCCTACATAGCACAGGAGACGCCAAGATTCTATCGCCCGAAATGGCCCTTTAGTCAGCGCGGCTTTCGACCCAGTCGGCGATGATTCCGGCGAGGGCATCGAGCCCGTCGGTGAGCGCCGCCGGTCCCGGCTGCAGGATCAGCGTCGACTTGATCTCGCGTAGCCAGCCGGTGGCGACGGCCGGAATTTGCGCAAAGCCTGGGCGGGCCGCGACCTTGGCCGGTATGAATTTCTTGCCGCACCAGGAGCCGACGATGATGTCGGGACGCGCGCCGATCACATCCGAGGCCAACACGATGCGGTCCTTGGCGTTCTTGCGCAGGCTGAGTTGCGGGAACACCTCGATGCCGCCGGCGGCCTCGATCAGTTCCGACACCCAGCGCAGACCGGAGATCATCGGGTCGTCCCATTCCTCGAAATAGACCCGCGGCCGGCGCGGCAATTGCAGCGCGCGTTCGTGCACCGCATTGACGCGAGCGGCGAGCGAATTGGCCAACATCTCCGCTTTCTCCACCGCGCCGACCAGCGCGCCGAGCGTGCGGATCATGTCGAAGATGCCGGCGACGTCGCGCTGGTTGAAGGCGTGCACGGCGACATTGGCGCGGATCAGCTCGGCGACGATGTCGGCTTGCAGATCGGAGAAGGCCAGCACCAGGTCGGGCTTGAGCGCGAGAATCTTCGGCACGTCGGCCGAGATGAAAGCCGAGACACGCGGCTTTTCCTTGCGCGCTTGCGGCGGCCGCACCGCGTAGCCGGAGACGCCGACAATGCGGCGCTCCTCGCCGAGGAGATAGAGCGTCTCGACGGTTTCCTCGGTCAGGCAGACGATGCGCTCGGGTGGGAACATGGAGCCAGCATACACCGACAGTTTCGGCTTTCACGGAAAGCAAGTGTAGACAGCCGAGCCAGGTTTGGTACGATGATTGCCCACGCCCGTCGTAAGCGGCCGTGCATGCCCCGAGACGATGGCCTCATGGGGCGCTTCGCTCCGAAACTTGATCTTGCAACGCGCTCGCGTCGCGCCATCGGATTCTCATGCTGGACCCTGTCCATATCCTGCTTGCCGTCTGCATGTTCGTGGGAGCGGCGCTTTATTCGTCCGTCGGCCATGCCGGCGCGTCGGCGTATATTGCATTTATGGCGCTGTTTTCCGTTCCGCCCGCGGTCATGCGACCAACGGCGCTGACCTTGAATATATTCGTCGCGACCTTCGCATCCTATCGATACGCACAGGCTGGCTATTTTCGCTGGCGCGTCGTTTGGCCGTTTTTGCTCGGCTCGCTGCCTTTTGCGTTCATCGGTGGCGGAATCCAACTGCCCGGCGAATATTACCGGGCCATTGTCGGCGGCGTCCTGATTCTGGCAGGGCTCGAGGATGCTGTGGGCCGTGCATCTTTATGCAAAGCGCGAGATCCATGATCCTCCGATCTGGCTGAGCGTGCTGTTAGGCGTTGGCATTGGATTTCTTTCGGGGCTTACCGGAACGGGCGGCGGAATCTTTCTGTCGCCGGTGATCATTTTTCTCAGCTTGGTCCGACCTGCGAACGACGTCCGGTATTGCGGCAGTATTCATTTTCGGTAATTCGATCGCCGGACTGCTTGGCAACTACGCGATTGTCCGCTCGCTTCCAGATGAATTGCCGATGTACGTCGTTGCCGTCATGCTAGGGGCCTTGATTGGAACTGCCTTTGGCACGAAGTTCTCGATTATCTACATCCGCAGGGCGCTTGGGGTCGTCTTGATTATCGCCGGGCTAAAATTGATCGGCGTATATTAATTCTGCCGGTCGGCCTTGCGAGAAGACGGGCCGTATGGCCGAATTGCAGCCCATCGACGGCGAGTTCGACTATATCGTGGTGGGCGCGGGCTCGGCCGGTTGCGTGCTGGCCAACCGGCTGTCGGCTGATCCGGCCAACCGTGTGTTGCTGCTGGAAGCAGGCCTGCGCGACAACTGGATCTGGTATCACATTCCGGTCGGCTATCTGTTCGCCATCGGCAATCCGCGCTCGGACTGGATGTTCAAGACGGAGGCCGAGCCGGGCCTCAACGGCCGCAGCCTCAATTATCCGCGCGGCAAGGTGATCGGCGGCTCCTCGGCGATCAACGCCATGGTCTACATGCGCGGGCAGGCCGGCGACTACGATCACTGGCGCCAGCTCGGACTGCCGGGCTGGTCGTGGGACGACGTGCTGCCGTATTTCAAGAAGCACGAAGACAATTTTCTAGGGCCAAGCGAGCACCACGGCGTCGGCGGCGAATGGCGCGTCGAATTTCCACGCATTCGCTGGGACATCATCGACGTCTGGCGTGAGGCGGCGAGGCAATACGGCATTGCGCCGGTCAACGACTTCAACACCGGCGACAACGAAGGCTCCTGCTATTTCCACGTCAACCAGAAGCGCGGGCGGCGCTGGTCGGCGGCGCGCGGCTTCCTCAAGCCGGTCTTGCATCGGCAAAATCTGCGCCTGGAAACCGGCTGCCTGGTCGAAGGCCTGCTGTTCGACGGCAAGCGCGCCGCCGGTGTGCGCTGGCGGCAGGATGGCGTGGTGCGTTCGGCGCGTTGCCGCGGCGAGATCGTCCTGGCGGCCGGCTCGATCGGCTCGCCGCAAATCATGATGCTGTCGGGCGTCGGGCCGGCGACGCAGCTTGCGCAGTTCGGAATTCCCATCGTCCTCGACAAACCGGGCGTCGGCGCCAACCTGCACGACCATCTGCAATTGCGGATGATCTACAAGGTGACCGGCATCAAAACGCTGAACGAAATGTATTCGTCGCTGCTGGCGCGCGCCTGGATGGGCGTTAATTATGCCTTGTTCCGGCGCGGGCCCTTGACCATGGCGCCCTCGCAGCTCGGCGCCTTCACCAAATCCGATTCCACGCAAGATCGCGCCAATCTGCAGTATCACATCCAGCCGCTGTCGCTCGACAAGTTCGGCGACCCGCTGCATTCGTTCCCGGCCTTTACCGTCAGCGTCACCAATGTACGGCCGACCAGCCGCGGCAGCCTGACGCTGAAGTCGGCGGACCCGGCCATGGCTCCCGCAATCAGGCCGAATTACCTGGCGACGCCGGAAGACAAACGCGTCGCCGCCGACGCGATCCGCGTCACGCGCAAAATCGTCGCACAGCCGGCGCTGCGGCCCTATTCGCCGGTCGAATATCTGCCGGGCGCGCAAGTGCGCGACGACGACGAGGCCGCGCTGGTCAAGGCGGCAGGCGACATCGGCACCACCATTTTCCATCCCGTCGGCACCGCTCGCATGGGCCGCGCCGACGATGCGCGCGCGGTGGTCGATACCCGGCTGCGCGTGATCGGCATCGATGGTTTGCGCGTGGCCGATGCCTCGGTGATGCCGTCGATCACCTCCGGCAATACCAATTCGCCGACCATGATGATCGCGGAGAAGGGCGCGGCGATGATCTTGGAGGATGGGAAAGGCCGTTAACCCGTCATGGCCGGGCTTGTATCGGCCATCTACGACTTACTTGCAAAAGAAAAGGAAGACGTGGATGCCCGGCACGAGGCCGGGCATGACAAAGGATTACGGCAGCGCCTTCAAATGCCTTATCGGTCTTCCCGGCGCGATGGCTTGGGCCGCGGCCACGATCGCGTTCGTGTCGATGCCGTAGTGCCGGTAAAGCTCGGCGAGCGATCCGGTCTGGCCGAAATGCTCGACGCCGAGCGCGCGCGTGCGATGGCCGGCGACGGCGCCGAGCCAGGCTAGCGTCGCCGGGTGGCCGTCCAGCACCGTGACGATGCCGCAATGCGCCGGCACGTCCGTCAACAGCCGCTCGATATGCGAGCGCGCATGCACCAGGCCGCGTTCGCGCGCGCGCTGCGCCGCGGTCCAGCCGGCATTGAGCCGGTCGGCCGAGGTGACCGCGAGCAGGCCGACGTCGCGCCGGTCCTCCGCCATCAGGCCGACGGCGGCGATCGCTTCCGGCGCGATGGCGCCGCTATAGGCCACGACCACCTGCGCGTTCGGACCCGACTTGCGCAGCCAATAGGCGCCGTCGACGATTTGCTGGCGCAGCTCCGGCGTCATCGTGCGCTCGATCTGCTCGACCGGCCGCGTCGACAGCCGCAGATAGACCGAACCGCCGGTCTCGTCGCGCAACCAATTACGCTCGGAGGGCGCGGCGTCGCTATCCTTCTGCATGTAGGCGAAGGCCCAGCGCAGAATGACGGCCAACTCGTCGACATAGGCCGGCTCGAACGAGGCCAACCCGTCCTGCGCGAGTCCGATCAGCGGCTCGGCGATCGATTGGTGCGCGCCGCCTTCGCCCGCCAGCGTGATGCCGGACGGCGTCGCCACCAAAATGAAGCGCGCATCCTGGTAGCAGGCGTAATTGAGCGCATCGAGCCCGCGCGCGATGAAGGGATCGTACAGCGTGCCGATCGGCAGCAGCCGCTCGCCGTTGATGCTGTGCGACAGCCCGAGTGCCGACAGCAGGATGAACAGGTTATTCTCGGCGATGCCGAGCTCGATGTGCTGGCCCTTGGGCGAGAACTCCCAATTGAAGGTCGACGGGATGTGCTCGCTCTTGAAGGTGTCGGCCATCTGCTCGCGCGCGAACAATCCGCGCCGGTTTACCCAGGGCCCGAGATTGGTGGAGACGGTGACGTCCGGCGAGGTGGTGACGATGCGCTGGGCGAAGTCGCTGTCGCCACGGCCGATCTCGTTGAGCAACGCGCCGAACCCGGTTTGCGTCGCCATCGTCGGCTGGATGGTCACCGGCAAAGATTCCGGCACGTCGATCGCTGGCGCGTAGAGACGCCGCGCCTGGCCGGCGGCAAACGGCACGCGGTCGAGGAAACTCTGCAATTCGTCCGCCGGCAGCGACAAGCCTTCGAACTTGTCCCATTCGTGGCCGGGGCGCACCGCCATTGCCTTGCGGAAAACCTCCATCTGCGCCGGCGTCATCAGGCCGGCGTGATTGTCCTTGTGGCCGGCGAACGGCAGGCCGAAGCCCTTGACGGTGTAGGAGATGAAGCAGGTCGGCCGGTCATTGTCCGCCTTGTAGAACGCCGCTAGCAAGGACGGCAGGTCGTGCCCGCCGAGATTGTTCATCAAGGCGGCAAGCTCGTCATCACTGCGCTTCTCAATCAGCCGTGAAACGTCGCCCTGGTCGCCGATCTCGTCGGTGAGCCGCTTGCGCCAGGCAGCGCCGCCCGCGAACACCAGCGCCGAGTAAAGCTGGTTCGGACATTTGTCGATCCATTCTCGCAGTCTGTCGCCGCCGGGCTCCTTGAAGGCGGCCTGCTGCAGCGTGCCGTATTTTAGGATCACCACGTCCCAGCCGAAATTCTTGAACAGCTGCTCGTAGCGCTCCCACAATCCTTCGCGCACGACGGCGTCGAGGCTTTGCCGGTTGTAATCGATGATCCACCAGCAATTGCGCAGTCCCTGCTTCCAGCCTTCCAGCAGCGCCTCGAAGATGTTGCCCTCGTCGAGCTCGGCGTCGCCGACCAGCGCCACCATGCGCCCCTCGGGTCGGCTCAAACCCCAGCCATGCGCGCGCACATAGTCCTGTACCAGCGAGGAGAACAGCGTCTGCGCCACGCCGAGGCCGACCGAGCCGGTGGAAAAGTCGACGTCGTCGGCGTCCTTGGTGCGCGAGGGATAACTCTGCGCGCCCTTATAGCCGCGAAAATCTTCCAGCCTTCGCTGCGTCTGCTTGCCGAGCAGATATTGGATGGCGTGGAAGATCGGCGAGGCATGCGGCTTCACCGCCACGCGGTCCTGCGGCCGCAGCACATCGAGGTAGAGCGCGGTCATGATGGTGGCGAGCGAGGCCGACGAGGCCTGGTGGCCGCCGACCTTCAGGCCGTCGGAATTTTCGCGCAGATGATTGGCGTTATGGATGGTCCAGCTCGCGAGCCAGAGAATCTTCTTTTCCAATTCGCGTAAGGCCGCGATCTTGTCGGTCATGTGAGGCTTATACACAATGATGGGCGGCCAATCCAAAAACCGTTCGTCCCCGCGGAAGCGGGGACCCAGGCTTTGCGAAGAATTGCATAAGAACTGGATTCCCGCTTACGCGGGAAAATGAACGGTGACTAACGCTCCGCGGCCTTGGGATTGGCCGGCGCGTCCAGCACGTTTTTGCAGGCCGGCGGCAGGTCGGCGAGCATCAGCGGCTTGGGCGGGACCTTCGGCGGCGGCGACGGCTTGGGATGCAGGATGGAGTCCTTGAACCAGAAGGCCAGCTCCTTTTCGGCGCAGCCGTCGCCGGCTGGCACCGGCTCCTGCTTGCGGCAGTTCGGCGAATCGCCCGGACATTTCAGCCGCACGTGGATGTGGTCGGCATGGCCGTACCAGGGCCGCACCTTCTCCAGCCATGTGTCGTGATGCTTGTCCTCGACGCGGCACAATTCCTTCTTAATCGCTGCATTGACAAAAATGCGCTCGACCTCGGGCTGCACGGCCGCGGTCTTGATGAAGGCGACGTCGGCCGGCGTCCAGGTTTTCGGGTTGACGCGCAGTCTGTCGGGGGCGACCAGGTCGCTGGCGGAAATTTCCTCGCGCTCTTTCGTGCTCAATTCGTGGTTCGGCATCGGCATGAACCAGATGTCGACATCGAGCCCGATCTGATGGCTCGTGTGCCCGAACGGCAGCGGGCCGCCGCGCGGCTGCGCCAGGTCGCCGACCAGGATGCCCTTCCAGCCGGTCGCCTTGGCGGCGAGCTGCGCGAACCGTTCCAGGAAATTGACCAATGCCGGATGGCCCCAATTGCGATTGCGCGACAGCCGCATCACCTGCCAGTTCGGGCCGTTGACCGGCAATTCGACGCCACCTTGCAGGCAGCCGCGCGGGTAGTAGCCGATCGCCATGGCCTTGCCGAGGCTCGGCAGCTCCTTTTTCGAGAACAGGACCTTGGCCGGCAATTTTGACTCCGCGACCGCGGGCTTTGCCGGCGGCATCGGCGCGGCGGCGGCCGGTTGCGGCGCCTGCGCGCGGCCGCTGCCGGCGAGCGCGCCGGCACATGCGAGCGAGAGGGCAAACGCGGCGACGATGCGGACGGTCATGCTGCTTCCGATTTAGCGATTCTACCGTCGAGTGTCAGGTTAATTGCGGGAAAATAACGGCAGGCCCGGAAGGTACCCAAATCCCGGGGATTTTAGCCAATATTCAACAATTCTTGCCAAAATAACGCCGCTCGTCCCCGGGAAAGCTTGCGATGCCGCGTCTTGCCGTTGTCCTTGCCGCTGTTGCCGTCCTCGCCGGCGGCCTTAGCGTCGCGCGCGCCGGCATCGTCGTGACCGTGGACAAATCCGCGCAGCGCCTGTCGGTCACGGTCGACGGCGCGCCGCGCTATCAATGGCCGGTGTCGACCGCGCGCATCGGCTACCGCACGCCGAACGGCAGCTACAAGCCGCAGTGGCTGGCGCGCAAATGGTTCTCGCGCAAATACGACTGGTCGCCGATGCCTTATTCGATCTTCTTCAACGAGGGCTACGCCATCCACGGCTCCTACGAGATCTCGCATCTCGGCCGGCCGGCCTCGCACGGCTGCATCCGCCTGCATCCCGCCAATGCCGCCATCCTGTTCGCGCTGGTGAAGGAGCGCATGGGCGACACCACCATCGTGGTGACCGGCGATCGGCCGCAGCCGGCGGCGCGCAGCCGCGCGCGCGAGGAGGAGAAGTCCGAACGGCCGCGCGTGCAGCGCGTCCGCGAGACGGCGCCGCGGCAAGAGACCACCTTCGGCGAGGCCGGGAGCTGGCACAATTCCGACAGCGAGCGTCAGGACCCGCGCGGCGCGCCGACCTTCCTGTCTCCCTTTGGCGGCGATAGCCGTCGCTGACGGCGCGGCAAGCCAACGCTCCGCACTCCCTATTCTTTGAAGGCGCGGGACACGCCGGCTTCCCTTTTTCCTTTCCCCAAAGGGGAATGGAGCGCCGGGAGGGCGCCAGGGCGCTGGCGAAGCGCCCCTTGGCGGGTTTGGCGAAACCCGCCGCGCGCCTTGGCGAGGCGCGCGCCCGCTCTGGTCAAGCGGGCTGCGCCCCCCTGGCGCTCCATCCGTCAAGCTGCGCAGTCTGCGCAAGCTTGACTGCGATGCGCATTGTCGGCGCACCGCGCCTTGTTCCGCCATCGAACGTCACTCGAGATGACGCCCGCTGCGAACAAGGCGGGGTAAATATAAGGGCGGTTTAGAGCGGGGATAAGTTATTTTTGGCGCGTGAAGGTGCGATCGTTCCAATATTAGTCGAGTTTCACAATTGAGCTTTAAGCCACCGAATACGCCAGCAGCGGCAAAGGCCGCGAACGCAATACTCCAATGAAGAAGCGACCAAAATTTGTTGAATTAAAAAATGTTCTCTTTCGTGTTACTCTTTGACTCCGACACTTTCCGAAAGCCGGTCGTCGAACGACCTATACCACTGTCCTTGCACCCAAATGATTTGAGCATGAATTATATTCACCGATCCAAGGAGTAGCAGCAAACCTATCCCAAGGTACAGCTGCGACGAGATGTCTTTCATCTTTTCAATTACAAAATAGAGCATCGCAACAATCGCACCGCTAACGAAATAGATCAGGCGTGTCGCTTGCTGAACTTGCTGGAGTGTGTGTTCGAGACGAATTTTGGAGTATTCAGACGCGTCCATCGGATCGCCTCCACATACATATTCGCGCAGCGACAGTCAAAAATTTCGTTAGTTAGGGCACCTACACATCCACCTTCAACGCCGCGATGAACGCTTCCTGCGGAATGTCGACCTTGCCGAATTGCCGCATGCGTTTCTTGCCTTCCTTCTGCTTGTCGAGCAGCTTGCGTTTGCGCGTGGCGTCGCCGCCGTAGCATTTGGCGGTGACGTCCTTGCGGAAGGCGCGCACGGTCTCGCGCGCGATGATCTTGCCGCCGATCGCGGCCTGGATCGGCACCTGGAACATGTGCGGCGGGATCAGCTCCTTCAGCTTCTCCGCCATGGCGCGGCCGCGGCTCTCGGCGCGGGTGCGATGCACCAGCATGGAGAGCGCGTCGACCGCCTCGCCGTTGACCAGCATCTGCAGCTTGACCAGATCGGCTTCCTTGTAGTCGGTGAGGTGATAGTCGAACGAGGCGTAGCCGCGCGACACCGATTTCAGCCGGTCGTAGAAATCGAACACCACCTCGTTGAGCGGCAGGTCGTATTTCACCATGGCGCGGTTGCCGACGTAAGTGAGCTCTTTCTGCGCGCCGCGGCGGTCCTGGCACAGCTTGAGCACCGAGCCGAGATATTCGTCCGGCGTCAGAATCGTCGCCTCGATCCAGGGCTCGTGCATTTCCAGGATCTGCGTCGGGTCCGGCATGTCGACCGGATTGTGGATCTCGAGCTCGCGGCCGTCGCGCAGCTTGATCTTGTAGATCACCGAGGGCGCGGTCGCGATCAGATCGAGATTGAACTCGCGCGACAGCCGCTCCTGGATGATTTCGAGATGCAAGAGGCCGAGGAAGCCGCAGCGGAAACCGAAGCCGAGCGCGGCGCTCGTCTCCATCTCATAACTGAAGCTGGCGTCGTTGAGCCGCAGCTTGCCCATGGCGGCGCGCAGGTCTTCGAAATTGGCGGCATCGACCGGGAACAATCCGCAGAACACCACCGGAATCGCCGGCTGGAAGCCGGGCAGCGGGTTGTCGATCGGCTTGCGGTCGTCGGTTATGGTGTCGCCGACGCGCGTATCGGCGACCTCCTTGATCGAGGCGGTGATGGCGCCGATCTCGCCCGGACCGAGTTCGTCGACCGGCGTCAGCTTGGGCAGGAACACGCCGGTGCGGTCGACGTCGTAGGCGGCGTTGGTGCCCATCATGCGGATGCGCATGCCCTTCTTCAGGGTGCCGTCGACGATGCGCACCAGCACGACCACGCCGAGATAGGCGTCGTACCAGCTGTCGACCAAGAGCGCCTTCAGCGTCGCGTCGCGGTCGCCCTTCGGCGGCGGCAGGCGGGTGACGATCGCCTCCAGCACCTCGGGCACGTTCTCGCCGGTCTTGGCCGAGATCATGATGGCGTTCGAGGCGTCGAGCCCGATCACGTCCTCGATCTGCTTCTTGACCGCTTCCGGCTCGGCCGCCGGCAGGTCGACTTTGTTGAGCACCGGCACGATTTCGTGGCCGGCGTCGATGGCGTGGTAGACGTTGGCCAGCGTCTGCGCCTCGACGCCCTGGCTGGCGTCGACCACCAGCAGCGAGCCCTCGCAGGCGGCGAGCGAGCGGTTGACCTCGTAGGCGAAATCGACGTGGCCGGGGGTGTCGATCAGATTGAGCACGTAATCCTTGCCGTCGCGCGCTCTGTAATTGAGCCGCACGGTCTGCGCCTTGATGGTGATACCGCGCTCGCGCTCGATATCCATGGAATCGAGCACCTGCTCCTTCATTTCGCGCAATTCGAGCCCGCCGGTGAGCTGGATCAGCCGGTCGGCCAGCGTGGACTTGCCGTGGTCGATATGCGCGACGATGGAGAAATTGCGGATATTCTGGATCGGGACCGCCGTCATGGCGGCGAGATAACACTCGGGGTCGGGTCCTACAAGCGCAGCGGGCTTTGGCACAGCCGGAAATCCGCTCATTCCCGCGCAAGCGGGAATCCAGCCTAAACTTGCCGATCCCGCCCGGTTGCTTTAGCTGGGTCCCCGCTTCCGCGGGGACGAGCGGAGTGGAGACAAACGGCCCCATGCGCCTGCTTTCGCCCATTGACGCCCTGCGCGGCGCGCTGACCGATCCGGCGCGGCGCGAGCGCAACATCGTGCTGGCGCTCGCGGTCTATGCGGTGGTGTGGACGATCTACGGCACCATCGCCAAGAGCGGCCAGGGCCTGCATCCCGACATGACCGAGCTGCTCGACTGGTCGCGTCATCTGGCCTGGGGCTACAAGCATCCGCCGCTCGCCGCCGCCGTCGTGTGGCTATGGTTCAGCGTGCTGCCGGTCGCCGAGTGGTCCTATTATCTGCTGGCGATGCTGATGCCGGCGATCGCGCTGTGGATCGTGTGGCGGCTGTCGGCCGATTATCTCGATATCGAAAAACGCGTTTTCGGCATCGCGCTGCTCACGCTCGTTCCGTTCTTCAATTTCCATGCCCTGAAGTTCAACGTGAACACCGTGCTGATGCCGCTGTGGGCGGCGACCACGCTGTGGTTCCTGCGCTCTTACACGACGCGCAGCACGCTCACCGCCGCGCTCGCCGGCGCCGGCGCCGCCGCCTGTATGTTGGGCAAATACTGGTCGATCTTTCTGATCGCCGGGCTGGTGGTCGCCGCGCTGATCGACAACCGCCGCGGCGCCTATTTCCGTTCGGCGGCGCCCTGGATCACTGTTCTGGCCGGCGTCGTCGTGCTGGCCCCGCATCTGGTCTGGCTTTATCAGCACGATTTCGAGCCGTTCGGCTATGCCTTGGTCGTTCACGGCGACAAATCGTTCGCCGCGGCCTTCATCAGCGTGCTCGGCTATCTTGCCGGCTCGGCCGGTTATGTGGCGATCCCGGTGATGATCGCATTGGTCGCCGGGCGCCCCGGCCGCGCGACGCTCGCCGATATCATGTGGCCGGCCGACCCCGACCGCCGACTGGCGGCGGCGGCGTTCTGGGGACCTTTGCTGCTTCCCGTGGCCGGCGCGCTCGCCAGCGGCACCGACATCACCTCGCTGTGGTCGATGTCGGCCTGGACATTGTTGCCCGTGCTGCTGCTGTCGCCGCCGGCGATGACGATCTCGAGCGTGGATATGCGCCGCCTGCTCGCCTTCGCGGTGGCGCTGCCGCTGGTCATGCTGATCATGTCGCCGGCGATCTTGCAGTTCCTGCCGCGGCAGTAGCGCAGCCCGGCCACCTCAATACAGCTAATGATCGCTCTTGAACGGGCCGTCCTGCGGCACGCCGGTATAGACCGACTGTTTGTCGGAGAGCGTGGTCGGCTTCACGCCGACCTTGTCGTGATGCGGGCGTAAGGGCAACATGTGGACTTGGATCGGATTCTCCGCCGGGTGCTGATTGACCATAGCCATTGCACCGGGTTTGTGCGCCATTCGAAAACTCACGATGAGTAAGCCACCTCATAACGGGAACGAGCGTTACGCGCCGCCCGCCATCCTCAAGCCCACCGTGTGGCTAATCGATGCGCTCACCGATTCGAAGCGGCAGGAGCGGACGGCGCTTTTCGTACTCGCCGCCTATGTCGTCATCTGGACGCTGTACGGCGTGGTCGCGAAGTCCAGCCAGGACATGCAATTCGACGCCGCCGAGCTGGTGGCGTTGTCGCGCGAATTGGTCTTCGGCACCGTCAAGCATCCGCCGATGGCATCCTGGCTGGTGAGGGGATGGTTCAGCCTGTTTCCCATCCGGGACTGGAGTTACTACCTGATGGCCATGACCTATGCGGGGGTCGGGTTGTGGATCGCTTGGCGCCTGTTCAAGCGCTTTCTCGATCCCGACAAGCGAATCGTCGCGCTCGTATGCCTCATGTTGGTGCCGTATTTCAATTTTCACGCCTTACGTTTCGATCACAACGCCGTTCTCGGTCCGCTCTGGGCGGCGACCACGCTGTGTTACATCCGCTCGTTCGAAACACGCAGCGTCGCCTGGGCGGCGCTTGCCGGCGCCGCCGGCGCGGCCGCGATGCTCGGCAAATATTGGTCGATCTTCCTGCTTGCGGGCCTTGCAATGGCGGCGCTCGCCGATGCCCGGCGCGCGAGCTATTTCCGTTCGGCCGCGCCATGGACCACGATCGCGGCCGGCGCGCTGTGTCTGACGCCGCATCTCGTCTGGCTGGTCACGCACGATTTCATTCCGTTTTCCTATGCGGTTGAGGAGCACTCGGCGGCGACGTTCGAAAAATCCCTCATAGGCACGGCCCGTTATCTCGCCGGCGGCGCAGGTTATGTGGCCGTGCCGGTGCTGATGCTGTTGGCCGCGACCTACCCTGGCCGCGCCGCCTTCGCCGACATGCTGGCGCCGCGTGCGCCTGAACGGCGGTTTCCCGCGGTGGCGTTCTGGACGATGTTTCTCTTTCCGGCTGCGTTCGCGCTTGCTTTCGGCTTCGAGCTCAATTCGATATGGACGATGCCTGGCTTCGTGCTGTTGCCGGTGGTTCTGCTGTCGTCGCCGCTGATCGTCTTGCGGCGGCAAGCCATCGTCCCGATCGTGGCATTCGCCGTCGCGTTGCCGTTGGTGATGCTGGCGCTCTCGCCGGCTATCGCCTTTGCGCTGCATCTCAAAGGCGTGTTGCCGATCGCCGCCGTTGGGGAACTTCTGGCTCAACGCGTCGAGCAGGAATGGCGCCGCACCACAGACGCCCCACTCCGCATCGTTGGCGGCGATTTTCAAGCCGCTTACGTGACGGCATTCTACATGGAGGAGCGGGTGTTGGCCTTTCCGGTAACCGAGCCGCAGAACGCGCCCCGGGTTACGCCCGCGCTTCTGGCCCGCGAGGGCGCCGCACTCACGTGTCATATTCCGGGAGACGCGGGCGACAAATGCGAGCTACTGCCGCAAACGGCGATTGATCAGATCGTCGTCAACAATCCGAGGGTTCGCCGCGTCGAGGCCATGATCACGCGCCACTATTTCGGCGTTGCCGGCAAGCCGACCCTCTACCTCATCTACATCATCCCGCCGCAGCCTTAGGCCGCCGCTCGCGCGCTGCGACGCCTCAGTAGCGATAATGATCGCTCTTGAACGGTCCTTCTTCTGGCACGCCGATATAGGTCGCCTGCTTGGGCGACAGCTTGGTCAGCTTGACGCCGATCTTGTCGAGATGCAGCCGCGCGACTTTTTCATCGAGATGCTTGGGCAGCGTGTAGACCTGGTTCTTGTACTTGCCGGGATTGGTCCACAATTCGATCTGCGCCAGCGTCTGGTTGGTGAAAGACGACGACATCACGAAGCTCGGATGCCCCATGGCGTTGCCGAGGTTCACCAGGCGGCCTTCCGACAACAGGATGATGCGCTTGCCGTCGGCGAACTCGACCTCATCGACCTGCGGCTTGATGTTGTGCCATTTCAGATTACGCAGCGAGGCGATCTGGATTTCGCTGTCGAAGTGGCCGATGTTGCAGACGATGGCGCGGTGCTTCATCTTGCGCATGTGCTCGAGCGTGATCACGTCGACATTGCCGGTCGCGGTGACGAAGATATCGGCGCGCGGCGCGGCCTCTTCCATGGTGACCACTTCATAGCCTTCCATCGCCGCCTGCAGCGCGCAGATCGGATCGACTTCCGACACCATCACGCGGCAGCCGGCCTGGCGCAGCGAAGCGGCCGAGCCTTTGCCGACATCGCCGAAGCCGGCGACCATCGCGACCTTGCCCGCCATCATCACGTCGGTGCCGCGGCGGATGCCGTCGACCAGCGACTCGCGGCAACCGTAGAGGTTGTCGAACTTCGACTTGGTGACGCTGTCGTTGACGTTGATCGCCGGGAACAGCAGGCGGCCTTCCTTGGCCATCTGATAGAGCCGGTGCACGCCGGTGGTGGTCTCCTCGGTGACGCCGCGCACTTCCTTGGCGAGTTTGGTGTACCAACCGGGCTGATCCTTGATCCGCTTCTTGATGGCGGCGAACAGCACTTCCTCTTCCTCGTTGCCGGGATGCGCGAGCACGCCGGCATTGGTCTCGGCCTGCATACCGAGATGCAGCAGCAGCGTCGCGTCGCCGCCGTCGTCGAGGATCATGTTGGGGAAACCGCCGTCATGCCATTCGAAGATGCGGTGGGTGTAATCCCAGTAGTCGGTGAGGCTCTCGCCCTTGACCGCGAACACGGGCGTGCCGGCCTGCGCGATGGCGGCGGCGGCATGGTCCTGTGTCGAATAGATGTTGCACGAGGCCCAGCGCACGTCGGCGCCGAGATGCGTGAGCGTCTCGATCAGCACCGCGGTCTGGATCGTCATGTGCAGCGAGCCGGCGATGCGGGCGCCGCGCAGCGGCCGCTCGGGGCCATATTCCTCGCGCGTCGCCATCAAGCCGGGCATTTCGGTCTCGGCAATCGCGATCTCGTTGCGGCCCCAGGCCGCGAGCGCGATGTCCTTGACGACGTAGTCGGCGGTCTTGGCTTTCGATTTTGCGGAAGCGGTCATGTCGGTCCTATGCGGCGCGCGTGAAAATGCTGGCTCGTTGGCCCGAGCCTATAACAGGCCGCCGCCGCCCCCGCAACGCATATATAAAGATTTCTTTATGTAGATTTGAGAGTTCCGCCCGCGCTTACCGTTCGCCGTTACCTTGTCCGGAGGCTGGCGGCGTGGCCTTCACCACGCCCGCCTTGGCCAGGGCGGCGCCGACCTGCTGCATGCGGTTGATCAGGTCGACCGCGGCGAGCGGCTGCAGCACCAGGCGGCAGACCGGGTGGCGCCGGCCGGTGACCGGCGAATTCGGCTTCACATCGTCCATGCGGGTGACGGAGAATTCCAGCCGCAAGGTCTGCCCGTCGAAGGTCACGCCGGTGATGCTGTCGGCGAATGTCTCCAAACAATCGGGCCGGTCGAGATAGCGGATGGTGGCGCTCGGGCGCTGCGGCGCGGCGACCGGCTTTTTTTCCTCTACCTTTTTGTCGATCATGCTTGCTCTCCCCCGCGCCGCTCGAAGGCGCGTTGCCATGGTAGCACAGGAGTCGCGTAGTGAACGGCCGCTAGCCGGTCGGCGCGGCGTTTAATCTTCTTCGCCGAACCGCGCGGCGACCAGTGCGCACAGCGCGTCCACCGCAGCCGCCGCGTCCGCGCCGGCGGCCTGGATGGTGATGGTAACGCCGGGTCCCGCGGCCAGCATCATCAGGCCCATGATCGAGGTGCCGCCAACGCTTTCTTGACCGCGAGTCACGGTGATGGCGGCGTCGAACTGTTCGGCGGTCTGCACGAATTTGGCCGAGGCGCGAGCGTGCAGGCCCTTCTTGTTGATGATCTCAACCTCGCGCACCACGACGGCGGAGCTGGCCTGGGGGAGATTGCCGTCCGCGTGAACGGGGCCGTTCATTTACCGGTCAGCACCCGGCTGGCGATCGTGCAATATTTGCGTCCGGCTTCCTGGGCGGCGGCCACCGCTTGTTCTAGCGAGGAGGTTTCGCGCACTTTGGCGAGCTTGATCAGCATCGGCAGATTGATGCCGGCCAGCACCTCGACCTTGGGCTGGCTCATGACCGAGATCGCGAGATTGGAGGGGGTGCCGCCGAACATGTCGGTGAGGATGGCGACCCCGTTGCCGCTGTCGACCCGCTTGACCGCGTCAAGAATGTTCTTGCGGCACTGCTCGACGTCGTCGTCGGGGCCGATGGTGACCGCCTCGATCTGGCGCTGGGGGCCGACCACATGCTCCAGCGCTGAGCGGAACTCAATGGCGAGCCGCCCGTGGGTCACTAATACGAGGCCGATCATCCCGAACTCCTCGCGGGCGCTACGTTGCGCCGCACGAATGGGGGCGCATTGAGGCCCATTCGAAGGCCCGTTGCAAGGGCTTGCTTCGCTATATAGGGGCTCTGCTGCACTGCGAAAAGATAGGGCCAAAGGGAGCTCTGACGTGTCCGTTTTTCGGCGGCCGCGATCCTAGGCCCGTTATAGTTAATTTTCTCAACCACCAGCGGGAGCCGCGGGTTAGCCCGGATGCAGGCCTGAGGTCAAATGCCGACGGAGGATGATTTAAGGTATGCCAATACCATGGATAGGGCCGGTATTCCGGGTGCGACAACCAACCGCGGCAGGGAAAGCCTTTCAATGACGGCCTTTCCCTCCTCTTGCGGATGCCGGGCGGCATCCGCGGCTGCCAGATCCACGACCAGACCGACCACCGCCACCGGCTCGTAGGGCAGACGCCTGATGCCGAGGCCGCGGATTTCGAGCAGGCCCGCAAGTTGCGCGGCTGGGCGCACCAACAGACAGCTTGCATGCATTTCCACATGGACCCGGTCGTCGCCGACCAGGCGCGCGAAGGGCAGGGCGCCTTGCGCCGCCGCTTGCAGGACATCCCACACCAGCCGCGATTTGCCGGAGCCGGCCGGGCCGCGGATCAGCGCCGCCTTCGGTCCGATCAGCACGGCGGAAGCGTGGATGGTGCTACTCATTTGTCATTCCGGCCGAGTGAGCGAAGCGAACGAGAGCCGGAATCCATAACCCCTGTGGATGTGATTGGCACCTGCGTAAAACTCGTGACGCTGCGGAATATGGATTCCGGGTTCGCGGCCTTCGGCCGCGCCCTGGAATGACAAAGATGAAGTCACGTCGCCGGCAGCCGCACCACGAAGCGTGCGCCGAGCACGCGCGGCTCTTGGCCGGCGGCGGCGATACTGGTGCGGTTCTCGACCCGGATGCTGCCGCCATGGGCTTCGACGATCTGCTTTGAAATCGACAGGCCGAGGCCTGAATTCTGCCCGAAGCCCTGATGCGGACGATCGGTGTAGAAGCGCTCGAACACCTTATCCAAGGCTTCCGGACGGATGCCGGGGCCGTCGTCATCGACCACGATCTCCACTTCGTTCTTCAGCCGCCTGCAGTTGATGCGCACGACGCCGCCGGGCGGCGAGAACGAGCGCGCATTGTCGATCAGGTTGCTGACCACCTGGCCGAGCCGCGAGTCGTGGCCCGGTACTTTGAAAACCGCCGGGCTGCCGCCTTCGAATGTGAGGGCGACGCCGACGCCGTCGGGTCGCACCTCGTTGGCCGCGGTCACTAGCGCGGCGAGCAGCTTGGCCAGATCGACATTGCTGGCTTCCTGACGCTGCAGTTCGGCATCGAGACGGCTGGCATCGGAAATATCCGAGATCAGCCGGTCGAGCCGTTTCACGTCGTGCTCGATCACGTCGAGCAGGCGCTTGCGGTTGGCGTCGGTCTTCGCCATCGGCAGCGTCTCCACCGCCGAACGCAGCGAGGTGAGCGGATTGCGCAATTCGTGCGCCACGTCGGCGGCAAAGCTTTCGATCGCCTCGATGCGGGTATAGAGCGCGTTGGTCATTTCGCGCAACGCGCCCGACAGTTCGCCGATCTCGTCGCGCCGGCGGGTGAAATCGGGGATTTCGACGCGGCTGCGGATGCGCCGCCGCACGCGTTCGGCGCCATCGGCGAGGCGGCGCACCGGGCCGGCGATGGTGCCGGCCAGCAGCATGGAGAGCACCACCATGACGGCGGCGGCGACCAAGAACACTTTGACGATGGCGAGCCGCTCGGCCTCCACCATGTCGTCGATGTCGGCGCCTTGCGTGGACAGCATCAGCGCGCCGCGCACGGCGCGGAAGCGCTGCACCGGCACCGCGACCGAGACGATCACCTCGCCGCGGTCGTTAACCCGCACCATGCTGGCATGCAGCCCGCCGAGCGCCTGTCCGACCTCCGGATAGCCCTTGCCGTTCTCCGGTCCGAGTTCCTTGTAGAGCGGCAGATCGCCGCGCCCGAACCAGCGGCGCATGGCGATGAAGCCGCGCTCCATGAGGCCGGGCTGTTCGGTATTCGGCGGCGGCAGGTCGAAGCGCAACACATCGCCGCGGCCGTACAGATTGCGGCTGTCGAGGATCAGCACGCCGTCGCGGTCATAGATGCGCGCGCGCGTCTTGGTCGGCGAGACCAGCCGGCGCAGCACCGGCGCCACGCGCTCCGGGTTGATCGGAAATTCGATGCCGGATTGCGCTTCGTCGGACGGCCCGTAGCTTTCGCCGGTCTGCAATTCTAAGAGCCGTTCGGGATCGATGGTGATGCTATCGGTTTCCACCGTGGCGGAAGCGGCGATCGCACCGGCGATGATTTCGCTCTGCACCAGCAGGCTCTGCACGCGCGCGTCGATCAGGCCGGCGCGGAACTGCGAGAGATAGAGCACGCCGGTGACCAGAGCGACCAGGCCGGTAAGATTGAGGAAGACAATGCGGCGGGTGAGGCTGGAGAAACTTTGCGAAACGAAGAATGCCCAAACCGAACGCAGCGGCCGCCGGATCGAGTCGAAGCGCTTGCGCTTGGGACGCGGAACTTCCTCGCCCGGCCTTTCGGCCTCGGCGTTCGGCGCCTGAATTTCCGCGGTTCGATCGAGCACGTCGTTCAATCCAGCCGGGTTGATCGTGGGCCCAAAATCCACCCTGTGATTTTACCGCAAGCCGGGACGCTGTGTCAGTCCTTCAGACCGGCACATTATTAAAGAAACGTCATGTTTCCTTGAAGCGATAGCCGACGCCGTAGAGCGTCTCGATCATCTCGAAGTCGTCGTCGACCACTTTGAACTTCTTGCGCAGGCGCTTGATGTGACTGTCGATGGTGCGGTCGTCGACATAGACTTGGTCGTCGTAAGCCGCGTCCATCAGTGCGTTACGGCTTTTCACGACGCCGGGCCGGGTGGCCAGCGCCTGCAGGATGAGGAATTCGGTGACCGTGAGGGTGACTGGATCGTTCTTCCAGGTGCAGGTATGGCGTTCCGGGTCCATGCGCAGCTGGCCGCGCTCGAGCGCCTTGGCGTCGGTTTCCTTTGGCGCCGCGGCGTCCTTGGGCGAGGCGCGGCGCAGCACTGCTTTCACGCGCTCGACCAGAAGGCGTTGCGAGAACGGCTTGCGGATAAAGTCGTCGGCGCCCATCTTGAGGCCGAACATTTCGTCGATCTCCTCATCCTTGGAGGTGAGGAAAATGACCGGAATGTCGCTCTTCTGGCGTAGCCGGCGCAGCGTCTCCATGCCGTCCATACGCGGCATCTTGATGTCGAGGATGGCGAGATCCGGCGGCGAGGTCTTGAAACCGTCGAGCGCGGAGGCGCCGTCGGTATAGGTCATGATGCGATAGCCCTCGGCTTCGAGCGCCATCGAAACGGAGGTCAGGATATTGCGGTCGTCGTCGACGAGAGCGATGGTCGGCATGAGCCCCTCTTGAGCCTCGAATGGCGTGACGTCCCGCGTGTTTTGAAGCCCATAAACAGGGTCTGAAATGTGGCCTCTTTGCAACAACTATGTGATTCGGTAGCGAATTCAAGCCCAAGCCGGTTACCGTCGGGCCCGGGGCCGGCCGCGTTAACGATCGGAATGCCATGACGCCTGACAAAGCAACCGCCAATCCGCCGCTGCCCGGCGCCATGCCGGGCCGCACGCCGGAGAATGCCCAGCCGCCGGCGGATTTTATGCCGCTGGAGGTGGCCAAGTCACTGCTGCGCGCCACCCGCGCTGGCACACTGGCGACGCTCGATCGTAACAGCGGCCATCCGTTCGCCTCGCTGGTCAATGTGGCGACCGATGTTGACGGCGCGCCGCTGATCCTGGTGTCGAAGCTGGCCACCCACACCGCCAATCTCGAGTGCGACGGGCGCGCCTCAATGCTGCTGGCTGAGACCGGCAAAGGCGATGCGCTGGCGCATCCCCGCCTTACGGTGCTGGGAATGTTTGCGTCGGTCGCGCCCGACAGCGCCGATGAGCCACGGATGCGCCGCCGGTTTCTGGCCCGCCATCCAAAGTCGGAGCTCTATGCCGGCTTTGCCGATTTTGCGTTCTGGCGCATGGATGTTGTCTCGGCGCATCTCAATGGCGGCTTTGCCCGTGCGGCCGATCTCACCGCGGCCGAGGTGCTGACCGAAATCTCAGATGCCCGCGCGCTGGTCGAGGCCGAAGCCGACGCCATCGCCCACATGAACGCCGACCACGCCGAGGCCTGCCGGCTCTACGCCACCAAATTGCTCGGCGCGGGCGACGGCGACTGGCGTTGCGTCGGCATCGATCCCGAGGGGCTCGAATTGCAAAAGGGCCAAACTGCCTTGCGGCTGTCCTTCCCGCAGCGCGTCACCGGTCCGGGCCCGCTGCGTGCGGTGTTGAAGCAATTGGCGGAACAGGCGCGAGCGCGCTGAGACTGCTGATGTGGTTAACGCAACGGCCGGCTAGCGTCAGACCGGCTGAATTCGTCGGCTGGTTGATTGCTCAGACATCAGCGCTAATTGCGTCGGCGGCATTGGCTTAACGCCATGATGCAGCGCAATGACGACGGCTGGCGCTGTATCGGATTTGGTCTTGGCTTTAAGAATGTTCGTGACTATGGTCGCGCGCCTTTAGACGAGGGGCTATACTAAGGTTGTAACGCTGCAAGACCGCTCAGGGTCCCCGCCGAGATTTTACGAAGCGGCCCGCCGGTTTGGGAGGATTTCGCGTGCAAGAAACGGGTGTGCGGAACGGCGCCTATGGCGCCGACAAGTTCGGCTTTAAAGACCTCTCCGCGGTCCACTGGAACCACTCCGAGCCCACGCTTTACGAGCATGCCATCGCCGCCGGCGAAGCCTCGCTGGTCGAGGGCGGCGCGCTTTGCGCCGAGACCGGTCACCACACCGGCCGTTCGCCCAAGGACAAGCATACCGTCGTTGACGCGCTCACCGAGAATTCAGTGTGGTGGGACGGCAACCGCAAAATGTCGAAGGAAAATTTCGATAATCTGCTCGCCGACTTCATTGCGCACGCCAAAGGCAAGAAGCTGTTCGCGCAGGATCTCTACGGCGGCGCCGATCCGAAATACCAGATCAAGACCCGCGTGTTCACCGAATACGCCTGGCACTCGCTGTTCATCCGCCAACTGCTGATCCGGCCCGAGTGCGACGATCTCGCCAAATTCGTCCCCGAACTCACTATCGTCGATCTGCCGTCGTTCCGTCCCGATGCCAAGCGGCATGGCGGGCGCGAAGGCTCTGACACCATGGTGGCGATCGATTTCACCCGCAAGATCGTGCTGATCTGCGGCAGTTCCTATGCCGGCGAGATGAAGAAATCGGTGTTCACCACGCTCAATTTCTATCTGCCGGCGGAAAACGTCGTGCCGATGCACTGCTCGGCCAATGTCGGGCCGGACGGCGACAGCGCGCTGTTCTTCGGCCTGTCCGGCACCGGCAAGACCACGCTCTCGGCCGATCCGCACCGCACGTTGATCGGCGATGACGAGCACGGCTGGGGCCCGGACGGCATCTTCAACTTCGAGGGCGGCTGCTACGCCAAATGCATCAAACTGTCGCACGAGGCCGAGCCGCAGATCTGGGACGCCACCAACCGCTTCGGCGCCGTGCTGGAGAACGTGGTGTTCGATCCGGTCACGCGAATTCCCGATTACAACGACGGCTCCAAGACCGAGAACACCCGCTCGGCCTATCCGCTCGATTTCATTCCGAGCGCTTCGCGCAGCGGCCGCGCCGGGCATCCGAAGAACATCATCATGCTGACGGCGGACGCCTTCGGCGTGATGCCGCCGATCGCCAAGCTTACCGCCACGCAGGCGATGTACCACTTCCTGTCCGGTTATACGGCCAAGGTCGCCGGCACTGAGAAGGGGCTGATCGGCGTGCAGCCGGAATTCTCCACCTGCTTCGGCGCACCGTTCCTGCCGCGGCACCCGTCGGTCTACGCCGATCTGTTGCGCGACTACATCAATAAGCACAAGGTCGACTGCTGGCTGGTGAATTCCGGCTGGACCGGCGGCAAATACGGCGTCGGCCGCCGCATGCCGATCAAGGCGACGCGCACGCTCTTGACCGCCGCGCTCAATGGCTCGCTGAAAGACGCCGACTTCCGCACCGATCCTTATTTCGGCTTCGCGGTGCCGACCTCGGTCAAGGGCGTCGAGCCGCATCTGCTCAATCCGTTCAAGACCTGGAAGGACAAGGCCGAGTTCGACCGCACCGCGCGCGAACTGGTCGGCATGTTCCAGAAGAACTTCACCAGGTTCGAGAGCCACGTCACCGCCGACATCAAGGCGGCGGCGCCTGAGGTGAGGATCGCGGCGGAATAATTGCCCGCTTCGTAAGCGGCAAGCCGGCCGGCGCGATAACGGTTATCGCAGCTCAGTCTTCAACCTGATTGGGCCCCGCACCATGACGATCCGCATGATCCATTTCTGGTCCGTGCTGGCGCTGTTTTGTGCGCTCGGTGCCGGCCTCGGCCATGCCGATTGTTCCGCGCTCTATGGTCTTGCCCAACAACACGCCAACGACATGGCTCGCCGCAACAGCCTCGATCATGCGGGATTCATGAAGCGCCGCGGCCCGGCAGGCGCCGTTGCTGAAAATGTCGCGGTTGGATGCGCGGATGAAGCTTGTGCGAAAAGAGCGTGGATGCAATCGGCGCGTCACCGCGCCAACATGATGCTCGGCGGCTGCCAAGCCATTGCCTCGGCGGTCTCCAAAAACGGCCGGCGCTACTGGGTGATGGAAATAGGCGGGGGCGGCAACGGCAGTACGGGCCGCGACTTTTCGATCGATAGCGGTATCGCGCCGTAAGGCTGCGTTGCGGCAGGATGATTTCCCTTGCGGTCGCCCTTTATCGCCTTGCCAGAATATATCTGAATCCCATCCCGATCGCCCAAAGCGTGATGCCGACGAGACCGAGAATGACCGGTATGGCCGGGCTGCCGGTTGTGAGGGACAGGATGATGGCCTGCGCGAGGACGATGACCGCCAGCGCCCAGCCAATCCAGAACAAAATGTTTCCAAAGATATTTCCCAGTAAATTTCCCAGTCGGGCGAACATCGGACTGTCCTTGCTCAACGAAGAGTAGATTCATAATACGCCATTGCCGGGTCGCTGTCCCGCCCAATTGTGCGGCGAACGGGCCGCGCTTGGACCTCACAGCCGGTTGATTTTGGCGATGCGCCGGGTCACCTCCGCCGGCGTTTCATTGTCGGCCTTGCTCTTGAGCGCCAGCGCTGCGCGCGCGGCCGGCCGTGCGAGACAGTGCGTCAGCCAGGCCTTGAGGTTCGGCACTGCGGATAGGTCCATGTCGATGGCGCGGCTGATGACGGCGGCGACGTTGAGATCGGCCACCGTGAAGTCGTTGCCGAGCAGATACGGCTGTTTCGACACCGCCGCGTCGAGCACCTTGAACGGCGCCGCCAGAACCTTCAGCGCCTCGTCGCGCTTTCCGGCATCGCGCTCGCCTTCTGGCAGACGAACCGCGTGCAGCGACCAGATGTTGACGCCGCGATCGACCTCGGCGATCGCCCAAAAGCTCCATTGCCAGGCGCGCGCCTCGCCTTCCAGCGTGCCGGGATAGAGTGTGCCGTTGGCGTGCTTCTTGGCGAGGTAGAGCGTGATCGCCAGCGACTCGAACAGCAAGAAGCCATTGTCCACAATGAACGGCAGGCGTCCGTTCGGATTGAGCTCAAGAAACTCCGGTGCGCGTGCGCCGGCATCGCCGATCTCGATCGGCAAATGCTGGTAGTTGAGCCCGAGTTCCTTCGCCATCCAGAGCGCGCGGAACGCGCGGGTGCGGGCGATGCCGTAGATGCGCAGGCCGGACACGCGGTCTCCCCGAGTTGGCGGCTCAGCATAGCCGATCGGGGCGGGGAAATAGCTATTCTTCCGCTCGTCCCCGCGAAAGCGGGGACCCAGTGCTGGATTCCCGCTTGCGCGGGAATGAGCGGAATAGAAAACAAAAAAGGCGGCCATCGCGGCCGCCCTTTTCGCGTCATGCGCCGGCAATCAGCCGTCGGATTGGGCCAGCTGCTGGCCGATGCGGTCGAAGCGCGCCTTCTGCTCGTTGGAGAGCGAAGTGTAGAAGCTCTCAAGCGCGGGCTTCACGGTGTTGCCCGCATCGATCATCGCTTGCAGACGCTTTTCCATCACCTCCAGCCGGCCGGGCGGGGTGAGCGGAACGTCCTCCGGGCAGGCCGCCTGCAGGAGCGAGACCGCCTTGGCGGTGGCGTCCTGCAACTGCTTGAGCGCGTCCTGCTGTGCGGCGGTCGGCTTGACCACGTCCTCGATCTTCTCGATCGGTAACGTGGCGAGGCCGGGTTTCGTCTCGGAGCAACTCTTGCTGTCCTGCGGCAAGGCGGCCGTCGTCTCCGGATTGTTGACCGGCCGCTTGGGTCCGAGCTGGTTGAAGCGCTCCTTCTGCTCGTCGCTCAGCGAATTGTAGAATTTGTCGAGCGCGGGCCGAACGACCTTCACCGCGTCAAGCGTCGCCTGCAGGCGACCCGTCATCGCTGTCAATCGGCCGGGCGGCGTCAGCGGGAAAGCGTTCTCGGACGGGCATGAAGCCTTAAAGGTCGCGGCGGCATCGGCGGCGGCTCTGCGCACGTCGCCGAGCAAAGCTTTTTGCTCGTCGTTGAGGCCGACCTTGCGTTCGATGTCGGAGAACGGCCAGGCGGTGATGCCGGTGCCCGGCTGCTTGCACAGTTCCTGCACGCCGGCATAGCTCACGCGCGGCGGCCGCGCCGACCCGTTGCCGGCGTAGGCATAAGCGTAATCTTCCGGCGGACCATATTCGCCCCAGAACAGCCCGTCGACGAAGTTGTCATAGGCATAGTCCCAGAAGCCGTCGTCGTAGCCGTAGGGCCAGAACGCATAGTCGAAAATGTCGGAATAGGCGTAGGGCCAGAACACCGGCCCGTACCAGGCCACGAAGCCGGCGCGGTGGCCGCGCCGCCACGCCCGATGCGCGGCTATATGGTCCGACCGCCAGTTTGGATTGGATTGCGCGCGTGCCGCGAAGCGCGAGGCGAAGCGGCCTTGCCGCGCGGCCTGCGTGGTGATGCCGGCGGTGCCGTTGCGGCGGAGATGGCGGTTGGCTTGCGTGTTAGGCACCGAGGCGAGGCTCGGCTGGGCGTTGATCGCGTTCGGGGTGACCAGCCGATTGCGGTGCAGACGCTCTTCGCGCGCGTGGCGAATTTCCTCGCGCCGAAGGATGCGCGCCGTCGAGCTATTCGACCCCTGCACGCCGGCATTCGGCGTCGCGGTCCGGAACCGGGTCGCATGCGAGGCGAAGTTACGGTGCGTCGTGATATGAGGCGTTGCGAAGCGACGCGCCGTAAACTGCGGCGTGCCGCCGGAACGCGCGGTGTAATGCGGTGTGCTGCCGCCGCGCGGGGTGAAATGGGGCGCCGCAATATGCGGCGCAGCGTGCACGGCCGGCGCGGCGTGCGCCGGAGCGCCGCTGTTATTCTGTTTGACGGAAGCCGCGTCGGCGTTTGTCGGCATCGCCAAGGCGCTCGCCAGCAACGCGGCCATCAGGCAACCGGAAAATTTAGGCATGACGGAATCTCCTCCACCGTCCTCGCCCCCTCCATCGATATCAACGCGCCGCCGCCGCCAAACCTGCGGCCGGCTCGCAATATTGTGAGCAGGATTGAGCGTCGCCGACGGCGCGATTGTGGAACTAGCGGGTGGTGCCCCGGCCCAGGCGCTCGATCAACTCGGCGGTCGGATAGGAATCCGCCGGCAGCCCAAGCTTCATCTGCGCCTTTTTGACCGCGCCGCGGGTGCCGGAACCGACCTTGCCGTCGATGTCGCCGACGCCCTGGTAGCCCTGTTTGATCAGTAGTCGTTGCAATTCCATGACTTGCTGCGTCGAAAGCGTCTGCACGGTCTTGGCGCCCTCGTGGTTCACCGTCGGCGCGCCGGCAAGCCGGGTGGCGAAATAGGCCACGGTGGTGGAATAGACATAGGCCGAATTCCAGCCGAGGAAGGCTTGGAAGTTCGGATAGGCAAGGAAGGCCGGGCCGTGCCGGCCCATGGGCAGGATCATCGAGGCCGGCAGATTGTCCGACGGCAGCGTACCGTGCGCGGCCTTTACGCCCCAGGCCACCCATTGCGAGCGCGGGTGCTTGATGGTCAGGTCGGCCTGGTCCCAGGGCAATGTTTGCGGCACGCGCACTTCCTGCAGCCAGGGCTGGCCGCGCTGCCAGCCGAGGCTGACCAGGAAGTTGGCGCCGGAGGCGAGCGTGTCGGGGACGCTGTTGATCAGATCGCGGCGGCCGTCGCCGTCGAAGTCCACGGCGTTCTTGAGATAGTCGGACGCGGTGAACTGCAAGCCGCCGAACTCGCCGGCCCAGTCGCCGATCATGCTGTCGACGGTCTGATCGCCGCGCTCGATGATGCGCAACGCATCGAACAATTGGGTGCGGAAGAAGTCGGGGCGGCGGCAGTCATAGGCGAGCGTGGCGATCGCGCTGAGAATTTTGTAATTGCCGAAATTGGCTCCGAAGTCGCTCTCCAGCCCCCAGAAAGCGACGAGCACCGGCGCCGGCACGCCGTATTTCTTCTCAATCTGCGCGAACAACTCGGCGTGTTTCTTGATCTTGGCGAGGCCGTTGGGGATGCGGTCGCCGCCCACCATGCGGTCGGAGAATTGTAGGAAGGTTTGATTGAACACGGCCTGGCCGTGATCGCGGCGCACGATCGCCGGATCGAAAGTCATCGACTGTGAGGCTTCGTCGATCACGCGCCGCGAGATGCCCTGCGTGGCGGCGTCTTTCTTGAACTGCGCCAGCCAGCTCTCGTAGCTGCTGGTATTGTGGCAGGAGGCGGCGGCTGCCTGCCCCGCCAATACCGTGCCAAACGCGATGGCTGTCCATTTCAATGCCGTTTTGCGCATCGTTTGGTCCCACCTATCTTGCCTTCGAATCCGCGTGAATTTGCCTAAGCGCCGCGCCCGGTCAAGGTCCCGTGCGGACAGGCCTTAAGGACCATTCTTGTGCAAATGATGGTTTAGTGGCAGTTGCATGAAACGCTTACTGCCAACGTCGTCGAGACAGAACGCCGCATGCAAGTCCTGGTGATCGGAGCCGGCGTGGTCGGGCTGGCGGTGGCGCGCGCAGCCGCACGCAAGGGCCACGAGGTGGTGGTGGCCGAAGCGGCGAACGCCATCGGCACCGGCATTTCCTCGCGCAACAGCGAGGTCATCCATGGCGGCATGTATTACGCCACCGGCACGCTGCGCGGGCGCCACTGCGTGCACGGGCGGCGCTGGCTCTACGAATTCTGTGCCTCGCATGGCGTGCCGCATCGCAAATGCGGCAAGCTCATCGTCGCCACCAACCAGGCGGAGCTCGACAAGATCGGGCAGATCGAGGTGCAAGGCGGCATCAACGGCGTCGAAGGCCTGGAATTGGTCGGCGGCAATGCCGCGCGCGCGATGGAGCCGGAGCTCGCCTGCATCGGCGCGCTGCACTCGCCGGAAACCGGCATCATCGACGGCCACCGCTATATGCTGGCGCTGCGCGGCGATCTCGAAGACGCCGGCGGCGCCATCGCTTTCAATACGCCGGTGACAGGCGCCAAGCGCAAAGGCGGGCAATGGCAGGTCTCGTTCGGCGGCAGCGGTGGCGGCGAATTTTCCTTCGACGCGCTGGCCAATTGCGCGGGGCTTGGCGCGCAAGGCATCGCGCGCGCCATGGTGGACTATCCGGCAACGCGGGTGCCGCGGCTGGTGCTGGCCAAGGGCAATTATTTCACCTTCGCCGGCAAGCCGGCGTTCTCGCGGCTGATCTATCCGACGCCGATCGTGGGCGGGCTCGGCGTGCATGTCACGCTCGACCTCGCTGGCCGTATGCGCTTCGGGCCGGACGTGGAATGGATTGAGCGTGAGAACTACGACGTCGATCCCAAACGCGCCGCTCTGTTCTATGAGCGCATTCGCACCTACTGGCCAGGGCTGCCGGACGGCAGCTTGTCGCCGGACTATTCTGGCATAAGGCCCAAGCTGAGCGGGCCAAGCGAGCCGCAGGGCGATTTCCTGATCGACACGCCGGCGCAGCATGGCTTGCCGGGCCTGGTGCAGATGTTCGGCATCGAGTCGCCGGGGCTGACGTCGTCGCTGTCGCTGGGCGAGGCAGTGGCCGGCTATCTCGAAAGCTGAGCGCTGCGGTTATCGTCGCCGCGCGCGCGGCCGCTGAGCGTCACCGGCGTCACGTTCGGCGCGCCCGGATTGGGCGGCATGATTCGTACGTCGGACAGTTTGTCGCGCGTGCTCTTCGGCACGCCGCGATAGCCGTCGATCGGCGTGAAATCCGCCACCTTGTTTTTCATCCCGGTTAACGCCACCAGACCGGTTTTGGTCGCCACCACGTCGCCAGGCCGCAGCGTCGGATCGGTGTTCACGTCCACGCGGGCCAGTCCGAACGGATCGCGGCCATTACAGGTGCTGCCGGCAACGAGCTGCTTCCGGTAAAGAAACGCGGTGTCGAGATCGACATAGCGGCTGCCGTCTGAAGCGAAGGCATGGTCGATGCCGCTGCCGGAATAAAGCCGCGTCTGGCTCCCCGGGCAAAATGTACGGCACGCGTCAGCAGCGCTCACGCCGGCATAGGCCTGTACCGGAAAGTAAAAACCGTCGCTGGTGCGCACGCAATAGCCGCTCGCAGGGCCGGCCCCGGCCTGCTGCGACGGCGTGTTGGGATGTCTCATGCCGGCGAATGGATCGGCGAAGGCGCTGATATTGGCCGGCAGTCCGGCGGGGGCCTGGACCGCGTGGCGCAAGCCGCCGAAAATGCGCTCGAAAATACCTTGCGCGCAGGCCGGCGCAAGCGAAGCGAATGTCAGCAGGCCAGCGGCGAAAACGCCGGCCGATACGCGCAACATCGCTCTCCCGCTGCGGGCAACCATCGCAAGCCCCTGTCGTTGATCGCGCTTCGGGCTAGCGCCGCGAAGCGGCATTGATCAACGTCTGGGCAGGCGAAAGGTTGCAGAGACCGCCGGCGGCTCAGAAATACCGCCACCAGATGTAGACGTGGCAGATCGCCACATGCACCACCATCATCGGGAAGGCATACAGCGTGTAGGTGATGAATTTGAACGGCACACCGTTGCGATCGCCGATGCCGGCCACCGTCAGGTTGGCCGAGGCGCCGATCAGCGTACCGTTGCCGCCCAGGCAGGCGCCGAGCGACAGGCACCACCACAACGGCTCGATCTTGTCGGCCCCGCCATAGGCCGGCGCCATGCTCTTGATCAGTGGAATCATGGTGGCGACGAACGGAATGTTGTCGACGATCGCCGACAGGAACGCCGACGCCCACAGGATGGAATAGCCGGCGTTCGCCATGTTGCCGCCCGTTGCGGCCACCAGTTTATTGGCGAGCAGCGCGAGCAGGCCGCCGACGTCGACGCCGTGCACCACGATAAACAAGCCGATGAAGAAGAAGATGGTGATCCACTCCACGTCGCCGAAGGTCTGATGGATGTTCTTGGCCGCCTTCTCGGCATGGTGCGCCCAGTTGTCGAGCAGCATCAGGATGGCGGCGCCGAACATGGCGATGGTGGCCGGCTCCAGATGCAGCGGCCGCGCCAGCACGAACGCGATCATCACCACCGTGAGCACGACCAGCGACTGCTTGAGCAGCAGCCAGTCCTCGATCGAATCCGCCGGATTCATCGCCAGCACGCGGGCCTCGGCATCGTGCGAGGCTTTCAGATCCTTGCCCCAGAGGAAATGGATGATCACCGCCTGCACCACCATCACGATGAGGATCACCGGCGTAAGGTGATAGACGAATTCGTTGAACGACAGCCCGACCTGCGAACCGATCAGAATGTTGGGCGGATCGCCGATCAGGGTGGCGGTGCCGCCGATATTGGAGGCGATGATTTCCGCGAACAGATACGGATAGGCCGGCACCTTCAACGTCTTGCAGATGGCGAGCGTCACCGGGACGATCAGCAGCACGGTGGTCACGTTATCGAGGAAGGCCGACAGCACCGCGGTGGTGATCTGCATTATGAACAGGATGCCGGCGGGATGCGCCTTGGCCGCCTTGCGCCGACCAGATTGCCAGATACTGGAACATGCCGGAGCGGCGCGAGATCGACACCAGGATCATCATGCCGGTCAACAGGCCGATGGTGTTCCAGTCGATGCCCCTGATCGCCTCACCTGCTCGAGCACGCCGACCACGAACATCACGCCAGCGCCGAGCAACGCGACGATCGCGCGGTTGACCTTCTCCGACATGATGGTGGCATAGGTGATGGCGAGGATGCAGGTCGACACCCACATCGGATTGAGGCCGAAGTAAACGTGAGATGCCGCGTGCGCGGTCATGGCCGAGCTCCCCCAAATCGCGGGCCTCGGCGGTCCATTCGGTACCGACTGCACCCGTCAGGACGAGAAAAGCTCAAGCAAGGCCGGTGGCGAGTCAAGCCAGCTTGAGGATCGGCGAGATCGGCAGCAGCGTCAGCATGACGAACAGCGGTACCAGCACGCCGGCCGCCCACAGCAGATAGCCGAAGAAGCTCGGCATGCGTACGCCCTGTTCGCTGGCGATGGCGTAGACCATCAGGTTCGGTGCATTGCCGATATAGGTCAGCGCGCCCATGTAGACCGCACCCATCGAGATCGCCGCCAGCGTGCCGGACGATCGGGCCCATCAGTGCCTTGGCATCGCCGCCGGCGAGTTCGAAGAAGACAAGATAAGTCGGCGCATTGTCGAGGAACGCCGACAGAATACCGGTGAGCCAGAAATAGGCCGCCTCATGCGGCAGCGCCGTCACCCGCGGTGACGGCGTGCAGCAGCCAGGCGAAGACGCCCTTGGGCCCCGCCTGGAGAGCTGCCATCACCGGAATGATGGTGACGAAAATGACGGCGAACAAGATGGCGACCTCGCGGATCGGCTCGAACGTGAAGCCGTTGGCGGCGCGGTGCTCGTCGGCGGTGACCCGGAGCGAGATAAGCGCGATAATGATGAGAGCAACGTCGCGCACAATGTTTTGTAATTCGACACGCGTGCCGTAGACGTCGAATTCCATGCCCGGCTTCCAGATGGCCGAGAGCAGAATGACAGCGATGATCGCGGCGATCAGCACGATGTTACTGCGGCCGCGAACGCGGATCGGCGCTGACGTCGATTTTGTCGCCTGTGGTGGCTCATTGCGAAATTTCCAGCTGTCGAGTGCGACAAAGATCACCAGCACCAGTAGCGCAATGATGAGCGTCTGCAGCCAGAGATGTTGGGTGGTCCAGAAGAAGGAAACGCCGCGCAGGAAGCCGACAAACAGCGGTGGATCGCCGAGCGGGCTGAGCGCGCCGCCGATATTGGCGACCAGGATGATGAAGAAGATAACGACATGAGCATTGTGCGCGCGCCCGGCATTGGCGCGGATCAGCGGGCGGATCAGGATCATGGCGGCCCCGGTGGTGCCGACCAGGCTGGCGATCGCGGCGCCGAAGGCGAGGATGCCGGCATTGGTCGCGGGCGTGCCGCGCAGGTTGCCGGTCACCAGAATGCCGCCGGCCACGACATAGAGCGCAAACAGCAGCACGATGAAGCTGAGATATTCGGCTAGCACGGCATGCACAAGAGCGGCTATTGCCACCGGCGCGCTAAACGCCATGGCCAGCGGCAGCAGGGTCAGCAGTCCCCATGCAAAGGCGATCTTGCCGTAATGGCCGTGCCAGATTTTCGGGAACAGCAATGGCCCGGTGGCGATCGACAGCAGAATGCCGAGGAACGGCAGCGCCCAGGGCCAGTGCATGGACGCGCCGGGCAGGGCGGGAGCGGCGTCGGCCGGTTGCGCGGCGAGACAGCACAGCGCTAGCGCGCAGCCGATCCGAGTAAGCCTTGGCTGGTTGCGCATGCCGATTTGCGTCCTTACGCCACGCCGTGTTGATATCGGGCTTATTCAAAACACTATAGGAGGAAATGATGGCCGGAAATGTGCGCTTCCTGAATCCCAAGACCATGGCCAAGCCGCCGGGCTACACCTATGTGGTCGAGGCGACCGGGCCGAACCGGCTCATCTTCATCGCCGGCCAACTCGGCATCGACATGGACAACAAGCTGGTCGGCGGGCCCGGCGATTTCCGCGCACAGGCTTTCAAAGCCTTCGAGAATCTCAAATTTGCGCTTGCCGGGGCCGGCGCGACGTTCAAGGACGTGGTGAAGATCAACAATTATCTGGTCGATATGTCGCACATCGGAATTTTCCGCGAGGTGCGCGACGAGTTCGTCAACACCGCCGCGCCGCCGGCCTCGACCACGGTAGCGATCTCGCAATTGGCGCGGCCGGGCGCGCTGTTCGAGGTCGAGGCGATCGCGGTGCTGCCGGCGAAAGCGGCGGGCAAGGCAGCGAGTGCGAAGGGCAAGAGCAAGGCGTCGAAGAAGAAACGTTAAGCTTCGTGTCCCGGGCACAGCGCAGCACGAAGTGATGCGCTGCAGACCCGGGACCTTCAAAAATTCAAAATTTGGAACGGCCCCGGATCAGCGGCGCAACACTTCGCTTCGCTCGTGCTGCACCGCGTCCGGGGCACGACGCTGCTAATGCGCCTCGTCCCAATTATGGGCGGCGCGGGCGTCGACCTGCAGCGGCACGTGTAGCGAGATCGCCGGGTGCGGGGCGTCTTCCATCACCTTCTTCACCACTGGCATGGTCTTGGTCACTTCGCCGTCCGGCACCTCGAAGATCAATTCGTCGTGCACCTGGAGCAGCATCTGCGCGTTGAGCTTGGCCTTGGCGAGCTCGCCTTCCATGCGCATCATGGCACGGCGGATGATGTCGGCCGCGCTGCCTTGCAAGCGCGCGTTGATGGCGGCGCGCTCGTTGAACGAGCGGATCGACGGATTTGACGCCTTGATGTCGGGATAGTGGCACTTGCGCCCGAACAGCGTGAGCACGTAGCCGTTGGCGCGGCAGAATTCGCGCGTCTCGTCCATGTAGTCGCGGATACCGGGGAAGCGCTCGAAATATTTCTTGATGTAGGCGCCGGCTTCGTTTTTGTCGATGCCGAGCTGGGCGGCCAACCCGAAGGCCGAAATGCCGTAGATGATGCCGAAATTGATTGCCTTGGCGCGCCGGCGCACCTCGCTCGGCATGTCCTTCACCGGCACGCCGAACATTTCCGAGGCGGTCATGGCGTGGATGTCGACGCCGTCCTGGAACGCCTTGCGCAGCGCCGGCACTTCGGCGACTTCGGAGAGCAGGCGCAGCTCGATTTGCGAATAGTCGGCGGACACCAGCTTCATACCGGGCGCGGCGACGAAGGCGCGTCTTATTTTACGGCCTTCCTCGGTGCGCACCGGGATGTTCTGCAAATTCGGTTCCGACGACGACAGGCGGCCGGTGCTGGTAGCGGCCAGCGCGTAGCTGGTGTGCACGCGGTGGGTGGTCGGGTTGACGTAAGTCGGCAGCGCCTCGGTATAAGTCGAGCGCAACTTCGACACCTGCCGCCAATCGAGAATCTTGCGCGGCAGCGCGTGGCCCTGCTCGGCGAGGTCTTCGAGCTCGCGCGCCCCGGTCGACCATTGCCCGGTCTTGGTTTTGGTGCCTCCGGGCAGCCCCATCTTGCCGAACAATATGTCGCCGAGCTGCTTGGGTGAGCCCGGATTGAGCGGCTCGCCGGCGAGCGTCTTGATCTCATCCTCCAGCGCGCCCTGTTTCTGGGCGAATTCGCCGGACAGGCGCGAGAGCACCTGGCGGTCGATAGAAATGCCGCGCCGCTCCATGCGCGCCAGAACGGCGGGCATGGCGCGCTCCAGCGTTTCGTACACGGCGGCGACATGTTCGGCGGCGAGCCGCGGCTTGAGCGCGTTCCACAGTCGCAATGTCACGTCGGCGTCCTCGGCGGCGTAGTCGGTCGCCTTGTCGATGGCGACGCAGTCGAAGGTGACGCGCGATTTACCGGTGCCGGCGACGTCACCGAAATGAATGGTCTTGTGCCCGAGCCATTTCTCCGAGAGATCATCCATGCCGTGGCCGCCCTTGCCGGCGTCGAGCACATACGAAATCAGCATCGTGTCGTCGTAGCCATCGATCTCGATGCCGCGTTGGGCGAACACCAGCCAGTCGTATTTCAGGTTTTGTCCGACTTTCAGGATGCTGTGGTCCTCGAGCAGCGGCTTGAGGAGTTTCAGCGCGTCTTGTTCCTTGATCTGGTCGAGGGCGAGCCCAGCGTCGAACAACCCGTCGCCGCCGCCGTCCTTCTTGTGGGCGATCGGCACATAGCAGGCTTCGTTCGGCGCCACGGCGAGCGAGAAACCGCACAGGCCGGCCTGCATGGCATCGAGGCTGGTGGTCTCGGTGTCGACTGCGACCACGCCGGTCTCGTGTGCGCGCGCGATCCATTCCTTCAGGCGGGGAAGCGTGCGCACACATTCGTACTTGCTGCGGTCTATCTTCTGCTTACGCGCAGCCTCGGCGCGCGCGGCGGCGAGCGAGATCGGGGAGTGAGGGCGCGCTGTCTCCCTCCCCCCTTGGGGCGAGGGCTGGCGGCGGGCGGTATCCGAGGTCGGCGGTGCAAACACCTCGCCGGTTTTGCCGGCCGGCGCCTCGGCGCAGGTGACGACGGGCGCGCCTGAAGACAAGCTTCGCGTCGGCCTCGATCTGCGACGCGTCGATGTCGGCCTTTTCGGCGACGCGGCGGGTGATGGTGTTAAACTCCATCGCCTTCAGGAAAGCGATCAGGTGCTTGTAGTCGGGCTCGTGCACTGCGAGCTGATCCACCGGCACATCGAGCGGCACGTTCTGGTCGAGCGTGACCAGGCGTTTAGAGATGCGCGCGATCTCGGCGTTGTCGATCAGCGATTGCCGGCGCTTGTCTTGTTTGATTTCCTTGGCGCGCTTGAGCAAAGTTTCGAGATCGCCGTATTCGCCGATCAATTGCGCCGCGGTCTTGACGCCGATGCCCGGCACGCCCGGCACGTTGTCGCTTGAATCGCCGATCAGCGCCTGCACCTCGATCACCTTCTCCGGGCCGACGCCGAATTTCTCGATCACCTCGGCCGCGCCAATGCGGCGGTCCTTCATGGTGTCGTACATGGTGACGCCGTTGCCGACGAGCTGCATCAGGTCCTTGTCGGAGGAGACGATGGTCGTCGTCGCCTTGGCCTCAGAGGCAAGCCGCGCATAGGTCGCGATCAGGTCGTCGGCCTCGTAGCCGGCCTGCTCCAGACAGGGGATCTCAAAGGCGTGCACCGCTTCGCGGATGAGCGGAAATTGCGGGATCAGGTCTTCCGGCGCGTCCGGCCGGTGCGCCTTGTAGTCGGGATAAAAATCGGTGCGGAAGGTTTTCTCGGATTTGTCGAACACGACCGCGAGGTGGGTCGGCTTGTCGTCCTTCATCTCGGCCAACAGCTTCCACAGCATGTTGCAGAAGCCGAGCACGGCGTTGACCTGCAACCCGTCCGACTTGCGTGTGAGCGGCGGCAGCGCGTGATAGGCGCGGAAGATGTAGCCGGAGCCGTCCACCAGGAACAGGTGGTCGCCCTTTTTCAGCGGCCGTGCCGCCGGATTCGCTGCGGCAGGGGCTTTAGTTTTGGATTTTGCGCTTGCTGGCATAGTCCGAATGTGGCCCCGGACGCCGCGTTAATCAATCTGTCGCATCACGCGCGCACAAGAATTGCGGCTCTCGCCACTCGAGGCCGCCTCTGCTATGGAGACGCCGGCCCCAGTGGCCGGAATGAACACCGATTTCGACAAGGGCACCCCATGCGCGTTGCCATGATCGGCACCGGCTATGTCGGCCTCGTCTCCGGGGCCTGCTTCGCTGATTTCGGCCACGAGGTGACCTGTGTCGACAAGGACACGGCCAAGATTGCCGCACTCGGGCGCGGCGAGGTGCCGATCTACGAACCGGGGCTAAACGACCTGGTCGCCGCCAATACGCGCGCCGGCCGGCTGAAATTTACCAACGACCTACCCGGCGCGGTGAAGGCCGCCGACGCGGTGTTCATCGCCGTCGGCACGCCCTCGCGGCGCGGCGACGGTCATGCCGATTTGAGCTTCGTCTATGACGCCGCGCGCGAGATCGCAGGCAGCCTTGGCGGTTTCACCGTGGTGATTACCAAGTCGACCGTGCCGGTCGGCACCGGCGACGAGGTCGAACGCATCATCCGTGAAACGCGCCCGAAAGCGGAATTCGCGGTGGTGTCGAATCCGGAATTCCTGCGCGAAGGCGCCGCCATTCGGGATTTCAAGCTGCCCGACCGCGTCGTGGTCGGCACCGACAATGCGCGCGCGCGCGAGGTGATGAGCGAGCTCTACCGTCCGCTTTATCTCAACCGCTCGCCGATCCTGTTTACCGACCGGCGCACCGCCGAGCTCATCAAATACGCCGCCAACGCCTTTCTCGCCACCAAGATCACCTTCATCAACGAGATTGCCGATCTCGCCGAAAAAGTCGGCGCCGACGTGCAGGAGGTCGCGCGCGGTATCGGGCTCGACAATCGCATCGGATCGAAATTCCTGCATGCCGGGCCGGGCTATGGCGGCTCATGCTTTCCCAAGGACACGGTGGCGCTGCTCAAGACCGGGCTCGACCACCAGGCGCCGCTGCGCATCGTCGAGGCGGTGGTAGCGGTCAACGATGCGCGCAAGCGGGCGATGGCGCGCAAGGTTGCGGCGGCGCTCGGCGGCGAATTGCGCGGCAAGACCATCGCCGTGCTCGGCCTCACCTTCAAGCCGAACACCGACGACATGCGCGAGTCGCCGTCGATCCCGCTGATCACCGCGCTGCAGGACATGGGCGCCAAAGTGCGCGCCTACGATCCGACCGGCATGGAGCAGGCCAAGCCGCTGGTGGCCAATGTCGCCTTCTGCAAGGACGCCTATGATTGCGCGCAGGGCGCCTCCGCGCTGGTGATCGTGACCGAATGGGAGCAGTTCCGCGCGCTCGACTTCGCGCGGCTCAAAACGGTGATGGAACGCCCGGTGCTGGTCGACCTGCGCAACATCTACCGGCCCGAGGAAGTCGCGCGCCACGGCTTCGTTTACGAGAGCATCGGGCGGGCGAAGAAATGAGCAACGTTGCCGCCAAGAGACGTTGATAGGCCCCGCGCCGGCGCGCGGGGCAAGCAGAAATTTTCCACATCGCTATTTGACTTGTTCCATCCGTTTTTCGGGTGACGACGTTACACATGCATCAGTTCAACTCACCGCTTCCCATCGATGACGCGCTGCCGCGTCTGACCGCCGCGCTGGCGGTGAACTATGCCGCCGTGCTGGTGGCGCCGCCGGGCGCCGGCAAAACCACGCGCGTGCCACTGGTGCTGCTCGACGAGCCGTGGGCGCAGGGCAAAAAGATTCTGGTGCTGGAGCCGCGCCGGCTCGCCGCCCGCGCCGCCGCCAGCCGCATGGCCTCGACGCTCCGTGAGCAGGTCGGCGACACGGTGGGCCTGCGCGTGCGTTTCGGCTCGAAATTGTCCAAGCGCACCCGCATCGAGGTGGTGACGGAAGGCGTGTTCACGCGGCTGGTGCTTGACGATCCCTCGCTCGATGGCGTTGCCGCCGTGCTGTTCGACGAATTCCATGAGCGGTCGCTCGATGCCGATCTCGGGCTGGCGTTGGCGCGCGACGCGCAGCAGGGTCTGCGCGAGGATCTCAAACTGCTGGTGATGTCGGCGACACTCGACGGCGCCCGCGTGGCGGCGCTGCTCGGCCATGCGCCGGTGGTCGAGAGTGAGGGCCGGGCGTTTCCGGTGGAGACGCGCTATCTCGGCCGCGATCCGCGCGCGCCGATTGAGCGCCAGGTGGTGGAAGCCGTCGCGCGCGGCCTGCGGGCGGACAGCGGCTCGTTGCTGGTGTTCCTGCCGGGCGCCGCCGAAATCCGCCGCACCGAGACACAATTGAAGGAGCGCATTAGCGACACCACTATCGATATCGTCGCACTCTACGGCGCGCTCGATGCGCGCGAGCAGAACCGCGCCATATCGCCGGCGCCGTCCGGGCGGCGCAAGGTGGTGCTGGCGACCTCGATCGCCGAAACCTCGCTCACCATCGAAGGCGTGCGCGTGGTGATCGACAGCGGTCTCGCGCGCGTGCCGTGCTACGAGCCCGATGTGGGTCTGACGCGGCTGGAGACGGTTCGTGTATCCCGCGCGGCCGCCGACCAGCGGCGCGGCCGCGCCGGGCGCACCGAGCCGGGCGTCTGTTACCGGCTGTGGGACGAGCCGCAGACCGGATCGCTCGAGCCCTATACTCGGCCGGAAATCCTGTCGGCCGATCTGTCGTCCTTCGTGCTCGATCTGACGCAATGGGGCGCCAGCGATCCGGGCAAGCTGGCCTTTCTCGATGTGCCGCCACAGACCGCACTGAGCGAAGCCAAGTCGCTGTTGCGCGAGCTTGGCGCCATCGATGCGGAAGGTCGTATCACCGATGAGGGTCGCAAGCTGCGTGCTCTGCCGCTGCCGCCGCGGCTGGCGCGTATGGTGGTCGATGCCGGCGCGGATGGTGCCGGCGAGCTTGCCGCGAGCATCGCCGCGGTGCTCACCGAACGCGGCCTCGGCGGCGACGATGTCGATCTGCATCATCGGCTCGATCAGTTCCGCCGCGACCGCTCGCGCCGTGCCGAGGATGCACGCGCCATGGTGAAGCGGTGGACTGCGATTATCGGAAATGAATCGCCACGAGCACAACGTGCTCCCTCCCCCCTTGCGGGGGAGGGTTGGGGAGGGGGGTCTGATGTAAAGGTACCCCCCTCCCGGACCGCTTCGCGGTCCGACCTCCCCCGCAAGGGGGGAGGTGAAGGAAGTTTGCTCGCGCTCTCCTATCCCGACCGCATTGCGAAAAATCGTGGCGGCGGGAGCGGCGCGTTTCTGCTCGCCAACGGACGCGGCGGCGCGGTCGATCCGGCCTCGGCGCTGGCGCGCGAGCCGTATCTCACGGTGGCCGAGCTGACCGGCGCGGCGGCGGCGAGCCGCATCATCTTGGCGGCGCCGATCGCGCTCGCCGAGATCGAAGCACGTTTTGCCAGCAAGATCGAAGAACGCGACACTGTCACATTCGACAGTGGCTCCGCATCTTTGCGAGCGCGCCGCAGCCGCCGGCTCGGTGCATTGGTGCTGACGGAGCAGGTGAGGCCGGTCACGCCCGATGCCGAGACCTCGCATATGCTCGCGCAAGGCATCGTCAGTCTCGGGCTTGACCGGCTGCCCTGGAGCAAACTTGCGCTGCAATTCCGCAATCGTGTGCAATTCCTGCGCCGTGCGGAAGGCGACGAATGGCCCGATCTGTCCAACGAAGGTCTAACGCGCAGTGCGGCTGACTGGCTGGAACCGTTGCTCACCGACAAGACCGCGCGCAGCGAACTATCCGCCGAGCAATTGTCCGAGGCTATGACCGCGCTGGCGCCGTGGAATTTGCGCAAGCGGCTCGACGCCGAGGCCCCAACCCATTTCACCGCTCCAACCGGGTCGGCGATACCGATCGACTATGACGCCGAACAGGGGCCGACCGTATCGGTCCGCGTGCAGGAATTGTTCGGCCTTTCGCAGCACCCGAGCATTGCCGGCGGGCGCGTGCCGCTGGTGATCGAGCTGTTGTCGCCGGCGCACCGGCCAGTGCAGGTGACGCGCGATCTGCCCGGCTTCTGGCGCGGCAGCTATAAAGATGTGAAAACAGAAATGCGTGGGCGCTATCCCAAGCATCCCTGGCCGGACGATCCGCTCCACGCGCCCGCCACCCGCCGCGCCAAGCGCCGCGGCGAGTAAAATTTTAAGTAATCGCTTAGCCGGCCGCTCACCATCGCCAAAGCACGCATTGGTATGCAGCATCGCGTTAAGGCGGCCTTGGGCAGTGCCGTGCGACGGTTGGGTGTATGCGTCAGATCCTCATCCTCGCCGTCGCGGCGCTGGCCGCCGGCAGCTATCTCGCGCGCTACGCCGATCAGGCGGTGACATCGCAATCGTCGCCGCAGGCGGCGGCGGTGCAGGTCTCCGAACAGCCGCAGCAGATCTCGGCCGGTCAGCACAAGATGGAGCTGGCGAGCGGTCGCGACGGTCATTTCCACGCCGATGCCCGCGTGAACGGCCGCCATATCGACTTCATGGTCGACACCGGCGCCTCGCTGGTGATCCTGCGCGAGACCGACGCCGCCAATGTCGGCCTGCGTCCGATGCCGCGCGACTACACCGCGGCCGTCGCCACCGCCAACGGCCGGATCAAAGCGGCGCCTGCCAAGCTCGAGCGCATCGAAATCGGCGACATCACCGTCTTCGACGTGCCGGCATTGGTGCTGCCCGACGAAGCGCTGTCGCAGAACCTGCTCGGCGTCTCGTTTCTGTCGCGGCTGCGGCGCTATCAATACGCCGACGGCCGCATGCTGCTGGAGCAGTAGGCCCTTTTACTGTCATTCGAGAAAATTTGCCGGACCGCTTTGCGCGGTTCCGGCGTTAGGGTATTGAATTCGTGGCCCGCTTCGTTTCGAGGATCTGATGTTTCCGACGCCGAAATCCGCGCTCACGCCCAACACCTATGCCTATGAGTCCTCGCCGCTGGTGAAGCCGACCGGCTTCCGCGAATACGACGCGCGCTGGCTGTTGGAAAAAGAAATCAATCTGATGGGCGTGCAGGCGCTGGGCATGGGGCTCGGCACGCTGATCCGCGAGATGGGCGTGAAGCCGGAGATCGTTACCGGCCACGATTTCCGCAGCTATTCGGCTTCCGTGAAGCTGGCGTTGGTCACTGGCCTGATGGCGGCCGGCTGCAAGGTGCACGACATCGGGCTGGCGATCACGCCGATGGCCTATTTCGCGCAGTTCGCGCTCGACGTGCCCTGCGTCGCCATGGTCACCGCCTCGCACAACGACAACGGCTGGACCGGCGTGAAGATGGGCGCCAACCGGCCGCTGACCTTCGGGCCGAACGAGATGACGCGGCTGAAGGAGATCGTGCTGGGCGCCAAGTTCGATTTGAAAGGCGGCGGTTCTTATGTTTTCGTGGAGAATTTCCCCGATCGCTACATCGCCGACCTGACCACGCGGCCGAAGCTCAAGCGCAAGCTCAAGGTGATCGCGGCCTGCGGCAACGGCACCGCCGGCGCCTTTGCGCCGCGGATTTTGCAGGCGGTCGGCTGCGAGGTGGTGCCGCTCGACTGCGAGCTCGATCACACCTTCCCGCGCTACAATCCGAACACCGAAGACATGAAGATGCTGCACGCCATGCGCGAC
Organism: uncultured Alphaproteobacteria bacterium; assembly: GCA_963770985.1. Lineage (GTDB taxonomy): Bacteria > Pseudomonadota > Alphaproteobacteria > Rhizobiales > Xanthobacteraceae > Pseudolabrys. Next base: position 166,506 of record CAVYRR010000008.1, on the reverse strand, counting down.
GCGGTGCTGGCGCATAAGGCCGACGTGGCGCTCGGCTTCGACGGCGACGGCGACCGCTGCGGTGTGGTGGACAACGAAGGTGAGGAGATTTTCGCCGACAAAGTCGGCGTGATGCTGGCGCGCGACATGTCGAGCCTGCACAAGAATGCGACCTTCGTGGTGGACGTGAAATCGACCGGCCTGTTCCTCACCGATCCGGTGCTCAAGGCCAACGGTGTCAAGGCCGATTACTGGAAGACTGGCCATTCCTACATCAAGCGGCGCGTCAATGAATTGGGCGCGCTCGCCGGCTTCGAGAAGTCCGGGCACTTCTTCTTCAACAAGCCGTTCGGCCGCGGCTACGACGACGGCATGATCTTCGGGCTGGCGGTCTGCGACATGCTCGACCGCAATCCGGGAAAGACCATGGCCGACCTGCGCAAGGCGCTGCCGAAGACCTGGGGCTCGCCCACCATGTCGCCGCATTGCGACGACGAGAAGAAATACGGCGTGGTCGACGCGGTGGTGAAGCATTTCGAGGCGGCCAAGAAGAAGGGCGAGACATTCGCCGGGCAAGCCATCCGCGATCTGGTCACCGTCAACGGCGTGCGCGTCACGGTCGAGGACGGCACCTGGGGCCTGGTGCGCGCCTCATCCAACAAACCGGAACTGGTGGTGGTGGTTGAAAGTCCGGCGTCGGAAGCGCGCATGCGCGAGATGTTCAAGGCGGTCGACGGCGTGCTACGCACGCATCCGGAAGTCGGCGAATATAATCAGACGATTTGAGGCGGAGCGAGGCTTAGAATCCCCAATACCGCCCAGTACCGCCGATCACGACCACGATCAGACCGAGCGGCAAGTTGATCATGATGATCCGGCGGATGCGGTTGAGCTGAGCCGCCGCCGCCGGCCAGTCCTGCGCGTCGGTGGCGCGTTTGAACTTGAGCCACGGGCCGTGGAACAGCCAGACATAAAGCGCGATCATCACGAGGCCGATCGTCTGCATCAGGTTGATGTAGAGCGGCGCGCCTTTGAAGCCGCCGAAGGTCGTCAGCAGCATCCAGTAGCCGCTTGCGAGCAGCAGCAAGACAGCGATCCAGACCCAGGAAAAAAACTTCGCGAAAAAGCTTCGCCACAGCCGCAACCGTTGCGGCGGCTCCAGCGAGCCCGCGGCCGGACGCAGGCAGACATAGGCCGCGAACATGCCGCCGACCCAGACCACGGCGCCGAGGATGTGGAGTGTCAGTGCGAGAGCAGTTTCCATCATGACGCGGCTCTTCGGTTAGGACGATCGGTGGCAATGCTAGCACGGCCGCTAGACCTTGCGGTACAAGCTACCTATGCGCGTTGCCATTCTCGGGGCCGGCCCGGCCGGACTTTATCTCGCCTATCTGATCAAACGGCGGCGGCCAAACGCCGACGTCGCGCTGCTCGAGCAGAATCCGGCCGACGCCACCTTCGGCTTCGGCGTGGTGTTCTCCGACCGCGCGCTCGAATTCCTGCGCGAGGACGACGCGGAAACTTTCGCCGCGATCACGCCGCACACGGAATCTTGGGACGACATGACGCTGGTCCATCGCAACGAGCGCGTCGTCATCGACGGCGTCGGCTTTGCCGCCATCGGCCGGCTCAAGCTGCTGCAATTGCTGCAGCAGCGCGTACGCTCGGTCGGCGTCACGCCGATATTCTCCCGCACGGTGGCCTCGCTCGATGAATTCGGCGATGCCGATCTGGTGGTCGGCGCCGACGGCGTCAATTCGCTGGTGCGGCGCACATTCGCGGAGCAATTCGGCTCCAGCGTCACTTATCTTGCCAATCATTTCGCCTGGTTCGGCACGGCGCAGATCTACGACACGCTGACGCAAACCTTCCGCCACACGCCGATCGGCGATTTCAACGCGCATCACTACCGCTACGCGCCGGGGCGCAGCACTTTCATCGTGGAAACGGACGAGGCGAGTTTCGCGCGCGCCGGCTTCGAGCGAATGGAGGATTCGGAATCGCGCAGCCTGTGCCAGAAAATCTTCGCTGATGCGCTCGGCGGCCATCCGCTGATCTCCAACAATTCGATCTGGCGGCGCTTTCCGCTGGTGTGGAATAGAAACTGGCACCACGGCAAATACGTGCTGATCGGCGATGCGCTGCACACCGCGCATTTTTCCATCGGCTCCGGCACGCGGCTCGCCATGGAGGACGCCATTGCGCTCGATAAGGCGCTGGCCGAGCACGGTGACGATGTGACGGCGGCGTTGCCGGCGTTCGAAGCGGCGCGGCGGCCGATCGTGGAAAAGCTCGTCACCGGCGCCAATGCGAGCGCGGCCTGGTACGAGCGCTTCGCCGAGCACATGGCGCTGGCGCCGGCCGAATTCGCCATGAGCTACATCACGCGCTCTGGCCGCATCGACATCGAGCGGCTGCGCAAGCTGTCGCCGCGATTCGTGGAACGCTACGAGCGGGAGTGCGGTTAGCATACCGTTGCCAGCCGGCCGGGTTTGGGCGAAAGTCGGTCCAACAATAAAATCAGGGAGGGCTTGCCGATGGACATCGTCCCGCTGGGTCCAGGATTTCGCCGCCGAGCTGCGCGGCGTGATGCTTGCCGACATTGCCGCTGACGACGCCGCCTACGCAGGCGTGCGCACTGCATTCGAAGAACATTCGGTTCTGGTGTTTCGCAATCAGGAAGTGACCGACGAGGGCCAGTTCGCCTTCTCGCGCTGCTTCGGTCCGCCGGAAGTCACCAAGGTCGGCTCGCTCGGCACCGGCACGCATTTCATCACGCTGACCAATATTGGTCCGGACGGCGAGGTCGTGCCGCCCGATCACCGCTACGCTTTGCGCAACAAGGCGAACCAGCTCTGGCACACCGATAGCTCGTTCAAGCGCGTGCCGGCGCTTACCTCGGTGCTGTCCGCGCGCCGCGTGCCCGGCCATGGCGGCGAAACCGAATTCGTTTCGACCCGGTTGGCGTTCGAGCGGCTCGACTTTGCGCTGCGCGAGAAGCTGGAGAATTCGTTTGCCTGGCACGACTACGCGCATTCGCGCGGCCAGATCGCGCCCGATCTCGCCAGCCCCGAGGAACGCGCAGCGCTGCCGCCGCAATGCTGGCGCATGGTGTGGAAGAATCCGGCGAACGGGCGCAGCGCGCTCTACCTCGCTTCGCACGCTTATGCGGTTGAAGGCATGGAGCCGGCCGAAGGCAAAAAGCTGATCGACGAACTGATGGCGGTGGCGACCGCGCCCGGCACCAGTTATGTGCACAAATGGCGCAACGGCGACGTCGTGATGTGGGACAACCGTGCCACCATGCATCGGGGCCGGCCTTGGCCGGCGCACGAGGCGCGTCTCATGGTGCGCACGACGATATCCGCGACCACGGCCGACGGCCTCGAACACATGTACCCGCCGTCACGGCAGGCGGCGGAGTAGCGGCACTTAACGGCGGGCTGCTTGCAGTCCCAGCATCTGCCGCGCATCGGCCGGCGTAGCGACGTGGTCGCCGAGAATCTCGATAATCTTCGCCGCCTTCTCGACCAGTGCGGCGTTGCTCGGCGTGAGCTGGCCTTTCTCCAGGTAGAGATTGTCCTCCAACCCGACCCGCACGTGGCCGCCGAGCAGCACGGTCTGCGCGGCCATGGGGAATTGGTACAATGAGATACCGAAGGCGAACCAGACGCAGTCGTTCGGCAGAAGGCTGCGCATGTAGCTGACCGCCTCCGAGGTGGCGGGCTGTCCCCAGGAAATCCCGAGGCAGATCTGGAACAGGCCGGGCGGCTTGACGTGGCCGGTCTCGATCAGCCGCTTGGCGAGCATCAAGTGGCCGGCCTCGAACACTTCGAGTTCGGGCGTCACACCGGCGTCACGGATCGCCGCCGCCATGGCCTCGAGATGGGCCGGCGTGTTGACGAAAACCTGGCCGCCCATGTTCATGCTGCCCATATCGAGACTGCAGATTTCGGGCTTGAGCTCGACCACATGGCGCACGCGTGCGGCCGGCAACGACAGCGTGCTGCCGGGCGCGGGCTTGAGCGGATCGTCGGCGCCGGGGATGAAGCGCGCGCCCGGGCCGGTGGTGAGATTAATCAGCACATCGGTGCCGCTCGCTCGAATGCGCTCGACGACCTCGCGGTAGAGCGCTCCGTCCATGCTCGGCTTCGTCGTCTGCGGATCGCGGACGTGGATGTGGACGATGGCCGCGCCCGCCTTGGCGGCGTCGATCGCCGATGCAGCAATTTGCGACGGCGTCACCGGGACGGCCGGATTGCGCCCCGGCGTATCCGCCGAGCCGGTTACCGCGCACGCGATCATCACCTTACGCTGCATGGTCTGCCGCCGAATGCGTCACTCGATGCGCAGGTGCGCATCGTGCACCACCTTTCCCCATTTCGCGATCTCGCTCTTGATGCGCGCGCCGAACTCTTCCGGTTTGTTTGCCACCGGCACGAAGCCAAGCTTCATCAAATGGTCCGCGACGTCCTGCTGGGCCACCGCCTTGACGATCTCGCGATGCAGCAAGTCAATGATCTCCTTCGGCGTGCCGGCCGGCGCCAGCACGCCGGTGAGGGTGTCGGCTTCCTGGCCGGGATAACCGGCTTCCTGCATGGTCGGAACGTCGGGAAGCTCCACAGCGCGCTTGACCGCGAGCACGGCGAGCCCACGCAATTTTCCGGCCTTAACATTGCCCAGCGCCGGCGGCAGGGCGGTAAAGGCAATTTGCGTATCCCCGGCGATGGCTGAGTTGATCGCCTGGGCGGCGCCGGGGAACGGGACATGGACCATGTCGAGGTCGAATTTCTGCTTGAACAATTCGCCCGATAAATGCGGAGTGGAGCCGATGCCGGGTCCGGCAAAACTGTATTTATTAGGGTTGGCCTTGATCAGCGCGATCAACTCCTTGACGGTCTTCGCCGGCACCGACGGATTGACCACGATCACGTTGGGTGAATAGGCGACCATGGTGATCGGCGCGAAATCCTTGACTGCGTCGTAGGGGACTTTGGCGTACAGACTCATATTGACCATGAACCCGGTGCTCACCACGGCGAGGGTGTAGCCATCGGGCGCCGCTTTCGCTACTTCGGCGTTGGCGATGTTGCCGCCGGCGCCGGGTTTATCATCGACGTAGAACTGCTGGCCAAGGGCCGCCGACAATTTCTGCGCGACGATACGGGCGATCACATCGGTGGGTCCGCCGGCGGCGAAGCCGACCAACAATCGCACTGGATGATCGGGATATTGGCCCGCGGCGCCGGCGCCCCCGGAAATGAGCAGGGCCCCGAAGAAAGCAAGCAAGCGCACCATGGTTTTCATGACGTCCCCCGGCTGGCTAAGACCACGCTATCATAGCCGCTTGAAATGGAGGGAAGAAACCCCCGACGACGCTAACTGTTGCGGCCTTCGTTGCGCATCGCCGGTAAGCCGATGCCGGTCGCCTCGAAGCCGCCGTCGACTGCAATCGTCTGCCCGGTGATGTAGCTCGCGCGGTCGCTGCACAGGAAAAAGATCGCCTCGGCCAGTTCGGTTTCAAGTCCGTAGCGGTTGAGCGGGATGGCGTCGTGATAGGCGGCGCGGATTTCCGGCGTGTGCACGGCTTTCGCCATCGCGGTGTCGACGGGGCCGGGTGCGACGGCATTGACCCGGATGCCAAGCGGGGCGAGTTCGACCGCCTGTTGCTGGGTCAGATGCGCGAGGCCGGCTTTGCTGGTGCCATAGGCGGTCCGCAGCGTCGAGGCGCGCAGGCCCGATATCGACGTGATGTTGACGATCGCGCCGCCGCCCGAGTCGCGCATCAGCGGCGCCGCCGCCTGCGTGCACAAGAACGGGCCGGTGAGATTGACCGCCAACACACGCGACCAATCCTCATAGCTGACATCGAGGATCGGCTTGAAGATCGCGATGCCGGCGTTGTTGACCAGCGCCTCGAGCCGGCCGAATTCTTTCGCAATCGTTTCGACGGCGCGGGCGACACCGTCGCGGTCGGCCACGTCACATTCGATGGCGATGGTCGCGTCGGGCTTGCCCAAGGCTTTATAGGTGCGCTGCAAGTTGGCGCCGTCGATATCGAGCAACGCGACGCGCCAGCCCGCGGCGAGGAAACGCTTGGCGGTTGCCAGTCCGATGCCGCGCGCGGCGCCGGTGACGAGGGCAGTTTTTGGTGCCGCTTGGCTCATGCGGGTGGCTCCCCAGCCGAAAAAGACGCCTTAGGGCAGCATGGCGGCGTGGTCGAAGACAAGCGCGGTCCTCGCGCCCCCGCGACTCATGTAGGCTGCCGCCATGACGCCCCGCCTTTTGGCCATGCTGGCTAGCCTCGCGATCGCCGCGCCCGCGGTGGCCCAGGACATACGCGGCATCGAGATATGCACCGTCGAAAAGGCGATGGAGCGGCGCACCAGCTGCTTGCAAAGCAATGTCGAATTCCTCCAGCAGACGCTGACGAAGCACACGCGCGATACGCAAGCCAAACTTGCTGACGCGAATCGCGAGATCGCCGCGCATAAAACCGAAATCGCCGCGCTCAAGACGGCGCTAGAAAAGCTTCAACTGGAACTGGCGGATTTGAAGAAACCAAAACTGGAGAAGAAATGACGCCGCGTGCGACGCTCGTAACGCGCGCTCAGTCCTTTTCTTCCTTGAACGTGTCGCGGTACGGATGCGCGGGGTAGACGCCGAGGATGGTCATCTCCTTGGAGAAGAAGGCGAGCTCCTCGAGCGCGAACACCAGCGCGCGGTCGTCCGGGTGGCCCTCGACGTCGGCGTAGAACTGCGTGGCGAAGAAATTGCCGCCGACCATGTAGCTCTCGAGCTTGGTCATGTTGACGCCGTTGGTGGCGAAGCCGCCCATGCGCCTTGTACAGCGCGGCCGGCACGTTGCGCACGCGGAACACGAAGGTAGTGACGACCTTGCCCTTGCCGGGCGCCGCCCATTTCTTCTCGCGCGAGAGCACGATGAAGCGCGTGGTCGAATTGGTTTCGTCCTCGACATTTTCCCTCAGGATGTTGAGGCCGTAGATTTCCGCGGCCAGCCGCGAGGCGATCGCCGCGCGTGTGATATCCTTGCTCTCGGCTACCTCGCGCGCCGAACCGGCGGTGTCGGCGGCGACGATCGGCTTGAGTTTCAGTTCGCGGATGATCTTGCGGCACTGGCCGAGCGCCATCACGTGGCTTTCCACCGACGCGATGGTTTTCAAGCTCGCGCCCTTCGGCGCCATCAGTTGATTGCGGATCGGCAGGAACCATTCGGCGATGATGTGCAGCTTCGAGGTCGGCATCAGGTGATGGATGTCGGCGACGCGGCCGGCGACCGAATTCTCGATCGGGATCATGCCGAGATCGACATCGCCGCCGGTGAGCGCGGAGAAGCAGTCCTCGAAGGTCGGGCAGGGCACCGGCTCGTGGTCCGGATAGGCTTCGCGGCAGGCGAGATGCGAATTCGCCCCCGGTTCTCCCTGGAAGATGATCTTTTTCTTGGCCATGGCCCGATCCGTACGCAGACCTTTGCGTCTTAGTCAACCGTCGAGCATCTTGCGCGCCTTTTTCAACTCTTCAGGCGTATCGACGCCGAGCGGGACGCTTTTCACCACCACCACGTCGATGCGCATGCCGGCATCGAGCGCGCGCAATTGCTCGAGCTTCTCGCGCCGCTCGTTGGGCGACGACGGCAGCTTGACGAAGCGCTCCAGCGCCGCGCGCCGGTAGGCGTAAAGCCCGATATGGTGATAGTGTGGTCCGGGGCCGGTGGCGTCGGCGCGGGTGAAGGTGGTGGCGCGCAAGCGGCCGGGCGCGACTGCGCTGCCGGAGACCTTGACCACGTTCGGATTGCGGCACTCGGCCGGATCGGTAATGACCGCCGCAAGCGTCGCGATATCCACGGCCGCATCGGCCAGCGGCTTGAGTGCCGCGCGGATGTCGGCCGGCTCGATGGTTGGCAGGTCGCCCTGCACATTGACCACCACGCCAAGGCGACGCTCGGGATCGAGCGCCTCCAGCGCTTCGTAGATGCGGTCGGAGCCGGAGACGTGATCGGCCCGTGTCATGATCGCGCGGCCACCGGATTTTTCCACCGCCGCTGCCACCGCTTCGGAATCGGTCGCCACCACCGCCTCGCCGATCTTGGCGGCGAGCGCGCGGCGGAGCACGTGCACGATCATCGGCTGGCCGGCGATATCCGCCAATGGCTTGCCAGGCAGGCGGCTGGAGGCCATGCGGGCCGGGATGAGAACGATGGTGTTGGGCATCGGTTTGGCTACCGGCATCAGCGGGCGGGGACCTGAACGAATGTCGATAATCCGCGGCGCTTATACGGGTTGCCAGAGCGGAGGCAAAACGGTATCTGTCCGCCGCCGCCGAGCCCTTGGCGGCTTAACCGTCCCCTGCCGGTTCGCGCCCCTTCGGGAGCCTCATTTCGATGAATTCCTTCGAACTCAACAAGGTCCTGGGCGCCATCCTCGGCACCTGCCTGATCGTGCTCGCGCTCAATATCGGGGCCGGCGCCATTTTCGCGCCCGAGAAGCCCGCCAAGCCCGGCTACGCGATCGCGGCCAAGACGCCAGCCGAGGCTGGCAAGCCCGCCGGCAAGGAGCCGGAGGAGCCGATGGAGGCGATGATGGCCTCGGCCTCGGTTGAAAAGGGTCAGGCCGCCGCCAAGCAGTGCCAAGCCTGCCACACCTTCGAGAAGGGCGGGCCGAACCGGGTCGGTCCCAATTTGTGGGGCATCGTCGGCCGCCCGCGCGCCTCCGAGGCGGGCTTCAACTATTCCGCCGCCATGAAGGCCAAGGGCGGTACCTGGACCTTCGGCGAGCTCTATGCGTTCCTGGCCAATCCGCGCGGCTATATCGCCGGCACCAATATGACCTTCGCCGGCCTGGCGCGCGGCCAGCAGCGCGCCGACGTGATCGATTTCCTGAACACGCTCTCGGACAACCCACAGCCGCTGCCGAAAGCGGCGGCTGCCGCTCCAGCTGCAAAACCTGCCGAAGCACCAAAGAAGTAGAAAACACGGCGGGATATCCGAGACGCGGCCGGGCCAAGCCCGGCCGTTTTGTTTGGAGTGCGGCCCCGGGCCGCTGGTGGTGGACCGAAAAACCGACATAATCACCCGCGATTGCATGATGACGGGTGGATCGCACGCGCCGGAGCTTATGCTATGAAGTTGACCAGACGCAGCGTCATCCGAGCGACAGCAGCGACGCTTGCAGCGCCCGCGTTGGGCGCGCTCGGCGCCGGCTCCTTCGCGCCTGACGCCGCAGCACAGACAAAAAACTGGAAGCATGGCCTCTCGCTGTTCGGCGATTTGAAATACCCGGAAGGGTTCAAGCATTTCGACTACGTCAATCCGGCCGCGCCGCCGGGCGGGGCAATACGGCAGATCGCCGTCGGCACATTCGATAATTTCAATCAGGTGGTGTCGGGGGTGAAAGGCAGCCTGGCCATGGGCACCGATCTGTTCATCGAAATGCTGACAACGCCGGCGCTCGACGAAGTATCGACCGAATACGGCCTGCTGGCGGAAGCGGTCAGCTACCCGGACGATCGTTCGTCGGTCACCTACCGGTTGCGTGCCATCGCGCGTTGGCATGACGGCATGCCGGTGACGCCCGACGACGTCATTTTCTCATTCAATACCTTTAAAACGAACAGCCCATTTTACGGAGCCTATTACCGCCACGTGGTCAAAGTGGAAAAAACGGCGGAGCGCGAGATTACTTTCACCTTCGACGGGCCGGGCAATCGCGAATTGCCTCAGATCGTTGGCCAACTGCCGGTGTTGCCCAAGCATTGGTGGGAAGGGACCGACAAGTCCGGCAAGAAGCGCGACGTGACGCAAACCACGCTGGAGCCTCCGCTCGGCTCCGGCTCCTATCGCCTCAAGGACTTTGCGCCCGGCCGCACGCTGGTCTACGAAAAGGTTGCCGACTATTGGGGCAAGGACCTCAATGTCGCCATCGGCACACGAAACTTTCAGACGCTCCGCTTCGAATATTTCCGCGATTCCACCGTCGCGATCGAGGCATTCAAGGGCGATCAGGTCGATTGGCGCACCGAAAACAGCGCCAAGAACTGGGCGACCTCTTACGATTTTCCCGCCGTGCGCGACAAGAAAGTGGTGCTGGAAGAATTCCCGATCCGCAATTTTGGGTCGATGCAGGCTTTTGCCTTCAATATCCGGCGCAACAAGTTCAAGGACGCACGCGTGCGCCGCGCATTCAACTTCGCCTTCGATTTCGAGGAGATGAACCGCACGATTTTCTACGGCCAGTACAAACGCATCGCCAGTTATTTCGAAGGCACCGAACTCGCCTCGTCCGGAATTCCGCAAGGCAAGGAGCTCGAAATCCTGCAAAGCGTGAAGGACAAGGTGCCGGCGGACCTGTTCAGCAAGCCCTACACCAATCCGGCCGGCGGCAGTCAACAGGCGAACCGCGACAATCTGCGCGAGGCGCTCGCGTTGTTTCGCGACGCCGGTTACGAGATCCGCAACACCAGACTCACCAACGTCAAGACCGGCGAACCCTTTGGCTTTGAGTTCCTGGTCGATGATCCGGCCACCGAGCGTTTCGTGCTGTTCTACAAGCCGTCGTTGCAGCGCGTCGGCATGACGGTGAACGTGCGTGTCGTCGACAGCGCACAATACGAAAACCGGCTGCGGCAATGGGATTTTGACATCATCGTCGCGTCCTGGGGAGAGTCGCTGTCGCCCGGCAATGAGCAGCGCGGCTTCTGGAGCTCGCAGGCGGCCGACATTCCCGGCTCGCGCAATCTGATCGGCATCAAGAACCCGGCGGTCGATACGCTGATCGAACGCGTGATCTATGCCAAGGACCGCGACGAACTGATCGCCGCCACCAAGGCGCTCGACCGCGTGCTGCTGTGGAATTTCTACGTCGTGCCGCAATGGACCTACGGTAAGCAGCGCACCGCGCGCTGGGATCGCTTCGGCCATCCGCAGAACATGCCGAAATATGGAGCTGCGGCATTCCCGACCATCTGGTGGTGGGACGCGGACAAGGCGGCCAAGGTGCCGCAGCGCTCTTGATCACCCGTCGGTATGCGCTTGCACTATACGCGGGTGCGATCGCCGCTGCGAAATTCATGTCGCACGCCGGCGCACAAGACGCCGAGCGCCACGGCATGTCCGCCTTCGGCGATCTCGCCTATCCGGCGGATTTCCCGCACTTCAAATACGTCAATTCGGACGCGCCCAAAGGCGGCGTGTTTTCGCAGATCGGCCCGAACCGGCAGTACAATCAGTCGTTCCAGACCTTCAATTCGCTCAACAGCTTCATCTTGAAGGGCGACGCCGCGCAGGGCATGGAACTCACCTTCGCCACCTTGATGACGCGCTCGGGCGACGAGCCCGACGCCATGTACGGGCTGGCTGCGCGCAGCGTCAGTATCTCCAACGATGGGCTGATCTATCGCTTTGCGCTGCGGCCGCAAGCCAAATTTCACGACGGTACGCCGCTCAACGCGCATGACGTGGTCTGGTCGCTGGCGACGCTGAAGGACAAGGGCCATCCGATCATCACGCAGTTGCTGCGCGACTTCAAAGGCGCCGAGGCGCCTGACGATCGGACGGTGGTGGTGCGTTTTGCCGACAAGCGCGGGCGCGACGTGCCGCTCTTCGTCGCCGGCTTGCCGATCTTCTCGCGCGCCTATTATTCCAAGCAACCGTTCGACCAGTCGACGCTGGATATTCCGCTCGGCAGCGGCGCCTACAAAGTGGGCCGCTTCGAGGTCGGGCATTTCATCGAATTCGAGCGCGTCAAGGGCTGGTGGGGGGCCGATTTGCCGGTCGTGCGTGGGCAGAACAATTTTGACGTCGTGCGTTTTGAATATTACCGCGACCGCGAGGTCGGCTTCGAAGGCTTCACCGCCAAGAACTATCTGTTCCGCGAGGAGTTCACCTCGCGCACCTGGGCGACGCGTTACGATTTTCCCGCCTTCAAGGACGGCCGCGTCAAGCGCAGCATTCTGCCCGACGACACGCCGTCCGGCGCGCAAGGCTGGTTCATGAATATGCGGCGGCCGCAGTTCAAGGACCGCCGCCTGCGCGAGGCGCTGATCGATGCCTTCGATTTCGAATGGACCAACAAGAATATCATGTACGGCTCCTATGACCGTACGGTGTCGGTGTTTCAGAATTCGCCGATGATGGCGCAAGGCAAGCCCGCCGCCGACGAACTTGCGCTGCTCGAACCGTTTCGCGGCAAGGTGCCGGACGAGGTGTTCGACGAACCCTATGTGCCGCCGGTGACCGATGGTTCCGGCCAGGACCGCAACTGGCTGCGGCGCGGCGCGCAATTGCTCAACGACGCCGGCTTTATGCTCAAGAACGGCAAGCGGTTGATGCCGGACGGCAAGCCGATTACGATGGAATTCCTGCTCGATGAAGCGACTTTCACGCCGCACCATCTGCCTTACATCAAGAACCTCGGCGTGCTCGGGATCAACGCGACCTTGCGCGTCGTCGATCCGGTGCAATACCGAGCCCGCGTCGACGGTTTCGACTTCGACATCACGGTAGAGCGTTTCAGCTTTTCCGCGACGCCCGGAGATTCGCTGCGCACTTATTTTTCTTCCCAGGCGGCGGCAACCAAGGGCTCGCAGAATCTTGCCGGCATCGCCGACCCGGCGGTGGACGCGCTGGTCGACATTATAATCGCCGCCAAGACGCGCCCCGAACTCACCACCGCCTGCAAGGCGCTCGACCGCGTCATCCGCGCAGGGCGCTATTGGATTCCGCACTGGTACAAAGCGTCACACTGGATCGCTTTTTGGGACGAGTTCGGCCACCCGACCGTCAAACCGCGCTATTTCCGGGGCATTCCGGAAACCTGGTGGACCGACAAGGACAAGGCAGCGAAGCTGGAGCGGAAAAGCTAGGTCAACGTCATGGGCCAACTTGCGGCACTGCATCACATTTTGCAAAACTCGGGCGGACCCGAGTTGCGCGTCCTATCCATGTCTTTATGTTGTTATATGTCATAAGACGTAAATGTCCGGTACCCGGCCGGGCATGACGAAATCAGCACAGGCCCCCAAACAATCGCATGTCAGCTTACCTCCTCCGTCGCCTGCTGTTCATGGTGCCGACCATGTTCGGGATCATGCTGGTGGCGTTCGTCGTGGTGCAGTTCGCACCGGGCGGCCCGGTCGAACAGGTGATCGCCAAGCTCACCGGCGCCGACACCGGCGCGACCTCGCGCATTTCCGGCTCGCCCGGCGGCGACTTCGGCAGTCGCGGCCTGGCGCAGGGTGGATCGGGCGTCGATGCGGTGACGTCGAAATATCGCGGCGCCCAAGGGCTCGATCCCGAGTTCATCAAGAAGCTGGAAAAGCAGTTCGGCTTCGACAAGCCGGCCTATCAGCGGTTCGGCCTGATGATGTGGAACTATATCCGCTTCGATTTCGGCAAAAGCTATTTCCGCGACATCGGCGTGCTGCAGTTGATCAAGGAGAAGCTGCCGGTCTCGATCTCGCTCGGCATTTGGATGACGCTGCTCACCTACCTGATCTCGATCCCGCTCGGCATCCGCAAGGCGGTTGATGCCGGCTCGCGCTTCGACGTGTGGACATCGAGCGTGATCATCGTCGGCTACGCCATCCCCGGATTCCTGTTCGCGATATTGCTGATCATTTTGTTCGCCGGCGGCTCGTTCTTCGATTTTTTTCCGCTGCGCGGACTGGTGTCGGAGACTTTCTGGCAAATGCCGTGGTACGCCAAAATCGGCGATTACCTCTGGCATATTACGCTGCCGGTCGTCTCGATGGCGCTGTCGGCCTTCGCCACCATGACGCTATTGACCAAGAATTCGTTCCTGGAGGAAATCCGCAAGCAATACGTGCTCACCGCGCGCGCCAAAGGTTGCACGCAGAACCAGGTACTGTACGGGCACATCTTCCGCAACGCCATGCTGATCGTGATCGCCGGATTTCCCTCGGCCTTCGTGCACGCCTTCTTCACCGGTTCGCTGCTGATCGAGACCATCTTTTCGCTCGACGGGCTTGGCCTGCTCGGTTTCGAGAGCGTGCTCAACCGCGACTATCCGGTGGTGTTCGCCACGCTCTACATCTTCGCGCTCATCGGGGTGGTGGTGAATCTGATCTCCGATCTGACTTACACATGGATCGATCCACGCATCGATTTCGAAACGCGGGAGGTCTGAGGTGGACGCGGGTCCCGCCATCAAATCGCCCGACACTACGGCCGTCGGCGTTGCCGGCCTCGACGTGCCGCCGGAGCGGCACTGGATCGCCGTTTCGCCGCTCAACCGGCGGCGCTGGGAAAACTTCAAGGTCAACCGGCGCGGCTATTGGTCGTTGTGGATCTTCCTCGCGCTATTTCTGATCTCGCTGTTCGCCGAATTCATCGCCAACGACAAGCCGATCTTTATCCACGTCGCCGGCCGCTCATTCTTCCCGGCGGTGGTGACCTATCCCGACACGGCCTTTGCTAAAGCTCCCGACCCGCTTCTGTTCGGCACCGCCGCCGATTATCGCGACGACTATCTGATGGGCTTGATCCAGAAGGAGAACGGCACGGTGATCTGGCCGCTCGTCCGCTTCTCCTACAGCACGCAGGTGAGCAAGCCGCCGTCGCCGTTCCCGTCCAAGCCGACCTGGCTGCTCACGCAAAAGGATTGCGAATTCGCCGCCACCCATGCCTTCGCCAAATGCGACGATCTCGAACACAACTGGCTCGGCACGGACGACGGCGGCCGCGACGTGGTGGCACGGCTGATCTACGGCTTCCGCATCTCGGTGCTGTTCGGGCTGGCGCTGACCATCATTTCGTCGATCATCGGCGTCGCCGCCGGCGCGGTGCAGGGCTATTTCGGCGGCTGGATCGATCTCCTGTTCCAGCGTTTCATCGAAATCTGGACCTCGATTCCCTCGCTCTATCTGCTGCTGATCATTTCGTCGGTACTGGTGCCGGGCTTCTTCGTGCTGCTCGGCATCCTGCTGCTGTTCTCGTGGGTGTCGCTGGTCGGCCTGGTGCGCGCGGAATTCCTGCGCGGGCGAAATTTCGAATATATCCAGGCTGCGCGCGCGCTTGGCGTGTCAAACGCGGTGATCATCTTCCGTCACCTGCTGCCGAACGCCATGGTGGCGACCATGACATTCCTGCCGTTCATCTTGTCGTCATCGGTGATGACGCTGACCGCGCTCGACTTCCTCGGCTTCGGCTTGCCGCCCGGCTCGCCCTCGCTCGGCGAATTGTTATCGCAGGGCAAGGCTAACGTGCAGGCGCCGTGGCTAGGCCTGACCGGTTTCTTCTCGATCGCGATCATGCTCTCACTGCTGATCTTCATCGGCGAAGCGGTGCGCGACGCCTTCGATCCAAGGAAGACGTTCCGATGACCGCGCCAGCCGAAACAGTTCTTTCAATCCGCGATCTCTCGATCGCATTCGGCACCGGCAAGCGCGAGGTGCTGGCGGTCGACCACGTATCGTTCGACATCGTCAGGGGCGAGACGGTGGCGCTGGTCGGCGAGAGCGGTTCCGGCAAATCGGCCACCGCGCTGTCGGTGATGAAGCTGCTGCCTTATCCGGCCGCGCATCACCCCTCGGGTGCAATCAGCTTCGAAGGGCGCGAGTTGCTGACCATGCCGGAGGACGAAATTCGCCACGTGCGCGGCAACGACATCGCCATCATCTTCCAGGAGCCGATGACGTCGCTTAATCCGCTGCACACGATCGAGAAACAAATTAGAGAAATTCTATTGATTCACCAGGGTCTTACGGGCGAGAAGGCGCGCGCCCGCATTCTCGAATTGCTCGATCAGGTCGGCATCCGCGATCCGAAGGCGCGGCTCGGCAGCTATCCGCATCAGCTCTCGGGCGGTCAGCGCCAGCGCGTGATGATCGCCATGGCCTTGGCGAACGAGCCGGACCTGCTGATCGCCGACGAGCCCACCACCGCGCTCGACGTCACGGTGCAGGCGCAAATCCTGAAGCTGCTCAAGGACACGCAAACGCGGCTCGGTATGTCGATGCTGTTCATCACCCATGACCTCGGTATTGTGCGCAAGCTCGCCGACCGGGTCTGCGTGATGAATTCCGGCAAGATCGTCGAGCGCGGGCCGGTCGAACGCGTATTCACCGCGCCGGAGCACCCCTACACGCGCGCATTGCTGGCCGCCGAGCCGAAGCCCGACCCGGCGCCGCCGCGTCCCGACGCGCCAATCGTCGTGCAGACCGATAACCTGAAAGTGTGGTTCCCGATCAAGCGCGGCGTGCTGCGCAAGGTGGTCGGCCACATCAAGGCGGTCGACGGCGTCAGCGTCGAAGTGCGCAAAGGCGAAACGCTCGGCGTGGTCGGCGAAAGCGGTTCCGGCAAGACCACGCTCGGCCTCGCCATCCTGCGGCTGATTTCGTCGGAGGGTCCGGTGGTGTTCATGGGCGATACCATTCAGGGCCTTAAGTTCAAGGAAATGCGGCCCTACCGCCGCAACATGCAAATCGTGTTCCAGGACCCGTACGGCTCGCTCTCACCGCGCATGTCGGTGTCCGACATCATCGAGGAGGGCCTCAAGGTGCATCATCCGCATCTGAAAGCCCGCGAACGCGGCGCCCGCGTGGTGGATGCGCTCAATGACGTCGGGCTCGATCCGGAAACGCGCTTCCGCTATCCACATGAATTTTCCGGCGGCCAGCGCCAGCGCATCGCTTTAGCGCGCGCGCTGGTGCTGGAGCCGACCTTCATCATGCTCGACGAGCCGACCAGCGCGCTCGATATGCTCATTCAGTCGCAGATGGTCGATCTGCTGCGCGACCTGCAGAAGCGGCACGACCTTACCTTCATGTTCATCTCGCACGATCTGCGCGTGGTGGCGGCGCTGGCGAGCCGGCTGCTGGTGCTGCGTCACGGCAAGATGGTGGAAGAGGGTGCGGCGGCCGATTTGTTCAAGAACCCGAAGAGCGATTACACGCGCGCGCTGTTCGCCGCCGCCTTCAAGCTGGAAATTACGGCCGGGGATGTGGTGGAGCAATAGGCGACGATCATGCACGACGCGCAAGAACTCGCCGATCGTGCCGCCGATGCCGCAATATCGCCGCCGGAGCTGCTCGCCAAGGGCTACCGCGACTATTGGCGCTATCGACTGACGCTGCGGGGCGGCGGGGCGGCTAGCGCGCAGACCCGCGACGTGCTCATGGCCGGCAAGGTGGTGCTGCTGCTGCTCGTCGATCTCACCCGCGATGAAATCGTCTTGATCCGCCAATTCCGCCTGCCGGCGCACCTCGCCAATGGGCGCGGCGCTATGACCGAAACGGTAGCCGGGCGGGTCGAGCCAAGCGAGTCGTTAATCGACGCGGCACGGCGCGAATGCGCGGAGGAGATCGGCGTTGCGCCGAGCAAGCTCGTCGAGCTCTTTAGCTTCCTGACCTCGCCGGGGATAACCGACGAGGAAGTCACCGTCTTTCTCGTCGCCATCGATGCCGCGCGCGTTCCCGAAGGGGTGCTCAATACGGCCGAGGGTGAGCGTATTGAAACCGTCCGCGTCTCGATCGACGCGGCGCTGGCCGTGCTAGCAGAGGGCACGGTGCGCAACGGTCCGCTGGTCGTCGTGCTGCAATGGTTGGCGCTCAATCGCGGTCGCGTTGCCGAACTGTTGAGCAGCGCGCGCTAGAGCCGCTTCACGCTGGTGACGTCGCTGCCCGCCGCCTTGATGCGGGCGACGGCCTCTGCCACCGGCTCAATGGCCACCGCCATAAGATACGCATTGGCGTGCAGCAAGGTTTCGCCGTCGCGCGCGATGGCGACGTGGCCCTTCCAGAACACCAGATCGCCGCGCCGCAGTTCGCCGAGCGACGACAACTTGCCGAGTGCCATTTCCTGCATGTCGCTGTCGCGCGGACAGGCGTGACCGGCGGCCTGCAGCGCGACTTGCACCAGGCCCGAACAGTCGATGCCGAGTGACGTCTTGCCGCCCCACAGATAAGGCACGTGCAGGAATTTTTCGGCCACAGCGACAAAATCCGGCTGCCTGGCCTTGATCGGCGCCAGATGCACGACGGGCAGGTGCCAGCCGTTTGCCATAATGCCGAAACGCTCGTCTTGCCGAACGATGGCCACGCTTGCCCCCATCGGCAGCGCCACTGCCGGCGCAAGCTTGATGTCCGGCCCCGGAAAGCCAAGCGTACGTGGGACCGCGACCTTGTGGGTCGGCGCTTTGCCCGGCTTGCCGAGCGCATTCGCCGCCAGCCAGCCGACATAACCGTCGCTCTCGAACTGGCCCCAGGCCCAGCCCTCGTCGGTCGTCTCGTAGACGACGACGCGCTCACCCATGAGCGCTTGCGTGTCGAGCCGCGCCTCATGCGATGGCGTGCGGCGCATAGCCGCGATCGGCTCGACCACCTCGTAGCGCACGCCTTCGACGAAGCGCGCGGCCTCGACATGGCCTTGCAGATATTTCGCCGCGATCTCGGGGCGGAATGGATTGATGCGGGGGTCGAGCGCGACCATGGATTAAGCGTAGCGAGCACAAAGCAGCGCGTAGAGCGCACGTGCAGACTGCAATTCGGCGCCTTCCGGGCGGCCGGGCTTGGCGGCTGGCGTCCAGGCGAAGATGTCGAGATGCAACCAGGATTTGGCGGTCACGAATTTGCGCAGAAACAGCGCCGCGGTGATGGCGCCGCCCTGGCCACCGGTACTGACGTTATTTGTATCGGCCACCTTGGAATCGAGCATCGCCTCGTAAGGCCGCCACAGCGGCATGCGCCAGAGTGGATCGTTCTCAGCGGCCGCATGGCTCGCGAGTTCGCCGGCAAGGTCATCGTCATCGGTGAAGGCTGCCGGCACGTCTGGACCGAGCGCCACCCGCGCCGCCCCGGTGAGCGTGGCGAAATCGGCGACGAGCTCCGGCTTGTCCTCGTCGGCGAGCGCGAGCGCGTCGGCTAGGACTAGCCGGCCTTCCGCATCGGTATTGCCGATCTCGACGCTGATGCCCTTGCGCGACGTGTAGATGTCGCGCGGGCGAAAGCTGGTGCCCGAGATGGAATTTTCCACTGCCGGGACGATCACACGCAGTCGCACTTTGAGCTTGCGCGCCATGATCATGTGCGCGAGCGCCAGCGCCGTGGCGCCGCCGGCCATGTCCTTCTTCATGTTGAGCATGCCGGCGTCGTTCTTGATGTCGAGCCCGCCGGTGTCGAAACAGACGCCCTTGCCGACCAGCGTGATCTTCGGATCGCCTTCGTTGCCCCAAATAATGTCGATCAGACAGGGGCTGCGCGCCGAGCCGGCGCCGACTGCGTGAACAAGCGGGAAATCTTTAGCGAGCGTATCGCCGCTAGTGACCTTTATAATTGCGCCATGCTGCTTGGCGAGCGCGCGGGCGGCGTCTTCCAGCTCGGCCGGCCCCATGTCGTTGGACGGCGTGTTGATGAGATTGCGCGCTAGCGTCGCGCCCTCGACGATGCGGGTGAGATCGTCCCCGTCAACGCTCTCAGGGACCACCAGCCGCACATTGCGCACGTCCGCCTTGCGATAGCGGGCGAATTGATAGGTGCCGAGCGCGAAGGCCAACGCCGCCAGCCGCGTATCATGCGGCGCATTGGCGAAGCGGTAGGTGCCCGGCTGCAACAAAGTGGACAATTGCCCCGGCCGGAACAGGTCTTTCACCAGTTCGTCGGCGTTTTCCAGGCCGAACAGGATGCCAGCGAGTTTGCCGTCCGCCGCCGGTACGGCGAGATAGCGCCCCGGCTTCGGCTCAAAGCCAGCGGCGTGCACAAATGTTCGCTCGCGCTCATCGACATTCTCGATCGCCTGGTCGAACGTGGCGGCGGTGACGAACAGGATCGGCACTGCCGGCTCGCCGGGTCTTACAAAAATCGGGTGCATGGTCACTCCGCGGCGTCGCGCATAGGGGGTTTCGGCGCATAACCGTCGCGAGTCTGCGGCAGCTTCCAGCCCAGCATTTTCGACGCGATCAGCGTGCGCAGCACCTGTGCGGTGCCACCGCCGATGGTGAACATGCGCACGTCGCGCGTCATGCGTTCGAGCGGCAATTCGCGCGAGTAGCCGCGCGCGCCGAAAAATTGCAGCGCATCGTTGACGATTTTGATCGCGCTCTCGGAAGCGAAGATTTTCGCTTGCGCCGCCAGCATCGAATCGGGGAAGGCGCTGCCGTCGGCCCCGCGCGAACGCGCCGCCGTGTAGAGCATCAGCCGTGCCGCGGTGAGCTGGGTCTGCATGTCGGCCAGCATCCATTGCAGCCCCTGGAATTCGCCGATTTTGCGGCCGAATTGCTCACGCGTCCTCGCCCATGCCAGCGCATGCTCGAGCGCGCCGGCGGCAATGCCCATCGCCACCGTGCCGGCGCCGACGCGCTGGCTGTTATAGGCGTTCATCAGGTCGGCGAAGCCGCGGCGGAAGCCGGATGGCGGAAGTACCGCCATGTCCGCCGGCACCTCGAGATTTTCGAACACCAACTCGCCTTCCGGCATGCCGCGCAGACCCATGGTCTGCTCGCGCTTGGCGACCCGAAGGCCTTTCGCTTCGTCACGGACCGCTAGGAAGCCGCCGATGCCGAGGTTCTCACCGCGCTCGTCGAACACGCGCGCGAAGATCAGATGCAGGCGCGAGACGCCGGCGCCAGTGATCCAATGCTTTTTGCCGTTGATGACGTAGCCGTTGCCGCGTCTGTCGGCGCGCGTGGTCATGGCGAGCGCGTCGGAGCCGGCGTCCGGCTCGGTGATGCAGATGGCCGGCTTGTCGCCCTCCAGCACCAGCCGCGCGGCAAGCTTTTTCTGTGCCTCGCTGCCATAGGCCATCACCGTCGAAATCGCGCCCATATTGGTCTCGACCACGATGCGCGCGGTGACTGTGCAGGACTTCGCCATTTCCTCGATCACCAGCACGGCATCGAGGAAGGACGCGTCCTTGCCGCCGAGCGCCTTCGGCAGGGTCATGCCGAGAAATCCGGCCTCGGCCAGCGCCTTCACAATGTCCCAGGGGTATTGCTCGTCGCGGTCGATGGCCGCAGCGCGTGGCCGCACCACGGCTTGCGAGAACGCGCGGGCGCGCGCCTGCAACGCGATTTCGTCATTTGAGAGGTTCAGTTCCATGCTGTGATCTTAGGCTCGATGGCCGGGTCAGAATATAAGTTAACTACTCGTTAGGGTTAACGTTTTATTGCTCGGGGAATGCCGTTGGAATGCCAGCCGCCGGATTCCCATGCGTCCTAAAACGGCCCGCGCCGCCCGCCTGCTTGCCTCTGCCGCTGTCGCGGCCGTGTTGGCCATGTCGGTGGCCGGCTGCAAGACCACCGGTGACGATATCACCGGCTCGATCGTCGCCAACAATGCCCCGCGCAGCGAAGCCGACTGGCGGCGCCAGCTTGAGGTCTGGGGCGCCCGCTACCGCGAAAAGCCCGACGACGCAGAAGCAGCCATTGGCTACGCCCAGGCCCTGCGCGCCACCGACCAGCGCGCCCAGGCGGTCGCTGTCCTGGAGGCGGCCACGATCCGCAATCCCCACAACATGCCGCTGCTTGGTGCCTTCGGCCGTGCGCTGGCGGAGGCCGGCGACTACAACCAGGCGCTCGATGTCTTGAGCCGGGCGCACGCGCCCGACAATCCGGACTGGCGTGTGCTCAACGCGCAAGGCGCGGTGCTCGATCAACTGGGCCGCCACGCCGAGGCGCAGCAGCATTATTCGGCCGCGCTCAAGATCGTGCCGGGCGACGCGTCGATCTTGTCCAATCTCGGTCTGTCCTACGCGCTGACCAAGGATTTGAAACGCGCCGAGGCCACCCTGCGGCAGGCGGTGGCGCGGCCGGATGCCGCGCCGAAAGTGCGGCAGAATCTCGCGCTGGTGGTCGGCCTGCAAGGCCGCTTTGCGGAAGCTGAGACCATTGCCCGCGCCGACTTGCCGCCGAACGAGGCCGCCGCCAATGTTGGCTATCTGCGGCAGGTCCTCGCGCAACGCGGCAGCTGGTCGAAAAAGGGCGCCCGGCCCTTGGTGCCCGCACCCGATGCCGGGACCTAACCTCGATTTTTGATCGCCGACAATCTTGGTCGCTCAATCGCCGTGCGTGCGCCGGCGTCAGCGGATGGCCATGACCTTGATCGCGGCCGGGCCAAGAATGACGATGAACAGCACCGGCAGGAAGAACAGGATCATCGGCACCGTCAGCTTGGGCGGCAGACCGGCGGCCTTCTTCTCGGCTTCCGCCATGCGCATATCGCGGTTTTCCTGCGCCATCACGCGCAGCATGTTCGCCAGCGGGGTGCCGTAACGCTCCGCTTGCTGTAGCGCCATGCAAACCGATTTAACGCCGTCCAGGTCGGTGCGCTTGGCGAGGTTCTCGTAGGCTTGGCGGCGATCCGGCAGATAAGACAGCTCGGCGTTGGTGAGCGTGAGCTCTTCAGCCAGCGCCACCGATTGGGTGCCGACTTCGTCGCTCACCTTCTTAAACGCTGCCTCGATCGACATACCGGATTCCACGCAGATCAGCAGCAGGTCGAGCGTGTCGGGGAATGCGCGTTTGATCGAAAGCTGGCGATGCGCGATCCGGTTCTTGAGGAACATCAGCGGTGCATGCATGCCGACATAGGCCGCGGCAATGCAAATACCGAGCTTGACCATTGCCGGCTGGTGTAAATCGAGAATGACAAACAGATAGATCGCGGCAAACAACGCGCTCACCGCCGGCGTTATCATGCGGAAAAACAGGTAGGTGATATAGGGCGCCTGACCGCGATAGCCGGCCTGTATCAGCTTCAGCCGCGCTTCTTCCTGCCCGACCCATTTCTTCAGGTTGAAGCGTTCGACGATCGCCTGGACGGATTGCTTCGCCGAGGGACGCAGATTGACCTTCTGTTGCGCTTGCGCCATGCGCTCGCGTTCGCGTTGACGAATCTTCTCGCGCTCGACCGCGACCGCCTTCATGCGCTTGCCGAGCGGATCGGCGAATACTAGCGGCATTGCGAGGGTCAAAACAGTAGCGACCGCGGCGATGGCGGCGAACACCATCGTCAGCGTCTTGGTATTAATCGCATTGATCAACAGGTCGAGCATCGGTATCCTACATCGTTACGAGGCGCATGATCTTTATGAAAACCCGGCGTCCACATTCCGGTATCATGCGCTAGAAGTCGAAATTGATCATTTTCTTCATCACCATGATGCCCGTCGACATCCACACGACGGAAGCGGCGAGCATCACGCGGCCGAGCGGCTCGGTCCACAGTAGCGAGATGTAGTTTGGACTCGTAATGTAAACCATCGTCATCACCGCCACCGGCAGCGCGCCGATGATGGAGGCCGACGCCTTCGCTTCCTGTGACATCGCCTGAATCTTGGCCTTCATTTTTTTGCGGTCACGCAGCACGCGCGAAAGATTGCCGAGCGCTTCCGCGAGATTGCCGCCCGATCGCTGTTGGATCGAAACGACGATGCCGAAGAAATTCGCCTCGGGCACTGGCATGTGCTCGTAAAGCTTGCCGCAAGCTTCGCCCAGCGGCATGCCGATGGCTTGGGTTTCGACGATCGCACGGAATTCGGAATTCACCGGTTCTGGTGCCTCGGCCGTGATCATCTTCAGACAATCGAGCAGCGGGAGGCCAGCCTTGACGCCGCGCACGATGATGTCGACCGCATCGGGGAATGCATCGAGAAATTTGCTCTCGCGCCGTTTCTTAAAATAAGACAACATCCAGCGCGGCAAACCGAACGCGCCGACAAGGCCAAGCGTACCCGCGATAATGAGACCGCCGTTAGTCAACAGCGCCAGCATGAACGTCGCCATGCCGATGCCGGCCGAAATAGCGAAGAATTGCCGCTTTGACCATGACAAACCGGCTTGTGCGATGCGGACCGAGAGCGGCACGCTTCTGCTCTTTTTATTGCGCTCGTCGAATTCCTTGAGAGTAGAATTCGATAACGTCGCGGCGCGACTTCTGGTGCCCGCGCGTGGCGCGCGCCGCCGGCTCTGTCTTGGCGACGGAGGCCATACGCTGCTCGGCTTTGCGCTCACCGGATAGGATCGGGTAGACAAAAACCCAGGCCACGCCGCCGAATGCGACGGACGCCAAGAAGAATAGGGCGATCGTTTGCATGGCGCCCCCGGTTCAGGCCCTTATGGCCTTGGTGACGGCTTCCGCCGCGTCAAGCGCGGCCGCTAGGCGCTTTTCCTCGCCGTAGTAGCGGGCGCGATCCCAGAAACGCGGACGGCCGATGCCAGTCGAGCGATGGTGGCCGAGAATATTGCCCTGCGCGTCTTCGCCGGTCATGTCGAATACGAACAAATCCTGGGTGATGATGACGTCGCCTTCCATCCCCATCACCTCGGTGACGTGGGTGATTTTGCGCGAACCGTCGCGCAGGCGGGCGACCTGGATCACCAAGTCGACCGAGGCGGTGATCATCTCGCGAATGGTGCGTGAGGGCAGCGAAAAGCCGCCCATGGTGATCATCGATTCCAGGCGCGAGAGTGCTTCGCGCGGGTTGTTGGCGTGCAACGTGCCCATCGAGCCGTCGTGGCCGGTGTTCATGGCCTGCAGCAGGTCGAACGCCTCAGGTCCGCGCACTTCGCCGACGATGATGCGTTCCGGCCGCATGCGCAGGCAGTTACGCACCAGGTCGCGCATGGTGACTTGGCCTTCGCCCTCCAAATTGGGCGGCCGCGTTTCCAGGCGTACCACATGCGGCTGTTGCAACTGCAACTCGGCGGCGTCTTCGCAGGTGATGATGCGCTCGTCGTCGTCGATGAACTGGGTGAGACAGTTGAGCAGCGTGGTCTTGCCGGAACCGGTACCGCCGGACACCAGGGTGTTGACCCGGGTGCGGCCAACGATACGTAGGATTTCCGCGCCCTGCTCAGTGACCGTGGCGAACTTGACCAGCTGATCGAGCGTCAGCTTATCCTTTTTAAATTTGCGGATGGTGAGGGCGGGACCATCAATCGCCAGCGGCGGCACGATAGCGTTGACGCGCGAGCCGTCCGGCAAGCGCGCGTCGCAGATCGGCGAGGATTCGTCGACGCGACGGCCGATCTGGCTAACGATGCGCTGGCAGATGTTCAAGAGCTGCTGGTTGTCGCGGAAGCGGATGCCGGTTCTTTGAATCTTGCCCTTGACTTCGATGTAGACGGTGCCGGAACCGTTCACCATGATATCGGAGATGTCGTCGCGTGAGAGCAGCGGCTCGAGCGGGCCGAAACCGAGCACGTCGTTGCAGATATCGTCGAGCAATTCCTCCTGCTCGGAGATCGACATCACGATATTCTTGATCGCGATGATCTCGTTGACGATGTCGCGGATTTCCTCGCGCGCGCTATCGGCATCGAGCCGTGCGAGTTGCGCCAAATCGATCGCTTCGATCAGCGCGCCGAAGATAACGCCCTTGACCTCGTAATAGGTTTCTGAGCGGCGGGAGTCGACCGACGTCGGGATTGTATTGATCGCCGAGGGGGTGCGGGTTGGGGTCGGCGCCGAGACCAGCGGCGCGCCAAGCCCGTCCGACGGAATCGGCGCGCGGCCGGTTTCCATCGACGCACCGGAAGCCGGCTTCGGCACCGCACCCGCTTGCGCTGGCGCAGCGTCCGGCGCCGCCGGGGCTGCAACGCGCGCTTCAGATGTTCCGCTACGCCTACCGAACACTAGAAAAGTCTCCGAACAATGTCAGCTCGAGCGCTTCATCAGTTTAGCTAGCAAGGGAGTGAGCAGGCCGCCGCGGGATCGTTTCGCTTCGGCGCGCCCAGTCAGCGCCTGCGCGAATTGGCGGAAGATTTCCGCCGTCTTATGGTTAGATGACACCTCGGCGATCATCTGGCCGTTGTTGGCGGCGGTACCAAAGATCTGCGGTTCGAACGGGATGACCGCGAGCGGCTGATCTTCCAGCGCTTTAGCGAAATCCGCCGGGCTGATCTCCGGCCGCTTCGGCATGCCGACCTGATTGAGGCAGTAGAAGGGACGATGGTCATTCGGCCGCGCGGCGCGAAGAAGATCGACCATGTTCTTGGCGTTGCGCAGGTTAGCAAGGTCGGGGCCGGCAACCACCAAGATCTCGTCGGCGCCGACCAGCAGCCGCTTGGTCCAGCCGGACCACACGTGCGGAACGTCGAGCACGACGCAAGGGATCGTGCCGCGCAGAGAATCGAGGATCGAATCAAAGGCGTCGGCGCCAAAATCGTAGACCCGCTCGAGCGTTGCTGGTGCGGCCAGCAGGCTCAAATGGTCGGTGCACTTGGACAGCAAACGGTCGACGAAGGCGCTGTCGACGCGGTCGGGCGAGAACACCGCGTCGGCGATGCCTTGCGGCGGGTCCTGATTGTAGTCGAGACCGGCGGTGCCGAAGGCCAGGTCAAGATCGGTTACCACCGAATCGAGTGAGAGATCGCGTGCGATCGCCCATCCGATATTATGCGCGACGGTGGAAGAGCCGACGCCGCCCTTGGCGCCGACCACGGCGATGACGCGGCCGACCGGTTTGGCATCAGGCGAGGAGAACAATCCGCAGATGCCGCGCACGATGTCGATGGTGCCGACCGGCGCGATCAGATATTCGCTCACGCCGCGCCGCGTCAGTTCGCGATAGAGCGTCACGTCGTTGACGCGACCGATCACGATCACCCGCGTGCCGGCATCGCAGACCTCGGCGAGTTGATCGAGCCCGTGCAAGATTTCGTCGGAATGGTTCTCCGATTCAATCACGATGACGTTAGGTGTCGGTGAGCTGCGATAGGCCTCAGCCGCCGCGGCGACCCCGCCCATTTGGATTTTCAAATGCGCCTTGCCAAGGCGGCGGTCTTCGCCCGCGGCCTGCACGGCAGCGGCGGTTTCGACCGTCTCGCAGAAGGCCTGGACCGAGACCCGCGGCGCGGGAGCGATATGTTCGTCGGCTGTGTTGTCGACCGCAGTCATCGGCTCGCTGTCAGCCGCGGCGACTTGAGATGCGTATTTTATCATTTGCCGATACCGCTGATTTTGGCCTTGTCGTAGTCGATATAGGCACCGGACGGGTTCTCACCCTTGCGGTAGTGATCGATCGCCACCGAGCGACGGGGGCCATAGGCCGGCGCTTCGCCGCGCGGCTGCACCAGATCGGCGGGATTATCGACCATGGCGGCAAGATTGCGCTGGGTGGCGCAGCCGAGATTCCAATAAGGGCGGTTCTCGGTGTAGGTGGCATCCAGGCTTGTGCCGAGATCGTGAGGCCAAAGCCCACATGGGCCGGCCGTGGCGACGACCTTGGCGTAGTTGATCTTGATGCTTGCGAGCGTGAAGCTCGAGGCCTTATAGGGACGCACACGGATGGCATTACGCGGCACGCCGGAAGCCGCAAGGATCGATTCGATTTCGCGCAGCGATTCGGCGGCGGCGGGGCCGATAAGCCGGCCCTGCGGAACGTCTACGATAATTCCGCTGGTGGCCTCATGCCGCCACACTTGCGCAAACGAAAGCACATCGGCGCGCTGGCTCGGGATGAGCCCGCCGCGATTGCGCCCCACGAAAATTTCGACGGTACGCTCGCCTTCCTTCAGTGTGATCGGATGACGTACATGATAATCGTCGGGATAGGCTTCTTTTTGCGCGACGCGCTGCGTGTAGCAGCCGGCCAACGAGGTGGCGAGACCGACGACCGCCAATGTGCGCAACGCCGTGGCGCCGCGGCGTTTGGCCATCGTTGTGAGAAAGCCTGACATCGATCGTCTCCCCATCCCGCTCAATCGAGAATGAATCCGTATTTGCCGTGGTATTCGCTGGGCCGTGGCTCGCCCTTGCCGGCGGCGCCATAGATCCGATTCAGACGCCCAAGCAGCACGGTGGACTGATCGTTGGGATCAGAGTACCCGTCGTCGGGCCGCGCCAGCTGCTTCTGCGCCACCGCGCGCACGACATAGGGCGTGACCAGCACCAACAACTCGGTCTGGTTGTTGATGTAGTCGCGGCTCCTGAACAGGCTGCCGAGCACCGGCAGCTGCATCAGGCCGGGCACGCCGTTTATCTGCTGCTTGGTCTTCTGCTGGATCATGCCGGCCAAGGCCAGCGATCCGCCCGACGGAATTTCGACCGTGGTCTCGGCGCGGCGGGTGCTGATCGAGGGGACGGTCAGCGACTGAGTCGAGCCGGGCACCGCCAGGGTCAACGCGTTGTCCGTCGACAGATCGGAAACCTCAGTCATTACCTTGAGGCTGATGCGACCTTCCGACAGCACCACCGGCGTAAAGACGAGACTAACGCCGAACTTCTTGAAATCGATCTGTGGTTGGCAGACCGGCGGCGACTTGGTGGTGTCGCACGATAGCCCGTTTGGTATCGGGAACTCGCCGCCGGCGACGAAGCTCGCGGTCTCGCCGGAGATGGCGGTCAGGTTCGGCTCGGCCAGCGTGCGCAACACGCCGGCGCGATCCATCGCCCGCAGCGTCGCGGTGACATTATTAAATTGTGAGACGAGCGAAGTGTTGCTGAGCGTCTGTCCCGTGGCGGAGAACGGATTTTGCGTGTTGAAATTCACCACGGCGCTGCCGTAATTGAAGGTACCGCTGAGATCGACGCCGAGTTGCTTAATGACGTCGCGGCGCACTTCAGCCACCGTCACCTTGAGCATGACCTGGTCGCGCCCGCGCACCGAAATGCCGTTAACAACCTTGGCACCGTCGCCGGCCAGCCGCGTGGCCAGATCGTAGGCCTGCTGCGACTCGGCGGCGCTGGCGGCACTGCCGGACAGCATGATGCCGTCACCGACGCCTTCAATATGGATATCGGAGCTCGGCATCGACTGCTTCAGCGCGGCGCGCACGCCGTTGAGATCGCGCGTGACGGCAATGTCGAAGCCGGCAATCTGCTTGCCGTTGGCGTCGAAGAAAAAGATGTTGGTCTGCCCGATAGCGACGCCGATCATGTAGACGCGGCGCGAGGAGCGGACCACCGCGTTGGCGATCTTGGGATCGGCGACCAGCACGTCTTTGATGTCGGCCGGCAGGTCGATGGCGACCGACTTGCCGATGCCGAGCGGAATGAAGCGTGAGGTCGCCTCGCTCGCCGCGACTTGGATCACCGGCGTGGGTCTGTCGGCCGCCGATAGCGGGGCCGACGGCGCAAAGCCTGCGCCTAAAACGAGTGCCGCCAGCGCGGCAACGCGGATTGAAGTCGTTATCGCCATGTCCCCGTTTCCCCTCGCTCGATCATTTCGGTGCCGTCATCGTGCTTATGCCAAAACGGACAATGTTCACGCCGGCGCGGCGTCCGCCCAATCGGTCTTCGGATTGCGGTGGTTCATGCTCCGCGTCAGTGATGCTGCGCAGTGCCAACGACAGCGTGCCGAGCTGCTGGGAAAGCGCCAACGTTTCGGTCTGTCTTGGCGTTAATTCGAGCGTCGCGGTTTTGCCGACCACGACCTTTTGGCCGTCCTTCTCTTGCGCATTCTGATCGATCGCTAGCACACGGATATTGGTCAGGATGATTTCGCTGCTGTGCGTGTCGCCGCCGGCCGCTTTGTCGGCGTCCTTGTCGCGACGTGTGAGAATGACGTCGACATGATCGTTCGGCAGGATGAATCCGCCGGCGCCGGTTTCTGGGGAGATTTGCGTGGATATAGCGCGCATGCCGGACGGTAGGATCGCGGCCATGAAGCCGGAGCCTTTGGCGTTGACAAGCTTGGCCTCGCGGATCGGTTCGCCATTGACGAATGGATAACGGGCGATGGAGCCGGCGAGCGATTCGATGGCATTCGGCCGATCAGACTTGCGGATGAAATTCCCTGTTGCCGCACTAGCCGGCCATTCCTGCCAGCGTACGTCGCCGGGCGAAACTGATTGGCCCATGCTGATATTGGATTTTGCGACGAGAACGTCGACCGTGGCGATCTGGGGCGCCGGCGTGATCTTGACCTCAGGCGGCTTGTTCGAACGGCCAGCCAGCATGGCGGCAACCCCACCCGCTGCGATGGCGACGGTCAGTACAACTAGACGCGCGGCTTTCATACGCTTCACTCTCACCGTGACAGAGCGACCGGATCGGCCGCGTAATCGACATGGCCGCCAGTGCGACCGCTTGCACCGGATTTCAACAGCTAAAGGTCAAGGTATGGTTAAGCAGCGGTATCTAAATCGAGTTAATATTGTCTTGCTTCGCGGTTCCGGACTTTCAAATGCCGAATGCGGGCATCCAGCCAGTCTTGGGATAGACGACGAGCGCGGCGGCGGCGAGGGCGATGCCATAGGGCACGCCGCCGCCGGTTTCATGTAGGCGGAGAATCCAGGTCTGGCGGGCAAGCGGCGCCGGCAGCGGCAGGCGCCGGAATTGGATCAGCAGCACCGTCAGCACGCCGCCGAACAGCGAAGCATAGACCAAGTAGTCGAGCAGAAAGTCGAAACCAAACCAAAGCGCTGTCGCGGCCGCCAACTTGGCATCGCCGCCGCCGATCCAGCCCATTGAAAAGAGGCCGAATGAAATCGTCAGGACCAGCGCGGCAGCGGCCAGATGCATGCCGATTGCCGCCAAACCCATACCGGTGATGATGGTGAGCAGAAAAAAGCAGCCGGCCAGCGCCAACGAGAGCCGGTTCGAGATGGTCATTGTCAATAGGTCGCTCGAGGCGGCAAACGCCATCAGGGCAGGGAACAGCAAGAGCCTGATAACGTCGGTCAGCATGATCGTCGTCCTTGCGCGCGAATCCCCTGCCTCCGCCTCAAACTACGTCGTGCAAGCTTGCGGTTCGGTTAGCGCGCGAAACGTTTAATGCCGGTAAACCGTCGCTAAAAAACGAAAAGGCTCCGGCGGCTGGCCGGAGCCCTTACTATGCTGTCGACGTGCTCGATTACTTGAGCTGGGTCGAAATGCTGGTGAAGGTGGCGTTCAACTGGGTGCCAAGGCCGTTGACGACCGCGATGATCGCAACCGAAATGCCCGCCGCGATGAGGCCGTACTCGATGGCGGTGGCGCCGGATTCGTTCTTCACGAAACGCACGAAGAGGCTTTTCATGTTGGTAGCTCCTAAGATCCACACGTGGCTGTCTGAGCTGATCCGGGAGACCGGATTTCCTCCGGGCTCTTCTGGACCATGTAGCCCTTTTATCAGCGAGGTCTTGCATGTGCGTTAATACAATCGAAGAATTATAATGTATTTAAGTAGCTATACGCTGTAGTTAATAAGTTATTTATTGAAGAATATCACGGTTAATAAATTATTGATCGAATTTATACATGAGATATATTCTAGTCATCGTTAAATACATTGAGCGATATTCATCAGCGACTGCAGGTCCTATGCCGCGGCCTTGCCTGGGCTACTTCCAGCCGGACACACCATACTGGACAGCAACCGTTGTAAGGCGCCGTCAGCTTCGGCCGTGCGACCGGCGCCGCCACCGGGCCGCGCCCGCCAAACGCGTCGTAAACCCTTTCTTAACCGCGCGAGCAGATACCGAATTGACCGGTTTTTAGCGTCAACCAGGCTCAAAGTGATGTTTGTCGAGCTGTATTCCGACCTGGTGGTCGCGGGCGCAACTCTTTCAAGGTCCTTACAACTTCCATAGTTGTTGGCACCGACTTCGCGCTGCTGGCTCGCTGGTCGGCCTGCAATCCGGGCCCGCCCTGGTGGCGCAAGCGTCAGATCGTCGCCGGCGTCTGCTGCTGGTTCGTGATCCCGCTGGTGGTGCGCTTTGTGCGTATCGGACTGATGGTGATGGGCGCGGCCTACATCTACAACATTCACGGCGCCGACGATCTGATTAAATTCTACGACGACGGCTTCGGCCCGCTCGCCGCCATGCCGTTGTGGGCGTAGGCGATCTTTTTCGTGGCCGCATGGCATCGACGACCAGAGCTTCCCGGAAAGTTTCGGTGCCCAGATGCTCTACCCGTTTCTGCGCTGAATCGAGGTGTCTTTGCACTTCATTCACCTATTTGCAGTCAACTCTTGAGGTCGGCTGGCCGCTGTTGCGGCGAGCCTTGTAGCGTGTCGTGTGCTGGAGAGTTCAATGTCGGCCGTGTTGGAGCGTCGCAGGCGACTTATCCGCGTTTGGGCCTGGACGATCATATTCGCGGCCACGCTCGGCGCTCCGGCGCAAGCCGACACCATGACCGTCAATGTCGATCAGGCGCAGGTAATGAAACTGCCTGCCCGGGTCGCTACCATCGTCATTGGAAACCCGCTGATTGCCGATGCCGCGTTGCAAAGCGGCGGTGTTTTGGTCATTACCGGCAAGGGCTACGGTTCCACCAATCTGCTGGCGCTCGACCGCGGCGGCCAAGTGGTGATGGAAAAGACGGTGCAGGTGCTTGGCGCCTCCAGCAGCAATCTGGTCGTGGTCTACAAGGGCCCCGAACGCGAGACCTACAGCTGCGCGCCGGATTGCGAACGCCGCATCACGCTCGGCGACTCGCAGGGCTATTTCACCACCTCGCTGGGCCAGACCGGCGCCCGCAGCGGCCAAGCACAAGGGCACTGATCGCCGCTGGCTGCATGACAGCCCGCCGCGCTGCGCGTCCCGGCACGATCATGGTTAACGATTGCTTACCGGGAACTCCGCAGTTCCTCGTGATGTGCGCAATAATTCGACAACTCGGGCTTGGTAGAGATTCTTCCGGTGTATCGGCACCTTTCTGCAGCCTCGCAGGTTGTCATGCTTGAGCGCCTCCGTAGCAAGATTGTTCCCTACGTCCTCCGGCTGTTGCCAGAGCGCGCCGCGCGCCGTTTCGTGCGGCAGCAGGACGGCGCCGCCGCGGTCGAATTCGCCCTGGTCGCGCTTCCGTTTTTGGCGCTGACCTTCGCCATCCTGGAAACGGCGCTGGTGTTCTTCGCTGGGCAGACGCTGGAAGCCGCCGCGACCAAAGCCGGCCGGCTGATCATGACCGGTCAGGCGCAGAACGCCGGCTACACCAAGGACGATTTCAAGACCCAAGTGTGCAGTGCCCTGGCCGGCGGACTCTTCGATTGTTCAAACGGCGTCTACGTGGACGTCAAGACCTACGCCAGTTTCGCCGCCGTCAACACCGCATCGCCGATCGTCAACGGCCAATTTGATTCCACGAAAGTAGGCTATACCCCCGGCAAGCAGGGCAGCATCGTGGTCGTGACGCTGTATTACCAATGGCCGATTTACGTGTCGTTGCTCGGCCTCAACCTGTCCAACCTGAACGGTAACAACCGCCTGCTAGTGGCGACATCCGTGTTCCGTAACGAACCTTATTGATGAGGCAACGCGTCATGACCGCGACGACTTTTTCAATGCTGCACGCCTTCCGTCGCTTCGGGCGCGACCGGCGTGGCGTTTCAGCGGTTGAATTTGCCTTCATCGCGCCGGTGATGATCGGACTCTACCTCGGATGCGCCGAGATTTCCGATGGCGTGGCGGTTGACCGCAAGGTCAGCCTGACTGCCGGAGCCCTTGCCAACCTGGCGGCACAGGCCAGCACCATCAGCGTCACCGAAATGACAAATATTCTCGATGCATCCAGCGCGATCATCGCACCCTATGATCCCGGCAAACTCACGTTGACGGTAACGTGCCTGAGCATCGATGCGAACAAAAACGCGAATGTGAAATGGAGCGTCACCAGAAACGGCACGGTAAAGTCCGGGACGATGACTATTCCGGCGGCTCTGGATGTGCCCAACACGCAGCTGATCTACAGCGAGGTCACGTACGCCTACAAGCCGATCGTCGGCTACACCATCAGCGGCACGCTCACGCTGTCGGACCACATGTATATGAGCCCGCGCATCACGTCGCCGGTCTACAACGACGGTTCGACAAACCAAACCTGTACGTGAATCGTTACGCGGTCTGCCGCGTGTCGCCAATCGGCAAAGCAGTCGTCGATTTGATCCGCTCCATGGCGAAGCGCGAGGTGACGTTCTTGAGCGGGACGGTCGCAATCAACTTTTTGTAGAACTTGTCGTAATCCGGCATGTCGTGCACCACCACGCGCAGCATGTAATCGACGTCGCCGGCCATCCGGTAAAATTCCATCACCTCCGGCATCCCGCCCACTGTCTCGGCGAAACGCTTGAGCCAGTCCTGCGAATGATCGCCGGTTTCGATCGAAACGAACACGGTGATGCCAAGGCCGATCTTTTCCGGATCGATCAGCGCGACGCGGCGCGTGATCACCCCGTCGGCTTCCAGCCGCTGCAATCGCTTCCAGCACGGCGTCGACGACAGGCCGACGCGTTGGCCGATTTCGGCGACCGAGAGCGCGGCGTCCTCTTGCACGACGGCGAGGATCTTGCGGTCGATAGCGTCCATTCTCTGTTTCCTTCAATACTTGGAACAACTGGCCTAAATCAGCGGCATATAGTGGAATAATTTTCTTATTTTTGCTTCCTACCTGTATTTACATAGAAAAATATTCTATTTCAAGTGCAATCTATCGCTGCCCCCGAAGCAACATTTCGACCGGACCCACGCTCATGACAAAATTCTTCCCCGCCGAATTCCCCGCAAGCCTGCGCCGGCTCGCCGCCGGCTTTGCGCTCGCTCTGCTCGCCGCTGTGCCCGCGGCGGCCGCCGACCAGCAGCCGTTGGTGAGCCCCGCTTGGCTCAACACCCACCTGCGCGATGCGAATCTGGTGGTGCTCGACATCCGCTCGGCCATCGACGGCAGCAAGCCGGAGACCTTCGCCCAGGGACATATCCCGGGCGCTGTGCACAGCGACTACGACAAGGCCGGCTGGCGGGTCACCCGCAACAACGTGCCATTCATGGTCCCGACCACGCCCGAACTGGAAAAGCTGATCGGCGATCTCGGCATCGACGAGAACAGCCATGTGGTCGTGGTGCCGGCCGGCGTGAACGTGCTCGATTTCGGTTCGGCCGCGCGCACCTATTGGACGCTGAAATATGCCGGCGTCGGCAATGTCTCGATCCTCGACGGCGGGCTTGCCGCCTGGAAGGCGGCGGGTTTGCCGCTCGCCACCGGTGCGCAGGCTCCGTCGCCGGCGATCTTCACCGCCACGATCGACAAAAGCATTCTCGCGCTCGCCGTCGAAGTCGAGACGATCGAGAAGAGCGGCGGCGCCACTTTGGTCGATGCGCGCCCGGTTTCGTTTTTCCTCGGCAAGGAGAAGGCGCCGGCTGCTTTGGCCTATGGCCACATTCCCGGCGCACTCAATATCGACAGCGCGACGTTCTACGACACGGCAACCAATAGATTGAAGCCGAAGGCGGAGCTCGCGGCGATTTCCGCCGAGCTGCCGGGGGGTGCGACCGTCGCCTATTGCAATACCGGCCACTGGGCCGCGACCGACTGGTTCGTGCTGCACGAATTGCTCGGCCGCAAGCAGGCGATGCTCTATGCCGGCTCGATGGTCGAATGGACCAGCAATGCCAACCACCCGCTTGAGTCGGCGCGCACCAAATGGGATGACTTGAAGAAGAAGCTCGGCCTCGGCTCTTAAACCGAGCCATCGCGGAGTCCCCATGTCCACGGCAGCGTTGAGCGCGCCTGATACGCGCGCGAGTGTCGGCATTGATCGTCTATTTCTCGGTCTGGCGCTGATCGCGACCGCGATCCTGGTTACGCTGGTGCTGCTCGACGGTCAGCCCGCATCGGCGGCGCTAATCCTGGGCGGCTTCGGCCTCGGCATCGCCTTTCTGAAAGCCGAATTCAGCTACACCGCATCATGGCGGCGCTTTCTGATGCGCGGGGAGGCGGACGGCCTGCTCGGCGGGCTGATCGTGATCGCCGTCACCGCATTGGCGGTTGTGCCGGTCGCGGCGCTCGTACCGCATTTCGGCGGCGCCATTGCCCCGCTAGGGCCATCGCTCCTCATCGGCGCCTTCGTGTTCGGGATCGGCATGCAGCTCGCCAATGGCTGCGGCTCCGGCACGCTCTACACCGTCGGCGGCGGTTCGGGGCGCATGTTGATTGCGCTTCTGTCCTTCGTCATCGGCAGCGTCATCGGCAGCCTGTCGCTGCCGTCAGCGCTCGCGCTCGGCGGTATCGATCCGGTTCTGGCGTCGGACTATCTCGGTCCCTGGGGTGGACTGGCGGCGACGCTGGCGAGCATCGCGCTGGCTGCGATCTTGATCATCGCGGTCGCCAACAAGCGCGGCGCTAACTTCCGGCCGAGCCGAAACTATATGATCGGCGGCATCGCCATCGGCCTCTTGTGCATCTTCGTGTTCATCGCCGGCGGCCATCCCTGGAGCGTGACCTTCGGCTACACGGTGTGGGGCGCGAAAATCGGCCGTGCGCTCGGTTTCGACTTTTCGCACACGGCATTCTGGCAATGGCCGGGACCCAAGCACGCGCTTTCAGAGTCCGTGCTGTCAGACACCTCGAGCCTGACCGATTTCGGCATGCTGTTCGGCGCCATGGCAGCGGCCGCCGTCGCCAAGCCGTTCGCGGCGACCGCCTGGCCGCCGGCCAGATCGCTGCTGGCCGCAGCCGTCGGCGGCTTGCTGATGGGCTGGGGCGCGCGACTCGGTTTCGGCTGCAATATCGGCGCTTTTGTCGGCGGCGTCGCCTCCGGTTCGCTGCACGGTTGGGTCTGGTTCGCCGCCGCATTGCCCGGCTGCCTGATCGGCATCCGCTTACGGCCGCTGTTCGGCCTGTCGCGCGAGTGACCCCGATGCGCAAGGTCTACATCATCGTCGTCTTGCTGGGGCTGGCGGCGATTGTCAGCAACCACCTCGTCAGTCCGTCGAGCGGCCGCGCGGTCTCGCCGGAAGATTTCGCCGGCGCCTGCGCACCCTGCGGCGCGCCCTGTCCGTCGAAGAAATAAGACTTCTGTCATTCCGGGGCGCGAGCGCAGCGAGCGAACCCGGAATCCAGAGCAGCGCACCGTGTCGCCTCTGGATTCCGGGTCCGCGCCTTCGGCGCGTCCCGGAATGACTCAGTTTGGATTCTTCTTCAGAAATTCCTCCACCTCGGCGCGTTGGGGCGCGCCTGAAGCGCCGCCGAAATGGGTGCATTTGAGCGCGGCGGTGGCACTGGCAAAGCGCAGAATGTCGGGCAGCGCGCGCCCTTCCGCGAGCGCCAGCGTGAAGGCGCCGTGAAAGGCGTCGCCGGCGCCGAGCGAATCGATCGCCTTCACCTTGAAGGCTGGCATGTGGCGCAGCGTGCCTTGGTCGAGCCAATAGACGCCGTTCGGTCCATCGGTGATGGCGAGAAAGCCGGAAATGTTCTCGGCGAGTTTTTTTAACCCAGCCCCGAATTCCTTCAGCCCAGTGGTGCCGTGCAGGGCTTCCGCCGACGCCACCACATGGCTACCGAGCTTGAGCAGCGCATCGTCCGGCTTGGTCGCCAGATCGAGATCGATCACGATCGGGATCTTGCGCGTCTTAGCGGCGCGGCACACGACGGTCACGAAGTCGGGAAAGCGGTTGTCCACCAGCACGGCATCGACGCCCGCCACCAGTTTGGCGGGGTCGCCGGGCAGCATCTTTCCGAGATTGACGCCGCGCCGTGTTGCAATGGTCTTTTCGCCGGTCGCGTCGAGCAGGATGAGCGATACGGAGGCGGTGCCGCCGTTCATGCGCGTCACCCCGTCGCAATCGATGCCTTCTTTGGCGAGGTCGGCGAGGATACGGTTGCTCACATGATCGTCGGTGCCGCCGAGCGGCCCGGCGAAAGCAACGCGCCCGCCCAGCCGCGCGATGGCGACCGCCGCATTGGCCGCGCAGCCGCCGCCGGTGATGATGAAATCCGATGCCGAAACCTTGGCGCCCGGAGCGGGAAAATTCTCCACGCGCATGACGATGTCCTGCACCGCGATGCCGGCGCACAAGATTTTCGGCGCTTTTCTTCCCGGCGAAGCGTCAGTCAAAGCCGATCTCGTCCTCCACCCAGGCGCGGATCAAATGATGCGCGATCGCCACCGGCGGAGGCGTGGTCAAGCCGTCCGGGTGTTTGCGCAACAGCATGGTCGCGACCTCCGTCTTGGTAAACCACCGTGCGTCATCGAGTTCCTCGTGGTCCACCACAATATCGCGGGTCAAGGCCTCGGCGTGGCACCCGATCATCAGTGTGCTCGGGAACGGCCAGGGCTGCGAATGAAAATAAACCACCCGGCCGCAGGTGATGCCGGCTTCCTCGCGTGTTTCCCGCCGCACGGCGTCCTCGATCGCTTCACCCGGTTCCATGAAGCCGGCCAGACACGACCACATGGTCGGCAAGAAACGCGGCGAGCGGCCGAGCAGGCAGCGCTCGCCGTCGATCGCCAGCATGATCGCCACTGGATCGGTACGCGGGAAATGTTCCGCCTTGCATTGCGGACAATCGCGCTTCCAGCCGGCTTGCACGGTCTGCGTCGGTGCGCCGCAGTTCGAGCAAAAGCGGTGGCGCAAGTGCCAGTGCAGCACCGCCTTGGCCTCGGCGATCGGCGGCAGGTGCCCGGGCTCGACCAGCCCCTGCACCGCGATCGAACGCAGGTCGGTGACCAGGAATCCGTTGCGTGTCTTTAACGTTTCCGCCGCCGCCGGCGCGATGCCGTAACCGAAACGGGCGGCGCCATCCAATAGCCCGAGGAAAACCGTCTCGCTCGCAGGCGCCAATGCGCGCGCTTCATCCAGCGTGAACAGCGGATCATTGAGAGGCGCACCCTTTTTCATCGCGATCCAGTCACCGCCGATCACATAGGCGCCGGCGTGCGGCTGCATCGCCAGCCGCGCCATGGCGGCAGCGTCCGGGCGCATTTCGGCAGCGCGCTCGATGCGGCTTTGCGTGTAGCCAAGGCGAGGTTTTGGGCCGAGATCGGGGCGAGGGGACATTGCTGCGGAAATTCGCACGGCGACTTGGGAAGTGCAATGCGGGCTATTTACGAGCCGGCGCGATTTGGAGGGCGCGGCGCAATGCACCGATCAGGCCGTCGCGCACGGCCGGAATGTATACGGCGGGCGCTGCCGCGCCCCACAC
Organism: uncultured Alphaproteobacteria bacterium; assembly: GCA_963770985.1. Taxonomy (GTDB): domain Bacteria; phylum Pseudomonadota; class Alphaproteobacteria; order Rhizobiales; family Xanthobacteraceae; genus Pseudolabrys. Next base: position 127,719 of record CAVYRR010000008.1, on the reverse strand, counting down.
CGGCTTCGGCCAGGCTGCATCGCTATGCCGGCGCGCAATCACGTGCACGTGCAATTGCGGCACCTGGTTGCCGAGCGCTGCGATATTGAGCTTCTCGCATTCGGTGATGGACTTGAGCGCGCGCGCCGCGGCGGCGACTTCGCCCAGCAGTTGGATTTGCGCGTTTTCTTCCAGGTCGATGAGTTCGATCAGACCCGGCCGCCGCGGCACTAGGATCAGCCAGGGATAATTGGCATCATTCGCCAACAGCACGCGCGATAGTACGAGATCGCCGACAGGAACCGTGTCCTGTGCGAGCTGCGTATGGAGGGACCAAATTTGTTCGGGCATGGCGCTCTCTGCTGTCGTCCAGGCCAAGCGCCCTTTAAGGGCGCACGAGCCGGGACCCATACTCCACAGTCTATCGAAAGGGCGCGGCGTTTGGGTCCCCGCTTTCGGGGGGACGACGGAATTGGCCAGCTTGCTTTCCGCCCCCGTTGGCCCGATATAGGAACGGGAGGTTGGCGGTGGACGAGCCACTCGCCAACCGGGTCAGGTCCGGAAGGAAGCAGCCCTAACGAGCACGGATCGGGTCGCTCGTCAGCCTCCCACCATTTTCCGTTAAGCCAATAGCGCCGTATGCGCGGCCGCCGGTCGGATGGCACGATGAGCGAAACTGCGAAACCCACCGACCATGCCCTCGACCTCGGCGACACCCCCGAGGGGCCCGGCTATCGGGTGCTGGCGCGCAAATACCGGCCGGCCAGTTTCGACGACCTGATCGGCCAGGACGCCATGGTGCGCACCATCTCGAATGCGTTCGAGAGCGGGCGCATTCCGCAGGCCTGGATCCTTACCGGCGTGCGCGGCGTCGGCAAGACCACGACCGCGCGCATCCTCGCCCGTGCGCTCAATTACGAATTGCCGGACGGTTCCGTGAAGGAGCCGACCATAAACATGCCGGCGATGGGCGTGCATTGCCAGGCGATCATCGAGAGCCGTCACATCGATGTGCTGGAGATGGACGCTGCTTCGCATAATAGCGTCGAGGATGTGCGGCAGATCAACGACGCCATCCGCTACGCGCCGGTCTCCGCGCGTTACAAAGTTTACATCCTCGACGAAGTGCACATGCTCTCGGGCGCGGCGTTCAACGCGCTGCTAAAGACTTTGGAAGAGCCGCCGCCGCACGCCAAGTTCATTTTCGCCACCACCGAAATCCGCAAAGTGCCGGTGACCGTGCTGTCGCGCTGCCAGCGCTTCGATCTGCGCCGGGTCGATGCCGCGCTGCTGGTCAAGCATCTCGAAGGCATCGCCGCCAAGGAGAAGATCGACGTGGAGCCGGCGGCCCTCGCTTTGATCGCGCGCGCGGCTGAAGGCTCGGTGCGCGATTCGCTCTCGCTGTTCGATCAGGCGATCGCGCACGCGGCAGGTCCCGTGTGCGCGGAAGACGTGCGCCAGATGCTCGGCCTTGCCGACCGCGTGCGCATCGTCGACCTATTCGAGGCGTTGATGAAAGGCGACGTCGCCGCCGCGCTCAAGGAACTGCGTGAGCAATACGACATCGGCGCCGATCCGGGCGTGGTGCTGGGCGATCTCGCCGAATTCACTCATTTCGTCACCCGCGTCAAAGTCGTGCCGACGGTCGCCGACGACGTGTCGCTGTCGGAGGCCGAGCGCGTGCGCGGCCGCGCCTTCGCCACGCAGCTCTCGATGCGCGTGCTGTCGCGCACCTGGCAGATGCTGCTCAAAGGCTTCGGCGAGGTGCAGGCCTCCGGCCGCCCGGTCGCCGCCGCCGAAATGGTGCTGGTGCGCATCGCCTATGCCGCCGATCTGCCGACGCCCGACGAAGTCGTCCGTTCGCTGAGCGAGGAAGGTGGGGCGCCCGCGCGCCCGCAAGGCAATGGCGGCGCGGCTGCGGCGCCAGCATCGGCGCAGAATTTTACGCCGCGCTACGACGCCCCGCGCGGGAGCACACGGTCCTCGGCGGCGGTCTCGCCACGGCCCACAGAGAGTCCGGTGACAGAGAGCAAACTGATTGCCGCCGCGCCGACTCTGACGATCGGCTCGTTCGAGGCGCTGATCGCGCTGGCCGCCGAGAAGCGCGACATCACGGTGAAGATGGCGCTGGAACGCGACGTGCGGCTGGTGCGTTGCGAGGACGGCCAGCTCGAGATAGCGCTCGAGGCGAGCGCGCCCAAGACGCTGGTGCACGATCTGCAACGCAAGCTCACCGCCTGGACCGGCAAGCGCTGGATGGTGGTGGTCTCGCAGGAGCAGGGCAGCGCCACGGTGCGCGCGCAGGCAGAAGAGCGCCAGGCCGAACTCGAGCGCGGCGTGCAAAGCGATCCGCTGGTGCAGGCGGTGCTCAACCGCTTCCCGGGCGCCAAGGTGGTCGGCGTGACGCAGAACGCGCCAGCCGCCGAGGCTGGCGACGTGTCGCTCGATCCGCTTTCCAATAGCGAGGAAGATTGATGGTCGATTTCATGGGCATGATGAAACAGGCCGCCCAACTGCAAACCAAAATGCAGGCGCTGCAGGCCGAGCTCGACACCATCGAAGTCGAGGGCACCGCCGGCGGCGGCATGGTGAGCGTGCGGCTTTCCGCCAAAGGCGATCTCAAGGGCGTCAGGATCGACGATTCCCTTTACAAGCCGTCGGAAAAGGAAATCATCGAGGACCTGCTGGTGGCCGCGCACGCCGATGCGCGGCGCAAGGCGGAAGCCGTCATGCAGGAGAAGATGAAGGACCTGACCGGCGGCCTGCCGCTGCCGCCGGGACTGAACCTGACGTAATGCCCACCGCCGTCGCCGGACCCGAAATCGAGCGCCTGATCCAGCTGCTGGCGCGGCTGCCCGGCTTGGGCCCGCGCTCGGCGCGGCGCGCGGCGCTGCATCTGATCAAGAAGCGCGAATTGCTGATGGCGCCCTTGGCCTCCGCCTTGCAGACCGCGATGGAGAAGATCGAGATCTGCCGAACTTGCGGCAATATCGACACCCAGAACCCCTGCACGGTGTGCACCGATAGCAAACGCGACCAGTCGATCATCGTGGTGGTGGCCGACGTCGCCGACCTGTGGGCGCTCGAGCGCGCGCACGCGGTCAACGGCCGCTATCACGTGCTCGGTGGCACGTTGTCGCCGCTCGACGGCGTCGGCCCGCAGGATCTCGCCATCGACGCGCTGATTTCGCGCGCCCATGAGCCGCAGGTGAAGGAGCTGATCCTGGCGCTGAACGCCACGGTCGACGGCCAGACCACCGCGCATTACATTACCGAACTGCTGCACGACGCCAACGTGAAGGTGACGCGGCTCGCGCACGGCGTGCCGGTCGGCGGCGAGCTCGATTATCTCGACGAGGGCACGCTGTCGGCCGCGATCAAGCAGCGGACGTTGTTTTAAGCCTTCTTCGGCTCCAGCCGCTTGAAATGCCCGTGCCGTTGCAGCCAGCCCAGCAGAATGAGGCTGGGCAGGCCGGCGAGCGTGCAGATCACGAAGAACCAGACCCAGCCGGTCTGCTCGGCGATGAAGCCGGCACCCGACGACAGATAGGTGCGCCCGACAGCGGCCAGCGCGGTCAGCAGCGCGTATTGCGTCGCCGTGTGCAGCGGGTTCTGGCACAGCGCCGACAGGTAAGCGACGAACATCACCGTACCGATGGCGCTGGTGAAATTTTCCGCGATGATCGCGATCGCCAGCGCGGTTGGATTGTGGCCGACGACCGCCAGCCAGCTGAACGAGAGATTGGCCGCCGCCTGCAATATGGCGCCGATCCACAGGCTGAGGCTAAGCGGCAGTGCGCGCGCAATAAAACCGCCGGCAAAGCCGCCGGCGAGTAGCGCCGCCAGCCCGACGCCTTTCACGATCGCGGCATACTCGTTGCGGGTAAATCCGAGATCGATCACAAAAGGCGCGGTCATGGCGCCCGACAGCGCGTCAGTGAATTTGAACAGCACCACGAAGGCCAGCATGGCGAAGGCCATCTCATAGCTCAGGAAATCCTTGAACGCGCCGACGGCGGCCTCGGCCACACGCGCGAACCGCTTCTGATGGGCATGCGCGGCCTCCGCCTGGCGCGAGCGCTCCGGCTCGGTGGCGATCAGCGCGGTTAAGGTGCCGATCAGCACCAGCGCTCCCATCGCCACATAACCCCAGTGCCAGGCCGCCTGCTTGTCGAAGCCGTAGGCCTGGATGGCGCTGACCAGAAACAGCGCGCCGGCGGTCGAGACCAGCATGCCGATGCGGTAGGCCGCGACATAAGAGGCCATGCCGGCGGCCTGCTCGTTTTCCGGCAGGCTCTCGACGCGGAAGGCGTCGACCACGATGTCCTGCGTAGCCGAGGCGGTGGCGACCAAGAGCGCGCCGACGGCGACCAGTCCGGGCGCCGTCGCCGGATTGGTCGAGCCGAGGAATACGATCGCCGCCATCAGCAGAATTTGCGTGAACACCAGCCAGCCGCGGCGGCGGCCGAGCCAGCGCCCCAACAGCGGCACGTCGAGCGCGTCGGTGAGCGGCGCCCAGAGGAATTTCACGGTGTAGGGCGTGCCGACCAGCGCGAACAGGCCGATGGTGCCGAGATCGACGCCACTCTCGCGCATCCACACCAAGAGCGTCGCGCCCGACAGCGCCAGCGGCAGCCCGGACGAAAAGCCGAGGAACATGACGATCAGCACGCGCGGCTTGAAGTAGACCGCCAGTGCGTCGAGGAAGGATGGGCGCGGCTGCGTGGTGCCGGGCGAGACGGTCATGCGCTATTCGCCAGCTTCCAGCTTGCGGATCGGGGCAGGGATAACCTCGGCGCTCGCGCCGTCGTCGCCGAACTCGACATCGCGGATTTTTTCGCCGCGGCTGACGATCTTGTCGGCGGAAACGGTGATCTGCTTGATGTCGGTGCTGATATTGCCGAAATGCTTGTCCAGGTTCTCCACCCGGTCGCGCAGGCGGACAACGTCGCCAATCAAGAGTCCGACCTCGGCTAGAATCTTGTCGGCGGCTTCGCGCATGCGGGCGTCTTTGCGAATTTGCTGGATCACCTGGATAGCCAGCATCAGCAATGACGGCGACACAATGATGACTTTGGCGCGGTAGGCCTTCTGGAAAATATCGTCGAAACCGTCGTAAAGCTCCGCATAGACCGACTCCGACGGGACGAACATCAGCGCCATGTCCTGGGTCTCGCCTGGGATCAGGTATTTCTCGGCAACGTCGGCGATGTGTCTGCCGAGATCCTGGCGCACGCGCACGATTGCGATCTTTTTCTCCTCGTCGCTTTTGGCCTCGCGGTAGGCGGTCACCGCTTCGAGCGGAAACTTGGCGTCGATCACCAGCGCCGGGCTATCGGGCAAATAAACGCAGCAGTCCGGTCGCGCTTTGTTCGACAGGGTCGCCTGGAATTCGTAACTTTCCTTGGCCAACCCATCCTGGATGATGGCTTCCATCCGGCCCTGGCCAAAGGCGCCGCGCGACTGTTTATTGCCGAGTACCTGTTGCAACGTCGTAACTTGCGTCGCGAGATCGCCGATATGTTTCTGCGCCGAGTCGATCACCGCCAGACGCGCGTGCAGTTGCTGCAGGTGATCGGTGGTGTTCTTGGTCGATGTCTTCATCGACTCGCCGAGATGCTGGGTCACGGTATCGAGCCGATGGCTCACGCTTTGCTGAAGCTGCGCCTGTGCGTTCGCCAGCATTTCGCCCATACTTTTGATCTGGGCGTTGAGGGCCGCCATGCGTTGTTCGGCGGCGAGGTCAACCGGCGCCGCGCGCGGGCGCAGCAGCAGCGCGAGGATGGCGACGACGCCGATCGCTATGACCAGGGCGAGAACGACGAGAAGGGTTTCCGGCATTGGCAGCTTCTACCGTGATTCGACGGGCCTTGCGAACGAACGGCGAACGGTAGGGCGAGAACGCCCGTGGCTCAAGGCTTCTCTTTGTCATTCCGGGGCGCGGCCGAAAGGCCGCGAACCCGGAATCCATAATCACAGACCGGGCGTATGGATTCCGGGTCTGCTCGCTGCGCTCGCGTCCCGGAATGACAGTTTATTTGGGGAAAGGCGCGCATTGACCGCGTCGCGCCCTTACCCTTACATCGCGCGCATGGCGGTGCGTGACATCCTCATCCTTCCCGACAAGCGGCTGCGGCTGAAATCCGAGCCGGTGAAGGCGGTCGACAGGTCGCTGCGCAAATTGGTCGACGACATGTTCGAGACCATGTACGCGGCGCCCGGCATCGGGCTCGCCGCCATCCAGATCGGCGTGCCGCAGCGCGTGGTCACCATGGACCTCGCCAAGAAGGACGATCCGAAGGCGCCGCTGGTCTTCATCAATCCGGAAGTGACCTGGAAGGCGGACGAACGGGCAACCTACGAGGAAGGCTGCCTGTCGATCCCGGAATATTACGAGGAGGTCGAACGGCCGTCGGCGGTGCGCGTCAAATATCTCGATCTCGACGGCGCGCCGCAGCGAGATCGAGGCCACCGGCCTGCTCGCCACTTGTCTGCAGCACGAGATCGACCACACCAACGGAATTCTGTTCATCGACTATATCTCCAAGCTCAAGCGCGACATGGTGATGAAGCGGTTCAAGAAGGCGGCGAAGAAGGGCGAGCCGGTAAAGCCGCTGTCCGAGGACAAAGAGCCTTCGCATCATATCGGCTGATATCGCTGCATCGTAGGGTGCCTGAATGCGCCTGATCTTCATGGGCACGCCCGATTTCGCGGTGCCGACGCTCGTCGAGATGGCCGCGCGCGGGCACGAGATCGCGGCGGTCTATACGCGCGCGGCTAAGCCCGCCGGGCGCGGCATGGAATTGCAGCCGACGCCGGTCGAACGCGAGGCGCGCCGGCTCGGCCTGCCGGTGTTCACGCCGAAGACGCTGAAGGACGAAGCGGCGCAGGCCGCCTTCCGCGCGCACAAGGCCGATGCGGCAGTGGTGGTGGCCTACGGCCTCATTCTGCCCAAACCTATTTTGGAGGCGCCGCGGCTCGGCTGCTTCAACGTGCATGCTTCGCTGTTGCCGCGCTGGCGCGGCGCCGCACCGATCAACCGCGCCGTCATGGCGGGCGACGAGGAGAGCGGCGTCACCATCATGCAGATGGACGAAGGTCTCGACACCGGCGCCATGGCGATGGCGGAGCGTATCGCGATCGGTGCGGATATGACGGCCGGCGACCTGCACGACGCGCTGGCGCGGCTCGGCGCCGATCTGATGCTGCGCGCACTGGCTGCGATGGAGCGCGGCTCGCTGACGCTCACGCCGCAGCCGGCAGCAGGGCGTCACCTACGCCGCCAAAATCGGCAAGGACGAGACCCGCATCGATTGGAGCAAGCCGTGGCGCGAGGTGCACAACCACATCCGCGGCCTGTCGCCATTTCCCGGCGCCTGGTTCGATCTCGGCGGCGTGCGCATCAAGGCGCTGCGCTCGACCAAAGGCGAAGGTAGCGGTGACGCCCGGCACAGTGCTCGATGATCAGCTGACCATCGCCTGCGGCGACGGCGCGGTGCGGCTCACGCAAGTGCAGCGCGCCGGCAAGCAGCCGATGGCGGCGGAGGATTTCCTGCGCGGCACGCCGGTCAAGGCCGGTGCGACAGGTTCTTGAACCCGCGCGCTAGGTCGGCGTGAAATCCCGCCCAATGATGCCGGCGCGCCTCGATGAATTCGGCGAGATCGTTGTCGGTGACGCGCACCAGGTCGCTGTGGCCGAAGCCCTTGGAATAGTCGATGACGGAAACGATCTCCGGCGTCAGCCGCAGCGTCGGCACCGCGTGCGGGTCCGGGCGCGGCATGACCTTATGTTCGGGATAGCGTTGCAGGAGAATCTCGGCGACATGGTCGATCTCGCCTGTGTCGGTGACCTCGGTCGACGGTGGCCGCGATCGACAGGCCCTTGATCTGCAGCGGCTGCGGGTAGTCCTTGGCGATGGCCAGCGAAACGCGCGGATCGCGCATGATATTGGCTGTATTTCTGGCTGTCGCGGGCAATCCAGGCAGTAGATGACCAGCCCGTCATTGCCATAGCCGACCACGGTCGCCTGCGGCCAGCCGTCGGCCCGGTTTGTGGCGATCGTCATGATACGATGCTCGTTGAGCAGGTCGACGATTTGCCGCTTGAACTCACGCTTCATGGACAAGGCCCTCATATTCAAGCCTTAGTATAAGAAGCCCCCCGCGGCCGGATTTGAGGTGAATCAAACGTGCCCCGCTACAAGCTGACCATCGAATATGACGGGTCCCCCTTCGCCGGCTGGCAAATCCAGGCCGACCGGCCGACCGTGCAGGGCGTCCTGACGGCGGCAATCGAGGCGCTATCGGGCGAAAAGACCGCGCTGCAGGGCGCCGGCCGCACCGATGCCGGGGTGCACGCGCGCGGGCAGGTGGCGCATGTCGACCTGGCGAAGGACTGGGACACCGACACAATTCGCGACGGACTTAATGCTCATATAAGGCCCTATCCTATAGCGATCCTCGCCGCCGAGCATGCAGCTGAGGATTTCAATGCTCGGACCTCGGCGATCAAGCGGCACTACCTTTATCGCATCATCAACCGGCGCGCCGATCTGACGCTCGATGCCGGACACGCCTGGCGGGTGCCGCGCCCGCTCGATGCCGCGGCCATGCATGCCGCCGCGCAGCGGCTGATCGGCAAGCACGACTTCACCACCTTCCGTTCCACCGAATGCCAGGCCAAATCGCCGGTGAAGACGCTCGATGTGCTTAGCGTTGCGCGCGACGGCGACGACGTGACTGTGCGGGCGTCGGCGCGTTCGTTCCTGCACAGCCAGGTGCGCTCGATGGTTGGCTCGCTGGTGATGGCCGGCGAGGGCAAATGGAGCGCCGACGATCTCACTCGCGTCCTTCACGCGCGCGATCGCACCGCCTGCGGGCAAGTGGCGCCGCCGGACGGGCTTTATCTGATGCGGGTGGATTACCCGGCGAAATAGCGGTCGAGAATCGTCCGGTAGATCGTCGTCAGCGCGCGCAAGTCGGCGAGCGGTACGCGCTCGTCGATGGCATGCATGGTCTGTCCGACCAGGCCGAATTCGACCACCGGGCAATATTGCGTGATGAAACGCGCATCGGAGGTGCCGCCGCTGGTGGAGAGTTCCGGTTTGCGGCCGGTGACTTTCGCAATCGCCTCCGTCACCATTTCTGTGAATGCCCCCGGCTTGACGGCGAACACGCCGGCGTTCGACGGCTCCCACTGAAACGCGAATTTGATTTTCCCGGCAGCAGCCTTGGCCGCGCGCCGTTCGATCAGCGCTTTCAGCGAGTCGAGCGTGTGCTTGTCGTTGAAGCGGATGTTGAAACGCGCGCGCGCCTCACCCGGGATGAGGTTGACCGTTTTGTTGCCGACGTCGACCGAGGTAAATTCCAGATGCGAGGGCGGGAATAGTGCGCTGCCGGCATCGAGCGGCTCGGCTTGCAATGCCGCAACAAGCGTCACCAGTCCGCGGATCGGATTTTCCGCCCGTTGCGGATAGGCGACGTGGCCTTGCTTGCCCGTCACGATCAGGTGGCCGTTGAGCGAGCCGCGGCGGCCGATCTTGATGGTATCGCCCAGCGCACTCACATTGCTCGGCTCACCCAGAATGCAGTGATCGAATTTCTCGCCGCGTTCCGCCGCCCATTGCAGAAGCTTTGGCGTGCCGTTGACCGCGATGCCTTCCTCGTCGCCGGTGATCAGGAACGAGATCGAGCCTTTCGGCTTGCCGTCATGGTGGCTGAGATAATCAAGCACGGCGGCGAGCGCGCAGGCGATGCCGCCTTTCATATCCACTGCGCCGCGGCCATAAAGTTCGGCGCCGTCGGTTTCTCCGGCAAAGGGTGGATATTTCCACGCCTTCTCGTCGCCGGGCGGCACGACGTCGGTGTGACCCGCAAACACAAGATGCGGCTTTGCTGTGCCGATACGGGCGTAAAGATTTTCGACGTCGTCAGTGCCCGGCTGCTTGAAGGTCATGCGGTGCCCGGCGAATCCGGCCGCGGCAAGCACCGTCTCCAGATAGGCCAGCGCGCCGCCTTCCTTCGGCGTCACCGAAGGGCAGCGCAGCAGATCGCGGGCAAGGGCAACGGGATCGGCGGTCATAGCTCAGCCGGTCGTCCCCGCGAAAGCGGGGACCCAGAGCCAAAACGTGCTACCTCTCAATTCGCAGCCCTGGATTCCCGCTTGCGCGGGAATGAACGGGAGCTGAGTCGACGGACGAGGCATTCCCTTAATCCCTCAGCAGTTCGTTGATGCTGGTCTTAGAGCGCGTGCGCTCGTCTACGCGCTTGGCGATCACCGCGCAGTAGAGGCCGGGGCCGCCGTTTTTGCTGGGCAGCGTGCCTGGCACTACCACGGAATAAGCCGGCACCTCGCCTTGCAGCACTTGTCCGCTCGCGCGATCGATAATTTTGGTCGAGGCGCCGAGGAACACGCCCATCGACAGTACCGCGCCGGTGCGCAGAATCACGCCCTCGGCCACTTCCGAGCGCGCGCCCACGAAACAATTGTCCTCGATGATCACTGGCCCGGCCTGCAGCGGCTCGAGCACGCCGCCGATGCCGGCGCCACCGGAGATGTGGCAGTTCTTGCCGATCTGCGCGCAGGAACCGACAGTGGCCCAGGTATCGATCATGGTGCCGCTATCGACATAGGCGCCGAGATTGACGAAGGACGGCATCAGCACCACGCCGGGCGCGATATAGGCCGAGCGGCGAACCACGCAGCCCGGCACGGCGCGGAAGCCGCTTTTACGGAAGCGCGCGGCGTTCCAGCCCTTGAACTTGGAATCGACCTTGTCCCACCAGACCGCCTTGTCCGGTCCGCCGGCAATGACGCTCATGTCGTTGAGCCGGAACGACAGCAGCACCGCTTTCTTCAGCCACTGATTGACCTGCCAGCGGCCGTCGGCCTGGCGTTCGGCGACGCGCGCCTCGCCGCGATCGAGCAGGTCGAGCGCTGAGGAAACCGCCTTGCGCACCGCGCCCTTGGTCTTCGGGCCGATCTTGTCGCGGCTCTCGAAGGCGTCGTCGATAACTTTGGCAAGCTTGTCGTTGGACATGGGGCAACCCGGCGCTTCGTTCGGAGCGGTTTGTCGGGGGCCGGGCAGGGGATGTCAAGCCGCGCCGGATGGACTGAGGATTCGCTCAAGAAATCCGGCAAGATCGTCGGTCAGGTAGTCGACATGCGGCTCGTCGCGGCCTTCCAATTCCCAGTGCTCGCGAAATACCTCGCGCTGGCCTTCCGGCACCACCAGCACCGTCGTCATGCCCAGCGCATGCGGCGCTTCCAGATTGCGCGCGAGATCCTCGAACATGGCGGCCTTGGCCGCATTCACGTCGTGGCGCGCCAGGAAGCGTTCGTAGGTTTTGGCGGCCGGCTTGGGCTCGAGCTCGGCGGCGATGATGTCGAACACGTCCTCGAAATGTCGGTCGATTTCGAGCCGCCGCATCACCGCGTCGGCGTGCTTGCGAGTGCCGTTGGTAAGGATGAGCTTGCGCCCCGGCAATTTTTCTAGTGCCGCGCCGAGCTCCGGATTGGGCTCCAGCGGCGAGTGGTCGATTTGGTGGACGTATTCGAGATAGTCATCCGGGTTGAGCCCGTGTTCGGACATTAAGCCGCGCATGGTGGTGCCGTAGCGCTTGTAATAGTCCTTCTGCACGCGGAACGCCTCGTCCTTCGACACCTTAAGGAATTCGGCGACGTAAGAGCGAATGCGATCGTCGACCTGCTGCCAGAGCAAATGATGCGGATAAAGCGTGTTGTCGAGATCGAACACCCAAGTATCGACCTGGGCGAATCCGCGCGAAGTGCGATGTGATGGCGTCAAGGCTGATAGGGCTGCGTTTGCGAGTGGCCGCGCGTCACATCGCGGCCGCCGCCGTTTCCGGAGCAACTGGGCGTCTCGGCGGCGGCTGGTTGTGCTGGCCCGCAATCTGGCGGTCGATGGTGGCAATGACCTTGCGCGAGAACGGTCCGACATGGAGATAGATGGCCATCATCAACACCAGGAACCGCACCGATTTGGGGTTGCTAGTCGCGCACTCGGTGAAGGTCTTCCAGAAAATCTCCCGCACGTCCGGCATCTGGTTCATGATCTTGTGCACGGTCGCGATCGAGCCGGCCTTGAGCTTGATGTCGCCGGCCGGCGGCTCACGGCGTCCCTTCGAGCGGTCGAGCATGCCCGAAAGGCGCTTGAGGCGGCCGGCGAAGGCAACCGGATCGTAGACTTGCTGGAGCACGTCACGGTAATCGCGCAAGACGTCGGCGCGCGGCCGCAGCGTGTCGAAGTTCAGGCCGGCGGTGCATTGGTCGCCGTCGCCGGTCACCTGCACGTCGTGGCCGGCATGCAGGCGTCCCTCCTTGGTGAGGCGGCGGCCGAGCTGCGTGCTCGACAGCGCATAGAGCAGTCCCACCATGGCCACGGGAATGGCCGTGTCCTCGATCAGCTCGATCATGGGCTCGGCGACGGAGCCCTTCTCGGTGTCGAAGCCGACGATGAAGCCCGCGGTCACGAACATCCCGTGCGCATAGATGCGATGAATGCTTTCGGCGATGTTGCGCCGCGTATTCTGCTTCTTGCGCATCTGCTTGAGCGTCTCGGTGTCGGGGCTTTCGATGCCGACAAAGACGGCGAAGAAATTCGCCTCCTGCATCAGCCGCAGCAGTTCCTCGTCGTCGGAGAGATTGAGCGAGGCCTCGGTCGAGAACTCGAACGGATAGTCGTGCTGTTCGAGCCACGTCTTCAAATGCGGTAGGAAGGCTTTCACCGCCTTCTTGTTGCCGATCAGGTTGTCGTCGACGAAATCGACATGGCCGCGATAGCCGAGCTCATAGAGCCGGTCGAGCTCGGCCAGCATCTGCTCGTTCGTTTTGGCGCGGGGGTTGCGGCCATAGAGCTCGATGATGTCGCAGAACTCGCAGGTGAATGGACAGCCGCGCGAGAATTGCACGCCGATATAGAGATACTGGTCGAACTTGAGCAGATCGAACCGCGGGATCGGCGTCTTGGTGACGTCGGCCTGGAATTTCGGCCCTTCGAAGACGCCCGAGCGTTTGCCGGCCTGCCACGCGGCGATGAAGTCGTCGATGACGCTCTCGGCTTCGCCGCGAATCTGAAAGTCGCATGCGTCGTAGACGTAAGGGTGCGAGGAGACGTCAGGTCCGCCGACCACAACCGGTTTGCCGAGGGCATGGGCCATCGCCGTAATGCGCAGCGAGTCGGCCTGCTGGAACAGCATGCCGCCCGTCATTACCATGTCGGCCCATTCCAGATCGCCCTCCGCCAAGTCCTCGGTATTGCGATTGACGAGCCGTATCTCCCAGTCGGACGGCAGCATGGCCGCGACCGTGATCATTCCGAGGGGGGCCGTCGGATAGCGGGCGCCCACGATTTCGCACGCCGGCGTGTAGACCCAAAAAGAGTCCGACGCGAAGCGCGGATAGACCATCAGCACGCGACAAGGGCAGTCGGTCATGAGAACGTGTCTCCCCGGGCGCAATATCTCATGAATAAGCCCAGCCGCAAAGCAGCATAAGCGCCCAAAAAACCGACTTATTATGTTCAGGGTTCCCGGAAACGCACGGTGGTCAACGGCTGGCCGCCGGTATCGATGACGGCAAAGCCGGCAGTGTTCAAGCCGCGCGTCGTGCAGTCCTTGTGGCTGCTCACCTCGAACTTGCCGTCGCGTGTGCAGAGCGCAACATTGCCGCCCCAAGACAGCGGCGCATCGCCGCGCTGGATCGTGCGGCCGTTGCCGTCGACCGCCTCGGCATAGCTGTAGAACCGGTGCGGGTCGCCGCGCAAATCGGGCCGCAGGCATTTGCCGGCCTCGACGCGATACCAGCCGCGGGTGACGATTGCGCCCATTTCGACGAGGCCGAGCGCGGCCATCACCGGGTATTTGGTGTCGTTGCACCAGGAGAAACCGGCGTTTTCCGGATTGGAGGCGGCGGCCAGCAACGTATCGAAAAAACCCGGCTGCGATATGCTTTCTGCCGACAGTTTGCGGTCGGCCACAAATTTTGCGATTGCCGATTGCGTCTTGGCGCCTTCAACGCCGTCGATCGGATAGGCGTCATAGCCGGCGATCGTCAACAGGCGCTGGATGCCGGCGAGCCGCGCCTGCGCGTCGTCGTAGTCGGCTTCTTCCGCCAGATTGACCGTCGGCCCCTTCGGCGAATTGGACGGCTGCGCGGCGGTGAAACGCGCCTGCTGACTTACCGGACAGCCGCGCGCATTGGCGATCTCGAAGTTGCCGTCGCGGATGCACAGGTCGGCATGGTTTGCCTGGGGCAGCGGCGCGCTGCCGTAGACGGGCTGCGTGCGCGCATGCAGATAGACCATATCCACATCGAGTGGCCCATCTACGACCTGGCGGCAGGCGCCGGGGTCGATGCGAAACCAGCCGCGGGTCGCGACGTTGGCGCGCTTTTCCAGTCCGACTGCCGCTTCGACGCGATAGCTGGTTCGATTGCACAAAGTCAGTTCGGCCTGCGCCGGCATGGCCAGCGCCACGCCTATCGCGCTTGCCACTGCAAGGATGCAGGTTGAACCGCGAATCATGCGGCCATGCTAGCCGATCGGCCGCCTCAGCGATGCATCAGCGTGCCGACGCCGTGGTCGGTCAGCAATTCGAGCAGGACGGCGTGCGGGATCTTGCCGTCCATGATGACCACGCCCTCCACGCCCTGGTCGAGCGCATAGATGCAGGTTTCCACCTTGGGGATCATGCCGCCTGAGATGGTGCCGTCGGCGATCAACTTGCGGGCATCGGCCACGGAAAGCTCGCTGATCAGGTTCTTCGAACCGTCAAGCACGCCGGGCACGTCGGTGAGCAGCAGCAGGCGCTTGGCCTTGAGCGCGCCAGCGATGGCGCCGGCGAAAGTATCGGCATTGACGTTGAAGGTGCCGCCGCTCGCCGACGTCGCCACCGGCGCCAGCACCGGGATCATTTCTTTGCCGAGCACGTGGTTGAGCACGGTCAAGTCGACCTTCTCGGGTTCGCCGACGAACCCGAGATCGACCACCTTTTCGATATTCGAATCCGGATCGACCACGGTGCGCGTCACCTTTCGCGCGGTGACCATGTTGCCGTCTTTGCCGCACAGCCCGACCGCCTTGCCGCCGGCGGCATTGATGTAGCCGACGATCTGCTTGTTGATCGAGCCGGCCAGCACCATCTCGACGATCTCAACGGTGGCGGCGTCGGTGATGCGCAGGCCGCCGGCGAATTCCGACTTGATGCCGAGCTTCTTGAGCATGGCCGCGATCTGCGGACCGCCGCCGTGCACCACCACCGGATTGATCGCGGTCTGCTCGAGCAGGACGATATCGCTGGCGAAGTCGCGCGCGGTCTGCTCCTGGCCCATGGCGTGACCGCCGTATTTGACCACGACGATTTCCTCGTCATAGCGCTGCATGTGCGGCAGCGCCTCCGACAGGATGCGTGCCTGCGTCTGCGGGTCGATTTTGGGGGCTTTGCTCATCGGGCGTTCCTTGAAAGGCTGCAGGGTTCTAGCCGATGTAGGCGGCACCCGACAATGAGTCAGCGCTTTCTTTCGGGCACAAATGCCGCAGCCTTCCACTGCCTGCGCCGGCCAACCAATCCCAACGCGCCAAAGCCGATGGCAAAAAGCGATGCGGCGTAACGGTCAACGCCCGTTCAGGAAATTTGATCTATGCCAATGCGGGGGAATTTGAATTTAGGCAGATTTTTGAGTAATGCATAACAGGGGCCGCAAGCGGTCGAGAGGCAGAGCGAATGTTAGAGTTTAGCATTCTCCTTTTTGTGGTCTTGTCCATCGTATGGCTCGCATGGAAATGGCGGACGCAGGAACGAGCATCAAAAAAGGCTACCGTGGAACAGGCGTGGCGTATCGTCCTCGATGACCCACATTATGCGCAGCGGCGGCAATATGAAGAGCACAAGCGCGCCGAAGAAGCGCGATTGCGTAAAGAGGCTGAAGGGCTGTAGCGGTCCCCCGTTCGCACGCAGAATGTCGTTCGATATCCACTGTACGCGATTCATGTAATCGAAGGGGGCTTTGCCCATCGCGCCGGCCTTCCGTTGAAACGCCGCAGGGTTCTAGCCGAAGTCGGCGCCGTTCGATAATGAGTTAGCGCTTTCTTCCGGGCACCTCAGCGATTTAAACCGAGTAAATATGCTTCCCCCTAGCTCCGCTCCCCCCCCAATACCGGACATCCGGCGAATAACTCACGATGTCCGCGCTAAGTGCCACAAGCGGACTCATGCAGCGCAGCAAACAGCGCCCTTATTCGACCCGCTGATCGACGGCGATGAGCAAGGATTGCGCAACGGTGCAGCCGAGCACCTTGGCGGTCCCGAGCTTGATCACGAACACGAATTGTCGGCAAGCCGAACAGGTTAATGCAGAACGCTCATCACGCCTGTATAGATTGAACCTGCCGTTGTGCCCGCAGCCACCACGCCGGTCACGATCCTCTGGATGCCGAGAGCCCGTTCCACCGTCGCGATCATCTTGGCATTCTTGCCTTTCATCAATTTTCGCCGATTCGATCCAAGCAATGGTGCGAGCTTGACGGCCAATTGGGCAGTGCGGCTAGGGGCGGCTACAAGATGCGATCTGGTCTGCAAAAGCATCGCCAGCAGCCCGCCGGTGATGAATGCCAAGGCAATGCTTATGAAATATTGCAGATCTTCATTCCATTCTTGCGTATTCGACGGCAGGATCGGTAGGTGGTCATGAATCGCCACGGCGGCTGACATGCCAAGGATTGCCAGCAAACTGACTGCTGCTCCGATGATAGCAACCCAAGTAAGATTTCTCTGATCGCGCCGAATCAGAGCAAAGCCGAACGGCATCGGAATCGCTATCGAAACGATGCGAAGATAGAGCGTCGGCCGATCCCATACCAGGATGATCAGGAAATGCGCGAGCAACAAGAGCGCAATCGGAACGAGGCTATAGCTCACCAATTCCCCAACGATCGCCTGTAAAGGAGCCGCCCTGCGGCGCGCGATCATCTGCGCGTCGGCCTGGGCGCGCTCGTTCTGCGCGCGCAATGCGGTCACCTCCGCACGCAGCTTCTCGATCTCATCCTTCTGCGCCTGGTTTTCATCGATCAAATGCCTGGATGGAGCCAGGTCGTGCCGGCAGTACGGGCAGACGATCGCCGCGTCCAAGATTTCCTCTGCGCAGTAGGGGCACTGCATCGCGGGCGCTACTTAATCACATTAAGGACGAAAACGGCGGACGTTTCCCGGTTATCACTGTCGGAAATTCTGACCTTGATGACATGCCGCCCGGGAGGAGCCTCGGCACCCATCATGCCGACACCACTCGCCGTCACGTAAGGTTTGACGCGCGCCGTCAGGTCGACATTGGGATTCTTCATGTAGATCAAATGAAAGGAATCCAAGTTGATGCTGCTGCCGCCATGTGCTTGGAATTTGAATTCTAGATTGAACGGTGAGGTCACGCTCGCTTCCGGCGACGTTAACGTCACGCCGGGGCGACGCGTAATCCCACGCGTAACTAAAGCGACACTCGGAGCCTCGGGCGGCGACGGTAAGGCCGCCTCTTCAGGCTTGATGAGTACGATTCCGGCATTGGCATCGTGACCGCTCATTAGGAGCGCAAGCAGACAACAGCCAATAACCATTGACCTCATTGGGAGTGCCCAGTCTATTCGCGTTCGAGCGTGTCTAGCAGCCGAGAAAGCCATGCCAATGGCCACTTTATCCCGTCCTCCGCCAGCGGGAAAGATATCAGATTTCAATGGACCTTAAGCCGCCGGGGGGCGGATGCTGCTTCCCGCAAATCGGGAATCCGGTTACCCTACGTGGCCTGCAGGTATATGCCCGAGCGGAGAACCGCCTTGGCGACGCGAAAGCGGATTTGGCTCACCGGACTCTCATTTTTGCTGATAACGGTCGGCGCGCGGCCAGCACTGGCTCTGACAAAAGAGCAGGCGATCGAAGATTGCCGGGCCTCCGTTGGGCGGCCCCTCGTGCAGCAGTGCATGCGCGGCGGAAGTGGCGACCGCGAGGCATGCCGCGAGCAGGCCAAGCCCCATGTCCGAGCTTGTGTGGTCAAGGCGCTCAACGCTGCCAACGGTCGCGCCAATGTGCCGGTCGCGCTCCCGACCGAGAAAGGTCCGAGCGAAGAGATCGAGAAGCAGGCGCAGGCGCTGCCCACCACGTTCGTCGCCCCGCCGCGCACCATCACCGACATTACCGCCATCCTCGACAGCGAAAAGCCGGACGCCGCCAAGATCGCGACATTGAAAGCGGAAGCCGATGCTACCGTTCCAAGCCATGCGTCGCGCGTCGAACTCGCGCGCCTCTATTACAAGCGCGGTACTGCGCGCGCGGCGCTCGGCCGCCTGAACGAGGCGACCGATGACGCCATCAAAGCGATAGAGGCCGGGCGCGGCGCCGTCGATGCAAATTTACTCGGCCGCCTGGAACAGTTTGCCGGGCTGCAGTATTCAGCTGCCGGCGATCCCAAGAGAGCGCTGGATATCTTTCAACAGCAGCTTCGCAACACGGATGCGCCGGGTGCCAGAGGTTATCTCTTCAATGGCGTTCTTAACATTGTCGGAATTCTCGTGCGCCTGGGAGACATCGCCCAGGCCGAAGCCTATTTTAATCGCAGCGCCACGTTGCTCAAAGAGGCACGAACCAGCGGGCTGCCAGGGTGGCGACAGAACTATGCGCTGAGGGGCCAATCGTGGGAGGCTGACGTCGAAAAGACGCGCGCCATCCTTTATGAGGCGCGTGGCGAATATGCCCAGGCCGAGAAATCCTACCGGGTGGCGGAATTGCGCAAGCGGACATCGATCAAAGCATTGTTGAGCGCGCCAAATCCACCGCCCGAATCCCAGATGCAGCAAGCCGCCGATTTGTTAATACTCGCGCAAGCCCGCATGGAGGCCAAGCAAGGGAAGTTCGCGCAGGCGGAAGCCGATGCGCGGCGCGCTTTGCTCGCGCGCCTCAAAGACCACGGCAAGTACAACACCGCTACGCCCATGTACATCATGGGACTCGCCGCCGTGCTGGTCGAGCAAGGCCGCTATGGCGAAGCTGAGCAACTTATGCGCGTCGCGCTCGAAATTAACGGCACGTTGGGCGTTGCTGCCGAATCTCAATCGACCGTGACCTACTTGTCGCGCCTTGCCGCAATTCTCGCCCTTCAGCACAAGCGTAAAGAGGCGATCGCGATTTACGCTGAGCTTGATCGCGCGATGGCGAATTGGGATGCGCCGCGGCGCGAAGTCTTCGATCTCGACGGCACACACATCTCCGCGCTCTACGCTGCGGGTCAAATCGACCGCGGCATTGCCTCGGCCGAGAAGCTTCTTAAGCGCAATTCCGCCCGGTTCGGTGAAGGGCGATACGACACCGCCATCGCGCATGGCATTCTGGCCATCGGCTATATGCGGGCAAATCGGGACGTCGAGGCTACGCGCGAATTCCGCGCCGCGATCCCTGTGTTGCTGGCGGCCGCGAGCGAAACCTCCGACGATAGCGCGACGCTTGTGGCCGCGCGCAGCGAACGCCTACGCAACATCGTCGAATCCTATATCGCGTTGCTCGACCGCGGTCGCAGTGGCGATAGAGAAGCCGCCGCGATCGAGACGTTCACTTTGGCCGATGCCATCCGCGGCCGTTCGGTCCAGCAGTCGTTGACGGCCTCAAGTGCGCGCATGGGCGCCAATGATCCGGCGCTTGCCGACCTCATTCGCGACGAGCAGGATCTCGTGAAGCGCGTGAATGCGCAGCTAGGCACGCTTAATAATGTGCTGTCGCTTCCCTCCGGCCAACGTGATGAGACCACAGTTAAGACGCTGCAAGCTTCGATCGCAATAATGCGCGGCAAACGCGATAAGGAACGCGCCGAAATAGCCAAGCGGTTTCCGCGCTACGCGGAATTGATTGATCCAAAACCACCTTCGGTCGAGGAGATTAAGGCGGTACTTAAGCCCGACGAGGCGCTGCTGTCGTTCTATTTCGGACGCGACCTCAGTTTCGTTTGGGCCGTACCAAAAGACGGCAAGGTGGCGTTCGCCGTCATTCATGCGAGCGCCGGCGATTTGGAGAGCCGAATCCGCAAGCTGCGCGAAGCACTGGAGCCAGAGGCAGCGACAATCGCAGATATTCCGCCGTTCGATCTCGACCTTGCTTATGGACTTTATGAGCAACTGCTCAAGCCGGTCGAGACCGGATGGAAGCCGGCCAAGAACCTGATCGTGGTCGCTAATGGCGCGCTCGGTCTGTTGCCGCTATCGCTTCTGCCGACCGCACCAGCGAAAGTGGATGACGGCAACGGGCCGTTGTTCGCAGGCTACCGCAATGTGGCTTGGCTCGCGCGCACGCACGCGGTGAGCGTGGTGCCTTCGGCCGCCGCGCTGCGCACATTGCGGCAAATGCCACCGGGCTCGTCAAAGCGGGAACTGATGATCGGATTCGGAGATCCGATCTTCAGTAAGCAGCAGGCGAATGCCGAACAAGAGCACGTCGAGGCGTCCGTGCAAGTCGCCATGACGACTCGCGGCCTGCCGTTGAAAAGGCGGTCAAGTCCAAAGCTTGAAGGTGTTGACAGCGCCGAGCTTGCGCAATTGCCCGCACTACCCGACACCGCGGAAGAGCTAAAGGCGATTGCGCGCGCGCTCGGAGAAGATCCATCCAAGGCGCTGCTGCTCGGCGTCAAGGCCAACGAAGAAACAGTCAAGACGACCGACCTGTCGCACTACAAAATCATTGTGTTCGCTACCCACGGCCTGGCGACGGGAGAACTCAATGGCCTCACTCAGCCGGCGCTTGCACTCACTGCGCCCGACGTCGCCGGCATCAAAGGCGATGGCCTGCTGACGATGGAGGAAATCATTTCACTCAAGCTTGACGCCGATTGGGTCGTGCTGTCGGCTTGCAACACCGGCGCTGCAGCGGGCGCGGGCGCGGAAGCCGCGTCAGGTCTCGGCCAAGCATTTTTCTACGCCGGCGCGCGGGCGCTGCTAGTGACCAACTGGTCGGTCGATTCGCAGTCGGCGCGTGAAATCACCAGCGAGCTGTTCCGCCGCCAAACTACCAACCTGAAACTGTCGCGCAGCGAGGCCTTGCGCGAATCCATGATAGCGTTGCTCGATAACAAGGGCTTCATCGACAAGAAGGGGACGATGCTATTTGCCTATGCGCATCCGCTGTTCTGGGCGCCCTATAGCATCATCGGCGATGGCGGGATGTGACGATTGACGGTGCCAAATATCGAGACACCGTCGTCAGTCTTTGTTGAACAACGGCCGCCGCGTAACGCCAACACCAGACATTAGCATTGCCATCCACATCGTATTGCGTCGCCAGTTCGAGCCGAAGTCTGGCGCATCCGACAATGAGTCAGCGCTTATTTTCGGTGGCGAAAAGTCGCGCGTGCCATGCTCAGTCGCCCTTCTGGTTATAGGCGGTCTCCCAAAAGAGTTCTTTCCAGTCGCCAACCTTGGTCTTCATGCTCCCGATACGGTGGAGAAAAGCCGCGAAGTAGGCGATGCGGTGCGGCTGCGCGGTGAATTCGAAGCCGGGATCGCTGAGCAAGGCGACCAAGTCGTCGACGCTTTCCGACGCTTTCTGCGCATTCTTCCATAGGATCGCGGCGGCGCGCTTGTCGGCATTGGCGACCTTGATCGATTCATTGAGCGCGTTGGCGACCGCCTGGAACAATACCGGGTTCTTTTCTTTGGTCTGCTTGGTTGCCAGCAGCGTGATCTGCGTCAGCGGTCCGCCGAACACCTCCCGGCTGTCGGCGACCACATGCGCGCCCGGAATCTTAAGGCCGCGGTCGGTGAAGGGCTGTACCGCGATGTGCGCGGTGATGGTGGCCTTGCCGTAGCCGGCCGACAGTGCGGCGACCGCGTCCGGATGGCCGAGGCCGACGGTGAGATGATCGAGCTTATGCGGGTCGTTCCAGATTTTTTCCGCCGCCATTTCCAGCATCATCGCGTTGAACGATATGCGCACCGACGGCACCGCGATGCGGTCTTGTTCGGTGAAATCGGCGATCGTCTTCACGTTCGGATTGATGGTGTAGAGCACCATGGCGCCGTTCGACACGGTGCCGACGGCTTTGACCTCGTTCGGGGTACCATGGGTTTTGTCCCACAAGTTCAGCAAGGACGGCAGTGCGGCGGTGCCGTAATCGGCCGAGCCCGACAGCAACGCGTCGGTCACCGGCGCGGGGCCGCTCAAGGTCTGAGCGGTGGCTTCGACCTTGCCAAGGCCGAGCTTGGTGGCTTCCTGCTGCAGGATGCCGCCGGTGACCATTTCATCGATCGGCAGATAGAGCAGGCCGCGCTGCTGCACGAACTTGACCGTGAGCGGAGCCTGGGCGCCGACAATCGAAGGCGCCGCTAGCAACCCCACGCCGCCCGCAATCGTCGCGATGGCCTGTCGCCGAGTCACTGGCCGAATGGTCTTTCGCCCTGGCATGTTTCCCCTCCCGGTTTGTGCGCGTTTTTATATAGGCCGCGGCAATGGCGGCCGCCGCAGCCCATGATAGGCCGAGTTACACACGTCAACAATCGATTCAGGTGATCACGGTCGGAGTAGTTCGATCCCTGTGAATCACAAGGTCAGCGAATTCGCCGCCTGACAATCATTGGTAAGCCGCCTTTTGGCCGTAACGTCACCTTTAGCACCGGCCAGACCGCGTGTCCGGGCGCGAGCTCCAAATTGAAGCTCCGCATAATCGCCGCCAAGACGATCGTGGCTTCCTGGATGGCGAAAGTGGCGCCAATGCAGATACGCGGCCCGGCGCCGAACGGCAAATATGCGTAACGGTCGATCTTCTCGCGCGCACCATTGAGGAAGCGGTTCGGATCGAAACAGTCGGGCTTCATCCATAACGCCCGGTGGCGATGCAACACATAGGGCGCAATGACCACCATCGTGCCGCGGCGAATCGGCCGGTCGGCGAGTTCATCCGATCCGAGCGCAACACGACTCATAGCGGCGAGCGGCGGATAGAGCCGGTTCGCCTCTTCGACCAAGGCGCGCGTTTCAACGAGGCGATCGGCCACGTTGCCGCTGCCGTCGCCGAACTCCCGGTCGGCCTCTGCTTGTATGCGCTGCCGCCATTCGGGCGACTGCGACAGGAGAAACAACGACCAGGTGATACAATTAGCCGTGGTTTCTTGGCCGGCGGCGATGAAGGTGAGGACATTTGCGCGAATCTCGACTTCGCTGCAGCGCCTCGCCAGTTTCGGGATCGCGCGCTTCGAGGAGGAGTGTCAAAATATCGCACGGGACGTCGGGCTTGTTCCGGGCGATTTGCCGACGGCGTGTGGAAATAATCGTATCGATCGCCTCCTCGAATAGCCGGAGCATGGGACGCAAGCGCCAACGGCTCGGCCGGGGCACGACCGCCGGCAAGCCGAGCAAGTCGAGCGGATCGATCCGCCCAATCGTGTCGAAATAGCTTTTCATCGCCACGCGGATTTCCTCCGCATCCCGGCCGAACCCATCGGAAAAGATGGTGCGTTCCAGAACGTCGAGAGTGGTCCGGGTCGCTTCGATCGCAACGTCGACGACCTGATCTTGGTGCCGGGCGAGCCGCTCGACCAGAGCGTGCGCCGAATCGACCATCGCAGCGGAGAATGCCAACACGGTCTTGCGCGAGAACAGCGGCGCCAGCGCGCGGCGCTGGGTCTTCCATTGGTTGCCCTCGGCGCTGAGCAGTCCATTCGCGAGGCCCGCCGATAGGATGCGTCTCTGCACCCAGTCTTTCCGATAGTTGGCGCTATTTTCAAGCAGCACGCGGCGGATCGCGGCCGGATCGCTGATCACCGCGACGCGACCGATGGACAGTCCACCCATGACGATCGGCTGTTCGAAATGCGCCTGCGTCCACGCTTCGAGTGGATTGATCTTAAGCGTGCGAAGCAGCGCGATCGGACCGAGAGGTTCTGAACGCGGCACCGGAGCCGGCGGAATAAACATCGCCGTCGAATCGAGCAAACCCGCCTCCATTCGCCACAACGGCGAACTTTCCTCATTAAACTATAGTTTTTCCAATGGTTGATGTCATGTTTGGGTTCCATGAATTCGGGTTAATCGTTGCACCCAACATCGCGTTGCGGGCGCGCGGATTTATGCCGTCGCCCTAGCGCTTTCGCTCATCCAGAAGCCGCGCAATCGCGGCGCGCAGCTCCGCGATGCCGGTCCCGTCATGGGCCGAGGTGGCGAGCACGGTCGGGTAGGCGGCCGGACGCTTGGCGAGCGCGGCCTCGACTTGCGTGATGCGTTGGGCCAGCTCGGCCGGTTTCATTGTGTCGGATTTGGTGAGCACGATCTGATGGCTGACGGCGGCGCGCCCGAGCGCATCGAACATCGGCTCGTCGGCGTCTTTCAGGCCGTGGCGGGCGTCCACCAGCACGTAAATGCGCGCGAGGTTGGCGCGCCCGCGCAGGTAGTCTTGAATCAGCTCGGTCCAGGCCGCGATCTTGCTCTTGGCGGCGGCCGCATAGCCGTAGCCCGGCATATCCACCACGTTGAGCGGACCGCCGGCGGTGAAAAAAATCAGCTCCTGGGTGCGGCCGGGGGTGCGCGAAATGCGCGCCAGGTTCTTGCGGCCGGTCAGCGCATTGAGCAGGCTCGACTTGCCGACATTGGAGCGGCCGGCGAGCGCGATCTCGGCGCCGCGCATCGGCGGCAGCGAGACGGCCGAGCCGGCGGCGGCAGCAAAGCGCCACTCGCCGGTGAACAGCCGCCGGCCGGCCTCGATCTCGTCGCGGGTGAATTTATCCATCGGCGGCACCATAAACGAAATCGCACCGGAAGTCGGGTCTGCCCGACTTCCGAAAAAAATCACCGCAAGTCACGACTTACGGTGTGGCGCCCGGCGATCCAGAACATCGTGTCGGCAGAACTTCAGAAGAACATTTTGCTTGGCAATTACTGCGGCTTCTTCTTTACGAACAACGCCTTGATATTGTCGATTAACTCGATCTTCGCGCCATGTTTGCGCATGATCACGCTTTGCTGCACCACTGACAGCGAGTTGTTCCAGGCCCAGTAGATCACCAGTCCGGCCGGGAAGCTCGCCAACATGAAGGTGAAGATCAGCGGCATCCAATTGAAGATCATCGCCTGCGTCGGATCGGGCGGCGCCGGGTTGAGCTTCATCTGCGCCCACATGGTGATGCCCATGATGATCGCCCAGGCGCCGAGATGCAGGAATGGACCAATGACCGGCAAGACCGTCGGTTCGAACGGAATGAGGCCGAACAAGTTGAACACATTGGTCGGATCGGGCGCGGACAGATCGTGGATCCAGCCGAAGAACGGCGCGTGCCGCATTTCGATGGTGACGAACAGCACTTTGTACAGCGAGAAGAACACAGGAATTTGGATGGCTATCGGTAGACAACCGGCCAGAGGATTGATCTTCTCCTTCTTATAGAGCGCCATCAGCTCCTGCTGCTGCTTGGCCTTGTCGTCGGGATAGCGCGCTTTCAGCGCGGCCATCTGCGGCTGCACCGCTTTCATCTTCGCCATCGAGGCGTAGGATTTGTTGGCGAGCGGGAAGAAGGCCGCCTTGATCAGCACGGTGACGATCAAGATCGCGACGCCGAAATTGCCGACCAGCCGGTAGATGTAGTCGATCAACGAGAACAACGGCTTGGTGATGAAGTAGAACCAGCCCCAGTCGATCAGCAGATCGAAATGATTGAGATTGAGCTGTTTTTCGTAATCGTTGACGACTTTGACTTCCTTGGCGCCCGCGAACAGCCGGGCGTCCGCCGTTGCGGTCGCTCCCGGCGCGATGCTCCGCGCGTCAAGCAGGTAGTCGGTCTGGTAGGTTTCGAGCGTGCCGAACTTGTCGGCCCGGAAATTCGCGATCACATGGGCATCTGTTTTTGGCAGCAGCACGGCCGCCCAGTACTTGTCGGTAATGCCCAGCCAAGCATTGGTGGCGTTATAGGCGATCTCCTTCTTTTCCTCGACTGTCTTATAGGTGACTTCCTCGGAACCCTTGTCGCCGAACTTGCCGATCAAGCCCTCGTGCAAGATGTAGTAGCCAAGCGTTTTCGGCGTACCGTGGCGCGAGATCAGAGCGAATGGAAACAGCGAGATCGCCTTATCGCTCTTGTTCGCTACCTCGTCTTTGATTGTGAACAGATACTTGTCGTCGACCGCGATGGTGCGGCGGAATTCGAGGCCCTCACCGTTGTCGTAGGTCAGCGTCACCGGATGGCCGATACCGAGCGCGCCGGAGCTTGCTTGTTTCCACACCGTGTCCGCTGTGGGAACCTTCAGACTGGCGCCGGCGGCATTGGTCCAGCCAAATTCGGCATAAAACGGTTCCGGGCTGCCCGACGGCGACAACAGCACGATCGGCGGCGACTTCGGATCGACCGTCTCGCGAAACTTGACCAGCGCCAGATCGTCGATGCGTCCACCTTTGAGCGCGATCGAGCCTTGCAAGCTGTCAGTCGCGATCGGGACGCGCGGGGACGCCGCCAGGGCCGCGGCGCGGGTGACCGGCGCGGCGGCGGCCGGCGCGGCCGCTTGACCTGGGATCTGCGCCGCCCCCGGCTGCGCGGGTACTTGCGCCGGCTGGCCGGGCTGACTTTGCTGCGTCGGCGCCTGCTGCTTTTGCGCAAGCTGCTCGGCCTGTAATTTCTCCTGCCGCGCCTTTTCTTGCGGCATGGCATAGAAGAACTGCCAGGCGATCAGCACCAGGGCCGACAGCGCGATGGCGAGAATGGTGTTTTTGTTATCGGTCATCCGTATGCCGTTTTGTCGTTGCGCCCCGCATGCACTCGCCGCAACGCCCCCTCGAAGTCTTCGGCAATCCGCGCGAATGGGACCTTGAGCGCCGCGCGACGGCCAATTAGCACATAATCATGTCCGGTTCGTATCCGGTTTGACCCGGCGACCCGGACAATTTCCCGCAACCGGCGGCGCACCCGATTCCGCTCGACCGCGTTGCCGACCTTTTTCGACACGGTAAAACCGAACCGCGCCGGCCCGTCATCGATCCGCTTGCGCGCCTGCAGCACGAATGCCGTGGCAGCGGACTTGATGCCGGACGCCGCAGCCAGAAAATCCGCCCGTTGCCTCAGTCGTTCCATGGAAGCAGTGCGCGCGGCTTCGGGTACCCGCCGTCAGGCGGAAAGCCGCTTGCGCCCGCGCGAGCGCCGTGCCGAAAGTACTTTGCGCCCGCCTTTGGTGGCCATGCGCGTGCGGAAACCGTGACGACGCTTGCGTACAAGCTTGCTCGGTTGATAGGTCCGCTTCACGATGAGTTCTCCGGTGGTCGCGCCGTGCCGATAAGGGCGTCAAGCTTGCCCCAAGATCGGCCATGAAAACCCGCAAAGGCACGGATCGGCGCGCGATTTGCGCGGCTTATAAGGGAGGGGCTGGGGCGCGTCAATGCGACCCGGCGCATGGCCGCAGGGCCATTTTTCGTTCCGGTCACAAAGGCTCACAAGGCGGTGAGATTAGCCCGCTTGGGCCGCAGGCTTGCTTATCTCGTGTATATAGCGCGGATGTCCGCGATCCCGCCGTCCGCCGATCGACCGCGCAGCCTGGCACGCCGGCTCCTGCCGCTGATCGTGGTCGGCCTGTTTGCCGTCGCCGCCTATCTCTTTGTCGGACGCGGCGGGATCTCGCTCGAGGCGCTGGTCAGGCACCGCATGGCCGTAGACGACTTCGTGAACGCGCATCGGGCCCTGGCTGTGCTCGCTTACATCGCGCTCTATGTCGCCGCCGTCGCCCTGTCGTTGCCGGGGGCCGTGTTCCTCACGGTGGCTGGCGGCTTCCTGTTCGGCGTTGCAGTTGGCGCATCGGCAGCCGTGATTGGCGCCACCATCGGCGCGACGCTCATCTTCCTGGTGGCGCGCACGGCACTGGGCGAGCCGTTGCTGCGGCGGGCGGGCCCGCGTGCCGCACAACTTGCGCAGGGTTTCCGCGACGACGCCTTCAGCTATCTTTTGTTCCTGCGGCTGGTGCCGGCCTTTCCCTTCTTCCTGGTCAACTTGGTGCCGGCCTTCGCCGGTGTGCGGCTGGCGCCGTTCGTTGCGGCGACCGCGCTTGGCGTCATTCCGGGCGCGTTGGCCTTTGCCTTCGCAGGCACGGGCCTCGACAGTGTCATCGCCGCGCAGCAGGCCGCGAATAGCGGCTGCCTCGCGGCCGGCCGAACCGATTGTCAAATGGTCTTCGACGCCAAGGACGTGTTGACGCCGCAACTGATCGGCGCGCTGATCGCGCTCGGCCTGCTGGCCTTGGTACCGGTGGTAGTAAAAAGATTGCGCGCACGCTCACGCGCGGCGATGTGAGATTTGAGTTATTATTGCGGGCAAGAGTTTTAAGGGCAAAATCTTAAAGGACATGGCGGAAACACTCAAACCCGACATTTGCGTGATCGGCGGCGGCTCCGGCGGCTTGTCGGTCGCCGCAGCCGCCGCTGCTCTCGGCGTGTCGGTCGTGCTCGTTGAGCGGCACAAAATGGGCGGCGATTGCCTCAACACCGGCTGCGTGCCGTCGAAGGCACTGCTGGCGGCGGCAAGGCGCGCCGAACTCATGCGCCGTGCGGAACCGTTTGGGGTGAGCGCGCCGGCCGTCGACGTCGATTTCGCCAAGGTGCACGATCACGTGCAGCGCGTGATCGCCGCGATTGCGCCGACCGATTCGGCGGAGCGATTTACCGGGCTGGGCGTGCGGGTCATCAAAGGTCACGCCAAATTCAAGGACCGCAGGATCGTCGTGGTCGGCGGCGAATATGAAATCCGCGCGCGCCGCTTCGTGATCGCGACCGGATCGACGCCGGCGCTACCGCCGATCCCAGGGCTCGACGAGGGGCCTTATCTCACCAACGAAACCGTATTCGATCTCAACGAGCGGCCCGACCATCTCATTATCATCGGCGGCGGTCCGATCGGCCTGGAAATGGCGCAAGCCTTCCGCCGGCTCGGCAGCGCGGTGACCGTGCTGGAAGCGGCGGCGCCGCTCGCCAAGGACGATCCGGAATGTGCCGCGATCGTGCTCGATCAGCTCGAACGCGAAGGCGTCGTCATCCGCAGCGGCGTCAGGGTCGAGCGCGTCAATTATGTGGGCGGCCGCGTGGCGGTGACGTTCGAAGGCGCGGGCGGCGAGGAAACCATCGAAGGTCGTCATCTGCTGGTCGCCACTGGCCGCAAGTCGACCACCGATGGACTCGATCTTGACGCGGCCGGCATCAAATTCGACCGCGCCGGCATCGCGGTGAACAAGAAGCTCAAGACCACCAACCGGCGCGTCTACGCGATCGGTGATGTCGCCGCCGGACAATTGCAGTTCACCCACGCCGCCAACTATCACGCCGGACTGGTGATCCGAAATGCGCTGTTCCGGCTGCCGGTCAAGGTGAACAACGACGTTGTTCCATGGGTGACTTATACCGAGCCGGAACTGGCACAGACTGGGTTGACCGAGGCGCAGGCGCGTGCGCGCAAACTCAAGATCCGAATCTTACGCTGGCCCTATCATGACAACGACCGCGCCCAGGCCGAGCGCGAGACGCATGGTCACATTAAGGTCATCACTACCGGCAAAGGTAAAATTTTAGGCGCCACTATCGTCGGCGCGCAGGCCGGAGAATTGATCGCGATGTGGACTTTGGCGATCGCGCAAGGGCTCAATGTTCGCAGCCTCACCGGCATTGTGTTGCCCTATCCGACGCTGTCGGAAATCGGTAAACGCGCGGCCATCGACTATTACACGCCGAGTTTGACGAGCCCTTGGGTGCGGCGCATCATAGCTTGGCTACGAATCTTCGGTTGAGGCACTTTTGGAACCAAGAACCGAGCCAACGAGCGAGCCTGTTGCGCAAGCGGCGCCGCGCCCTGCGCTCGGCGCACGCATCGGCCTTTCCGGCAAGTTGTTGTTCCTCACCGTCCTGTTCGTGATGGTGGCGGAAGTTCTGATTTACGTGCCGTCGATCGCCAATTTCCGACTCAACTGGCTCAACGACCGCTTGACCGCCGCGCACACCGCCGCGCTGGTGCTCGACGCGGCGCCCAGCGGCATGGTGCCGGAAAGTCTTGCCAAGCAGATTCTGAAAAGTATCGGTGCGCGCACAGTGGCGATGAAGATGGGAACGCAGCGCCGTCTGTTGGCTGCCGACAACGTGCCGTCGCAGATCGAGCAGGACATCGATATGCGCAATGTGCCGTGGTGGCACGCCATCATGGATGCTTTCGACACCATGTTATTCTCCGCGCACGACGATGTGCTGCGCCTGGTCGGCCCAGCGCCGATGGCGGAAGGCCAGTTTATCGAGGTAGTTCTGGACGAAGCGCCGCTGCGCAAGGCGATGCTGACCTTTTCCGTCAACATCCTGCTGCTGTCGCTGGCGATCTCTGGCATCACAGCGATGCTGGTGTTCTTCGCACTGCATTACCTGCTGGTGCGGCCGATGGGACGGATCACCGCGAACATGATCACATTCCGCGCCGATCCGGAAAATCCGGCACGCATCATCGCCGAATCCGGCCGCAGCGATGAAATCGGTACGGCGGAAGTGGAGCTCGCCGCCATGCAACGCGAGCTCGCCTCAATGCTGCATCAGAAGAATCGGCTGGCGGCGCTCGGCCTGGCGGTATCGAAGATCAATCACGACCTGCGCAATTTGTTGGCGTCGGCGCAATTGTTTTCCGACCAATTGTCGACTTTGCCAGATCCGAAGGTGCAGCGCTTCGCGCCCAAGCTGATGCGCGCGCTCGAACGTGCGATCGCGTTCTGCCAGTCGACGCTGTCCTACGGCGCCGCGCAGGAACCGCCGCCCGAACGCAAGACCATCGAAGTTGGGCCGCTGATCGAGGAAGTGCACGAGGCACTCGGCCTCGGGCTCGACGTGCCGATTCGCTGGATCGTATCGGTGGAACGTGGGCTCACCGTCGAGGCCGACCACGATCAATTGTTCCGCGTCCTGGTCAACGTCGCGCGCAATGCGGTGCAGGCGCTGGAGGCGCGCGGCGCGCGCGATCCGGCCCGCGACCAGATTCGCATCACCGGCCGGCGCGAAGGCAGTGTGGTGATCATCGAGGTGTCCGACACCGGCCCGGGCGTCTCGGAAAAGGCGCGAACCCATATGTTCCAGGCCTTTCAGGGCTCCACGCGGGCCGGCGGCGCTGGACTGGGCCTGGCCATTGCCGCCGAACTGGTGCGCGCCCATGGCGGCGAAATCCGCCTGGTGCCGGGAACCATCGGCGCGACCTTCAGCATCACGATTCCCGACCGCGCGGTCGATCTCAATTCCCGGCGCGGCGAGCGGGCGAGCGCGTAGCGTATTGCGCGCAGGCGCGGGTCTCGCCCGGCAACCCTTGCCAATAGCAGCCTTAGGCGATAGCTATCCCTCGGTTCCGCGGCCCGATTTCCCGGCAGCGGTTTCAGCGCCCGTAGCTCAGCTGGATAGAGCACCAGACTACGAATCTGGGGGTCAGGAGTTCGAATCTCTTCGGGCGCGCCATAAGCTCTTGTTACAAGAGCTTATTTCGAATTGTATTTTTCTCTGCTTTTAGTTTGCAATCAAGTCTGGTGCCCTCCGCAGACCCATGCCGAACTTACCTGCCGATAAGCAATCATCGAAGCACAGGCGTTTCGAACTCACGTGTGACCGCAGCAATCTGTGCCAAGTTCGGTAAGCCCGCCTCATTGCCAAGATGCTGGATTTTGTAGGCGGCTGCTGCTCGTGCGAAACGGAAATGCTCCGCCCAACTCATCGCAGGGTTGGTGAGATAGGAATGAATGTAGGCGCCGTGGAACACGTCTCCAGCGCCGCTCGTATCTAGAACTCTATTCGACGGTACGGCAAGAGCAGGGAACTCCCGAACGACGCCCGCCTCGTCGTACCAGATCAAGCCTCGCTCACCGAGCGTCACTCCACCAATCCGGCACCCTCGGCTCTTGAGATAATCAAGCATCGCTGCCGGCTTATGGCCCATCTGTTCGCAGAGGCGTTCGGCTACAATCGCTACGTCGATGAAGCCAAGAAGTTCGTGCGTGTTCGACCGTAGTCCTCCACCGTCGAGCGAGGTAAGAATCCCCGTTTGGCGGCACAGCTTTGCGTAATGAATTGCGGCATCGGGTTGGTGTCCGTCGAGGTGAAGTGCGCGGCAGCCCGCGAGGTGAAGGATAGGGAACGGGTGAAGATAATCGTCATCACGACAACGAACGATCGCTCGCTTGCCATCATTCGGCATGATGAACGACAGCGATGACGTGTGGACCTTTCTGGCGTGGATCGAGATGCCATACTTGGCCGCCATGTCCAGGAACATGCGACCAAGCCAATCATCGGCGATGGTCGTGAGCACATCAGGCACGTGTCCTAACTTCGCACAGCAAAAGGCCGCGGTGACCGCATTGCCGCCGAACGAGACTGCGTACGCCGACGCCACATGCTTCTCGTCGCCCGTTGGCATGCGATCGGTCAGAAAGGTGACGTCAATATAGGTTTGTCCAATGAAGAGGGTCTGCATGTCTCTCGGCATTCGCTCAAAGAGCCTTGTCAAGCGCAGCGAGCTTGCGTTTCAGTTTTTCGAGCACTGCATAGACGCCCGGTGCAAATATCCCGTCGTATCTTGCTTCAAGCTGCGCAATCTCCGACCTCAGCCGCTCGATAGGGATCTCGGACACTGTCAAAGCACTCATCTCAATTGTTCCAGTTTGGGGGAGGCGACCGCCGTATCGCGGCGAGCCACTAGCTCGCTACCGCCTGCATCAACGCTGCTATCGGTATCGTCGCGAAATTAGAGAACGTGTCAGACACGGCATATGGCAGGATAATCTGGTCGCTATGACGCATGGCGCCGCAGGTGTAGACGACGTTGGGTACGTAACCCTCGCGTTCCGTCGGCTCGGGGCGAACCAGCGGCTCACGCGAACGCGCGATAACCTTGGAGGGATCTTTCTTGTCCAGAAGAACGGCGCCGATCGAATACTTCCTGACCGGACCAACCCCGTGGATCAGCAACAGCCAGCAGTCGTCCAATTCGATGGGCGAGCCACAATTGCCGATCTGAACGAATTCCCAAGGATATTCGGGTTGGAGGATGGATCGGCCACCTTCCCATGAGTAAAGGTTATCGGAATAGATCAGATAAAGATTCTCGTTGTCCTGCCGACCGATCATCGCATAGCGGCCATCGATTTTCCGTGGGAACAGGGCCATGCCCTTATTGCGCGTGCCCGATCCGCTGAGCGGAGTCATCCTGAACGATTGGAAGTCCGTCGTTGCGAGCAATTCAGAGCAAATCGCCCTGCCGCTGTAAGCTGTATAGGTGGCATAGAAAGTTTTCTGTCCGCTGTCGTTGAATTCAACGAAACGCGCGTCTTCGATGCCGTTTGATTGGGCCTCGGTGATCGGAAAGATGACCCGCTCGCTCAGCTCTTCGTTAGGCCCGAAAGTCACTTCGACGTCATCTCCATTGGCGACGGACGTCCGGCTTCGAACTATTGGAACTGACGCGAGACGAGCGGTTGGATCGACGGATACGCTGCCATCCGCAGCGATGGTGCCGGACCGGAACGTGAGCGATGAAACATGCCCTTCGCCAACGGCGCGAAGGCTCAAGACAAATCGGCAGCCATGTTCCGGTGCGCCCGTCTGGTCGGGATGCCGGACGATGCTTGGATTAAATAAGGCGGAGGCTTCGAACGAATATTCGTTAAGAAAATAAGCCCCGATCAAGCCACGTTGCGTCTTAGTCAATTGCGCATGTGGTTCGAGCGCGTCCTCCATCTCGGCGGCGCGCGATTCAAAGATGTCGAGCAAATTCCTGTGGCGGCCTGCGAAGTTTTCAAGCACCTCGCTCAATTGTTGCGCGGACGCTTCGGCATCGAGCCGAAGCACCCGCTCAACGATATGATTGGCGCGGACCTTATCAGTCGGGTTGAGGTCGCGAGGCTCAGTCGCCGGTTTGAAGGGCCTGACGACGACCCTGGCCGGATCTGGGCGCAGATAGAGGCTCTGGCGATTCAAGAATTTGGATTGGGACAATGATGCTCCCTGGGGGCGATCGAGCTGGATTCGCGCCGATGCCGTTAGATGATAATTTTGACGCAAGTTTCGTCCGACCTGCCACAGCCATGGCCATGAACTGCCGCATCTCTACTAGACCAAGGAGATACGATAACACCAATTCTGCACCTTTGTTCTCATTAGGCCGGTCCGGATGGAGGCCATCCGAACAACTCCCTGTATCGGGATCGATCAGCGTTGTTTGCAAGTCGTTTTCGCCCAGAAACCACCCGAACGCGCGCGTTGCCCCCGCCAGCCATTCCGCACCCTTATCCGCCCGCCACGCGGCCAGGCACGCGGAAATCGTTGCCCACGCCTCGACTGGCTGTTGATCGAACATGTCGGGCTGTTGGCAAATCTTGCCGAAGCTTTTAGAGCCAACGGGTCTGAAGCATCCAGCTGACGTGGTCTGAAGCGACATGAGCCAACGCAGCGATCGGAGGCCGACCTCGACGTATGCCGGTGTATGGGTCGCCAGGCCCGTTTGAATTAGAGCCTGCGAAAGGCGGGCATTGTCGTAAGCGAGAACGTCTTCAAACCAGAGCCAATCTTTGCGTTGACTTGCAAGAAACAGCGCCATCAAACGGTCGGCCAATAACTTGCGCATGCTGTTGGCAAAGAGATCTCCGACCACCAGCGCGCAATAAGCGTGCAAACCCAGGAGTGAGAAGGCCCAAGCGCGCGGCGACGAGAACTCTTCGGCAACCGGAAGCGCGGTCTTGAAGAGTGCCGCCGCCCATCTACGGCGAGATGGATCGGTGTCATTGCGTGCGCATTCGGCGAGAGCCCAAAGCGTTCGGCCATGGCTGTCTTCCGAGCCCGACTCTTCCAGCCATCGGCGCTCGTAGCTCATGAAATTTCTGAACCGACGGGTGTCCGGATTCCATGCGTGCTGAACAAATGCCGCAAAGCGCGCTGTGATCTCGCTCGGTAAATGCGTTTCCCCGGAGTTCGGAAGCGCGCTCGCGAATAGCAGGGCGCGAGCATTGTCGTCGACACAATAGCCATGGGCGCGGTCGGGCACTGAATGGACCGCGTGTTGAAGGATGCCCGTACTGTCGCAAAGCGAAAGGAAATGTCCTGTTTGCATCTTCGGAATGGCATGACCCTTGCGCACAGAGGCGGCCAGAGCCGGAAGCAACTTTTCGGGCCGGGTGCGTTCGCGCGCATTCTCGAAGGCTGTGAGATATCGCTTGGCCGTCTCCGGCCAGGTCATTGATCGGCTTGCAGCGTAGGCCCGCTTGCGCATGGCATGACGGCGGACGTCGTTTGTGAGCAAGGCCGCAATCTCGCTGCTGATGGCTTTGGCATCCCCAAAGGGAACCAGAATACCGTGCCCGTCGCTCAGCAATTCCTTGGCGTGCCAGTAAGCGGTCGATACGACCGCCTTTCCCAATCCAAAGCTGTAGGCGAGCGTTCCCGATGTCATCTGGGCTTCGTTGAGATAGGGCGTCACATAGACGTCGCACATCGAAATGAAATCCAGAAGCGTGGCCTGCTCGACAAACTGGTTGAAGAAGACAACATGATCCTGAATGCCGAGCTCCCGCACGCGCGCCGTCAAGCCATCGCGGTAGGCTTCGCCCTGTTGACGCACAAGGTTCGGGTGAGTCGCGCCAAGAATGACATAGACAGCATTAGGACAAGATTTGATGATTCCCGGCATGGCATCGAGCATAATTTCGATGCCCTTGTTCGGCGACAGCAGTCCGAACGTAAGAATAACGGTCTTTCCGGCGAAGCCGAGTTTGGTTTTGGCAGTATGCGTTTCCCGAAACGGGAGGTCAGGGATTCCGTGCGGTATGATCTCGATTTTGTGGGTCGGCACGTCATGCACTGAACGGAGTAGTTGCTGGCCTTTCTCCGACATGACGACGATTTTTGACGAAGTATCGATGACGCGTTGCATTACTTCGCGCTGGATGGGCGTTGGTTTGGCGAGTACCGTGTGGAGGGTCGTGACGACTGGCATCTTAAGTCGCGACAGCAGCTCGGTGATATTGCCGCCGGCTTGACCGCCAAAAATTCCGTATTCATGTTGAAGCGAAACAACGTCGAAGCCGGCATTGTTCAGGAACTCAGCCGCCACAACATAGTCGTCGATGTTTTCGTCTTGAATTTCCAAGCGTACGGCTTGCGGATAGTCATAAGCGCCGCCGGGATCTGTCATCGCTACGACGCCGGTCTCAAGATCGGGACGGGCCATCGAAACCGCTCGATGAAGGTCATAGGTAAAGGTTGCGATGCCGCAGAGGCGCGGAAGATGATTGCCAATGAATGCTATTCGTTGAATCGGTTTCATTGAATTGTTTCCATGTCGACGCATTTCAGCAGCTCTGGAACTAGACGGCCCGTGTACGCGACGAGACCCGCTAAGCCATCCGTGCCGGTACGAATGTTGACGTGATCCGACTGCGCGAAAATGGCGTCGCCGGTCGTCAAGTCGAACGAGGCGGCACGAGCACTACCGTTGACAACCAGAAGCCAGGTCTCGTGTTTTGCTTCCAGGCTCCACGCAGAGTTTGGCGCCAGATCGATCCGTTCGAACGTGAAGTGCGAGTTCGAGACCAGGAGCGTCCGCGTGTCGGTAAGCCGTTTCGGTGTGACGCGAAAATCGGCGGGGCCAGCATTCGCCACCGCAAGTGCGTTCTCGATATGAAGTTCACGCCCGCGGCCATGATCGAAAAGGCGAAATGTCGCGTCGCTGCGTTGCTGGATTTCCGCGATCACAAGACCCGCGCCGATCGCGTGGATCGTTCCGGCGGCGACTAAAGTAGCGTCGCCCGGATGCGCCGCCTGCCACACAACAAGATCCGAAATCGAGCCATCATCGATGGCGTGACGCAATTGCGCCGCGGTAAGACGCCGTTTCAGGCCCAAGGCGACCTTGGCCTCGGGCGCGGCACTCAGGACGTACCAGGCTTCGGTTTTACCGTTCGGCAGTCCGATTGACTGCGCGTACGCGTCATCCGGATGAACCTGAATGGAAAGGGGCTGGTTCGTGAACAGCAGCTTCAGCAGAAGCGAAGGAGGGACGGCTGTCGGATCGGAACGCTCGTACCAGATTTCGCCGATCGTATTGGCGTCATCGCCGGCGTTGCTCCAGGGACGTGGATCTAAAACACCCCAAGGCTTTGGTAAGGAATGCGCGTGCGCATGTTCAATCGTCATAACCCTGCTTCATATTTGGCCGAGAGAACGTTTTTGGATGTCCTCGATGGTCAGGCGAAAACGCTGAGCGAAAGCGTGAG
Organism: uncultured Alphaproteobacteria bacterium; assembly: GCA_963770985.1. Taxonomy (GTDB): domain Bacteria; phylum Pseudomonadota; class Alphaproteobacteria; order Rhizobiales; family Xanthobacteraceae; genus Pseudolabrys. The sequence goes on along the minus strand of CAVYRR010000008.1, from coordinate 90,470 downwards.
TTCACTTTCAGGAGCGACCCGCTCATGTTTTTCGGCGGTACTCTTGATGCGGTAGCACGGGTCGCCGGGATCTCGGTCTGAAGAAGGAATAAGATGACGAATTTCATAGGGACCCGGGGCCAGTGATCGAAGGACGCTCAGGTCAAGATCGACTATTTGACCGATTTTAAATTTATGCGCCATCAGGCTTTCCTTTCATCATGTTGGGCTTGGAAATGCAGTCGGCGGAATTCGCTTCGTCCTTGTGGTCATGCAGAAAGCGGGCAATCTGCCCTCTCAGTGCGACCGTTTGCGGCACGTCTCCTAGCGAGCCTGCCGTATCGAACAGCTCGCGTTGGAGCTTCGTCGGTATTGTGTTCCACTGCATGATGACGGCCGCTCCGAGGCAGCGAAGAATATGCTCCTCGATCTCTGCAACAGTGTTGCTGTTGAGACGCTTTCCAGCGACTTCGTCCAGCGCATTGATGTCTTGCGAACGAATCATTTTGTCGAAGTTGTCCGCCAGCCAGTCCTCATTTTGGGCCAGATCACTGAAGCTTTGCTTCGAACGCTGAAATTCACGAATTTCGCCGGGAACATCAGTACGTTTGAGCCATTCATCGCTCTCTGCTGCTTTTGCGCGATATTGATCTGCCGTGAACATGCGCGCTCCCTCGGTGTCGCAAGTCGAGTGGTCGCCCGCTCGATCGCGCCGTTTATTTTGCTTGTTGGATATTGAAGACCTTATATGGGGATGATTTGGCGTATTGCGATGAAAATTACGCAGTTCTAGGAATTATCTGGTGATCGCCTATCTTGATACCAATCAGCGTACTCGGTGCATCCGATCCATATTCCGAGCAAACGACGGCCTAATCATGTGTTTATCGTCGTTTATCGGCCCGATCTCGACCGCAAGCCGATGTGAGTCAATTTGCAATTATCCTGTAAGCCATTGATCTATGTGCCTCGCATTGACTTCGGTTTGTAAAAATATTGAGTAGAATCAACGAGCGGCCGCAGACTACGAATCTGGGGGGGTCGGGGTTCGAATCTCTTCGGGCGCGCCAGCAAACTATTGTTCTGATAGCAATTTCCGTGAAGCAGTCTTTTTAAGCTGGGTTGCAAAGCCAGTCCGGCGCCCCGCGTCTCTAGCGAAAGCTGCGAGCTCGCAGAATGTGAAAGGGAAATCCGCAATTGTGCCACGCATTGCGGGTCAAGTATCCTAGGATCGAACCGGATAAGCGCAACAACTAGTGCCGTAGGAGATGACGAATGAAAATTCTGGCAGCAATTGGTTTGCTTGCAGTTGTTTTCGCCGTCGCTGCCGCGGTCTATTTCTTCGGCGGCTATTACAACGTTGCCGGCAGCCAGGAGGACCCCGCGATCGTCAACTGGGCGCTGGTCAAAGTCCGTACCAATTCGATCGTTCGTCATGCGCATGATCAGCCGCCATCCGGTTTGGACGATCCCGCCAAGGTGCAGGCCGGCGCACGCGAATATGCCGAACACGGCTGTGTCAATTGCCACGGCGCTCCCGGCGTGAAATGGGCCAAGTTCTCGGAAGGGCTGCATCCGGATCCGCCCGACCTCAAGGACGTCGTCGCAGAGGTCACGCCGTCGCAACTGTTCTGGGTGATCAAGAACGGCATCAACATGACGGGGATGCCAGGCTTCGGAGCCGCCGGTGCGACCGACGAAAACATCTGGGCGATCGTGGCCTTCCTGAAAAAGCTGCCGAGCATTTCGGAAGCCGACTACAAGGCCTGGACCGCGCCGCCGCCTGCGCCGGCACCAAAACCGTAGCGCCCGGCGCGACACTAGCGATGCAGGCACGCGTGCAGCCGAACGAGGCGCCGGCCGACCGCCGGGATGGCGGTGCTGGTCTGTTCGCTCTGCGTCGCGGTCTTGCATGAAAGCCAAAAATAGCCCGCGCCCGGATCGACCACGAGACGCGTCGGTTTGAAGTCCGGCGCCACGAGCACCGATAAATAAGGGGTGGTCGAATTCCATGCGAGGCGATTGAGACCGGCGCCGATACGGCGCGACGAAACGAAAAGCGGGTCGCCAAGAACCGGATCGGAAACCGCGCCGGTCGCGAGCACGCGCAACGCCGCCTTGTAGTCTATCCACGCCCCGACGAATTTCGTCGTCTCGACGGCATAGACGAGCATCATCAGCAGGATCGCACCCGAAATCATCCGCGGATTTACGCGCTTCGCTATTGTATCCGCCAGCTGCGCCAAGAACGGAAACGCAGACTTTCGTCGGCTCTCATCGTCCATTGCATTGAGCGCGGTCAGAACGCCGAACGCAGGCGTGGCGATCAGCAGCACCGTCCTCAAATTGTATCTTGCCTCCGCGAGCAGCGATCTGTCGAACCAGGCCCAGTACACGGCGAGTGCGGCGGCGCAGGCAAATGCTGCGTAAGCAGGCGCCCTTGCCGGATTCACCTGTCGCAGCAGGACGAACACGATTGCGTAGCCGGCCAGCGCCGCGAGCAGCGACAGGAAGGCGGGCTGTGCAAGATTCTCAATATCGATAAATTTGTACGCGGCCGCAGCGAGCACGCCGGCAATATAATCGTCGGGCCGTATTGTAATTTTGACGATGAGCCAGATCGTCATCACAGCCAAAAACGCAGCGAGGGCTCTAACGAAGATGACGTCGCGCCAGCCGCTCAGAAAAAGGGCAAATAGGATCGCAGCCGCGAAGACGATCGCGCCTTCATGCGTGAATATGAGCGCCAGCAGTCCGACGAACACGGCGGCCGTGCCACGCGAATTGACCGGAGCGCAAAGGCAGGCAGCAAGCGCCGGCCAAAACACGGCATGCGCCATCCACATTTCTGTCGGTGCGCCGAAGACCAGCGGGCAAAGGCACGCGGTCGACAGACAGGCGTATCCGAAGATCACGCGGCTCGCTTGTACGGTCGGCCGCCAGCGTCACCAGCAGTCCCAGCATTGGGGCCGCGAAAAACAGCAAACCGTAGACGACGATGCCGCCTTTGGCGCTCTTCGTCAGGGCGACAAAAGCTTCGGCGGGAATGTAGGCATAGACATAAGTGAACAAACGACCCGAAATATTGTGCCAATGGAATGACCAGGCACTCTCCGCGGCGACGGCATATGAAAAGATCGAACCGTCGCCGAACATCTGCAGTTCAGAGAAAACTCCGGCGATGATGTAGACAATCGAACTGCCGACGCCGGCGGCGATCACGAGCATTTGCAAGGACCGCCACGCCGACTGAGTTTCGATGTCGGCCATCATCGCGCTATCGATCGTCGCCACCATCTCGTCGAATGCTCGGCGTCCATGACTTGCCACTGCGCGACAGCCGTCGCGCCAATGAGGCCGGCAAGTATCGCCCAGTAGCTGTATCTTAAATCCGTGGATACGCCGACGGCAAAAAAGGTCAGCAAATACACGACGGCCGATCCGCAGGTGCCGAGGGCGAAACTACCCGTCGGCGTATTGCGTTGTCGCCAGGCGAAGAGGCACACCGCCACATTGAGCAGTAGCCACGCTCCCGCCCGGAACAGCGGCGTTGCCCGGAGCGTATCGTTCACTGCCTTTACCGCCATCAGACGCGGCCTATCGGCAAAAATTATCTTGTCGGCATCGTCGAGGTCCCGCGTCCACATGGCCAGGCTCGCACGGGCGAGGAACGTCCAATAAAAAGTGACGCGGTGCTGTAGATAGGCGATCGAGTGTCCGATGACTGCCCGCCGCCAGGCAGTGGTAAGAGCCGGGGTGCCGAATAGCTTTTCGCCTTCGAGACGTTGCATCACGAACAAACATGGCTGCTGCGTCCAATAAATGTCCCAGGCGATCGGCTGATAACAGCCGTCGGTGATGAGCGCGGCCTCCTTCTCGGTCCAGGCGCCGGGAAAAACATTTTTCTTCGCGAAATGGGAAATGCCGCCAAGGTCGAACACCATAATCGAGTGCAGCGGATGCTGCCGTTGCGCGCCAAAGACGTCGTAGTAGACAACGTGAACCATCCCATACAGTCCGAGCGCGGCGGGCACGTAAAGCAGCGCCGCACTCTTCCAGGAGAAGCGCTTGGGCCAGATGAGGTAGGCCGCAAGAATCGGCGCGGCGGCGAGCGCATTCGGGCGCAGCAGGACGCCGAACGCAAAAAGACCGAGCCCGATAATCTGCACCGGAACACGCATTTTCCAGTCGCGTTCGGCCGCGGCGAAAACCGCGGCGGCCGCGAGCATCCAGACGACTGCAAATAAAATATCCCGCCAAATGACGCCGACCAAGACGAATGCGGGCGGCGCAAGCGCGAGAACCGGCACCACGACTGCCAACCGGGGCGAGCGCCTCGCAATCGCCAGCGCCGCCAGCGCGAAAGACAGCCAATAGAGCGTGACCGTCAGGAGCAGGATGCTTCCGGTGCCCGGCGCGATCGGGTCGATGAGCGACCATAACGCCAACATCGCCGGCGATTGCCAATCGCCGAAAGTGCCCGTTGCCATGTCTTTGTAAATGTACAGGGCATCAAAGGTTATGACGCCGGGGTAGAAGACATACAGTGTCAATGCGAAACCGGCGGCCGTCATTCCGGCAATCATCAAAGTCGTCTGGCTGGCGCTAGCCCAGACGCGCATAGACATCTCCGGAATTGGCTTCAGGCGGCAGCGCACCGAGCCAACGAGACATGGCGGGTGCATCGATCCAATCGCCATGCTCGAAGCTTTGGCTCTCCCCCAGTACGGCATTGAAGCTGGCGTAGCCGAGCGCGCCGCAACGTTCGATGCACGCATGCGCGATATCGAGCTGGATCAACGTAAATTCGAAAGACAAAGCTTGAACCGGCTGAGTCAGGCCGGCCAATACCTCGGCCTCGAAACCTTCAACGTCGATCTTGATGAAGGTGGGCGTGCCGTGCGCCGCAATCAAAGTATCGAGGTTCGTCAACGGAACACGAATACGCTTGGACCATGCCTGGCCTTGCCAGCCGGGCGCGTTGGCGGCTGCCGCGATGAAATCTGTCGATACGGTCGATACGGTCGGATTGTCGAGATTGACATTGAGCTCGACGATGCCCGGCTGTCGTCCGACCGCCGCCGCCTTGATCGTGACCTTCGGATCGCCGCCGTACAACACGCGCAAGGTCCTCAGCAGCGCCGGCTGCGGTTCGACTGCGACTACCCGCGCGCCCAGCCTGCGAAACGCGGCAACGCGATCTCCCACGTGCGCGCCGATGTCGAATACGAGATCGCCCGGTTGCACGAAACGGCGGTATAGCCGGTCCATGGCCGCACCGTGTTGCCGGTTGCCATAATAGATGCGCAGCGACCGCACGATTCCTCGTACGGTTCTGAGGCTATCAAACATGGTCTTTGTTGGTCTTCTTTCCTGCCATTGGCGAACGAGCCTCTAGCGCCGGCAGGCATAGCGGCATCAGTGCAGCCGGCCGCAAATTTTCCTCGGGGATGCGGCCGATGCCGATCTTCGCGAACAAAGCACCCATGAGAGGCGAGGCGGTTGCAACCGCGAACGGCGCCGCCAAAATGAGCCCGCTCGTGCCCATCAAGGCGAAGCCGAAATCGTTCGGTGATTTCAGGGCGACGACGCCGAGGACGGTGCAGCCGGCTATCGTCTGCGGCCACAGACGTTTAGCAGCGAGACGCCATGGCACCGCATGACTTTGGCGCATCTGGCTGTTCCAGGCCCCGCCGCGGCGAAATACAAATAGACGGGTCATAAAAATCGTGTGTGTGAGCGCGATGATCGGGGCCAGCAGAATCATGAACAGAGTCTCGACCGCGATGTTAAATAAGAACGCCATGGTGCCGCTGTAGGAGCGGCGCGCCGGGCCCGTCAGAAAAATATCGACAATCGTTGCGATCTTGGGCGCAAACGTCATCAGCATCATGATGGCAAACAGCACCGTGCCCGCGCCGACCTTGACCGGCACGTATTGCGCTGCCGGAGTATTGGACAGCGCGAGCAGAACGATGCCGATGGCGGTCATGGCCATCCAGGCCGGCGAACCGAGATACATCTGGATCGCGAACAACAATTGGAAACGGCTGACGGGTTTTAAGCCGGGCATGAACAGGAGCTGCCAATATTGCATGTTGCCCTGGCACCAGCGCAGATCGCGGCGGCTGAATTCCATCAGCGTCGGCGGGTTCTCCTCCCAGCTCACGCCGTCGACAGGCAGAACCCTGACCTCGTAGCCGGCCCGGCGCATCAGCGCGGCTTCGACCTGATCGTGGCTGAGAACGTGACCACTGAGCGGTCCGTTGCCGGGCAGCACTGGCATGCGGCAATGTGTGATGAAGGGTGCAAGGCGGATGATGGCGTTATGACCCCAGTAGGGTCCGCAATCGCCCTGCCACCATGTGGCTCCGAGCGTGTAGGAGCGCATGCCGAGCCGCATTCCAAACTGGAACACGCGCGCGAAAACGCTTACCGAAGGTAGTCCGACAACCAGCGTCTGGAGGATGCCGAGGCTCGGATTTGCTTGCACGATCCGCACGAGCCGCAGCACGGTTTCTGCCGGCATGAAGCTGTCGGCATCGAGCGTGACTGCGAAGTCGTGGTTACTCCCCCAACGATCGCAGAAATCACGGATATTGCCGGCCTTGAAGGCGGTGTTTATCGCGCGCCGCCGGTAGGTGACCGGGATCGTGCCTTGCCACTTGGCGATGAATGCCTCGAAGCAGGATGTCTCGGCCGCGATGATGTCGGGATCGCTGCTGTCGCTCAGCAGATAGATATGAAACAAATCTGCGACGCGCGCCTGCACCAGGCCGTCCATCAGCGGCTGGAGATTGCGGGTCACCTGATCCGGGCTCTCATTGCGGATGCACACCAGGATCGCCGTCGACGCGGTCACCGGCTCGTCGCCACGGATGCTCGCCGCCAGCGGGTTCACGGCAACAACCGGATCGCGGCAAAAGCGCATGATCAAAAACCCGATCGTGGCATTCCAGAATCCGACTACCGACCAGGGTAGCGTCACCGTGAAAAGCACGAGAAAGGCGATGGCGCCGAAGCTGTATGGCGGGACCGCTACCGCCGCGAGCCACAGCATCGCAGCCATGGTGGCGCCAACGAGTATGGCAAACAACGCCCGGCGGCGGGCGAGGACTGTCGTTGCAGGGCTTCTCACAGTCGCGGAAAACGCGGTCACACGGTCGAGCATAGCTATGGCAGTTCCCCCTGCTTTCTTGCCCCGTTCAGGATATACCCGGGAGGCGGTTACAAAGTCCAAGGCGGAACGGAAAAGTGCCTGATCGAACCACCCAAGCGCTTATGGTATGTCGGCGCCGGGCGCGCTGAAATCCGCAATGAACCGCTTGCCGAACCCGGGCCGGGCGAGGTTCGGGTCCGGGCACTTTATAGTGCAATCAGTCGCGGCACCGAAAGGCTTGGTGTTCGCTGGCCGGGTTCCTGAGAGCGAATTCGAGCGTATGCGCGCGCCCTTTATGGGCGGCCATTTCCCGTTTCCGGTTAAATACGGCTACGCTGCCGTCGGCCGGGTCGAGGCAGGGCCGGCAGAAATGCTTGGCCGGATCTGTTTTGTGCTCCACCCGCATCAGAGCCTGTTCAATGTCCCGCTAACCGCTGTCGTGACGCTGCCTGATGACGTGCCGCCCGCCCGCGCGGCGCTTGCCGCCAATATGGAGACCGCGTTGAACGCGGTCTGGGATGCGGCGCCGGGGCCGGCCGGCCGCATTGCCATTGTGGGCGCGGGTGTTGTCGGCGCGCTAGTCGCCTTTTTGTGCGGTCGCCTTGCCGGCGCGCAGGTGACGCTCGTCGATATCAATCCGGCGCGCGCGGATCTGGCGCGCAAGCTTGGTGCAGGCTTCGCTACGCCTGAATCTGCGCCGGCCGATTGCGACCTTGTCATCCACGCCAGCGGAACGGCAGCCGGCCTCGCGACCGCGCTGTCGCTTGCAGGTTTCGAGGCGACCGTGCTCGAGTTGAGCTGGTATGGCGACGCCCTGGTCCCGGTTCCGCTTGGGGCTGCGTTCCATAGCCGCCGGTTGCGGTTGGTATCAAGCCAAGTCGGCCATGTGGCGCCGTCGCATCGCGAGGGCTGGACGCATCATCGCCGTCTTGCCGACGCAGTAGCGCTGCTGGCGGATTCGCGTTTGGATGCCCTATTGGCGCCCACGGTAGCGTTTCATGATCTGCCGGCGCGGCTTCCGGATATTCTTAACCCTAAGAACGGCCTACTATGCCAGCTCATTCGTTATTCTTGAGGGGGGGTCTCTTGTTCGCCGTCGAAGTCCGCGACCACATCATGATCGCCCACTCATTTCGAGGGGCCGTATTCGGCCCGGCGCAAGCTCTGCATGGAGCAACCTTTGTCGTTGACGCGACATTCATGGCCGAGACGCTCGACGCCAATGGCATCGTCATTGATATCGGGCGGGCGCACGAAGCGCTCAAGGCGGCTCTCGCGCCACTCAACTATTGCAATCTCGACAACCTGCCGGACTTCAAAGACACCAACACCACCACCGAATTCCTGACCAAACACATCTACGATCGGCTGGCGGACGCCGCACGCGAAGGCAAGCTCGGCCGCGCCGGCCGCGAGCTCAAGGCGATCCGCGTTACGCTTTCAGAGTCGCACGTCGCACGCGCCTGGTACGAGGCGGCATTGTGGTAAGACGCGTCGCGTTCGCGGTGCCGGGAGAGCTTGCAACCCCGACCGGCGGCTATGCCTACGACCGACGCATGATCACGGAGATTGAGCGTCTCGGCTGGAAAGTCGAGATTGTCAATCTCGGCGAAGGCTTTCCGCGACCGAGCCAAGATCAGCGCAAAACGGCACAGCAACGGCTGACCTCCCTTGCGGCGGGGTGCCCCATCGTCATCGACGGGCTAGCTTATGGCGTCCTCCCCGAAGTGGCGTTACAGCTTTGCCCGCGCCATCCGTTGATCGCGCTCGTGCATCATCCGCTCGCGTTGGAGTCGGGGTTGTCGGTAGCGCAAGCCGATGAATTCCGCGCCAGCGAACGTGTCGCGCTGGCGGCGGCAAGACGTGTCATTGTCACGAGTGTGACGACGGCGCGGCTGCTTGCTGCCGACTATGGGGTGCCGGTTGATCACATCGTTGTTGCATGTCCGGGAATCGATTCCGCGCCGGCGGCGCATGGCAGCAACGATGGACTTATACGGTTGCTTGCCGTCGGCGCGGTGGTGCGGCGCAAGGGGTTTGACGTGCTAATCGCCGCGCTCGCCACGCTCCCCGACTTGCCATGGCGCCTCACGATCGCCGGCGATCGAAGCCGCGATCACGATGCCGCCGCACAGCTCGATGTCGATATTGCGCGCTATAAACTCAGCGACCGTGTCGCGGTGCTCGGCGCCGTGTCGCCTGAACGCCTCGCAGAACTCTATGTCGGCGCCGATCTGTTCACGCTTGCTTCGCGTTTTGAAGGCTACGGCATGGCCTTTTCCGAAGCACTGGCTCACGGCCTGCCGGTGATTGCCACGACCGCGGGCGCGATCCCGGAAACGGTGCCGGCGGGAGCCGGGGTTCTGGTCGCGCCCGACGACGTGGCCACGCTTGCGGCCGCGCTGCGCCGAGCGATCGAAAATCCGCGCGAGCGGCGCCGCATGGCGGCGTTTGCGCGGGTGGCGGCGCAAGCGTTTCCGAGCTGGCAGGATTCCGCGAAGCTGTTCGCACGCGCGCTCGAGGCTGTCGCATGACCGGCTTTTCGGCTGACTGGCTCACCTTACGCGAGCCGCACGACGCCCGCGCGCGTAATTCAGCGGTGCTCAATGCAGTCGCGGCGTCATTGGAAGGCAATACCTCGATACGGATCGTCGATCTCGCCTGCGGAACCGGCTCGACCTTGCGCGCGCTGGCGCCGAGATTTCCCGCTGCGCAGAACTGGCGGCTCGTCGACAATGACCTCAGTCTGTTGGCGCGCGCGTCTGCCATGACACGCCCGGCGGGGGTCTCGTTCACGACGGTTCCGGTTGACCTCAATCGCGATCTTGAAGTTGCGCTCGACGGGCCAATCGACCTGGTCACCACGTCGGCGCTGCTTGATCTCGTATCGGAGGCTTGGCTGGAGCGGCTGGCAGTCGAAACCCTCGCTCGCTCGATCCCAGTCTATGCGGCGCTGAGCTATGACGGCCGCATTGAGATCAGCCCGACCAATCCAATCGACACGGCGATCGTTGCAGCGGTCAATGCACATCAGCGCCGGGATAAAGGATTTGGACCTGCGCTCGGCCCGACCGCGGCGGGTGCCGCAATCGCTCGATACGAATCCTTGGGCTGTACCGTCATTCACGGCCAGGCCGATTGGGTCGTCGGGCCGCACGACCGGGAATTTCAGATGGAAGTTTTTTCCGGCTGGGCGAGCGCGGCGCGCGAGGTCGGCGATCTGTCGCTCGCCGACACCGTCGGATGGTTGACCTGGCGACGCGACGCCGTCGCCGAGGGACGTTCATCAATTCGCGTGGGTCATGTCGATATTTTCGCGCGGCCGACCGGCACACGTTGAGCCGACAGGTCGCAGTCGAATAGTACCTCGTCGTCGAGTTGATGGGCGTGTATCGGCAGGCGCAAGGCCTGATCGGCCCGCTCGATCGGGGGCAGGATGAAGCTCGCACGCCCGGCGGCGCCAAGGATGATCGGTGCAACCACCACATGCAGACGGTCGAGGCAACCGGCAGTGAGGAAGCCGGATACTGTGTCGGCCCCGCCCTCGATGAGGATGCGGCGTAACCCGCGTTCGGCGAGGGCGGCGAGGATGGCGGGAGGAGCGATGCGTCCGCCGGAAGCAGGCAAGGCCAGAACTTCCACCTCGGACGTCAGAGAGCATTGTGTTCCTTCCGCCGTGACCAGCAGGCGGCGGACGCCGTCTTTGGTGAACAGCCTGGCGCTGGCGGCAAGCCGCCCGTTTGGGTCGACCACGACGCGCGCCGGATGCGGCCCGACGACCCTCCGTACGGTCAGCTGTGGATCGTCGGCGAGGGCCGTGCCGACGCCAATGACGACAGCATCGACCAAGGCGCGTAGCCTATGCAGATGATCGAGCCCGGCCGGTCCATTGATGTATTTCGAATGCCCGGTCGCAGTCGCTATGCGACCGTCGAGCGATTGTCCAATCTGGCCGACGACGACCATTTCGTCGACCGTTCCGGTTCGAAGGGGCCCGAAAATCTGGCCCCAAGGTGTTGCCAGGGGTTGGTCCAGCGTGCGAAAAAACCGCACAAATTCTGGCCATGAATCGAGTGTGCCACTCTTGCTGGGCAATTGAATCCCGACCTTGGCCGGCGATCTATGCGGGCGGTCCAATGGCACACGATTCCTATACTGGAACAATCTCGTCGGCAAAAGGTTGGCACAAAACAGGTGGCATTGCGAGGAATGGGCATAGGGATCGCGGTGTTCTATAGTCAGGCCGCCGGCTAAATGGGCGACGGCAATGTTGGTGGAAAGTGATTTCTAATGAGCGCGGATAGTAAGAGTGCCGTTTCGAGTTTGTTCGGCACGAAGTTGCAAGTCGAAGTTGGTCGCGGGGTGACCGAATTTCACGCCAGAAGGCCGGTGCTGATCGCCGACGAAGGCGAAACACTTCTCGCTTTGCCAGTCGAAGGTCTCGACGCGCAACGACTTGTTGAATTCATGACCCTCTGTGCGCCGGTAGTGCCTCGGTTGGTTATCACCGCGCGCCGGGCGCTTGCGCTCGGTCTCGACGCGACGATGCCCGTGGCCTTGCAACTCGTCGCAGGTTTCGATGCGGACACGATTCTCGCGCTTGTAGCCGACGCCAAGATCGGTCGTCCGGCAGATGTTATGGAAGCAGGAAGAGCCGCCATTGCCGCGATCCAACTCGTAAAATTGTCGCAAGGCTTGCCTGCGGTGCTTGTCGCCGAGGTGGCGGCGCCCGATGCGCTTTTATCCGAACACCGTCTCGTCATCGTCGAGGCTAAAGCGGTCGACGATTTCGGCGAAGAAATAATCCATTCCCTTGCGATCGCCAGCAAAGCCTCGGTACCGCTTAATTCCGGCTCGCGCGCGGATTTCGTCGTTTTTCGTGATGCGATGGGCGGCAGTTCGGTCGCTATCATTGTCGGCAAGCCCGACTTCTCAAAGCCCGTATTGGTGCGTCTGCACTCGGCCTGTCTCACCGGTGACGTATTCGGCTCGAGGCGGTGCGATTGCGGCGATCAGCTCAAACTTGCGATTAAGCATCTTGAAGGGGTGGGTGGGGGCATCGTTCTTTATCTGGCGCAGGAAGGACGCGGGCTTGGCCTCGCCAACAAGATGCGGACTTATCAGATGCAGGACGATGGGCTCGACACAGTTGATGCCAACCTCACCCTTGGTTTCGACGACGACGAGCGCGACTATGGAATTGCCGCGCGCATGTTGCAGATGCTCGACTGCCGTCGCGTGGTGTTGCTGACGAATAATCCGGCCAAGCTCGAAGGTCTTGCCAAGTCTGGAATTGAGATTACCGGACGGATGCCGCTTGAGGCGCCGATCAATTCCGACAATCGCCGTTATCTAACTGCAAAGGCCGCGCGGGCCGGGCACCAACTCAATCATGTCCTTGCGTCATTGGCCGAACCATCGGGGGTCACCCACGACGTGGCTCCGCTGGCACCTTGATATCGACGGCGTAGATATTTTCGTGGCAAAAGCGACAGGTGGGTTTCTCCCGCGGTTAAGGAACGGTAGTGGTCATGCCACTCGCTAGCCCGGGCCGATTGATCGGCGAGCTTACTTTTCAGGAAATTTCAAAAGTTCTCAGCGAGAGTTCGATACTTTGTCTGCCGATCGGCTCGATCGAGCAGCACGGTCCGCACTTGCCGCTCAACACCGATGTCGTATTGGTCGAGGGATTTACAAGCCTCATCATTTCCAGATGGGGCAAAGATTTCGACCTTTGGCGGCTTCCGACGATGTCCATAAGCCTTGCGCGCGAGCATGAGTGGGCGCCCGGCACCCTGTCGCTGTCGGTCCAAGGAATGACGATCCTCATGCGCGACCTGGGGCGTGAAATTGCTCGCGCCCTGCCGGCGCGCAATCTTGTCGTCATCAATGGCCACGGCGGCAACAGGGGAATTTTGGAAGCTTTGGCGCAGGATCTGCGCGCTGATTTTGATCTCAATGTCTGCATCCTGCATCCAGCCGTATTGGCGGACGTCAATGCAAATTCGGAATTTCCGGAAATTCACGGCGGAAAAAACGAGACGTCGATGATGTTGGCGATAGCCCCCCAATTGGTCCGGCGGGATCTCATGGCGCAACTGAAAAATTCCCCCGATGAAGAGGCCATCAGAAAGACGATCCTGCAAAACGGAGTAACATGGCCGTGGACGACGGATGATAAGCGGCTTGCCGATATGGGCGTGATTGGAGATGCCCAGTCGGCGTCCGCGGAATTCGGGCAACAGATGGTGAATCGTGCCGTCGAGGCGGCTGGCGACGTTCTCAAGCAGCTCTTGGACAACCAGCGCATTGCGCGCCGCTAGATGTGCAGCGTCTTAAGTGCGAAGCAGTTCATACAGGGATATGGACAGGACGCTCACGATCTCGGCGTCAACAACCGCTGGGTCTTGTCATGGCCGGACTCAATCAAGTTTTCGACGGGGCCTGGTTTTCGTCCTAGCGATAGCTGCCGCGGCCGGCGGATCGGGGTTATTCCACGCGGCGTCGAGCGCTGCAGCCAATAGCCCGATTTTGCTCTCAATCAGCGAGATTTAGAACGCGTTTGACGTAAAATTCCTCCCCGAACAGGAAGTCGGGGGCCTGTTCTGGCCGAAGATCATGCGATTTCTGCTCTTTTCATCTCGGTGATTCGAACTTTACATGGCGCGTAGCTTAGCGGATAACTTGATCGCGGCGACTGGAGTTATCTGAGTTTCCCTCCCAAATGCCAGCGCCGCCAGGGAACGAAAGGATCAATGCAATGACGCACACGACGATGGGACACGAACAGGCTGAACAGGAAATCTTTGCCTTCGAGGTTTCCGACGAGGAACTGGAAGCTGCGGCTGGTACGGCGAGCGCGAATGCGGTGAACTACACTCTCGCGGCCTGCAGCGGCCTGTCGGTCTGTCCCGCCTGACCAGTTTATTTGGTCGGTTCCGGCTTCGAAATTTGTCCCTGATTGTGGGACCCAATATCCCCGGCGATGCGTACACGTCGCCGGGGATACGCATTTTTGTGGAACCACATCAACGGGCGCCACTCCCCATGTGAACTGCTTTCCCTTAAGCTGTTGATCCCAGGCGCCCTGATAAAAGGGCCCAATCAATTTCTGCGGATCCAAAGGGAGGGGAGGGATGTTTGTTGTGTTATCGCGATTCCTGAAAGCCGGCGCTGTCCTGCTGGCTTTGACTGCCGGCGCCGCAGCCGACGAATATCCAAACAGGCCGATCAGACTCATCATTCCGTTCCCGCCCGGCGGCAGCAACGACGTGGTCGGCCGTCTGGTCGCCCGACATTTGAGCGATACGCTCGGCCAGCAGGTTTTCGTCGACAATCGCGGCGGTGCGGGCGGAACGATCGGAACCGACATCGCGGCGAAAGCGGCGCCCGACGGCTATACGCTGCTCGTCGTCTCGCTGGCGCACGCGGTCAATCCGTGGCTCTACAAGTTGCCATACGATCACGCCAAAGCGTTTGTCCCGATCGCCAGTTTCGGCAGCGGCACGAACGTGCTTGCGGTCAATCCGGAATTGCCGGTCAACTCGGTGCAGGAATTGATCGCGCTCGCCAAACAGAACCCGGGACAACTCAATTACGCCTCGGCCGGGATCGGCAGTTTCCAGCATCTCGGTGGCGAGTTGTTCAAGCTGATGGCCGGCGTCGATATCGTGCACGTGCCGTTCCGCGGCGGCGGGCCGGCCATGATCGACGTCATGGGCGGCCACACCAAGATCGTGTTCAGTTCGCTGATTCAGACGACGCCACACGTCAAGGCCGGCAAGCTTAAGGCTTTGGGAACCGGCGGCGCCAAACGCAATCCGGTGCTGCCCGATGTGCCGACCATCGCGGAATCCGGCGTGCCCGGATACGAGGCCAATAATTGGTGGGGCATGCTCGCGCCCGCTGGCACGCCGCCGGAGATCGTCGAGAAGCTCAACAAGGCCGTTTCGACCGCGCTCGATGCCCCCGAACTGCAGCAACAATTCGCGAAGGAAGGCGCCTCAGTCGTCAAGATGGCGCCGGCCGAGTTCGAGAAATATATCGAATCGGAAACGGCCAAGTGGGGCCGCGTCGTCAAAGAAGGACACATCATGGCGCAATAGGAGCAAGCGCGCCTTCATCATCCCGCCGCGGCGGTCGCGCCGCGGCGGCATTCGTTTGCGTCTCAGCTGCCTTTGAGGTCGTGCGCCTCGCCGAAGAACGTGTCTTGCCAAGACTTTGGCATGTGCTTGAGACGGCCGACTTTGTGCATGAATTCGAAGTGCAGCATGAGCGCCGCCGGCGCTGTGGTGTAGTCGATGTCCGGATCGGTGATCATTTTCACCAGATCGTCGGCCGAATTCTTTTTGTCATTAGTCAGCTTCAGATAGATTTGCGCCGCGGCTTTCGGCTCGCGCTTGATGAACGCGTTGGCTTCCTCGTGCGACGCACGCACCGCCATGCAGATTTTCGGATTGGCGTCGTGGAAAGCCTTGGTTGTGACCTGGATGCCGTTGGTGTGTTTGCCGCCGACCGTGTCGTAGCTCTTGAGCACGGCGTGGATTTCGGGATGCTGCAACTCATAATAATTGAATGGCGCCACAGTAAAATGACTGTTGACCGTTTGCCCTGTGAGCACCGATTGCATGGCATCCGGATGTCCCATCGTCACGGTGAAGGCATCGAGCTTGTCGTATTTGTCGAAGCCCCAGAGCTTGGCCGCCGCCATTTGCAGCGCCATGGCCTGACCGGAAATCTTGACGGTCGGCACCGCGATGCGATCGGCATCGCTGAAGTCGGCGATCGTCTTCACGTTCGGATTTCGCGTCGTCAGCACATAGGGCATCGACTGCACGGTGCAGATCGCGCGCACCTCGATCGGCGAGCCGAGCGTCTTATCCCATAGCGTGGCGAGCGAAGGCGCGGCGACATTGACGAATTGAATCTGTCCGCTCAGCAACGCGTCGTTCAAGGCACCTGGACCGCCCATGGTCTGCCAGCCGACGGTGAGTCCGGCGATGCCGAGCCGCTGCGCGTGGTTCTCGATCAGTTTTTGCTCTTCCATGACCATTTGCGGCAGGAAGGGCAAGCCGTACTGCTTGCCGAGCTTGATACTCGAAACTTCGGCCGCGGCTGGCCGAGCCAAAGCGGGAAGCGCAACGAGTCCGGTCACGAATTCGCGTCTGTTCACGTCATCCTCCCATTGTTATTTGTTGACGTCTCCACCTCACTTGAATCCGAATAACCGAGCAGGATTGTCGGCGAGAATGCGCTTGCGCAGGCCAGCGTCGGGCGCCCATTCGCCGAGCAAATTATAGAGCTGGATGGTGCCGACGCGGTCGTGGAATGATAAATGCGGAAAGTCGCTACCCCAGATCAACTGATCGGGCACTTTGTCCATCAGCGCCTGCGCAATCGGCTTGACGTCGGCGAAGTCCGGCGCGGTTGAGAAGCGATAGATGCCGGTCAGCTTGACCCAGCAGCGCTTGGAGCCGTCCCCAGCCAGTTTGAGAAACTCCTGAAAGCCCGCTTGCCCCGGGCCATCTTTGGCCGGAAACAAGCCCATATGCGCCACGGTAAACTCGATCGGCAACGCCCGCAGCGTCGGCATCAGCTCGCTGACCAGCCAGCCCGGCGTCAGAAAGTCGAGATGCCAGCCGAGCTCCTTGCAGATCTTGGTCAGCCGCGCGATGCGCGGCAGCATCGAAGCGGCAAGCCCCGCCTCCGGCTTGCGGATCGGCGAAATGTTCACGCGGATGCCGCGCACACCGAGCGCATTCAGATCGGCCAGTTCCTTGCCGCTGGTCTTGCTCTCGTCGAGATCGATAATACCGCGCCGGATTGCCGGATCGAGTTCGCGCATGGCGTCGAGCATGCAGGAATTGTCGAAGCCATAGGCGCTGGGTTGCACGAAGACGTAACGCACGAAGCCGAGGCGTCGCGCCAGTTTGAGATAGGCCTCGAGCGGCTCGTAAGGCGGTTTGTAGCGGATGTCGGTGCCATAGGGATAACGCTCGGCCGCTCCGAACACGTGGAAATGCGCGTCGCAGGCGTTCGCTGGCGCCGCGAAAGCCGGCTCAAAGCCGGCATCGGGATCGTGCTTGGTCATGTCGTCCATGGCCTTCCCATCAAGCTGCTTGATTGAATTGCACCGGCAAGCCTTGCGCCGTCAGTGCGCCGGCGCCGGCCCATGCCGTTGCCTGGATCGAGGACCAAACGGGAATGTCGAGCCGGGCACGCAGTTTCGCCATCGCATTTAGCGTCGGCAGTTGCGAGCAGGCGACAAACAGGCTCGTGCTTTGCGGCGTCACGGTGCGGAGCGCCAGGTCGAGCACCTGTTGTTCGGTGATCTGGCCAAGCTCGGCGGTGGTCTTGCAGAAAAAGCTGTTCAAGGTTTCGACCGCAATGCCCGAAGATTGCAGATAGTTGCGCAGGCCGTCGTTCACCGGCTGCAGATAGGGCGTCACCACCGCGGTGTTCGTCACACCGTCATGGCGCAACGCGTCGATCATCGCGCCGGCTGTGCTCACGACGGTGGCGCCGGTTCGCTCGCGGAGCTTCTCAACCATGCGGGCATTGCCGGCGGGGCCGCCGAGAAAGCCTGCGGCGGTGCAGCCATAGATCACGAGATCGAATTGCTCGGCTTTAAATGGCTCGATGGCGGCGAGCGTCGCCTCGCCATAGGCGGGCAAGTCTTCCAGCAGCAGCGTGCGGGCGGGGCGTTTCACCCGCGCCACCGGGATCGGCGCAAGCGCGGGACAGAGCACGGAAATTTCCGGCCCCATGGTGGTGTTGTTCTCGGGCACAACGATCAGCGTTTTTATATTTCGCTGCATAAAATGTGCTCACACCGTCAGCTTGAACAGCGTCGTGGTTTCCATGTCGTCGCCGTACCAGGCGCTGATGGCGGCTTCGCGCTTGTCGATATATTTCGGCTTGCCGTCTTCCAGCACCATCGGCACGTCGTGTCCCGGCACAACGATATTACCCGGCCGTTTGCGCCACAGCGACCAGATCATGTCGATCGAGGCTTTGCTGACTGCGGCGTCGTAAGTCATGTCGGTCGTACCCGAGACCAGTTCGGCGCGGTTCTTGGCGGCGTCGCCGGAAAAGATGACGTCGCGTTCGTCCGCGTGCAGCACGAAAACCAGGCAGCCGGGCGTGTGGCCGGGCGCGAGATGCGCGGTGATGCCGGGAAACACTTCCTCGCCTTCGGCTCGCAGTGTGCAGCGTCGGCCAGGTCTTGAGCTCGCGCATATAAAGTTCGGGCACCGGCGTTTCGCCCCACGGCACTTTCAACGACCAGGCCAGCTCATCGGCGCCGATCACGATGCGCGCCTTGGGAAACATCGTCCAATTCACCGAATGATCGTGATGCGAATGGGTAAGCAAAAGATCGGTGATATCGGCCGGCTTCAGCCCGCGTTCGGCGAAGCGCTTGATCAGCATCGTGCGCATGCTGAAGCCCCCGGTATCGATAAGCACGATGCGGCCATGCGCGCGCACCAGCACCACAGAGCTCCAGCCCAGCCCGCCATGGCAAACCGATTTGCCGGGGAAGCCCTGTACGACGATGTCGATATCGTAGTCGCTGATCTTCATGGCGTGTTCGACGCGTAGGGCGTGTTCGAAACCGGCAGCGCCGGCAGCCCGGCCTTGGTGGCTTCCTTCTGCAAGGCCGCGACTTCCTTGGGATGGTAGGGCAGGCCGGTGCGGCGGCGCGTGGCTTCGGAACGGCGCTCTTTCTCGCCCGGCATCAGGATTTCCTCGACCCCTTCCGCCGTCGGAATCGCGTGCACACGCTGCACCAGCGTATCCATGCGCTTGAGGTATTCATCTTTCGGGATGAACAAGTCCGGCTTCATGGCCAGGAAGAAATGTCCGACGTTTTGCGGCCGGTCGTAGTCGAGGAACTGATTGCCGACATCGCCGGCGCAAGCCGCGCCCGAGATGACACCGCCCATGATATCCATCAGCATCGATATGCCGGAACCTTTCGGCCCGCCGATCGGCAACACGACGCCGCCATCGAGCGCCGCGTTCGGATCGGTCGTAGGCCGTCCATGCGCATCGAGCGCATAGCCGAGCGGAATTTGTTCGCCGCGCCGCGCCGCGCGCCTGATCTTGCCGCGCGCGGCCACCGCCGGCGACATGTCGAGGTCGAACGGCAATTCCTTGCCGGACGGCGCCGCGGCGGCAAACGGGCTGGTGCCGAGGAAGGCCTCGCGCCCGCCCCAGGGCGGCATGGCACGCGATGCATTGGTGAAGACGAATGAAATAAAGCCGGCCTCCAGCGCCTGCAGCGTGTAGCAGGCCGCCATGCCGAAATGCGTGCTGTTGCGCGCGGAGACGACCCCGACGCCGAATTCGCGCGCCATATCGATGGCGGCGGCCATGGCCTTGGTGGCGACCACGAAGCCATAGCCGTTCTGGCCGTCGAGCGAGCCGACCATCGGCGTGACACGCTCGACCTCCAGATCAGGCTTGGGATTGACCAGTCCGCGCCGCAATCGGTCGAGATATTGCGGCAGGAATTGCAGGCCGTGGGTATCGACGCCGCGCAGGTCGGCACGCACTAGGCAACCGGCCATGGTGGCGGCGTCTTGTTCGGACAGACCATGCGCGACCAGCAGGCGGCGTCCGAAGGCATCCGCCGCCTCCGCCTTGGCATAAACCGGGCCTTGCGCCGTATCGGCCGGCTTCGCGTCACTTGTTATTGTCATTGGCAATCAACTCAGCTCCCGTTCAAGCCCTGGGCCTCGGGGAAAAACATGTCCTTCCACGAGTTCGGCTTCTTCTTGATGCGTCCGACTTTGTACATGAAGTCGACGATCTTCATCACGCTGACCGGCGTGGTGGTGTAATCGACGTCGGGGTCAGCCACCATCTTTTCCAGTGCGTCGAGCGAATTCTTGTCTCTGGTGGCGGTCAGGTAGATTTGCGCGGCCTCGCGCGGATGCGCCTTGATGAAGGCGTTGGCCTCTTCGAACGCCTTAATCACCACGCTGCACATTTTCGGATTGGCGTCATGGAATTTCTTGCTAGTTACCAGAACGCCATTGGTATGCCTGGCACCGAGCGCGTCATATGATTTCAGGACTTGATGGATGCCCGGCGTTGCCAGCTCGTAGTAATAAAACGGCGAGCTGGCGAAATGCGAATTGATTTCGGAGCCTCCGCCCATCACCGCCGCCGCTGCATCCGCGTGCGAACGTGTAATGGTGATGGAGTCGAGCTTATCGTAGTGCTCCGGCCCCCAGATTTTGGCGGCTTCTATTTCCAGCGCGATGGCGTGACCGGTGAGCTTGACCGCCGGCAACGCGATCTTGTCCTTGTCGGTGAAGTCGGCGATCGTTTTGACGTTCGGATTGCGTGTCACCAGCACGAACGGCATCGACTGCATGGCAATGAGCGCTTTGGCCTCCTGCGGCGTGCCGGCGGTCTTGTCCCAGATGGTGGCCAGCGTCGGGACGCCCGGCCCGATGAAGTCGGCCTGACCAGCGAGCAATGCGTCTAGCTCAGCCGCCGGACCGGCCCGTTGCGTCCACGTGGTCTTGACCACGCCGAGTCCGGCCGCAGCAGCATTCTTCTCGATCAGCTGCTGCGCCTCGATCACGATCATCGGGAGGTAGGGCAGGCCGAACTGCTTCGACATCCGCACTTCGTTGACTTCGGCCTGGGCGGCGGCGCCAAATGCGATGCTGCACAAAGCGGCCGCTGCGAGCTTTCTCCACATGGGTTCCTCCGTGTTTTTTATATGCGCTAAAATTGATAGAGCCGTGCCGGGTTGTCGACGAGAATCTTCTGGAGCTCCATTCGGTTCTTGGTCCATCCGGCAAGCCGGTTGAGCGCCGCGCCATCGTCTTCCGGCCGGAACGGTTCGATCACCGTCGGGTCGCGCTTGGCGGCGCCGGGGTGCGGCCAATCGGTCCCCCACACGATGCAATCCGGGTTGGCGTCGATCATGGCGCGCGCGATCGGTGCGACGTCGGAATAATGCGGCTCAAGCGAGATGCGGTAGGGCGCAGAAATTTTCACGTAGACCTTGCCGCTGCGCAGCAACGCCAGCAACGCGTCGAATCCGGGCTGCGCGGTGCCGCGCGAGGCCTGCGGGCGGCCGAAATGATCGATCACCAGCGTGGTCGGCAACGCCAAGATCGTATCGTGCAGGGCCGAAAGGATCGCCAAGTTCGTGTAGGTCTGCACGTGCCAGCCGAGCGGAGCCACACGCGTAGCCGCCTCCTGCAAGTAACGCGCGGCCACGGCGGGATCGCTCTCGCCGTAAGATTCAAGATTCACGCGCACGCCACGAATCCCGGCCGCATGCATCTCCGCGAGTGCCCGGGCGCTCGTGGTGTCGTCGATAACCGTGACACCGCGTGCGCGACTGCCCAGCTTGCGGACGGCGTCGACCGTGCAAGCATTGTCCGTGCCGTAGGGGCTCGGGTGCACAATCACGACACGGTCGATATGCAACGCGCGATGCAGCGCAGAAAGATCGTCGATCGACGCATCGCCGGGCGTGTAGAGGCGCTTGCTGGAATACGGAAATTTTTCGACCGGTCCAAAAATATGCGTGTGGCAGTCGCAAGCGCCGCGCGGCACCTCGAAGGCGGGTGGCGTAGGCACTACGCCGAGAATGGGTTTGGTTGTCGGCTGCGCCATCACACCTGGATCTCGCGGACTTGCTTCGCCTTCTCGGTCATGGCGGCGAGCAGAAACTGAATGTCGGTGCCGGTCGACACCATGCGCGCGCCCATGGTGACGAATTCGGCGGCGAGCTTCGGCTTGGTTGAGAGGCCGCCGACGCCGACGTGCTTGCCGTGCTTGCGGCAGGCGGCGATGGTGCGGGCGTAGGCCTCGCGTACCTTCGGGTGGTCGAGTTGGCCGGCGAGCCCCATGCTGGCGAGCATGTCGTTGACGCCGATCAGCACCATGTCGACGCCTTCGACCGCAGCGATCTCGTCGGCTTTCTCGACCGCCTCGGCGGATTCGAGCTGCACGATCACCATGGTGGCGTCGTTGACCGCGGCGTTGGCTTCGGCGGTCGGGAACGAGCGATATTCTAAATGGGGCAGGGCGCCGCCGGCGCCGCGTTCGCCGAGCGGCGCGAATTTCACCGCCTTAACGACTTCGCGCGCCTCCTCCGCCGATCTGATGCCGGGGGCGACGATGCCGAGCGCGCCGCCATCGAGCACGCGCTGGATGTATTCCGGCGTATTGGCGGGCACGCGCACCATCGGCGCGATTCCGGCGCTCAGCGCCGCCAAGCAAATCTGCCCGGTCATGTCGAGCGTTATGGTCGAATGCTCCAGATCGATATAGATCATGTCGAAACCGGCAGTCTTGGCCAGCCGCGCGATTTCGACGCCGCGCGTGAGGCGGATCGTCATCGACGCGACGATCTCGTTGCGCGCCAGCTTTTCCTTGACCACGTTACGCACCACTTCATTCGCACGCACTGAACTACTCCCGGTTATTCGTTCGCTTTACTTCAGATCGGGCAATTCGATCGCCAACATCACGTTGCTCAGGCTCTTGCCATGGATATCCTGCGCCAGTGAGACCGTGACGCCGCCGCCGAGTGCGTTCTCGATGACGAAATTGAATGCCTTGAGATTGCGCAAGGGATAACGTTTAACCGGTCCCTTGGCGATGGCCTTGAACGTTTCCATCACGCGTTCCGGCGTGAGCTCGCGCGCGAGGAAATCCCAGTGCTTTTCGTCGTAGCAGATGACTGAAATGTTCGAGGTGTTGCCTTTGTCCCCGGCGCGCGCGTGGGCGAGGTCGTAAACCCGGACGGTCATAGCGCGCCCTCCACGACCACCTGGGCATTGACCAGGTTCTTCGGCAGCAGCACCGACTTCACCGCCAGCACGTCGCGCACGCGCGGCTCGCAGGCGCCGCCGGCGCCGCCGGGCCCATGCATATGCATGGCGCGTACTTCGAATCCGATCGCATGCGCGGCCTTGCGCTCGCGCGTCCGCCCGGCCATGCGCAGCCTGACCTCGTAAGGCTCCGGCCGGATGTCTACCCGATCGTGCAGGCTGGACATGCCGATCAGGTCGACGCGGAAATCGTCGTAGACGAAGCCTTGCAGCTTCAGCCGTTCCTTGACGATTTCAGCCGCCCATTTGGCGCGGGCGACGGCGTCGATGCCGCCATAGGACACCTCGCCCTCGCCGATAAAGCCGTCGGCATAGCCGACATTGACCTTGTATGTTTCGGTCGCCGGCCGCGCCTTGGCGCCCGCGACGCGCACGCGGTCGGCGCTCTCTTGCGTCAACGCCACGCCGGTGATGTCGAGCACGCAGTCGGGCGTGATGTAAGCCGTGGGATCGTGGATCTCGTAGATCAACTGCTCGGTGCAGGTCATGACGTCGAGCCGGCCACCGGTATCCGGCGTCTTGCCGATCACGATCGAGCCGTCGGCCTTGACGTCGGCGAAAGGATATCCATTGCGGGCGAGATCGGGCACGTCCTTCTTGCCGGGCCAGCCGAAACAGCCGCCGGTGACCGACGCGGTACATTCAAGCAGATGGCCGGCCGCAGTGCCTTGCGCAATCTTGGGCAGATCGTCGTAGGCCCAGCCGAATTCATGCATCATCGGCGCCAGAAACAGCGACGGATCGGCCACCCGGCCGGACAGCACGATCGGCGCGCCGGTATTGAGCGCTTCGCAGACCACGTCGGCGCCGAGATAGGCGTTGGCGGAAATCATCTTGGGCAGGATCGATTCCAGCGGCTCGCCGTTTTCGATCAGCTTCAACTCGGGCCGGTGCTTCACGATGCTCGACACGTCGTCGCCGAGCACGACGGCGACCGGCACATCGCCGAGGCCCAGATCGGCGGCTTCCTTGCGCGCGGCGCGCGCCCCACCGAGCGGATTGGCGGCGCCCATGTTGCTGACGATGCGGATGCCCTTGGCGATGCAAGTCGGCAGCACCATGCGCAGGCGAGCATGCAGCGACGGCGAATAGCCCTGGTCGGGATTTTTACTACGTGAAAGATTTTCTCGGGACACCGTGCGTTCGGCAAGGCATTCGAACACCAGGTAATCGATATCGCCGCGCTCGGCCAATTCCAGGGCCGGCACCATGCGGTCGTCCGAGGTGCCCGCGCCAGCGCCAATGCGTATCGTTTCGCGCGATTTCATCAGGCGGTTCCTCGCGCCCGCTATTGTTGTTGTCTGAGCACGGGCGGCTCGTGGCGCGGGCGTCCAATAAGGAGCATAGACAAGCTTGCGGAAACCGTCCAAATTATTATTGGACAGCGGTGCATGAGATACCGAAGTCTCACATAAAAATAACGATAATGACGGTGGGAGGAAGCAGCTGATGGCGAGCGGGACGACACTCGCATCAAAATCTGCATTGCCGGGTGCGGGGGGCATCAAGGCGGTGTCGGCGGATAGCAGTGGCCGCATGGCCGCGGACGCCGAGCCAAACCAGCCATTGCTCGATGTGCGCGGCGTGACCATTCAATATAAGACGCAAGCCCATCTGGTCACTGCGACCTATCGCGTCGGATTCAACGTGCTGCAGGGCGACCGTTTCGTCGTGCTCGGGCCGTCGGGCTGCGGCAAGTCGACATTGCTGAAGGCGGTCGGCGGCTATCTGCAACCGACCGAAGGCGAGATCCGCTTGAAGGGCGAGCTGATCAAGAAGCCGGGCCCGGACCGCATCATGGTGTTCCAGGAATTCGATCAGCTACTGCCATGGAAGACGGTTCTGGAGAACGTGGCCTTTCCGCTGAAGACAACGGGAACGCTGCATGCAAAGGCCGCCGAAGAGCGGGCGATGCACTACATCAAGATGGTCAACCTCAGCAAATTCGCGCACAGCTATCCGCACACGCTGTCCGGCGGCATGAAGCAGCGCGTCGCAATTGCGCGCGCCATGGCGATGGAGCCCGATATCCTGCTGATGGACGAGCCGTTCGCCGCGCTCGATGCGCTGACGCGCACGCGCATGCAGGATGAACTGTTGGCGCTGTGGGACGAGATACGCTTCACAGTGCTGTTCGTCACCCATTCTATTCCGGAAGCGATCAAGATCGGCAGCCGCATTCTGCTGCTGTCGCCGCATCCGGGGCAGGTGAAGGCCGAAATCAACAGCGTGCCGCGTGGCCAAGAAAACTCTAACGAAGCGGCGGTGCTCGGCCGCGAGATTCACGAGATGCTGTTCGCCGATCAAATCGAGGAGGCGCCGAATGCTTGAGGCGGTTCAACGGGCGAATATCTACTGCGAGACGCTGGGGCCCGAGCAGTTCGGCATTATCCAGAAGCCGCTCACGCTGCCCGAAAAGATTTATAATCAAGCCTGGCTGCGCAAGATCGCCATTCTCGTGGTGCTTGCCGCAGGGTGGGAGATTTACGGCCGCTGGCTCGACAATCCGCTGTTGGTGCCGCCGTTCAGCGAAGCCATGCGTGCTTTGGTGGCAGATGTCAGCAACGGGACAATTCCGAGCCGCGCGCTCAGTTCGATCCAGGTGCTGCTGATCGGCTTTGCCACCGGTACGCTGCTCGCGGGCCTGCTCACGGTGTTCGCGATCAGCACGCGGATCGGCACCGATTTCCTCGAGACCATGACCGCGATGTTCAACCCGCTGCCGGCGATCGCGTTGCTGCCGCTGGCGCTGATCTGGTTCGGCCTCGGTGCCGGCAGCCTGGTGTTCGTGCTGGTGCATTCGGTAATGTGGGCGGTCGCGCTCAACACGCTGGCCGGATTTCGCAGCGTGTCGATGACGGTGCGCATGGTGGGACGCAACTACAATCTCAACGGCTTGCGTTTCGTGGGCAAGATTCTCATCCCGGCCGCGTTTCCGAGCATTCTCGCCGGCCTCAAGATCGGCTGGGCCTTCGCCTGGCGGACGCTGATCGCCGCCGAGCTCATCTTCGGCGTGTCGTCGGGTCAAGGCGGGCTCGGCTGGTACATCTTCGAGAGCAAAAATCAGCTCAACATTCCGGAAGTGTTTGCCGGCCTGCTCACCATCATCCTGATCGGGCTCGCGGTCGAGAACGTGGTGTTTCGCTTTGTCGAGACCAGAACAGTGCAACGCTGGGGCATGCAGACCTGATTGCGTGACAAGCGCGAGCTTAATTCAACGGGAGGAATTCATGATGCACAGGCGCACATTCTGCAAAGCTCTCGCGGCGACACCCGTTCTGGCAACGCCTGGGCTTCTGCGCTCGGCTTTTGCCGACGAAGTCTCAAGCATCGTGCTGATCAGCCAGACCGGGCTGCCTTATTTGCCAATGATGGTGATGGAGCACTTCAAACTGATTGAAAAGCATGCAGAGAAGCTCGGCGTCGCGTCGCTCAAGCCGGAGTTCAAGAGTATGGGCGGCACGCAATCGCTGATCGACGCGTTGTTGAGCGGACAGATGAATTTCGGCGTCACCGGTGTGCCAGGCCTGGCCGTGCTATGGGATAAGACCGCCGGCACCCCAAATGAAGTGCGCGCGCTCTCCGCCGTGCAGTCGATGCCGTTCATGCTGGTGACCAACCGCGAGGCCATCAAGACGATCAAGGACTTCAACGAACACGACAAGATCGCCTTGCCGTCGGTCAAAACGTCGAGCCAGGCGATCTGTCTGCAAATGGCGGCCGCCAAGGAGTGGGGTCAGGATCAATATGCCAAGCTCGATCCGCTTACGATCACCCGCCCGCATCCGGACGCCGCCACCTCGGTGATGTCGAAGGCGACCGAGGTCAACAGCCACTATTCGGTGGCGCCTTTCTATTACTACGAGTTGGCGACGGCCGGGGTGCACAACGTGCTGAAATCCTACGACACGCTGGGCGGCCCAGCGACCAACGGCGTGATGCTCATGACGAAAAAATTCCGCGACGCCAATCCCAAAGTGACCAGTGCTGTTTATGCCGCGCTCAGCGAGGCGGAGGACTTCATCAATAAAAACCCGGGCGAGGCAGCGCAGATCTACATCAAGGCCGCCAATGAAAAGCGCAGCAGCCAGGCGGAGATGACCAAGTTTATTGCCGACCCCGACAATATTTGGACGACGACGCCACAGCAAACGATGACGTTTGCCAACTTCATGCACAAAGTGGGCACCATGAAGCGAGTACCCGCATCGTGGAAAGATCTCTACATGCCGGAATCGCACGAACTCAAGGGCGGCTAGCCAAATCGTGGCGCCGCAGGCGGAGAAGTTGGTCAATCCGGTCAAGGCGCGCATGCAGGCCGGCGAGGTCGCGCTCGGCATGCCGGTGCGGTTGGCGCGCTCCGGCGATATCGCCCGCATCGCCAAGACGACGGGGCACGATTTCGTCTTCATCGATTGCCAACATTCGCTGTTCAATATCGAGACCATCGGCCACATCGCGAGCACCGCGTTCGGTTGCGGCATCGCTGCGCTGGTGCGCGTACGCGGCATCGACGATCCCGACGTGTCGCTGCTGCTCGACAACGGCGTGATGGGCATCGTCTACCCGGACGTGAACACGGCCGCGCAGGCGCGCAAGGCGGTCGACATCTGCAAATTTGCCCCGCTCGGCAAGCGCTCGGTCACCGCCGGTTATCCGCATTTCGACTACAAATCCGTGCCGCTGACGGAGAGCGTTCCGCAGCTCAACGACAGCTGTCTTCTCGTGTGCATGATCGAAACCGTTGAGGGGCTGGAAAATGTCGAGGCCATCGCGGCGGTCGACGGCGTCGACGTGATTCACCTCGGCAGCAACGATCTGCTCGCCAATATGGGCAAACCCGGCAAATTCGACGACCCGGCCCTGGTCGCGGCGCAGGAACGGCTCATTGCCGCCTGCCGCAAGCACGGCAAGTTTGCCGGCTGCGGCGGCAACCGCGATGTGCAGCGTCAGGTCGATCTAGTCCGTAAGGGCTGCTTATTCCTGACCACGCAGTCGGACATCGGCTTCCTCTCCGCGGCGGCCTCGGTCTGGACCACAGGCATCCGCGACGGGCTGAAGGCCTAGAGTTCGCGCAGCGCGTTGAACTGCGCGACGTAACCGGAGGCGTCGATCCGCACGCCGATGACGGTGGTGCGCTTGGATTGCACCGCGGCGCTGAGCGCCGCGCTTAAGGCCTGTTCGGTTTCCACCACCACGCCGTCGGCGCCGAAGGATTGCGCCAGCTTCTCCCAATCGACGCCGCCGAGCTGCACGCCGTGCAGCGGAATGCCCTTGATCTCCTGCTTGACGCGGATCAGGCCGATTTCGCGGTCGTCGAACACCAGCACGATGATCGGCAGGTTCTCGCGCTGGGCGGTCTGCAATTCAGCGACCGTCATCAGGAAGCCGCCGTCGCCGGTGAAGGCGACCACCGGCCGGTCCGGAAAAGCCATGCGCGCGGCGAGCGCGCCGGGCACCGCATAGCCCATGGAGGCGAGCCCATTCGAGGTGAGGAATTCGCGCGGTCCGTAGGATTCCCACTTCTGCACGATCAGCAGCCGGCTGGCGCCGGCATCGCAGGTCGCGATCGTGTTGCGCGGCAGCACCGCGCGCGCGACTTCCATCATCCGTTGCGGCGACAGTCCGGTGCTCGGCGTGTTGAGCGCGTCGCGAACCTCCTGCCGGAACGTCTTGGCGGCCTTCTCGCCCCAATTGGTGCCCTCGGGCGCCCATTGCGCGAGGCCGGCCAGCAGCGCCTTCAGGTTGCCGATGATTTCCGGATCGGCCGGCACCAGCGCGTCGACGCTCGGGACCGAGGACAGCGCCAGTACCGGCAACGTATAGGGCCAAGGCTTGGGCTGCAGTTCCACCGCGTCGAGCCCGACGGTGACGATCAGGTCGGCCTCCAGCACCAGCTTGCGCTCGATCAGCCCGCCGATGATGCAGCCGGCGCGCAGCGGATGATCCTCCGGGATCATGCCCTTGCATTTGGTGGTGGTGAGCACCGGGGCGCCGAGCCGCTCGGCGAATTTGACGAATTCGGCCGAGGCGCCGCACCAGTACACGCCCAAGCCCGCGATCAGGATCGGCCGTTTCGATTTGCCGAGCATGTCGAGCGCCGGCTTGAGATCGGCGCGATCCGGGCCGGGCACGATCCAATTCGGCATCAGCGGTGGCTCGGCGGCGTATTCGCCGGCCTCGCGCGTGGTCTCGCTCTGCGGAAATTCGAAATGCACCGGGCCGGGCGGCATGCGCCGGTCGCGGTGCGCATGGCGCGACGCACCTGCTGGCGCACGGTCTTGGCGTCGATCGTCGTGCTCCACTTCACGATCGGCTCATAGACCGCGAGTTGATTGATGCGCTGGCGCAAACCAGTCTCATAGGTCGGCCGGGAATAGGAATCGGTGATCGCGATCAACGGCGAGCGATCGAGGAACGCGTGCGCCACGCCGTTGACCATGTTGGTGGCGCCGGGGCCGCGCGTGGACAGGCAGATGCCCGGGCTGCCGGTCAAGTCGCCCCAGGTCGAGGCCAGCATGGCGCCGGCCACTTCCTGTTTCATCAACAGAAAGCGCATCTGGCGCTGGCGCGCCGCTTCCATCAGCTCGACCAACTCGCCGCCCGGATGACCCACAATGAAGGGCGTACCGGCGTCCTTGAACGCTGCTGCCAGCACTTCGACGGTTGTGGCCATTGCTATTTCTCCCGGTCGGTTCGGCGGGCACGATAGCAGCAATTCACCGCATGCATTACTATCGTTAGCGGTATTTGGATCGGATCAGCTATGCCCGAAATCACAGTCGCCATCCTCGATAAGTTTCATCCGCACATCAAGACGGCGATCGAGGCGGCTATCCCCGCGGATTGGACAGCTCTGTTCATCGATGAAAGCACCTTGGCTGCGCGCGCAGCGGTGTTACGCGATGCGGAGATGGCATTCGTCATGGCGGCCCCGATCCCGAAAGAATTGCTGGCCGAAGCGCGGCGGCTCCGCTTCATCCAGAAACTCGGCGCCGGCGTCGACCGGATCGATATCGATGTCTGCCGTAGTCGAGGGACCGGAATCGTCGCGCGGGCAGTGGCGAACGCCAAGGCCGTGTTGCGCGGGGATACGCTTCCGGAAACCGGTGTGGTGGTTGCGCCCGACCGCAAAGTGCCGATGGCTTGAATGCGGCGATTGGACAAACGGAACGGGGCCTTTACTGCTCGAAATCACGCGCCGGTAGCTCAGCTGGATAGAGCACCAGACTTCGAATCTGGGGGTCAGGGGTTCGAATCCCTTCCGGCGCGCCACGGATTATTCACTGCGGGCCTCGAGACTTGCGATGCATCGGCCACGGACAGGCATCTTGCCGTTGATTGCGCCATTGCTGGCGCTGTCGATACTGGGCTCTGCCGCGCGCGCGCAGGACCCGGCCTTGCGCGGTCGCGAGCTGCTTAAGGAATTCTGCGCGAGCTGTCATGCGATCGGCAAGACCGGCAAGAGCCGAATGCCCGGTGCGCTGCCGTTTCGCATGCTCGGCCGCAGCTTCGAGCTGGATCAATTCGCACAGGACCTTAGGCGCGGCATCCTGTCCGGTCATCCCGGCATGCCGGATTTCAAATTCAACGACGACGATGCCCGCGCAGCGGCCGCCTATTTGCGAACGATCCAGCAGTAATATTTAGCGGTCGATGGTGATCTCATCGCCGCGCGCTCGCGAGACGCAAATCATGATGGTGTCTTTGCGCTCGTGCTCGGCGAGCACCAGGTCGCGATGGTCGGCTTCGCCGGCGATGAGCTTGGTGCGGCAGGTTCCGCAGGTGCCGGTTTCGCACGAACTCGGCACCTCGAGGCCGTGATCGCGCAAGGCTTCCAGGATGGTCTTGCTAGTGGGCACATCGATGACGTCGCCGGAGCGCGCGAGGCGAACCTTGAACGGCTTGTCGGTCGGCTTGTGCGTCTCGGCTTCGCTGAAGGCCTCGAAATGCACCGCCGTCGACGACCAGTGGTCGGTCATATTGCGCACCGCCTCCATCAACGGGCGCGGCCCACAGCAGTACAGATGCTCGCGGTTTTTCCGCTCGGCCAGCACCGGCTTGAGATCGAGCGATCGGGCCGGATCGCCTTGATCGTAGTGGATGACGACTTTGTCCTTGAGTTCGGGCGCGTTCAGCTCGTCGAGGAACGCGGTCGTTTCCGGCGAACGCGAGCAGTAGAACAGGCGGAACCGCTTTCCCTGCCGCTGGATCTCACGGATCATGGCCATGATCGGCGTGATGCCGATGCCGCCCGCGATGAATAGGAAATCCTGCGCGCGCGGCGGCAGCCCGAAGTCGTTGACCGGTGGGGCCACCATCAACTCGTCGCCGGCCTTCACATTGTCGATGAGATTGGTGGAGCCGCCGCGGCCGTTGCTCTCGCGCTTGACCGCGACCAGGTAGCGATCGTGCTCGGCCGGGTCGTTGCAGAGGGAATATTTGCGCAGCAGCCCGTTCGGCGCCCGGATCGCGATATGCGCGCCGGCGGAAAATTCCGGCAGCGACTGGCCGCCGGCATCGCGGAATTCCAACATATGGATGCCGTCGGCGATCCTGTCGTTGCGCGTCACGCGCAGCGGCAGCATCTGCGGCTGGTCAGTTACGGCCATTTCGTCTCCGATGAAACGTATATTCGCGTCACAAGTGGAGGTTTTTTGTCGCGGCCGCAAGTGGGATAGGGAAGTCTCAGCGCGCGCCGGTGCTCGCGCGCGAGACTGGTTGCGGTGTAGCGGCCGTTTCCGGGCCCGGTTCCGCTATGAGGGCGCCATAGGCGTCGGCAAGCCCGGCGCCGAACATAATGTCGCGGCCCTTGGGACCAAGATCTTTCGCCGTCGCCAGCAGGATGTCGCGCACTTTACCGGGCGTGAGGGCGCCGTTGTGATCGAGCATCAGTGCGGCTATTCCGCTGACTTCCGCGGCGGAATAGGACGTGCCGGAGGCGACTTCATAGCCGCCATCTGGGATCGCGACCAGAATTTGCGCGCCCGGCGCGGCAATCGCGATATGGCGGCCGCGATTGGCCTGCTCGAACAACTTGTCGCCGGCATCGGTCGCCGTCACCGCGATCACGTTCGGATCGGCGGCTGGATAGAGCGGCGGCGATTTCGGTCCGGCATTTCCGGCCGCCGCCACCAGCACGATGCCTTTCTTGTGCGCCGCTTCGAGGCTGCGGTGCATCGCCGGATCGGGCGGCCCGGCAAAACTCATATTGATGACGCGCGCGCCATTCGCCGCCGCCCAGTCGAGGCCTTTAAGAATATTGAACGTGGTGCCTTGGGCGCTGGCACCCGTACCGTCGAAGGCGCGGATCGCCAGGATGCGCGCGCCAGGCGCCGCGCCCGTCAGTTTCCCATGCGCCGCGATCAGGCCGGCGATGGCGGTGCCATGTTTATGCGGTGCCGTCGGTGCCGTCAGCGTGTCGTAGGTTTGCGCAACTGCGCCAGCCAGCTCGGGATGATTGGCGTCGACGCCGGAATCGATCACTGCCACCGGTACCTTGTCGCCCTTGGCGAGAGTGTGCGCCTGCGGCAAATGCAGCTTGGCAAGTTCATATTGCGCGGCGTCGCCTTCGGCCACGGCCTTCGCTTCATCTTGTTGCAGCGCGAACAGGTAATTCGGCTGCGCCGATGCGACGACTCGATCGACTTCCAATGCACGCACCACCGCGGCCACTGAGCGGCGGTCAGGAATCCGCCAGCGGAACAAAGTCGTGCCCGACAATTGAAACGTCTGCGATTCGAGGCGGGTGAGCCGGTACCGACGTTGCAGCGCGTCGATTTGCTGCGCGCTGACGGAATTGGCGATTTCGATCACCACCTCGTCAGGCACCAGCCGCCGTTCGTTGGCTGCAGGCGCCCCGCTCGGTCCCCGCCTCGTCGAGCGCTGCGGCAGGCGCCTTGCGCCTTGCGGTAGGTCGTCGTCGTCGTCGATATATTGGCCGCCGGACGGCCCCATGTGCGGGACGACCATGATCACGCCAGGCCCGCCCCAGCCGCCGCGGTAGCCACCACCGCCATAATTGCCGCCACCACCGCGTGATGGCCCGCTGACGCCGGTATTCGACGATGGGCCGCGGCTAAAGGCTTTTTGCGCCAAGGCAACGTCGGCCGTCACGGAGATCAGCGTCGCGGCGGCCGCGATGCAGAAGATGGTTTTACGATGCGCGCGCATGATGGGATTTCCTGTGCAGCTTGCTCATCTCACTCGGTCGTGGCGATGAAGCCGACGACCTTGTCCTCTTGCAGCTTCTTGACGATGCGCGCGAGCTCGTCCTTGGGCAGCCCGGTCACCGCGACGCGGACTTTGTAAAGTCCGCCGGCCATCGGGCCGGCCGTAATCTGCAACTTGTTGGCTTCGAGAAACTTGGTGATGTCGTCGGACGAGGCCTGCGGCGCGAAGCGGATGATCGTGAAGGCGCCGACGCCTGGATCCGTGCTCGGCGCCGATGCGGTCTCATAGCCGTCGGCGCTTTTCTCCTTGATCATGATGGTGGCGATCAGCCCAGCCTGCAGCAGGATGGCGATGGCGGCGGCGCTCGCCGACCAAGCCAGCGTGCGCGGCGACAGGCTTGCGAATAATTCCGCAACGCGCGCGCCGAGATTGAGCGACCTAGCCGGCTTGCGTGGCGGTTCGGCATCGATCTTGGCGAACAACTTTTCCATGGCGCGGCCTGAGGGCGCTCCCAGCGTCTCGTTGAGCAGGATGGTCTCGCCCATCTCCTCACGCACCATCGCGTAACGGCGAGCTAGTTCGGGGTCGCTGGCCAGCGCCGCTTCGACACGTTGGGCGTCGCGACGGCTCAGCGTTCCCGCCGCATGCCACGGCAGTAGCTCTTCGATGTCGCTGTGCGCTTCTTTGTTTGTCGTCGTCATGGCCAACCTCGATCGATTCCTTGCTCTTTCAGTATCTCCGACAATTTCTTGCGCGCGTAGAACATGCGGGTCTTTACCGTCGCCTCCGGGATGCCGACAATTCCCGCAACTTCCTCCACCGACTTCTCGTGGTAGTAAACGAGATCCACGATCTCCCGGTGTTCCGCGGAGAGCTTGCTTAAGGCTTGTCGCAAGACCGCGGCCTTGTCCTTTTTCGCCAGAGCGACCTCGGGGTTGTCGGCATGGTCCTCGATCTGCTCGGCCGTTTCGTCATCCAGTTCCTGCTCCGGCTTGCGCCGCAACGTCGACAGCGCTTTGAATCGTGCGATACTCAACATCCAGGTGGAGACGGCTGAGCGGCCCTCGAACTTTCCAGCTTGTCGCCAGACGTCGAGGAATACCTCGCTGATCAAGTCCTCCGCCGTCGCCTCGTTGCGCACTAGACGCAGCACGAACCGGTACACACGAACGTGGTGCCGCGCGAACAGCACCTGCATCGCGAGCCGATCGCCGCCTGCGATCCTTGCGATCAGAACCTCGTCCGAAGTCGTTTGCATCGCAGGCTTATCGGCTCGTGAATGGGTCGCTGGCGGGGGCGACTAGGTTCAAGCAAAATCGAAGAAATTTGGCATCCGCCCGCCGGCGCCAGGAGGCTGGTGGAGGCAGTTTCCCCTTTTCCGGCATGGCTCGGCAAGCCAAGGCCGACTGGGCGCCCGTTTTAGACTGCTTTTTGCTTAAAAAATGGATGCGCGGCTGCCGGTAAGCCTCCTTTGAGGTCATGGCCGGCGAGGCGGCTTTGAACTGAATCCGGTGGGTCCGCGACCCATGGCCAGGATGTGACCCCCGCATCCCATGAAACAGGAGAGACCACCATGATCCGCAAGCTCGTTCTCGCCCTCGGTGCGACTACCGCGATTGCTGCCGCCGCCCTGACCCCGACCTCAGCCTCCGCGTGGGGCTGGCATCATCACCACCACCACTGGGGCCCTTGGGGTTACGGTCTCGGCATCTATGCCCCGACCTACGTTGATGGCGCGGACTGCTACCGCGTCAAGCGCACTTTCGAACGGCCGGACGGCAGCATCGGCGTGCGTCGCATCCTGGTCTGCGACTAGGCGAACCTACCTATGGACTGCCGATAGTCCCGGCTTCGCGCCAGCGAAGTCGGGACATTCGTCCGGTCAAATTATTTTGACCTTCGGGTAGCAAGCTCCCGCGCCGGGAGGATCCTTGCTAAGCTGACCGGCCAATGCTCGAAGGCTTCACCCGCAGCGAGATCAAGACCAGCGGCGCGCGCATCGTCACCATCACCGGCGGCAGCGGGCCGCCGCTGCTGCTGATGCATGGCAATCCTTTCACGCATCTGAATTGGCACAAGGTCGCGCCCGCGCTGGCCCGCGAATTCACTGTGGTAGCCACCGATTTGCGCGGCTATGGCGATTCCGAAAAGCCACCGGGCGGCGACGATCATTCCGGCTATTCGTTCCGCGCCATGGCACAGGACCAGGTCGAGGTGATGGGGGCACTCGGCTTCGACCGTTTCTTCGCGGCTGGTCATGATCGCGGCGCGCGTGTTCTGCACCGCATGTCCCTCGATCACCCGAAGGCTGTGACGCGCGCGGCGATCCTCGATATCGTCCCGCAGCATTACTTGTACAAAAATATCAACAAACAATGGGCGACGTTCTCTTGGCATTGGTTCTTCAACATCCAGCCCTATGATATGCCCGAGCGCATGATGGGTGCCGATCCGGACTGGTTCATCGAAAAGAAGCTGGCGAAAACCAAACAGGGCCTGAGTTTTTTCGATAAGGACGCGCTCGCCGAATATAAACGCTGCTTCCGCAATCCGGCGACCATACATGCCATTTGCGAGGACTACCGCGCCGCTGCCGGTATCGACCTGGAGCACGACGAAAAAGACATGGCGGCCGGCCGCAAGATCGAATGTCCCGTGTTGCTGCTGTGGGGCGCGACGGGCGGCGTCGGGCGCAACCACAATCCCGGCCCGGCCGAAATCTGGAAGAGCTATGCCAGCAATATCGTTGGCGCCAAGGCGGTGCCCAGTGGGCATTACCTCATGGACGAGGCGCCGGCCGAAACCACCGCCGCGCTGCGCGAATTCTTTACCGCCCGATAAACCCTGGCCGCCTAAGCCGCGATCGGTGCCGGCTGCGCGAGGAAACTGTGCATCGCGTAAAACAGCAGATGCCGGTTTTTGCTGTAGCCGGCGCTATGCGCGGTCTGCGGCAGGATGACGAACTGACGGTCACCGTTCGGTAGTTGGCGATAAAAATCGAGCAGATCGTCATTGGTCGAGTTGCCGTCGAACTCGCCGCGCAGCATCAGCACCGGCGACAATATCTTCGTGGGATCGACGATCGGCATGTTCGCCGCCATGTCGAGATAGGTGCCGCTCGGCACCTGATCGCCGAATTTCATCTCGTCGGCAATAAGCGCCTCGATCATCGCCGGGTCGTATAGCGAGGGGTGGCCGTCGCGGGTGAAGATCGAGGTGATCATCGCTGCGTCGCGCTTGCGGTGTGGGCTCGCGCGCAGTTGTTCGATCCTTTTCCGCCGTCGTTCAATTTCCGCAGCTCCATTCCCTTTGTAGGTGAAGGCGCAAAGGATAAGACGGTCGATGCGCTCAGGCTGCGCCTGCGCATAGGCTGCGGCACGGATGCCGCCGGACGAGGTGCCGTAGAAATGGATCTTTTGCTGCCCGGTCTCCGCCATGACGACCGGAATCGCGGCCTTGATGTCATCGACGCCGCTGGCGATGTCGGAATTGTTGCCGGATGAACCGGAGTGGCCGTAGCCGTCATGATCGATGGTCCAGACATCATAGCCGTAGCGCGCCAGCACGTTCATGAGCGAATACTCGCCTTTGCCTGGCACCGTGAGGTCATAGGAGGAGCGCGCCGAGTTCGATGATCCGTGCACCAGGAACACAACCGGCAGCGCCGGTGTGCCCGGCTTTGGCGCGCCCACGCGTTTGCGCCAAAGATTAAGCCTCACGTCGCCTTTTTTCGCCCAATATTCATGGTTCCATATCTCGTCGCCGGCAGAAGCGGTTTGCGCCTGTGCGGCAGAGGAGAGGCCGGACAACAAGCCGGCGCCAATGCCGATACCGGCGCCTTGCAGGAGCGCGCGGCGCGGCAGAGAACGATCGAACTCGCTCATGGGGTTCTCCAATCGGTCTTCGTCGAGCCACGTGGCTGTTTACCGTGCATTCTAGCAAATCTCGGGTGCGGGCGGCAGTCCACTCGCGCTCGGGAATGAGTTCTGCTAGTTGGGTTTCATAGCGCGCTGTCAGGGTGAGCGGCGTCGCAGGGTCTCGTGGCCGGGGGGCCTGTGTGCCGCAAATCGGCTATAGCCGACTTGCGTTTAAGGAGCCGATCTCGGTTTAAACCGAGAACGGGTGCCGGAGGGAAGATGCTCAATTTGCTGCGCGCGGGGGCGCGATTTTTCCAGAACAAGATCGGCTGGAACAGGATCGGCGTGCTTCTCAGTCTGGCTATCATCACCGTGGCGGTGGTGGTGCTGGTTCATATGTTGCGCGATATCAACGTCGACGAGGTCATTGCCGCGTTGAAAGCGACCGAACGGCGCCATATCATTGCCGCTGCGGTGTTCGTCGCCGGCGGCTACTTCACCCTCACATTCTACGACTGGTTTGCTTTGCGCACGATCGGACACAAGGAAGTCCCTTATCGCGTCGCGGCGTTGTCGGGCTTCACCAGTTATTCGATCGGCCACAATATCGGCGCGACCGTTTTCACCGGCGGTGCGGTGCGCTACCGCATTTACTCGGCCTACGGGCTCGATGCCATCGAGGTGGCCAAAATCTGTTTCGTGGCGGGCCTGACGTTCTGGCTCGGCAACGCGACCGTGCTGGGTCTTGGCGTCGCCTATTCGCCGCAGGCCGCGGGTTGGATCGATCAGCTTCCGGACTGGGCCAACCGCTGCATTGCGGCGGCGATATTGGCGGTGCTCGGGTCCTATCTCGGCTGGGTTTGGAGCGCGCCGCGCGAGATCGGGCGGCGCGAATGGAAAGTTAGTCTGCCGAGCGGGCCGTCCACGCTGTTGCAGATCTGCATTGGAATCCTCGACCTCGGCTGTTGCGCGCTTGCCATGTACATGCTGCTGCCGGGTGAGCCGAATATCGGTTTTGTGACGCTGGCGGTGGTGTTCGTATCGGCGACGCTGCTCGGCTTCGCCAGTCATGCGCCCGGCGGTCTCGGCGTATTCGACGCCGCCATGCTGGTGGCCTTGTGGCAATTCGACAAGGAAAGTGTACTGGCGGGCTTATTATTGTTTCGGGTGCTTTATTATTTGGTGCCGTTCGTCGTCGCGCTGATTATTTTGGGCACGCGGGAAATTGTGCTCAACATCCGGGGCGCGCGTGCGAAACCCGCGTTGCACCCGGTGAAAAGCGTGATCGCGCCACTCCGCAGCGAGATCGAGACCGATAAGATCGACGCCGATTGACCATGGCGAGCGAAGACAACAGTGCAAATTTGCGGCGCGGCGCGGATTGGCCAAGCCGTTTGCGTGGCGCGTGGCTTGCGTTGCTCGGCAGGTTGGGTGCGGATGCTAATACCGGGCTGGAGCTGCCGATCTACGACCGCACCGCCGCGCATCCGCAGGCGGCGCTGATCGAATCGCTAATCGGCGGACTGCCTGGACCGGCGATCGTGCTCGACCGCGATGGCCGCGTCATCGCCTTCAACGCGGCGGCATCGGCGATCGCGCCGGCACTGCGTCGTGGCGAGCCGGCCTTGATCACCTTGCGCATGCCCGAACTGGTCGATGCGATCCGGCGCGCCACCGCCAGCCGGACGCCGCAGCGGGTCGAATTCTTCGAGCGCGTGCCGCTCGACCGCTGGTTCGAAGCCTTCGTGACGCCGGTGCAGCTGGCGAACGTCGGCGACGGGCGCTCCGACATCCTGCTGATGACGTTCAACGACCTCACCCCGCTGCGCCGGGTCGAAGAGATGCGCGCCGATTTCATCGCCAATGCCAGCCATGAGCTGCGCACGCCGCTGGCGGCGCTGCTCGGCTTCATCGAGACCCTGCAGGGAACAGCCAAGGACGATGCAACGGCGCGCGCCAAGTTCCTTGCCATCATGCAGGGGCAGGCCACCCGCATGGCCCGCCTGATCGACGATCTGCTCTCATTGTCGCGCATCGAACTCAACGCCCATCTGCAGCCGAACACGCCGCTCGATCTGGCGCCGATCGTGCGCCAGGTGGCGGATGGCTTGCAGACATTGGCGCGCGACCGTGAGGTTACGATCAAAGTCACCGCGCCGCCCGACGCCCTGATCGTGCTCGGCGACCGCGACGAATTGATCCGCGCGCTCGAAAATCTGGTAGAGAATGCGCTCAAATACGGTGCCGCCGGCAAGCGCGTTGACATCACGCTGACGCGCGCACAGACCCGCGCCGGTGTGCCGGAGGTGCGTCTGGCGGTGCGCGATTATGGTCCCGGCATCGCGCCCGAGCATCTGCCGCGGCTGACCGAGCGCTTCTACCGGGTCGACGTCGCCGACAGCCGGGCCCAGGGCGGAACCGGATTGGGCCTGGCGCTAGTCAAGCACGTCCTCAACCGCCACAGCGGCCGATTGAATATCGAGAGCACGCCCGGCGAGGGCGCCACCTTCACCATGCACCTGCCGTTGCACACCGCCGATTACCGTTCAACGAGCGAATTAGAAGCAAAATCATAAGCTTAAATTGTCATGTGACTGTCACCAAAGGTTTATAGAACGGTGACATGCGACGCCTATGGCTGACCTCGACTTCGGAACGTCTCGATCTAACGCGACCAAAAAAATCTGTCCGAAGCTCAGTCGTGGAGAGCGTCTTTAGAGCAACAGCGGCCGCCCGGATCACGGGCGCAAAAGCGGAAGTCACGGGCATCAAGCCCCGCGCACGCTTTTGGCCGCCAACATGGAGAGACTCCGTGAAACACTGGACGACAAGTTCCACAATTTGGGCAGCCGCCGGTTTCATCGCCGCCGCTGCATTCGTTCCGGCACAGGCCGCCGACATTTCCGGCGCCGGCGCCACCTTCCCCTATCCGATCTACGCCAAATGGGCCGACGCCTACAAAAAGGAAACCGGTAACGGACTGAACTATCAGTCGATCGGTTCCGGTGGCGGTATCAAGCAAATCAAAGCCAAGACCGTAACTTTCGGCGCCAGTGACGCGCCGCTGCCGGGCAAGGAGCTCGATGAAGCCGGTCTCGCGCAGTTCCCGATGGTGATGGGCGGCATTGTGCCGGTCGTCAACCTCGAAGGCATCAAGCCCGGTGAACTCGTCATCGACGGTGCGACCCTCGCCAAGATTTTCATGGGCGACATCAAAAAGTGGGACGACCCGGCGATCAAGAAGCTCAACCCGAACGCCAAGCTGCCGAACCAGGCAATCGCCGTCGTGCATCGCTCGGACGGCTCGGGCACTACGTACAATTTCGCGTACTATCTGTCGGACGTGAACGCTGACTGGAAGTCGAAGGTCGGCTTCAACACCTCGGTGCAATGGCCGGTCGGCATCGGCGCTAAGGGTAACGAAGGCGTTGCCCAAAATGTCGGCAACACCAAAGGCTCGATCGGTTACGTCGAATATGCCTATGCGCTGCAGAACAAGCTGACCTTCACCAAGATGGTCAACAAGGCCGGCAAGACGGTGTCGCCGACTTCGGAAGCGTTCCAGGCCGCGGCCGCCAACGCTGACTGGAAATCGCAGCCCGGATACGGCGTGATCCTCGCCAATCAGCCCGGCGAAAAGTCGTGGCCGATGACGGCGGCGACCTGGATCCTGGTCTACAAACATCCGGTCGATACGGCCGCCACCGGCGAAGCGTTGAAGTTCTTCGCCTGGGCTTACAAGAACGGCGCCAAAATGGCCGAGAAGTCTCGACTATGTGCCAATGCCGGCGAGCGTGGCCGCGGACGTCGAGAAATACTGGAAGGGTGAGGTCAAGGACGCGACTGGCAAGCCCGTGTTCTGATCCGACGACAATGGGAAAGGGCGCCGAACCTATAACTAGATTTGGCGCCCTTTCCTTGTCCACTGCTGCCGAACAGGCGGCTTGTGCTGCGGCCAATGGGCCGCTTGAGTGGCTCCCTGGGATGCTCTTGAACCAGGGAGAGCCGAATGCAACCCGCCGGGAGGCGACCCGTGGTTGACGTTGCGTTGCAAGGCAGGGGCATCTCGGTCGCCGAGCAGGTTGATCGAGCCAAGGTTCTTCAGCGTTTGCGTTTGGGTGATGCGGGGTTCCGCCACCTCACGTGGGCCGCCGCCATCGCCGTTCTTGTCATTCTCGGCGGCATCATCATTTCGTTGGTCTACGGTTCGCTGCCGGCATTGCGGACCTTTGGCTTCTCATTTCTGTACGTCGAGACTTGGAACCCGGTGACCGAGAAATTCGGCGCCATCGCCCCGATCTACGGCACCGTTGTCACTTCTCTCATCGCCATGCTGATCGCAGTGCCGGTCGGCCTGTTCATTGCGCTGTTTCTCACCGAACTCTGCCCGATGTGGCTGCGCCGCCCGATCGGCATCGCCATCGAGTTGCTCGCCGGCATTCCCAGCATCATCTACGGCATCTGGGGCCTGTTCGTGTTCGCGCCGTTCCTGCAGCAATACGTGCAGCCGTTCCTGATCACCGTGTTCGGCCCTGTGCCGCTGCTCTCCACTCTGTTCGAAGGGCCCACCCTACGGCATCGGCATCCTGACCGCTGGCTTGATTCTGGCCATCATGGTGCTGCCGTTCATCACGTCGATCTCGCGCGACGTGTTCGAAGCGGTGCCGCCGGTGCTCAAGGAGGCGGCCTATGGCCTCGGCTGCACCACTTGGGAGGTGGCGCGCTATGTGGTGTTGCCATTCACCCGGGTCGGCGTGATCGGCGGCGTCATGCTGGGCTTAGGCCGCGCGCTCGGCGAAACCATGGCGGTGACGTTCGTGATCGGCAATGCGCACCGCATTTCCGGCTCGATCCTCGCGCCGGGAACGACCATTTCAGCCACCATCGCCAACGAATTCACCGAGGCGGTCGGCGACCTCTATACGTCGTCGCTGATCGCGCTCGGCCTCATCCTGTTCGTGATTACGTTCATCGTGCTCGCTTTCGCGCGACTGATGTTGATGCGTCTCAACGCGCGGGTCGGAGTCTGACCATGGTCATGATATCGGGCGCCTCCTCCCCGCTTTACGCCAAGCGCCGCCGCCGCAATGTCATCACGATGGGGCTGTCGTTTGCCGCGACCGCCTTCGGCCTGAGCTGGCTGGTGCTGATCCTGGGAGTGCTGCTGTGGGAGGGCTTCAGCGGCCTTTCGCTTGCGGTGTTCACCGAGATGACGCCGCCGCCGGGCGCGGCCGGCGGGCTGCTCAATCCAATCATCGGCAGTCTGGTCATGACGGCGATCGCAGTGGCGATCGGCACGCCGCTCGGCATTCTTGCCGGCACCTACATGGCGGAATATGGGCGCTACGATAAATTGACTACGGTGGTGCGCTTCATCAACGACATCCTGCTCAGCGCACCCTCAATCGTGGTCGGCCTATTCATCTACGAAATCATGGTTGCCCAGATGGGCCATTTCTCCGGCTGGGCCGGCGCCGTCTCGCTGGCGGTGATCGTGGTGCCGGTGGTGGTGCGCACCACCGAGGACATGCTCATTTTGGTGCCCGATACTCTGCGCGAAGCCGCCGCCTCGATCGGCCTGCCGCGCGCGCTGATGATCACCAAAGTCGCCTACCGCGCCGCGCGCGCCGGCATGATCACTGGTGTGCTGCTGGCGATCGCCCGCATCAGCGGCGAAACTGCGCCACTGTTGTTCACCGCGCTTAACAATCAGTTCTGGAGCACCAACATGAATGCTCCGGTCGCCAGCCTGCCGGTCGTCATCTTCCAATTCGCGCTCAGTCCCTACAAGGACTGGCAGAAATTGGCCTGGACTGGCGCGCTGATCATCACTTTGGCGGTGCTTGCGCTCAGCATCATCGCCCGCATTCTCGCGGCACAGAGAAAATCATCATGAGTGTAGCAACTTTCACGGTACCGACCGTTACCCACGCGGCGTCCGACGCCAAAGATCTGTTGGAAAAGGTTTCGATCCGGAACCTGGATTTCTTTTACGGCGACAACCGCGCCCTGAAGAACATCAATTGCTCGCTTTACCAGGGCAAGGTCACCGCGTTCATCGGTCCGTCCGGCTGCGGCAAGTCCACGCTGCTGCGCGTTCTCAACCGCATGTACGACCTTTATCCAAACCAGCGCGCCAGCGGGCAGGTGACGCTCGATGACGAAGAAATTCTCAGCCCTTCGCAGGACCTCAATTTGCTGCGCGCCAAGGTCGGCATGGTGTTCCAGAAGCCGACGCCGTTCCCGATGACGATTTTCGAGAATATCGCCTTCGGCATCAGGCTGTACGAGCGGCTGCCGAAATCCGACCTGGAGGGCCGCGTGCAGCACGCGCTGCAGCGCGCCGCCTTGTGGGAGGAGGTCAAGGACAAGCTCAACGCCAACGGGCTCTCGCTCTCCGGCGGCCAGCAGCAGCGGCTTTGCATAGCCCGCACCGTCGCGGTGCGGCCGGAGGTGATCCTGTTCGACGAGCCGTGCTCGGCGCTCGACCCGATTTCCACCGCCAAGATCGAGGAGCTGATCGACGAGCTCAAGGACGACTACACCATCGCCATCGTGACCCACAACATGCAGCAGGCCGCGCGCGTATCCGACTTCACCGCGTTCATGTATCTCGGCGAGCTGATCGAATACGGCGAAACGACCCGCATGTTTACGACGCCTAACGATCGCCGCACCCAGGACTATATAACCGGTCGCTTCGGCTAGCCAGCGACGAAGGGACAACAACAATGACGATCTGCACACGACCAAGGCCTTCGACACCGATCTGCAGGACCTCGCACGCATGGTCGCCGAGATGGGCGGCCTCGCCGAAAAGCAGGTCGCCGAT
Organism: uncultured Alphaproteobacteria bacterium; assembly: GCA_963770985.1. Taxonomy (GTDB): domain Bacteria; phylum Pseudomonadota; class Alphaproteobacteria; order Rhizobiales; family Xanthobacteraceae; genus Pseudolabrys. The sequence goes on along the minus strand of CAVYRR010000008.1, from coordinate 46,601 downwards.
TTCGTCGATGCGCTCGCCAAACGCGACAGCGCGCTCGCGCAACGCATCACGCAGGCCGACGCCAATATCGACGCCTTGCAGCGCGAGATCGAGGAAAGGGCGGTTCTCACCATCGCCCGCCGTCAGCCGATGGCGGTCGATTTGCGCGAGATCGTCGGCGCCCTGCGGATCGCCAACGATCTGGAGCGCATTGGCGACCTCGCCAAGAACATCGCCAAGCGGGTGATCGCCCTCAACGGCGAATTCCCGCCGCCCAAGCTTATCCGTGGTGTCGAGCATATGGCCGATATGGTCCTCGGCCAGATGAAAGGCGTTCTCGATGCTTATGCCCGCCGCGACGACAGCAAAGCAATGGTCGTGTGGCGCGGCGACGAGGAGATCGACGCGGTCTGCACCTCGGTGTTCCGCGAATTGCTCACCTATATGATGGAAGACCCGCGCAACATCACTTTCTGCATTCATCTCTTGTTCTGTGCCAAGAATATCGAGCGCATGGGTGACCACGCCACCAACATTGCCGAGACGGTGCACTACGTCATCGAAGGCCGGCCAATCACGGAGCATAGGCCGAAGGGCGACACCACGACCATCCCCGCGCTGCGGGCAGCGGCCGAAAGGTAATGGGACTGCGCATGATCCCGAAAAGTGGGAACCGATTTTCGGATAAGATCATCCGCACAGGAAAAAACACATGAGCGCACGCATCCTGATCGTGGAGGACGAAGAGCCGCTCACCATGCTGCTCCGCTACAACCTTGAAGCTGAAGGTTACGAGGTCGAGACCGCCGCGCGCGGCGATGAGGCCGACACGCGCCTCAAAGAGAGCAGCCCGGACCTGGTGGTGCTTGACTGGATGCTGCCGGGCCTGTCCGGCATAGAGCTGTGCCGCCGTCTGCGCGCGCGACCGGAAACCCGCCAACTGCCGATCATCATGCTCACCGCCCGCGGCGAGGAAAGCGAAAAGGTGCGCGGGCTCGCCACCGGTGCCGACGATTACATCGTCAAGCCGTTCTCGGTGCCGGAACTTCTGGCGCGCGTGCGCGCGCTCTTGCGCCGTGCCAATCCCGAGCGGGTCGCGCTCGTGCTCAACATCGGCGACATCGAGCTCGATCGCGAAAAGAAACGGGTTTCACGCAGCGGCCGCTCCATCGATCTTGGGCCGACCGAGTACCGCCTGCTGGAATTCCTGATGGAGCGCCCGGGCCGTGTGTTCTCGCGCGAGCAATTGCTCGACGGCGTCTGGGGCAGCGATATCTATATCGACGAGCGCACCGTGGACGTGCATGTCGGCCGGCTGCGCAAGGCCATCAATCGCGGCCACATGGCCGACCCGATCCGCACCGTGCGCGGGGCGGGCTATGCGCTCGACGACCGCTTCGGGCGGGCGAGCTGAGCTAACCTCGAAAAGGGCGCTTGTCGCGCCGGCGGTCGCTCATGGGCTGGTAAGCGACGCGCGAGTGATAGGCGCAATAAGTCTGCTCGTTCGCGTTTTCGCCGCCGCAGAAGAAGAATTCCGCACTGCCCGGATCGCCGATCGGCCAACGGCAGGTCTTTTCGGTCAGTTGCAGCAGGGTTTTGCGCTGCTCGATCGGGATTTCGATCAGTTCCGGCTCGGGCTCGGGCTCGTAATCGTAAGCCAGTGCGGTATTACCGCGCATCGACGATCGCGGTCCCCGCAGCATGCCGGAAGAACGTGCCTTGCGCGGCCTTGGGCTTGACGAGGAAGGGCTCTTGGCGCGCCCGGAGAGGCCGAGGCGGTGGACTTTGCCGATCACCGCGTTGCGGGTGATCCCGCCGAGTTCGGCCGCGATCTGGCTGGCAGACAGGCCGTCCGCCCACAGTTTCGTCAGGAGTGCGACCCTTTCGTCGGTCCAGCTCATCGGGTTTTCTCCTAGCCTTTCAAGGCTTTGGGTAGAATCCGTCCCTGTCGTCGGGCGCGGCTTCGCGCGCCTGACGCGTACGCTTCAGGGATGAACTAGAAATCGCCCCTAGCACGAGATGTCGTACTAGACAGCCAAAACGCTACAATATGGAGTGACTCTGGTGCAAGCGTTTGCAACCCCCTGACCCCAGCTACCAACAGTTTTTCCAGTTGAATTGGCACTTGCGGCATAATTGAGTCGATAAACGGTACGCCGCGGCCGTGTTGACAGGGCAAGGCCTGGCAATAGAATGAAAAAAGTGCCGCCCGGCGAGGCGGCACATTTCTTTTCGGCTCGCGCATGATCCCGAAAAGTGGGTACCAGTTTTCGGAAAAGATCATGCGCAAGCAAGATGTCTAGGCGGAAGAAACAGGCCGTGAGCTCGCATCTATTGCCGACTTATGCGCGTGTCGATCTCGCTTTCGAGCGAGGCGAGGGCGCTTGGCTGTTCACAGCTGACGGCGAGCGCTATCTCGATTTTACCTCGGGCGTCGCTGTTAATGCTCTTGGACATGCCCATCCTCGGCTGGTGAGCGCCGTCGAGGATCAGGCGAGGAAGGTCTGGCACGTCTCGAACTTGTACCGCATCCCGGGAGGCGAGCGGCTGGCCGACCGGCTGTGCGAGGCGACCTTCGCCGACTTCGTATTCTTCCAGAATTCGGGGGCCGAAGCGATCGAATGCGCGATCAAGATGGCGCGCAAATATCAATCGGCCAACGGCAAGTCGGAACGTTACCGGATCATCACCTTCGAAGGCGCCTTCCACGGGCGCACGCTTGCCGCGCTCGCTGCCACCGGCAACAAGAAATATCTCGAAGGTTTTGGCCCGCCGGTCGACGGTTTCGACCAGGTGCCGTTCGGCGATCTTGAAGCCGCCAAGCGCGCTGTCGGTCCGGCGACGGGCGCGATCCTGGTCGAGCCGATCCAGGGCGAGGGCGGCGTGCGCGTGCCACCGTCGAGTTTCTTGCGCGGCTTGCGCCAGCTGTGCGATCAGCACGGCCTGCTTTTGATTTTCGACGAGATCCAGACCGGCTTTGCGCGCACCGGCGACCTGTTCGTCTATCAGCGCGTCGGCGTTGAGCCCGACATCATGTCGGTCGCGAAAGCGCTCGGCGGCGGCTTCCCGGTCGGCGCCTGTCTCGCCACCGCCGAAGCGGGCAAAGGCATGACGGCGGGCACGCACGGCTCGACCTTCGGCGGCAATCCGCTCGCCATGGCGGTCGGCAATGCTGTGCTCGACGTGATGCTCGCGCCCGGCTTCATCCAGCATGTGCGCGACATGAGTCTCTTGCTCAAGCAGCGGCTGGCGGAGATCAAGGATCGCCATAGCTCGGTAGTCGCCGAGGTGCGCGGCGAGGGTCTCTTGATCGGCCTGCGTATGGTGCCGCCGTCGTCCGAGATGGTGGACGAATTGCGCAACGAGAAGATGATCACAGTGGCCGCCGGCGACAACGTGGTGCGGCTGCTGCCGCCGCTGATCATCGGCGAAAACGAGATTGCGGAGGCATTCGCGCGCATCGATCGGGCCTGCGCCCGGCTGGCGAAGGCTCATCCGCGGCCGGCCAAGCAGGAGGCGGCATCATGACCGGAAACGGCGTGCGGCACTTCCTGGATCTAATCGATGTTCCCAAACCGGTGCTGGCCGGGCTGATCGACGACAGCCGCGCCAGGAAGGCCGCGCGCGCGCGCGGTGTCGTCAGCGAGCCGCTCGCGGGCAAGACGCTGGCGATGATCTTCGACAAGCCGTCGACGCGCACGCGCGTGTCGTTCGACGTCGCCATGCGTCAGCTCGGCGGCGAGGCGATCATGCTCACCGCGCAGGAAATGCAACTCGGCCGCGGCGAGACGCTGGCCGACACCGCGCGCGTGCTCTCACGTTATGTCGACGCCATCATGATCCGCATTCTCGATCCCGAGGCGGTGGCCGAACTCGCGCACCACGCCACGGTGCCGGTGATCAACGGTCTCACCCGGCGCTCGCATCCCTGCCAGGTGCTGGCTGATGTGATGACCTTCGAGGAAAAGCGCGGCTCGATCCGCGGCCGTACCGTGGCCTGGAGCGGCGACAGCAATAACGTGCTGACATCCTGGATGCATGCGGCCGAGCGCTTTGAGTTCCATCTGCGGGTAGCGACGCCGGCCGAGTTGCGCCCGAAGAAATGGCTGATGGACTGGATGAAAACCTCCGGCGCCGCGATTAAGATCAGCGACGACCCGGAAGCCGCGGTGAAGGACGCCGACTGCGTGGTCACCGACACCTGGGTATCAATGGGCGACCGCGACGCCAAGACGCGCCACAACGTGCTCAAACGCTATCAGGTCAATGCCCGCCTGATGTCGAAGGCCAGGCCGGACGCGCTGTTCATGCACTGCCTGCCGGCCCACCGCGGCCACGAGGTCACCGACGAGGTGATGGACGGGCCGCAATCGGTGGTGCTTGACGAGGCGGAAAACCGTCTGCACGCTCAGAAGGGCCTGCTGGCTTGGTGCCTGCACGCGGACGCCCGGTAGCAATCCGCGCTGGTAGCGCTACATAAGGGCGATGAGCAACCCCGAAATCGCCATTCCCTCCCGCGCGCCATCGGCTACATCCGCCGATGACACCGTCATGCCATTCGAAGTGACTTCGCTCGACTTGCGCGGCCGCGTGGTGCGGCTCGGGCCGGTGGTCGACGAAATTCTCACACGCCATGCTTATCCGCAGCCAGTCGCCAAGCTGCTGGGCGAGGCGGTGGTGCTCACCGTCATGCTCGGCTCGGCCTTGAAGATCGACGGCCGCTTCATTTTGCAGACGCAGACCGACGGCCCGGTGCGCATGCTGGTGGTGGACTTCACCGCCCCCGACAAGGTGCGTGCCTGCGCGCGTTACGACAAAGATCGCGTCGCGGCGGCGATCTCGGCGGGCAAGGCCGATGCCGGCGCCCTGCTCGGCCACGGCCATCTCGCCATGACCATCGACCAGGGGCAGGACATGAACCGCTACCAGGGCCTGGTCGCGCTCGAAGGCGGCTCGCTGGAAGACGCCGCGCATGAATATTTTCATCGCTCCGAGCAGATCCCGACGCGGGTGCGGCTGGCGGTGGCCGAGGAACTGCGCGCCGGCGAAGGCGGCGCCAGCCATCGCTGGCGAGCGGGCGGCATCTTGCTGCAATTCCTGCCCAAGGCGCCGGAACGCGCGCGCGTTGCCGATCTCGATCCTGGCGATGCGCCGGAAGGCACCGCGCGGCATTCGCTGCCCGAAGATGATGCCTGGGTGGAAGGCCGCGCGCTGGTAACCACCGTCGAGGACGTCGAATTGATCGACCCGGCGTTGTCCAGCGAGCGGCTGGTCTACCGGCTGTTCCATGAGCCAGGCGTGCGCGTATTCCGCGGCAGTGAAGTGCGCGCCGAATGCTCGTGTTCGCGCGCCAGCGTCGAGGCCATGTTGAAAAGCTTTTCGCAGGACGACCGCGACCACATGGTCGAGGACGGCAAGATATCCGTCACCTGCGAATTCTGCAGCGCGAATTACCTGTTCGCGCCCGGCGAGGTCGAGGCGAAAGCGGACTGAATCGCTCAGTTGATCGTTCGCTCGGCGTAACTTGAATCCAGCGAGAAGGCAGGGATTTCGATATCGAAATGCTCGCCTGCCGCCGTCACCATGCCGTAGCTACCCACCATGAAGCCGGATGGTGTCGGCAACGGCACCCCGCTGGTATACTCGAACAACTCGCCCGGCTTGAGCGTCGGTTCCTCGCCGACCACGCCAGGGCCCTTGACCTCCTGCAACCGCCCGAATGCGTCCGTGATGCGCCAATGTCGCGTCTTGAGCTGCACCGTCTCGTTCCCGAGATTGGCGATGCCGATGGTGTAGGCCCAGAAGTAATAGCCGTTGTTTGGCGACGAGCGCTCCGAAACGAAGCGGGGCGTTACGATGACCTCGATCTTGCGGGTGACGGCGCGGTACATCTATTTGTATGCCGAACAATTTACGTCGCCAGGGCTTGCCATTCAGGCTTGCTCCGGGATTATGGCCGAAAGACCGCATGAAAGAAAAGCCGTCCATGGCCCCGGTAGCAACCGAACGCGATCTACGGCTTGACCTGTTCCGCGGCCTCGCCCTCTGGCTGATCTTCCTCGACCACATTCCCTCCAATGCGGTGAGCTGGGTCACCATCCGCAATTATGGCTTCAGCGACGCCACCGAGATCTTCGTTTTCATCTCCGGCTATACGGCGGCCTTCGTCTATGGCCGTGCCATGCGCGACCATGGCTTCATCGTCGCCAGCGCGCGCGTACTCAAGCGCGCCTGGCAAATCTATGTGGCGCACGTGTTCCTGTTCGCGATCTATCTCGCCGAGATCGCCTATGTCGCGCACAGCTTTTCCAATCCGCTCTACAGCGAGGAAATGGGCGTGCTCGATTTCCTCAAGAACCCGGACGTCACCATCATTCAGGCGCTGCTGCTGAAGTTTAAGCCGGTGAACATGGATGTGCTGCCGCTCTACATCGTACTGCTGCTCTGGTTCCCGCCGATATTGTGGCTGCTGCTGCGCTCGCCATCGATTGCGCTGGTCGCTTCGGCCACCCTCTACGCGCTGATGTGGCAATTCGAATGGAATATTCCGGCCTATCCGCAAGGCGAGTGGCTGTTCAATCCGTTTGCCTGGCAATTGCTGTTCGTATTCGGCGCCTGGTGCGCGCTCGGCGGTGCGCAAAAGCTGGCGCGCTGGGTCAATTCGCGGGTGACGGTTGGACTGGCGTTCGCCTACTTGCTGTTTGCGTTCTGCATCGCGATGACTTGGTACATTCCGCGGCTTGCGGTGTTTGTGCCGAAATTCGTCGGCGAGGCGATCTATCCGATCGATAAGACCAATCTCGACGTGTTGCGAATCATCCACTTCTTGTCATTGGCGGTGATCACGGTGTGGTTCGTCCCGCGCGACTGGCCGGTACTGCGGTCGCGGATATTTTGGCCGGCGATCGTGTGCGGCCAGCATTCGCTGGAAACCTTCTGCCTCGGCGTATTCCTGGCGTTCGCCGGCCACTTCGTATTCACCGAAGTGTCCAATCGCGTGCTCACCCACGTCATCGTCAGCTTCGTGGGTATCGCCATAATGGTGGGCGCGGCAGCTTTGGTTTCGTGGTATAAACGCGTGGAGCGACAAGGACCGGGACCGCGTCCGCCTTCGATCAAGCCGGGCTACGCGGGGGGCGGCGTATGACAGGGCGTGTGCCATTTCTGCTGGCATTGCTGATGCTGCCCGGCCCGGCTTGGGCCGAGCTGCCGGCCGAGTGCCGCGTCGCTGCGCACTTGGTCGAGCACGATTACCAGCTGCCGCAAGTCGCCCGCGCACTGGCCGCCAAGCAATTCAACATCCTGGTGGTTGGCGCCGGCTCCTCGCTGCTGCCGGGACCAAGCGGGGCCAAGAATGCTTATCCGGCTCGGCTGCAAATTGCGCTCGCCGAAAAGCTGCCGGGCGTCGCCGTCAAGGTGACAACCGATGTGCAAGCACGGCGTACGGCTGCCGAGATGGTGAAAACGTTGGGGCCGGCTTTGGCGGCGGCCAAACCTGCGCTGATGGTGTGGCAGACCGGGACCGTGGACGCCATGAAGTCGATTGATACAGATCAATTCAGTGCGGCACTCGCTCATGGTATAAACATTGCGCGTTCCGCAGGCGCTGATGTTGTATTAATCAACGCTCAATATAGTCCGCGCACGGAATCGATGATTGCCCTAGGTACGTATGCTGAGAATATGCGTTGGGTTGCACTGCAGCAAGAAGTGCCGTTGTTCGACCGATTCAGCATCATGAGGAATTGGGCCGATCTGGGCACGTTCGATTTGTATTCGGCGACGAAAAAACTTGACATAGCCGAGCGTGTTCATGATTGCATAGGGCGATTGCTGGCCGATCTCGTGGTCGAGCCGGCCAAGCCAGACGAACCGCATGCCGAGAGCGGTCGTTAATTGGTAATTCGGGGGAAACGTACGTGCCGGGAATTGATCTCGCTTTTCGGGCGATAAAGCGAACTACCGTCGCTGCGCTGCTTGCCGCATTGGCATTGCCGCTGTCGGCGCGCGCCGAAACACCGGCACAGTCGTGCGATACGCCGCTCGACATGATCCGCTTCGCCAATCCGCTGTCGCATGTGTCGCAGAAGCTCAACAGCGGCGAACCGATCACCATCGTTGCCATCGGGTCATCGTCGACCGCGGGCGCCGGTGCTTCGACGCCGGCCGCGAACTATCCGAGCCGGCTGCAAGCCGAACTCAAGCAGCGTTTTCCCGGCCACACGATCACCGTGTTAAACCGCGGCGTCAACGGCGAGGAAATCGCCGACATGCTCAAGCGTTTCGATACCGCCGTTGTCGCCGCCAAACCCGACCTGGTGATTTGGCAGCTCGGCACCAATTCGGTGCTGCGCGACCATCAGGTCGTTGACCACGGCGCGTCGATCCGCATGGGCCTCGCCAAGATACGCACGGCCGGTGCCGATGTCGTTCTGATCGATCCGCAATACGCGCCGAAGGTGATCGCCAAGCCGGAAGCCGCGACCATGGTCGAACTGCTCGCCACCACTGCCAAGCATGAAGACGTCGACTTGTTCCCGCGCTTCAATGTGATGAAGCACTGGTACGACGTCGACCACATGAAGTTCGCGTCGTTCGTGTCGCCAGACGGTTTGCACATGAACGACTGGAGCTATGGCTGCCTGGCCAAGGGGTTGAGCGTGGCCATCGCCGAGGCCGCCGAGCGGCCGGTGATGTCGGCGGCCATGTCTTACGTGGTGCCGTAAGCGATCGACGCCGCTTTGATTACTTGCGCATGACCTTATCCGAAATCCGGATCCCGCTATTCGGGATCATGCGCTAGGCTGCGTCCAAAGCCGTCAGCAAATCCTCGATCAAATCATCGGGATGCTCGAGGCCGGCCGAGAACCGTATCAACCCATCGCCAATGCCGAGCTCGGCGCGCTGCTCCGGCGTCAGCCGCTGGTGCGTGGTCGTGGTCGGATGCGTGACCAGGCTCTTGGCGTCGCCGAGATTGTTGGTGATGCCGATCAGCGAGAGGCCGTTGAGGAAGCGGAACGCCGCCTCTTTGCCGCCTTTGACCTCGAACGAGCACAGCGTTGATCCCGCTTTCATCTGCTTGGCGATCACGTCGGCCTGCGGATGATCCTTTCGCCCCGGATAAATCAACCGGCTGATTTTCTTGTGCCCGTCGAGCGCAGCCGACACCGCGCCCGCCGTGTCGGTCTGCCGCTGCACGCGCAACGTCAGCGTCTCCAATCCCTTCAGCAGCACCCAGGCATTGAACGGCGACAGCGACGGCCCGGTCTGGCGAAGCACCTGGTGATAGTGATCCAGGATCAGCTTCTCGGAGGCCAAGATGATCCCGCCGAGCACACGGCCCTGGCCGTCGATGTGCTTGGTAGCCGAATAGACCACCACGTCGGCGCCGAGTTTGAGCGGGCTCTGGTAGAGCGGGGTAGCGAAAACGTTGTCCACCACCAGCTTGGCGCCGGCCGCATGCGCGATATCGGCGACCGCGGCGATGTCGTACACCTCCAGCGTCGGGTTGGTTGGCGTCTCCATGAAGAACGCCTTGGTATTTTTCTGTACCGCCTTCTTCCAGGCATTCAAATCCTTGCCATCGACCAGCGTGCACGGCACGCCGAAACGCGGCAGCCATTCTTCGATCACCCAGCGGCAGGAGCCGAACAGCGCCTTGGCGGCGACCACGTGATCGCCGGCCTTGACCAGTCCCATGATCGCGGTGGTGACGGCGGCCATGCCGGTCGCGGTCGAGCGCGCGGCCTCGGCGCCCTCGAGCGCCGCCATGCGCTTCTCGAACATGTCCATGGTCGGGTTGGAGTAGCGCGAATAGACGTAACCCGGGATCTTGCCGGAAAAGCGCTGCTCGCACTCCTCGGCGCTGCCGTAGATATAGCCTTGGGTGAGGAACAGCGCCTCCGAGGTCTCGCCGAACTGCGAGCGCAGCGTGCCGGCATGCACCAGGTTGGTTTCGGGGCGGTAGGTCTTTTGGTTCGACGCGGGCATGTGGCTCTCCTTGCGGCCAACGTGGCCAACAAAAAACCGGCCGGAGAAAATTCTCGGCCGGGCACACGCGTCCCCGGCCTTTTAGCGATTTATTTAACGTGGCTGCAAGCCGGCCGGCTCAAATGACCACGGAATAAACTGTTTGTAGCGGCAAGCACGGCTTCCCGTCAAGGCACCCATAAGGTTAGATCGGCGCGCTGTATTTATAAGGAATGCCGTGCCGCTTTCATTCGCTATCGAGGACAAGGGCATCCTGCCCGACCGTATGATCGCGGCGTTGGCCGCGAGCGGCGGCATTCTGCCATCGATCGACTTCGTGCCCGACCAGATCCAGCCGGCCAGCCTCGATCTGCGGCTGGGCGAGGTGGCCTATCGCGTGCGCGCGAGCTTCCTGCCCGGCTCGACCACGGTCGCCCAGCGCATCGACGAATTGAAGCTGCACGAGTTTGCGCTCAGCGACGGCGCGGTGCTGGAGACCGGCTGCGTCTATATCGTGCCGCTGCTCGAAAGCCTGGCGCTGCCCGACGACATTGCCGCCGCCGCCAATCCGAAAAGCTCGACCGGCCGGCTCGACGTGTTCACCCGCGTGATCGCCGACGAGACGCGCGGCTTCGATCAGCTCGAGGCCGGCTATCACGGCCCGCTCTATGCCGAGATCAGCCCGCGCACCTTTCCGGTGCTGGTGCGCGAGGGCTCGCGGCTGTCGCAAATCCGCTTCCGCCGCGGCCATGCGCTGCTCGACGGCGATGCCTTGCGCGACCTGCATGCGCGCGAGCGGCTGGTCGATGGCGAGGACGCCGACGTGAGCGAAGGCGTCGCGGTCGGCGTCGATCTGTCCGGCCTCGGGCCGGGCGGCCTGGTCGGCTATCGCGCCAAGCGCCACACCGGGTTGATCGACGTGGAGCGGCGCGCCGGCTACGCGGTGCTTGATTTCTGGGAGCCGATGCAGGCGCGCCCCGACAAGAGCCTGATCCTCGATCCCAACGAGTTCTACATCCTGGCGTCGAAGGAAGCGGTGCAGGTGCCGCCCGATTACGCCGCCGAGATGGTGCCGTTCGATCCGCTGGTCGGCGAATTCCGCGTGCACTATGCCGGCTTCTTTGATCCCGGCTTCGGCTATGCCGGCGCCGGCGGCAAAGGCGCGCGCGCGGTGCTCGAAGTGCGCTCGCGCGAGGTGCCGTTCATTTTGGAGCACGGGCAGATCGTCGGCCGGCTGGTCTACGAGAAGATGCTGGCCAAGCCCGACAAGCTTTACGGCCACGGCATCGGCTCGAACTACCAGGCGCAGAGTTTGAAGCTGAGCAAGCATTTTAAAGCGTGATCGTCGTCCCGGGCGAGTGAGCGTTAGCGAGCGAGACCCGGGACCCATACGCTGTGCCCTCTCGATAGACTGCGGCGTATGGGTCCCCGCCTGCGCGGGGACGACGATGAGAAATTAGCCAACGCTCCGCTCTCCCTATTCTTTGACGGCGCGGGACACGCCGGCTTCCCTTTTTCCTTCCCCAAAGGGGAATGGAGCGCCGGGAGGGCGCCAGAGGGCTGGTGAGACCCTCTTGGCGGGTGTGGTGCGCACCCGCCGCGCGTCTGGCGAGACGCGCGAGCCCTTTGGCGAAAGGGCCCGGCGCCCCCCGGGCGCTCCATCCGTCAAGCTAGCGCGCGTCTGCGCAGGCTTGACTGCGATGCGCATTGTCGGCGCACCGCGCCTTGCTCGGTCATTGGACGTCACTCGAGATGACGTCCTTTGCGAACAAGGCGCGCCGAATATAAATGCGCCGGAGCGAGCGGGGATAAGTTTTCGGTCGAGTTTTGTTTTGCTGTGTCGCCGCCGCACACAGCGTCACGCTGCTTGCCGCTGGCGGGCGTCATTCGCTATGGTCGGCCTGCGCGGGCGTAGTTCAATGGTAGAACGGCAGCTTCCCAAGCTGCATACGAGGGTTCGATTCCCTTCGCCCGCTCCAGCCTTCGCTCCTTCGGAGCTTCGGCTCGGCAAGCCAGTTTGCGCGAAGGCTGCCGCGCCGAAGTTGCGAAGCAACGTAGGCGGGCGGGTCACCTTCGCTCGCGACGGTATATCCGAGGCTGCAGAAAATTAACCAAATTCGGTTTAGGTGCCCACCGGACTGGGGCGGGTTCATGATCTTCAGAACAGTGCTGTTCGCGTTGCTGTTGCTGCCGGGCGCGGCCCAGGCGGCCGCGCTGCCGCGTATTCTCGCCAGCGCCGACAATCCGGTGCCGCCATGCGTGCGGCCCGCCGCACTCATGGATTTCGTCGCCGAGCGCAATGCGCAGCGCAATCCGGCGCGCACGATCGATCCGCGTTTCAGCCACCTCGCATCGCTCTACCAGCGCATCGGCCAATGCGTGGCGCGCGCGCCGGAAAAATGCGTGGCCGTGCGCTGGGACTACGCTTTTTTCCAGATGCTGATCGAGACCAATTATCTTACCTTCCGCCGGCCCAATGGCGTGCCCGCCGCGGTGGTGCCGGACGACAACAATTTCGCCGGCGTCGGCGCGACGATCTCCGGCCGGCCGGGCGAGCGCTTCAAGGACGTCGCCACCGGCGTGCTCGCGCATCTGCAACACGTGCTGATGTATTCGACCACGCGCGTCCCCAATCCGGTAGCCCAGCGCACGCGCCAGGTGCAGAACGACGTGCAGGATGCGATGCGCCGCTTGCACCGGCCGGTGACCTTCGCCGATCTGGCGCGCGAATGGACCGGCACCGATCGCAACACCTACGGCGCGGAAATGGAGAAGCTGGCGGAGAAATACGCGGCGACCTATTGCCGTGCGCAGGCGCACAACGAACGCGTGTCTATAAAGTAGCCGCTTCGATTTCGCGGATTTTCACCTTCGGCAGCAGGCGGTCCACGTCTCCCGGCTGGCACAGTCCGGTTCCCGGCGTGAGCACCGACGCCGATGCGGCGCCGACCGCGACGCGGAACGCCTCTTCCAGCGGCTTGCCGGCGGCGAGCGCGGCAACCAGGCCGCCGACGAAACTGTCGCCGGCGCCGACCGCGCTCACGACCTCGATCGCCATCGGCTGCGCACGCCAGGCGCGATCGGCCGTCACCAGCAGCGCGCCGTCGGCGCCGAGGGTGAGAGCAACCATTTCAGTCTGCTTGTCCTTCACCAGCTTGCGACAAGCCGCCATCTGCTCCGCATCGCTTGTGAGCGAGCTGCCGACCAAATCGCTGAGTTCCACCAGGTTAGGCTTGATCAAACTGACGCCTTCGGCGAGCGCCGCCTTCAGCGCGGGACCGGATGTGTCCACCACGCTTTTTGCGCCCAGCGCCTTGGCGTGCCTGGCCACGCGCGCAAAGAAATCGTCAGGTACGCCGGGCGGCACGCTGCCGCTGGCGACCACGAATTTCGGCCGTTGCGGCAACGACGCCAGGCGGTCAAGCACCGCCTCCCATTCGGCGCGGTGCAACGGAGAGCCAGGCAACACGAAGCGGTATTGCTCGCCGGTCAATTCTTCATAGGCCGTGAAATTTTCCCGCGTTTCGACATGCGACGGCGTGACCAGGCTGGCGATGTCCTCGCGCTCGAGCAACCGTTGCAGCAATTTGCCGATCTGGCCGCCGATCGGATAGATCGCCAGCACGTCGCCGCCGAGCCGCTGGGCGACGCGCGCCACGTTGATGCCGCCGCCGCCGGGATCGCGCTTGGGCGGTGAGCAACGCAATTTGCGGGTCGGCTCGACGCGACCGACATTGACGAAAATGTCGATCGCAGGGTTGATGGTGAGAGTAACGATGTCCGCCACGTTACCGCTCCGATCGGGGGCATGGTTCCGGCAAGAAAAAATATTATTTTTTTAGATAGGCATTATTTCATCGTTATCACACCCATAACACGCAAAAAATTGCGCGATTTGACGCTGCTGTAAAATGTGTGCGTGGAACCTAATACTTGCCGGCGCGTCATGCAGATGACCGCCGCCTCCGAATGTGGTTAGATTCGACTAACGACCTTAACGCCGTGAGCGCCGCAGCCGTTCCATGCCCATGATCGATCCGCTTTATTCGCTGTCGGGTTTTGCCGTCGGCTTGCTGGTTGGCATGACCGGCGTCGGCGGCGGCTCGTTGATGACGCCGATCCTGATCCTGCTGTTCGGCATTCATCCGGCGACCGCGGTCGGCACCGATCTACTCTACGCGGCGGCTACCAAGACCGGCGGCAGTTTGGTGCACGGTTTCGCCCGCAGCATCGACTGGCGCGTGGTCAGGCTGCTGGCGAGCGGCAGCGTCCCGGCGACGATTATCACGCTGGCGGTGCTGTCGCATTTCAATCTCAATGGCGACGCCGCGCGCGGCCTGATCACGCTGGTGCTCAGCGTCGCGCTGTTTACGACCGCGTTCGTGCTGGTATTCGGCGGCCCGATTGTGACGATCTATCGCGCGCGCGTCAGCCAACTGGATCCGAAGCGGACCGCCGTTGTGACGGTGCTGGTCGGCGGACTGCTCGGCGTGCTGGTTTCGATCTCCTCGGTCGGCGCCGGCGCCATCGGCGTGGTTATGCTGGTGCTGCTCTATCCGCATTTGCCGGTGGCCAAGATCGTCGGTTCCGATATCGCGCACGCGGTGCCGTTGACGTTGATCGCCGGGCTTGGCCACTGGATGATGGGTTCGGTCGATTGGCACATCATCGCCTCGCTGCTGGTTGGCTCGCTGCCGGGCATTTTCGTCGGCAGCTATTTCGCCAGCCGCGTGCCGGAGCGCGCGCTGCAGCTGGTGCTGGCGACGACCCTGTTCGTGGTGGCGAGCCGTATCGCCTACGATCATTCCGCCGCGGCCTCGTCGATTTTCACCGCCTTCACGCGCCGCGCGGTCCCGTGAATTAGCGCGCAAGCGCGCGTCCTTATAAAATAGGGCGTTTGCGAAAAAGCCCAGACGCGTTGGGTCGATTGCTATAAACCGGTCTGACGCAAAGGCGCAAAAACAGCAAATGGCAACCCGACAACACCGCTTGAGTGAGTTCAACGACGGCCCGCCTCCAGCGGATCTTCCGTTGCAGCTATTGTGCGAAGATCACAACGGAACATACCTGCTGCCATATCCCTGCCAGTGGCGTGATACCGGATGGCAAAACTGCGCAAGCCAGGAAGCCATAGACGCAAGAGTCGTCGGTTGGCGTTCGCTGGCCGAGAAATAGGGAATCTGCATAGCGCCGCGCGCGCCGCGCAATAAAAAACCGGCCGCGCAAAACCTGCGCGGCCGGTTTGATTCGCGAATGTTGCGTCAGTTGCCTTGGATGGTCTGGATCACGCTCGACATCGGGCGTGCCTCGTCCAGTCCGCCGCCCATCTCCTTGAGCACGATCGCTTTGTATTCCGGCAGCGGCTCGACCGGGGTCTTGCCGACCACCTGCACCACCTTGTAGCCGCCGGCCTTGAGCTGCTTGAGCAGTTCCGGCGCTGCTTCGGCGGTCGCATGCTGGAAGTCGTGCATCAGGATGATGCCCTTGCCGTGCTTGGCGAGCTTGGCCATGACCGATTTGATGACCTGCTCGGGCTTGCGCATTTTGAAATCGAACGAGTCCATGTCGGTGGAGAAGATTCCGACATTGCGGTCGCCGAGATATTTCACCATCTCCGGCGGATGCCGCAGCGCCGGGAAGCGGAAGAACGGCCCCACCGGCGCGTTGCCGAGCGCGATGCTCACCGCGGCGATGCCTTTTTCGATTTCCGCTTTGGCTTCGTCAGCCGTCAGCTTCGACAGATCCTTGTGCGACCAGGTATGCGAGCCGACGGTGTGGCCGGCCTTGACCACTTCCTTCAGAATATCGGGACGATAGCCGGCGTGTTTGCCGATCGGGAAGAACAGCGCCTTGCTGCACTGGTCGGCCAGCGCCTTGAGCACGCGCTCGGTATTGCCCGGCCATGGGCCGTCGTCGAACGTCAGCACGACCTCTTTCTCGCGCAGGAAGTCGTAGGCCTTGAAGTGCTCGAAGCCGAAGCCGGGGCCGCCGGTGGTGTCGATTTGCACCACGCGCTCGACGCCCAGTGCGTTCGGATTGTCGCATTTGGTCTTTGCAACGGCCGGCGCAGCCGGGGCGGGAGCCGGTGTGGCTGCAGGGGCCGGTGCGGCTGCAGGGGCCGGCGCGGCGGCCGGGCCTTGCGCGTTCTGCGCCCAGACGGCAGCGCCCGCCGTCGACATCGATATCGCAAGAGCAATCGCCAAAGCGCTACGCATCAAGTTCTCCCGTCAATGGCTGAATTTGGAAATCGGTCTATTCATCGCGGCTTTGACCTTGTGAGTCAACGCAGGCCCCGAAAACGTCGAAATTGCGGTGATTTTTATTGCGACACAATGGTTAATTTCGGCGGCGTCAGGTGGCCGCAGCTTCGACGTGTTGCCGCCGTATGGGATAAGTCCTATCTGGATCATGGGTTCCACCCGGAGGCTCGCTATGCCCGCGATCGCATCCAACGCCAAACTTTCGCGGGCGTTACTGCTGCTTTCGCTGGTCGGCGGCTTGGCGATGGCGGGATCGCTGACGCTTTGGGCCTATTACGGTACCGCGGTGTTCTTCGAAATGGTGCGCGCCGGCTGGGTCGCGTGCTTCTGATGCAGCTTGCGTGAGCCCCGATGACGGCCCGAACTTCTCATATCCTCTTAGTCTTCTCCGCTTTTCTGGCGGGCCTCGTCATCTTTCTCGGCGTCATTCTTTTCGCGACCCAATATCAGGGAACCGCGCTCGGCCCGTCGGCGATCGGCGGACCTTTCAAGCTGATCGATCAGAGCGGCAAGCAGATCACCGATCAAGACATGAAGGGCCGTCCATTCCTGGTGTTTTTCGGCTACACGCATTGTCCCGACATCTGCCCGACCGAGCTGTTCGAAATCTCGGAGGTCCTGCGCGTGCTCGGCAAGGACGCCGATCGTATCAACGCGCTGTTCATCACCGTCGATCCGGAACGCGATACGCCGGCGGTGATGAAAGACTATCTGTCGAGCTTCGATCCGCATCTGCGCGGCGCCACCGGCGATAGCAAAGCGATCGACGCGGTGGAGAAGGCCTACCGGGTCTACGCCAAGAAAGTCCCTACCGACAAAGGCGACTACAGCGTGGATCACACCGCACTGGTCTATTTGATGGACAAGCAGGGCCGTTTCGTTGCGCCGTTCAAGCTCGATCGCAAGCCCGAGGAGGCGGCGGCCGATCTGCGGCGCTATCTGTAACACTGCCCGCGGTCAGCGATATTGTTCGATCTCAAGCGGCAACGTCTGAGCCCGACCGTAGAGCAACGGCGCTTTCGGTCGCTTCGGGCACGAGCGTCGGCAGCCCGACGGTTTTCTTCAGCGCGCTGAGGTGCCGCTCCAGTGCCAGCAGCGAGCGCGTCAAATTCGCGGCCTGCCGCGAGCTTTTCGCCAGCCCATGCTCGGTCTTCTCCCAGGCGTAAGGTGCGAATGCGAGCTGATAGAGCGCGCGCCAGGCCGCGAGCGAGAGCAGCAGCCAATGCACCGGCGTCGCCAGCAGGATCCAGGCGGTCGACAGCAAGCCGCGGCGCAACAGGCCGAGCCAGCCGAGGAAGGCCGAGGTCAGATAGCCGACCACCACCGTCAGTCCGTAAACCGCCGCGAGGACGGCAACCGTCGCGCTGTCGCCGCGCCACATCGGGGCGCCGCTCGCTACCGAATAGATCAGCATGGCCATGAACAGCGGATGCACCAGCGCCGCCAGTACGTTGCCGCCGACGATGAGCTGGAAGGCAAGAAATCCCGGCAGGCCCAAATCGCGCAGCAGCCGGGCCGGCTCACGCATATGCACCAGCCAGGTCTGCATCCAGCCCTTGAACCAGCGCGTGCGCTGACGCAGCCAGGAGCCGATCTGCGTCGGGGCTTCTTCGTAGGTAGTGGAATCGATCACGCTTGATCGATAGCCGAAGCGCGCAAGGCGCATGCCGAGATCGGCATCCTCGGTCACGTTATAGGGATCCCAGCCGCCGGCCTCGCGCAAGATCGTGGTATCGAAATGATTGGACGAGCCGCCGAGCGGAAGCGGCAGGTGCAAGGCGGCCAGCCCCGGCAGGAACACGTCGAACTGTCCGGCATACTCGGCCGTGAACATCCGCGCGAGCCAACCGTCGGCGCAATTGTCGATGCACAGCCGCGCCTGCACGCAGGCAAGATCGTCACCGCCGGTGCGGAACGCCTGCAAGGCGAGGCGCAGCTGATTCGGCTCCGGCCGGTCCTCGGCGTCATAGATCACCGTGAAGGCACCGCGCGCGAATGGCAGCGCGATGTTGAGCGCTTTCGGCTTGGTGCGCGGGCCTAGCGTCGGCACCGGGATCACCATGATCGGCATGCGGTTGTTGCGGGCGGCAATTGCGTCGCGCGTTTCGCGATCGTCGGCCTCGACAGCGATAATCACGTCGAGCTTCTCGGCCGGATAGTCGAGCCGTTCGATTGCCGTCAGCAATCCATCGACCGACACGGCTTCGCGATAGAGTGCGGCGATTACCGTATAAACCGGCAGCGGGTCGTCACGCGGACCAGGCGATGGCTTGCTGATAAGGCGTTCGACCAGAGCGCCGGCCAGCCGCAGGCCGAGCCAAGCCAGGAACACAACGGCCAGCGTCACTTCGAAGGCGAGCATGGTACCGGCCGGCGCCACGACGGCGGCGACCAGCGCCAGCAGCGTAGCGATCGCAACGGATGCGACATTTGTGCGCCAGCGCGGCGGCGCGGCGGATAGCATGGGCCATTTCTGTTTGAGCGCGCCGGTGGCGCGCGCGGCGATCGCCGTGTCGCCATGGCGCAGGACAAATCGATTGAGTCGCTCGGTGCTGGTGAAACGAAAGCGCCGCGCGCGGTCCGGATTCTCCTCGATCAACTGCAAGATCCGGCGTGCGGCGGCGGCGCGCGGGGCGACCACCAGCGTGAGCTCGTCCTCGATCACGAGCGGCAGCATGCCGGCGGCGGCGGATTCGATCAGGCGTTCGTCGTCGAGCGGGCACGATGTCCGCGGCCTATCGTCGAGCGGCTCGAATATCACGCCGAGCGCGTCGCCAAACGCACGCAGATAAGTCTCCTCGCTCAGTCGGCCGGCAGCGATCAGAACGCGATCGGCGCCGAAGCCCAGCGTAGTGGCCCTACGCACAGCGTCGTCGATCACGTCGGCGGCCAACAGCGAACGGACGCAGTCGATTTCCGGGCAATCGCCGGCTTGACCTGCGCCACTGTCGGCGACTTCGGCGGCCGAGGGATCGATCGAGGGACTTCCGGCGAATTCGCCAAAAGATTCGCTCGAGCGACCGCCGGCCGCTGCGGCCTCAACTGCACCCCCCATGCCCCATCCCGCCGGTGTAATTTTTGGGCGTAATACTAGCCTAGATACAACCAGAGCGCGAGTCAGGTTGTGAGCCGTTGAGCATCGATTTTATCGGCCTCGGCGGCCTCACCGGCGGGTGGCCGCAGCACGCCGCCGATGCTAGAAGGCGCGCGTCATGTCGGGATTCATGTCGTATTATCTGGTGCCGGCCGCGATCGTCGCGGTGGCGATCGTGCTGCTGCTCGGCCTCGTCAACATGATGCGTGGCGGCTCGCCCAACCGTTCGCAAAAGCTCATGCGGCTGCGCGTGCTGCTGCAATTCGTCGCCATCATCGTGATCATGGCAACGATCTGGGCCATGGGACGATAGGCGAGACGGACCTATTCGGTGGCGTTTGCCGTTGCCCGAAAGCAACAGGCGGACAAATATCGTTCCAAGAACGCAATTTTAAGACTGAATTCGACCCAACCGGCCTATCTAGTTACGGTATTCGCTTATATTTTTCGGAGACTTGCCGGTCCGGGACTGGCCGCTCATTGCTGGATCATGGGGGTCCTTATGCGTCTCAAACTCGCTGGTTTCATTGTGGCGGCAGTCAGCCTCGCGACCGCACAGGGCGCATTCGCCGCCGACATGCCGGCTAAAGCCCCGATCGTTAAAGCGCCGATGGCCGTGGCCACGCCGTGGACCGGCTTTTATGTCAATGGCGGCTTTGGCTATGGAATGTGGGCGGCCGACACGAACACCGTCGTCCCGGCCGCCGGCGTTTGCGACACGTGCGTGAACCAGATTCAAGGCGGCAAGGGTTGGTTTGGCTTGATTGGCGGCGGCTTCGATTATCAGTTCAGCCCGCACATCGTGGCAGGCCTGTTCGCAGACGTCAGCATTTCCAGCCTTAAGGGCACCATTCAAGATGAAGGCCCGTTCCTCGCGGGCGACATCAAGCAGACCTCGGCCTGGGCTTTCGGCGCGCGGGCCGGTTGGCTGCTCACGCCAACGGTCATGAGTTATATGAACGGCGGGTATGCGGGCGCGCGATTCTCCAGCGCGAGCATGGTCAATACATTCGCCGGTGTGCCAGCGGGCACCTCGACGCCGGCCTTTACTGCTAGCGGTTACTTTTTAGGCGGCGGTGTGGAAGTGGCGATCATGCCGGGTTGGTTTTGGCGCAACGAGTATCGCTACTCCTATTACGGCTCTAAGACTCTCCCGGATACGGGCGCCGTCATTCGAGAAAGCATCTACTTCAAGCCGACCGTTCAGACGGTGACGACCCAATTGGTCTACAAATTCGATCCCGGCCGCATGGCGCCTGCCTATACGGCGCTGCCAATGAAGACAGCGAACTGGACCGGCTTCTACGTTAACGGCGGCATCGGATATGGGCTTTGGGCTGCGGATACGACCACCGTCGATCCGACCACCGGCGCGTGCGTTTTGTGTTCGCCACAACGCCAAGGCGGCAAAGGTTGGCTCGGCCTAGTGGGCGGCGGCTTCGACTATCAGTTCGCGTCCCGATTCGTAGCTGGCGTCTTCGCCGACTACGATTTTTCCAGTCTCAAGGGCAGCATCCAAGATCAAAACCCGGCAACTGTTGGCGAACTCAAGCAGACGGCCGCATGGACTGCGGGCGCTCGCCTTGGCTGGCTCGTAACGCCGGCCATGCTGACCTATATCAACGGCGGCTATTCCGGCGCGCGGTTTTCCGGCACGACAATGGTCAGCGAGTTTACCGGCGCTTTCTCGGGCACCACGCCTGGGTTCACGCGCAATGGCTGGTTCGCCGGCGCCGGCACGGAAACGACGTTCGACGCGTTGGGCATGCTTGGCAAGGGCTGGTTCTGGCGCAACGAGTATCGCTATGCGAGCTACGATACGCAGACCATTCCGGATACTCCCGGGCACGACAGCATAACTTTCAAGCCCGTGGTTCAGACCGTCACGTCTTCGGTTGTCTTCAAACTCAACTGAACGCGATTGCACGGCCGACCTGAATAAAAAACCCCGGGAGCAATCCCGGGGTTTTTCATTTCATAGCTAGAATTAAGAAAAGCGGCGCGCGCTCATTTCGCCGGCACCGCGCGCATATATTCGACCTTCTCTTTTTTCATTTTCTTCGAGTGCTTTTTCGCCGTTTTTTTCATGGCCTTCTTGTCGTCCGTCTTCTTTTCTTCGGCGGAAAGCTCCTGGGTCACAGGCGCCGCGGCAATAAGAACCGGAGACTGGGCCTCGGCGGCAAATGCGTCCAACTCACAGGCGGCAGCCGGTGCCATGGCGGGCAGCATCAGAACCGCGGCGGCAGCGGCAATCATCAGGAAACGCATGGCATCATCCCCCCATTATTTGGGCCGAAAACCCGGATAGAATAGCAGCCTACTCCGAATCGTAAGCGCTAGGCGAGGTCCCCATGGTCGTGCTCAACCGCATTTATACCCGCACCGGCGACGACGGTACCACCTCGCTCGGCAGCGGAGCGCGGCGCAAGAAATACGACCTGCGGGTCGAGGCCTACGGCACCGTGGACGAAGCCAATGCGGTAATCGGCCTGGTGCGGTTGCATACCGCCGGCGACGCTGCGCTCGATGCGGCGCTCGGCCGCATCCAGAACGACCTGTTCGATGTCGAAGCCGATCTCTGCCTGGCTGAAAAAGGGCCCGGCGGCGCCCGCCTGACGGTCACCGATGCCCAGGTTACCTGGCTGGAGGGCGAGATCGACCGGCTCAATGCCGAACTGGAGCCGCTGAAATCCTTCATCCTGCCGGGCGGCAGTCCAGTCTCGGCCTATCTTCATCTCGCCCGCACGGTCTGCCGGCGGGCCGAGCGGATCATGGTCGAGCTCAAGGACAGACCGGGGGAGGGCGTGTCGGAGCCCTCGCTCAAATATGTCAACCGACTATCGGACTACCTATTCGTCGCCGGCCGCTATGCCAACGACAAGGGTGCACGCGATGTGCTGTGGGCGCCCGGGCAGAATCGTTAGCCCTGCGCATGATCCCGAAAAGTGGGTACCGGTTTTCGGATAAGATCATGCGCCATTAGAATAGGTGCAGCGCAGCATAAGCGTTGACATGCCAATGGCGCGGCCATTAGCTTCCGGCCGCTCTTGTCAGCGCACGTCTGGGATGGGGATTTATGAAAATTCTGGTGCCCGTGAAACGGGTGGTCGACTTTAACGTCAAGATCCGCGTCAAACCGGACGGCTCCGGCGTCGAACTCGCCAATATCAAAATGTCGATGAATCCGTTCGACGAGATCGCCGTCGAAGAGGCGATCCGCCTGAAGGAAGCCGGCAAGGCGACCGAAATCGTCGCGGCATCGATCGGACCGGCGCAAGCCTCGGAAACCATCCGCACCGCGCTCGCCATGGGCGCCGACCGCGGCATCCTGGTGAAGGCCGAGGGCGCGATCGAGCCGCTGGCGGTGGCGAAAATCCTCAAGGGCATCATCGATGAGGAAAAGCCCGGGCTCGTCATTCTGGGCAAGCAGGCGATCGACGACGACTGCAACCAGACCGGCCAGATGCTGGCGGCGCTGCTCGGCTGGGCGCAAGGCACGTTCGCTTCCAAGATTTCCATCGACGGCGACAGCGTGACGGTGATCCGCGAGGTCGACGGCGGCCTGCAGACGGTGAAGCTCAAAGCGCCGGTGATCGTCACCACCGACTTGCGCCTGAACGAGCCGCGCTACGCCTCGCTGCCGAATATCATGAAGGCGAAGAAAAAGCCGATCGCCGACAAGACGCCGGCGGACTATGGCGTCGACATCACGCCGCGGCTGCAGGTGCTCAAGACGACCGAGCCGCCGGGGCGCAAATCCGGCGCCAAGGTCGGTTCGGTGGCCGAACTGGTCGGCAAACTCAAAGACGAAGCGGGGGTGCTGTGATGACCACGCTTCTGATCGCCGAGCACGACAACAAGGTGCTCAAGGACGCAACCAGCAAGGCGCTCACCGCGGCCAAGGCGCTCGGCGGCGACGTGCACGTGCTCATCGCCGGCAAGGATTGCAAAGCGGTGGCGGATGCCGCCGCCAAGCTCGACGGCGTCAAGAAGGTGCTGCTGGCGGACGGCGCTCTTTATGAGCATCGCGTCGCGGAGCCGCTCGCCGCGTTGATCGTCTCGCTCGCGGGCCCCTATGACGCTATCGTCGCGCCGGCGACCACCAACGGCAAGAACGTGATGCCGCGCGTGGCCGCGCTGCTCGACGTCATGCAGGTATCCGAAATCATCAAGGTGATCGCGCCCGACACGTTCGAGCGCCCGATCTACGCCGGCAATGCGATCCAGACGGTGAAGTCCAGCGACCCCAAGAAGGTCATCACCGTGCGCACCTCCACCTTCCAGGCGACCGGCGACGGCGGCTCGGCCAGCGTGGAAAACGCTCAGCCTGCGGCCGACCCCGGACTGTCGTCGTTCGTGGGCGAGGAGTTGTCGAAATCCGACCGTCCGGAGCTGACCTCGGCCAAGATCATCATTTCCGGCGGCCGCGCCATGCAAAGCCGCGAGAACTTCACCAAGTACATCGAGCCGGTGGCCGACAAACTGGGCGCCGCGATTGGTGCTTCGCGCGCGGCGGTCGACGCCGGCTATGCGCCGAACGACTGGCAGGTCGGCCAGACCGGCAAGGTGGTGGCGCCCGAGCTCTACATCGCGGTGGGAATTTCCGGCGCCATCCAGCATCTCGCCGGGATGAAAGACTCCAAGGTGATTGTGGCCATCAACAAAGACGAGGAAGCGCCGATTTTCCAGGTCGCCGACTATGGCCTGGTCGCCGATCTTTATCAGGCGCTGCCCGAACTGGCGGCGGAACTCGACAAGGTCAAGCGTTGACCATGCCGTAAATTTGCTGTTCCGCCGGTGGTGTCATCGGGCGGTTCGTCGTAAAACTGCACGGGACGTAACGGGCAAAGAAACCGAAACCGAAGCCAAGAGCCGGGTCTTCGCATCGATCGGACAAAAACATGGCGTTGAATATTCAGAGTGTCGGGGTGATCGGCGCCGGGCAAATGGGCAGCGGCATTGCCCATGTTTGCGCGCTGGCGGGCTATAGTGTGATGTTGAACGACGTGTCGGGCGATCGCATCAAGGCCGGCATGGCGACCATCAACGGCAACATGGCGCGGCAGGTCGGCAAGAAGGCGATCAGCGACGACGACCGCAAAGCCGCACTGGCGCGCATCAAGCCGGCGGAAAAATTCGACGCCATGGCGGGCTGCGACATCGTGATCGAGAGCGCGGCCGAGAAGGAAGACATCAAGCGCAAGATCTTTGCCGATCTGTGCGCGTCGCTGAAGCCGGAAGCAATCATCGCCTCCAATACGTCGTCGATTTCGATTACGCGGCTGGCGACGTCGACCGACCGGCCCGAGCGTTTCATCGGCATTCATTTCATGAATCCGGTGCCGCTGATGGAACTGGTCGAGGTGATCCGCGGCATCGCCACCGACGACGCCACCTTCGAGACCAGCAAGGCCTTTGTCAGCAAGCTCGGTAAGATCATCGCGGTGTCGGAGGATTTCCCGGCCTTCATCGTCAACCGCATTTTGTTGCCGATGATCAACGAGGCGATCTATACGCTCTACGAAGGCGTCGGCAACGTCGAGGCAATCGACACCGCCATGCGGCTCGGCGCGCATCACCCGATGGGCCCGCTCGAGCTCGCCGACTTCATCGGGCTCGACACTTGTCTCTCGGTGATGCAGGTGCTGCACGAGGGCCTGGCCGATTCGAAATACCGGCCGTGCCCGCTGCTGGTGAAATATGTTGAGGC
Source organism: uncultured Alphaproteobacteria bacterium (assembly GCA_963770985.1). Taxonomy (GTDB): domain Bacteria; phylum Pseudomonadota; class Alphaproteobacteria; order Rhizobiales; family Xanthobacteraceae; genus Pseudolabrys. Next base: position 21,589 of record CAVYRR010000008.1, on the reverse strand, counting down.
CGGCTGGCTCGGCCGCAAGACCCAGCGCGGCTTCTACGACTACCGCGGCGAGAAGCCGGTGCCGACGCGCTAGCGCGTGATCCCGAAAAGTGGGAACCGATTTTCGGAAAAGATCACGCGCAGAAAAAACCGGCGTCAGACGACTTTTGATAGATTGAGAACCGCCAGCGTCGCGACCGAGAGCCAGGTCAGGCTCTGGCCGATCTGACGTCCGATATTCGTCATATCGGTTGCCCACATGCCCCAGGTTTGAATAACGCGGCCCGCGATCAGCGCGATGCCGATGACGTGCAGCGCCGCGTGCCAGCCGCCGTTGAGTTCGTAGATCGCCAGCAGGATGAGCGCGAGCGGGATGTATTCGGCGGCGTTACCGTGCAGGCGGATCATGCGCCGCATCTGCGCATTGCCGCCGTCGCCGAGCGGGACTCGCAACTTTACGCGGTGCACTGTCACATTGACCGCCAACACGATCACGATCAAAGCCAGAATGCCGGCGTAGAGCGCGGTGATCGATAGTGTCATCGTGTCCCCCCAAAGAGTTTCAGCCGCAGCAATCGGACTTCGGCGCGCCTTCGTATTCATCGTGCCGACGCACCCAGAACGGCCCGCGGCCGCCTTCATCGCGACCTTTCGGCACCAAATCGAGGTAGTTGTAGTCGGTATTGAGCATGTCGATGCCGCGGGCATAAGTCGAGTAAGTGCGGAAAATATCGCCGTGGTCATTTTTGAAGAACACGCTGACGCCTTCGCGCTCGGATACCTCCGGATTCTGATGCGTAAAATTATACAGGGCGTCCTTGGCGGCGACTTCCTCTGGTGTGAAGGAAACGTCGAAATCGAAATTGAACTCGTTCCCTAGCGAGGACAGCCATTTGAACGTCCAGCCCATGCGTTTGCGATAGGTGTCCAATTTCGCAACGGGTGCGCGCGATATGGCGACCATCGTGACGTCGCGCTGGTTAAGATGCACGATGATCGAATTGAAGTTGTCGGCCCAATGCGAACAGTGCGGGCAGCCGGCGTTCCAGTCCGGCCCGAACATGAAGTGATAGACGACGAGCTGACTGCGGCCGTCGAACAGCTCGGCCAGCGTCTGCTTGCCGTTCGGGCCGTCGAATACATAGGTCTTATCGACCTTCACCCAAGGCAGCGCGCGCCGCGCTTCGCTCAACTGATCGCGCGCCTTGGTGAATTCCTTTTCCTTGGCGAGCAGCGCCTTGCGCGCCGTCAGCCATTGGTCTTGCGAAACGATCGCGTGCTGCATGATCTTTCCTCCGCGTTGGATTGCGATCAGGATTTCTCCGGTGTCATCCAGCCGATGCCGGCACCACCGGGTTCCTTCAGAATGGCGATGCGGCCGACGCCGGGCACATCGAAAATCGGTTTCATCAGCTTGGCGCCGGCGGCCGTGGCTTTCTTGACGCGGGCATCGACGTCGTCGACGGCGAGATAGGACATCCAGCCTTCCGGCACGCCGTCAAACTGGGGACTGGTCAGCGGAAACAGCCCGCCAACATAGTCGTCGCCCATCTTCGCCACCCAATATGTGCCGTCAGGCATTTGCATGGCTTCGAAGGTCCAGCCGATGGTGGCGCCATAGAATTTCCTCGCCTTCTCGGCATCGCGCGTCATCAGTTCGTTCCAATAGAATCTTCCGTGCGTCCATGGATGCGGCATGGGTTACTCCCGTGACTAGGCGGTGAGATATTTGTCGAGCTTCTCCATCGCGCTGGTCCAGCCTTGATTGTGACGATCGCGCGCTTCTTCGTCGAAAAACTGTTCGTGGATCATCGTGAACAACGTGCCTTCGCCATCGGCCTTGAAGGTCAGTGTCACCAGCGACTCGCGTTCCGGCGTCGACTTCCAGGCCCAGGTGAAGACCAGCTTCTCGTTCGGGATCACTTCGCGATAGACGCCGCTGACGTCGTGTTCCTCGCCGCTCGGCGCTTGCATCACCCAGCGGTAGCGACCACCGGTGCGCGGGTCGGATTCGACGCGCAATGCCTTGACCTCGCCGGGACCCATCCAGCGCTTTACTTTTTCCGGGTCGGTCCAGGCTGCAAAGACCTTCGCCGGCGCCGCGTTGAAGCGGCGCTTGATCGTAAGGCTGGGTTTGGTGGTGACGGGGGCCATGGTTCTTCCTCCAGGAAAGCGGCGAGTTGATCGAGGCGGTCGCTCCAGAAACGCTGGTAGCGGTTGAGCCATTCATTGGCTTCGTGCATCGGCTCGGCACGCAGCCGGCAGGAGACCGTGCGCCCGGACTTGTTGCGGGTGACTAGGCCTGCATCCGACAGCACGTCGAGATGCTTCATCACAGCCGGCAGCGACATCGCAAACGGTTCGGCCAGCGCGCTGACCGAAAGGCTGTCGGTCTGGCTCAACCGGGCGAGCAAAGCGCGCCGGGTCGGGTCGGCAAGCGCGGCAAAGGTGCGGTCGAGCGGGGCGGGCGAATAGTAAACCATATGGTTAAGTATAGAGCGGCTGTGGCCCGAGTCAAGTCCGCGTTTAGGAATCATTGACTGTCGGGCTCTATGAAGGGGCCGCTATGGACCCAACGTCCCTCGCATTCGCCATGGTCGGCGCCCAGATGAGCCAAACGCAGATGGCCGCCGCGGCATTCATGATGCGTATGAACGCCGATGCAGCGGCCTCGGTCGTGCAAGTCATCGACGCCGCTCAGCAGAATTTGAACAGCCTTGCCAACGTCGCCGCCGGCGTCGGGCAGAACGTCAATATCAGCGCGTGATGGCTGCCTTTAAGCGGCGCCGGCGCTAGTTCTTACCGAGCGCCGCCTCAATCAGCTTGACCGCGTCGTCGCTCGCCCATTCGGCTGGGCCGGCGATGGTGCCGATCTCGCAGCCCTGCGGGTCCAGCAGCATGGTGGTCGGCATGCCGAAGGCGCGGCCGATCTCCTTCAAGTCCTGGAAAGTCTTGGCGGTCGGATCGGCGTAATAGGCGAGCTTCGCAATGCCCAGCTCCTTGAGAAAGGCCTTCGGCTTGTCGGGATCGCGGGTGTCGATATTGACCGCCACCACCTCGAAGCCGGGGCTGCCCAGCCGCTGCTGCAGGGCGTCGAGTGCCGGCATTTCCTTGCGGCAGGGCACGCACCAGGTGGCCCACAGGTTGAGCAGCACCGTGCGTCCGCGCCAATTCTGCAAGGAGAGCGGCTTGCCGGCGGCATCCTGGAAGTCGAGGTCGGGCACCTTAAGCCCGCTCTTGGCGACCTTGACGGCGGCCACCTCGCCGCGCGCGAAGGGCGCTATTTTCTTGGCCAGTTCGACCGCCGGCCGGCAAGCCATATCGCCGCCCGCATTGCCTGTCAGGGTCGCAATCCCGTATACCCCGGCCAGCCCTACGGCGAGGCCGGCAATTCCGCCGGCCAGGATCAGCAAGAACCGCTTTTTCGGTGCAGGGCGTTCGGTCACGATCGGCGAAACCTCGGTAGACGTGCCATGAGCAACAAAATGTGGGGCGGGCGGTTCGCGTCCGGACCCGGCGCCATCATGGAGGAGATCAACGCCTCCATCGATTTCGACAAGGCTCTCTACCGCCAGGACATCGCCGCGTCCAAGGCCCATGCCGACATGCTGGCCAAGCAAGGCATCATTACGGCCGACGATGCGAAAAAGATCGCTCACGGTCTAGACACGATCCTGTCAGAGATCGCGGCCGGCAAGTTCTCGTTCAAGCGGGCGCTGGAAGACATCCACATGAACGTGGAGGGCCGGCTCTCCGAACTGATCGGCGAGGCGGCCGGGCGGCTGCACACCGCGCGTTCGCGCAACGACCAGGTGGCGACCGATTTCCGGCTCTGGATGCGCGACACCATCGACGCGCTCGATAGCGCGCTCGCCGGCTTCCAGCGTGCGCTGGCCGGGAAAGCGCTCGCGCACGCCGCCACGGTGATGCCGGGCTTAACGCACATGCAGACGGCGCAGCCGGTGACCTTCGGTCATCATATGCTCGCTTATGTCGAGATGGCGGCGCGCGACCGCGGTCGCTTGGCCGACGCGCGCAAGCGGCTCAACGAATTCCCGCTCGGTTCCGGCGCGCTTGCCGGCACGCCGTTTCCGCTCGACCGCGATATGACGGCCAAGGCGCTCGGTTTCGACCGGCCGGCGGCGAATTCGCTCGACGCCGTGTCCGACCGCGACTTCGTCATGGAGACGCTGGCCGCGGCGTCGATCGCATCCGTGCATCTGTCGCGGCTGGCCGAGGAAATCGTGATCTGGACCTCGCCGCTCACCGGCTTGATCAAATTGTCGGACAAGTTCACCACCGGCTCCTCGATGATGCCGCAGAAGCGCAATCCCGACGCCGCCGAACTGGTGCGCGCCAAGACCGGGCGCGTGATCGGCGCGCTCACCGCGCTGCTGATCGTGATGAAGGGCCTGCCGCTCGCTTATGCCAAGGACATGCAGGAGGACAAGGAGGGCGCCATGGACGCGCTCGCCGCGCTCAGCCTGTCAATCGCGGCGATGACCGGCATGGTGGCCGATCTCGAGCCCGACACCGCGCGCATGAAGAAAGCGGCAGGCGAAGGTTATGCCACCGCCACCGATCTCGCCGACTGGCTGGTGCGCGCGCTGAAGATTCCGTTCCGGGACGCCCACCATCTGACCGGCCGCATCGTCGCCAAGGCGGCGGAGACGGGTGTCGCCCTGCATCGGCTGCCGCTCGCCGCCATGCGTGAGATCGAGCCAAAGATCACCGACGATGTGTTCAGCGTGCTGTCGGTCGACCGCTCGGTGAAGAGCCGAGTGAGTTTCGGTGGGACAGCGCCCAGAAACGTGCGTACGCAAGCGAAGAAATGGCTGCGCAAGCTGGAAAAGGAGAAGTCCTGACTTTATACAGCCAGGTTTGGCCTTGTTTGCCTGGTTTGCTATGATGTTAACTACCTAAGGAGCGCGTTTCTTGAGCCGTTTTTTCGACCGCCCGTTATTTCGCCTCGCCCTGATCGGCTTAGCGGCCGCCTCGCTCGGGCTGACCGCCTGCGGCCGCAAGGGTGCGCTCGATCCGCCGCCCGGCGCCTCGCTCGCCGGCGAGCAGAGCAACGCGCCAAATCCACTGAGCAATCCCCTGGTTGCGCCGATCGGCGGGCAGTCCAACGCCAGCAATCCGGGCGTTGGACCCGACGGCCGCCCGCAGGCACCCAAGGGTCCGAAAAAAGATATTCCTCTCGACGTTTTGCTCAACTGAGACCGCGCGTGATCCCGAAAAGTGGGAACCGGTTTTCGGATAAGATCACGCGCCATCGGAATCTTAAGCCATGCACCACTTCGCTTATCGCAACGGCGCGCTGCACGCCGAGGCGGTGAATCTCGACACGCTCGCCGCCGCGGTCGGAACGCCGTTCTATTGCTATTCGACCGCGACGCTCACGCGGCACTACCAAGTGTTCGCCGGCGCCTTCGCCGACGTGAACGCGCTGGTCTGCTACGCCATGAAGGCGAATTCCAACCAGGCCGTGGTCGCCACCTTGGCCAAGCTCGGCGCCGGCGCCGACGTGGTGTCGGAAGGCGAGCTGATGCGCGCGCGGCTCGCCGGCGTGCCGGCCGACAAGATCATGTTCTCAGGCCTCGGCAAGACCGCGCGCGAACTCGCGCTCGCGGTCGACGAAGGCATTCTCTGCATCAATGTGGAATTGGAACCGGAGCTCGAGCTGCTGTCATCGATCGCTTCGGCCAAGGGGCGCGCCGTCAATATTTCGGTGCGCGTCAATCCCGACATCGACGCCAAGACGCACCACAAGATCGCCACCGGCAGAGCCGAGAACAAATTCGGCATTCCGATCAGCCGCGCGCGCGACGTTTACAAGCGGGCGGCGAAATTGCCCGGCATCAAGGTCGCCGGCGTCGACATGCATATCGGCAGCCAGATCACCGACCTCGATCCGTTCGACAATGCGTTCACGCTGCTGGCCGAATTCGTGCGCGCGCTGCGCGGCGACGGCCACACGATCTCGCACGTCGATCTCGGTGGCGGCTTGGGCATTCCCTATCTCGACGACAACGAGCCACCGCCGCATCCGGACGACTATGCCAAGATGGTCAAGCGTGCCACCCGCGATCTCGATTGCCGGCTGATCTTCGAGCCGGGCCGGCTGATCGTCGGCAATGCCGGCATTCTGGTGACGCGCGTGCTGTTCGTGAAGCACGGCGAGGCGAAGAATTTCGTGGTGGTCGACGCCGCCATGAACGACCTCATCCGTCCGACGCTGTACGACGCGCATCACGAGATCTGGCCGGTCGCCGAGCCGGGCGCTTCCGGGCGCCGCATCCGCGCCGACGTGGTGGGGCCGGTTTGCGAGAGCGGTGATTTCCTCGCCCGCGATCGCGAATTGGCGGAGCCGGCGCCCGGCGCCTTGCTGGCCGTCATGTCGGCGGGCGCCTATGGGGCGGTGCAGGCGGGGACCTACAATACCCGGCCGCTGGTGCCGGAAGTGCTGGTTAACGGCACACAATGGGCCGTGGTCCGCCCCCGCCTTGAAGTTGACCAATTAATTGCGCTCGATCGCATGCCGGATTGGCTTTAGGCGCATTAACCCGCACGTGGCCTGGGAATTGCCTGCGTGTTAACCTGTCGCGCAACAGATTCTCCTTGAGCTAAAGCGACGGAGCGGCTTTTGGACGGTTTGGACGAGCAGCCAAAGCAGCAGGAACACCCGACCCGGGCTCTGCTGGCGCGAGCGCTGAAGCGCGCGCGCGGCAGTTTGCTGTGGGAACGACTGTGGCCGGCTTTGGCCACGCTGGCGACCGCGCTTGGGTTGTTTCTCGCATTCTCCTGGGCCGGGCTATGGCTGGTGCTGCCGCCACTGGCGCGCGCCATCGGCTTGCTGTTGTTCGTGATCGTCACCGCCATTGCGGCGGCGCCGCTGGCGATGCTGCGGCTGCCGAGCGTCGCTGACGGCTTGCGCCGGCTCGACCGCAGCAGCGGCGAGACGCACCGGCCAGCCACCGCGGTCGCCGACGAGATCGCCGCCAACCGGCACGATCCGGTCGCGCAGGCGCTCTGGCGCGCGCATGTCGAACGCGCGTTGATGTCGGCGCGTAAGCTCAAGGCCGGCTGGCCTTCGCCGCGGCTGTCGATGCGCGATCCGATGGCGTTGCGCGCGTTGGTGCTCATTCTGGCAGTTGCAACTTTCTTTGCCGCCGGCGGCGAGCGCGTGAAGCGAGTCACCGCTGCCTTCGACTGGCAAGGTGTGGTGGCGCCGGCCAATTTCCGCGTCGACGCCTGGGTCACGCCGCCGGTCTATACCGGCCGTCCGCCGGTCATGCTGGCCGGTCTGCGCCCGGGTGAGGCCGCGCAAGCCACCGCGCCGGTTGCGGTGCCAGCCGGTAGCCAACTGGTGATCCGCTCCACCGGCAATGTGCGGTTCGAGGTCGTGCGCAAGGGCGGTCTAGAGGATGCGCCGCCGGATGCGCGCGCAGCCGTCCCGGCGGGCAGCGAGGAGCGCCGCTTATTCATCAAGGGTGACGGTTCGGCGACGTTGCATGGTGTTGGCAGCGATCTGGTCTGGACTTTCACCGCGATCCCCGACCGCGCGCCGACGATCGCGCTGATCAAGGATCCGGAACGGCAGGCGCGCGGCTCGGTGCGACTCGACTACAAGATGGACGACGATTACGGCGTGGTCGAAGCGCATGCCGAATTCGCGCTCAAGGACGATGACGTACCGGCTGGCGCGACCGCGCATCCGCTGTTCACGGCGCCGGAATTCCCGCTCACGCTGCCGCAGGCGCGCACCCGCGCGGGCGCGGCGCAGACCACGCGCGACCTCACCAGCCATCCTTGGGCTGGCGCGAAAGTCGCGGTGACGCTCATCGCGCGCGACGAGGCCGGCAACGAAGGCCGCAGCCAGGAGACCGAGTTCCAGCTTCCGGAACGCATCTTCGTCAAACCGGTCGCGCGTGCCTTGATCGAGCAGCGCCGCATCCTGGCGCTCGATGCCAATGCCAAACCGCTGGTGCTTACTGCGCTCGACGCCCTCACCATCGCACCGGAACGTTTTACGCCCGAGACCACGATCTATCTCGGTTTGCGCGCGATCTATTTCGACCTCGCCCACGCCAGCAGCGACGACCAGCTGCGCGAGGTGGTGGAGCGCATGTGGGACATGGCGGTGCAACTCGAGGACGGCAACGTCAGCCAAGCCGAACTGGCGCTGCGCCAGGCGCAGGACGCCTTGCGCCAGGCGCTCGAACGCGGCGCCAACGATCAAGAGCTGAAGAAGCTGATGGATCAGCTGCGCGCCGCGATGGACAAGTACCTGCAGGCGCTGGCGGAGGAGATGAAGAAGAATCCGCAGCAGCTCGCGCGTCCGCTCGACCGCAATACCCGCATCCTCTCGCAGCGCGATCTCCAGAGCATGCTCGACCGGCTGGAAAACCTGGCGCGCTCCGGCAACAAAGACGCCGCGCGCCAGTTGCTCGAACAACTGCAGTCGATGCTTGAAAACCTGCAGATGGCGCGCCCAGGCGCGCAAGGCGATGAAGGCGACGACGACATGATGTCGGCGCTCGACGAACTAGGCGACATGATCCGCAAGCAGCAGCAACTGCGTGACAAGACCTTCAAGCAGGGCCAGGACATGCGGCGCGACCGTCAGCGCCAGCAGCAAGGCCAGGGTCAGCAGCAACTGGGTGATCTGCAGCAGGATCAGAAGGGTTTGCGCGACCGTCTCAACAAGCTGCTGGAACAATTGCGCCAGCGCGGTCTCGGCAATCCGGGCCAGAAGGGCCAGGGCGAAAGCGACATGGATCAGCTCGGCAGCGCCGGCGAAGCTATGGGCGAGGCGGAAGGCGAACTCGGTCAGGGTGATGCCGAAAGCGCAGTCGACAGCCAGGGCCGCGCGCTCGAAGCCATGCGCAAGGGCGCGCAGGGGCTGGCGCAACAGATGCAGCAGAACGGCATGGGCATGGGACAGGGTCCCGGCCAGCCCGGCCGCAACGGCCGCGCGCGCGCCCAGCAGGACACCGATCCGCTCGGACGGCCAATGCGCGGCCACGAATATGGCGACGACGCCACCGTGAAGGTGCCGGGCGAGATCGACGCCCAGCGCGCCCGCCGCATCCTGGAAGAACTGCGTAAGCGTTTCGGCGAGAGCGGCCGGCCGCAGCTCGAACTCGATTACATCGAGCGGCTGCTGAAAGACTTCTGATTATTCTGTATTGCGGCGAGGCGGCGAGCGGAAACTAGTGCCGCACCACCAGCGCCTCGCGCACGGCGCCCTTGATCTGCTCGACCGAGAACGGCTTGGCGATCACCTCGTGCACCAGCGCGTCCAGCCCGTGCGCGCGCTCGCGCTGATCGGCAAAGCCGGTCATCAGCATGATCGCGATGTCGGGATGATCGCGCCCGGCCGCGAGCGCCAGCGCGATGCCATCGATGACCGGCATCTTCACATCGGTCAGCAGCAGATCGAATTTGCCGTTCTTGCGGCTAAGCGCATCGAGCGCCGCGCCGCCGTCGTTGGCCACGGTCAATTCGTGGCCATCCTCATTGAACGCGCGCACCACGAGGTCGCGGATGGCAACATCGTCCTCGGCGACCAGGATCTTCGCCATAGTTTTACTTCGCTCCGGCGTCTTTCGCGGTGAAGAAGCGCACCATCACGTCGCGGGCGTCGACCGGCGGTTCGGGGATCTGGCTGCGGAATTCCAGCCGCTCGCTGGGGCCGAGGATGCTGCGCGGCGGCGGCATGGTCCAGGTATAGACTTCCTGCCCGGTTTCATTGCGCGCCGCGAAGCGAAGGCGCGGGACCGCGACCGGCTTGCCGGCTTCGCTCGCAATGGCGCCTTGCACGATCAGAGTGTCGATACCGCCCTGGGCTTCCTTCAATATCTTGACATTCTCGAATTTGAGATTTCGCAGGTTGACCGGCAGTCCAATGGCCGCGAACAGTGAAGCGGTCTGTGGCAGGTAACGAACCACTTCACTGCGCGCGCTGACCAGCGCGACATTGCAGGCCAACAGCACGAGGACGACCGCAGTCCAGCGCGACGACCGGCGCGATTGCTTGCGGCGCGCCTGCAGCCGTTTGCGGCGGGCGTCAAAACTTTCGGCTTCGCTCTCGGCTTCTTCGGAATCGGGCTCAGCATTGGCGGCTTCGGGCTCGATCGGCGGTACCAGCGGCGGCGCATCGGCGATCGTAGCCGGCTCGGGCTCCGGCGCCTGAGCTTCGACGAGGGCGGGTTCTTGCTGCGGCGGTTCGGCCGATGGTGTCTTGGTCTGGCTTACATTGGGAGTCGATTCGGAAACCTCACTGCTGGCATTGGCGGCGACTCGTGCGGGTGGCGGCGGAGGCGCGGCCGTAGCGACCGGCTGCGGCGCTTTAGCGCGGGCGGCAGGCGCCAAAGGTACCTCGGCTTCGGCGTTTACGGTGTCCACCGTGGCGGTGACATCGGGCGCGGGCTCTGGCCCGCCGGCGAACCAGGAAGCCTTGCAACGGGCGCAACGCACGGTGCGCCCGGCCGGGCCGACGGCGGCCTGGTCGATCATGTAGGAGGTGGCGCAGTTTGGACAGACGATCAGCATGTCATCGGGGCCGATTTGGTCCCAAAACCTAGCAGGCGACCGTTAATGGACTGGAAACCATGCCGCCCGGCAGATCAGGGGAAAAGGATGGCTTTGGTGGCCTCCTAACGCTGGCGGCGCCGCGATAAACCTGTAAAAACGCTGTTCTCGGCCGAAAACGAGGGCCGCGGACGGTATTTGGGGCCGGCTTCGCGGCCCGCCGGCCACGGCCATTCCGTGGGTTTTAAAGGGAATTTATCGGAGACGGGCGTGGTCCGATTCGAGAACGTAGGTTTGCGCTACGGCCTGGGGCCGGAGGTCCTGCGCGACCTCACCTTCCACATCGAACCGCATTCCTTCCAGTTTCTCACCGGGCCGTCCGGCGCCGGCAAGACCTCGCTGCTGCGCCTGTTGTTCCTTTCGCTCAAGCCGACGCGCGGCCTGATCACCCAGTTCGGCCACGACGTCGCCACTCTGTCGAAAGACGCTGTGGCGACGCTGCGCCGGCGGATCGGCATCGTGTTCCAGGATTTCCGCCTGCTCGATCACATGACGACGTATGAAAACGTCGCGCTGCCGCTGCGGGTGATGGGCCGGCGCGAGGACAGCTACCGCGACGAGGTGATCGAATTGTTGAACTGGGTCGGCCTTGGCGAGCGGATGTGGGCGCTGCCGCCGGTGCTCTCGGGCGGCGAGAAGCAGCGCGCCGCGATCGCTCGCGCGGTGATCGCGCGGCCGCAATTGCTGCTCGCCGACGAACCCACGGGCAATGTCGATCCCAGCCTGGCGCAGCGATTGTTGCGCCTGTTCATCGAACTCAATAAATCCGGAACCTCGGTGGTGATCGCCACCCACGACATCGCGTTGATGGACCAGTACGATGCGCGCCGGCTGGTGCTGCACGACGGACGGTTGCACATCTATGATTGAAGTCAGGGTGACGGACATGACGGAGATCGATCGCGGCGATAGAGCACCGACGCCGCGCCTATCGGGCGGTGCGCTGCCGCGTTTCGATACGCAGCTAGTGCCGCGCAATTCGATCTCCGGACGCGCGCTGATCGCAGTCGTCGCCATCATGACGTTTCTGGCTTCGCTCACCACCGGCGCGGTGATGCTGGTCGCTGGTGCGGCGAGCGAATGGCAGTCCGACGTATCGCGCGAGGTGACCATTCAACTCATTCCGGCGCCGGGCCGCGATCTTGATGCCGGCGTGGCCAAGGCGGCGGCGACCGCACGCGCCTTCCCCGGCATCGGCGAGGTGCGCGCCTTTTCCAAGGAGGAATCCTCCAAGCTGCTCGAACCATGGCTTGGCAACGGCCTCACGCTCGATGAATTGCCAGTGCCGCGCCTGATCGTGGTCAAGATCGCGCGCGGTGCCGCGCCCGACATCCCGCAATTGCAGCGTATACTGGCCGAGCAGGTGCCGGGCGCCACACTCGACGATCATCGCGGCTGGATCGATCGCATGCGCGCGATGGCAGGAACCGCGGTCGCCGCCGGCATCGCAATTCTGCTGTTGGTGGTCGCCGCCACCATGCTTTCGGTTACCTTCGCGACGCGCGGCGCGATGGCGACCAACAAGCCGGTGATCGAGGTCCTGCATTTCGTCGGCGCCAAGAACGGCTTCATCGCCGGGCGCTTCCAGCGGCATTTTCTGCTGCTCGGCCTGCAAGGTGGTGCCATCGGCGGCGGCATCGCGGTCGCGCTGTTTGCGCTCGCCAGCCTGATCAACGGCTGGTTTGCCGGCACGGCGGGAGCCGAGCAGACCGCGGCCTTGTTCGGATCATTCTCCATCGGCCCTGTCGGCTATATCGCCGTGTTCGGCCAGGTCTTGCTGATCGCGCTGGTGACGGCCGTGACCTCGCGGCGTACCGTGAACCGGACCCTCGATACGATCGAATGACATGTTTGCCAGTCTCGCGCGCATCATCGGCTTTTTCACCATGACCGCGGGCGCCGCGGGTGCCGTGCTGCTGGGCGGCGGGTTCTGCTGGTTCGTGTTGACCATTCCGGGCGAGGAAGTGAGCCTCGACCGCAAGGCCGACGGCATCGTGGTGCTGACCGGGGCCGCCGCGCGCATCCCGGACGCCATCGAGCTGCTGGCGGCCGAACGCGGCAAACGGCTGCTGATCAGTGGCGTGCATCGCGACACCAGGGCGCGCGAAATCGCGCGGCTGACCCCGCTCTATTCCAAGTTCTTCACGTGCTGCATCGATCTCGACCGCTCCGCGCTCAACACCTTCGGCAACGCGCTCGAGACCAAAAACTGGGCGCGCGAGCACAATTTCAATTCGCTGATCGTGGTGACGTCGAATTGGCACATGCCGCGCGCCATGGCCGAGCTCGCGCATCAGCTTCCCGACGTGGCGCTGATTTCATTTCCGGTGATCTCGCCGAGGGTAAAAGACGAGCCCTGGTGGTCGAATCTAGACACCGCGCGCTTGCTGTTTGCGGAATATCTGAAGTATCTGTTCGCGCAAGTGCGCATGCGGCTCGATACCGACGCCGCCTAAAGGAGCGCCGCTTGTGCTGATGCTCGTTCGCTCCATCATCTTCAACGTACTGTTCTATCTGAACACGGCGCTGTGGCTGATCGTCGCGCTGCCGACCTTCTTCATGTCCTATCGCGCCGTCTTGGCGATTGCGAAAACGTGGGGCCGAACCAATCTGGTGCTGCTGCGCGCCGTTGCCGGTATCGACTGCGAGATCAGGGGACGCGAAAAAATCCCGCCGGGGCCGCTCATCGTCGCCCCCAAGCATCAGTCTGCCTGGGAGACCTTTGCGCTGCTCCCGCTGTTCGACAATCCGCTGTTCATCGTCAAGCGGGAATTGCAGAGGATTCCGATCTTCGGCTGGCTGATGATCAAGGGCCGCATGGTGCCGGTCGACCGCAGCGCCGGCTCACAGGCGATTCCGGCGATGACCGCGCGCGCGCGCATAGAGCTCGCCAAGGGCCGCCAGCTCATCATCTTTCCGGAGGGTACGCGGCGACCGGCCGGCGCCGAGCCACGCTACAAATTCGGCGTGGCGCTTCTTTACGATGCAACCGGCGTGCCCTGCCTGCCGATCGCGCTCAATTCCGGTCTGTTCTGGCCGCGCCGCTCGATCCGGAGACTGCCGGGAACCGTGCTGGTGGAAGTCCTCGATCCGATTCCGCCCGGGCTCGACAAGGACGTCTTCTTCAACCGCCTGCAAGAAGACCTCGAAACGGCAACGGCGCGCTTGCTGGCCGAATCCAAAAATAAGCTGGCGCGTTGAGCGGCTTTGCTATTTCTCGCCGTTTTCCGCCAGTGCTTTGAGCCGCGCCCGGGCATTGTCCTGCGCCCATTGCGCGATGCGATCCTTGGTCGGTACCGCAATGGCGGAATTATACTCGGCGCGCGCCTTGGCGACGTCGCCCTTCTTCTCGTAAATCAGCCCGCGGCTGTAATAGGCGGCGGCATAAGTCGGATCGATTTTCGTGGCGTGGTCGTAGTCTTCGAGCGCGCGATCGAGATCGCCCTGCTGCTGATAGACGTCGGCGCGGTAATCGTAGCTTTCGACGTTGCCCGGTTCGATGCGGATCGAGATGCCGTAATCGGCGAGCGCGGCATCCAATTCGCCCTTCTTCTGCTTCCAGCTGGCGCGCGCACGATAAATCGAAGCGAGCCCCTTGTCCTTGAAGCGCCCGGAATTGATCATGCGACTGCAGGCCGAGAGTCCGCGGTCGAATTTGCTCTTATCCTTGTAATTTTCGTTGCCGAGCGAGAAGCACGTTACGCGGTCGCTTTCGGCATCGGCGAAGGACGGTGACAAGGCCACAAGTACGAAGAGTGCAGCGAGCGGCAGTAAACGGCGCATAGTTTCCCCCAAGCCTGCCGAAAACGCCTGGATGATAATTCGGCCACCGTCCATCGTCGAGATCGCTGTCAAGGCGCGGCGGTTTCATGGATGCCCTTGAGCTGCTCGGCCAGCCGGCGCAAGCCGTCGTCGCGATAGCCGTGCGTTTCCAGTTCCTTGACCGCCGCCAGCACGTAGTCGCGGCAGGCGCCGGAACGGCCGTGGCCTTGCCGCACATAATGCAATTGCTGCGCGAGCGGGAGGCGGCCGGCATATTGCCGGTGGCCGCGGTCCACCACGTAACAAAGCGCGTGTACGCTCTGCTGCGGGTCGTCGTCGAGCCAGACCGCGCGCGCGGCCTCGCGATAGACTTTGGTGACCTGCTCGCGCGCGCGCAAGTAGTCGATCGTGGCCGCGCGTTTGGCGGCCGCCACCCGGTAGGAGATTCCCCGGCAATTGCCGCCGCGATCGAGACCGAGCACCAGGCCGGGCTTCTCGGGCGTGCCGCGATGGACAAAGGAATAGACGCAGAGCGCCCGGTGGGCGCCCACCAGACGGGCGCTGCGCCGCTCCAGGAAATCAAACCCCGGCCGCCACATCAGCGAGCCATAGGCGAAAACCCACAGGTCTTCGCCGCTTTGATGGTTTTTTTTGCTCATCGGTGCTGGATTTGGACCATGCCGTTGACAGGGCCCGGCGACTTGCGCTCGCGTATCAGGCCGGCTGCTCCCGCGCAACCCGTCCCGCGCCGCGGGCGCGGGGATTAGGGCGCAGAAACGCCGCATTCGGCAGGTGTTAAACCATCAGATGGCCAAGCGATCCAGACGAACCCGCACCGCGCGCCGGCGCAACCGGCGCTATATCGTCACGCTGGTTGTATTCGTCGCGCTGATCGGCGGCTGGAGCTGGTTCTGGCATTACGCCGCCGGCCAGGCGGAAGTCGCTATTGACGGCTGGCGCGCGCGCGAGGCCAAGGCCGGCCGCATCTACAAATGCGGCGAGCAGACGATCGGCGGCTATCCGTTCCGTATCGAGGTCAATTGCGACAACGCCACCGCGCTGTTCCGCAGCAACCAGCCGCCGGTCGAGATCAAGACCAGCGGCATGTTGATCGCCGCGCAGATCTATCAGCCAAATCTGCTGATTACCGAATTCCAAGGCCCGCTCACCATTGCCGACCCGGGAAAATCGCCGACCATTCTGGCGAACTGGAAGCTGGCGCAGTCGAGCGTACGCGGCACGCCGGCGGCGCCGGAACGCGTGTCGCTGGTGTTCGACGGGGCGTCGGTCGAGCGCACCAATGGCGCCGCGCGGGAAAACCTGCTGCACGCCAAGCGTATCGAAGTTCATGGCCGCATTATCGAAGGCTCGGTGACCAACCATCCGGTCATCGAGGTCGTGACCCGGCTGACTACGGGCGGCGGCGCCGACTTTGCATCCGGCCGCTTCGCACCCGCTCGACGCCGACATCACTGCGGTGCTGCGCGGATTCAATGATTTCTCGCCCAAGCCCTGGCCGGTGCGTTTCCGCGAGATGCAGGCGGCCGGCGGTCGCATCGACATCACGCAGGCGCGCGTGCATCAGGGCGAAACCATCGCGATCGGCAGCGGCAGTCTGTCACTCAACGCCAACGGCCGGCTGGACGGCCAGTTGCGCGTCACCGTCGCCGGCCTCGAACCGTTCCTCGCCTCGCTCAACGTCGGGCAGGCGGTACAGACATCGCCGGACATGGATAAGGTCGCCGGCGCGCTCGACCGGCTGGTGCCCGGTCTCGGCGGAGTGGCGCGCCAGCAGGCCACCAACTCCAATCTTTCGCTCGGCATCAATTTGCTCGGCGAACAGACCACGCTGGAAGGCAAACGCGCGGTCACGCTGCCGCTGCGCTTCGATGACGGTACGGTATTTCTCGGGCCGATCAAATTCGGCAATACGCCGGCGTTGTTTTAGGACACCGGCACATAAACGAGTGGCCAAATGACAACGCGGATACACCGCCTAATGTCGCTATTGGGGGCATAGCGGACATTGGTCGGCACCGGTGCTGAATCGGTCGGTCGCGAATCATACCAAAGCGGAGTTCCCGGCCTTTCTTTGCCAATAACTTTCGTATCCATTGCCCAGCATGAAGGCCTTGGATTAACCCGAGAAATCTCGATTTTGGTTGACTGTGGTATAATTATTATATCGCTTGTTTGGCTGCTGATGTAGCCTGTTTACTGTCAATGATTGGGAAGCAGGTCGCGGGGCGTTGTCATGAAAAAGTTTTTAGTCTGTGTCGCAGTTTTTAGCATGCTCGGCGCGACTTCTGCGGCTGCTGCCGACCTGCCGGTGAAGGCTCCGATCTACAAAGCTCCGCCCGCGACCGTTGCGACCTGGACTGGCTGCTATTTCGGCGGCAACGTCGGGTACGGCTGGTCGCCGACCAAATGGAGGGACCCTGTATTCGGAACATTTGTCTTCCAGGAGAATTTGCCTCGCACACCGCTGATGGTGTCGTCGGCGGCGGGCAAATTGGTTGCGACTACCAGACAGGACAATGGGTATTCGGCATCCAAGGGATGTTTGATGCGTCTGCAATGAAAGGCCAAAGTTTGAACACTCTTTCCTTAAGTGAAGGGAATAATGTTACCGATGCGACGAAGGTCCCGTGGATCGCGACGCTCACCGGCCGGATCGGCTACACGTTGCAGCCAATTACCCTGATATATGTCAAAGATCCATTCGCTTGAGCGCGGGCCGAATACAATGAATGTTGCACGCCGCCTGATACGGTTGCTGATGGTTTTGCAAAAGCGACCCGGACCGGATGGAGCTGTACGGTGCAGGCTTAGAACACATGTTCCAGCCAAACTGGTCGGCCTTTTTTGAGTATCACTTCGTTGGGTTAGAGTACGGACCGTATTGCTTTCACACCGATCAGTCCTTTCTCAGCCTTCAGCTACAATATCAAGCAGGACGTTCACATGGTCCTGGTCGGCGTCAAGTACCGCTTTGGAGGCGGAATGCACTGATTGTTCGTTTCAGTCGCCGAAAGGACGTCCCGTAACAAACGCGCACTTGATACCGGAAAGCTCCGACATCGTCCGGGGCTTCTTGCTCTTTGCAGCCCTCAGGGGGCGGGCGCTTCTGTTGTGAGAAATACAAGCGCGATGTCGCGATTGGCGCTTCGCGGACATTCCTACTGCGCCCGCGAATATCCGCTTTTTGGAGGTAAAGCGGACTTTGGCTAACCGTTGCTCGCCAGCCTCAATTTATGCTTACACGCCCTAATCCTCTTCCGCCGCGTAAGGCTTCGGTAGCGGCTCGGGCTTGAGGCCAGGGATGCGGGCGGCCGAAATCGGGCGCCGGCGAATCCTGGCCGATCTCGACGATACCTTTGCGGATGGCGCGGGTGCGCGTGAATTGCTCGAACAGTGCGTCGCCGTCGCCGTTGCGGATCGCCTTGGTCAGCGCCGAAATATCCTCATTGAAACGGCCGAGCATTTCCAGCACCGCGTCTTTATTGGCGAGGAACACGTCGCGCCACATGGTCGGGTCGGAAGCCGCGATGCGGGTAAAATCGCGGAAACCGCCGGCCGGAGAATTTCAGCACTTCCGAGCGCGTCACATTCTGCATTTCGTCGGCGGTGCCGACGATGGTGTAGGCGATCAAATGCGGCAAATGGCTGGTGATGGCGAGCACCAGATCGTGGTGATCGGCCGCCATGGTCTCCACATTGGCGCCGAGCAGACGCCAGAACGCGGCGAGTCTGTCCACCGCCTTGGCGTCGGCGTCGGCGGGCGGCGTCAGGATGCACCAGCGGTTCACGAACAATTCGGCAAAGCCTAAATCGGGACCGGAATATTCGGTGCCGGCCACCGGATGCGCCGGCACGAAATGCACGTTTTTCGGCAGATGCGGACCCATGTCCCGTACGATGGAGCCCTTGACCGAGCCGACGTCGGACACAATGGCGTCGGGCAGCCAGATGCGGCCCGATCTCCTTGGCGACAGCGCCACAGGCGCCGACCGGAATGCAGACGATGACCAGATCGGCGCCTTCGACCGCGGCGGCATTGGTTTCAACCACCTGATCGGCAATGCCAAGCTCGGCCACGCGTTTACGGGTGGCGGCCGAACGCGCGGTGGCCACGATCGAGCGCACGGCGCCTTGCGCGCGGGCGGCGCGCGCAATCGAGGAGCCGATCAGCCCGACGCCGATCAGCGCCAAGCGGTTGAACAAAGGCGCCGGTTTGCTCACGCGGGTTTTCCTAGAAACTCAGCGAGCGCCTTGACCACCAGCCGGTTGGCTTCCTCGGTGCCGACGCTCATGCGCAAGGCATTCGGCAGCTTGTAAGCGCCGACCTGGCGCAAGATCAGCCCGCGCTTGGTGAGAAAGGCGTCGGCCTCCTTGGCGGTGCGGCCCTTGCTCTCCGGAAAGTGGATCAGGATGAAATTTCCCACGCTCGGCGTTACCGGCAGGCCGAGCTTGCCAATTTCCTCGGTGAGCCAGGCCAGCCAGCGCGTGTTATGCGTGCGCGAACGCTCGACATGGGTGGTGTCGCGGATCGCCGCGATGCCGGCGGCGATCGCTGGCGCGTTGACGTTGAACGGCCCGCGGATACGGTTGATGGCGTCGACAATAGGCGCAGGGCCGTACGTCCAGCCGAGACGGAGCGCGGCCAGCCCGTAAATTTTCGAGAAGGTGCGGCACATCACGACGTTTTCCGACGTGGCCACCAGCTCGATACCGGATTCGTAGTCGTTGCGCTGTACGTATTCGGCATAGGCCGCGTCGAGCACGAGCAGTACCTGCGGCGGCAAGCCCTTGTGCAGGCGCTTGACTTCGTCGAACGGAATGTAGGTCCCAGTCGGGTTGTTCGGATTAGCCAGGAACACCACTTTGGTGCGCGGCGACACCAGCTTGAGGATGGCGTCGACGTCGGCGGTGAAATTCTTCTCCGCTGCGACCACCGGCTTGGCGCCGGTCCCGAGCGTGGCGATCGGATAGACCAGGAAGCCGTGCGTGGTGTGGATCGCCTCGTCGCCATCGTTGAGGTAGGCGCGCGCGATCAAATTGAGCAGGTCGTCGGAGCCGGCGCCGCAGACGATGCGCGCCGGATCCAGACCGAAGACATCGCCGATCGCTTCGCGCAAGGCCGAGGCCGAACCGTCCGGATAGTCTTCCAGGTGCTCGCCCACCGCGCGATAGGCGGCGATCGTGCTCTCGCTTGCTCCCATCGGCGTTTCGTTGGACGAGAGCTTGAATATTTTGGCGACGCCGGGCACGCCGCTCTTGCCCGGGATGTAGGGGGCAATGTCGAGCACGCCGGGGCGCGGTTGCGGTCTAGTCGCGGTCATTACGGTCCTCAAGGCTTGTCGCGCCCCGCGCGAACGGGGCGTCCGGTCATCACCGGCCGCAGGATTACTTCTCGGCGGCAACCGTATAGCGGGTCGCGTGGCTTCCGACGAGGGCCGCCGAACGAACCGTGGCCCCGGCCTTGACCAGGGCCGCGCTTATCGCTTCCAGGGTCACGCCCTTCGGCAGCGTGATCAGCAAGGCGGCGCCGTCGAAGGCACGGTCGGGCACGGCGATGAAATCGGCGAGCGCCGATAGCGCTTGCGCGGCGCCGGCGCCCCAGCCGGAAACACGCACGCTCCACACCGCCGCTTCCGTCGCCATGGCGTCGGCGGCAACCCGCGACAGCACGAAAACCGGTAAGGCAGCCGGGTGGTCGGCGCGCTCGACGAAGGGCAGCCGTGCGATGATCTTGGGCGCGGCGTCGAATTCGAGCGCGCTCCACCAGGCGCCCGCCGCGGCCACTGCGGGTACCAGGCCGAGGTCGCCTTTCGAGGTCGACACTGCCGCCACCACCGCGGAGGCGCCCATATGAGCCACGAATGGAACCGTGAAGCCGAAATGAAAGCGGGCGGAATCGCGCATCAGCGCATCGCCGGCCGACAGATCAGCGTGCACTGAAAACGGCGCCTGCACATAAGTGAAGGTCGATATGATCACGCGCCAAATGCTTTCGGCTGTGTCGAGCGGCAGTATGCCTTTGTGCCGCTTGACCAGCCGGCGCATCATCTCGGCCTCGCGCGCCGGGCGGAACGCTGAGCCGGTTTCCTGGCTGCGCTTGACCGCAATCAGCCGGTCGATGATTTCGCCGCGCTCCGTCGAAGCTGGTGCATCGTTTCGTCGATCCGGTCGATCTCTTTGCGCAGATCGTCCAGCGTGGGTGCTAGGGGTGGCTTGGCCATGGCGGCATTGATAAGAGGCCCAAGTCTTGAAATCAACAAAGCCCTGAAATCAACAAAGCCTTGAAATCAAAGAAAACGTTGACAGTAACCTGCTAGATTGACAGTTAGCCCCCATCTACCTAAACGGCCCGCGACCCGGGAGGCGTTATTTCCCAGGGCCGCAGCGCGCCGGGAGCGCTAGGCGACATGGTTGAGGTCAACCTGACGAGTTCGCGGGAGGCGGCGGACGCTCCGCACGAGGCGGACCATCCGCGCGAGTCGCTTGTCGTGCAGTTCGGTGCCGACAAGCCGCTCAAGCTCGACGCCGGCGTCGAACTCAGCCCGTTCCAGATCGCCTATAAGACCTACGGTACCCTCAACGCCGAGCGCACCAATGCTGTGCTGGTGTGCCACGCGCTTACCGGCGACCAGCACGTGGCGAGCCTGCATCCGGTCACCGGCAAAGGTGGCTGGTGGGAAACCATGATCGGCCCCGGCAAGCCGATCGACACCGAGCGCTATTTCGTGATTTGCCCGAACGTGGTGGGTGCCTGCATGGGGACCACCGGCCCGTCCTCGACCAACCCGAAGACCGGCAAGTCGTGGGGCCTGGAATTTCCCGTTATCACCATCCGCGACATGGTGCGCGCGCAAGCCATGCTGCTCGATCATCTCGGCATCGGAACGTTGTTCTCGGTGGCGGGCGGATCGATGGGCGGCATGCAGGTGCTGCAATGGGCCGCGTCCTATCCGAACCACGTGTTCTCGGCGCTGCCGATCGCCTGCGCCACCCGCCATTCGGCGCAGAACATCGCGTTCCACGAGGTCGGCCGACAGGCGATCATGGCCGATCCGGACTGGCGCCGCGGCCGTTATGATCTGGAAGGCACTTTTCCGCGCCGTGGCCTCGCCGTGGCGCATATGGGTGCGCATATCACGTATCTGTCGGACGTCGCGCTGCACCGGAAATTCGGCCGCAAATTCCAGGACCGCGAGAATCCGACCTTTTCGTTCGACGCAGATTTCGAGGT
>CAVYRR010000007.1:0-606993 GCA_963770985.1 uncultured Alphaproteobacteria bacterium | reverse complement strand
TTTACATTGTGAGGAGGTGTTAAGAACACAGGCAAACAGGTCCAAACAGTGAACCCTGTTACCCCTAGGTTACCCCGGAGTGACCCCAACCCTTCGGAGCCACCCCAACCCTGCGGCGCATCAGTCGGCCTTTCGGAGAAAACAATGCCCGTCACATTGACCGACCGCGTCGTGCAGCAGGCCAAGGCCAGCCGCGACCGTGTCGAGATAGCCGATGCCGTGGTGCCGGGCCTGTACTTGATCGTACAGCCGACAGGAGTGAAGTCGTGGGCGGTTCGCTACCGAATTGGCCGTCGCACGTGCAAGCTGACACTGCCGGGCCGCTACCCGGTCCTCTCATTGGCGAAGGCCCGAGAGGCCGCCAGAACGGCCCTGGCGAGCGTTGCGGACGGCCAGGATCCCGCGGCTGCCAAGCGCGCAGGAACGCCTGCGAACGATACCTTAGCCGCCTACATAGCCCTCTATCGAGAAAGGCATGTCAGCACCGTGCGATCCGGTACGGCGGCCAATATCAACCGGGAACTCGAGCGCATGCAGGACGATGGCCTGGACGCTCGCTTCGATCGATTTCGAAGAAGGACGTGATCGCATTTATCGATAAAGCGCTGAAGCGAGGGCCATCCGCAGGCATCACAGCTTGGAAGGTGGCAAAGGCATTTTTCACATGGTGCGAGGCGAGAGAGGATGATGTCGCAAGTCCCGCCCGATCCATTCGCAAGCCGGCAAAAGAGAAATCCCGCGATCGTGTGCTAGATGACAACGAACTCAAACTCACATGGAAAACCGCCGACGCAGAGGGAGGCGCCGCCGGCGCTCTCGTCAAGCTGTTGATGTTGTCCGGTGCTCGCCGCAACGAGATAACTGAACTGGCCCGAGATGAGATCAAAGAAGAGGCAATTGAGTTGCCAGGTGAACGCACTAAGAATGGCTTGCCGCACACAATACCGATAACTCCGATGATCCGCCAAGTATTCGATTTATTACCCACCACCGGCAAGTTTTTGCTCAACGGCGCGGATCGACCGTTCGGCGATCATAGCGGCGCTAAAGAGAAGATCGCGCCAGCAATCCAGCCGTGGACGCTTCACGATTTGCGACGCAGTTTCGCGAGCGGACTACAGCGGCTCGGAGTTGCTCCGCATATTGTAGAGTTAGCATTAAACCACCGCAGTGGGACGTTCAGCGGTGTCGCTGGAATTTATCAACGGCATCGTTACGCGGGGGAAGTGCGAAACGCCTTCGAGTTGTGGTCGCAACACATCGAGGCGCTGACAACAAAAAAAGCTGCGCTGCGGCCCCATGTCCGCTTTGCCCCCGAAAGCAGACGTTTGTGAGTTCGGCCCGAAGATCTGCTTTGTGCCATAATCCGGCATCAATAATGATCAATGCCTTTGATACCTTGAACTGCTATTTTCTGGAATATTAAAAGCACTTTGGTTAGCCTGAAATGCCTGTGAGAGCTGGAGATAATTAATGAGCGTTGCGCAAGACCCTTTCTCGCATCATCCGGAACTGCGCGATAAGATTTCTGACCCTTTGAAGTCGTTCTTTCGCTCGTTCACGACGGAGGAACTGGCTACCCGACTAAAGGCAAGCGGGTTGCATGTCGATTGGTGGCATTCAGACAGCGAGCGTGAGGCCTCGCGTGCCCAAACCCTCGCAGGACGCCGGGACGCCGACCTTTGGATTTTCGCCTATGGATCATTGATGTGGGATCCAGCGTTTCGGTTTGAAGAGGTGCGGCGGGCACGTGTGCCGGACTATGCGCGCCACTTCATACTCAAAGATATATACGGGTTCAGAGGCACATTCGATGCGCCCGGTCTGATGGCCGCTCTTGTCAAGGGACCGGGATGCGATGGGCTCGTGTTCAGGATTTCCCGCGAGAACATCGACGAGGAAACTGAAGTTCTTTGGCGGCGTGAGAAAATCTGCCCCGCCTATACGCCTGTTTTTGTCGAAGCCATTACATCGGAGAGTCGCGTGACGGCACTCACATTCGTGGCGGACAACGAAGCCGACTCAATTGACACAAGCCTCACGCGCGCACAGCAAATTAAGTTTTTCGCGACCGGCACCGGGTTTACGGGGTCGAGTTTGGAATATCTGAGGAGTATCTCCAGCCATTTCGCCGCACTCGGCATCCACGATGAACACGTCTCGGCGCTGCTGCGTGAAATCGAAGCCTACGTCAATTCGCGGTGAAAGCCGCCGCTGCGACCAATCTGCCTCTTCGTCGTCTTTGAGGCAAAAGCGGACCTACCGACCCCCATAACGCAATAGACATGCCCCTTATTCGTACTCGCTATGGCGCCGACTGTTCGGAAGCGCACAATGAGGATCGCCTTGTGGTCTGTGCATTGGCGCAAATGGACCTGTGTTTCGACAGCAAGAATGTCAGGCCAATGTATACCTTCGAAGAAACGCTTAAGCGCTGCCAGGCGAAAGGTGGGGCGACTTACTCGCCCTGTTTTTGGGTGTGATACGCTCGCCACTGCCGGCGCCTGAGAGTTGGCGAATAGAGTTAGGCAGACCGTGCTGCTGCCTATTTGTGAGTGAACTTTTCGAAGCCCCCCCAATCATGCGGCGGTGGCTCCTTGAGATAGCGTGAGCAGCGCTCGACGAACAGCAATGGTACGGGGTCGTCAGGATCGACAGCGCAAATCTGTTCAAAGATCGTGAGCGCAGCTCCGAATTCGCGGGTGAAGTATCGATCCATCGCCGAACAGAGTGCATTACGTGTCGCGATCTTGGCAGCGCGCCGCTCGAGGCTGTCGGCGTCGAGTATTTCATACAATTCGACGGCAGCGTTCTTGCCCATGACGGCCACACGATCAATCATTCGCATTTCAAAGGCATTTGGTTCAGGCAGGCTCCGGAAGGTGTGTTCGCTGATGAGGAAGCGTGCCCGGTAAATCTTAGTGAGCTGTTCGATTCGAGACGCCAAGTTGGCCGTATCACCGACGACCGAGCATTGGAAGCGATTTCGTCCACCGACGACGCCAAGCACCATAGGTCCGGTATTGACCCCAATTCCTATACGCAATTCCGGTTGGCCAAGTGCCGCCGAACACCGATTGAACTCATCCAGGGCGCGCCACATGCCAATGCCAGCACGCACAGGGGCATCGGCGGAGGTTCGAAAAAGCGCCTTGATCTCATCGCCGGAGAATGAATCGATGAAGCCGCCAGCTTCCGAAATCTGCGGCTCCATGCTGACGAAATAGCGATTGAGCAACTCGATGACTGCACGCGGATCGAGATGCTCGGCGAGTGGCGTAAAGTCACGGAGATCTACGAACATCATGCTCATCGTTATGGCAACGTGTTCGCCCGGTTCGACGCGGGAAATGTCGTAGTGGTGAAGGCTTTCCAGGAATTGGTCCGGCACGAAATGGCGTTGTGCCTCGATTAGTCGCTTTTGGTCCGAATAGAGTTTGGCGTTTTCCATGGAAATCGCCACTTGCGCCGCAAGCAGCTTAATCACCTCGATGCGCTCCTCGGAGAAGACGCCCGCCGCCAGAAAGTTTTCCATGTAGATGGCGCCGTCAAACTTGCCCTGATGCACCAACGGAATGCAGAGCACCGACCGGGGCTTGCGAGCAAGCAGATAGGCGTCCTTGGCGAAATGCCCGGCCCTCGTCGCATCGTCAATGACGACCGGGCTATTCGTATGCAACACGTGATAGACGATGGACATAGGCAGCGCGAGTGCACCCTCGGCCCCGTCGAAAGGATCGGCCGCTCGATGTCCTGCGTCGATTTCGCTCTGGCCCTCGATGATGAGCCGCCCGTCCTTGCGGATCACGAAGCAGCCGCGTTGACCACCCGCGTTCTCGAGCATGATTCGCATTGTGGTCGTCCAAAGCCTATCGAGCCGATTTCGCTGGAGATCGCCTGCGATGCCTTCATCACCGAAGCCATGTCAAGCGAGCCGGATTGTATCTCTGTCGAGGCGGCAATCCGGCTCGCCCGACCGCCGCAGCTGCGGCCAGCAGCTGCGAAAATTCCTCCTCAAGTGCTCGACCTTGCGCCGGGCGCCCCAACGCTCGTAGAGATGACATGCGGCCCGGAGATAACCTTCGGCGGCCTTGCGACGGCCGGCGGCGAGCAGATGCCGCGCTGCCAGCTCATTAGCCATCGCCTCATCGCGACGGAATTCGTTCGCGTGCGCAGCATCGATCGCTTGCTCGTACAGGCGCAACGCCGGTTCGACGCGACCAGCTAGACGCGCCAGCTCTGCCTGCATGAGCAGCTGCAGATGCAGGAAGTTCGCGGGGCAGTGCGCCGCCCACCGAGTCATGCGCTTCAGATCGGCACGCATCCGTTTGCGCGTCTGGGCTTGTTCGAGCTCGTCCATACCGGGAAACAAGCCGCCAACGTCAAAAACGCAATGATGTAGAAGCGCACGAGCTGCGGCAGCGACATTACCGACGCAATGAGGCGGTCTTGTGCCCGCACGTATGCGAGCGCTTCGGCATAGTGCCCATAGAAGAAACAGATCTCCGCCTTGTAAATATGATAGTTGGCGATGCCGGTCATGAATTTGCGCTGGCGCATGCCCTCGACGCAACGCTGCTCGTCGAAGCTGGCGTCATTCATCGAGCAGCGGCCCTCTGTCAGGCCCAGGAAATTGCGCTGCATCTGCAGAAAGAGCGTGCCTGAATCGAGCGAATCCTGATACTTGCAATCCCGGACGATGTTCAGGAATTGCGTGCTGCTCTGCCGCCGTCTCCAGATCCAACTTCGGGTCCCAGATGATGCAGTCCTGTGCGCTGTACGCGAGGTACAGCAAGTCTCCCGACTGGTAGCCGGACTCGATGCCCTTGCGAAACCAGGGCGTCATGCTCGACCAGTGGTTGCTCCAGTGGTGAATGAACATCGCGTACACATAGATCACGCGTGATTTTAGCGCGATGTCGTCGAGTTGGTCGTTCATGGCCACGGCCAGTTTGCCGAATTCGTAGCCGAGCGCGGGATCATCGAGCGCGCCGCAGAGCAACATGCCGTAGGCCGCGAAGGCGAAAGCCGAACTCGGG
Organism: uncultured Alphaproteobacteria bacterium; assembly: GCA_963770985.1. GTDB lineage: Bacteria > Pseudomonadota > Alphaproteobacteria > Rhizobiales > Xanthobacteraceae > Pseudolabrys. Next base: position 601,954 of record CAVYRR010000007.1, on the reverse strand, counting down.
GCTGTTGCCGTTGCACAAGGAGATGTTGACCGATTTCAGCACCAGCAACGGAAATAGATTGCCGCTACCGGAGAGAAAAGCAGCGGCAAAGATCTCCATCAGCAAGCGGATGGAAATATCTTTGGCGGATCCGAAATTGCGGGCGGCGATCAGGTCGGCGATCTGCCTTCCGGCCAGATTGCGCTTGACCGCCTTCTCCCGCCGGATCTCGTCACGGTTGGGATTGTCAGTGATGCGTATGCCGAGCAGCGATAACCCCATGATCGCGGCCTGGATCGACTCCACCATCTTCCCGGTGGTGGCGTACTGGCGCGTACGCATAGAAAGTATCTCGGCCTTCTCCAGGTTGGTTCGGGCACGTGCGAGCATCTGCTCGATCCACGACTCGGCCTCGTCGTAGCGCGCCGTCAGGTAGGCGCACTGCTGGTACTCCACCGCCAGCCGCATCGTGAGATCGTAATCGCTGTTCCACGAGTCCGTCGGTAGCAGTTCCTGGCCGATTCGCAAGTAGCCCAAGGCTGATTCATAAGCCGACGAGCTTTGCTGGATCCCCGCGGCCAGGTTCAACGCGCAAGCTCCTTGCGATCAGTCGGGTCATCGATGAGTCGTCGGCCTTCGTTCAGGTGGTCGACGATTTCAATCAGCCGCTCTCCCGTCGGCATGCTGGCGTGACGCTGGATCAGCCGTCCAATCGAAAGGTGGACGGCCTGCTTGCGATCTGCGTCAATGAGTGCGTAGGCTGCCTGCTGCACACGATCGTGCTGGAATCGATAGGTCGGATTCAAGCTCCCCCATTCGTCTGCGCCGTGTCCACGGCGCCTGCCCCTTTGCCGACGAGCTTGTAATCGTCGTGTAGCGGGACGACCATGTGTTCTGCAGGGCGGGGAGAAGCTCCTCGCCCGTCTCATCCATCGATCGCTCGCTGATGATCGACAAGGTACGCAGATCGAAGGTGTTTCCGATGCATGCAGCCAATTGCAGCGTTTGCTGCGTCGACGGCCGAGCTCCCGCAGGTTCGCGACCAACAGCTCGACAACGTTGCTGCTAAGCCCACTCCGCCGGACAGCGTCCATGTCCCAACGCCAGCGACCGACATCGGGTGCGAAAACGATCGCACGGGACTTGCTCGAGCGTCTTGAGCATCTCGGTGAGAAATAACGGGTTTCCCTGGGCCTTTTCGTGCAGCAACTCGGCGAACCGCTTGGACTCGGCAGCTCGATCGATGAATCCGCCACAAACTTTCCGGCGAGGCGAGGTCGAGTGGCCGCAGCGGAAGTTCGTGAATCGATCGACTCTCCTCGATGCTCATCAACGCTAGGCGAAGTGGGTGACCAACGTCGACCTCGTTGCTGCGGTAGGCGCCGATCACCAAGCAGATGCGACAGCTCGCGCGCTGTAGCAAGCAGCGAATCAGGTTGAGCGTCGACGCATCGCTGAACTGTAGGTCGTCAAGAAAGACCACCAATGGGTGCTCGCTGGCAATGACCTTAACGAAGTTGAGAAAGGTGATATGAAAGCGATTCTGCGCCTCGGTGCGGGCAGCTCCGGCACGGCCGGCTGAGGGCCGATGATCAACTCGAGTTCCGGTACTAGATCGGTCAGCAACTGCCCGTTCGGCCCCACAGCCGCCAATAGCCTTTCGCGCAAGACTCCGCCGCTCATCGGATTCAGCCAGCAATTGTTGAATGAGACTGCGAAATGCCACCGCGACGGCCGAATAGGGTATGCTGCGCTTGAACTGATCGAACTTGCCTTGAATGAGGTAGCCCTTCTGGCGAACGAGCAGCCTGCTGATCTCATTGACCAAGACCGATTTGCCGACGCCGGCATGGCCGGAGACCATGCAGAGCTCGGTGCCTCCATCGGCCACCCGCTCAAACAACGCCGTTAGTGCGGCCAGTTCCGGCTCGCGGCCATAAAGTCTTTGCGGGATATGGAACTTGCGGGAGACGTCCAGATGGCCCAGGCAAACTGCCGCAACCGCACCAGTCTGGGCGAGCTCGCGCTGGCAACGGCGGAGGTCCGCGATGAGGCCATAACTGCTCTGGTAGCGGTCTTCGGTGTTCTTAGCCATCAGCTTCAGGACGATCGCCGACACGGCCTCCGGGATTGATGGATCGATTTCGCTCGGCGAACGGCGGCTGGCTTACCGATATGGCTGTGAACCCACTCAAATCAGAATCAGCCTGGAAGGGCAACTCGCCCGTCAGCATCTCGAAGAGCGTGACACCGAGCGAATAGAAGTCCGAGCGATAGTCGAGGTCGCGGTTCATTCGACCGGTCTGCTCGGGCGAAATGTATGGCAATTTTCCTTCAATTCGCTTGGACGGCGTCCTGCCGTTCAAGCGAGAGTTCAGACGAAATGCTAAAATCAATCAATCTTACAGCGTCCGATTTATTGATCAGGATACTATGCGGCTCAATATTCTTGTGCACTACATCGAGTTCGTGGACGCCTGCCAGCGTCTCGGCGAGCGAAATCGCAATCTTGAAAAAGCGCTCCAACGGGAACGCTCGATTGTTTTGCGCCGCATTGATTTATTTCTTCCGCTAATGAGCGGCCGAACTGCTCAAGCACAATTGCAACGTCGCCATGGTCGTCCAATTCGAGCGCGTACGCGCGGATGACATTCTCGACATGCTGCAACTTCTGAATAATGTTAAATTCGCGACGCAATTCGGCCACGCTCTGCTTGCTCGGGAATTCGGCGTTGGAACTCTTGATGACAACCGGCAAACCATCGGCAAGCCGCACTGCGGCGTAAATTGATCGCGCGCGCGATCTGTGGATCGGCGTACAAATCTTATAGCCAGTAATATTCAGCATAGGCTTTGTCTGTCGGTGCAGACCGCAAGAGGGCGGCAGTTACTCGCCAAACACGCTTTGGATCCTCGCAGTGTAGGCTTCCTTCGCCGTGTCATGCAGTGGCGCACCGTGACCACATAGCGCGTGCCGGAATGACAATTCGCGAAGGCGAACAAAGTCCGTTGCCTTTGGCTCGTTGACCTGCATCCACAAGGGACCAAAGTTAGCCGGCTGGAAGAAGCCCATTTCCGCCATCTTCTGACGCGACTCTTCGGAAAAAAATTCGTCCGGAGCCGCCCAATTCTGCAGCGAATCGCTTGCGACTAGGATGCCGCCATCGCGATCGATGCGAAGAATGCACTCAGGACGTTTAGTGGTACTAAATACGAATACGCTGCAGCCCGCAAAAGGCATCTCCCCACCAGGCCTAAGCTCTTTGTCAGCCACAAGGCCATGTTCGTGCGATGCGCCCGGCAGGGCCCAGAAGGTTGCCTTGTAACGCCGACGGTAGAAGGCATCGTCCCTGCCGTGCAACGCGCCGATCTTGACGACGTTTGCGACTCGTCCGAGCGCGTCGAGTTCCGACAAGCCGGCATCATCGAGGCGGACAGAATTTACCAAGGTCAGAGCATCGCCTTCGCGTATGACAGTCATATTGCGGCTGAATTGCCAATGACTGTTCATCAGCTCTGTCTTCATCGCACCGGTAACAAAATATACGTCTGGAAAGACCTCTTCCAAGCTGCCGTGCGGCAGCGCTGGCGGCAACTCTTCCATGACTTGCTCCAAACTCCACCTTGATCGATAAGGTACCTCGGTGTCCTGCCCCCTGCAACAAGCCCAAAACTCACCATCGGCGCTTGCGATGGCGGGCTGAGCAAGGCCTTTTGCCAAACCTGTTCGTCAAAAAATGGCCGGAAAGGACGTACTTTGAACCGCATTCAAGTCGATATTCAGCGATAGTTTTAGCACCGCTTTAGGCGCCAGATGGTCGCATTGATGACAGTGCAACGCGTGGCGGCTTTGCGCTCAGCCGCCGAACGAATGCGGATTCAGCACGCGATTACCCAAGCATCAGAACACTTTGCATCTTCCCGCCTTGGTGTAGGGATTGGATATCATTTATCCGCGCTCTGTTATGTGTTATAAAAATAAGGGAGGTGTAGGTGTATAAGTATAAGGGACGTGCTGCCATGGCCACACGATTCCGATTGCACCAGGACACCGCGGGACTTCGTGCGTTGGCTTGCCGCAACTATTCGCGCCAACGATCGTTCGCGGGCACTGCGGTTTACCTTGTTAAGGTTGGCAATTGGCATGCTAGCGTTACTAGCCATGTCCCAAGTATTAGTTGCGAGCGAGTGCGATAGCGCTACCCGCATTAGCTACCGGCTTGGACCAAAATTCGATGTAGACAAACTTTATCCTATAATCGCAACGCCATATATGTCTGACTACGATTATTCGATGGCGGTGGCCACAAGCATAGCATCTTATTTACGCGATTCATTGAAGCGGGATCAGATCAGTTTTTGTTCGCTTAGCGTCACTCCCGCCGGGCTTGACGGTTACCAGGTGAGCTTCCGTTCGTCCGACCCAAAAGCGGATAGCTACGGCAAAAATCAGATTTCCTGGCTTGAGAATTCAAAGCTGGGATTGAAAGGCACGGTGGCCTGCCAAAAAGATAGATCGTGCTGGGAACCGACTGGGCAAGACCTAGCCTGTTCAGGGCCATGGCAGTTTTACCTTCCGCTGGGATTGCCGATGGTTTCGCAAAAAATGGTAATGTTGTTGCATTACCCACCCTATGTGGCGATGCAGCAGTCGGACTATCTCGACAACGCTACCCTCAAAAGATGGCAGCGGCTTTTGGAAACCGTCGGTGTTCCCAATAAAGATTGGATGTTATTCGCCACCATAGTCGACATATTCCCAATCGCAGCCCCGGGCAGCGGTGAAAGCGGTTGTTTCCCGCCAACGTCAGCAAGGAAGTTTTTTGGCGATCGAGGATCGGGTTACATCCCGGCGATGCTCAATGCGCTTGTGGCCCCGACAACTCCGAATACGCACAACACCGTCCCGGTCATTGTCTTTGGCGCGGAGGCGAGAGGGTATTGGAAAGATAACTATCCAGGCGCGCCGATTGGGGTGCTCGACGCAGGCAGCGTGAGCCTGGATGAAAAATTGCCTGAAAGAAAGACGCCCTACATGGGTGCCAACCACCCGATTGCCGCGGTTCATGCAAAATGCTCGGATGCTCATTCTCCAACCATTGAAACCATGGTGAAACAGGATCTGACCACCGCTTGTTTTGCCAAAGCGATGGCGGCGACGCCGGACGCTGAACCTGTTGCTGTTGAAGCTACCTGCAAGAAGTCTTATTTTTCGGCGGCGCCCAGCGTGGATTCTGCTTCTCAGATTTGCATCACCGCGGTCGTTGACACAAGCCCTGTATCTGCACCGTGGACTCCATCACAAGCAAGGAATTGGTGCGATTCACACAACAACAGACCATGCCCCCTTCCAAACTATTGATCGACCTGCAGCAGCGCGTTTTGCTTGTAGTAAAGGAAGAGAACACATGCTGTCTCGACGGAATTTCCTCACGGGCTCTGCGGTAACCGTGGCGAGTGCGGCAGCTGTCAGCAGCCACTCTAAGGGCGCGCCTACCAAATCAGCCGTCATGCGGCCGTCGCTTGCAACGGCCCCCGAACTAGCCGACGACTACCTAATTTGTCGTTCGACCGAAACAGATGACTACAGCGTCTGGCGCGTCGACATTGATCGGCGATCAACTGCTAGATCGCATGTCGGAGAACGGGCGCCACATTCGACCGTACGCACCAACTCATCTCGATCGGCAACTACATCTTGGAGTGGGGACCGATCGTGCTGCAGAACTACGGCCCCGGCTTCCCGTACCGCTTGTTCAAGTTCGATGCGGACGCACAAAACCCGCTAGATGCCGAGGACGACAAGGAACCAGAGGACGCCAAGGCGGTGGTTAAGGGCTTGTGGCGCAAATCGAAATTCTGGGGGAGCCGTCCCGATTTCGGCAACCCTGCGGGCGCTGCCAAAGCGTACGACAAAGGCGAAAAGCTGATGCTCGTGCCGCTGGGTACTTTCATCCTCAATATCATCCCGACCACCGGCCGCGGCACCTTCAAACTCTTCTACTTCGATCCGGCTCCGCGGACCCCCTACCCCATTCCCCCGAACGGGATCCCTGGCTCGTTCGACACGATTCAATTCGGTCACGAGTTGATCCCCCTGGGCAACTACGTGCTCGATCGCTGTCGATCCGACGCTACCTATGAGACGCGGAATATTGGTTGTGGAGTTTCGACCCGATGGACAAGATGCCGCTGGCAAGGCCAACCATCCAAGAGGGACGCTGGGATGACATCGACAAGAACCATCAGCTGATTCCCATTGGCGAACATGTACTCGACTGGGACATGAAGAGCGGCAGGTATCGGCTCTGGCGATTTGACCCCAATGCGCCGGAATCCCCTGACGGGGCCGATGAGGGAAGGGCCGATGCCGAAGGAGTTTGAGGCGAAAAGAACCTCTGCCGGCGTCAGGGGCAATATCTTAACCGGCATCCAGGGGCTACGTCCAATCGATCAGGCGCGCAAAGAATGTGCCGGGCACGATTGATTTCATGCGCACGAAGATCAAGCATGTCGTGTACTACATGATCGAAAACCGCTCGTTCGATCACGTCTGCGGCTGGCTCTACGAGAAGGGCGAGCAGGACATCAACTTCGTAGGCCCGGATGGGCCTTCCATTTCAAGGGCGCCAACTATCAATTGATACAACGTCGACCCGACGCTAAGGGCGGCCCAGAAAGGTTTTTCTGGAAAAGTACAATTCAGGCAAGCTTGGCGAAACGGTCAATCTGGACTTCCTACCCTACGACCCATATCACGACATGACCGACACAATGCGCCAGTTCTTCTTCGAGGTCGCATGACCGCGACGGCTACGCAAAGAAGAGCAAAGCCGACCATGGGCGGTTTCGTGTGGAACAACGGCGTCCCGCGAGGTGATGTGGACCTTTACGCCCGAGCAGCTCCCGGTGCTTAACGGGTTGGCAAAGGCATTTGCAGTATCCGACGAATGGTTCTGCTCGATGCCAGACGACACCGACCCTAAGCGAGCATTTGCGTTCACCGGTTCCACGCTAGGCAAGCTCGAGCAACTTCCAAAATAACCCCGAGTACGAAAACTGGCCGGACAAACCACACCGCGCGTCGATCTGGAAGGTGCTGTGGGCGAATGGTTTCAAAGACTGGAAGATCTACAACTCCGTAATGTGGCCGCCGCACCGCCATCCTTCGTCTACACCTACCAACTGTTTCTGGAGGGTCAGATTCCGACGGTTGACACCGACTTATCGCAGTATCCCGCCAAACCATCGAAATACATCGCACTCATAGACCAGTTCAAAATAGATGCCAAGAATGGCAATCTGCCAAAGTTTAGCTTCTTGGAGCCGGTCTGGATCGCATCAAAAGAAAAAAGTCCCACCTCGTACCACCCCGGGGCCAGCCCAGTTCCTGCCGAGACAGCACTCAACGAAATCTACGAGGCGCTCAAGGCAGGGCCCGCCTGGAACGAAACGCTCTTGATCATCACCTTCGATGAGCACGGCGGCATCTTCGACCATGTGCCGCCTCCCTACGCCGAGAATCCCTGGCCGAATGACGTGAACGACGGTTTCCACCACGATATGATGGGGCCGCGCGTGCCCACCATTCTCGTCTCACCGTGGATCAAGGAACAGACCTTATTCCGCTCTCGGACGCCGGTGTCATACGATGCGACCTCCGTTCTTGCAACGCTGCTGCGCTGGTACGGGATCCCCAAGGCCCGCTGGGGCATGGGAGAACGCACGCACCATGCTCCAACCTTCGAAGACGTGCTCCAGCGCGATGGGCCCAGAAGCGACGCTCCGTCATTCGAGCCCCCGCACGACAAGGAGTTTCCACGTAAGGTCAACAAGTGACCGACTACCAGTGAGGAATGACAGATTTGTACTGGCTGAGGGCGCCCTGGAAAAAAGGATGCCGGATGATTTCCGGAACTAGCTCACGGACCAAATCGGTGAGCTCACGAAGTGCTTTGATGGATTTTTATGACGCTAAGGCGTGGCACTTCTTTGCTCTCGGGGCGCTCCGCTCACCTTTTTCAAGGATGGAATGGGGTTTCAAATGAAACGCGCACTCGCAATCATATTCGCTGTCATTGCTGTGTTAGCCGCTGGCACAGGTCGGCCACATGCGCAACCGGGCACCCCGGATATGTTCGGCCATCCGAACTTCATCCATATCGGTTCGGCAGAATTATATCCTGATAGTGCGCTCACTCCCGGCAAGGCGGACACGTTTAGCGCGGATGCCATTCGAAAGCGGTACAAATGTCCCTCAGGTGTTAAGCCCGCCAAGGACGGGAAATGCACATATTCGAAAACGCACCGTAGCGTCTCGGGCAAAGAGAAGAATGCAATCTATGCGGAATATGAAGAATATCTCCGGGCATCACCGCTTACTGCCACGCGCTCGATTTGCCGAAAGCAAAACGCAAAGCGTTCACCACCGGCAAGGGACAGCGGTGCGAGGTCGATCACTTCTGCCCTGTAGGCATCGGCTGTTCGAACGACAAAGAGAACCTTTGGATCGAGCGTGCCGACACGACCTACAACGGGCAGCCAATGGGCTTTCATCAAAAGGACGATTTAGAAACGTGGGGAATTGCTCAAGTCAAAGCTGGCAAATTAACGCCCGAAGATTTCGACCGGCGCATATGGGGAGATTGGGTGTCTTACTATCTCGAAATCCGACCGCCCCACTCCAATGTGTCTAATTAGCGTTATAGACGTAAGTTGGAGCTAAAACTCTGTTCATCAAACCAGGCAGCCACTTGGACAATGGCTATTGCGACTGTCCGAACGGAAAATTACGCGACGAACTGCTGAAACGGGAGAACTCTTTACCGGTCTGAAGGTGCAGCGACCTGATGGATTTTTTGAACCAGCGGGATAGAGATTACTGCATCGGCATGATCTCATCTAGGTGGTGAGCCAAGGGCGCGAATGTCTGCGGCGCTGGTGGCCTGTAGTTGAGCGCCGAGTGCGGTCGGATCGTGTTGTAGTGCCTTCGCCATTGCTCGATGACGACTTGTGCTTCTTTCAGGCTGTAGAAGATTTCTCCGTTCCAGCAGCTCATCGCGTAGTTTTCCGTTGACGACTCGCAGTAGCCATTCTCCCAGGGGCTGCCTGGTTCGATGAACAGGGTCTTGGATCCAACTTGCGTCAGCCAGTTGCGCACCACCTTTGCCGTCATTTCAGCGCCATTGTCAGATCGGATGTGCTCGGGCACGCCCCGCATGAGCATGACGTCGGCCATCGTTTCCAGCACGCCGAAGCTGTTGATCCGGCGCGCCACTCTGATGGCCAGGCATTCGCGGGTAAACTCGTCGATCAAGGTCATCAGGCGGAGCTTGCGGCCGTCGTGGGTCTGCGCCTCCACGAAGTCGTAGGACCAGACATGATTGCGCCGCTCCGGCCGCAGCCGGATGCAGGATCCATCGTTGAGCCAGAGCCTGCCTCGCGGCCTTTGCTTCTTGGGTACTTTGAGCCCCTCGCGACGCCAGATCCGCTGCACGCGGTCGCAACCAACATTCCACCCGGCCTCGTCCAGCAATGACTTGATCCGACGATAGCCGTATCGGCCATACTGCGATGCCAACGCGACAATGGCCTGCGTCAGCGCATCTTCATCGGCACGGACAATGGTGGTGTAACGCTGCGTTCCGCGCGGCTGACCGACAATCCGGCAGGCATGACGCTCCGAGAGACCGTACTTCCCCCGAATGCGTTCAACGGCCTGCCGGCGTCGTTCGGGGCTTACAAGTTTCCCGAGGCGACGTCCTTGAGTACCTGCTTCTCAAGCGACAGATCGGCAACGAGACGCTTCAAGCGCACATTCTCGCGTTCCAGGTCTTTCATGCGCTTGGCCTGATCGATCTCAAGCCCGCCGTATTCCTTGCGCCAGCGGTAATAGCTCTGCTGCGATATGCCCGTATCCCGGCAGGCCTCTGGGGCAGATTTGCCCTGCGCCATCAACACTTCAATCTGGCGAAGCACGTCACGATCTGCTCCGCGCCAAACCTCTTCTTCGGGCATAACCCAAGCTCCTTTCCAAGCTATTCTCTCACAACGCTTCGTCTAAAAAAGCCCGGTCAGGTCAAGACGACTTACTATCGGTGGCGATCAGAGTTTGGAGGGCTCAAGGGCGGCCAGGTGAAGCGGCTGAAGGAACTCGAGCAGGAGAACACTCGGCTTCGTAAGGCAGTTGCAGACCTGACGCTCGATAAGCTGATCCTGAAAGAGGCCGCCAGGGGAAACTGGTAAGCCCCTCTCGTCGTCGCGACTGCGTGAGCAGGGTCAAAGAGCAACTGGGCATCTCGGAACGCCGAGCTTGCCGCGTTCTCAGCCAACCGCGCTCTACGCAGCGGCGCAGGCCTCAGACGCCCGACGACGAGGCCGCGCTCACCGCTGACATCATCGCTCTCGCCAAGCAGTATGGCCGCTATGGCTACCGCCGGATCACGGCCCTGCTGCGATCTGCAGGGTGGGTGGTGAACAAGAAGCGGGTCGAGCGGATCTGGCGACGAGAGGGGCTCAAAGTGCCCGCCAAGCAACCTAAACGGGGCCGTCTATGGCTGACCGACGGATCATGCATCCGTCTACGGCCGGAGCGCCCCAATCACGTCTGGGCGTATGACTTCGTGGAGGACCGTACCCATGATGGGCGGAAGTATCGGATGCTGAACATCGTCGATGAGTTCACCCGCGAGGCTCTCGCGATCCGCATTGATCGAAGATTGAGATCGACTGACGTGATCGATACGTTGGCCGATCTCTTCATCCTGCGCGGCATTCCCGGCCACATCCGCTCAGACAATGGCTCGGAGTTCATCGCCGCCGCGGTGAAGGACTGGATTGCCGCGGTCGGAGCCAAGACTGCTTACATCGAAAAGGGTAGCCCGTGGGAGAATGGCTACATCGAGTCGTTCAACGGAAAACTGCGCGATGAACTGCTTAACGGCGAGATCTTCTACTCGTTGCGAGAGGCACAAGTTGTGATCGAACAATGGCGTCGGTACTACAATACGATCCGCCCGCATTCCTCGCTCGGCTATCGGCCGCCGGCACCGGAGGTCATCTCACACTCTGTCAGCCAGCCTATAGCGCCGCGGCCGCCGCTAAACTAACATTGAGAGTGGTTCCGTTAGTGGGGGCCGGTCAACGAGAAGAGGCAACAATTACCATGTTCAATATGCAGCTAGCTGACGAATTTCACGATCAGCTATAACGTTCAGAACGTAAGAATTGAGAGATCGCAATCAGAAACTACTCGTCAATTAAACGAACGCTAATTTCCTACGCGCGCCAGCAACCAATTCTATGCTCAGAAACTCACTGGAATAGTATTGGCAAGTGAGTTAAAAACAAAAAGACGCCGTTTGCCGTCATGCCTCTCTCAGACCAATATTTGGATGAAAATAATGGCGGTCTCGAGCGATAATAATTTTATAAGCGATGATAGTTTTAAGAAGGCAATGGCATCATTTCAGGCAGGAAACCTCGACGATGCTGAACGACATTTCAAAGAGGTATTGCAGCATCAACCAAAGCATATCGCGGCACTCAACTTATTGAGCGTCCTTCTGACGCATCTTGGCCGATATGCCGAAGCTGAGAACTATATAAGATCAGCAACAAAACTGAATCCAGGCTCAGATGTGACATTATACAACTATGGACTGATTTTGGCGGCGCTCAAAAGACCTAACGAAGCGCTAGAGCGTTTCAACCAAGCTTTATCAATCAACACGACGACTACGGAAACATGGAATAGGCGCGGTGTCATTTTTAACGATCTCAAGCGTTATGATGATGCTATTGCAGATTTTAACAAGGCAATCGCACTTCAACCCAATTATTCAGAAGCATTTTATAACAAGGGAAAATCTCTGACGGAGCTCAAGCGTTACGACGAGGCCCTTGAAGCTCTTAACAAAGCATTGGCGCTGAAACCCGATTTTGCTGAAGCTTGGCTCGGCCAGGGCAATGTTTTGAGTGAGCTCAAGCGCTACGACGCGGCTCATGCTGCTCTCGATAAAGCATTGGCGCTGAGACCTGACCTTGCCGAGGCCTGGCTTAGTCGCGGTAACGTTTTGGATCAGCTCATGCGCGAAGATGCAGCTCTCGACTCTTATGATAAAGCACTTGTCCTGAAGGCAGACCTTGAAGGCGCTTGGGTTGGTCGCGGGAATGTATTCAACAAACTCAAACGCTACGACGAAGCATTTGATGCTTATGACAAGGCACTTGCACTAAAGCCAGACCTTGCAGGAGCTTGGCTTGGTCGAGGCAATGTTTTCTATTATTTCGGGCGCTACGATGATGCGTTGGCCGCATATGACAACGCACTAGCGCTGAAAACCGATCTTGCCGAGGCATGGCTTGGTCGCGGCAATGTTTTCAACAGACTGAAACGGTATGAGGAAGCGGCCGATGCCTATCGCAAGGTACTTGAGATAAATCCGCATCATCCATTCATGAAGGGGACGTTTCTTCACCAAAAGATGCTTTCCTGTGATTGGAAAGGGGTTGGCGAATTGATCGCAGAAATTGACGGCGATGTTGCTTGCGGTAAGCTGTCAACTGATCCGTTTAGCTGGCAAGGCGTCGCTAAATCACAACGAAGTCTGCAATTATGCGCCGAATTGTATAATAAAAATAATTTTCCAGCTGACATCAGATTCTCTACGCACCAGCAACCTACCAAACACGAAAAGATTCGTATCGGGTATTCATCTGGTGAACTGCGTGATCAGGCCACGTCACATCTAATTGTCGGCGCTTTAGAACTCCACGATAAGTCGCGATTCGAGATATATGGTGTTGATAATGGATGGGATGATCAAAGCGATATACGCAAACGCATCAATGCTTCGGTACATAGAATTATTGACATAAGCAAACTTAGCGACTCATCGGCTGTCGCTGCTATCTCCGAAAATCAGATAGACATTCTGGTCAATCTGAATGGCTATTTCGGCGAACACCGAACGCGAGTGTTTTCACAGAGACCCTCACCTATTCAAGTAAACTATCTCGGGTTTCCCGGCACGTTAGGCGCAAGCTATATAGATTATATAATTGCAGACCAGCATGTGATCCCTGCAAATCATAAGGCATTCTACACGGAAAAAATCGTTTATCTGCCAAATTGCTATCAAGCCAATGATCGCAAAAAAGAGATCGGAACGCGCCTTTTTAATCGCGTGGAATGTGGGCTGCCAGAGAAAGGAATGGTCTTCTGTTGTTTCAATAATAATTACAAGATTCTCCCCGAGGTGTTTGATTGCTGGATGCGGATTCTCAAGCATGTAGAAGATGGTGTGCTTTGGCTTATTGAAGACAATCCGGCGGTTACAAGAAATTTGAGAAAAGAGGCTGCGGCGAGAGGTGTGAACTCAAAACGACTGATTTTTGCGGAGCGGCTGCCACTAGCCGAGCATTTGGCAAGGCATCGTTTAGCCGACTTGTTTGTGGACACGCTGCCCTACAATGCCCATACGACCGCAAGTGATGCGCTATGGGCTGGGTTGCCTATATTGACTTGTATTGGAGAAACGTTTGCGGGCAGAGTTGCGGCTAGTTTGCTGAAAGCGATAAATTTGCCCGAACTCATTGTACCGACGGCAGAAGCCTATGAACAAATGGCGATTGATCTTGCCACGCATCCCGAAAAATTAACGGCAATCAAGCGTAAGCTAGCTGAAAATCGTCTCACGACACCATTGTTTGATACGAAGCTTTTCACCAAGCACCTCGAAGCGGCCTATACCACGATGTACGAGCGCTATCAGGCCGATTTAGCGCCCGATCATATTGTCGTGCAAAATTGATTGAACGCTCCCGTTGGCCTCACCCGCTTCCGAAGCTCGGCGACTACGGAAAGAAAAACAATCGCGAAATTGAGTACCGCTTGCGTCAGCGGATGTATTGCGATGTGAGCGACAAAACGATGTGGAACGCGGTGGAGTTGGTGTAAGTTGCGTATCCTGGTCGGTCGAGCTAAAAAATTCCAGAGTTGGACTGGCGCTAAAATATGACTTCGCCGAACGACCTAATAAATAAAGCAATTTTTTTACACCAACAGGGAAATCTTGGTGAAGCTGAAACGATTTATAAAAAAGTACTGCATGTTCATTCCAAGAATTTTGACGCACTCCACATGCTCGGAATTATTAACGCTCAGCGCGGTACATTCGAAGAGGCAGAAAAATTCTTGCGTAAGGCATTGTCTGTCAACTCAAGAGTGGCGCCGTGTTTCCATAATTACGGGACTGTTTTAGCCAAACTTCAACGATTTGAAGACGCGGTAAATAGCTATAACAACGCCATAAAGCTCGCTCCTAACCACGCTCCAATTTATTCAGATCGTGGCAACGCCCTCTTCGAACTCAAACGTTACGACGAAGCTCTTGCCGCTTATGACGGGGCACTCGCGCTAAAACCAAATTTTTTCGATGCTTGGGTTGGTCGCGGCAATGTATTTTTCGAACTGAAACGCTACGACGAAGCATTTGGAGCCTATGACAAAGCACTTGCCCTAAAGCCTGATCTTGCTAACGCTTGGCTTGGTCGGGGCAATGTTTGCAGCGACCTCAAGCGCTTTGACGAGGCCATCGCGGCTTATGACAAGGCGCTGGCGTTTAAACCTGATCTTGCTAAGGCATGGATCGGTCGCGGCAACGTATCTTTCGAACTGAAACGCTACGACGATGCGTTGGTCGCGTATGACAAGGCACGGGCGTTAGAATCCGACCTTGCTGAAGCTTGGCTTAACCGTGGCAATGTTTTCGATAGACTGAACCGACATGAAGAAGCGGCGGCTGCCTACGCTAAGGTACTCGAGATAAATCCGCAGCATCCGTTCACGAAAGGGATGTTTCTTCATCAAAAGATGCTGTCGTGTGATTGGAAAGGGATTGACGAACTAGTCGCAGAAATTGACAGCGATATTGCTCTTGGTAAGCGTTCAGCGGAACCATTTGGCTACCAAGCGATTGCACACTCCGCGCAAAATTATAAGCGTTGCGCGGAGATATATGCTGCCGATAAAGCTCCACGTTCTCAAACCCCGTTGTGGCGCGGAGAGCGTTATAGCAACAGCAAAATCAGAATTGGATATTTGTCGGGTGAGTTTCGAAAGCACGTCGTATCTTTTTTGATGACGGGACTGTTTGAACTTCATGACAAGAATCGTTTTGAGCTTTTTGCTATTGATAGCGGCTGGGACGATGGCAGTGGGCAGCGAGAAAGAATAAAAAATGCATTTGATACCATTATCGATATAAGCCGTTTAGATGATCATCGAGTAGCCACGCTCATTAAACAAAAACAGATTGATATTTTGGTCAATCTAAATGGATATCACGGCGAACAGAGAAATCGTGTTTTTAGCTACAAACCATCTCCAATCCAGATCAATTATTTGGGTTTCACGGCCACTATGGGGGCGGACTACATCGACTACATCATTGCAGATAGGTACGTAATACCCCCAGACCAAAAAGCTTTTTATACAGAGAAGGTCGTTTATCTACCGGACGTTTACCAGGTCAACGACACCAAGCGCCCGATAGCGGAGCGCACGCCAACTCGTGCAGAGCTCAAGCTGCCGGACACAGGTTTTGTCTTTTGCTGTTTCAACAATAATTTCAAAATCACGCCCGATATTTTCGGAATATGGATGCGGGTTCTGAATGAGGTACCAAATAGTGTACTTTGGCTGACGGAAAGTAATGCAGCTGCAGCCCGCAATTTGCGGGTCGAGGCAAAGCACCGGGAGATATCACCAGAGCGTTTGGTATTTGCGCCTTTGGCTGAATATTCTGATTATCTGGCCAGGTATCGGGTGGCTGATTTATTTTTGGATACTTTACCCTTCAATGCCGGCGCAACAGCCAGTGACGCACTTTGGGCTGGGCTGCCAGTGTTGACCTGTTCGGGTCAGCCCTTTACGGCACGGATGGCTGGAAGCCTTTTAACTACGATTGGGCTACCCGAACTTATAACGACAACGCCAGAAGCCTATGAACAGATGGCGATTGATCTTGCCACGCATCCCGAAAAATTGACGGCAATCAAGCGTAAGCTAGCTGAAAATCGTGTCACGACACCATTGTTTGATACGAAGCTTTTCACCAAACACCTCGAAGTAGCCTATACCGCGATGTACGAGCGCTATCAGGCCGGTCTAGCGCCCGATCATATTGTTGTACAAAATTGATTGAACGCCCGCGTCAACCTCAGCCGCTTCCGAAGCTCTGCAAGTTCTTCGCTGCCTCCTCAGATCGCGGCAGGCTGGGATCATAAGACGGCTCAATAGGGTCGATATTTGTTTCAGCGTACTCCGAACAAGCTCAGCGAGTGATTGCTCGCTTCACACGGGAGAGGTCGGAGGTTCAATCCCTACAGCGCCCACCATTCGTCGCCATCAGCAACGATGAAAAGGGCGGCGAGGGCCGGCTTCGTTCTTCTGCTGCACCATGGTGCCGTCGTTGGTGAACTCGGCAAAATCGGTAAACAGCTTCTCGTCCTTGCTGATCCAGTGCATCTTCACGATTGCGCCCAAATATTCGTAGCTGGTGACCTTGAATCGCCTGGTCGGCGAGCCATCGTGGAAGCTAACGACCAGCGTGTCGCGGCTGAAAGTATAGTTCGTGGTCAGGCCGCACCATTTTCCGGCGATATCCTTAAACGCGAGCGCGTAGGCTCCGCCGGAGAAGCCGGCCAGCAGGATTGCGGCCAGGAACGCGTTTCGAACGAATTTCATTGCCCCTCTCCAAGTGCGTCGATTGCACCCGATCACTTCTGACGACATCGGGTCCCGATCATTTTGCATGCTCGAGAATTGCGATTATACGAATTTCCCGTGCTACCGGCCAAGCCCCCTCATGTCATTTCCGCCTTACCGGCGGATCGCGCGAAAGATTCTTCGACGCCAGCTCGTCGACATAGTCCTGCCAATAGGCAGCGTGGTTGCGCCCGAGTTCGAGCAGATACTCCCAGCCGAAAATGCCGGTCGAGTGGAGGTCATCGAATACCAGCCGCACCGCGTAATTGCCGACCGGCAGCACCTCGATGATACCGACGTCGCGTTTTCCCGGAACGGTCTTGCGCTCCTCGGCGGAATGACCCTGCACTTCCGCGCTCGGGCTTTTCACGCGCAGATATTCGGCCGGCAGATCGAACCGCTCGCCGCCGGCGAAGGTCACGGTGAGCGTCCTGCGGTCCTTGTGCAGGCGTAGTTCGCTCGGCCAGGCTTGCGTGTCGTTGGCGGTCATGGCGCTGTCCTACCGTGCGGCCAGTCAAACGACAAACCGCACCTTACCGGCGTCGCTCAGGTCGAAGCCGCCCATTTCCTGCGCGCGGGCGGCGAGCTCGTCCGATCCTAGAAAGCGGATCAGCGCCTGCAATGGCGGATGAAAATAATCGCGCTGGCGCATTAAGAGGTCGAACGGCTCCCAGACAATCGGCACGAAATCGAGTCCGGCCGAATTGGCGACCGAGCGCGTGGCAATGCCGGTGTCGGCGCGGCTGGCGCGGATCGCCTGCGCGATATCGGGACCGGTCGGGCAGACCGGGCTGACCGCGGCGAGTTGGTCGAGCGCGGCTTTCGCCCGCTGCAGCAGCGAGAGCAGCAGCAATTGCGCGCCGGCGCCTTGCGGGCGCATGGCGATGCGCACGCGCTTGGCGATCACGTCGTCGATGCCGCGAATCTTGAGCGGATTGCCGGGCGCCAGCAGCAGGCCTTGCTCGCGGCGGCAAAAGGCGATCATCACTGCGTCCTGCAAATCGCTGCGGCCGCTAACAGCGGCAAGATTGGCATCGGCTTGCGGGTCTTCCAAGGCATGCAGGTGCATGCCGGCGGCGATGGTTTCGCCGGCGATGAACCGGTTGAACCCGGCTTCGCTGCCGACCGCGAGCGTGGCGAGCCCCGACCCGCTTTCGCGCAACGCCCATTCCAGCAGCGGGTCGTGGCTGCCACCGATGATCGGCGCCGGTTCCGGACGAGTCATGCCGGCGGGCCGCGTGATGCTGGAGGCGAGCCAATGATCGAGATCGGCCTTGGGAAAAAGCCAGCGGCCGGTGACCTTGGTGCAGGGCACCGTGCCCTCGGTCACCATTTCGTAGATCTTGCGTTCCTTGAGGCGGAGATAGTTGGCGGCTTCGGCCGTCGTGAAGAGCTGCATAACTCACCTGCACGCATATGCATCTTTTTTGACTTTGCCAAAGACCTGAGAAAAAACAAAGCACCCAACAGAGGAGCCAATCTAGATAAAAAAGTTATGCGGTGGCCGGCGGGGCATTGGCCGAGAAATATCAAACCTTTTCATGGAGTTACCGCCGTAGTGAATAGGAAAAATGTACTTCAGCCTCTGCCCGATCCCGGCCGCGGCTCCGATCTTTCCATCCAAGCCATTGTTATTACGTCAAAAAAATCGCTGACCGGCGCGTGGCACGGCGCTTGCTGAATACTCGGCAAGACCATGACCGCAAGCAAGGTGGCGAAAATGACCGACAAAAACAGAATTCTTATCGTCGATGACGACGAAACGGTGCGCCGGAGCTACCTGCGCTCGCTGGATGGCATGTCCTGCAACGTTACGACCGCCAGCGACGGCGAAGAGGCGCTGAATTCAATGGAGCAGGACCCCTACGACGTCGTGTTGCTCGATATGCGCATGCCCGGCCAGGACGGCCTGTCGGTACTGCGCACCATCAAACAGAAATGGCCGGAGAGCGAGGTGGTGATCATCACCGGCTATCCGACCGTGGACAGCGCCAAAGAAGCCGTGCGGCTCGGAGCTTACGACTACGTCGCCAAGCCGGTGGGCCCGCAGGACGTGATCAATGTCACCGACGGCGCCATGACGCGGAAACAATGGGCCCTGCGGCGGGTGTCCGAGGCGGACACCGGCACCTGCGCCGCCTGAGAAACAGAGCCAACTTATTCGAACAGCCAACACGTCAGCAGCAAGAATTCCAAAAGGAGAAGGCCATGAACGCATCACGCAAAGTACTCGTCGTCGACGACGATCCGGCCGTTCGCAAGAGCATCGACCGGGTTCTTTCCAACAAGGGTTACGCTGTCATCACCGCCGAGAACGGGGAAGAGGCGATGCGCAAGCTGAACGAGGAAAAGTACGACCTCGTTTATACCGACATCCGCATGCCCGGAATGAGCGGGCTTGACGTGGCCGAACAGGTCAAGGCGCGCAAGCCATGGACCCCGGTGGTGATCATTACCGGTTACGGCACCGATGCGGCGCAAGCCCGCGCCAAGGCTGCCGGCGTCTCGAGCTTCGTGCACAAGCCGCTGTCGCCCGAGATGATCGAAGACAGCGCCCGCGATGCCCTGGCTGCGCCCGCGCCGCAAGTGCTGGCTTTGCCGGCGGCCGTCGAAGCGCCGCAGGCCGAAGCGCCCGCAAGCGGTAGCGCGCTACGGAACATCCTTCTGTTCTTCGCCGCGCCCTTCATCGGCCTGGCCTACATCGTCGTCTTCCCGTTCGTCGGCCTCGGCTATATGGCGATGCTGGCAGGGCGCGTTGCAGCCAAGAACCCGACCGTCAAGGCGACCGCGGTGGTCCTGAAGCACATCGCGATGGTGTTCGCCGCGCCGGTCTTCGGGCTGGCCTACGTCATCCTCTTCCCGTTCATCGGACTGGCGACGCTGGCTTGGCTCGCCGGCCGCGCCGTGCTGGCGCGGACCAGAGATTGAGTGCGAATGGCCAACTGAGGCCGGGGGCATGCCCCCGGCCTTTTTTCATTCGATTTCAGGGCTGAAGGCGGTGTTTTGGCGCGAGCTCTAGCTGTATAGCAAAAACATGCACCTGAAAACCTATTTAAACAATTGAAATTATTCAGTAAATTTAGAAATCGCGGCTCTATTGGACAAAAAAATTATACCTTGAGCCCGCCAAGGGCGCATCGGCGGCCGCGGAAAATTCAGCTAACCATCTGATACATAAAGATATTACCGGCTGCGCGGGCAGTTGGCACGGCCTATGCGATGTAGGAACCGAGAAAAAGATCCAAGCAAAAGGCCTCGCTGAGGCCAAAAAAACAGGAGTTCGCCATGACCGCCCTTCGCAAAATCCTCATCGAGGAAGAGACCGTAGTCGCCGCCCCGGTTGCCCGGGCACCCGCCGTCAAGCTCTACGTCGTCGCCAACAACGTCCCGACGGAAGCTCCTGCGGAAGAAGGCAATGCGCTCAAGAATATCCTCCTGTTCTTCGCCGCACCCTTCATCGGCTTGGTCTACATCGTTGCCTTCCCGGTCGTCGGCCTGGTCGCGCTTGCGGTGCTGGCCGGCCGGTTCGCCGCCAAATACGAAGCGGTCCGCACCACCGCCCGCGTCCTGAAGAATGTCGGGATGGCGGTTGCCGCCCCGGTGCTCGGCCTCGCCTATGTCGTGCTCTTCCCCTTCATCGGCTTGGCCGCGTTGGCCTGGATGGGTGGCCGCGCCGTGATCGCAGCCGGCGCGCGCTGAATGAGATAGATCAATGAAGTTTCGACCGGCTTGCGCCAGACAATTCCACCAATATCGTGATCATCTCCCGGGGGGTTTCGGCCCCCCGGATGGTGTTTAATGCGAGGCCGCCATGGAACCGAAGATGGATCGTTACAACGCCTCGCACAGAATTCTGCCCAGCTTCCTGGAGTACGGCTTGGCGACTGCGGCCCTCGTCGCGGCGCTTATCCTGCTACCGGCCACCACAGCGCCGATATTCGCGGCCGAGCCGGCGCTCTCGGCGGCCGATCAGAATTGCCTTGGCTGTCATGGCGCCGCCGGCATGGAGAAGAAGCTGGCGGACGGAGATATCCTCAAGCTGCAGGTGCCGGCCGACGCGTTCGTCAAATCCGTGCATGGCGCCAACGGCTGTACCAGTTGTCACTCCGACGTCGACCCCGGCAAGCATCCGCCCGAAAAAAACGATATCGCAAGTAAGCGCAGCTTTGCGGTCGCCACGGCCCAGGGATGCCGCACCTGCCATGCCGACAAATTCGAACAGTGGGAGAGCAGCATTCACGGCGCGCTGGTGCGCAACGGCAATCCGGCAGCGCCCATCTGCTCCGACTGTCACAATCCGCATGCGATCATCAAGGACGCGGCGACGAAGATCGATCTAGTTCCCTGCAAGAATTGCCACGCCGATATTTACAACGCCTACCTCGGCAGCATGCACGCAAAATCGCGGATCGGTTCGAAGGACAGCTACGCGCCGATCTGCTCGGGCTGCCACACTGCCCACGCCGTAAAACCCACCTCGCTTGGCCAGGGTCCCGAGGCGGCCTGTTTCGGCTGTCATGCCGCCGCGCTGGAATCCCACCAAAAATGGCTGCCCAACGCCGCTCTGCATTTCGAAGTCGTGTCTTGCCCGGCCTGTCACACCCCCGGCGCGCAGCGCAAAGTCGATCTGATGCTGATCGACAGCAAGGGCCAGGCGCGCGGGACCGAACAGATCGGCGTGCCGCTGTTCGATGCCAGCACCAAATCGGACGGCAAGGGAATCGATGCGCAGGCGCTGTGGAATCTCATGCAGACGCTCAATCGCAGCGGCATCGCCGGCAAAACCGTCTTGCGCGGACGCCTGAACGTGCTCACCGCCCCGCAGGCCCACAATATGGCCGACAAGAGCAAGGCGCTCAGCGACTGCCACACCTGTCATCGCGCGGGATCGCAGGCCTTCCAGAGCGTGACCATCTCACTGGTCGGACCGGATGGACGGCGCATCGGTTATGGCGCCAACGCGGATGTGCTGAACTCGGCATTCTCGGTCGGCTCGGTGAGCGGCTTCTATGCGATCGGCGGCACCAGGATAATGCTCCTGGATATTCTGTTGATCCTCGCCATCTTGGGCGGCGGCGGCATCGCCGTCGGCCACGTCTTCCTAGGCTGGATGTTCAAGCGCTTCGGCCTCTATCATCCGCACAACGGACATGACCATCCGCCGGCCGGTGGCGGCAATGAACCCAAGGCGGCGGCCTGACGCGCGGCAGCGTTAAAAGGAACTGCACCATGAGACTCTACATTCACCCGCTGCCGGTCCGCATCTGGCACTGGACCAATGCCCTCGGCTTCGTCCTGATGATCCTGACGGGAATGCAGATCCGCTATGTCGGGCTGATCGACGTGGTGTCGTTCCGCACCGCGGTCGGCGTGCACAATTTCGTCGGCTTCGTGCTGATCGCCAATTTCTGCCTGTGGCTGGCGTTTTACATCACGTCCGACCGCGTCAGGGCCTATCACTCGGAGCTGAACCTGAAGAAGCACTTTATCGGCAGCTTCCGGCAGGTCTATTACTACGCCTTCGGAATTTTCCGTGGCGATCCCAATCCATTTACGCCGACCATCTATCGCAAGTTCAATCCGCTGCAGAGCATGATCTACCAGATCATCATGATGCTGCTCTTCCCCGTTCAGATCTATACCGGCATCCTGTTGT
Source organism: uncultured Alphaproteobacteria bacterium (assembly GCA_963770985.1). Classification (GTDB taxonomy): domain Bacteria; phylum Pseudomonadota; class Alphaproteobacteria; order Rhizobiales; family Xanthobacteraceae; genus Pseudolabrys. Next base: position 579,548 of record CAVYRR010000007.1, on the reverse strand, counting down.
GGGACGTGAAGCGCTTTTCCGCGCAGGTCGACTTCTTCGGCGGCGTGCGCGTGATCGACACCGTCCACGTGCTGATCTTCATCGCCTTCGTGTTCTACGTCCTGGTTCACGTCTATCTCGGCACGCTCGGCCATACCCGGACGGCGCACTTCAAGGCCATGATGACCGGCTATGAGGACGTAGAAGAGGAGGCAGCGGCGGAATGAAGCCTGCGCTGGCAGCGGCGGGCGCCTTTATGACGATGCGTCCGGCCTATCGTCGGCGTCGTGCTCGGTGTCGCGCACGCGGATCGCATATTTCTTCATCAGCGCCTGGAAGTTTGGACGCTGCATGCCGGTTTCCTCGGCGCTTTTGGTCACGCTCCAATCGTTGCGCTTGAGCGCCTCGAGCACGAACTGCTTCTCGATCTCCTCCACCGACTTTTCGCGCGCGGCCTTTTTGACCCGCTTGAGCTCGTCGCCGGTACGCGGCACCGCGAGGTCGGCCTGCGGCTGCGAGGAACCGACGATGCTGATGAGGTGGGCCTGGCGGATGACGTTGTCGTTGGTCAGGATCGCCGCGCGGTGCATGACGTTTTCGAGTTCGCGCACATTGCCCGGCCAGCTGTAGTTGACCAGCGTGCTGAGCGCACCTTCGGAAATATCGGTTAACTTCTTTCCCAGTTCGGCGCTGAATACCTTCAAGAAATGGTAGGCGAGCGCCGGAACGTCGCCCTTGCGCTCGCGTAGCGCTGGGGCGTGGATCGGGAAAATATTGATCCGGTAATAAAGATCGTCGCGGAAGGTGCCGGCCGCCACCATGGCCTTGAGGTCTTTGTTGGTGGCGGTGACCAGCCGGAAATTGGCAACCTGCGTCCGGGTGTCGCCGACCGCCCTGAATTCCCGTTCCTGCAGGACGCGCAGCAGCTTGGCCTGGATCGACATGGAGATATTGCCGATCTCGTCAAGAAACAGGGTGCCGCTGCCGGCAACCTCGAACATGCCCTTCTTGTTCACGACTGCGCTGGTGAAAGCGCCTTTGACGTGCCCGAACAGCTCGCTTTCCAGCAGATTTTCGCTCAACGCGTTGCAGTCGACCGGCACGAACGGCTTGTCCTTGCGCAAACTGTTGTAGTGAATCGCGCGTGCGATCAGTTCCTTGCCGGTGCCGCTTTCGCCGGTGATCAGGACGGTCGAACTGGTGGGCGCGCATTGCGCGACCAGCCGGTAGACCGCCTGCATTTGCGGGCTCAAGCCGACGATGTTTTCGAAACGGTATTTCGACGAGACCTCGCTCTTGAGGTTGAGATTCTCCTGCAGCAGCCGGCGCCGCTCGAGCGCGCGCTGCACCACCATTTTCAATTCGTCCGGCTCGAACGGCTTCGACAAATAATCGAAGGCGCCGAGCTTCATGGCCTGGACCGCGGTGTCGATCTGCGACAGCCCGGTGATCATAATGACATCCACGTTGGGATGCGTTTCCTTGACCCGGCGCAGTACTTCGAGCCCGTCAATGTTGGGCATCATGATGTCGAGGATTACCACGTCGTAAGGATTTTCCTCGATCTTGCGCAGCGCGTCCCGGCCGTCCTGCACGGACTCGACTTGGAATTCGTCGCCGGCGAGGATACGCAGGCAGCTTCTGATGACGATCTCCTCGTCGTCGACGATCAGAATTCGCGCGCTCATGCACCGCTCCCGCTGGCCTTGCTCTCGGGCCCGGCCGACGGCGGCGTCAGCGGCAGAAAGACGCTGAACGTCGATCCCTCGCCCACTTTGCTTCGCACGTCGATGAGGCCGCCATGGGCCTCGACAATTCCGTGGCTGACGGAAAGTCCCAATCCGGTGCCCTTTCCCACGTCCTTGGAGGTGAAAAACGGATCGAATATCCGCCGCAAATTCGCTTCCGGAATGCCGCAGCCGGTATCGACAATCGATATTGCCACCATCGGCTTGGGCTCGGTAGCCGGCGCCCGCGGATCCTGCGCCCGGCGGGTGGTGATGGTGATGCTGCCCTTCTCCTCGACCGCGTGTTGGGCGTTGACGAGCATGTTCATGATCACTTGTTTGATCTGATCGGCGTCGATCCAGATCGGCGGCAGCGTCCGGTCGAGGTCCAAGGTTATCTCGATGTCGCGCAGATGGGCGGGTTTCTCGACGATTTGCACCGTATCATCGATGACCTGATTGAGGTCGGTAAATTTCTTCTCCGGGTGCTTTTCGCGAGCAAAATCCAAGAGCCGCTTGATGATCGCTGCGCAGCGCTTGGTTTCGCGAATCACCAAATCCATATCCTCGGCGTCCGCGCTCTTGTCCGGCAATTTCTGCCGCATGAGATGCGAAAAGGTCAGGATGCCGGTCAGCGGGTTGTTCAATTCATGGGCGACGCCGGAGGCGAGCAGCCCGACGGAGGCGAGCTTCTCGCCGCGCATGGTTTCGGCTTGCGCGCGACGAAGTTCCTGCGTGCGCTCTTCGACCTTTTGTTCGAGCGTATGCCCCCAATCCTGCAGCTGCGCCCGCGAATTGCGCAAGGCATCGGTCATGCCATTGAACAATGAGGCCAGATTGCCGAATTCGTCGCTGCTGCGCACCGGGATAGACTGGTCTAAATTGCCGGTGGAAAGTCGCTGCGCACCGCTTTCGAGGTCGCGCAGCGGTACGTAGACCAGGCGGTGCACGAAGAAGCCGACCAGCAACGCCGCGACCACGATGAACCCCACCGAAATGCCGGCGATCCCGAGCGTGCTCGCGCTCAATTTCTTTTCTATATCGTCGAGCGAATAGACGATGTCGACCACGCCGAGAACGGACGTCTCCTTCGAGTGTTGATGGCAAGCCGCGTTGTAGCAGGACGGCTCGTTGCGGATGACTTCCATGGAGCCTAGCAACGACTCGCCGTTCGGGCCCTTGAACGTCCAGGTCCGCTCGCTCTTGGGAACTTGCTCGAGCGGCCGCTCGCTCTGGTGGCAATGCGAGCAGGCCTCGGCCTTGCGGTCCACCGTGCGGCCGATTTCCGGCGCGTAGGTCGAATGGGTGATGCGTCCCTCTTTGCTGAGGATTCTGACCCGGTCGATTTTCTCCTGATTGGCCACATCGTGGATGATGCGGTCGACATAGGCGGGCTGGTTCTGCAGCATCGCGAAGCGGGTGCTCTTGGAGATTATTTCGGAAACCTGGATGACCTGGTCGGACACCTTGCCGAGGATTTCCTTGTACAAAAACCAGGCGACTCCGCCGGTGAACAAAAGCATCGCCGCCGACAGCGCGACTGTCAGGTAAAGCACGACCTTAAACTTGAGGGTGCGCGGCTGCAGCTGCATGACGACCGTCACGTCCCTTTCGGTGCCGGAATAGGACGCATGTTTTCGATTTCGATCAACCGCCGTCAAACCGGCCGGAGGGGTGTGCGCGCCCAGAATCCCTTAAGAAATATCGTAGCCGATCCGTCCGCAACGGCCTTTGATACGTATCAAACGGGGGTTTCGCGCATTGCGATTGCAATCCGGCTTTGGCCGCCGGCCGACTATCGCCGGGGCCTGAAATGCGGCCGGCCGCGCGAAAAATTCAATTTCCGCTAATCATCGGCACAACAAATATTGCGCGATGAATTCGGGCGCTGCTGTTGCTGCCCGCATTGCAGGCGCCGGCCAATTCCGGCGCCCGGCCTCGCGGATCAACGTCCCTTACGATTTTCTCGCGGACGCCGATCGATTATTTTCCGCTTTCCTTCATCTTCTTGCCGTAGTCATTCAAGGCCGGCGGAGTCGTGTGGCATTTTGTGCAGGGCTGGCCCTTCGCTATCGCCGGGGTCGCATATGATTGCCCCGACGTGATCACGATTATCGCACCCGCGAGCAATAACGCCGACATCGCCGCCGCGGCCTTGGCCAAAACGCCATGCCTCGTCTTCGCATTTCGCATTGTCGATCTCCCGATTAATCCATCAATTCATCCGGCACGCCCCGAACGAAATCTGGAACGCGCGGACGATAGCAGACCGCCAGGTTATCGAGAAGTCATAACGGGGTTGCGCCGTTTAGAGTTCCGTCGTGGGAGCCGCCGCATACTACTTTTTCTTACGCGAGCACTTGGTCGGCGTCGCGCAGGACGACATAGATCGCCGGAATTACCAGAACGGTGAGCAGGGTCGACGAAGCGAGGCCGAACAGTAGCGAGATCGCCAGGCCCTGGAAAATCGGATCGAGCAGGATCGTCGCCGCGCCGATCATGGCGGCGAGCGCGGTCAGCAGGATCGGTTTGAACCGGACGGAACCTGCTTCCAGCAGCACAGCGCGCAAGGTTTTTCCCTGTCCCGCGCCGTGGCGAATGAAATCGACGAGCAGAATCGAATTGCGCACAATGATGCCGGCGAGCGCGATGAACCCGATCATCGAGGTGGCGGTGAACGGCGCGCCGAACAGCCAATGCCCGATCACGATACCGATCAGCGTGAGCGGGATCGGCGTGAGCACGACCAGCGGCAGCTTGAAACTGCCGAATTGCGCCACCACCAGGATGTAGATACCGACGATCGCCACCATGAAGGCGGCGCCCATGTCACGGAAGGTGACGTAGGTGATTTCCCACTCGCCGTCCCACAGCATCGCCGGCTTGCTTTCGTCATCCGGCTGGCCGTGGAAGCGGATCGTCGGCTGGCCGAGCGCGCCCCAATCGTGCGCGGCGACAAGTTTGTCGACGTCGAGAATTCCATAGATCGGCGCCTCGTAGGCGCCGGCGAGTTCCGCCAACACCATATCGGTGAAGTGCCCGTCGCGGCGGAAGATGGTCGGCGAGCCGACTTCCTTGGTGACGCGCACCACGTCGCCGAGTTCGACCACGGTTTTGTTGCCGGGCACGCTGTTGGCGGGGACCGGCGTCGAGGCCAACAGTTCGCTCCACGACAGATCGCGTTTCGGCAATCGCACCACGATCTCGATCGGGTTGCGGCCCTCGCCGCGGTGCGAATAGCCGACCGCGGTGCCGCCGAACAGCGCCTGGATCGTGTCATAGACGTCGCGTTGTTCGACGCCGAAGAACTCCAGACGATCTTGATCGATCGAAATGCGCAGGCGCGGGCGCGGCTCGCCGATCGAAATCGTCGATGTCGACGATGTAGGGCACCGACGCGAAGATCTTTTTCAGTTCCGCGGCCGCCGCGCGCCGGCTCGCCGAGTCGGGTCCGTATACCTCGGCCAAGAGCGTCGCCAGCACCGGCGGGCCGGGCGGCACTTCGACCACGCGGGCGACCGTGCCGGCCGGCAAGGTCAGCTTCTGCAACCGCGCGCGCAGATCGAGCGCGATGGCGTGGCTCGATCGCTCACGCTCGCCGCGCGGCGCCAGATTGAGATTGAGTTCGCCGAGCTCGGGCAATTCGCGGATATAATAATGCCGCACCAGCCCGTTGAAATTGAACGGCGCCGGCGTGCCGGCATAGGTTTCGATGGCACGGATTTCCGGCAACTGCCGCGCCACCCCGGCGATCGCGAACAACGTGCGCTCGGTATCCTCGAGCGTGGCGCCCTCGGGCAGATCGACCACCACGGCCATTTCCGACTTGTTGTCGAACGGCAGCAGCTTGACCGTGACGCTGCGGGTGACGAACAGCAGGCATACCAGCAGCGTCGCCACGCCGACCGCGATCAGAAATATCCAGGCCGAGCGGCGCGAGCGCACCACCGGCGTGGCGAAGCGGCGATAGAGCCGGCCGAGAAAACCTTCGCCATGCGGAGCCTCGTGTTCATGCACCGGCTTCCCTTCCGGATGCAGGCGCAGCATCAGCCAGGGCGCGATCACCATGGCGACGACGAAGGAGAACAACATCGCCGCCGAGGCATTGGCCGGGATCGGCGCCATGTAGGGGCCCATCAGCCCGGAGACGAACAGCATCGGCAAGAGCGCCGCCACCACGGTCAGCGTGGCGACCACGGTCGGATTGCCGACTTCCGCCACCGCCTCGACCGCCGCTTGCAGGCGCGCGCGGCCGTCCTTCATCGCCCAATGGCGGGCGATGTTCTCGACCACCACGATGGCGTCGTCGACCAAAATGCCGATGGAGAAAATGAGCGCGAACAAGCTGACGCGGTTGATGGTGTAGCCCATCACTTTCGCGGCAAACAGCGTGAGCAGAATAGTGGTCGGAATGACGACGAGCGTGACCAGCGCCTCGCGCCAGCCGATGGCAAAGGCGATGAGCACGACGATCGACACGGTCGCCAGCGCGAGATGAAACAACAGTTCGTTCGCCTTGTCGTTGGCGGTCTCGCCGTAATCGCGCGTCACCGTCACTTTGACGTCGGCCGGGATCAGCCGTCCTTCGACGCTCTGCAGGCGCGCCAGCAATTGTTCGGCGACGACCACGGCATTGGCGCCGGCGCGCTTGGCAAAGGCGACGCTCACCGCCGGCACGCGGTCCCACTGGCCGCCTTTGCCGGCCACATCCATCCAGACACGGTGCTCTTGTGGACTGGGCCCGATGACGACCGAGGCTACGTCGCGCACATAGACCGGACGGTTATCACGGGTGGCGATCAGCAGCAGCCCGATATCGGGAATGCCGGCGAGCGTCTGCCCGGCTGCGACGTTTCGCATGATGCCGTCGCCACGCGCTTGATCGCGAACTTGGCCGGCCAGGAACGAACGATTGGCGTCGCGCACTTTGGCGACCAGTTGCTGCAGCGTGACGCCGTAGAGCGCCAGCCTCGAAGGGTCGGGTTCGACCCGGATCTGCTCGGGATTCCCGCCGGAAATATAAGTGAGCCCGACATTGTCGGTTTTCACCAGTTCCGAGCGCAGCTGATCGGAAAGCTCGTAGAGATCCTTGTCGGTCCAGCGTGCCGCCGCGTCCGGCTTCGGCGACAGCGTGAGCACCACGATGGCGACGTCGTTGATGCCGCGTCCGACGATCAGCGGTTCGGGAATGCCGACCGGAATGCGGTCGATATTGGCGCGAATCTTCTCGTGCACGCGCAGGATCGCGTCATCGGCTTTGGTGCCGACCAGGAAGCGCGCCGTCACCATCACGCGGTCATCGACCGTCTGGCTATAGACGTGCTCGACGCCGTCAATGCCCTTGATGATGGCTTCTAGCGGTTTGGTCACCAGCTCGACCGCATCCGGCGCCTTGAGGCCGTCGGCGTTGACCCGGATGTCGACCATCGGCACGCTGATCTGCGGCTCCTCCTCGCGCGCGATGGTGCTGAGCGCGACCAAACCGACCGCCAGCGCCGCCAGCAGAAACAGCGGCGTCAGCGGCGAGCGGATCGAGCTTTGCGTGAGACGTCCCGACAGGCCGAGTTTCACGGCCGCACCAACACGTCGCCGCTCTTGAGCCCCGAAAGGATTTCCAGCGCATCCGGCATATCCGGCCGCGGTAGCTCACGCCCGCGCTGTACTGGCACCTCGATCGCGGCGGCGTCCTTGCGGACGCGGGCATAGTCGATGCCGAAGCGCGTGACGATGAACGAGCCCGGCACGATAACGCCGGTGCGCTCGCCGGCCGAGACCCAGACGCGGATGCGCTCGCCGACGAAATAATCGCCGAGACCCGCGACCGCCGCGTCGGCGACCACGCGGCCATCCTCGATCTGCGGATAGACCAGGCGGATGGTGCCGAATTGCGCGCCGCTCTTGCCGAACTCCTCGCCGTCGATGCGCACCGGATCGCCCACCTTAAGGAAGCGGGCATGCCGCTCCGGCACGCGCAGCCGCAAGATGAAATTCTGTTCCGCCACGCTGGCGATGGTCTCGCCCGGCAGGATGACGGTGCCGGCGGTCACCGGCACCTTCAAGACGCGGCCGGAGGCCGGCGCCAGCACGTTGCCCTCGGTGACCTGCTGCTGGATCACCGAGCGCTCGGCGGTGCGCGCCTTCAGTATATTGGAGGCGACGTTGAAGGCGGTGCGCGCTTGGTCGAGGTTGGTCTTCGGAATGGTGCCCTTGGCGAACAGGTCTTCCGCGCGGGTGAGATCGGTCTGCGCCTGGGCGAACTGGGCTTCTAGCCCTGAGATCTGCGCATCGAGCGACTTCATCTGCAACGCCAGCTTCTCGTCGCCGACGGTGGCGACGACCTGGCCCTGCTTGACGCCGTCGCCTTCCTTGACGGCTAGCGCGACCACCGTGCCGCCGATGCGCGCTCGCGCCGGCACCACGTTGGCGCTTTCGACCGTGGCGAACACCGCCTTTTCGTCGGCCAGTGTTTTCGGCGCGACCACGAAGCTGTCTTGCGCAAACGCCCGCTGCGCCAGCAGCGCGAGCACAGCCGCTATGACAAGTCTGCCACGCATGATTTCACCTCAGTTGACTCGACGCTTGCGGCGCTCGTTCGGAATGCAAGCCGACGCGGGCGCGCAATAGACGCGATAGAGCGTGCGGACGAGTTCGCGCGCCTGCGGGCTGCCGATCGAATACCAGATGGTCTGCCCGTCGCGCCGCGCCGTCACCAGCCCGTCCTTGCGCAGCAGCGCGAGATGTTGCGACACGGTCGAATCGCGGATTTTCAGGAGCTCCGCCAATTCGCCGACCGAGCGTTCCTTCTCGGTCAGCTGGCAGACGATGATCAGGCGGTGGCGGTTTGAAAGGGCCTTCAACATGGTACTCGCCTGGTCGGCCGCGGCCAGCATTTCGTTGACTTGTATTTTCATAGTTGCGTATATACGAATAGTCGCATATATAGTCAAGACCGCCGCGCCGCCGGGCCAGGCGCGGTCGCAACGTCAATCGGCCCTTGCATCAGGAGTTACGCCCGTGAACGTCGATCGCGCCGTATTCGCTCTGGCCGGCACCATGGTGCTGGCGAGCCTCGTGCTGGGCTGGCTGGTCAGCCCCTATTGGCTGCTGCTCGCGGCCTTTGTCGGGGCCAACATGTTGCAGGCCGCTTTCACCGGCTTCTGCCCGGCCGCCCTGATCTTCAACAAGCTCGGGCTCAAGCCGGGCGCCGCTTTCACCTGCGGCACGGCCGCGCGCTGACCGTAAAAAACAATGCCCGCACGGCATCGGCCGCGCGGGCATAAGGTCGCCTCTCGTTCACGTCAGCCGGGACGGCCGTTCAGCTGTTGTCCTGGCTGAACGCGCCGGTGTGACGATTGATGATGAAGCGCTGCACCAGGGAATTGTCCTTGGTGACGACGTCAGCCGTGATCGTATCGGCGTCCTTCTCCTTCACCTCGCCGACCTTGAGCCGCGGGTTGCCGCGCCAGCTAAGCCAGCGTTCGACGCGGGTCTTAACGTCGTCGATGGTGAGATTGAGGTTCTGGTTGGCATTCTGGTCGCCTTGCGCGGTGCCGCGCGGACCAGAACCGCGGCCGTAGCCGCCCATCATGCCGGGGCCGTAACCGCCGCCCCAATTGCGCATGTGATAACCCGGACCATAACCTTGGCCTGGGGTCGGGCCTTGCCCGCCGGCGGGACCGGATTGATCGTTTTGCCCGACGGCCGGGCAATTCCACGGTCCTGCTCCGGGCCCGGGTCCTTGTCCGCCGCCCCAGTTGCGCATGTGATAGCCGGGGCCGTAGCCGCCACCCATCATCCAACCGGGACCATAGCCGGGGCCGCCTTGCGCGACGGCGTTATAGCCGTAGACCCCCACTCCGGCCGCCAGCGCGACCGCGACACCGAGGCCGATCAAAACATTTCGCGATTTCATTGGATGGCTCCTTCTTGCTTGCAATGGTTATCGCCGCCTTCACGGGGCATTAGGAGCGCGACCTGTCACGCAAGTTTGTCGGCGAGGCGCGAAATTGAGCCGGCCGCTCGGCCAAGAGTTTCGCGACCGCGGCTTCCGGCACGTGGCCCTCAACCAGGTAGTCGTCGATCTTGGCCGTGTGGCAGGAGTAAAGCGCCTCCGGCACGCCCAGCTTCGCCTTGATCGGATCCGGATCGGCGACGAGATTGACGCTGACCTGGTAGCCTTTGCCGCGCATGTAATCGACCCAGCCGCCGCAACAGCCGCAGGTCGGCGATTTCCATACCGTGATCGTACCGGCCTTCGCCGGCGGCGCCGCGCCAAGTACGTTCCAGGCGAATATGCCGCCGCCACCGGCCACCACCGAGCCGAGCAGCAGCGCGCGGCGCGATAGGCGCGCTTTGCCTGCCGCTAGAGTATCGCTTTTTGCCGGATTTCCATTCTTTGCCATTGTCATTCCTCTTCATCGCGCCGCCGAGCCGAACGTGGCCGAGCGTGACGCGGATTGAATCAATCTGTGCGTAAGGTTTTGCTCGACGGTGCCGCCATGCGGCCGCACGCAGACGGCCAATGGCCGCGCTGCGGTATCGAGCGGAGGCGTCGGCGCAGCGAGCGCCGTCGCGATCACATCAAAGCGATGGGAGGGGACAATTCGGGCTTGGGGTTTTGCCCAATCAACGTGGCTTCGACGCCCGCCACATGAATTTGCGGCCAGACTTCGGCGGTCCACAATGGCGCGGCCGTTATGGCGAGCACCTGCACCGCGGCGCAGCTCTTGACGCAATTGGCGCTATTCGCTTTGCCCAAATCGTGTTGCGGCGCTGCCGTTTCGCTGGCGGCGATCTTGCCGGTCTCGTCTGTCGCAGTGGAATAAGCGTGTTCCATCGCAGCGGTGCTCGTCCCGCCGCATCCTCCGGTGGACGCCGGCAAGCTCTGCGCCCAGGGGCGTCCCGCAAAGGACACCACCATGAGCGCGATCAGCAGCCATTTGAAAGGTGCGGCGCACAGGCGCATTCGGGCAGCGATTCCCCTGCTCGGTCACGTCGGCCGCCACGCTAGGCGTCCGGCGGCACCTAATATTGATCTGCGTCAATGCCGGAGTATGCGTCTGCCGGCCCAACCGATTTTGTGACCAAGTGTGTCAACGGCCCTATCCGGCAGAAATCGTTACAATTTATTTGCCCCAAAGGGCCCGGCTCGAACTAAATTGCCGCCATGAACGATGGTCCGCACATCCTGATCGTCGACGACCATCGCGAGATGCGCGACCTGGTGTCGCGCGCGCTCGCCAAGGACGGCTTTCGCATCTCAACCGCGGCCGACGGCAAGGCCATGCGCAAGGTGCTAGCCGATGCCAACATCGACCTTATTCTGCTCGACCTGATGCTGCCGGGCGAGGACGGGCTGTCGCTCTGCCGGTCGCTGCGCGCGGAGAGCGATATTCCGATCATCATGCTCACCGCCAAGGGCGACGAAGTCGACCGCGTCATCGGCCTGGAAATGGGCGCCGACGATTATCTGCCCAAGCCGTTCGGTGGCCGCGAACTCGTTGCGCGCATCCGCGCCGTGCTGCGGCGCAATCGCGTGCGCGAGCCGGTCGCCCCCACGACAAGCCGAAACGCTACCGCTTCGAGCGCTGGACCTTCGACGTCGACAAGCGCGAATTGCTCGGGCCGGACGGCGTCGCGGTGCCGCTGAGCACCGGCGAATTCGATCTGCTGCTGGCGCTGGTCGAGCATCCGCAGCGCACACTGAGCCGCGACCAGTTGCTCGATCTCGCGCGCCACCGCGCCGCCAATACCTTCGACCGCAGCATGGACACGCAAGTGAGCCGCCTGCGCAAGAAGGTCGAACGCGATCCCGCCGAACCGGCGATCATCAAGACCGTGTGGGGCGGCGGCTACATCTTTACCCCTGACGTGAGCCGGGAATGACCCGCTTTTTCCCCAAAAGCCTGTTCGGGCAAACGCTCCTGATCCTGCTGGTCGGGCTTGTCATCTCGCATTCGGTCGGCGCCTGGATCTATGCCGGCGCGCGCGAGCAGGCGGTGCGCGCGATCGGCGGCTTCGCGGCGGCGCAGCGCGTCGCCAACCTCTCGCGCCTGGTGGAAGAAGCGCCGGCCGATTGGCGGCCGCGCCTCGTGCAGGCGTTGAGCGATCCCACCTTCCGCGTCGCGTTATTGGCGGAGCCGCCGGATTTGCCGCCGGCCGATGCAGAAGGCGCCGCCCAGGCGATCGCGGATTATGTACGCCAGCAGCTCGCCGACCGGCCCGACCGCCAAGTGCGGGCAGCGGTCCTAGCGGACCGGCCACCCGGCGCGCCGTTTGGCCCGCCGTTCGATCGCCGGCCGTTCCCCGGGCCGAGGGGCGAACCGGGCGGCATGGGCGGCATGATGCACGGCATGATGGGACCGGGCTTCGGCGCCTGGCGCGGCCTGCAGGTGGCAGTGCAAGCTCGCCGACGGTCAATGGCTGTCGTTCGCCACCGCGCTGCCGCAGGGTTCGCCTTCGGTGTCGTGGCAATTCATCATCTCCATGGCGCTGATGGTCGTGATCGTGCTCGCTGGTCTCGGTGTGGGCGGTGCGCCGCGTCACCGCGCCGCTCGGCTCTACTGGCCGGCGCCGCCGACCGCCTGGGCCGCGACGTCACGGCCGAACCGCTGGCGGAGACCGGCACCGTCGAGATGCAGCGCGCCGCGCGCGCCTTCAACCGCATGCAGGAACGGCTGCGCCGGCTGATCGAGAGTCGCACCCAGATGCTGGCCGCGCTGTCGCACGATCTGCGCACGCCATTGACACTGTTAAGGCTTCGCACCGAGGAAGTCGCCGATGCCGACGAGCGCGACAAGATGCTGAACACGATCGGTCAAATGGACGAGATGATCGGGTCGACACTGGCTTTTGCGCGCGACGAAGTGCGCGCCGAGCCGCGCCGGCGCGTCGACATCGCCGCTTTGCTCGCGAGCGTGGTGGACGATATGGCCGACGCCGGATTGCCGGTGACCATGACGCCGGCGGCGGCGCTGATCCAGAACTGCCAGCCCGGCGCATTAAAACGCGCGATCACCAATCTGCTCGACAACGCCGTGAAATACGGCGCGCGCGCCCGGGCGGCGATCGCCACCTCGGACAAAGCAATCGAGATCACCATCGACGACGACGGCCCCGGAATTCCCGAGGCAGAACTGCCGCGCGTGTTCCAGCCGTTCTACCGGGTCGAGGACTCGCGCAGCCGCGACACCGGCGGCAGCGGGCTCGGACTGGCGATCGCGCAATCAATCGTGCAGGCCCACGGCGGCGAGCTCACGCTGGCCAACCGCGCAGGCGGCGGCCTGCGCGCCTCTATCAAATTGCCGGCCTAGCCGGCAGCGCCGAGCGTCTTTGCAGTCCTGCGATTGATCGCCTGCGCGAAACGATAGACGGCGGCGATGGATTACAACGTCCGCTTATTGTATGAAGGCGAACGTCTCAAACGAGAAACGGCCGATGCTCGATAAAGCGGACAAATCAACACGATCCGGTCAGGCGATGGCCGGCGGTCCGCCGCTCGATTTCCAGGAGCACCTGCGCAAGCTCGAAGCGCGCGGCCTGGTCACCCGCATCGATCACGCCATCGACAAAGACAGCGAACTGCACCCGCTGGTGCGCTGGCAGTTTCAGGGCGGCCTCGCCGAGGAGCAGCGCCGGGCCTTCCTCTTCACCAACGTCGTCGACGGTTCCGGACGGCGCTACGATATTCCGGTCGCGGTCGGCGCGCTCGCCGCCTCGCCGGAAATCTATGCGGTCGGCATGGGCAAGCCGGTCGAAGACATCGGCGAAGCCTGGACGCAGGCCGTCGCGCATCCGATTGCGCCGGTCGTCGTCACGTCTCCTGCTTGCCAGGAGGTCGTGATCAAAGGCGATGCCTTGCGCAAACCGGGCGAAGGGCTGGCGCGCCTGCCGGTGCCGATCTCGACGCCCGGTTTCGACTCCGCTCCCTATCTCACGGCGACTTTGTGCATCACGCGCGACCCCGAGACCGGCGTGCAGAACATGGGCACCTATCGCGCCGCGCTGAAAGCGCAGGACCGGCTCGGCGTGCGCATGTCGTCGCGCCCGGGCGGCGCCGGCGGTTATCTGCACTGGCGCAAATATCAGAAGCGCAAGGAGCCGATGCCATGCGCCATCATCATCGGCTGCGCGCCGGTCGTGCTGTTCACCGGCCCGCAAAAGCTGCCGATCGATCTCGACGAAATGGCTGTGGCCGGCGGATTGGCCGGCGCGCCCATTCGCATCGCCAAAGCAGCAAGCGTCGATCTGCACGTGCCGGCCGACGCCGAGATCGTGATCGAGGGCCTGATCGACAGCGAACTGCTCGAGCCGGAAGGCCCGTTCGGCGAGAGCCACGGCCATGTCGCACTGGAAGATTTCAACATGTCGATGCGGGTAACCGCGATCACCCACAAACGCAAGCCGGTGTTCGTCTCGATCATCAGCCAGGTCACGCCGAGCGAATCGAGCGTGATGAAGAAGGTCGCGTTCGAGCCCATGTTCCTCTCGCATTTGCGCGACCAGCTCGGCATCCGCGGCATCAAGCGGGTGGCGATGCACGAGCCGTTCACGAATTTGCGCAAGGTCATCTTCCTGCAATTCGCCCGCGGCACGGCGCGCACCGAAGTCTGGCGCGGCCTGCAGGGCGCGGCCGCGCTGCGCGCCGACTGCGGCAAAATATGTATCGCGGTGAGCGAGGACATCGATCCGGCCAATGCCGACGCCATCTTCTGGTCGCTCGCCTACCGCTCCGATCCCGGCATCGACATCCAGATCATGCCGTATCGTTCCGCCGGGCACGGGCCGAAATCGGGCAAGCGCGAGGATTCCACCATCCTGATCGACGCCACCCTCAAGCAGGACATGCCGCCGCTGGCGCTGCCGAAACAGGAATTCATGGAGCGCGCGCTCACGCTCTGGAAAGAACTCGATCTGCCGCCGATCACGCCGCAGCCGCCCTGGCACGGCTATTCGCTGGGCGACTGGGACGCGCACTACGACATCTACGCACAGCGCGCGGTCGAAGGGCGCTGGGCCGAGAGCGGAACCGAAACTATCAAGCGCCGGCGCGGCGGTCTGATACCGGAAACGCCGGTGCGCAATGTCGAAACCCCCAAGAAAGAATCCTGAAGACCACACATGATCCGTCCGCTTGCCCTCCTCTTCGCCGCTTTCGCCATCCTCGCGCAGCCCGCTCGCGCCGACGACTATCCAACGCGCCCGATCCGCCTCATCGTCGGCTTCGCCGCCGGATCGAGCGGCGACGTGATCGCCCGCATCGTTGCGCACAAGCTCGGCGACGAGCTCAAGCAAACCGTGGTCGTCGAAGACAAGCCGGGCGCCAGCAGCATGGTGGCGACCGATTACGTCGCGCGCAGCGCCAAGGACGGCTACACGCTGATGTTCGCGACCATCGCGACCACCATCAACATGACGCTGTTCCCGGACAAGGCGCCCAATGTCGAAAAGGCAATGACGCCGGTCACCCTCGTCGGCTCGATTCCCAACATTTTGGTGGTCAATCCGCAGCTTGGCGTCAGCGACGTGAAGGGCCTGATCGCGCTCGCCAAGCAAAAGCCGGACGAACTGCTGTACGGCGCCTCCGGCCTTGGCAGCGGCCCGCACGTGGCAACGGAATTATTCAAGCAGATGGCCGGCGTGAAAATGACCGGCGTGCTCTATCCCGGCAGCGGGCAGACCGCGGTCGATCTCATCGCCGGCCGTATCCAGGTGATGTTCGCGCCGGCCCCAACCGTGCTCGGGCTCATCAAGGACGGCCGTGTCAAGGCGCTGGCGACCACCGAAGCCAAACGCTCGAGCGTCGCGCCCGATCTGCCGACGGTTGCCGAAGCGGGTCTGCCCGGCTACGCCGCCGGCCTCTGGTTCGGCATCGTCGGCCCCGGCGGCCTGCCGCAGCCGGTGGTCGACACATTATCCAAAGCAACGAATGCGGTGCTGAAGGACCCGGCGGTGCTGACTGAGCTGCAGAGGCAGGGCCTCAATACCGCCGGCGGCAGCCCGGACGAATTCGCCGACTTCATCAAGAGCGAGACCGAGCGCTGGGCCAAAGTCATCAAGTCCATGGACACGGCGAAAAAAGCGGAAGCTCCCGCCAAACCCTGACCGGAGCGCCCTAGTGCGGGCTGCGCGTGGACATCGCCGGCCGCGTCGCTAAAGTGTTCAAGGAATAATGTGCATTGGTAACGGGGCCGGCGTCGGGCAATGAATAAACCGGAAACCGGTTTCCGCTTCATCGGGCAGCCCAGGCCGCGCACCGAAGACGCGCGGCTGATCGTCGGCCAGGGCCGCTTCACTGACGATTTCAATTTTCCCGGGCAGGCCTATGCGGCGATGGTGCGCTCGCCGCACGCCCATGCGCGCATCGTCTCGATCGACAAGACCGCTGCGCTGGCGCTGCCCGGTGTGCTCGGCGTGTTCACCGGCGCCGATTGCCAGGCCGACGGCCTCGGCGCCATTCCGCACGATCCGCTGCCGAAGACGCGCGACGACATGAAGCTCACCGGGCCCGGCGGCAGCCAAATCTTCATCGGCCCGCATCTGCTGCTACCCCCCGACAAAGTGCGCCACGTCGGCGAGGCCGTCGCCATGGTGGTGGCGGACACCAAAGCGCAAGCGCTCGATGCGGCCGAGGCACTCGACATCGCCTACGACGAGTTGCCTTTCGTGCTGCATTCCGAAGACGCCATGCAGGCCGGCGCGCCGGCGGTCTGGGACGAAGTGCCCGACAATATCCTGGTCGATACGCATTTCGGCGACGCCGCCGCGACCGACCGCGCCTTTGCGGCAGCGGCAAACGTCGTCGCCATGGATTTTACTATCGGCCGCGTCACCGGCGTGCCGCTCGAGGTGCGCGCCTGTGTCGCCAATTACGATGCGGCAACCGGCCGCTACACGCTGTACGCCGGCAGCGGCGGCGCGGTGCGGCAGAAGAACGAACTGGCCAGCATCCTCGGCATCAAGCCCGACACTTTGCGCGTACTGTCGTTCGACGTCGGCGGCAATTTCGGCACCCGCAACCGCGTCTATCCGGAATACGGCCTGGTGCTGTGGGCCTCGCGCAAGCTCGGCCGCCCGGTCAAGTTTCTCGCCACCCGCTCGGAATGCTTCATCAGCGACTACCAGGGCCGCGACCTGGTGACCAAGCTTGAGCTGGCGCTCGACGGCAAAGGCCGCTTCCTGGCGCTGCGCGCCACCAATATCAGCAATGCCGGCGCGCGCTGCGTGTCGCTCTCCCCGCTCAGCAAGGGCGCCGGCCTGATCACCGGCAACTACGTCATTCCGGCCGCCACGTTGCGCGCGGTCTCGGTCTACACCAACACCATTCCGACCCAGGCCTATCGCAGCTCCGGCCGCCCGGAAGTCACCTTCGCCATCGAACGGCTGATCGATATCGCGGCGGAAAAACTCGCCATCGACCGCATCAGTCTGCGCCGCCGCAATCTGGTGCGGCCGAAGGCGATGCCCTACCGCAATGCCGTCGGCATGACCTACGACAGCGGGCACTACGAGGAGAACATGGACCTCGCCATGCGCATCGCCGACTGGGACGGCTTCAAGGCGCGCCGGCGCGACGCTAAAAAACGCGGCAAGCTGCTCGGGCTCGGATTGGCAAACTATGTCGAGTCCTCGATCGGCGCGCCCAAAGAACAAGCGCGCATCACCATCAAGCCCGAGGGCCGCGTCGACGTCATCATCGGGACGCAACCGTCCGGGCAAGGCCATGAGACGAGCTTTGCGCAAGTGGTGTCGGACCTGCTGCAAGTCCCGCTCGAGAGCATCAGCATCATCATGGGCGACACCGACGTGGTGCGCGCCGGCGGCGGTTCGCATTCCGGCCGTTCCATGCGCCATGCCGCCACCGTGTTTTCGCTCGCCGCGACCGATCTGATCGTCAAGGGCAAACGCATCGCCGCGCTCGCGCTCGGCACCACGCCGGACCGCGTCGAGTTCAACGATGGGCGCTTTGCCGCGCGCGAGACCAACCGCAGCTTCGATTTCCTGGAGCTGGCGCAGGAAATCCCGAAACTCGCGCTGCCCGACGATCTCGCCGGCGGGCTTGCCGTGGTCGCCGACAATGAAATGCACGATCCGGTGTTCCCGAACGGCTGCGCGATCTGCGAAATCGAAATCGATCCCGACAGTGGCGCCCTCACGCTCACACGTTACGCCAGCGTCGACGACGTCGGCCGCTGCATCAATCCGCTCATCGTCGACGGCCAGACCCACGGCGCGATCACCCAGGGCATCGGCCAGGCGCTGTGGGAGCAATTCGTGGTCGACGATTCCGGCCAGCCGCTCACCGGCTCGCTGATGGACTACGGCATGCCGCGCGCGCATCTGCTGCCGTCGTTTCGCACCGAGATCGTCGAGGTGCTCTCGCCGACCAACCCGCTCGGCATCAAGGCCGGCGGCGAAGGCGGCACCACGGCGGCGCCGGCGGCGATCGTGAGCGCACTCGTCGACGCGCTCAAACCTTACGGCATCTTGCATATCGACATGCCGGCGACGCCCTACCGCATCTGGCAGACGATCCAGGACGCCAAACGTAACGGCTAAAGCTGCCAATCCGCCGGCAGCACGCCGCTGGCGCGCCCGCGCCCGACATAATACTCCCACAGTTTGTCGATGTGGCGCGCGCGATTGAAGTCGCCGGCGAAACTCTTGAGCTCGCCGGCCGTCAGCGGCACGACCGGACCGAGACACGCGGCATCATGCATCGCCTGCGCGTTCTCCACGAAATGAATGCTGTCGATCAGCGCGGCCGGCACGCTCTCCGCCACCACCACCTGGCCGTGGGCGCGGATCAGCAGGCCGTGATGCTTGCCGAGCGTGCGCGCCAGCGCGCGGCCTTTCTTGGCGTCGCTGACGTGGCTCGGATCGGCATGCACCGGAATGCCGCTCGCCCAGCGCACCGCGTGGTTCTTCACCGGCTTGAGCTTGACGCCCTTCGCCAAGGTGAAGGCCGTGGTCAGGTCGTGATGGAAATGCGCGATGGCATGGACATCGGCGCGCGCGCGGAAAATCTCGCAATGCAGATAGACTTCCGATGGCGGCTTCACGCCGGCCGCGCCTGCGATCACCTTGCCGTCGAAATCGCAGATCAAGAGATCGCCGGGCCTAACCTCCGAGCGGCTCTGGTCGAACGATTGAATGAGCAGCGCGTCGCGCCCGGGCAGCCGCGCGCCGATATGGCCGCTATAGCCCAGGATGCCGAGATCGTTGAGCAGCAAGGTCGCGGCGGCGACCTGAAACCGGAGCGCTTGTTCGCTGCTGGGCATAAGGCTGGCGTCCTGACAAAACGCAGTATTGCACTGCCGCAATATCCGGCCAAGATATGCGGCCAAGCGCGCGGCCGCCGATGCGTGGCCGGAAGTTCTTCCCCCACGGGCAAAAAGCTGGTTTCCTCATAGGCCAACTTGCCCAGGGGAGAACCCATGCGTAGAACAACAATCGCGCTCGCCGCCGCGTTGGCGGCTTTCACCGCCGGCCACGCCCGCGCCGAGGTGAGCGAAATCACCATCGCCCAGCAATATGGCGTGAGCTTTCTGCCGCTCATGGAGATGGAGAAACTCGGCCTGGTCGAAAAACACGCCGCGAAACTGGGGCTTTCCGGCGTCACGGTGAAATGGGCGAAGGTGGCCGGCCCCAGCATGATGAACGACGGACTGATCTCGGGCGCGTTGCACTTCGCAGCGCAGGGCGCGCCCTCGCTGATTACGCTGTGGTCCAAGACCGGCGGCCAGATCAAAGGCGTGGCCGCGCTCACCACCTATCCGCTTTACCTCGTCACCCGCGATCCCGACGTGAAGTCCATCAAGGACTTCAGCGGCAAGGACAAGATCGCGGTGCCTTCCGTCAAGATATCGACCCAGGCGATCATGCTGCAGATGGCGGCGGCCAAGGCCTTCGGCGAAAAGGAATACACCAAGCTCGATCCGCTGACGGTGACGCTGTCGCATCCGGACGCGACGCTCGCCTTCATCAACAACACCGCCGGCGTGAATGCGCATTTCTCGACCTCGCCGTTCTACGAACAGGAGATCAAGGTGCCGGGCGCGCACGTCATCACGACCAGCTACGAGATCCTCGGCGGTCCGGCGACCGCGCTGCTGGTGACGGCGAGCGCGAAGTTCCGCGACGCCAACCCGAAAGCCTATCAGGCGGTGTTCGAGGCGCTCAGCGAGGCGATCGATATCATCAACAAGGACAAGCGCGCCGCCGTCAAGTTCTATCTCGAAGCCGCCCACGACACCAAATCGTCGCTCGACGAAGTCCTCGCCAGCATCAGCGACAAGGACTACGCCTTTACGCTGAAGCCGCAGAAGGTTTTCGCTACCGCTCTGTTCATGGCCAAGATCGGCTCCATCAAGCAGGCGCCGGCCTCGATCGACGACCTGTTCTTTCCCGGGATCGCCCATCTGAAGGGCGACTGAATTTGTCGACGTTCCGCATCGGCACCGGCGCGGGCTTTTCCTCCGACCGGCTGGAGCCCGCCGTCGATCTGGTCGAGCGCGGCAAGCTCGATGCCGTCGTGCTGGAATGCCTGGGCGAGCGCACGGTCGCCTTCGCCCACCGCGACCGCATGGCCGATCCCACAGCGCGGCTATAATTCGCTGCTCGACCGCCGCATGCGGGCGCTGCTGCCCGCCTGCCGCAAAGCCGGCACCGTCATGATCACCAACATGGGCGCGGCCAATCCGCGCGCCGCCGCCGAGCGCACGCTCGCGATCGCGCGCGAACTGGGCTTCAAGGGCCTGAAGGTCGCCTGCATCGAAGGCGACGACGTGTCCGCGCTGGTGCCGCACGAACCAGCCCTTCATGGACGAGCCGGGCACGCTTGCCGACATCGACATGCCGGTGGTCGGCATGAATGCCTATCTCGGCGCCGACGCGATCATCCCGGCACTCGACGCCGGTGCCGACGTGATCATCGGTGGCCGGCTCGCCGATCCGTCGATGTTCCTCGCGCCCCTCGCCTATCGCTTCGGCTGGGCCGCCACCGACATGACGCGCATGGGCGCCGGCACGCTGGTCGGCCATCTGCTGGAATGCGGCATGCAGGTGACCGGCGGCTACTTCGCCGATCCCGGCGTCAAGGACGTCGCCAACCTGGCGCAGTGCGGCTATCCGATCGCCGAGGTTGAGGCCGACGGCAGCGCCATCGATCACCAAGCTCGACGGCAGCGGCGGCTGCGTCACGCCGGCGACGGTGAAGGAGCAATTGCTCTACGAGGTGCACGATCCGGCGCGCTATCTGACGCCCGACGTCACCGCCGATTTCAGCCGCGTCGACGTTCGCCCGGCCGGCGCCGACCGCGTCAAGGTGTCGAACGCCAGCGGCACCGCGCGGCCCGCCACGCTGAAGGTAACGGTCGGCTTCGACGGCGGCTTCCAGGGCGAAGCCGGCGTCAGCTACGCCGGCCCGGCCGCGCAGCAGCGCGGGCAACTGGCGGCCGAGATCGTGGCGCGAGCGGATGGCGCGCGTGCACGGCATCACGTCCGATCTGCGCATCGACCTGATCGGCGTCTCGTCGCTGTTCGCCACCGCCGGCCTGCGCGCCGCCGACGCGCAGGACGTGCGGCTGCACGTCGCGCTGCGCTCGCGCCAGAAAGAAGACGCCGAGACGATGCTGTGGGAAGTGGAATCGCTGTTGTGCTGCGGCCCGGCCGGCGGCGGCGGCTATCGCGGCGCCATCGTGCCCTGCGTGATGACCAAATCGGTTTTGATCGAACGCGAACGCGTCAAGCCGAGCTTGCAGGTCATGGTCGCATGAACGCCCCGCGCCGCAACGAACGCCGCATCGTGCGCGACATCGCGCATGCGCGCGCCGGCGACAAAGGCAACACCTCGAACGTCAATGTGTGGGCCTACGAGGCGAAGGATTATGAGCTGCTCAAGCAGACGCTGACGCCGAACGCATCAAGCAGGCCTTTCCGCATTTGATCCGCGGCACGGTGACGCGTTACGAGCTGCCGCATCTCAACGGCCTCAACTTCGTTCTGCACGGACGCGCTCGAAGGCGGCGTCAACGCCTCGCTTAATCTGGACTCGCACGGCAAGTCGTGGAGCTATCTGTTGCTCGGGCTGGCGCTCGATGGTGAAGGCGGGTCGTAGCCAGATTTCGATTGCTCGCTGCTGCCGACGAGGCATAAACGGGCAGCCCAATGCCGCCGGGGATGCGCGGCCAATGTCCGTTAGTGGGCGCAAAGCGGACATTGGGAATGTGCTGAGCGCCTACGGCTTCCTGCCCGTTCAGGAAATGTTTTGATTTTCCGATCGGTTCCTATGCTGCGGGCGGCACTGGCTTGATTTGCCGATTACCAGTTTGTTCTCCACGGTATCCAATTACTTTTACCGGTATTCACGTTGTGTTCAAAAGTGAACACAGTGCTCTTTTTAACCCGGGGACAAAAATCAGACGCGCCATGTTCGCGCGGCCAACCGACCGAAAAACTGCCGAAATTTCAATTCCTTAACGTCCGGGCGTGTGTGGGCAAGGCTACCTGCTGGCGACTTATGCGAAGCAGGAATAATATTTTTCCGGGGCACCACTAGCAGAGAGCGTCATGGCAAAGTCCGCAAAGAAAAGTCAATTTAACGCCAAGCAATTTCTCGCAGCGGTGAATGGCGGCCGCATCCGATCCAACTATCAGATCGACGATGTCATATTTTCACAAGGGAGCCCCGCCGACGCCGTTTTTTACATTCAGAAGGGCAAGATCAAGATCGTGGTCACGTCCCAGCGAGGAAAACAGGCGGTGGTTTCCGTCCTTGGTGCGGGTGAGTTTTTTGGCGATGGCTGCTTGGCTGGCCAGCCGTTGCGCCTAGCCACGGCCATCGCCGTCACTGAATGTGAAACGACGCGGATAGCAAAAGCGGAGATGGTTCGGGTCCTGCATGACGAACCCGAATTTTCCGAGATGTTTATGGCGCATCTTTTGACCAGAAACAGTCGAGTTGAAGCGGATTTGGTAGATCAGTTGTTCAACTCAAGCGAAAAGCGTCTGGCGCGGACACTGCTACTCCTAGCCAATTACGGCAAGAAACGCGATCCTGAACCCATCTCGACAAAGATCACCCAGGAGACCCTTGCCGACATGATCGGCACGACCCGGTCCCGGGTGAGTGTCTTCCTGAACAAATTTAGAAAATTGGGCCTCATCGATTACAATGGCGAACTGAAAGTGAATAGCGCATTGCTGAACGTTGTTCTGCATGAGTAGTCGCTACCAAGGTGTCCGGCAAATATTCGCGCTGTGATGGAATTTTAGACAGATCGCAATCGCCGCCCAGAGTAACGCGCGGCCCTAATCTTCTCCGCAGTATTGGCGATGCGTAACCCGCGCCCCGCCCTTGCGGGCGCGCGCATGACAAATTGAGACGGGTGTTCCTAACGGAACAGACAGAAATACTACCAAGACACAGCATGACGAACTTAGGTCTGTGCGGCCTATGGAGGCGCTTTTATGAAGCGGTTCATCCATCTTGAGAATTTGAGGCATTTTCGCGAGCTTTTGACGCGCACGACATCCGAAGCAGAATGCAAGCGGATCGTAAATTTGATCGAAGAAGAGGAATTGAACTATCGAGCTTCAGCGCACGATCACACACGAGGATCGGTGACGCTAGATAGCGAAGATAAAGCCCGGCGACCCGCGCGCAGGTAAGCCTTATACGTTGAGAGTGGAGAGCAACGATGAAATCGACCATCATCAAACGCTCAATCGTTCTCAAGGGACGCAAGACTAGCGTGTCGCTCGAAACGGAATTTTGGGATGGGTTGCGCGAGATTGCCTGCGCGCAAAAGAGCAAGCTGACGGAGCTGACGCAGCGGATCGATAAAGACCGGAAAGGCGGCAATTTATCTTCAGCCATCCGCGTGTTTGTTTTAAATCACCTACATGTCGGCGGCCCACGGTCATCAATGATCAACGAGAAAAAATTGATGGATCGCGCTACGGACGGACGATACGCTTAATAACGAGATCATCCGTCGATAACACGCCGCGCCTGAGGCAGGCGCGGCGAATGTTCGTTAGTGGTGGTTAAGCGGCCACGGGCGAACCGTATCAGCCTCGCTTGACGAAGACACGTTTGCGCGCTCGAAGACGGCGTCAACGCCTCGCTTAATCTGGACTCGCACGGCAAGTCGTGGCGTTATCTGTTGATCGGGCTGGCGCTAGCGGGGAACGGCGAAAGCGGGCCATCATGATCGACGATTTCACGCTGGCGCGTGCCCTGCACGTGCTGGCGCTGGTGCACTGGATCGGCGGCGTGACCATGGTGACCACCATCGTGCTGCCGCGCGCCCGCGCTCTTCCCGACGCGCGCGCGGCGCTCGCCGCCTTCGAGACGGTCGAGGGCCGCTTCGCCGCGCAGGCGCGCGTCTCGATTCTGCTTGCCGGCCTGTCCGGCTTCTACATGCTGCACAAACTCCAGGCTTGGACGCGGCTGCTCGAGCCGGCGTCCTGGTGGCTCGCGCTCATGGTCGCGGTCTGGGCGGTGTTCGCGCTGATGGTGTTCGTGCTCGAACCGCTCCTCGTGCACCGCTTGTTTCACGACTACGCCCTGCGCGACAAGGACCGCGCTTTCACCTGGGCGATCCGCTTGCACGCGGTGGCGCTCGCGGTCTCAGCCGTTGCGATCGCCGCCGGCGTGCTGGGGGCGCATGGGGCGTTGCGGTGAAGGGTGCCTTCGTATTGCACGACGCGCTCGAAGGCGGCGTCAACACCTCGCTCGATTTCGACTCGCACGGAAGTCGTGGAGTTATCTGTTACTTGGGCTGGCGCTCGAGGGTGACGGCAATGATGCGTCGTTGCCAGAGTTTGATTGTTCGCTGCAGCCCGCGAGGCACAAACGGGCGGTCAATAACCGCCATGGGAGGCGCCGGCCGATGTCCGTTATTGGACGTAAAGCGGACATTACACTGAGTTGTCGCCATGTTCGCTTTTGACCCGACGCGGACATGCGCTCGCGCCGACGATAGAACGAACACGTCAGCCCTGGCCGGGTGATTTGATTTGAGGCGGTCCCAACGTGTTGAACCGAGCTTTCTGCTCATCGGTTAAAGACGTATAGAAGCTGGCGAGTTCAGGGCGCACGATCTTAATGGCCTCGGCCATAGCATCGAGCCGCTTTGCCAGCGCATCAAATCGATCTATCGGCGTTTGCGGCGTCTGGGTAGGGCAGGATGCCTGCAATCGATTGGCAGCCTCCGTTGACGCGACCTTTAGCCGGGCGAACGCGTCCCGTTGCTGCTCCGTGGGCTTGACGACTTGCTCAACGCGCTCCACAGGGAGTTGTGTGAAACTTTCCGCGCGGCGGCTGCACAACGCAGCCAGATCGTTGCCCGAAGCGGATCCACGGCGGCGGTCCGCTCGTGCATCCGAAGCCGGACCGAGCGCCGCGAAGCGCTGCCTCTGCTCTTCGCTCAACGAATTGTAGAAATTGTCGAGCGGCGTGCGCACGATCCCCACCGCCAGGGTCATGCCATCGAGCCGCTTTTGCACGATGTCGAGCCGGCCCAGCGGCGTAAGCATGACTTCGCTCGAACAGGATGCCTTGAGAGCATCGCTCGCCTGCGACGAAGCCGCCTTTAGCGCGGCGAGTGCGCCGAGCTGTTCGTCGGCCGGCTTGATCGCTTTTTCGATGTAATCGAACGGAAGGTCGGTCACGCCCGGCGCCAACCCGCCGCAGGTCTGCGCCAGATCGTTGCCGTTGGTTGCGGAGCCTGTGATTTCGCGGTCGAGATTGCGGGCTTTAGCAGCGCGCGTTCGTGCAGTGCCGCCATATGCATAGTCTCCATAGACATCATAATACCCTTGGCCATAGGCGTAATCGGGACCGGGCCAGAACATGGCACCCCAGACGAAATCATCTCCATAAGCCCAGAACGGATCGTAGTAGCCGTAAGGCCAAAACGCGAAGGCGAAAAGGTCGCCGTAGAAGTAGGGCCAGTAGGTCGATCCGCCCCATCCGCCCCATCCGCCGTGCCAACCGGCCCTCCAGTGATTGTGGTGATTACCCCAATGGTTCCAAGCGGCCCGGCTGCCCAGCGTGCGAGCGTCACTGATGCGAGAGCTGCGGAGCTGCGCGCCACTGATGCGAGAACTGCGAAGCTGCGTGCCACTGATGCGGGAGCTGCGAAGCTGCGTGCCACTGAAGCTGCGAATATGCGCACCTCTGAAGCTGCGAATATGCGCACCTCTGAAGCTGCGAATGTGCGAGCCACTGATGTGAGAACTGCGAAACTGTGCGCACCGCCGAAGCTGCGAGTTTGCGCACCGCCGAAGCTGCGAGTTTGCGCACCGCCGAAGCTGCGAATTTGCGCACCGCCGAAATGGCCGCCACCACCGCCGCTGAAATGGCCGCCACCGCCGCCGAAATGGCCGCCAGATCGCGCCAGGGTCAGTTCAGTTCCAAAGAATATCATCGCGCCAAGCGCAATGCTTACCGCGATTATTTTGAATATCTTGGTCGCCATGGCGTAGCCCCCATTTTTCTGTTCTTAAACTACGAATTGTCTCGTACAGATATTGCACTTTGGGGAAGTATGGTTGGGACCGAGAGGCGGCAAGAAAGCCGAGGCTGTCGCGCAAGCCGCTGACATCGCAGCCTGATCAAATCACCCGATCGGATTTCGGAGAGACCGCCGCGAGGCCGTCTTTCTGCATCACGAGATCATTTCGCGAATGTCCGCTTGTGGCACATAGCGTCATTTCGCTACGCCGTAAAATTCGGTCGCTATTGGGTGCATAGCGGACATTGGTCGGCACTGGCGTGGAATGGCTCGGTCGCGAATGACCCGAGGCGGACATGCGATGCGGCGTCTCAGTCAAGTCAATGCTGCCGGTATGCCCTTTTGTTCAATGACTCCCTAAAGGCCAATTGCCGTGCTCGCTTTAAGTATTAGCTTTTTTTGGAGGCGGGGGTGTTTTTCGTTATGTGCTCAAAAGATCGAGTAGTGGGATGCCAGCGCTGGCCTTTCTTTCAGTGGCAGGTTTGATACTGGTTGCACTGCTGTTCGTCGCAGATGCAACGCTGGAGAAGAACGGTTCGCCTGTGATCGTCACCAGCCAAAGCATCGGTCTGCAAGAGCCTCCTCGGCATTCCGTTCTCACCACTGTGCCAGCGCCTGCGCCTGACATGACATCGCAAGCTGTACTTGATGCTCAGCCCAAGCCGGAGCCTGAAGCACTACCGAAGATCCACCCCGAGGCGCGCGCGGCGCGGGCGGAAGCTCCCCCCAGAAATTTAAGCGTCAGGCAGCCCATCGACTACCAACAGAACCACTACCGAGAGAACCAAAATTTCGACAGATTTTCTATTAAGGGGCAATAGGGCAGTCCTCCCTCAGCCAAACCTCTTTGACGCCAGCGCCGAACTCACGAACGGCTGAGGACTTCATGAGTCCGTTCATGGCATTTAGCGGACACGACACGCCATCCGTCGAATGTCTGTTTTCGGGGCCAAAGCGGACATCGCTAACCATTGCTTGCCAGCGTCAATTCATGAGGGCACGCCCTAAGACACAGCCCGGATTGCACGCTCGACGCCGGCCCCCGCAGATAATCCCGCCATTACCCTGCGCCGAACACATGTCTCTGAGCATCGGCGCCGGTCCCGACCATGCTCGGCCGTGCTTGCGCATCCTCGAAGCCGAGCATCCACCCTTCTACGAGCATGAACGGCCGATGGGCCGTTCGTCATGCGGTTCGCGCATTCAGAAATGCAGGAAAATCAGCCCGCGCCAAAGCGCCCTTTATCCCCGCCATGCCGCCTGCGCATAACGCACTAGGAATTGTTTCACATGAAACGCCGGGATAGGTCTTCTTTCGTCAACCATTAGCGCCTATATTCAAGGAGCCGGGGCAACCCGGCTATGGCGATAAACGGCCGTCGTAATAAACCTTTCGGACCCGGGGGCAGTACCCGGCGCCTCCACCCAAGCCCAGCGGGCCTGGTTTTCGGCGGGGGCGAAATAGGATCGACGAGGGCGTAAAGGGCGGACTTTTGCTCGGCATGGTACCGCCGTTATCGGGCCGTCTCATAGTTGCAAACGACAACTATGCTCCGGTTGCTCAGGCCGCGTAAGCGGTTTGAAAGACCGAACTAAAGCCCTGGCGGGTTAAGCTCCGTCAGGCGGGGTCCGGAGGCACCTGGCAACAGAAGCCTCCACTTTCGTTCAAGTCAGCCCTTTCCAATTATGACAGTAGCCCAAAGCGGGGATAGCGCCGGGCGGTGCCGCCGCGCTAGCATCCCCCTCGAATCCCGACTCGCACGCTTAAAAAACATGACCGACCATTTCCGCTACGATCTCCTGACCCAGCAGGCGCTGCGCGGCGTGGTGCGCAACGTGCTCACCGAGGCCGCCAAGAAGAACGGCCTGCCGGGCGACCACCATTTCTACATCTCGTTCGACACCACCGCCGAGGGCGTGCGGATGTCGGACCGGCTGCGCGTGCAATATCCCGAGCAGATGACCATCATCCTGCAGCACCAGTTCTGGGATCTCACCGTGAACGAGCGCGGCTTCGAGGTCGGCCTGTCGTTCGGCGGCATTCCGGAAAAGCTCGGCATTCCGTTCGAGGCGGTCAGCGGTTTCTTCGATCCGTCGGTGCAATTCGGCCTGCAATTCGAGGAGGTCACCGAGGGCGAGGAACGGCAACCGCCGGCCAACGTGCAGGACAAGCCAGCCAAGAAGAAGCGCGCCACCCCGCCTTTGCCCGCCTTCGCGGCCGCGTCAAAGCCGCCGGCCGCCCCGCCAAAAGCGGCGGCGCCGGCCGAACCGGAACCCGACAAACCCGCAAGCGGCGGCGAAGTGGTCCGCCTCGACCGCTTCCGCAAGAAGAAATAAGCGCCGCTCATTTCCCCTCCCCCCGCGAGCGCTTGCGAGTGGTGGGGAGGGGTCAGGGGTGGGGGAAAGCAACAGACAAGGCGTTCAACGAGTCCGGTCGATTGGTCGAGATGCCCCCCACCCCGGTTTGCAATCGCCAGCGATTGCAAACCGACCCTCCCCACCGCTGCGCGGGGGAGGGTAAGCAGCCCGCTTGTTCCGGCGACTAATCGGCATAGGCTCGGCGCCTCACGCCGCTTCGGGAATTGGATCACGTCCATGGCCCGACCGCGCAGAAAAACGGCAAAAACCCGCATTGAAAGCGACGCCTTCGGGCCGCTCGCTATCCCCGCCGACAGGCTGTGGGGCGCGCAGACCGAGCGCTCGCTGCACAATTTCCGCATCGGTACGGAACGCATGCCGATCGAGATCGTGCGTGCGCTCGGCCTGATCAAGCGCGCCGCCGCCGAGGTCAACCGCGATCTCGGTTCGCTCGACCGCCGCCGCGCGCAGGCGATCGTCGCGGTGGCGCAGGACATCGCCGACGGCCGGCTGGACGGGCATTTCCCGCTGCTGGTGTGGCAGACCGGTTCCGGCACGCAGACCAACATGAACGTCAACGAGGTGATCGCCAACGCCGCCAATCTGGCGCTCGGCGGCGAACTCGGCGCCAAAAAGCCGGTGCATCCGAACGATCACGTCAATATGAGCCAGTCGTCCAACGACTCGATCCCGACCGCCATGCATATCGCCGCGGCGCTCGCGATCGAGCGGCACCTGCTGCCGGCGCTGGCACGGTTGCACGCCGCGCTCGACAGGAAGGCCAGGCAATTCGCCAAAATCGTCAAGATCGGCCGCACCCATACCATGGACGCGACTCCCCTCACTTTGGGTCAGGAATTCTCCGGCTATGCCGCCCAGGTGACGTCTTCGATCGCGCGTTTGCGCATGGCTCAGCGCGA
The DNA here is from genome assembly GCA_963770985.1 of uncultured Alphaproteobacteria bacterium. Lineage (GTDB taxonomy): Bacteria > Pseudomonadota > Alphaproteobacteria > Rhizobiales > Xanthobacteraceae > Pseudolabrys. The sequence goes on along the minus strand of CAVYRR010000007.1, from coordinate 550,043 downwards.
ACTCTATCCCCTCGCGCAAGGCGGCACCGCCGTCGGCACCGGGCTTGAATTCCAAGCCGCAATTCGCCAAGGCCTTCGCGAAACGCATAGCGCAGCTCACCAAGCTTCCGTTCGTCTAGCGCGCCCAACAAGTTCGAGCACATGGCCGCCCACGACGCCTATGTGTTCGTGCACGGCGCGATTACCGCCGCCGCCACCGCGCTGTTCAAGATCGCCAACGACATCCGCCTGCTCGGCTCCGGCCCGCGCTCGGGGCTCGGCGAACTGATCCTGCCGTCGAACGAGCTCGGCTCCTCGATCATGCCGGGCAAGACCAATCCGACCCAGAGCGAGGCGCTGACCATGGTGTGCGCCCTCGTGTTCGGCAACCAGACCACCGTCACGGTGGCCGGCAGCCAGGGTCACTTCGAGCTCAACGTCTACAAGCCGGTGCTGGCCTATTGCATGCTGCAATCGATCCGCCTGCTCGGCGACGCGGCGACGTCGTTCACCGACAACTGCGTGGTCGGCATCCGCGCCAACGAACCGCGCATCCGCGAATTGATGCAACGCTCGCTCATGCTGGTGACGGCACTCGCCCCGCGCATCGGCTACGACAAAGCTGCGCAGGTTGCAAAAGCCGCGCACGCCAACGGAACGACATTGCGCGAGGAAGCGGTGCGGCTCGGTTTTGTCAGCGGCGCCGAATTCGACCGCCTGGTGCGCCCAGAAAAAATGACTCGGCCGCGGTAAGTTAATGCAGCTTGCTGCAAGGTATTGTCGGCGCGTCGCCTGCGTATCCTGCTACTATAGTACCGTGCGGGCGCTCTAAATCCCACGAACTTACGTTTGCCGTGGAAGCTTGCTGATTGCCATTTGTATAATGTTCCAAAGTAATTCTTTTGCATGACAAACTATACAATTGCGACCACGCGAAAATTCAAATCCTTTTCCAGCGATTACTTGTTATGTTCACTATTGAACACGCTACAACTCTTGCGATCAACACACTGTGTAGAGGATTACCATCGACATTTTCCCCGGAGTCATAGTCTAATCCTATGAAGCCGCATGCCGGAATCATAGCGGCGGACCTTTTGCCGGTATGTCGGCGTTTTGCCTGCAATACCAGGGTTCGCTTTAGGATCTAGGAAGCCGAAGTATCTGGCTACCGTTGAGATGCGGCATGGCTGAATTGGTCAACCTTCGGACCGCCCGAAAGCGTGCCAAACGGCGGCACGATGATCTGCGCGCCGATGCCAACCGCCTCATCCATGGTCAGCCCAAGCACCAGCGCAAGCTCGAAGCCGCGCAACAGGCGAAAGCCAGCCGCGACCTCGACCTGCACCGGATCGATAAAAAAGGAGACGGCCGATGAAATCCCCGGTTGTCAAACGCTCGATCGTGATCGCCGGTCACAAGACCAGCGTCAGCCTGGAAGACGCGTTCTGGAAATCCTTGAAGGAAATCGCCAGCAGCCGCAACACAACGCTGTCGGATTCTGGTGGCCTCGATCGACACCGGTCGCCACGACGGCAACCTGTCGTCGGCGATCCGCCTGTTCGTTCTCGACCATTATCGCAGTCAACTCGGCGACCGTCGCGTCGGCAGCAAATCGCGCGATACGGAGGGCGCACGGACGGCCTCAGTTCTGACTGCCGACTGATGCCGCCGGCTGACTGCTGCGCCGCGGCGCCGGCAACGGCCTGATGTCAATCGGCGCCGGCAGAGCGGGCGCCACCTCGCTCTTCGGCTGCGGCGTCGGCGGCTTCAATTGACGCTGTGCGTTCTCGATTTCGCGCAATTGCTTTGCTTGATTTTCGACCGCCCGCAAGGTCAGCCATCCGGTCAGCGCGGACACGTCGATGCTGCGCGACGGCGCCGCTACCGGTCCCTTCAACGCCATGTAGATATCGGGCCGTGCGCCGGCAGCCTGGCGCGATCCCGAGAGGATGAGCCGCGCGTCGATCGAGCCGTCGGTGAGATCGAGATTGCCGGCCAGCGCCAAGGCGGCGTCTTTGCCTTCGGCAGCGACGTTGCTCAGCCGCACTTGGCCGGCGCTGATCGAGATCGTTCCGTCGGCGCGCTTGATCGCAAGCTGGCCGCTGTCCAGCGCCTTGCTCACGACGTCGGAGATGCGCCCGGCATCGATCGCCAGCCCTTGATCGACCGCGCGGGTGACGACATCGAAGGCGCGCGGATCGAGGCCGGCGATTTGCGCGTCGTCGAGCGCGATTTTGCCGGTTCCTTGCAGCGAGCCGATGAGCGCGACCGGGCTCAAGCCAGTGCCTTCGACGTCGGCCGATAACCCGAGCAAGCCGGTGACCGGCGGCCGTGCGCCGGACGGCAGCAAGCTCGCCGCGTCGACGCCGGTGAGCGAAATCTTAGCCTTCGCTTTAAAACCATCCTCGGCCGAGCGGAACGACAACCGGCCGGCCAGGCGACCGCCTGCGACTGCGCCGGTCATATCGTCCAAGGCGAATTCGCGCTGGCCGAAACGTAAAGTGGCACGGAACTCGCGCGCCGTCAGCCGCGGCAGCACGTCGGCACGGCGCGCCTTGAGCGCGATCTGACCGTCATAGTCGCCGAACGCGCCGCCGGTGAACGGCTCGCTCGGCCAGACCCAGGTCGTATTGCTGTCGTTGCCGGCTGGCGCAGGCATGCCGATCGCCGCCCCGATCAGGCTCGCTGCATCGATGCCGTCCGCGTCGATCTCCCCTTGCAAGCGATGCGGCGCCGGCAGCGTCAGCGCGAGTTTCCCGCGCATCGTGGCGCCCGCGACGGTGGCATTGATATCGCTCAGCGTCAGGTCCTTGGCCGTCAGCGCAACGTTACCCGCGAATGTGACCGGCAACGCAGTACGTGAACCGCCGCGCAACGGAGCCGCATCGGCGCGCGCAATGGTGGTACGCAATGCCGCCGTCGGGTTGTCCGCAAACGGGCGCGCGGTGCCGCTGGCGCTGGCCTCGAGCCCGCCAGCAGTCAACTTGCCGTCGATCCGCCATTCGCCGCGCGCCGATCCGCTGGTCTTGAGCGTCAAAGCGCCGGGACCGGCGTCCACCGCCAGCATGCGATCGAGACCCAGCATAGTCATCAGCAGCCTGCCGTCGGCGGTTTCCAGTTTGCCGTCGAGCTTGAGGTCGCCGGCGCTAAGCGCGATCGCATCGGCATTGGCCTCGCCGGTAAGCGCGATGCGTACCCGGCCGAGGCTGCCGTCAACAGCGAGCTTGGCGATCGTCGCCGGCGCCGCGCCGTCGAGGGTGAATTGCGCGCGCAGCTTGGCCGGCGTCATGACCGCCGCACCACCTTGAAGCGACTGCGCGGTTTTCGGCGCAAATTTGGCCAGCAGCGCCAACACCGGCGTCATATCCGACGCATCGAGATCCACCCGCATGCTGCCTTGCGGCGACGGCGTCGTCACGATGCGGCCGCTCGCCGAAAAGGCGGCGCCGCCGAGATCTTCGACCGACAGGCGTTCGATCTCGACGCCGCTGCCGTCCACTTTCAAACGCGCGCTCGCATTGCGTGCGACAAAACCGGCGACGGTGGCGCGGCCGATATCGGCGGCGATCGTCATGTCGTGCGGCCGCTCGATCTTGGAGCCGGCGATCAACGCGTTGCCGAAGCCGAGCGCGGCGTCGATATCGAGCTCTGGCGCATTGAGTGCGGCGTCGAGCTGGGCCGCCCGATTGCCGGACGCAAACGCATAAGCCAGGCGGCCGGTGACGGTCTTGCGATCGAAAGCGGCCTGCAGGCGTTCGACGGCAATTTTGTCGCTGCCGAACGTAACGTCCCCGCGCAGCGTCAACGGCCGCGCCTCTGCCTGCGCCACGTCGTTGCGCCCTTCCAGCCAAGCCGCCAGCAGCTTTGGATTGCCGGCTTCGATCTCGGCCGGCCCGGTGAAGCGCACACCGTCGGCGCCGACCGCGAGATGACCGCTCAACTTCACCTGCGTGAAGCCAGGCGCGCGAAATTCGAAACGATCCAGATTCCATCCCGTGGCGCCGGTGCTGATGTCGCCGCGCACGTTCGCGACCGTGCTGCCCCCGAGCGTAACCTGGTCGATGCCGACGCCGATCTGGATCGGAATGGCGGGCCGGAAGGCGCTGCCGGCCAGTTCCGCGATTTTGCGGATGGCCGCAGCCGGTGGCGTCCGCGTGCCGTCGTCGCCGGCGAGCGCGCGGTCAAGGTCGATCTGCCGGCCGGACAGCACGCCGTCGAAGCGCGGGCGCTTGCCGAATTTGAAATCGGCGACGCCGGTGAGCTTGAGCCCCTGCTCTTCCGAGCCGTATTGGAATTCGAACTGCTCCATCAGCGCCGACGCTGCACTCACCTTGATCTTGCCGCTCACGCGCCAGGGCTGGCTCAACGTTTCGGTCTTTTGCGCGCCGCTGCGCGAGGCGATGCCGACCGGGCGCGTCAGACTCAAGGTGCCGTCGAATTTCGGCTCGGCGCCGGCGAGCGCCAGCATACCGTCGACTTCGATGCTGAGCGGACGATTGACCGGGTCGACATTGACATGGAGCTTGACCGCGCCGTTATCGGAATAGCGGCCGGCGGCGATACGGAACGGATAAAGCTCAGTCCCGACTGTTGCGGCGCCCTCTCCCTTGAACGGGCCGAGCAGCGAGCGCGCCTCGCCGTTGAACCAGACCCCGTTCAGCGTCGCACTGCTGCCATTCGCCGCATCGGTGAGAGTCAGCTTGCCGTCCTCGACGCTCAAGCGGTCGATCGACAGACTATCCGGGTTAAAATTGATCGCGAGATTCGGCGCGATCACATGGCCGGAGGCGTCGAGCCCGAGGCGCAATTGCGGCCCCACAAGATGCATCTCGGCCGCCCGCCATTCGCCGCGCATCAGCGGGCCAAGCGCGAATTCGAAGCCGAGTGCGCGGGCGCGGACCTTGTTGTCGCCGCCCCCGATCTCGATGTCGTGCAGCGTGAGCGACGGCGTCGGCAAGAGACGCGCCTCGATGGCGCCGGTGACGCGCACGTCGATGCCGATCAGACGGCTCGCCTCCGTCTCGAACAGCGAGCGATGGCCGCCCCAGTCGATCAGCAATGGACCGACCAGCGCCGCTACCAGCGCCAGAATGATCGCGATCGCCAGTCCGAGCAGAGTGTTCTGCAACGCCAACTCCGGCGCCGGGCAGAGCGAGCCCGGCGTCCATGCTCAACATTGTTAAATATTACGCCAGTTTAGCCGGCCCTTGGGGGCAAATCTGTGTCGCCGGTGACGCACGGGCCGAAGCCAAACCGGATCACGAGAGCGCGACGATCTTGCCCGGATTCATGATGTTTTGCGGGTCGAGCGCGCGCTTGATCGCGGCCATGGCGACGAGCGCCGGCGCGCCGTGCTCGGCTTTGAGATATTTCATCTTGCCCTGCCCCACGCCATGCTCGCCAGTGCAGGTACCGTCCATCGACAGCGCCAGTTCGACGATGCGTTCCATCAGGATACCGGCGCGGCGGACTTCGTCGGCATCGTTCATGTCGACCAGCAGCGAGAGGTGGAAATTTCCGTCGCCGACATGGCCAAGGATCGGCGCTACCAGATTGAGTTCGGCAATCGCGCGCTGGCTGGCGGTGACGCATTCGGCCAGGCGCGAGATCGGCACGCAAACGTCGGTGGCGAAGGCCTGCGCGCCCGGCCGCAGATTGCGGGCGGCCCAATAGCCATCATGGCGCGCCTGCCAGAGCCGGCTGCGATCCTCCGGCTTGGTCGCCCAGTCGAACGGCCCGCCGCCGAGCTCGGCGACGATATCGCCGAAGCGCTGCGACTGCTCGGCAACGCCGGCGTCGCTGCCGTGGAATTCCACGAACAAAGTCGGCACTTCCGGCAGCGATAATTTCGAGTAGGCGTTGACCGCCTTGATCTGCAGGGCATCGAGCAATTCGATACGCGCGATCGGGATGCCGGACTGGATGGTGAGAATGGTCGCCTTGCACGCGGCGTCGACCGAGGGAAACGGGCAGACCCCGGAGGCGATCGCTTCCGGGATGCCCGACAGTTTGAGCGTGAGCTCGGTGATGACGCCGAGCGTTCCTTCCGAGCCAACCATCAGCCGCGTGAGATCGTAGCCGGCCGACGACTTCTTGGCACGGCGCGAGGTGGTCATCAGTTCGCCGTCGGCCATCACCACTTTCATCGCCAGCACGTTGTCCTTCATGGTGCCGTAGCGCACCGCATTGGTGCCCGAGCAGCGCGTCGCCGCCATGCCGCCGAGCGAGGCGTCGGCGCCGGGGTCGATGGGAAAGAACAGGCCCTGGTCGCGCAAATTTTCGTTGAGCGCCTTGCGGGTGATGCCGGGCTCGACCACGCAATCGAGATCTTCGGCGTGCACGCTGAGCACCTTGTTCATGTCGCGGACGTCGATCGACACGCCGCCGAGCGGCGCATTGATGTGACCCTCGAGCGAAGTACCGACGCCGAACGGAATGACCGGCACGCCGTTCGCCGCGCAGATGCGCACGATGGTCTGCACGTCGCCGGTGTTCTGCGGATAGACCACCGCATCCGGCGGCTGGTTGGGGACCCAGGTCAGCGTGTTGCCGTGCTGCTCGCGCACCGATTGCGAGGTGACGACGCGGTTGCCGAATGCCACGGTCAGCTCTCGCACGGCTTTTTCGATCGCCGCCGGGTTGCGGGAATGCTGCGGACCGGCGGATTGGGCAACGGCCATAAAACAAGTCCTCTGCTAAGTCCCTTGAGCGGACGTTAGCAGAGGACACCGCAGGGGTGAAACCTTCAGGTCGATTGCCGTACGTCAGCCGCGTCCCGCGACGACTTGGCCGGAAGCGGGACGATCATGCTGACCTGCCGGCGGTAATTGCGGTATTGGTCGCCGAATACCGCGATCAGGTCACGTTCCTCGAGCGCGATGCCGACGAAGATGTAGGCCGTGGTCACCGCGGCGAACAACAGATGCCCGCCGGTCATGGTCGGTGTCGCCCAGAAGGCGATGATGAAGCCGAGATAGATCGGATGGCGCACTAACTTGTAGAACAACGGCATGCGGAAGCGCGGCGCCGGCATCGGCTTGCCAACGAGGTTATTGGCGACCTGGTGCAAACCGAACAGCTCGAAGTGATTGATCAGGAAGGTGCTCGACAACACGATTAGCCAGCCGACCGCTTCCAACACCATGAGCATCATCGCAGCAGTCGGATTGCTCACCTGCCAGACCACGGCGGGAATCGGCAGCCACTGCCAGAGCAGCAAGGCGAGCGCCAGGCTGGCCGCCAGTACGTAAGTGCTGCGCTCGATCGATTTCGGCACGAATTGCGTCCACCAGCGCTTGAAGGCGGGGCGCGCCATGATGCTGTGCTGGAGGGCGAAGATCGACATCAACACCACGTCGATGATCAGCGCCGCGGTCAGCGACGTTGCCGATCCGCTGTCGATGGTCTTCGGCACGACGAGGCCGGAGACAAATCCAATGGCATAGAGGAACGTGCCGAGAAATGTCAGATAGGCTGCGAACCCGTAGAGCAGTGCCAGGATGCGTTGCATTGTCGTCTCCATTCGATGGTTTGCGGCGAACTGCCGCCGCGCCGTCACGCCGCGGTCCCGATGCGAACGACGGCTTTCTGGTCCGCCGGCCGGTCCACCCCAGCCGCTGCCGCGACATGAGCGGCGATCAGCTCGCTCACAAGGTCGGCATGGCTGATTGGGCCCATGTGTCCGGCGTCGGGGATTTCTTCGATCACGGTATTACGCATGATCGAGAAAAGTTTTTGCGCGATCAGCGCGGTCGGCGTGGGCGTCCGCGCGCCGCGTATGAACAAAGTGGGGCATGCCAACCGGCGAAAGGCACCAAGCGGCGTCGGCTCGTCGATCAACGCGTTGAATTCAAGAGCGGCTTTCGGAATATATCGGACAAGTTCGTTCTGCGACTCCGGCTTCAATCCGGCCCACGTCCCTTCGCAATTCCAATAATCCACGAAGCGGCGCGTCGCGGCGCGGTAATCTCCCACGTTCAGGTCATGCACGACGCCGTCGGCAATAGAACGAATTTCCGCCATTGCCGCCCGTCCGTCCGGGCCAAGCGACCGCAATAGGTGAAACGCCGTCGGCTCGTAAAGCGCCAGGCTCGCAATGCGCGCCGGACGCTCGCGCGTCACGCGCAGCGCGACTCCGCCGCCATACGAATGGCCGACGAGATGGACGTCGCCCGCCAGCCCGTCGATGATCGCCGTGATGCGTGCCGCCTCGTCGGCGAGACAAAATCGGTGCGCGCCGTTCCAATGCGGAGTGGCGCCGCTGCCAATGAGATCGGGTGCGATCAGCGTGAACCGGTCGCCGAGAGACAGCGCCAGTTTGCCCCATTGGCGTCCCGTGCTGCCGGAACAGTGCAGCGCGATAACGGCCGGCTTGCGGTCGGGTGCGCTAACGCGTGACGTGGGCTTGGTCATGACGATGGTTCCGTGAAATTCATTTGCTTCATGGGCCGCGCGCGCGGCGCGTCACGTTCGCAAGTCCGTCGGACAAATTCACAGTGATGCCGTGGTTACCGGTGCGGTGGAGACCGATATCCTCGAGGACGCGATCGGGGAGCTGGTGAAGCGCCGGCCGCCGGCGGTCGACCAGCACGAGCCTGTGGATCCATTGCCAGATCCGGCCCGGGATGCCAGGGCTAACCGCCCGTATTGGGGGCGGCGGCGGTGGATCGCGTGTCGGAAAAAGTCATCTTTGTCTCCGTCTGGGCCGTCGTCGGGCCGCTTGTTCAAAGTTGCGGGGTCTATGCGCCGCGCAGGCGCAAAAGGCTTTGACGGGCCCTTGATTTGCCCTTGAGATCGCCTTGATTATCGGTCCAGAAGGCACCGGACCGGATCGCCGCGCCTAGGCGCGGGAGGAAGATTTGCTTTATTGTTTCGAGGCTTATTCACTCGACACCGAAACGCGCGAACTCAAGCGCGGCGGCGAGCCCGTTGCGCTCGAACCGCAGGTGTTCGATCTTTTGGTCTACCTGATCGAGAATCGCGACCGCGTGGTCAGCAAGGACGATCTCATCGCCTCGGTGTGGCAGGGCCGCGTCGTATCGGATTCGACGCTGACCAGCCGCATCAATGCCGCACGCAAGGCCGTGGGCGACAGCGGCGAGCAGCAGAGTCTAATCCGCACCATCGCGCGCAAGGGCATCCGCTTCGTCGGCGAATTGCGTGACACGGCCGCGGCGCGCGAAGCCGCAGCGGCCGAGCCGGCGCGGCCGGCCGTGACGCTGCCCGACCGCCCCTCGATCGCCGTATTGCCCTTCGTGAACATGAGCGGCGATGCGGAACAGGACTATTTTTCGGACGGTATCAGCGAGGACATCATTACCGCGTTGTCGAAACTGCGCTGGTTCTTCGTGATCGCGCGCAATTCATCATTCACCTATAAGGGCAAGTCCGTTCATCTCAACCAGATCGCCGATGAACTCGGCGTACGCTATGTGCTCGAAGGCAGCGTGCGCAAAGGCGGCGATCGCGTCCGCATCACGGCGCAGCTCAACGACGTCGCCACCGGCAGTCATATCTGGGCCGAACGTTACGACCGCGACTTGGCCGACGTGTTCGCGGTGCAGGATGAGATCACCGAGGCGATCGTGGCGGCGATCGAGCCGCAGCTCTACGCCGCCGAGAACTTCCACGCCCAGCGCAAACCGCCGGATAGCCTGGACGCGTGGGACCTGGTCATGCGCGCGCTTTCGCATTACTGGCGTGTCACCCGCCAGGATAATGTGGTTGCCCAAGCGCTGCTCGAAAAAGCAATCAGCATCGACCCGAATTACGGCCAGGCGCTCGGCGTGCTCGCCAGCAGCTATATGTTCAGCGCGCATATGGGCTGGGCCGACGCCAACACGCCGGCGAACGCGGAACGCGCCGCACGCGCCGCGATCCACGCCGACAGCGAGGACCCGTGGGCTCATTGTGCCCTTGCCAGTGCCCATCTTATTTCACGGCGCTTCGACGATTCGCTCGCCGAATTCGAACTAGCCTTGCGGCTCAATCCGAATTTTGCGCTGGCGCAAGGCTATTACGGACTGTCTTTGGCCTACAGCGGACGCTGGCAGGAGGCCGCCGACGCGGCGCGGCGGGCGCTGCGCTTAAGCCCGCGCGATCCATTCTCGGCGGTCTATTGTGGCATCGCGTCGTACGCTCAATTCGTCGGACACAATTATGATGACGCCATCAAGCTCGCGCGCGAAGCTCTCCGCCAGCGTGGCGACTTCGTCGGCGCGCACCGCGTGCTCACCGCCGCCGCCGCCATGGCCGGGCAGATGGACTTGGCAAAACAAGCGCTGCGGGAATTGCGCCGCGCGCAGCCAAACATCTCGCTCGCGTGGATTGCCGCCAATATGCCGATCCGGCACGACGCTGAGCGCAAGCACTATGCCGGGGCGTTCCAGCGGGCCGGGCTCGAATAGCCCCGGCTATGTCGGGATCGCCGGCGGCGGATCAGCACCACCAGGTTACGACCGCCTGGTCGTTCATCGGTTCGGCCGGGCTGCTTTTGCCGGCCGACATAGCCCAAACCACGATCATGCCCGTGACAATGAGCATGTACGCTCCTCGCGCTAACTTGCCGAGCATCGCGTCGCCTCCCATGGCTTTTCTTCAGAATAGCCAAGGAATGCTCTCGGGGGCGAGCAGCGTTAATTATTGGTTAATGGGGCCCAAGTCGTTGATGCTAATCAATTTGCTCGTCTTGGCCGGCAATAGACTGAAAAAATCCGCTGGCGTAAGTTCCGCCCTTTCCCGCCCTACCGAACTTGGAGTTTCCAATGGCCGGCCCAGTTATTGCTGTCACCGACAGCGTGTTTCCGTCGCTCGATCTCGCGAAAGCCGCCTTGGCACGGCTCAATCCGACGTATCGCATGTCGAAAAGCGTCAACGCCGACGACATCCTGGCGGTAGCTAAGGATGCCGACGCCATTTTGGTCACTTATGCCAAGCTCACGCACGACATCCTCAGCCAGCTCACCAAATGCAAGGCGATCGGCCGTTTCGGCCTGGGCGTCGACAATATCGACCTGCCCACCGCCAAAGAGAAAGGCATCGCCGTCAACTACGTGCCGGACTACTGCATCCGCGAGGTTTCCGACCACACCATGGCGCTGCTGCTGGCGCTGATCCGCAAGATCCCGCTCTCCAACAAACTGGTGCAGAGCGGCCGCTGGGAAATGCCGGCGGTGGTGCCGATCCGGCGCCTCGAAGGAACGGTGCTCGGTCTGGTCGGCTTCGGCCACATTCCGCGCCTGGTGGCGCCGAAAGCGCAGGCCTTCGGCATGAAGGTCATCGCCTACGACCCCTTCGTCAAACCGGAAGCGTTCAAGGCGGCGAACGTCGAGGGCGTCGATCTCGATACGCTGCTCGCGCGCTCCGACTACGTCTCGATGCACGCACCGCTGTTGCCGGCGACGCGCGGCATGTTGAATGCGGCCGCCTTCGCCAAGATGAAGAAAGGCGCCTACGTCGTGAACACCGGCCGCGGTCCGCTGATCGACGAGCCGGCGCTGATCGCCGCGCTCGACGCGGGGCAAGTCGGCGCTGCCGGGCTCGACGTGGTGACGGCCGAACCGCTGGCCAAGGATTCTCCTTTGCTCGGCCGCGACAACGTCATCCTGTCTCCCCACACCGGATTCTATTCGATCGAGGCGCTCGAGGAGCTACAGACCAAGTGCGCGGCTGACGTTGCGCGCGTGCTCAGCGGCGAAAAGGCGGTCTATCCGATCAGCGCATGATCTCCGAACCGGTTTTCGCCGCGCCGTTCGTCTCGACGGTGATGCGGATCGAGCCGCCATGGATCGACTACAACGGCCATCTCAACGTGGCCTATTACCATGTGCTGTTCGACCGCGCCGTGGACGAGGTCTATGAATTGATCGGCCTCGGGCCGGCCTATCTCGAACGGCATCAGCATTCGACCATGGTTGTCGAAGCGCATGTGCGTTACTTGCGCGAGCTGAAGCTAGAGGACCCGGTGCGCGTGAGCGTGCAGCTCATCGACTACGACGCCAAGCGCATCCATTTGTTCGAAGAGCTCAAGCACGCGACCGCAGGCTGGGTGTCGGCGACATCGGAAAACATGACCTTGAGCGTCAACATGACGACCAAGAAAGTTGCGCCGTTTCACGACAGCGTTCTGCGCCTGCTCAAACGCATGAAGGCGGCGCATGCGGTGCTGCCGCGGCCGGAAGGCGCCGGGCGCAGCGTCAGGATGCTGGGGAAGAGTTGACGTTTTAAAGAGCGAAATCGCTTCGAGCGGAGTCGGCGGAGTCGATGTTGGTGATCCGTCAGCCTGAGGTGCGAGCGAAGCAAGCCTCAAACGATGGATGGCTCGGGCCATCATCCATCGAGAGTCGCCTTTCGCGTGGCCACCTCAGGGTGACGAAGAGCCGTGAGCGAGCGTCCACTTCATCCCGAAACCCTCGATGTTGTTCGAGGTGAAGAACACTGGCAGCACTGCAAGTCCGCCTCTCATAACTTCCTGGGGCCACTGCCGAATGTTATAGTGGATGCCATTTTAGGCGCTATTTGGAGTGTCATTTACCCGAACGGATTGCAGGGGAGAACACGCGGTGAGAAGCATATGGTTGCTGATCGCAGCGGCATGCATGGTGCCGTCTCCCTTTTTATACGCCCAAGAGACCAACGGCGCACCGCAAGCCCTAATTGGCAGTTGGGGCAACAGTCCGCAGGAATGCCGCTCATATCATCGGAAATCAGACGGCATTACCATCTTCAATAAAGATAATTACAGCTCGTGCGGCGGTTCAGGCTGTGAGGCCACAATAGTAAAATCACGAAAGACACACGATGGCTATGTTTTGAGCCTCGTCAGTCGTCACAACCAAAATGGTTGGCAAACGTCTGTAAGAGTCATCGATGACAAAGTTATCGAGATGGTTGGCGCTGGGCTGCAAGGGCGCGATGAGACGCTTGTTAGGTGCTCCAAATCTGATGCAATTGCAGGCATCGGGCTCCGCAGTGATAGTGCCGCATCACGTACAAAGTCCCTCGACGGGATTTTTTCTGCATATTACGTCCTCGCGATACCAACACGGTGTCCAAATCTCGTGTCAGACATTTCTGCAGCTGAAACTATCATAAAGACGGGGAAGCTTATGTGGGAGGAGCATATTCGAGAATGGGTAAAACGTGATGGTCTTAATCATCAGACTGAAGCGCAGATCAAGGGACACGATGTCATAAATTCAACGAAAAGAAGTGCCGAGTACGCAGTTCGCGCAGACGCAGATGAAATTAAGAATTTTTGTAACGAAGTCCTAGATGCTTTCGGCAATGACGGTCGCATTTTGCCAAACCTAATCAAAGACCCGCGCAGAAAAAGTTAGCTATTGGCACTTTGCACCCGGCCCTAACATACCAGTGCCGGTTTACTAGCTCGCCGGCTAATCGATCCTCCCACCGGAGAACCTCCGTCCCGGCACGCTGAGGAAATACCCGACCGCCTGGCCGCCGTCGGCGCCGACCACGCTGCCCGTCGTATAGCGCGCGTCGTCGCTCGCCAGAAAAATCGCCGGCCCGGCGATGTCCTCGCCCGTGCCGACGCGGCCCATCGGCACGCCCTTGCGGCGGCCTTCGTAGATTTCCGGATCGGCATACATCGCCTCGGTGCCGGGCGTGCGGATATAGCCGGGCGTGATGGCGTTGGCGCGGATGCCGTAGGGCGCCCACTCCATCGCCTGCAGTTTGGTCAGCATGATCAGCCCGGCCTTCACCACCGAATAGGCGCCCGCCCAGTTGTACGGGAATAGGCCCGCTATGGAGGCGATGTTGACGATGCAGCCTGTGTTCATCACGATCATGTGGCGCGCCGCCGCCTGGCTGACCAGGAACGCGCCCTTCAGCCCGATATTCATGGTGGTGTCCCAGGATTCTTCCGGCAAAGCCTCCAATTTGCCCGGCACGATCTTCATGGCGTTGTTCACAACGATGTCGACACGTCCGAACGTCTTGATGACCGTCTCGATCATGCGATTGATGTCGGCGGACTTCGCAACGTCCGCCACCACGGCGAGGCTGTTGCTGCCGAGGCTGGCTGCCTCCTTGGCGGTGGCCTCGGCGGTGGCCGGGTCGACGTCGTTGATCACGACATGGGCGCCCTCGCGGGCATAAGCGAGCGCGATGTCGCGGCCGATGCCGCGGCCGCCGCCGGTGACCAGGGCAACCTTGTTTTTCAGGCGCACAAGACCATTCCTTTCCGGAAAGAGGGCGAAGACAACTGAGTTCGGGGGTGACCAGCGTGAGTTCGGCCAGATCATGCCGCAGACCGAACGCTAGTTCCGGGGGAGGAGCGCGACAAGCGGGCCTTGCGCCCCTCCCAATTGCCGCCCGCGAGTGCCATCTTGGGCCTGACAAATCGCTTATCCGCCTGCTTGGACCTCATGGCCGAACCGAAAAAGCTGCCCGTCCACAATGACTTAACCGCGCCCGCCCCGGGCGGCATCGCCGCGCGGGCGCTTGGGGCGAGAAGCGCGGCTTACCTCGCCGACCTCAACCCGGAGCAACGCGAGGCGGTGGAGAGCCTGGACGGGCCCGTATTGGTTTTGGCGGGCGCCGGAACCGGGAAAACCCGTGTCCTGACAACGCGCATCGCGCACATCCTCAATCTCGGCCGCGCGCATCCGCGCGAAATCCTCGCCGTCACCTTCACCAACAAAGCGGCGCGCGAGATGAAGCTGCGGGTCGGCCAGATGGTCGGCCAAATTGTCGAGGGCATGCCGTGGCTTGGCACGTTTCATTCGATCGGCGTCAAGAATCCTGCGCCGGCACGCCGAGATGGTCGGCCTCAAGAGCAATTTCACGATTCTGGACGTCGACGACCAGATTCGCGTGATCAAACAGCTCTTAGAAGCCGAGAAGCTCGACGAGAAAAGATGGCCTGCTCGGGTGTTCGCAGCGATCCTCGACGGCTGGAAAAACCGCGGCCTGACGCCCGACCAGGTGCCGGCCGGGGAAGCCGCCGGCTTCGCCAACGGCAAGGGCAAGAAGCTCTACCTCGCCTACCAGGAGCGGCTGAAGACGCTCAACGCCGCCGACTTCGGCGATCTGCTGCTGGAGAACATCAGGCTGTTCCGCGCGTCTGCGGAAATTCTGCGCCAGTACCAGCAGCGCTTCAAATTCATCTTGGTGGACGAATATCAGGACACCAACGTGGCGCAGTATTTGTGGCTGCGGCTGCTGGCGCAACCGCAGACGGCCGCGCCATCGGGTGGCCTCATCCTTCGAGACGCATCGCTGCGCGAGGCTCCTCAGGATGAGGGGGAAGGCAGTGCGTTGCGTGATGCTCCTCAGGATGAGGAGAAAGATATCGCCGCGGGCGAAGACCTCATCCCTCATCCTGAGGAGGCGCGAAGCGCCGTCTCGAAGGATGAGGCCGAGGTGCCGCCGCGCGCGCAAAAAAACATCTGCTGCGTCGGCGACGACGACCAGTCGATCTATGGCTGGCGCGGGGCGGAGGTCGACAACATCTTGCGCTTCGACCACGATTTCCCCGGCGCCAAAATAATTCGGCTCGAACGCAACTACAGAAGCACCGGCCACATCCTGGCGGCGGCCAGCCACCTGATCGCGCACAACGAAGGACGTCTGGGCAAGACGTTGCGCACGGAAGATGTGCTGGGCGAAAAGGTGCAGGTCACCGGCGGCTGGGATTCGGAAGAGGAAGCCCGCTCGATCGGCGAAGAGATCGAGCAGCTGCAGCGCGACGCGCGCGAGCGCGGCGAGGACCATCCGCTCGACGAGATCGCCATCCTGGTGCGCGCCTCGTTCCAGATGCGCGAATTCGAAGACCGCTTCATCCAGCTCGGCCTGCCCTACCGCGTGATCGGCGGCCCGCGCTTCTACGAGCGCGCCGAAATCCGCGACGCTCTGGCCTACCTGCGCGTGATCGCGCAGCCGGCCGACGACCTCGCCTTCGAGCGCATCGTCAACGTGCCCAAGCGCGGGCTGGGCGACGCCACCGTGCAGATGCTGCACGACCACGCGCGCAAGCAGCGCATTCCGCTCACCGAAGCGGCCGCCGCGCTCTCCGCCACCGACGAGATGAAGCCGAAACCGCGACTTGCCTTACGAGATTTGATGGCGGGCTTCGAGCGCTGGCGCGCGCGCAAGGACTCCATGCCGCATACCGAGCTGGCCGAGATCGTGCTCGACGAGAGCGGCTACACCGCGATGTGGCAAGCCGACAAAAGCGCCGACGCCGCCGGCCGCCTGGAAAACCTCAAGGAGCTGGTGCGCTCGATGGAGGAATTCGAGAACCTTAACGGCTTCCTCGAGCACATCGCGCTGGTGATGGACGCGCGACAGCGGCGAAGGCGAGCAGGCGGTCAACATCATGACGCTGCACTCGGCCAAGGGGCTGGAATTCGACACCGTGTTCCTGCCCGGCTGGGAGGAAGGCCTGTTCCCGCATCAACGCTCGCTCGACGAGAGCGGCCGCGCCGGGCTGGAGGAGGAGCGCCGCCTCGCCCATGTCGGGCTGACGCGCGCGAGCAAGCGCGCCAAGATCTATTTCGCCACCAACCGGCGCATCCACGGGCTGTGGACCTCGACCATGCCCTCGCGCTTTCTCGACGAATTGCCGGAGGCGCATGTCGAGGTGAAGGAGCCGGCCGGCGGCAGCGGCGGCTTCGGCATGTCGGGCTACGGTGCCTCGCGTTTCGACGAGACGACGTCCTTCGGCTCGAACTACTCGACGCCCGGCTGGCAGCGCGCCCAGCAGCGCAAGGGGCGCGGGGGTTTCAGCGAGAACGGCCAGCCCCGTTACGTTCCGGACGGCGTTTTTGATGACGCCGCCGATGAAGACGGCACTTCTTCACCTCCCCCTGGAGGGGGGAGGTCGGCGCGCGGCGCGCGCCGGGAGGGGGTGAAGGCGCGGGGCAAAACGCCGCTTGTGATCGAAGGCGAACTGGTGGCCAAATCGACCGGCGCCACGTCTTTATTCGCGGTCGGCGAGCGCGTGTTTCACCAGAAATTCGGCAACGGCAACGTCACCGCCGTGGACGGCAACAAGCTGACCATCAGGTTCGACAAGGCCGGCGAAAAGCGGGTGGTGGATAGTTTTGTAGAGAGGGTGTGAGGGAGTAAGCAGCCTCTAACTTGACGATTGCATATTGTGGTCGATATATACCATTGAGCGCAGCCGTGATATTTGTTCTGGTCGTTGATCCTGCGACCTGAGTTCGAATGTTACTGCAGAACCACCACTGGCCGCTGTATGGACCATGAAATATATGGACCATGGCGTTTAGATAAGGGTGAAATCCTCGCGGCTGCGCTCGCATTTTATTATGACCATTAAGAGCGCCACGAATTTACAGGAGCTAGCTTGGATCTTCGGGTGCACAGCGAAGCAGCTGGGCTATTACATTTATAAAAGGGCACTAAGCAGCCAATACAAAACGTTCGAAATTAAAAAGAAACGCGGCGGCACTCGGACAATCCACGCTCCCCACTCAAATATAAAACTAATTCAGCAAAGCATCCGTCGAGAACTCGACCAACTAAGATTATTTAAGCCTTGCGTAAATGGCTATGTGACCGGCCGAAATATAATTAGCAATGCTCGGCCTCACGTAGGACAACGGTTTGTCCTGAATATCGATCTAGAAGATTTCTTCGGCTCGATTAATTACGGCCGCATATACGGTTTGCTGCTTAAGCCGCCATACAATCTAAATAAGACCATTGCGGCTGCCATTGCGAAGGCGTGCACGTTAGATAATAAACTACCCCAAGGCGCGCCGAGCTCTCCAGTTATTTCCAATCTCATTTGCTCCAAGCTAGACACTGAACTCTCACGCCTCGCAAAAGCCCACGGCTGCGTCTATACCAGATACGCTGATGATCTGACATTCTCTTCGTCGGGATCAATGTCTCTAGCAACTCGTATGCGGCAGCCCGACGGAACTTCCGTCTGCCATATATCTCCCACTCTCACGGCAATCATCGAAAGCAATGGTTTTCGTATCAATCCTGCGAAGGTGCGCCTGTCACAGCGACAGCATCGACAGGAAGTTACAGGTTTAATTGTCAACAAGCGAATTAACGTCAAAAGGCGTTTCATTAGAGAAGTTCGCGCAATGCTGCACGCATGGCAAAAATTCGGACTGGCTGCCGCACAAAGTGAGTTCACTAAAATACATAATGACAATACTGCAAATTTTAAATCTGTAGTTAGAGGCAAGATCGGATTCATCGGCTACGTCCGAGGACGTCCCGACATATTATTCAGAAACTTTGCTACTCAATTCAATAAACTCACCACAGGCTCAAAGATTCGTACCGAACTGACGAAGGAAGAGATTGCATTACAGGCCGTATGGGTCGTTGAACATGAAGAGGACAAGGAACTGCTTTTTTCGTGGAGGGATATGGTCTGATAACTTGCGCTCACTGTGTGGGCCCTAAACTTTATGTCTACAATCCCTCAGACCACACGAAGAAATATCCGGTAACTGTCATCGCGCAAGAAGTTCACATAGACCTTGCAATTTTGACAATACCACCGGTGTTGAGCGGTGTACATTCCAATTCCACTCAACAAAGGACCGGCCCCTATCAAAGGCGCTACAATTCGGCTTTTGGGATATCCGGCGCATCATGCCGCGCGCCCAATTCGCGTCGAGTCAGGAACAATTATTCGGACTTTTCCGAAGAGCGCCGTTACTTCTTAGAAATCACGCCTAAGATAATTGGTGGAAATAGTGGCGGTCCGGTCGTCAACGATAAATTCGAGGTGGTTGGCATAGCGGTGCTCGGGCTCAACGGCAAGATCGATTTAAAGAGTACCGAGTTTCTGGCTGTAAGTGTAAATGAGCTTAAAAATCTGCCAAAAGTCAAAGCAAAGAAATAAATGAAACCGCCATGCGCGCAACGCCCTACTGTTGTCTCGTCTTCATCGCCCTCGCCACCCCCGCCTCTGCCCTCGGCCTCAATTCCGTCCGCGCCCAAGCGCAAACCGACTGTTGGTGCCAGGGCTGCGGCTGCAAAGGCGGGCCGGGCTGGCGTGGTCCAAATCGGCAATGCGTCTCGCATCGCGAACTCTCTAAGGTTTGCGGAAATCCTCCGGGAAGCCCCTGCGTTTATGAGGGCGCTAAGCAGGTTTGCGACAGCCCGCGACGTAGCCGGGATGGTCGCTCGTCCTTGCAAAAAGATGACGAACACTCTCGGCGAGCGTGGCGCCGCATAACGTTAATCGCCGCGCCGCCTGCACCCACGCTCACTCGCGCGCTTTCCGCCACCCCCGGCAAAATCGCATAGCCCCGTCCCGCCCGCGCCGGCCGCGCCTTGTTCTCGCCATCTTGCGCCTGCCTACCCGGCCCCCTGCACAACATCGACGGGGACATCATCAGTGAAAGCTATCGGCATCGGGCTGCTCGCCAGCCTGCTCACGCTGAGTGCGGCCAACGCGGCGGGCTGGGGCTCGATTCATCAATACGTCAAGCCGTCCGGCAAATGCGCCGGACAGGAAGTGCTGGCGAGCCACTATTCGGTCGGCAAGCGCACGGCGAACGGCGAACGCTTCGACCCGAACGGCAACACCGCGGCCGCGCGCACCTGGCCGCTCGGCACCACGCTGACCGTGACCAATCCGCAACAACGGCCGTTCGCTCACCGTGCGCGTCAACGACACCGGACCGTAGGGCATCGCCTACGCGCAAGGCGCCCGGCTCGATCTGGCGCGCGGCGCGGCGCAACGGCTCGGCATGCGCGGCGCGCAATACGTCTGCGTGGCGTGAGGCAACAGCCCGCTTCCCGCGCGCGCAAATTGTGACATAATCGATGCGGGGGCGGCGACCCGTGGGAGTCCGCCGATGCGACATCTGACCGCTTTGCTCGTCCTGACCGGCGCGCTTTCGCTGTCCTTTGCGCTCAGCGGCGCGGCGCCCGCCCGCGACCTCACTTTTCCCAAGACGACCGCCGAGGCGCTCAAGAGCGCCTGCGACAAGGCCGGCGGCAAGTTCTCGCAGGATGCCAAGGGCTATGGCTGCGGCACCGACTGCAAAGGCGGCCCCGGCACCGATTGCATCGTCCACTGCGAGGCCGAGCAGAAATGCACCGCGCAAGTGATCGGCAGCGGGCGGCCGCGCAGCGTGGCGGAAGCCCTGACCAAGCCGGAGCGGAAGCGGCGCTGAGCGGCGCGGTCACTTCTTCTCCAGCATCAACTGCCCGCGTTGCCCCACCACCCGCTGCACCGCCTGGGCAAAGCGCGCCAGCAGCCAGGGCAGCGTCACCTCCAGCCGCACCGCGCCCTCGTAGACGTCGATGACGCCGTGCGCATGCTGGCCGAGCGCGGCGGCCGCGAAGCTCAAGCGGTCGCCGTCCCAGGCGTCGTTCTCGATCCTGATGAGATAAGCGAACTCGGTCTTGGCGCGGGCGATGCCGTCCTTGATGCGGCGCAGCGCCTCGTCCTTGCCGAGGCGGTGGGGGATGACGACGATCAGCGGCTCGCTCATAAAAATTCATATGGCGATGGGCCGGGCCATCGGAAAGGCCTAAGCCGGCGACTTGGCCCGTGTTTGGCTGCAAAATCGCGCCCGGCACGGCCGGCGCGCGGCATTTGCCTAAAATTCTCCGATCTTTTTGCCGGTAGAATTTTACCCGGACTTTAAGCGTAACGCGCTTGAATTTGACTCGGATGCAATTCCATTTGTCCGAGGGTTTTATGCCGATAAAGCGCAAGTCGTCATGGCCGGGAACCCGCCCGGGTCGCGGGCTATCGCCGCGCGGCCACGGCGCCATCGCCTCGGCCATCGCGCCGCTGATGATTATTTTCGTCAACGCCGCCGCGCCGCGGCCGGCGCTGGCGCAGGCCGCCAAGGACAAGAAGACCGAGCGGGCCGCGCCCTATGCGCCGCAGCGGGCAACCGTTCCGCTGGCGGCCGCCGACCTCCCGCCGGTGCTGCGGCTGGCCGGCGGCGGCGCGCGCGGCAGCCTGTGGCAGCGCTTCGATTTCGCGCCGGCCGCGGCGGAACAGCAGGCGCTGCTGGCGGCGCTTGCGCCGGAGCGCGAGCGTCCGGCGCCGCCGCTGATGCGCGAGCCGATCCTCGGCAGCGCCTCGATGTACAACCCGCGCGCTCCCGGCATGCCGGCGGAAAGCGCCGAGACGGCGTCGGGCGAGATGTACGACGCCGAGGCCTGGACCGCGGCGATCCAGATCGACTTGCGCGAGCGCTTCGGCGGCGTGCGCTACGGCCGCAGTTACCGCCACGCTTATGCGCTGGTCGAGAGCGAGGACAGGCGGGCGATCGTGCGGATCAACGACGTCGGCCCGCTGGCGCCCGGCCGCGTCATCGACCTGAACGAGCGCGCCATGCGCTATTTCGACGCGACGCTCGAACTCGGGCTGCTGCCCAATGTGCGCATCACGCCGCTCGACGGCAGCCGCTGGACGGCGGGACCGGTCGAGGACGCGAGCCCGATCGGCGCGGTCGCCGCGGGCCGCGAGCGGCCGGCGCGCGAGCAGCTGGCGGCCAATCTGAATTGAGGCGGCCGCGGGCGAACTTTCCGGCCGGACGCGGTGTTGCTAGACTCGACCGTCCTCGTTTCGACGGAGCTCACCGCCATGCCTCGTTGTTTCGCCGCGACGCTCGCGCTGCTGGCCGCCGCCGCATTCGCCGCGCCGGCTAACGCCCTCGATCTCAATTCCTTCCGCGCCCAGCACGGCCGGCCGGCGCTGAGCGTGAGCTCCACGCTCTCCGCCATGGCCTATGAGCAGGCCAACAGCATGGCCAACCGCAACCATCTCGATCACAACGGCTTCCGCCAGCGCTTCGCCTTTTCCGGCGGCACCCATGCCGAGAATGTCGCGTTCGGCTGCGCCACGGAAGACTGCGCCATCCGCATGTGGTCGCGCTCGGGCGGCCACCGCCGCAACATGCTGCGCGGCGACGTCTCGGCCTACGGCCTCGCCTCCGCCACCGGCGCGAACGGCAGGCGCTATTGGGCGCTGGAGTTAGGGAATTAGCCGCTTGTCCCGGGCGCAACGCAGCGTGAAACGGTGCGCTGCAGACCCGGGACCTTTCCATAGTCGGAGGTTGGAACGGCCCCGGATGAGCGGTGCACCGCATCCGGGGAAAGAGCGAGCTGCGCTCGCACCCCGCAACGACGCGAGCGTGCGGCCGCGGCTACTTCAGGTCGCTGAGCAGCTTGGCGCAAGCCTCGGCCACGCTCTGGTTGGGCTCGCTGCCGGTGAATGTCGCCCAGCCGCCCTTCTCGACGAAGCTGTCCTGCTTCCAGGAGTCGGTCGCCTTCAGCGCGATCAGCGACGCTTTGGCGTCGGTCGCGCGCTGGAACCGCTCGACGCAGATCGGCGCCAGCACCGCCACCACCGCTTTGGTGGCGCTCTGCTCCGCCGTCTTCTCCGACTTGCTTGCGGTTTGCCAGCCGCCCCAGCCGAAGCCGACGGTCAAAGTGAGCACGGCGCCGATGGCGACGCCCTGCAGCAGACGCGTCAGCGATTCGCCTTGCAGGATGGGAGGTAATTTCATGGGTTTTCCTTTCGACCGGCGCGCAGCCGGTGCGAGGACAACGGACACCCGGATGGGTTCCGATCGGAAGGTTGCTGGAAGGCCCGGCCGCTTTGAGCTGGCGTTTCGGTCGCCGCCATCGTGCGCTCATTCCGGGCTAAAGTCGATCATACCCGCACAACAAACGGCTGCTTCGCAGCCTCCTCAGGATGAGGGCGGAAAACTGTGCTAGCCTCCCGCCGTCATGCTCAAGCGCGAGAATTTCCCGGTCGCCAAGATCTACGTGCCGATCGAGCGGCGCAAAACGCTCGACGACAAGCGCGTCGCCGAGATCGCCGAAAGCATGCTCAAAGACGGCCAGCAGGTGCCGATCAAAGTGCGTGCCGACGGCGAGCGCTTCGTGCTGATCGAGGGCCTGCACCGGCTGGAAGCCGCCAAGGCGCTGGGCGAGCAGACCATCGCCGGCTACCGGGTGGATGCCAGGAAGCACTAAGGCGCGCTTTTCCCCCTTTCCCGTTTACGGGGAGAGGTGAAATCCTGCCACGATCCCGCCGGGCGGAACCTGCTAGGCTGCAAGCGGGTTAGGCTCGGGAGGTCCATCATGCGTCTCCGCCTTGCTGCCGCGCTCGCCGCGCTGGTCTTCGCCGCGCCCGCGCGCGCCGACCTGCTGGTCCAGATCGACAAGAGCACGCAGCAGATGACCGTCTCGGCCGACGGCGAGCAGCTCTACAGCTGGCCGGTGTCGACCGGCATCGCGCGCTACGACACGCCGGCCGGCGCCTACACCCCATTCCGCAAAGAGAAGGAGCACTACAGCCGCGAGTGGGACGACGCGCCGATGCCCTATTCGATCTTTTTCACCAAGAAGGGCCACGCCATCCACGGCACCAATCACCGCAACCTCGGCCAGCCGGCCTCGCATGGCTGCGTGCGGCTGTCGGTGAAGAACGCGTCGATCCTGTGGGACCTGGTCAAGCGGCACACGATGAAGAACACCATGGTCGTGCTCACCGGCACGATCCCCGGCGGCGGTGAGGCGGTGGCGCGCGCCGCCCAGGACGGCGACATCGCCGACAACGAACCGGTGCCCCGCCCGGCGCGCAGCTATAGCCGCTATGACGACGCCCGACGCTATTATTATTACCGCGAGCGGCAATTTTTCCCGCGGCGCGGCCTGTTCGGCGGCTTCCCGTTCGGCTGGTGAGACGGCGCCGTTGTCCTAGATCAAGGCCAAGTTACGGAACTTGTGCTCTCGTTATAGTTTATCCATCAGCACAATCGGGAGTTTGCCATGCCGAAATCCCGCAAACGCCGCAGCACGTCTCGCCGCGCCAAACCGGGCGCGCGCGGCAGCGGCGGCTTCTTCCACATCCAGGTGCGGCCGCGCACCGAGTTTGTCTTCTTCCGTAACCAGGACGTCGGTTCGCGCGGCGGCATCGAACGCGTCGCCGGAAGGCGCGCCAACGGTTCCTGGGATACGCAGAAATGGCTGGTCGGCAAGAACGAGGCGCATATCGACGGCAAACGGCTCGCGCCCGACACGGCGGCCGCGCGCAAGATGCTCAAGCAGCTCGGCTCGGTGCCGCGCCATCTCGGCGGCGACCGCTTCATCGCCAAGCCGCGCCGCAAGATTCCAGCGCGCGAAAAGCCGACGCCGGCGATGCGGCGCGCGCAGCTCGCCAACATCAAGAAGGCGCAGGCCGCGGTCCGCAAGCGGCGGCGGGCGCGCGCATGATCCGCAAGCTGAGCGAGGGCAGGTACCGGCTCTATTCGCGGAAAGTAAATCCGCGCACCGGCAAGCGGCGCAATCTCGGCACCTTCACGTCACGCAAGGCGGCCGAGCGGCACGAGCGCGCGGTGCAGTATTTCAAACGGCACTGACGCCGCGCTGGCGGTTAAAGCGGAACTACGTGCGACAGGCGGCCGCTATTGGCGTGCACGCAGCGGCGCAGCGGCGCATAGGCGCGTTCGGCGGCGGCCACGATCCCTTCGCCGTCGGTCAGCGCGCGGGCGAGCGCCACTTCGGCGTCGGTAAACGCGTCGATTTTCTCGGCGACCATCAGGCGCACTTCCGCGGCGGCTTGCGGCCCGCCCTGCGCCAGCCGCATAAAGCGCATTGCGACGACGCCCTGCACTTCGCAGGTAAAGCGCAAAGTTTCGATCCAGGCATTCAATGATTCGAGCACGCTAGCCTCCGCTCGATCGACCGGCCGCGAGAGATACGGCGGCAAATTCAAGCGGAACTATCACCCTAGTTTTACAAGGATCATTTACGTCGTTAATTAAAACTGTAGCGATTTAGCTAAGGCGTTTACTCATAAAAATTTGGGCTGGTGCGCGACGGTTAGTCAATGTCCGCTTTGCCGCCGAAAGCGAATGTTGGTGGCGGATTCGTGCACGTCCGCTTTGTGCTACAAGCAGACATAACGCTCCTAACTTGGCGGCGTCTTTAGCGGAGGCCAAGCAATAGCGCGGCTCACTCCGGCAAACCAGCCGCGCGCATTGCCTCGATGAGCGGCGCGGCAAGCTCCGCCACGCAACCGATCGCGTCGCACTGCCCGTGGCTGCTATAATTCGGCTGCAATTCGAGGCCGCGCGCGGCGGCGGCCTTCGCCTCGTCCATGCGCCCGAGCTTCACCAGCACCGCCGCCAGCAGGCAATGCGAAATGCTGAAGCCGGGTTTGCTTCGAACGGCCTGACGGTCGGCGGCCAACGCTTCCTCGTAGCGGCCGCGCATAAAATGCCCGAGGCAAATTCCGTGGAATGCCGCCGTGATCCATGGATCGAAGGGACTGAGCCTGATGCCGCGTTCGCCCCATTCGATGGCGCGCTCGGCTTCGGCGCCCCAGCCCAGGATCAGTGCGCCCCAGAGATAGGCCGAGGCGGCGGAGGGAGAAATTGCCAGAGCCGCATTAAACGCATCCTGCGCAAGCGCCCGGTCGTGCTCGACGAGGCCGATGGCGATGCCTCCGTAGGTTAAGGCCGTGGCATCGTCCGGCCCCAACGTGATCGCGGCGTGGCCGTGGCGAATGGCGGCCAGACGATTTTCTTCCCGTCGGCCGGCGCGCAAATATAGTATCTCCTGGCAATAGGCGATTTGACCGTGGACCAGTGCGTAGTTGGGCTCGAGCGCAAGCGCGCGCTCAAGGAGCGGCATGGCCTGCGACGCACCTTCCGGCATTCCCGAGTTCGAAAACGCCATCGCGCGCAGCACCAGATCATAGGCGTCGAGACTATCCGGCCGCTTGCGCTTGGCGCGCTCGATCTCGACCCGGCGCAGGCTCGGCTCGATCGCCGCGACCGTGCTGGTGGTGATCTCATCCTGTAGCGCAAAAATGTCATCCAGCGCACGATCGTAGCGCTCAGCCCAAATGTGTGTGCGCTCCTCCGCTTCGACCAATTGCGTCGTGATCCGCACCCGACCTCCGGCGTTGCGCACGCTGCCTTCGAGTATGTAACGCACGCCTAGTTCGCGGCCGACCTGTTTGATATCGATCGGCTTGCCCTTGTAGATGAAGGTGGAGTTGCGGGCGATGACAAATAACCATTTGAAGCGCGACAGGCCGGTGGTGATATCCTCGACCAGGCCGTCGGCGAAATAGTCTTGCTCAGGATCGCCGCTCATATTCTGGAACGGCAACACGGCGATCGATGGCTTTTCCGGAAGCCTTAACGCCGCAGCGGAACCGCCTTCCTGCATCCGTAGGCCATAGACGCGTACCGGCTGCACGATGTTTTTGAGTTGCTGCTCGCCCATATCGCTCGCCTCGGTGGCGATCTTGCCCTTGAACTGCTGGTAGGCATTTTCGGAAACGCAAATCGCGCCGGGCCGCGCCAAGGTCTCCACCCGTGCCGCAATATTCACGCCGTCGCCGAAAATATCAGCGCCGTCGATGATCACATCGCCAACGTTGATGCCGATGCGAAATTCGATGCGGCGGTCTTCCGGGATGCCGGTGTTGCGGTCGGCCATGACGCGCTGAATGTCGAGCGCGCAGCGAGCGGCATCGACGGCGCTGGCGAATTCCGCAAGCACACCGTCGCCTGTGGTCTTAACGATACGGCCGCGGTATTCAGCAATTTTTGGCTCAATAACAGCATTCAGCGAGTTTTTGAGCGCAACGAGGGTGGCTTCCTCGTCTTGCCCCATTAGCCGGCTGTAGCCAGCGACATCAGCAGCGAGGATAGCGGCGAGACGGCGTTCGACACGTTCCTCGGCCATAAATATCGCCCCGTTCTACGCTGATTTCAGTCTGAGCTTATGGTCGAGGGCGGGGGCTGTCTATGGAGGCAACAATGTCCGAGATAGGTCATTAGCGGACAGACAGACAAATCCGCGCGATGTCCGCTTTGACTCCGACAACGGACATTCATTGGTGCATTCGCGCCGACATTGGCTGACCGCTTATGAGTTCACGCTTTGATCGCCCAAAAGCTACGGCTGCTCCGGCATCACTCCTTGAGCGACATCCCGGTTTCCTTGACCAGGCCGCCCCATTTCGCAAATTCGGCGCGCATATAGCTGTCGAATTGTTCGGGCGAGCCGCCGGCGACGTCGATGCCCTGCACGGCGAGCTTCTGCTTCACATCGGGCATGGCCAGGACTTTTGCAATTTCCTTGTTCAGCCGATCGATGATGGTGCGCGGGGTGCCTTTCGGCACCGCGAAGCCGAACCAGGTCACGGCCTCGAAGCCAGGCAAGCCGGACTCGCTCAGCGTCGGGACGTCGGGCAACAAAGCCGTGCGCTCGCGGCTGGTGACGCCCAGCGCGCGCAGGCGCCCTGCTTTCACGTGAGGCAACGCCGTCGACGTGATAGCGAACAGATAGTCGATTTGCCCGCCGAGCAGCGCCGAGGTCGCTTCCGGGCCGCCCTTGAACGGGACGTCGACGACATTGATGCCGGCGCGGTGGCGGAACAACACGGCCGTCATCTGCGGCGCCGTGCCGACGCCGCTCGATCCGACCGTCAGCTTGCCCGGCTTTGCTTTCGCCAGCGCGATCAGTTCCTGCACCGATTGCGCCGGTACCGACGGATTGACGACCAGGATGTTGGACGCGGTGGCGGCGAGGATCACCGGTGTGAAATCCTTGAGAACGTCGAATGGCAGATTTTTGTAGAGCGTCGCGTTGATCGCGTTGGCGACGGTCGCCACGAAGATCGTGTAACCGTCGGACTCTTGCTGCGCCGCATAGCGCGTGCCGATGTTGCTTCCAGCGCCCGGCTTATTCTCGATGATGAAGGGCTGCCCCATCGATTCGGCGAGCTTTTGCCCGACGATGCGGGCCATCAAATCGACGCCGGAGCCGGCGGTCAGCCCGACGATCACGTGAACCGGCCGGGTTGGATAGTCGGCTGCGCGGGCCGTAACCGACATGACGGCGGCGCAAAGGCACAAGCCTACTCGGATCACCATCGCTCGCATGAATTCCTCCCTATCTCCCGATTGTTCTAGTTGTTCATGAACAGCCCGCCATTGATGTGGATGGTCTGTCCGGTGATGAAACGGCCGTCGCGCCCGCACAGCATCATGACGGCAGCGACGATCTCGGCAGGTTCGGCGAAACGGCCGAACGGAATGCGCTTGGTATCGAAATTGAATGGGCCGGCGCGCACCGTGTTGGCCGGACCCGGCGCGACATAATTGACATTGATATTGTGCTCGGCCAGCTCCAGTGCGAGCGCGCGCGTCAATCCGGCCAATCCGGCCTTGGCGGCCGCCGTCGGCGCGCGGTTCGCGATCGGCATGTGGCCGAACAGGCCGCCCATATTGACGATGCTGCCGCCGCCGGCACGAATCATCGCCGGAACAACGGCCTGCGTGCAGTGGAACGCGCCGTCGAGCGTGACGGTAATCGGGGCACGCCAGTCTTCGACGCTCAGCTCGAGAAACGGCTTGGTGGCATGGGTGACGGCATTGTTGACGAGGATGTCGAGCCGGCCGAAACGCTCGACGACCGCCGCCACCATGCGGTCGACCGCAGTGCGATCGGTAATGTCGCCGATGACCGCGGTCGCCTTGCCGCCGGCGGCCTCGATCGCCGCGAGCGTTTCCGCCAGTTCCGGCCGCTGCGAGCGCGCGTTGATGGCAACCGACGCGCCGCCGGCGGCAAAGGCGATGCCCATGGCCCGGCCGAGATTGCGGGCGCCGCCGGTAATCAAAACGACTTTGCCTGCGAATGCGTCGCTCATCGGTCGGTCGCCCCGCATCGGTAGTCAGCCCCGATCCATTCTGATGAGTCAAATTTGCATTGTATATAGCGTCGAAACATGATGCCCATGGGCGCACGGGCATCGTGCGCAATCGGAAGTGGTTCGCTTGCGAGGTCCGGCTTAACCGTGATGCGCAACGCCAAGCGCGGCTTCGCCGCGGTCGAGGATGAGCGGCACGATCAGGTCTTCCTCGTCGTCGAGATGGCGGATCAGCCCCTTGATCAGCGCGCCGCTGGCGCTCGCGTAGTCGTCGCCGCAGTGGCGCAGCGCGTCGGCATCGCCGGCAAAGTTCGCAGAAAGCGCGCGCAGCAGTGCATTGGCGGTGTCGGCGGTTTTCGCCATGTCGGCGTGGATGGCGTGGTGATCGCCTTCCAGCACGTCGAAGCCGCGCGCCAGCCGCGCCTCGGCGGCGCGGAAGATCGGGAAATAATGCAAGTCCTCGATCTGATGGTGCACGTTGAGCTGGGACAGCAGGAACTGCAGCCGCGGCACCAATTGGTCCGGAAATTCCGTCGGCGTCAGCGCACCCGCGCGGAATTGGGTCTCGATCGTTTGGATCATCGTGGCAAGTTCGCGGAACATGTCGTGTCGCGACAGCCAGAACCGCGCCATCTCCCCGAGGTTGGCATGGCCCTCCCAGTGCTCGCGCGGAAAGCGCGCGATCAGCAGGCGCAAATCGTCGGGCCAGCCGCTGCGGCGGGCCAATGCAAGCGCTTCGATATCGCTGCCGTTAGGCGTTTGGATGGTCATTCGAGTCCTACATAGCCATTGCCAGCGGTTTCACCAACCGCTGTAAATGGCGGCCATGACTACCACCGTCGCCCGTCTCGCCTGCGACCAGCCGACCGCCCGGCGGCTCGCGGCCTATCTGGGCGAAAGCCTCGACCCTGAAGCGACCGCCTGCGCCGCTTTCGAGGATGACGGCGGCCAATGGCAACTGGCGGTGCATTTCCGTGAGCGGCCCGACGAAGCGGGCTTGCGCGCGCTGGTCGCACTCGCGGCGGGAGAAACAGCGGCGGCCGCGCTTACGATCGAACCGGTCGCGCCGGTCGATTGGGTCCAGGAAAGCCTCGCCGGCCTCAAATCGGTGCGCGCCGGCCGGTTCATCGTGCACGGCGCGCACGACCGCGCCCGCATCAAGCCCAACGAGATCGGCGTCGAAATCGAAGCCGCGCTCGCTTTCGGCACCGGCCACCACGGCACCACGCGCGGCTGTCTGCTGGCGCTCGACGACCTGGCAAAGCGGCGGCGAGCTGCCCGGGTGCTCGACCTCGGCACCGGATCGGGCGTGCTGGCGATCGCGGCGGCGAAAACCTTCCGCACCCGCATTGTCGCGAGCGACATTGACCGGATCGCGGTCGAGTCCGCCCGCGCCAATGCGCGGCTCAATCGCGCCGGCGCCTTTATCACCTTCGTGCACGCCGCCGGGGCAAATGCCCGCGCCATCGCGACGGCTAAGCCTTACGATCTGATCTTTGCCAATATCCTGCTCGGTCCGCTGCTGCGACTGGCGGTGCCGCTCAGCCGGCTCGCCGCGCCGGACGGACGCATGGTGCTTTCCGGCCTGTTGCCGGGCCACGCCAATGCCGTGCTGTCGATCTACCGCGGCCAAGGCTTCACACTCGAACGGCGTATTCCGCTCGATGGCTGGGTCACGCTGGTGTTGAAGCGCTGATCGTGTCCCGGGCGCAGCGCAGCGCAAAGCGATGCGCTGCAGACCCGGGACCGTTCCAAATTCTGAATACACGAAGGCCCCGGCTCAGCGCCGCAGCCGGGGCACGTCCACGACCCCAAAAACGAAACCGCCCCGGGCGGGGATGACCGGGGCGGCTTACGCAGTCACAACCAGCGGCATTCACCAACCGCCGAACGGCATGTCCTCGTTGCCGGTCTTGATCAAGCGGTTGCCGCGCTCATCCAAGCTGTAGGGCAGCAAGTGGGCGTGCATCTTGATCTCGCGGCGGGCCTGCTGCATGCGCGCCTCGACCAGCGCATCCATGAAGCGGGCGAACCAATTCTTTTGCGGCACGGCTGCCGTACGCCCGGCCTTCGCGGCAGGCGCGGCGGTGGCTACGCGGGCAACATCGTAAGTGAGAGCGACCATTTTATCTCTCCTTTTCAGAAGCAAAACGTCAGCGAATTTCCCGGTATTCGTCCCTGACTATTGCGACGCAACATAATCTATACCGCGACTGCGAAGTACTCATGACAATGCATGGAAGCCACGTAAAAGCAGCATGATCCGATTAATAAGCCGGAAAGATCGGTGTCATCATTCTGGCGAATTTAATGCAATGCACAAATTTGATTCAGGCCGGCGATTCGTTGCCGAAACGCTCGTCAAAGCGATGCGAAATTTCCGCGTGGCTGCTTAAGATCGCGCCGGACATGCCTGGCCCGACGTGCAGCGCATGCCTGCGTTGCTACGCCCAGGGAGCGCGTTACAGTGCCGGCCATGTTCGAGGCCCGGTTCCAATCATTCGACGATTCGCAGGAGGGCGCGGCGGCGCCAGCGCGCCTCACCGCGCTACGCGCCGAACTCAAGCGCCGCGGACTTGAGGGATTCATCGTGCCGCGCGCCGACCGCCAGCAGAACGAATATCTGCCGGCAAGCGAGGAGCGATTGGCCTGGCTCACCGGCTTCACCGGTTCGGCGGGGGCGGCCATCGTGCTCGCCGATCGCGCGGCGTTGTTCGTGGACGGCCGTTATACCGTGCAAGCGTCGGCACAGATCGACCCGAAACTTTTTTCCGTCGAGCACCTGGCGGACTCACCGCCGGAGCAATGGCTCGAACAGAATCTCAAGGGCGGGAGCAAGCTCGGCTACGATCCTTGGCTGCACACGTCGGAGGGCGCCGACCGGTTGCGCAAGGCCTGCGCAACGGCTGGCGCCGAACTGGTTGCGGTCGACGGCAATCCGATCGACGCGCTGTGGACCGACCGTCCGGCGCCGCCCGCCGGCCCGGTGACGTTGCGCGATGTCAAGCTCGCCGGCGAGAGCGCTGCGGATAAACTCAAGCGCATCCAGGCCGAGCTTAAAAAGCTGCGCGCCGATGCGCTGGTGATGTCCGACCCGCAGGACGTCGCCTGGGCATTCAATATCCGCGGTTCGGACGTGGCGCATACGCCGCTGGCGCTTGCCTTCGCGGTGATCCCGCGCGACGGCAAGCCGGCGCTCTACGTAGCGGCGGCCAAGCTCGACAACAACACACGGCTCGCGCTGGAAGAGATCGCCGCGGTGCGCGCGCCGGATGACCTTGACCGCGACCTTGCGCAACTCAAGGGCAAGACCGTGCGGCTCGACCAAGCGAGCGCGGCCGACGCGCTGACGCGGCTGGTGGCGGACAACGGCGGCAAGCCGGTGCGCGGCGCCGATCCGATCGCGCTGATGAAGGCCGTGAAGAACCACACCGAGATCGTCGGCAGCCGCGCAGCGCACAAGCGCGACGGGGTGGCGATGGCGCGCTTCCTGGCCTGGCTCGAGCGCGAGGCGTTAACCGGCAAGCTAACCGAAATCGACGCCGTTGAGGCGCTGGAAAGCTTCCGCCGCGATACCGGCCTGTTGAAGGATATCTCGTTCCCGACCATCGCCGGGTCGGGGCCGAACGGGGCGATCGTGCATTATCGCGTCACCCGCGCCTCCAACCGCACCATCGGAAAAAACGAACTGTTCCTGGTCGATTCCGGCGCGCAATACGAGGACGGCACCACCGACATCACCCGCACCGTGGCGGTCGGCACACCATCCGACGAAATGCGCGACCGCTTCACGCGCGTACTCAAGGGCCATATCGCGATTGCCACCGCGGTGTTCCCGGAGAACACCAGCGGTGCCCAGCTCGATCCGCTGGCGCGCACCGCGCTGTGGCAGGCCGGGCTCGATTTCGATCACGGCACCGGCCACGGCGTCGGCAGCTATTTGTCGGTGCACGAGGGCCCGGCGCGTATCTCCAAGCTCGGCAATGTGGCGCTCCGCCGCGGTATGATCCTGTCGAACGAGCCGGGCTATTACAAAACCGCCGCCTACGGCATCCGCATCGAGAACCTGCTGCTGGTGATCGCGGCGCCCGAGCCGGCCGGCGCCGAAAAGCCGCTGAACGCCTTCGAGACGCTGACTTTGGCGCCGATCGACCGCAGGCTGATCGATAGCCGCCTGCTGACCGCCAAAGAGCGCAACTGGATCGACAGCTATCACGCACGCGTGCAGGAGGTGCTGAGCCCCCTGCTCGATACGACCACGCGGGCCTGGCTCGACGCCGCGACCCGGCCGATTGGAATCGCTTGATGGACGCATTGACGTCCGCTTCGCAGGTACCTGGCAAGCAGGTCACGCCCTGGCGTCTGCTGGCGCTGCTGATGGCGATGACCGCCATCGGGCCGGCCACGCTCAACATCCTGGTGCCGGCGCTGCCGGGTCTCGTCACGCAGCTCGCCACCGATACCGGCACGGTGCAACTCACGCTCTCGCTTTATCTCTTGAGCCTTGCGACCGCCCAGCTTCTGCTCGGCCCGCTGTCCGACCGCTTCGGCCGCCGGCCGGTGGTGCTGGCCGGGCTGACCTTGGCTGTGGTGGCCTCGCTGGCCGCCATCGCCACCTCCTCGATCGGTGCGCTGATCGGCGCCCGCGTCGTGCAGGCCGTTGGCGCTGCGACCGGCATCGTGATGGGGCGCGCCATCATCCGCGATCTCTATGAGCGCGACCGCGCCGCCGCCATGATCGGCCTGGTCACCACCGCAATGGTGATCGCGCCGATGATCTCGCCGCTGATCGGCGGCATTCTCGACACCGCCTTCGGCTGGGAAGCGATTTTCCTGTTTCTCGCGCTGTTCAGCGGGTTGGTGTTGCTTTGGGCGTTCATGGTGCTGCCGGAGACGCGGCCGGCGACCATGGCGCACACGCCGGCGAACCTGTGGCAAGACACGCAAGACTTGCTCGGCAGCGCAAAATTCTATGGCTACGTGCTGTGCGGCGCGCTCGGCTCGGCGCCGTTCTTTACGTTTCTCGGCGGCGGCCCGCATGTGGTGGTGAGCCTGATGGGCCGCTCATCGGCCGAATTCGGCCTGTGGTTCGCGCTGATGTCGTTCGGCTATATGAGCGGGAATTTCACAGCCTCGCGGCTGTCGCAGCGTTTCGGCGTCGATGCCATGATCATGGCCGGCATCGCGTTCGAACTGATCGGTGCGTGCCTCACCGTCGTTCTGGTCGCCGCTTTGCCGGATGCAGGACCCGCGACCATTTTCCTGCCGCAACTGGTGATCTCCTACGGCAACGGATTGCTGCTGCCCAACGCCATTGCCGGCGCCGTCAGCGTGCGCCCGCAGGCCGCCGGCACCGCCGCCGGCATGACCGGCTTTACCCAAATGGCGATCGGCGCGGCATCCACGCAAATGGTGACGGTTTTGCTCGCCGGCGCCAGCACCGCCATGCCGATGGCCTGGATGATGCTGGCTATGGTGATGGCGACCGGGGTGGCCTATGCGGGGCTGGTGCGGCGCTAACCGCCGATCAGCTTCAGCCACTCGTCTTCGCTGAGCACCTTGACGCCGTGCTTCTTGGCTTCGGCCAGCTTGGAGCCGGCCCCAGGCCCGGCGACCACGTAATCGGTCTTCTTCGATACCGAGCCGGCGGCCTTGGCGCCGAGGCGCTCGGCGGTGGCCTTGGCCTCCTCGCGCGTCATCTTCTCCAGCGTGCCGGTGAACACCACGGTCTTGCCGGCGATGGCCGAGTCGGTCTTCGGCTTCTCGGCGTCGAGATCTTTACCTGCTTGGTCAGCCGCTCGACGATGCCGTGTTATGCTTCTCGCCGAAATAGGCCTTGATCGCTATCGATCACCGTCTCGCCGATCTGGTCGAGCGCGTCCATCTCGGCGATCGTTTCTTCGTCGCCTTTGGCGACCTTCAGGCAGGCGTCGTGGAACGCCTTCCACGAGCCGTAGCCGCGCGCCAGCGCCAGCGCCGTGGTCTCGCCGACATGGCGGATGCCGAGCGCATAGATGAAACGATCGAGCGATATTTCGCGCCGCTGCATCGATCGCCGCGAACAGATTGCTGCACCGAGGTCTCGCCGTAGCCTTCCTCCTCCAGCAGTTGCTCTTGTGCTTCTTCTCCAACGTGAAGATGTCGGCTGGCTCCTTGACCCATTCCTTCTCGAAGAACAATTCGATCTGCTTTTCGCCCAGGCCCTCGATGTCGAAGGCGCGGCGCGAGGCGAACAGCTTGAGATGCTCGATCTTCTGAAACGGGCAGGCGAACTCGCCGGTGCAGCGCGCGCGCGCGCCCTCCTCGCCGGTCGCCGTTTCCTCGCGCACGATGTCGGTGTGCAGATAGCACGGGCATTTGGTCGGAAAATGATAGGGCTTGGCGTTCTTCGGGCGCTTGTCGAGCACCACGTCGACGATCTGCGGAATCACGTCGCCGGCGCGCTGGACGATGACGGTGTCGCCAATGCGGATATCGCGGCCCTCGCGCAACGGCTCGCCGTCGCCGCCGATGCCCTTGATGTAATCCTCGTTGTGCAGCGTGACGTTCTGCACGATCACGCCGCCGACGCCGACCGGCTCGAGCTTGCCGACCGGCGTGAGCGAGCCGGTGCGGCCGACCTGGATTTCGATGTCGCGCAACACCGTCATGGCGCGCTCGGCCGGGAATTTGTGCGCGATCGCCCAGCGCGGTGAGCGCGAGACGAAGCCGAGCCGCTCCTGCAGATCGATGCGGTCGACCTTGTAGACGACGCCGTCGATCTCGTAGTCGAGCTTGGCGCGGCGCTGCTCGATATGGCGATGGAAGACGATGAGTTCGTCGGTCGAATGGCAGATCTTGGTGAGCGGATTGGTCTTGAAGCCGCAGGCCTCGAACCATTTGATCATGCCGGACTGGCTGTCGGCCGGCATCTCGCTCATCTCGCCCCAGGCATAGGCGAAGAAGCCGAGCGGACGCGACGCGGTGACGCTTGGGTCCTTCTGGCGCAGCGAGCCGGCCGCCGAATTGCGCGGATTGGCGAAGATCTGCTCGCCCGCCGCCTTCTGCCGCTCGTTGAGCTTGAGGAAATCAGCCTTGGTCATATAGACCTCGCCGCGCACCTCGCAGATTTTCGGCACGTGACGGCCCTTGCAGCTTCTGCGGTACGTCCTTGAGCGTGCGGATATTGGCGGTGACATCCTCGCCTTCGCGCCGTCACCGCGGGTGGCGGCGGTGACGAGTTCCCCATCCTCGAAGCGCAGCGACATAGAGAGACCGTCGATCTTCGGCTCGGCACTGAAGGTTATCTTTTCGTCGTCGGCGAGTTTGAGGAAGCGCCGGATGCGGGCGGCGAAATCGACGACGTCCTGATCCTCGAACGCATTGTCGAGCGACAGCATCGGCACCGCGTGCCGGACTTTCTTGAACTTGCCGGTGGGCGCGGCGCCGATTTTCAGCGACAGCGACTCCAGCGTCCGCAGGTCCGGAAAGCGCGCCTCGATGGCGTTGTAGCGCTTGCGCAACGCGTCGTATTCCGCGTCCGATATCGTCGGCTGATCCTGCTGGTAATAGCGTCTGTCGTGCTCGGAGATTTCCACCGTCAGCCGCGCGTGCTCGGCCTTGGCCTGCTTGGCGGTGAGCAATTCGACGGGCGTTTTGTCGGTTTTGACTTTGGCTTTGGCCATGCCCGAAATCTAAAGGCGTGGATGCCCGGCAACAAGCTCGCGACCGGGCCGGCCGAAGGCCGGACCCGGTTGGCCGGGCATGAGGATTGTGGGCTAACTCGCCTGTTTGATCAGCCGTTCGGCGGCGGCGCGGGCCTCGGCGGTGATTTCGGCGCCGGCCAGCATGCGGGCGATCTCTTCTCGCCTTTTCTCGGCGGCCACCTCGGTGACGCGGGTGGCGACCCGGCGGCCCTTTTCCAGCGCGTCCTTGCTGATGAGATAGTGCCGGTCGGCGCGCGCCGCCACTTGGGGTGCATGGGTCACTGCCAGCACCTGCACGCCGGTGGCGAGCTTGGCCAGTCGTACCCCGATGGCGTCGGCCACCGCCCCGCCCACGCCGGTGTCGATCTCGTCGAACACCAGCGTCGGCGCCGAGCCGCGGTCAGCCAGCACCACCTTGAGCGCCAGCAGGAAGCGCGCCAGCTCGCCGCCGGAGGCGACCTTCATCAGCGGCCCCGGCCGCGTCCCCGGATTGGTCTGCACCCAGAACTCGACCCGGTCGATGCCGTTCGGCCCGGCAGTGGCGGCATCGCTGACGATCTCGGTCGAAAATTTTGCCCGCTCGAGCTTGAGCGGCTTGAGTTCGCGGTTGACCGTCTTGTCGAGCGTATCGCCGGCCTTCAGGCGCGCCTTCGATAGCCGATCGGCGGCTGCGCGATAGTCGGCTTCGGCCGCACGCGCGGCGGCCTCCAGCGCCTTGAGCTTCTCCTCGCCGGCGTCGATCAGCGCGATGTCGGATGTGTAACGCGCCGAAAGCGCCGCCAGTT
This sequence comes from uncultured Alphaproteobacteria bacterium, assembly GCA_963770985.1. Classification (GTDB taxonomy): domain Bacteria; phylum Pseudomonadota; class Alphaproteobacteria; order Rhizobiales; family Xanthobacteraceae; genus Pseudolabrys. The sequence continues at coordinate 512,922 of CAVYRR010000007.1, read as the reverse complement.
CGTCCACCGGGACGTTGTATTTGCGGCCTGCGGCGCGCAGCGCGAACAGGCGTTCTTCGATGCGTTCGAGTTCGGCGGGATCGAAATCGGCGGTGCGCAGCGCGGCTTCGAGATGGCTGCGGGTTTCCTCCAGCGCGGTCAACGCCACATCGAGCGACTTCACCGCCGGCTCGACCAAGCTCGGCGCCTGCGCGGAGCGCCGCTCTAACCGGCGGATCGCGCCGGCGAGCGCCGGCACGTTTGAACTGGCGCCGGCGATCACCTCGTGCGCGTCGCGCAGGTCCTCGGCCACCTTCTCGGCCTGCATCATGCCGGTGCGCCGCTCGGCGAGCGCGGTTTCTTCGCCCGCCTGCGGGCTGAGCCCGCCGAGTTCCTCGACCGCGTGGCGCAACCAGTCGCCCTCGCGCTTGGCGCGCTCGACCTCGGCGCGATGGGCGTCGGCCGCGGCCTGCGCCTCACGCCGCGCGTCCCAGAGCGACGCCACCTTGGCGGCGTCGGCTTCCAGCGCGCCGAAGGCGTCGAGCAGGCGGCGGTGGGTCGAGGCATCGACCAGCGCGCGCTCGTCGTGCTGGCCGTGGATTTCGACCAGCGCGGTGCCGAGTTCTTTCATCGCCTGCACGCTCACCGGCTGATCGTTGACGAAGGCGCGCGTGCGCCCGTCGGCCAATTGCACGCGGCGCAGGATCAATTCGTCCTCGGCCGAGATATCGTGGGCCAAATTGTGAGCCAAGAGCAAGGCGCGCGCCGGATGGGAGCGATCGACTTCGAACACGGCGGTCACCTGGCCCTGCTCGGCGCCCTGCCGCACCAGCGCCTGGTCGCCGCGCCCGCCCAGCGCCAAGGCAAAGGCGTCGAGCAGGATCGACTTGCCGGCACCGGTCTCGCCGGTGAGCACGGCAAGGCCGGCGGCGAAATCGATGTCGAGTCGGTCGATCAGGACGATGTCGCGGATCGAAAGTCGGGAGAGCATGGCGCCTAACCTCAGGCCGTCATCATCTGCGAAAGCGGATGATCCAGTAAGCACCGGAACTGCGGATTTTCACAGGAATCGCTTTGCCATCCTGGATGCCCCGCTTTTGCCGGGCATGACAAGTGGCTTAGCCCAGCCCGACCTTGCGGAACGCCTTGCTGATCCAGGAGCCTTTATTCTCTGACGGCTCGGTGCCGCCGGTTTTCACCAGCGTATAGGCGTGCCTGTACCAGACGCTGTCGGGGAAATTGTGTCCGAGCACGGCGGCGGCGGTCTGCGCCTCGTCGACGATACCGAGGGCCATGTAGGCTTCGGTCAGCCGCATCAGCGCTTCTTCGACGTGGCGCGTGGTCTGGTACCTAGTGACCACGACTTTGAAGCGGTTGATGGCGCCGGTGTAGTCCTTCCTGCCCAAATAGTAGCGCCCGGTCTCCATTTCCTTGCCGGCGAGCTGGTCGCGGGCGATCTCGATCTTCTGTTTGGCGCTGACGGCATATTCGGTGGTGGGATACTTGCGGATCACTTCCTGCAGCGCGGCGAGCGCCTTCTCGGTGCGCTCCTGGTCGCGGGTGATGTCGGGGATTTCTTCGAAATTGGAGGCGCCGATCAAGTACTGCGCGTAAGCGGAGTCCGGACTGCCCGGATGCAGCGTGATGTAACGCTGGGCCGCGGTGACGCAATCGTCATAGGCACCGGCTTGGTAATAGGCATAGGAGGTCATGATCAGCGCCTTGCGCGCCCATTCCGAGTAGGGATGCTGGCGGTCGACCTCCTCGAATTTCTTAGCCGCGGCCGGCGGGTCGTGCTTGGAGTTGAGCAAATAGAGGCCTTCGTTGTAGAGCCGGTCGGCGGCTTCGTCGGGCGGCGTGTCGTCCTTGCCGAAAAAATTGAAGCTGCTGCAGGCGCCCAGGCTCGCCGCCAGCAGCACCACAGCCAGCACGCGCACGAACCGGGACCGGCCGCCGCGAACGGGCAACGCCATAGACGCGCCGTCGCTAGGCGCGATTTTCATCGGTATGGAATTCTTGGTCGCTAAATCGTTGGGCACAAACTCATCCCACGCGGTCGTGTCCAGTTCCCCCGAGGGCTGTTCCAAGCCTTGCGGCAACGCCCTCATCCCGCGCTGGTTTAGACGAAAAAACGCGGCCCCGCCAAGCGATTAAGCGGACAATCGGCCGGGATTAAGGCGGAAGGTTAAGCGCAAATCCTGAGCTTTTCAGGACATTTCCGGCCCGTAGGCCGCCGCGATCAGACCGGCGCCAATCTGTGCCTTGCCGCGCGTGCGGCGGACCGGTTCGGCTGCTTCGATCACCCGCCAGGCGCTCCGGTCCGCCATCAGGGCGGACAGCACCGCGTGATTGAGTTTGTGACCGCCGCGAACGGTGCGGTAGACGGCAAGCAACGGCTGGCCGGCGAGCGCCAGATCGCCGATCGCATCGAGCATCTTGTGGCGCACGAATTCGTCGCCGTAGCGCAGGCCTTCCGGATTGAGCACGCGATCCTCGGTGATCACCAGCGTATTTTCGAACGAGGCCCCGAGCGCGTAGCCGGCGCTCCACAATTTGGCGACGTCCTTCATGAAGCCGAAGGTGCGGGCGCGCGCGATCTCGCGGCGGAAGGTATCGGCCTCGATGTCGAAGGCCAGCGCCTGGTGGCCGATCAGCGGGTGATCGAAATTGATCTCCGCTTCGACCCGGAAGCCGTGCTGGTAGGGCCGCAGTTCGCCCAGTGCGCCATCCTTGGAAACGCGCACCGGCTTGATTACCTCAATATAGCGGCGCGGCAGCGCGCGCGCAGTGAGGCCGGCCTGATCGATGGCGTCGACGAATGGCGCGGCACTGCCGTCCATAATCGGCACTTCAGGTCCGTCGATCTCGACCACCACATTGTCCACGCCAAGCCCGCGCAGCGCCGCCAGCAGATGCTCCGCGGTGGAGCAGAGCGGACCAGAGGAATCGCCCAGGACGGTGGCAAATTCGGTGGCGGTGACCGCGCGCACGTCAGCGCGAATCTCGCGCTCGATCGAACCGTTGGCGGCTACGCGCTGGAAAACGATGCCGGTGTCGTCGTCTGCGGGATTTAGCGTCAGGGTGACGGGGCTGCCGGAATGCACGCCGATGCCCGAGACGGCAACCTGGTCGCGCAGCGTTGTCTGCTTAGCACCCTTCATCGTACCCGTTTACGCCGGCCTACAAGCAAGCCGCACGTCCCACCCCTTGCTCCTGCCGGAGCCACATTTCGGCCGTCAAAACTGCGCCTGCCCGCGATCCGGAAGACACCCCCGAGGGACTAAAAAGTCCCTTTTGCACCTGAAACTTAGGCCATTAGGCCGGCATCCTCCAACTCACGTCTTCTTACCGACTGTTACTCTTTTTTGCCGCAATTGAGCGCGCGAACAGCCGGGACGGCACCACCCTGATCGGGCTTACCGCCATGTGACAGGCGTTCGAAACCCCGGGAACGGATCGAGCGGTATTATAAAATCGTTTTAATTCAATATGTTAAAGAAAGATACAACCGGCGGCCCATAGCCTGACGGCCCCGCCGGGGGGTCCGGGCGGGGCCGTCATGGCTTTTTGTGAGGCCGTCAGTTGGCTTGGCGGCGCAGGAAGGCCGGGATGTCGAGTTGGTCTTCGTCGGCCGAGTTATGCACAGGCGCAGGACGCCCATGGGGGTCGAGCCCCTGCGGCCCCGAGCGTCGCGCATATTCCGATACCGGGTCGCCTGGACGGCCTTCCGGCTGGCGGGCCGTCGGCCGCAGCGGCCGCTCGAATGGCGGCATCGCCTGGGCGGTGCGCGGCGCTAGCGGCGGCTCGGTATGCTCCCCGCGACGGCCAATGCCAACCGAGGCGAGCCGCTGCATCAGCGACATGCGGCGCTTCTCGGGGTGATCTTCGCCGAGCTCGCCGCGCTGCGCCTTGATCTCGTTCTGCGCCGGCAACGGCAGTTCGTCGACACGCGGCATGCGCGGCGTGCGCGCCACCATCCGTTCGGGCGCCGGCGGGATGAAGGTCTTCGGCGTCGGCGGTTCGGCTTGCGCCGCCTCGCCCGGTGCCGGCTCGAACAGCGACGGCTTCATCGGCAGCGGCCGGATCGAAACGTCCTCGATCGCGGTTGGTGCCATAAGCGCGGCGGCGACCGCGGCGTGGGCGGCGGATTCAACCGCCGCGGCACTGGCGGCAACTGGCGCCGGCGCCGGTGTGCGCTCGATGCGATCGGCAATCCGCCGGCTATCGCTGCGCATCTTGCTGGCGAGCTCCTTGAGGGCGTTTTCGGCGGGCTGCGTCGTCTGACGCGGAGCATTGGCGTGATCGATACCGGTCGCCACCACCGAGACACGGATGATGCCTTCCAGGCTTTCGTCGAAGGTGGCGCCGACGATGATGTTGGCGTCCTGGTCGACTTCCTCGCGGATGCGGGTAGCGGCCTCGTCCACTTCGTAAAGTGTGAGGTCCTTGCCGCCGGTGATCGAGATCAGCAGGCCGCGGGCGCCCTTCATGGAAGCGTCGTCGATCAGCGGATTGGCAATCGCGGCCTCGGCGGAGGTAAGCGCGCGCTTCTCGCCGGAGGCTTCGCCGGTGCCCATCATCGCCTTGCCCATCTCCTTCATCACCGCACGGACGTCGGCGAAGTCGAGATTGATCAGGCCTTCCTTGACCATCAGGTCGGTGATGCAGGCGACGCCCGAATAGAGCACCTGGTCGGCCATCGCGAAGGCATCGGCGAAGGTGGTCTTCTCGTTGGCGACCCGGAACAGGTTCTGGTTCGGGATGATCAACAGCGTGTCGACCACTTTCTGCAGTTCGACGATGCCGGCTTCCGCAAAGCGCATGCGGCGCTGGCCCTCGAAGTGGAACGGCTTGGTGACCACGCCGACCGTGAGGATGCCGAGCTCGCGCGCGACTTTAGCAATCACGGGCGCGGCTCCGGTTCCGGTGCCGCCGCCCATGCCGGCGGTGACGAACACCATGTGCGCGCCGCTGAGATGATCGCGGATCTCGTCGATCACTTCTTCGGCGGCGGCGCGGCCGACTTCCGGCTGCGAGCCGGCGCCGAGACCCTCGGTCACCTGCGTGCCCATCTGGATGATGCGTTCGGCCTTCGACGTTGTGAGCGCCTGCGCGTCGGTATTGGCGACGACGAAGTCGACGCCTTGTAGCCCGGCCGAGATCATATTGTTGACCGCGTTGCCGCCGGCGCCGCCGACGCCGAACACGGTAATCCGCGGCTTCATTTCGCGAATGTCTGGAATCTTCAGATTGATCGTCATGTTTGCCTCTTTGATGCACGGGCAGCAGGCTGATGCCCGCACGCCGTCGAAGGAGTCCGGTCCGCCGCCGGTCCCATCGTGGTTCCGTTGTTGTGGGTCAGAAGCTTTCGCGCAGCCATCGTCCGACCCGTGCCATGTAACCGCCCGTTCCTGTCATCAATTGCCGCGTTCGCCGCGGTTCGAAGTGTTCAAGATGTGCCGCTTGCGGATAGACCAGCAGGCCCGCCGCGACGGCGAATGCCGGACCCTTGGCTGCTTCCGGCAAGCCGGCTAACCCCAGGGGACGCCCGATACGCACCGGCCGGCGCAATATGCGCGCGGCCAAATCGGCGATGCCGGCAAGCTGGCTCGCGCCGCCGGTAAGCACCACGCGCGCGCGCGGCTCGGCCGCGAACGGCGAAGCCTTCAAGCGGTCGCGCACCATTTCCAGAATTTCCTCGACCCGCGGCTTGATGATGCGCACAAGGGCCGCGCGCGCGACGAATTGCGGCGGCTCGCGCTCATCATCCCCGACCGGAGGTACCGTGATCATGTCGCGTTCATCCGATCCACCGGACAAAACACTGCCATAAATCGCCTTGATTCGCTCTGCATCCGCAATGCGGGTGTTAAGCCCGCGCGCGAGATCCATGGTGACGTGGTGGCCACCAAGGGCAAAACCGTCGACATGGACGAATTTTCCGCCGGAAAATACCCCCAGGGTGGTGGTTCCCGCCCCCAAATCGATGGTGGCGGCGCCTAGATCGGCTTCATCGTCGGCCAAAGCCGCCAAACCGGCCACGTAGGGTGAGGCCACCATGGCTTCGACCGCCAGATGGCTGCGCTCGACCGCCAGCATCAGGTTGCGCACGGTCGCGACGTCGGCGGTGACCATGTGCATGTCGACGCCGAAGCGCCGGCCAAGCATGCCGCGCGGCTCGCGGATGCCGGTGGCGGCGTCGAGCGCATAGCCGATCGGCAACGAATGCAGCACAGCGCGCCCATCGCGCACCGAATGACGGCTGGCCGCCGCCAGCACGCGGCCGATGTCCCCATCGGTCACCGCACCGCCGGAAAGTTCGATATTGGCGACGAAACGCTCGCTGCCGAGGCGGCCGCCGGAAAGCGAGACCACCACGGATTCGAGCTGCACATTGGCCGTGCTTTCGGCGATATCGATGGCCTGGCGCACCATCTCCTCGACTTCGACCAAGTCGACCACGCCGCCGCTCTTGATGCCGCTCGCCGCGGTATGGGCAAAGCCCAAGATGCGCACGCCGTGGCTGCGCCGGCGCAGCGCGTCCTGCGGCGCCTGTGGCTCGAGCCGCGCGATTAGGCAGACGATCTTGCTGGTGCCGATATCGAGCCCGGCGACCACGGCGGCGCGCCGCGGTGAAACCGGCTTCATCTTGGGCGTGAGACCGAAGCGCAGCACCGTCATGCGTCGGTTCCCTTGCGCTTGGCCTTCTTGTCCTTCTCGGCGGCTTTGAGCGCCTCCTCGCGCGTTGCCGCCGCGGCATCGGATTGCCGCACGGTGACGCGGTCATGCAGCCGCAGATCGACCGTCACGATGTCACGCGACATTAGCTTCTTGTCGCGATCGAGATCGACCAATATGGTCAGCGCGTGCGCGGGCTCGCGCTCCGGCAACAGCACTTCGACGCCGCTTTTCAGATGCAAGTTCCAGCGCCGCTCGGCGACTAGAACCGAGGCCTCGACCGACTTGGCGATTGCCGGGTAGCGTTTAAGCAAATCGAGAATGTCCTGCGCCGCGTGCTGGGCGCCGGCGCCGACCACCAGCGGCAGCGACGCGAAGCGCTGCGGCACATAGGATTCCAGCACGGTGCCGTCGGCAGCGATCAGCGAGACGCGGCCGTCTTTCTGCCACAGCGCGTAGGGCTTGCGCTCCGTGATTTCGATGCGCAGCCTTCCGGGATAAAGCTTGAGCACCGCGGCTTGCGCGATCCACGGATTGGTCAACAGCCGGATGCGCGTCTGCCCGGCATCGAGGAACAGCAGCGACGAGCGGCCGGTGATGCCGGCGAGGCCGAGGATATCCTCCCGGCTGACTTCATGTTCGCCGGCGAGCGCGATCTCGGAAATGCGGAAGCCCGCGCTGTTGGCAGCAGCATCGCAGATGTCCTGGATTTGCGCTTCGATCGCCGGACCGTGGCCGCCTTTGACCACGCCGTAACAAGTGGTGGCCAGCAGCAACAAAGCGGCGGCGCTGGCGCCGGCACCGCGCGGCACGTTCAAATTCAACAGCGCATCGAATGAGTGGCGCGCGAAGCGCAGCAACGTCGAATCCGATGCCGACCAAGTGTGCGCGCGCCGCCGCGGAGCGGCCTTGGCGCGTCGTTTCAGGATCAGCTTCAGCGATTGAGCGAGGCGTCCTCGAACATCCATCGCGACCGGCTCTTCAACGTTGGCCCAGCATGGGCAGCAAGCTCTGGCACGAACGAGGTTTCGGTCATGCCCCGATTGGTACTCAGGCGTCGTGGTACCGACACATGCGCACGCGCGAATTCACGGCCGAGCGCTAAGAAACGCGGCCAATGCCTAGTCTTGGGGCGCTTTGGTAAACGATTAGTAAAAGTTTACGGATTATGAGCGGGGAGCCTTAACTTCGGCCGGGTGTGGCAAATTCAGCGCGTTTAGCCGCCGCTTACCGATCCAGCGACGCATCCTCGATCATCCAGCGCACCAGGTCCTCGAAACCGATGCCGGCATGGGCGGCAAGCTCGGGCACCAGCGACACTTCGGTCATGCCGGGCTGGGTGTTCACCTCCAGGCAGGCGAGACCCTTGGCACCGCCGAGGCTGTCGTCGTAGCGGAAGTCGGTGCGGCTGACGCCGCGGCAACCGAGCGCGCGGTGCGCCGCCAGCGACAGGCGCCGTACCTCTTCGTAAACTGCCGGTGCAATCGGCGCCGGCAGCAGGTGTTTGGAGCCGCCGGGCGCGTATTTGGCTTCGTAATCGTAAAATTTGACGGTGGGGATGATCTCGATGACGCCGAGCGCTTTGTCGCCCATCACCGCGCAAGTGAGTTCCTTGCCGGGGATATAGGGCTCGATCAGCACCTTGTCGCCGAAGCTCCAGTCGGGACGCGTCAGTTCCTGTGGCGGATGCTTGTGGTCTTCGCGCACGATGAACACGCCGACGCTAGAGCCTTCCGCCACCGGCTTGATCACGTAAGGCGGCGGCAGCAGATGACGCTTGGCCGCTTCCGTGCGGATAGCGACGACGCCACCCGGCACCGGCACGCTGGCGGCCTTGAGCACGGTCTTGGCGATGTCCTTCTGCATGGCGAGCGCCGAGGCCAGCACGCCGGAATGGGAATAAGGAATGCCGAGGATTTCCAGCAAACCTTGCAGCGTACCGTCCTCGCCCGGGCGGCCGTGCAATACGTTGAGTGCGACGTCGGGCTTGAGTTCGCGCAAGCGCGCCGCCACCTCGCGGTCAACATCGAGTCGGCTGACGCGATAGCCGAGCCGCCCGGCCGCATCGGCGCAGGCCTTGCCGGAACGCAGCGATATCTCGCGTTCGGCTGACCAGCCTCCCATCAATACGGCGACGTGTTTCATGGGTCTATGCGGGGCCCTGATTCGCTTGACGCCTAATAGAAGCGAGATCGGTTGCGGCGTCGAGCGCAGTCTTGCCAAGCCGAAGGGTGGCCGGCAAGCTTACCCCATGTCGGTGCGATTGGCCGGTGCCCTGGCGATTGCGACTTGGATGGCGCTGATGAGCGCGCCGCTGCGCGCCGAGCCGCCGACGCTACCGCCCATGGTCGGCCTGAGCGAGAACGCGGCCAAGGAGCGCGCCACGCTATTCGCCGAATTGACCGCGGCCAAGGACGAAGCGGAGGCGCGCGAAATCGAGAACCGGCTCTGGAAATTCTGGCTAAGTCCGGCAGACGACGAATCGCGGCGCTTGCTGGCGGTCGCCGGAGAAGCGCAATTGCGCTTCGACTACGGCAATGCCGTCGCCGCTTTGCAAGAGCTGGTCAAGCATCAACCGCGCTTTGCCGAAGGCTGGAATCAGCTCGCTTATGCGTTGTTTCTCGCGGGCAGCCTCGACGCGTCGCTTGCAGCGCTAGAGCGCACTTTGGAGCTGGAGCCGATGCATTTTGCGGCGCTCGCCGGCAAGGCCATCATTCTGACCCAACAGGGCAACCAGATAGAGGCGCAAACACCGCTCAAGCGCGCACTCGCCATCAATCCTTGGCTTAAGGAGCGCAATCTCCTCATGAAAGAGCCGGGCGAAAAACTGTAATTTCGCTTCGTCTCCTTACTTTATCCCGATCCGCTTGATCTCCCATTCCAGTTCGACACCGGAATGCGCCTTCACGCGTTCGCGCACGGTTTCGCCGAGCGTCTCGATGTCGGCCGCGCTGGCGCCTTCGAGAGTGATCAGGAAATTGCTGTGCAGCGGCGATACTTGGGCGCCGCCGACGACAAGGCCGCGGCAGCCGGCCTCGTCCACCAGTTGCCAGGCGCTGGCGCCGGGCGGGTTCTTGAAGGTGGAGCCGCCGGTGCGATTGCGCGGCTGGCTTTTCTCGCGCTTGCTCTTGATCTCGGCCATTTCGGCGGCGATCTCTTCCGGATTGCCGGCGCGGCCCTGGAACAAGGCCGCAGTGAAAATGACGTCGTCGGGCACGCCGCAGTGGCGATAGGAAAATCCCATCTCGGCATTGCTGTAGCTGCGCAGATGTGCCGCGCCGGTCGACCCCGCGCGCTTCGATCAGCACGTCCTTGGTCTCGCCGCCATAGGCGCCGCCGTTCATGCGCAGTGCGCCGCCGATCGAGCCGGGAATGCCGCTGAAGAAAGCGAGCCCCGCGATGCCGGCCGCCTGCGCCGCGCGCGCGACCATCACGTCGAGCATAGCGGTGCCGGCGGCGATGCGATGGTCCGCTTCGACCTTGATCTCGTTGAAGCCGCGCCCGAGCCGGATCACCACGCCCGGCACGCCGCCGTCGCGCACGATCAGGTTGGAGCCGGCGCCGATCACGTTGACCGGAATGTCGGCCGGCACGTTGCGCAAGAAGTAAGCCAGATCGTTTTCGTCCTCCGGCATGAAGAACGCCTGCGCCGGACCGCCGACGCGAAACCAGGTGAATTCGGCGAGCGACTGGTTGGCCAGCAGCCGCCCGCGCAGTTCGGGCATCTGCGCTTTCAAGTCGGGCACGATGTCGGGGAAGCTCACAGCGCCTTCAACTCCTCCGGCAGCGCATAGGCCCATTGCGTGATCGAGCCGGCGCCGAGGCAGACCACGTAGTCGCCGGGCTTGGCCATGCCCTTGATCAGGCCGGCGAGTTGCTCGGGCCCGTCGAGCGGGAGCACCTGGCGGTGGCCGCGCGCGCGCACGGCCTCGACCAGATGATCGCGATCGGCGCCTTCGATCGGCGCTTCGCCGGCCGGATAGACGTTGGCGATGATCACGGCGTCGGCGTCGTTGAAGCAGGTCGAGAACGGCTCGAACAATGTCTTCAGCCGCGTATAGCGATGCGGCTGCACCACCGCGATCACCTGGCCCTTGGTCGATTCGCGCGCGGCCTTCAGCACCGCCGCGATCTCGACCGGATGATGGCCGTAGTCGTCGATGATGACGGCGCCGTTCCATTCGCCGACACGGGTGAAGCGCCGCTTCACGCCGCCGAACTTGGCGAGCGCCGTGCGGATCTTGTCGTCCGGGATTTTCAGCTCATGCGCGACCGCCACCGCCGAGGTGGCGTTGAGCGCGTTGTGGCGGCCCGGCATCGGCAGCTCGAGATTGCGGATGGCTGTGAACGTCCTTGCCGTCGCGGTCGCGGAACAGCACCGAGAACTGCGACTTGCCGCCGGCATGATCCGAGATCGACGAGCCGCACGTCGGCCTGCGGATTTTCCCCGTAGGTGATGATGCGCCGGTCGACGACGCGGCCGGCCAGCCGCTGCACGATCGGATGATCGGTGCACATCACCACGAAGCCGTAGAACGGCACGTTCTCCATGAAGGCGACGAAGGCGTCCTGCACATTCTGGAAGGTCTTGAAGTGGTCGAGGTGCTCGGCGTCGACATTGGTGACGATGGCGATGTCGGCCGGCAGCTTGAGGAAGGTGCCGTCGGATTCGTCGGCCTCCACCACCATCCAGTCGCCGGCGCCGAGCCGCGCATTGGTGCCGTAGGCGTTGATGATGCCGCCATTGATCACGGTCGGGTCGAACCCGCCGGCGTCGAGCAGCGCGGCGACCAGCGAGGTGGTGGTGGTCTTGCCGTGGGTGCCGGCGACGGCGACGCAGCTTTTCAGCCGCATCAGCTCGGCCAGCATTTCGGCGCGCCGCACCACCGGCAGCCGCTTGGCGCGCGCGGCCACGAGTTCGGGATTGTCCTGCTTGATGGCGGACGACACCACCACCACGTCGGCGCCGTCGATGTTCTCGGCCTTGTGGCCGATGGCGACCTTGATGCCCTTGTCGCGCAGCCGCTTGACGTTGGCGCTGTCGGCGACGTCCGAGCCGGTGACGGTGTAGCCGAGATTGGCCAGCACCTCGGCGATGCCGCTCATGCCGATGCCGCCGATGCCGACGAAATGCACCGGACCGATGTCGCGCGGCAGTTTCATGGGGTCGCCCTCAGCCTTTCAACTAGGCGCGCATCGCCCGCGCGCGGCCATTTCTTGCAGGAGGTGCAAGGCCGAAACAAGGCTGCGTTTAAGGTAATCCTTAAATTCCCGCGACTTTCAATACCAGGTCGGCCAGCCGTTCGGCGGCATCGGTGGTGCCGGCCGATTTGGCGGCCTTCGCCATGCGGGCGAGCCGTCCCGGGTCACCGGCCAGGCCTGCGATCTCGGCCGCCACCCGTTCCGGAGTGAGGTCGCGCTGCTCGATGCGGATCGCCCCGCCGGCGGCTTCGAGCACGCCGGCATTGATGAATTGGTCCTGATCCAAGGAATGCGGCAACGGCACCAAGATGGCCGGCCGGCCGATTGCCGAGAGCTCGGCCACCGTAGAGGCGCCGGAACGCGCAATCACCAGATGGGCGGCCGCCATGCGCACCGGCAGATCGGCGAAGAACGGCGCGCATTCGGCGGCAACGCCAAGCCGGGCATAGATACCGCGCACCGTGTCGAGGTCTTCAGCCCGCGCCTGCTGCACGACGGCCAAGCGCGCGCGCAGATCGGCGGCGAGGCGTTCGATCGCTGCCGGCACGATCTCGGCCATCACGCGCGCACCCTGGCTGCCGCCGAATATGACGATGCGCAGGGCGCCGCCCGCTTCCGGCGCGCCATAAGGTGTCGCCGCCGCTGCGACTACTTCGCGGCGGATCGGGTTGCCGGTGAACGTTATTTTGCTCTGCCAGTGCCGGTTATAATTTTTGAGGGTACGAAAGCCGGTGGCGATCGCGGTCACGCGCGGCGCCAGCATATTGTTGGCGCGCCCCATGACGCCGTTCTGCTCATGCAGCACGGTCGGGATGCCGCGCAGGCTCGCGGCCATCAGCGGCGGCACGGTCGGATAACCGCCGAACCCGACCACCACGGCGGGGCGCACGCGACCGAGCATCGACCAGGCCTTGGCGATGCCGAACGTAAGCAACGCAGCGGTGCGCGTGAGCGCAATCGGATTGCGGCCGCGCAAGGTTGCGCTCGGAATGACGTGCACATTGCGAGCGGGAAACTTGAAATGGGCCGCGCGCACGTCGGTGGCGAGCTCGACGACGGCGCCGCGCTTTTGCAGCGCGTCGGCAAGCGCCTGCGCCGGGAATAGATGCCCGCCGGTTCCGCCGGCCGCCAGTAAGATGAGCTTATCCGCGTCCTGCACCGCCACGCTCTCCGCTGTCATACCCGGCCTTGTGCCGGGCATCCTGCTTAGGGACGCACTGCATTTCTAAGGGCGGGATGGCTGGGACAAGCCCGGCCATGACAAATAGAGCTAAGCCGCGCTCCCCTCGCTCGCAAGCTCCGGCGCGCTCAACATGGCGACGCGCGGCTGCTCGCGGGTCAAGGCCAGCAGCATGCCCATGGCATAAGCGAGCGAGAGCATCGAGGAGCCGCCATAGGAGATGAACGGCAACGTCATGCCCTTGGCCGGAATGAGATGCAGGTTCACCGCCACGTTAATCGCCGACTGCATGCCGAACAAAATGGCCAAGCCGGCGGCGGCAAAGCGCGTGAAGGCGTCCTCGTTGCGCATCGCGCGGGCCAGCGCGCGGATCACGATGAAGGCGAACAGCGCCACCAGCGCGAGGCAGAGCGCGACGCCGAATTCCTCCGCCGCCACCGCGAACACGAAGTCGGTGTGGCTCTCAGGCAGCAACCGTTTCACCGTGCCCTCCCCCGGGCCACGGCCGAACCAGCCGCCGCGCATGAAGCTTTCGGTGGCGATGTCGATGTTGAAGGTGTCGCCCGAGGCCGGATTGAGGAATTTATGGATGCGGCTCGCCACGTGCGGCACCGTGAAATAGGCGGCGGCGAGGCCGACGCCGGCGATGCCGGCGATGCCGAACACCCAGATCAACCGCATGCCGGCCATGAAGAACAGCGCGCTCCACACCAGCACCACCAGCATGGTCTGACCGAAGTCGGGCTGCATCACCAAAAGAGCGACCACCACCAGCAGCAGCGCGAGCGAAAACGCGTTGGCCGGCATGTCTGCGCGCTTGGCCGATTCTCCGAACAGCCAGGCGACCAAGATGACGAAGGCGGGCTTGAGGAATTCCGAGGGCTGGATATTGACGCCGAACAGAATGAGCCAGCGCCGTGCGCCCTTGATCTCAGCGCCGAAATACGGCGTCACCGCCACCATGATCAGGCTGAGCGCGAACACGATCAGCGCCAGCCGGCGGATCTGGCGCGGATTGAGGAACGACACTGCCAGCAGGATGGCGACGGTCGGGATCAGATAGAGGATGTGCCGGTTGACGAAATAGAACGGGTCGAGCCCGAGCCGGCCGGCCACCGGCGGGCTCGCGGCGAGCGAGAGCACCACGCCGGCCAGCATCAACGCGCCGATGGCGGCGAGCGTCAGCCGGTCGACCGTCCACCACCATTCACCGAAGGGCGTGCGTTGCGTGCGCGAAACCATGTCCCGTTCCCGGCCTCAAGCTGACGCGTCACGGTTTACGAAGCATTAATGGTGGAATTTTCAACTTGTCATGGCCCGGCTTGTCCCGGCCATCCCGCTTAGGCAGGCACGGCAGTGCACCCCTAAGCGGAATCACCGGGTCACGGCGCTTCGCGCCGGCCCGGTGATGACATCAAAATTTTATCCCCGGAATCGCCTGCACCAGGTCGCAGAAGGCTTTTCCGCGCACCTCGAAGTTCGGGTACTGGTCGAACGAGGCGCAGGCGGGCGACAGCAGCACCACCGGTTCCTTGAGCCCTGAGGCCGCGGCATCGCGGGTGGCGGCCGCGACCGCCGCCGGCAGCACGCCGGCGATCTCATAGGGCACCTTGCCGTTGAGCGTGGTCGCGAATTCCTTAGCCGCCTCCCCGATCAAATAGGCCTTAGCGATGCGCGGGAAGAATTCTGCTAGGCTCGTGATACCGCCGGTCTTCGGCTTGCCGCCGGCGATCCAGAACATATCGGTGAAACTCGCCAGCGCCTTGGCGGCGGAATCCGCGTTGGTCGCTTTGGAGTCGTTGACAAACAGCACGTTGCCCTTGCGGCCGATCGGCTGCATGCGATGGGCAAGACCGGGGAACGTTGTTAGGCCGCGCGCGATTTCCGCCGCCTTGAGCCCGCAATGCCAGGCAGCCGCGCCGGCAAAAGCCGCGTTTTGCGCGTTATGTGTTCCCCGCAGCGTCGCGATCCCCGCGAGATCGCCGAGCACCTCAGCATCCTCTCGTTTCTGGTTGTTGCCCTTTGAGAGGATTCGCGTGCCAGAGACGAAATAGCCCCATGGCAACTCCCGTTTCGCAGATACCGGTATGACATAAAGGTCTTCGCGCTCGGACAACCGGCGCCCGATCGCGTCAGACATTTCATCATCCACTCCGATAAGGGACACTTCCGAATTCGCGACGAGACGTTCTTTGATGGCTGCGTAATTTTCCAAGGTGCCGTGCCGATCAAGGTGGTCGGGCGAGATATTGATCAAGATTCCAACCGATGGATTGATCGAAGGCGCGAGATCGATCTGATAGGAGGAGACTTCCAGCACATAAATGCGGCCGGGGGCGAAGGAATCGAGCGCCAGCACCGGCACGCCGATATTGCCGCCCATCTGGGCGTCGCGGCCGGCGCTCTTGAGCAGATGCGCAATCAACGCGGTGGTGGTCGATTTACCGTTGGTGCCGGTGATGGCCACATACATGCAGTCCGCACCGAACTTGGCGAACTCGCGGCAAAACAGCTCGATGTCGCCGATGATCTCGACCTTGGCTTTGCGGGCGAGCGCGGCGCTCCAGTGCGGCGCCGGATGAGTGAGCGGCACGCCGGGCGCCAGCACCAGCGCCGCAACCTGCGACCAGTCGAGTTCGCTCAAATTTTGCGTCTTGATGCCGGCGGCCTGTGCCTCGGCGAGCTTCTTTGCGTCGTCGTCGAAGGCGATGACCTCGGCGCCGCCCACCGCGAGCGCGCGCGCCGAAAGCAGGCCAGAACTGCCGAGGCCGAAGACCGCGACCTTCTTACCGGCGAAAGTGGTGACCGGGATCATCGCAACTTCAGCGTCGCCAGCCCTGCGAGCGCCAGCACCACGGCGACGATCCAGAACCGGATCACGATCTGCGGTTCGGTCCAACCGAGTTGCTCGTAGTGATGGTGGATCGGCGCCATCTTGAACACGCGTTTTCCCGTGAGCTTGAACGAGACCACCTGCACGATCACCGACACCGCCTCCAGCACGAACAGCCCGCCGACGATGGCGAGCACGATTTCGTGCTTGATCGCCACCGCCACTGTGCCGAGCATCCCGCCGAGCGCGAGCGAGCCGGTGTCGCCCATGAAGATCGAGGCCGGCGGCGCATTAAACCAGAGGAAACCGAGGCTGGCGCCGATCACCGCGCCACATACCACCGCCAGTTCGCCGGTGCCGGCGACGTAATGGATCTGCAGGTAGTCGGCGAATACCAGGTTGCCGGCGAGATAGGCGATCAGCCCGAAGGTCGCTGCCGCGATCATCACCGGCACGATCGCCAGACCGTCCAGCCCGTCGGTGAGATTGACCGCATTGCCGGCGCCGACGATGACGAAGGTGCCGAGCAGCACGAAGGCCCAGCCGAGATTGATCACCAGCGCCTTGAAGAACGGAAACACCAGCGAGGTGGCGAGCGGTCCTTTAGCCAGATGCGACAGCGCGGTGACGGCGATGACCGCGATCAGCGCCTCGGCCAGGAGACGCGTACGCCCGGCAAAGCCGGCATGGCTCTGCTTGGTGACCTTCAGATAGTCGTCATAAAAGCCGATCAGGCCGAAGCTCAGCGTCACCCCCAGCACGATCCACACATAAGGGCTGGTCGGGTTCGCCCACAGCACGGTCGAAACCAAAAGACCGGACAGGATCATCAGCCCGCCCATGGTGGGCGTGCCTTTCTTGCTGACCAAGTGCGATTGCGGGCCGTCGGTGCGGATCGGCTGGCCCTTGCCCTGTTTGAGACGCAGCAGGTCGATCATCGGGCCGCCGAACAGAAACACGAACACCAGCGCGGTGACGACCGCGCCGCCGGTACGGAACGTGATGTAACGGAAGACGTTGAGAAACGATATCTTGTCGGAGAATTGGGTCAGCCAATAAAACATCGGACTAAATCCTGCCGCTCTTCATTCCAACGCGGGAACCACAATCATGCGCGTTTTCGCGGCGCATGATCTTATCCGAAAACCGGTTCCCACTTTTCGGGATCATGCGCTTTGCGCCGGCGCCTGCTCAAGCGCGGCCGGTCGGCCGAATTGCCGTTCCAGCGCCTTGACGATTGGCCCCATTTTCGAGCCCAGCGAACCCTTCACCATGACCGCATCGCCGGCGCGAATGGCGGCGAGCACGGCCGGCTCCAGCCCCGCCGCGGTCTCGGCATAGCCGCCCCGGCGGCTCGAGGGAAGGGCCTCCCACAACGCGTGCATCTGCGGCCCACTGCAATAGACCAGGTCGACGCCGGCAGCCTGGATCGGCGCGGCAAGACCGCGGTGCAGCGCTAAACCCTGCGCCCCCAGCTCCAACATGTCGCCCAAGACGGCGATGCGGCGGCCTTGCTTGCCGACCGCGGCCTGACCGAGCAGTGCGATGGCGGCAGCCATGGAGGCCGGGTTGGCGTTGTAGCTTTCGTCGATCAGCAGCGCGCTGCCGCCGGGCAGGCGCAAAACGGTGCGCACACCGCGTCCGCTGGCGGGTTTGAGGTTATCGAGCGCAAGCGCGGCCAGCGCCAAATCGGCGCCCACCAGCGCGGCAGCCGCCAGCACGGCGAGCGAATTGAGCACCAGATGCTTGCCGGGAGCGCCGAGCTTGTAGGTGACCGGCTGGCCCAGGATGCGCGCCTGCACGGTCGAGACTTCCGCCTGCAGCGAATATCGCAACAGCCGTGCGTCGGCCTTGGCATTGGCGCCGAACGACACGATGCGCTTGACGCCGGCCGCTTCGGCGGCTTTGACGAGCTGCGCATATTGGCGGTTGTCGCGGTTGATCACAGCGGCGCCGCCCGGCTCGATCCCGGCGAAGATTTCGGCCTTCGCATCGGCGATTTTCTTCAGCGAGCCGAAAAATTCCAGATGCACCGGCGCGATGGCGGTGACGATCGCCACATGCGGACGCACCAGTTTGGTGAGCGGCGTGATCTCGCCGGCATGGCTCATGCCGATTTCGAACACCGCATGTTTCGCGCTCGCTGGACAGCGGGCGAGCGACAACGGTACGCCCCAATGATTGTTGTAAGAAGCGGCGGACGCATACGTCTCGCCGTCGGCGGAAAGTGCCAGCCGTAACGCCTCCTTGGTGCTGGTCTTGCCGACCGATCCGGTGACCGCGATGATTTTTGCGCGCGCGCGCGCGCGCGCGGCGCGGGCAAGATCGCGTAAGCCTTCCAGCACGTCGTCGACCGCAAGCAGAGGCGCGTCGGCAGCGAATTGAGCACGCTTGCCGCGCGCGATGACCGCGAGTCCGGCGCCGGCCTTCAGCGCGGCCCCGACGAATTCGTGGCCGTCGCGATTGTCGCCCTGGATGGCGAAGAAGGCCTCGCCCTTGGCAATGGTGCGTGTATCGATCGACAAGCCCGGCGCATCGGCCGGCAGCGCGCCGGATTTTTCCGCGCGCATGGCGGCGGCCATGTCGTCGATGGTCCAGAGCGCGGTCATGCCACCTTGCCCTGCAAGGCAGCCGCGACCGCGTCGTGATCCGAAAACGGCACGATGTTGCCGCCGATGATCTGGCCGGTCTCATGGCCCTTGCCGGCGATCAGCAGCACGTCACCGGCTTGCAACGCGGCGATGCCGGCGCGGATCGCCTCGGCGCGGTCGCCGATCTCGGCCGCGCCGGGGGCGGCAGCAAGAATGGCGGCGCGGATCGTGGCCGGCTGCTCGCTGCGCGGATTGTCGTCGGTGACGATGACGCGGTCGGCATTTTCCGCCGCGATGCGGCCCATGATCGGACGTTTGCCGGCGTCGCGGTCGCCGCCGGCGCCGAACACCACCGTAAGCTTGCCGCTGGCATAGGGACGCAGCGCTTCGAGCGCTTTCTTGAGCGCATCCGGTTTGTGCGCGTAGTCGATGAAAATCGGCGCGCTGTTTTTACTGCCGGCGAATTCTAGCCGGCCCTTGGCGCCGGTGAGACGTTCCAGCGCGGCGAACACGCGCGCCGGCTCGGCGCCGGTCGCGATCGCGAGGCCGGCGGCCACCGCCGCGTTCTGCACCTGGAAGGCGCCGACCAGCGGCAGCTTCGACCTTAAACGCGCGACCGCCATGGGCGATGGTGACGACTTGCGCGAAGCCGTCGATGGCGCCGCCGACGAGCTTGATGTCGTCGCCGCCCACGCCGACCGTCATGATCTTGAGGCCGCGTTTCCTGGCGGCCTCAACCACTTGGCCCGCATAGCAATCGTCGGCGTCGATCACCGCCGTGCCGTTCGGCGCAACAAGTTCCTCGAACAAACGCAGCTTGGCGGCGAGATAGTCTTCGATGGTTTGATGATAATCAAGATGATCGCGCGACAGATTGGTGAAGGCGCCGGCGGCGATCCGCACGCCGTCGAGCCGGTGCTGGTCGAGGCCGTGCGAAGAGGCTTCGAGCGCCAGATGCGTGACACCCTCGCCCGCCAATTGATCGAGCGTGCGGTGCAGCTCGACCGGATCGGGTGTCGTGAGCGAACCATATTTCTCACCCCGGGGCGAGACCACGCCGATGGTGCCGATACTGGCGGCCTGAAACCCAAGCGCAGCCCAGATTTGCCGCGTAAAGGCGGCGACCGAGGTCTTGCCGCTGGTGCCGGTCACGGCCGCGATGGTGCCGGGCTGCCGCGAGAAAAATTTTGCCGCGGTAATCGCCAGCGCGTGGCGCGCGTTCGTCACCTGTACGAAGGCGATAGTGGCGGGCAGCCCATCCGGACGCTGCTCGGCGGCGACCGCGACTGCGCCTGTCGCCGCCGCTTGCTTGGCGAAATGCGTGCCGTCGGCCTTGGCGCCGGCTATGGCGAAGAACAGGAAGCCCGCTTTGACCTTGCGGCTGTCGGCGGCAATGCCGGCAATATCGAGCGCCGCGAAGCGCGGGTCGAGGCGGGCATCCCCCAGCGGCAGATCGGCGAGTTTCATCTGTATATTTCTAGACGCAAGCCGAATTGTAAGCGAGGTGCAGACCTCTCGTCCGCTCGTCCCCGCGAAAACGGGGACCCAGTGCAAAACATCATGACGCTGTGAAGGCAGCTCTGGATTCCCGCTAGAGCCTGTGATCGAGCCGGCCAACGGCCGGATCCGTGTACGAGAATGACCGGAGTTTGCGGCCGCCCGCGTGCGACATGCACTACCGGCTTTCGGTTGCCTTGGCCAGGATCAGCTGATCGGCTTTCGGCAGGTCGAAGCGCGGCGGAATGTCGAGCAGCGGTGCCACGCGTTCGATCACCTTGGCGCCAACCGGCACCGCGTTCCAGCCTGAGGTGGCAAAGCCGTGGGTTTCGGCCAGGCCCTGCGGTTCGTCGATCATGATCAGCAATAGATATTGCGGTTTGTCGGCCGGCATAATGGCGGTGAAGCTGGTCAAAACCTTGGTCTTGGAATAGCGGCCGCCCACCACTTTTTCCGAGGTGCCGGTTTTGCCGCCGACATAGTAGCCGAGAACGTTGGCGCGCGTCGCAGTGCCCTTTTCCACGTTCAGGCGCATCAGATAGCGCATCTTCTCAGACGTTTCAGGCTTGATTACGCGCTTGGCCAGGCGATCGGCCTCGGCCTGATCGCGCTTGAGGAAGGTCGGCGGGATCAGTCTGCCACCGTTGACCAGCGCGGAAATGCCCATCACCGCCTGCAGCGGCGCCACCGATAAGCCCTGGCCGAAGGCGATGGTGACGGTGTTGAGCTCGCCCCAATTTTTGGGGACCAGCGGCTCGGCGCTTTCCGGCAATTCGGTGCGCAGACGATCGAGTTGGCCGAGCTTTTTCAGGAACGCCTTGTGGTAATCGACGCCGAGCATGAGCGCCATTTTCGCGGTGCCGATGTTGGACGAGTAGGTGAAGATTTCCGGCACGCTGAGGATGCGATGCTGCGCGTGGTAGTCGTGGATGGTGAACTTGCCGTAGTGCAGCTCGCCGCGCGCGTCGAACTTGGAGTCGAGGGAGACCTTGCCGCTGTCGAGCGCCATCGCCAGGGTGAACGACTTGAAGGATGAGCCCATCTCGTAGACGCCGGTGGTGAGCCGGTTGATGCGGGTCGGATCGTTCGCCTCGCGCGGATTGTTGGGATCGTAGTCGGGCTCCGACACCAGCGCGACGATCTCTCCGGTATTGACGTTGACGATCACGCCGGACGAGGCTTTGGCCTTGAATTTCTCGCGCGCGGCGATGAGCTCTTCGCGCAGCGCGAACTGCACGCGCAGATCGAGCGCGAGCTGCACCGGCTTCTGCAGCCGGTCGGTGGCGAGCCCTGCCATGTGCAGCGCGGCGAGCCCCTGCCCGTCCAGCCATTTCTCGACGCCGGCGATGCCCTGATTGTCGATATTGACGTGCCCGATCTCGTGCGAGACCACCGGGCCATTGGGATAAACGCGCTTGTTTTCGGTCAAGAAGCCGACGCCGGGAATGCCGAGCCGGTGGATCTCCTGCTGCTGCTTCGGCGTGATCTCGCGCTTGAGCCAGACGAAGCCGCGCTTCGACGACAGGCGCTCGCGCACTTCGGTGGCGTCGAGATCGGGCATGACCGCGGTCAGCAATTCTCCCGCCTCGTCCACATCGATGAGCTTGCGTGGTTCGGCGAATAGCGACGGCGCCTTTACGTCGGTGGCAAGCACCGCCCCGTTACGGTCGAGGATATCCGGACGCGCGGTGGCGAGCGCGTCCGCTCCGACGCTGCGGCGGGCGCCGTGACCGTCACTCTGCTCCGCGAACATGACAAGGCGCAAACCGATAACGCCATAGATGGCGGCGAAGGCGACGATGGCAAGACCGAGCCGCGCCTTGGCCTTTACGTTGCGGTCGACGTTGCGGCCATAGAGAAACGAGCGCAGCCAGCGCTGCCAGCGAGTCTCCGGCGATTTCAACCTTGCGCTCATTGGATCACCGCTGCGCCGGCACGCTGCCGGTAGTGGCGGGCGCCGCCGGAGCGAGCATGGCGCCGATCGGATCGCTGCCCGGCATATCAACGGGCGGGCGTTCGGGCAGCCGGTCAAGGCTGTCGAATTGCGTCGGGACGACCGGCCGCAGCGCCAAATGGCGGGAGGCCAAGCCCTGGATGCGGCCGGGGGTGTCGAGCTTCGCCCATTCGGCGCGCAGGCTCGCGACGGCGTCGCGCTCGCGGCGCAATTGGCCAGCGAGCTTCGCCACGCGTTCGGCCTGTAGCGTGGAATCGAACTTGATCTTGTAGACGAAGGACGCCGCCAAAATGAGCGCGCCGATCACGAAGATGTTGATGAGGCGCATGCTCAGTGCCCCTTCAGAACATCGGCGAGCGCCGGCAGCCGCGGCAGAAGATCGGACAATTCGTCGCTACGAGCCGGCGCCGCCTCGCGTTCGGCGGCGCGCAGCTTGGCCGAGCGGGCGCGCGGGTTGCGGGCGATTTCCTCGGCGTCGGCCGTGACTGGCCGCTTGGTGAGCACGCGGAAGGTCGGCGCCGGCCGCCTGAGTTCGGGCGCGTGGCGCGAGCCGGCGCGGGCTTCGCCGCGATCTGCGAGGAAGCTCTTGACGATGCGATCCTCGAGCGAATGGAACGATACCGCCACCAGGCGGCCGTGCGGCTTGAGGATGCGTTCGGCAGCTTGCAGCGCTTCGACCAACTCGCCCAGCTCGTCGTTGACGAAGATGCGCAACGCCTGGAACGTGCGCGTCGCCGGGTGGATATCGCCCGGACGCGACCGCACCACCGCGGCGACGATATCGGCGAGCTTGCGCGTCGTGTGGATCGGCGTTTGGGTGCGAGCCTTGACGATGGCGCGCGCCACGCTGCGCGAGTGCCGCTCCTCGCCGAGAATGAAAATGATATTGGCGAGATCGCGTTCGCTCACACCGGCGATCACGTCGGCCGCGCTCGGGCCCTCGCCGCTCATGCGCATATCGAGCGGCCCGTCGAGGCGGAAGGAGAAGCCACGTTCCGCCGTATCGAGCTGCATGGAGGAGACGCCGAGGTCGAGCACCACGCCGTCGACCGTCTCGAAGCCGGCCTCGCGCGCGACAGCGTCGAGATTGGCAAACCGTTCCTCGATCAGCGTCAGCCGGCCGTTCGCCGCCTGCACCAGCGGCTGCCCAAGCGCGATGGCATTGGGGTCGCGGTCGATGCCGATCACCTTGCAGTTGGCGGCTGCGAGGATGGCGTGGCTATAGCCGCCCGCGCCGAAAGTGGCATCGATATAGACGTCGCCGTCATGGACGTTGAGGAACTCGACCGCGGGGCGGCCGAGCACGGGAATGTGGAGGGCTGGTCCGCCAACGACAGCCGCAAAGCCGTCGCTGCCCGCTGTCATTGGCGTGCTCCGAGCACCCAGGCGACAAGGATCGCCGTACCACCAGGAAGTGTCGAGCGGTCCGCCATCGATGAGAAATCGTGGGCTGTCATGGAATGCTAAGGACATCAATGGGATAACCCTGCCCCGGCACCCTCCTATTGGACGCCGACGCATTGCGCCGTCGGAACCTTATTAACGGCTCTTAGCCTTAAGGATTTGTTGAGACCGGCCGATTTCGGGGGCTCCTGACGGCGGCCAGGGTTCCCGAGGGATGCAAAATCCGCCGCCCCGACCGCCAGCAAATTCAGGAAGTTCCAGGAACAAGAAATTTCAGCCGCGAGTTGGTCGAGGACGGGCGGCATATCCGTCCAAAAGATAGGCGCAAAGTTCCACGCGCGAACAAGGAGGCGATCTATGACCAAAAAACTGATGATCGGCGCGGCCATTGGCGCGCTGATGGTATCCGGGGCTCTGGCGCAATCGCCGACTCCCCCATCGAGTTCCAGTCCGCCAGCAGCCGCGCAGCCGAGCGGCGGCAAGGCGGATTTCATATCGTCGCAGAAGCCGGATCAATGGGTGGCGTCGAAATTCAAGGGCACCGAGGTGGTGGGCTCCGACAACGCCAAGGTCGGCGCGGTCAGCGACATCCTGTTCGACAAATCGGGCAAGATCGAAGCGTTTGTGGTCAGCGTCGGCGGCTTCCTCGGCGTAGGGTCGAAGGAAGTGGCGCTGGCGCCGACTTCGTTCGAGGTGATCCCCGGCAAGAACGGTTCGGCCGACATCCTCAAGCTTTCCCTGAACCAGGACCAGCTCAAGCAGGCGCAAGATTTCGCCCGCTATCAACCGCCGCACCCCACCACGACCGGTTCGGGTGCCGGCCTCGGCGGACTGCCAGGCGCCGGATCGCGGCCATCGAGCAATATGCCGCCGACCAACCGGTAGGCGGCAGGGCAGACGCAAAGCGTCGCGGCCCGGATGGCGATCGCCGTCCGGGCCGCGGTTTTGTTTCGGCGGTCACGCATATTGCTTTTTCAGCCGAGCACAGTGAATGATGCACGTCCCGCGCCTCGCGCATTCAATTGTGGTTCCGGCCCATGTCGGCGTTTCCGCCGGATTCCTTTATCGTCACCGATGTCGTGCCCTCGCCCAATCATGACGAGCGCAAACAAGGCCGCGTGCCCGACATGATCCTGCTGCACTACACCGGCATGCCGACCGGCGAGGCCGCGCTGCAACGGCTGTGCGCGCCGGACAGCAACGTGTCGGCCCATTACGTCGTGTTCGAAAACGGCCGCATCGTGCAATGCGTGCCGGAGGGGTTCCGCGCCTGGCATGCTGGCATGTCGTTCTGGGCCGGCGAAACCGACATCAATTCGTGCTCGATCGGTATCGAGATCGTCAATCCTGGTCACGAATTCGGCTATCCCAATTTCCCGCTGCGGCAGACCGCGGCGGTGATCTCGATTTGCCGCTCGATCATCACTCGCCGCGGGCCGATCAGCGCCGACCGCATCCTCGGCCATTCCGACGTGGCGCCAGCGCGCAAGCAAGATCCGGGCGAGAAATTTCCCTGGGACCTGCTGAGCGAATCCGGCATCGGCCATTGGGTGCGCCCGGCCCCGCTCAATATCGCGGGGCCCACGCTCAGTCCCGGCGACAGCGGCGACCAGGTGACACGGCTGCAGCGCGTGCTGCGCGGCTACGGCTACGGCATCGAGGAGACCGGCAGTTACGACGACGCCACGCGCACCGTGGTCATCGCATTCCAGCGCCATTTCCGTCCGGCTAGGGTCGACGGCGTCGCCGACGCCTCCACGATACTGACGTTGCGCGCGCTGCTGGAGACGCGGCCGGCGCCGCTGGCATAAGGCCGATTTAACGCTCTTGGTCCTGCGGCCTTGACGCGGCGGCTACGCAACCCCATTGCTATCCCCGTCAGTCGGCCGGACGGCCGCTCCGCGCCAATGCCGAAAGGCGGCCGGGGAGGAAAGTCCGGGCTCCATGGACGAACGGTGCCGGATAACGTCCGGCGGAGTTGGACCCTCACGGGCGAGACTTCAGGGACAGTGCCACAGAGAACAGACCGCCACGGCTGCGTTGTGTATTGGCCGCGGTAAGGGTGAAACGGTGCGGTAAGAGCGCACCGCGCTATCGGCAACGATGGCGGCACGGCAAACCCCACCGGGAGCAAGACCGAATAGGAATGACGTTGCGGCGCAAGCCTCAGGTCCGTCCGGGCCAGTCATTCGGGTAGGTTGCTTGATGCGCCGGGCAACCGGCGTACCAGAGGAATGGCCGTCACGTATGCCTAGGACGGCATGCCATACAGAACCCGGCTTATAGGTCGGCTGATAAAGTGTAAGGGGGCCCGGCGGCAAAACCGCCGGGCCCCCGCCAATTTTCGGCATCGTTAACCTCGTCAGATATTGCCATCTTCTTCTGTCGTACAGAAACAGACGCCGGCAGAATTGCGCTTGATCGACGCCGAGCAAAATGTTTGTCGCGGCAGAACATGCGCGCGGGGCGGAAAATGTTCTGGTCAGGCCTTGAGCAGCCTGAGTTCGCCCAAGACGGCGACGAACTCCGCGCGCTCCCGGTCGAGATAGGCGCGCAGCGCGGCGCCGGTCTGAACCATTGGCGACCAGTTCAGGCGCTTGAGGTCGTCCTGCCAGCACCGCTGTTTCGCGGCGGCGGTGACGACGCTTTCCCAAAATTTCACTTGCGCGGAGTTGAGCCCGGCCGGGCCGCTGACGCCGCGCCAGGCGCCGATCACGCAGTCGGCCGATTGCTCATGCCAGGTCGGCACGCCGGCAAAGACGCCGGACAGCCGCGCCGGCGCGCTGATCGCCAGCACGCACAGGCGGCCGGCGTTCAATTCCGCGATCACACTCGCCGCGGTGACGGCACAGACATCACTACGGCCAGCGATCACATCGGCGACCGCATCGAGCGCGGTATCGAAAACGCGGATGGTTGGCGCATTGATGTCGCCTCCCACTTGCTTGGTCAGTTTCGCAATGGCGACATGGTTGGGATTGCCGAGCGCGGTCGAGAGCGCAACCTTCACTGCCGATGCGTTGGCGCGGAGTCGCGCAAGTAAGTCTCCGCCAGATTTCAAATCCGAGTCGGTGCGCACAGCGAAGGCGATGTATTCGGTCACCAGCGTGGCGATGGGCGAATATTTGCTGTGCTCGAAATTCGCGAGGCCGACCAGATAATCGCTGGTCAGGTTGGGCGAGCTGATCGCGACCACATGCGCATCGCCTTCATGTTTGTCGACGACCTGCGTCCAGGCGCGGCGCGCGCCGTCGCCCGGCACGTTGACGACCTCCACCGGCACGTCAAGCAGCCGCCCTTCTACGATGGCCTTCGCCAGTGCGCGCGCGACGCGATCGAGACCGCCGCCGGGCGGCGTGCCAGCGACGATCTGCACGCCATGCGCCGGCTTAAAAGTCTCGCTCACTACTTGGCGCCCACGCCCAAACCGCCGAGCACCTTCGCCCACAACGCGACTTCGTCCTTGTAGAACTTGCCGAAATAATCGGGACCGCGCATGGCGGACGGCACCACGTCGTAACCGAGATCGGCAAACCGCTTGACCACGTCGGGATCTTGCAGAGCGGCGTCGAGCGCCTTGTTGAGCTTGTCGACGATCGGGCGCGGCGTGCCCTTGGGCGCCGACAGGCCGAACCAGACCGTGAGGTTGAACTGCGGCATTCCGGCTTCTTTGGTGGTCGGCACGTCCGGCAGCATTGGCGAGCGCTTGTCGCCGGTCACCGCATAGGCCTTGAGTTTGCCGGACTTGATATGTTGCACGATGTTGACGATCTGGTTGCAGCCGAAGTCGACGGTGCCGGCAACCAGATCCATGGTCGCCTGCGGCGTGCCGCGATACGAAGCGACGGTCGGGTGCACGTCGGCGACCGAATGGAACACCGAGCAGGCAAGATTGGAGATCGAGCCGACGCCGGCGTCCGCTTCGGTGACTTTCTTCTCGTTGCTGCGCAGAAAGGCGACGAAATCCTTCAGCGTATTGGCCGGCACGCCCTCGCGCGCGACCAGCACCACCGGCGAAATATTGATCAGGCCGATCTGCTCGAAATCGGTCGAGCGGTAGGGCAAATCCTTATTAAGGAATTCGGCCGCCGCGTGCGTGCCCGAGCCGGACACCATGATGGTGTAGCCGTCCGGCTTGGCCTTGGCGACGCGGTTGCTGCCGATGGTGCCGCCGGCGCCGGTGACGTTCTCGACCACGATCTGCTTCCCGAGCGCCTTCGCCATCGGGCCGACGATCATGCGCGCCGTGGTGTCGGACGGGCCGCCGGGCGGAAACGGCGCCACAAGAATGATATTGCGGTCGGGATAATTCTGCGCGAAGGCGCCTGGCGCAAGCGCGATGAGCGCCAGCGCAACGATCCATTTTTTCACGGCCAGCCTCCCTTTTCGATCCTTGGTTTTTCTTATCGTTGGACCGGCAGACTAGGCTGCTGGCACGCGAATGCGCAACCGACGGCAATGACAGGGCGTCCACAACGTTGGACAGCACGCCGGGCTGCCGCCTTGTCAGCGTCATATCCGGAGGGCCACTGGCGCGAAGGTGCCGGACGAGCGCGGTTCAATTCCACGCGCTCGGCTACAAGCCTCGCAGCCCGTCTGAAATCGCCTGCAATGCCAGCAACAAACTGCCGACACCGACGGAACTGACAATGAAAAAGCCGAGGATCGCGTGCATGGCTTTCCCTTCAACGTTGCCCGGATTTGAATAATGCAAGGATCAGGCCAGGATGGGCGCCCGCTTCCCGCCGTCCGCATTGCAACGCCTCAGTTTACGGCCGGTTCCGTAAACGATTGGTTAGCCAAAACAATCGGGCCTAATGCGAGGCATCCAGCATGGTCGAGGGCAGCCAGAGCGCGATGCCGGGGAACATGGTCACCAGCGCCACCGCGACGCACATCAAGAAGAACAGCGGCAGCGCGTAGGCGCCGATGGTGAAAATGTTGCGCCCGGTCATGCCCTGCAGGACGTAGAGATTGAAGCCGACCGGCGGCGTGATCTGCGCCATCTCCACCACCAGCACGACATAGATGCCGAACCAGATCAGGTCGAAGCCGGCCTTCATCACCAGCGGGATGATGATCGAGGTGGTGAGCACCACCATCGAGATGCCGTCGAGGAAGCAGCCGAGCACGACGTAGAACAGCGTGAGCACGGTGAGCAGGCCCCAGGCCGGCATGTTGTAGCCGCTGATCCATTCCGCCAGCGCGGTCGGAATGCCGGTGAAGCCCATGGCGGCGGTCAGG
The DNA here is from genome assembly GCA_963770985.1 of uncultured Alphaproteobacteria bacterium. Classification (GTDB taxonomy): domain Bacteria; phylum Pseudomonadota; class Alphaproteobacteria; order Rhizobiales; family Xanthobacteraceae; genus Pseudolabrys. The sequence goes on along the minus strand of CAVYRR010000007.1, from coordinate 484,360 downwards.
TAGGCCGCGCCGGCCAGAATGAAGGCGATCATGCAGCTGGTGCGCGTCGCGCCCATCAGCGAATCGCGAAAGCCCTCTTTGGTCAGCGTGCCCGACCACCACGACAGCGCCAGCGCCAGAAACACGCCGACCACCGCCGCTTCGGTGGCCGAGGCCAGCCCGCCATAGATCGAGCCGATGACGCCGAGAATGAGCAGCGTCACCGGGATCAAGCGGCGTGAGGCGTAGATACGGGCGCGCAACGGCACGTACGGCTCGGGCGGCGGCATACGCGACTGGTTGAGCAGCGCCCAGCCGACGATGAAGCCCATGAACAATCCCGCCAGCATGATGCCGGGCAAGACGCCGGCGATGAACAGCCGCGCGATCGATTGGTCGGTCGCGGTGGCGTAGACGATCATGATGATCGAGGGCGGGATCAGCAGGCCGAGCGTGCCGGAGCCGGCGAGCGTGCCGATCGCCATCTTCTCGTCGTAGCCGCGCTTGAGCAGTTCGGGCAGCGCGATGCGGCCGATGGTGGCGCAGGTGGCGGCGGAGGAGCCCGACACCGCGGCGAAGATCGCGCAGCCGATCACGTTCACATGCAGCAGCCGGCCGGGCAGCTTCTGCACCCAGGGCGCCAGGCCCTCGAACATATCGTCGGACAATTTGGTGCGGTAGAGGATCTCGCCCATCCAGATGAACATCGGCAGCGCGGTGAGATCCCAGGAATCGGAGGCCGCCCACATCGAGGTCGCCAGCACCTGGCCGGCCGGCGTCGCGACTTTGGTGAGCACCGCGGCGAAGCCGCAGACCGCCAGCGCCATCGCGATCCACACGCCGGAGCCGAGGATCGCGAACAACAACAGCATCAGAGCGAGCGAGAGCTGGAGCTCGTTCATGGTCGCGCTTTCTTCCGCTCGTCCCCGCGCAAGCGGGGACCCAGGGCAGAAAATTTGCGAGCCTGAGCTTGATTCTGGATTCCCGCTTTCCGGGATCGGAGGCTGGCGTTATCATCGCCTACCCCTCCTTGCCGAGCGTGATGGCGTCTTCGGCAACGCGGAAGGTCGGCCGGCCGCGGGTAACGACGATGAAAAGTTCGTCGATCAGCGCGAGTGTGAGCATGAATGCGCCGAACGCCATGGCGGCCTGCGGATAGGCCAGCGGCACACGGATCACGCCGGTCGAGACTTCGTGGAAGCGGAACGACACCCAGGCGAAATTGACGAGCTGGTAGGTGCCATAAGCCGCAGGCCGCCGCGGCAAAACCGAACGCCCAGATTTCGACGTAGCGGCGTACGCGCTCGCTCGAACATGCCGAGCACCAAGGTGACGCGGATATGCGCGCCGGCCTTGAGCGTGCCGGCGAGCGCCAGGAAGCTCGCGCCGGCCAGCAGATAGCCGCAGATTTCATTGAGCGAGAGGATGACGAAATCGGTGCGCGGCAGATGCAGCAGCGCCAGCGCGCCGTCGAGCAGCCGGCCGGCGAGCTGCGCGCCGACCAAGAGCGCGATCGCAACCAAGCAGAGCGCCGAGGCCCAGAGCGTGAGGCGATAAAGTTCGTCGAGGAAGCGGCGCACTAACTCTCCCCAATATCTTTATCTTTCGTCATTCCGGGACGGCCCACCGATCTCGGGTTCACCCGAGATCGACAATCTAATTTGCCCAGGTCGGCTAAAGCCGACCTGGGTGGGCCGGGCCTGGAATCCATAACCCCAGCGCTGCTGAGCATGGATTCCGGGTTGCTCACTCTGCTCGTGCCCCGGAATGACGGGAAACTATTTCCTAAACGCCGCCAACAGGGCCGCGCCGTCGGCGCCTGCGGATTTCTCCCATTCGGAAGCGATCGTATGGCCGACCTTGGCAAAGCCGGCTTTGAGTTCAGGCGTTGGCGGCAACACGATGATGCCGGCGTCCTTGAGCGCCTTGGTCTTGATCGTCATCTCCTCGATCGACATTTTCCAGCCGCGCTCCTCGGCGGCCGCAGCGGCGTCCTTAACCGCCTTCTGCTCGGCCGGCGTCAGCTTGTCGAACGCTGCCTTGTTCACGATCACGATGTTGCGCGGCAGCCAGGCCTGGGTGTCGATGTAATGGGTGAGATAATCCTGCGACTTGGTGTCGACGCCGGTGGAGGCCGAGGTGATCATCACGTCGACGCGGCCGGTGGCGAAGGCGGTCGGCAGGTCCGGCACCTCGATCTGGGTCGGGATCGCGCCGACCAGCGCGGCGATGCGGCCGATCATGGCGTTATAGGTACGGAACTTGAGTCCTTTAAGATCCTCGACCGACTTGATCTCACGCTTGGCGTAGATGCCCTGCGGCGGCCATGCCACCGAATAGAGCAGCATCAGCCCTTCCGAGGCGAGCTGCTTTTCCAGATAAGGTTTCTGCGCGGCGTAGAGCTTCCTCGACGCATCGTAGCCGGTGGCGAGGAACGGAATCGAGTCGACGCCGTAGACCGCCGCTTCGTTGGACGCGAGCGACTCGAGCATTTCGCCGATCGGCGTCGTACCCTGGCGCACCGAGCGCTTGATCTCGGCGTGCTTGATCAGCGAGCCGGCCGAATGCACCGCGATGGTGAGCGAGCCGTTGGTCGCCTTCGCCACGTCGGCGGCGAACATGGCGACGTTCCTGGTGTGGAAATTTCCGTCCGGATAGGGCGTCGGCATGTCCCATTTGGTTTGCGCCGAAGCCGCGGTCGCCAAGCCGCCCGCGAGCACGAGGCTCGCCAACGCACGTACGATAATCGTCATTGAACCCTCCATGGAGGCCTGCGCGCGTCAGGACACGCCGCGCGGCCTTATATCGTGAAGCTTCAGCATGGGACTATCGGCCGGCCGGTGGCAAGACCGGCGAACGACGCAGTCAGCTCGCCGGCTCGACGCCCTTGGCCTTGAGTGTGGCGGCCGCCGAAGGCGCGCTGAGGAACTTGATCAGCGCCTTGGCCGCCTCCGGCTGCTTGGCGGATGCGCTCAAGCCGGCCGCAAAGCCGATTTTCGTTTGCAATTCCTCTGGGATCGGACCCACTACGTCGACACCGGGAACGCCGGGAATGCGGGTCGCCACCACCACGACCATGTCGGCTTCGCCGCGCGCCACCACTTCGACAGTGTCTTCCGCCGCCATCGGCTTGAGCTTGGATTGCATTTCGGCCTTGATGCCCATGCGGTCGAGCAGGCTGACGAAATACAACCCGCTGGCGCCCTTGCCGGGGAAAGCAACCGCCTTGGCGGCGAGCAATGTGCGCTTGAACGCGTCGACGGTCGCGATATCGGGCTTGGGCGTGCCGGACTTTACCGCGACGGCAAGCCCGGAGCGCCCAATGTCGGCGCGGCTTCCGGCGACGAGCTTGCCATCCTTGATCAGCGCATCGATCACCGGCGGATTGAGCACAGCGACGTCGAAGCCCTCGCCAGCCTCAATTTTCTTTTTGAGGTCGGCGTTCACTTCAAAATGGAGGTTGATCTTGTTGCCGGTCGCCTGTTCGAACTGCGTGCACAATTCGCGCACTGCGGCCTTGGCGCCGTTGCCGCTGAGCACTTTGAGTTCGGCGGCTTGCACAGCGGCAACGCTCAGCAGCAGCGCCAGCGCGGGGGCAATTAATAGCTTCATGGTATCGGCCCTTTGTTGGGCCGCAACCATAGCAGGCTTGTTTTACCCCCGACAGGCTGGACATAGTGCGGCGTCCGTCCACGGCCTGAGCCATGCCCGCCAAGACCGCATCGCAGCTTTGGGACTTCTGGATCGACCGCGGCGGCACCTTCACCGACGTGGTCGGGCGGCGCCCGGACGGTTCGCTGGTGGCGCACAAGCTGCTGTCGGAGAACCCGGAAGCTTATGCGGATGCCGCCGTGCAGGGCATCCGCGATCTTTTTGGCCTGAAGGCGGGTGAGCCGATCCCGCCCGGCCGCGTCAGCGCCGTCAAGATGGGCACCACGGTCGCCACCAATGCGCTGCTTGAGCGCAAGGGCGAGCGCACGCTCCTCCTCATTACCAAAGGTTTCCGCGACGCGCTGAAAATCGGTTATCAGGCGCGGCCGAAAATCTTCGCCCGCCACATTATCAAGCCCGACATGCTGTACGAACGTGTCGCCGAAGTTGACGAGCGCGTGCGCGCCGACGGCACCGTGGAGCGCGCGCCCGATCTCGCGGCGGTGCGGCGCGATCTCGAAACGGCGAAGACCGACGGCATCGCCGCGGTGGCGATCGTATTCATGCACGCCTACCGGTTTCCCGAGCACGAGCGCCAAGTGGCGGCGCTGGCGCGCGACATGGGTTTCGCGCAGGTCTCTGTCAGCCACGAAGTGTCGCCGCTGATCAAGCTGGTCGGGCGCGGCGACACCACCGTGGTGGATGCCTATCTGTCGCCGATCCTGCGGCGCTACGTGGCGCAAGTGGACAAGGATCTCGACGCGAAACGATCAGCCGCGCGCTTGATGTTCATGATGTCGTCGGGCGGGCTGACGGCGGCGGAGTTGTTCCAGGGCAAGGACGCCATTCTCTCAGGCCCGGCCGGCGGCGTGGTCGGCATGGCCGAGACCGGGCGGCAGGCTGGCTTCGACCGCTTAATCGGCTTCGACATGGGCGGCACATCCACGGATGTCTCCCATTTCGACGGCGAATACGAGCGCACCTTCGAGACCGAAGTCGCCGGCGTGCGCATGCGCGCGCCGATGATGCTCATTCACACGGTCGCCGCCGGCGGCGGCTCGATCCTGCATTTCGACGGCGCGCGCTTCCGCGTCGGGCCCGATAGTGCCGGCGCCAATCCGGGGCCGGCCTGCTACCGGCGCAAAGGGCCGCTGGCGGTGACCGACGCCAATGTGATGGTCGGCAAGCTGATGCCGGATTTTTTCCCGAAGATTTTCGGACCCGGACAGGACCTACCGCTCGACGCCAAAGCGGTGCGGCACGACTTCAACAATCTGGCGCAGAAGGTCAGCATGGCGCAGGCAGGCGACAAATCGCCGGAGGAGATCGCCGACGGCTTCATCAAGATCGCGGTCGAGAACATGGCGAACGCGATCAAGAAGATTTCCGTGCAGCGCGGCTATGACGTGACGCGCTATGCGCTCAACTGCTTCGGCGGCGCCGGCGGACAGCATGCGTGCCTGGTCGCCGACGCGCTCGGCATGACGCGCGTGCTGATCCATCCGTTCTCGTCGCTGCTCTCGGCCTACGGCATGGGGCTTGCCGACATCCGCGCCACGCGCGAGCAGGCGATCGAACTCGCCTTCGGCGCCAAGGTCGCTCGCCGCAATCAAGCGCGATGGCGCGCGCTCGGCAAAGACGGCGAAGAACTGAAGTCGCCGGCCAGGGTGTGCCGGCGGGCAAGATCAAGATCTTCGTGCGCGCGCACATTCGTTATGCCGGCACCGACACGGCGCTGGTGGTGGCGGCGGGCGCCCTGCCCGCGATGAAGCGCGCCTTCGAGAAGGCGCACAAGGCGCGCTTCGGCTTCATCGACCGCGCCAAGCAGATGGTGGTCGAGGCGGTGTCGGTCGAAGCGGTCGGCGGCGGCGCCAAGTTCAGCGAGAAAGCCGGCAAAGCGCACGCGCGCAAAGCTGCCGCCGCCGGCGCGGCGCACGCACTTCTTCTCCGCCGGCGCATGGCATCAAGGCCAATGTCTACACCCGCGACCAGCTTAAAGTCGGGCGCACGTGTCATAGGCGCCGCCATCATCATCGAGCCGCACCAGACCATCGTGGTCGAACCCGGCTGGCAGGCCGAACTCACGCGCAAAAATCATCTGGTGCTGACGCGCACCAAGAAGCTCAAGCGCACGCACGCCATCGGCACCCATGCCGATCCGATCATGCTGGAAGTGTTCAACAATCTGTTCATGTCGATCGCCGAGCAGATGGGCGTGTCGCTGCAGAACACCGCCTATTCGGTCAACATCAAGGAGCGGCTCGACTTCTCCTGCGCGGTGTTCGCACATGACGGCACGCTGGTGGCCAACGCGCCGCACATGCCGGTGCATCTGGGCTCGCATGGACCGCTCGGTCGAGACCATCATCCGCGACAACAAAGGCAAGATCAAACCCGGCGACGTCTACGTCATCAACGCGCCCTACAACGGCGGCACGCATCTGCCCGACATTACCGTCTGCACGCCTGTGTTCGACGACAGAAAGAAGAACATCCTGTTCTGGGTCGCCTCGCGTGGGCATCACGCCGACATCGGCGGCATTTCGCCTGGCTCGATGTCGCCAAACGCGACCACCATCGAGCAGGAAGGCGTGCTGTTCGACAATTTCAAGCTGGTCGACCGCGGCCGCTTCCGCGAGAAGGAACTGATGGCGGCGCTGACCGGCGCCAGATATCCGGCGCGCAATCCGATGCAGAACATCAACGACATCAAGGCGCAGATCGCCGCCAACGAGAAAGGCGTCGCCGAGCTGCGCAAGATGGTGGTGCAGTTCACCATGCCCGTGGTGGAGGCCTATATGCAGCACGTACAGGATAACGCGGCGGAAAGCGTGCGGCGCGTGATCGACCGGCTGCACGATTCGGAATTTACCTACGAAATGGACCAGGGCACGGTCATCAAGGTCAAGATCAGCGTCGACAAGAAAAAGCGCGAGGCCACCGTCGATTTCACCGGCACCTCGCCGCAGCAGCCGACCAATTTCAACGCACCGGAGCCGGTGACGCGCGCCGCCGTGCTCTACGTGTTCCGCGTGATGGTGGACGACGACATTCCGATGAACGCCGGCTGCTTAAGGCCGATCAACATCGTGATCCCGAAGAAGTCGATGCTGACGCCGGAATATCCCGCCGCCGTGGTGGCCGGAAATGTCGAAACGTCGCAAGCGGTGACCAATTGCCTGTTCGGCGCGCTTGGTGCGCTCGCCGCGGCGCAAGGCACCATGAACAATCTCAATTTCGGCAACGCCAAATATCAGTATTACGAGACGATCTGCTCCGGCTCGCCGGCCGGCCCCGGCTTCAACGGCACCGACGCCGTGCACACGCATATGACCAACACGCGGCTGACCGATCCGGAAGTGCTGGAGTTCCGCTACCCGGTGGTACTGGAGGATTTCCATATCCGCGCCGGTTCCGGCGGCAAGGGTCAATGGCACGCCGGCGACGGCATCCGCCGCACTATCCGTTTCCTCGAAAGGATGGAATGCACGATCCTCTCCGGCCACCGCCGCGTGCGGCCGTTCGGCCTCGACGGCGGCGAAGCCGGTCAGGTCGGCGAGAACTGGGCGCGCCGCAAGGACGGCCGCATGGAGCGCCTGCAAGGCTGCGACGAGACGGTGATCGACGCCAATGAGGCGGTCATCATCCAGACCCCGACGGCGGGGGGCTATGGGACGCCGACCTAGCCGCGGCTGAGCGCCGCAGGCCGCCAACCGCCGGCAAACAGGCCCTCGCCTTGACCTTGATCAAATGCCGGCTCCGCCGGCGCCGCTAGGTTGCCCAAATGTTAGCCCCTCCCCGCGCGGCACGCCCGGCGTCGCCGCTCAAAGCGCTATTGGAAAATGTCCCCAGCCTGCTGTTGGCGCCGGTGCCGCTGGCGCTGCTGCAGCCAATGTTCAACAGGATAGCCACCCATGTGGCGCAGTCGCGCCCGGAATTGTTCAACCGCCTCGGACCGCACGCCGGAAAGCGCTTCCTGATCGATCCGACCGACCTGCCCTTCGTGCTGGTGCTCACGCCGCTGCCCGACCGGCCGCTGCTCACCGCGCACCGCCGCCATGAGCGGGTAGCGCATGCCGCGGCCATCGCCGGCACTTTCTTCAATCTGCTCGACATGATCGACGGCTCGCTCGACGGCGACGCGCTGTTCTTCTCGCGCGACCTGCAAGTGAGCGGCGACACCGAAGCGGTGGTGGCGCTGCGCAACGCGCTCGACGATTTCGAGGGCTCGGCGCTCGACAGCGTGGTGGCGAGCTTCGGGCCCTTGTCCGGGCCGGCGGGGGTCGCTTTGTCGGCCATGCGCTCGATACGGGGGAGATAGCATGGACAACGCGCAAGATTACCAGCGCCCGGAATTGGTCTGCCCGGCCGGAACGCCGGCGGCGCTGCGCACCGCCGTCGATGCCGGCGCCGACGCGGTCTATTGCGGCCTGCAGAACGAAACCAATGCGCGCAATTTTCCCGGATTGAATTTCACGGTTGCCGAAGTCGAGCAGTCGCTCGCCTATGCGCACGCCCGCAAGGCCAAGCTGCTGCTCGCGGTCAATACCTTTCCGCCGGCCGGCAAGTTCGCGATGTGGCGCGACGCCATCGACGGCGCCGCCAAGCTCGGCGTCGACGCGGTGATCGTCGCCGACATGGGCGTCGCCGACTACGCCGCGCGCAGCTATCCGGACCTGCGGCTGCATCTGTCGGTGCAGGCCGGCGCTTCCTCGCCGGAAGCGATCCGCTTTTATTGCGAGCAATTCGGCGTCAAGCGCGTGGTGCTGCCGCGCATGCTCACCGTCGCCGAGATCGCCGAGCTGCACAGCCAAATCCCGTGCGAGATCGAAGCCTTCATCTTCGGCAATATCGGCATGATGGCGGAGGGCCGCTGCTACCTCAGCAATTACGTCACCGGCGCGTCGACCAACATGGACGGCGTCTGCTCGCCGGCCGCCGACGTGCATTACGAAGAGGACGCCGCGCGCAATTTGACCACGCGGCTCGGCGAATACGTGATCGACTGTTTTGCCGGCGGCGAAAGCGCCGGCTATCCGACCATCTGCAAGGGCCGCTATCTGTGCGGCGCGCAGAGCGATCCCTATTACGCCTTCGAGGAACCGGTCAGCCTCAATCTGTCGGCGCTGTTGCCCGACATGATGCGCGCCGGCGTCACCGCGCTCAAGATCGAGGGCCGCCAGCGCAGCCGCGCCTATGTGAAATCGGTGGTCGGCGCCTTCCGCAAGGCGGTCGACGACATCATGGCCGGCCGCGAGGCCGCTTTCGCCAGCCTGCTGGCGCTCACCGAAGGCCGCCGCGAGACCGAAGGCGCCTTCCCCAGCAAGCGATGGAGATGAGCGTGCAGACGAACAAGAGCGAGCTCACGCTGGGGCCGGTGCTGTTCAACTGGGAGCCGGAGCGCTGGCGCGATTTCTATTTCCGCATCGCCGACGAGGCGCCGGTCACGGCCGTCTATCTCGGCGAGGTGGTCTGCTTCAAGCGCGCGCCGTTGTTCGAGACCTATCTCGCGGAAGTTGCCGCGCGGCTGCGCACCGCGCGCAAGACCGTCGTGCGCTCGACGCTCGCCGAGGTGATGTCGAAGCAGGAACGGCAATTGGTCGAGGACGTCTGCACCGAGGAGACCGCGCCGGTCGAGGCCAATGACGGCTCCGCGCTGTTGCGGCTGCGCGGGCGGCCGCATTACGTCGGACCGTTCATCAACGTCTACAACGAACGTACGCTGGCGGTGCTCGCTGGCAACGGCGTGCGCAATGTCTGCCTGCCGCCGGAAATGCCGGCGAGCGCCATCCGCGCGCTTAGCCCCGAAGCGGGCAGGCTCGGCGTCAGCCTCGAAGTGCAGGTATTCGGCCGCATCGGGCTGGCACTGTCGGCGCGCTGCTATCACGCGCGCGCGCATGGCCGCACCAAGGACAGTTGCCAGTTCATCTGCAACGTCGATCCCGACGGCATGACGCTGCGCACGCTGGAGGACAAGCCGTTCCTCATCGTGAACGGCATCCAGACCATGTCGCACGATTATCTCAATCTGGCCGGCGAGCTTTCAGAATTGCAGGACATGGGCGTCACGCGCTTCCGGCTGTCGCCGCACAGTTGCGACATGGTGGCGGTGGCGGCGATTTTCCGCGACGCCCTCGACCGGCGCATCGACGCGGCTGAGGCGGCGGCCCGCCTCGACGGCCTCAAGATCGAGGCGCCGTTCTCCAACGGCTTCTATTACGGCAAGCCCGGCCATTGCTTCAGCCAAGCGGCGGCAGCGCCTGAATAGCGCTGATCTGACAATTATCGTAAAATCTGGCCTTACGGCAATTCGTTAATGATGCATTAAGCATCCGCACGGCTTGCCGCTTGAATTTGCGCGCGCGGGGCGCCAATCTTCTACACTATGCGCAAAACGATTCTGCCCGCGATGTTGCTCTGCGCGCTCGCTATGCCGGCGCTGGCCGACAATTATCCGGTCACTGGAGCCTGGGGCCAGAGCGCGAGTTCGGAAAAAGGCGCGATCGATTGCGCCGGTATTCGCGTGATCACGTTCAACGGCAATCAGCGCACCGACAGCAAAGGCGGCGTGCCGGCCTATCGCAACAAATCGGTGACCGGAGCGGGATCGGACTCCGGAGCGGGATCGGACTATCGCATTGTCGATGTGTTCAGCAACGGCCAGGTGAACGACGCACAAGTCGCCTATACGCTGCGTATGGTCGATACCGATCACATCGAGATGGCCATGCAGACCGGCTCGCTGAAACTGCAGCGCTGCGAGTAATTTCACCTATAACAGCGAAGTCTAATTGCGCGCGATGATCTCGCGCTCGCCGCGATGCACCGGCGTCGCCTCGGTGAGCTTGCCGGGTTGACGGCGCAGCGGCATCGTCGGACGGCGGCGCTTGAGCGCGCTGCGGCGGCGCCGGCGCGGGCGCACTTGGTCGACACGCACACCGCCCATGCGCGCGAACGGTTCGCGCAAAACCCCATCATCTTCCGCGACCAGCAAGCGGCAGGCCCAGCACATTGCCCCAGGCGCGCCATTCGGCAAAGGCTTCGCCGGCCTCGCCGGATTCGAACAACGGCAGCGCGAGGGAGGGATCCTTGTGCTCGAGCGTGACCGAGGCGATGGCTTTCGCATCGCCCTCCACGACCCGGAGGGCGACACCGGCAAAGGCCGAAACCGGCATGTTGAGCGCCATGCGCATGCCGTCGAGCGAGCGGCGCACCACCACGCGTTCGCGGGTGAGTTCCACGTGCCGCACCCGCTCGTCGGCCGTGGCGTCGGTCGCCGCAAAACGTGCCGGCAGGCTGAACGGGTCGAGCCGCAGCAAGCGGCTCGACCCGGCGGGCAATCCGCCACTCTTCATTTGACGCCCCGAAACTCTCCCGCGCCGGGCTTATGGACCCGGTCGCGGGGAGATCATGGCAGAACGGCGTCCGAATCCGCTTAATGTACGCGGTTAACTGAAGGTCACTTCGCCCGCATCGCGTTGCATGATTGACGGGACGTTGCGAACCATGATTGACGAGGTGTTGATAGCTTTGCGCAAAATATTCGGATCGGCGGTTGAACCGCACCCCCTTTAGTCCCATTTGAAGGCCGTCCCCATCATGCATGCTCCTGCCTCATCTTTGTTTGATCAGACCGCCCTCACCGACCGCGCCGAGCGGCTGGTCAAGGCCGCCTTGGGCTGCGGGGCCGATGCCGCCGACGCCGTGGCGGTGCGTTCGATGTCGCTGTCGATCGAGGTGCGTGACGGGGCGGTGGAGGAGAGCGAGCGAGCGGAAGGCGACGATCTCGGCCTGCGCGTGCTGGTCGGCCGGCGCCAGGCGGTGGTCTCGACCAACGACACGGCCGGCGATGCCCGCTTGCTGGCCGAGCGCGCGGTGGCAATGGCCCGCGCGGCGCCCGAGGACAAATATGCTGGGCTCGCCGATGCGGCGCTGCTGGCGCATGATTTTCCCGATCTCGACATGATCGATCCCGAAATGCCGACGGTCGTTCAGCTCGAAACTCTGGCGCGCGATGCCGAAGCGGCCGCGCTCGCGGTCAAGGGCGTCGCCAAGTCGGGTGGCGCCTCCGCGTCAGCCGGCATCGGCGGCATGGTGCTGGTGACCAGCCACGGGTTTCGCGGTGCCTATCTCGGCTCCAGTCGCGGCATCGCGATGACCGCGATCGCCGGTGAAGGGACCGGCATGGAGCGCGATTACGATTATTCGAGCGTGCGGCACGCCGCCGACCTGGAGACGCCTGCGAAGATCGGCCGCACCGCTGGCGAGCGCGCCGTCGAACGGCTCAATCCGCGCAAGGTATCAACCCGCAAGGTGCCGGTGGTATTCGACCCCAGAGTGTCCGGCTCGCTGGTCTCCCATCTGGCCAGCGCCGCCAACGGCGCTTCGGTTGCGCGCAAGACCAGCTTCCTGCGCGACAAGATGGGCGCCAAGCTTTTCGCCGACGGCATCCGCATCATCGACGATCCGCTGCGCAAGCGCGGCCTGCGCTCGCATCCATTCGACGGCGAGGGCGTCGCGGGCAAAAAACTCGCGCTGGTCGATGACGGGGTCTTGCGCTCCTGGATTCTCGACTGCTCCACCGCGCGCGAACTCGGGCTCGTCACCACCGGCCATGCCAGCCGCGGCGTGTCCTCGGTGCCATCGCCGGGCGCAAGCAACTTGCATCTGGAAGCGGGGCGCGTGATCCCCAAGGCGCTGATGGCCGACATCAAGGACGGCTTTTACGTCACCGATCTGATCGGCATGGGCGTCAACATGGTGACCGGCGACTACAGCCGCGGCGCCTCCGGCTTCTGGATCGAGAACGGTCAGCGCACCTATGCGGTGAGCGAGGTCACCATTGCCGGTCATCTCGTCGATATCTTCCGCACGCTCAGGCCCGCCGACGATCTCGAGTTCCGCTACGGCACCAACGCGCCGACCGTCCGGATCGAGGGCCTCACCGTTGCCGGGCAGTAATCCTTTAGCGTTGCGCGCGCCACTCGAAGCCGTGATGCGCGAGGCCGGCGTTTTGGCGCGCGCGATCGAGCGCGGCGGTTACAAGCATTGGACCAAAGGCGATGACAATTCGCCGGTGACCGAAGGCGACATCGCGGTCAACGATCTATTGCACACGCGCCTTAGCAATCTTGTGCCCGGCGCCGGCTGGCTGTCGGAGGAGACCGTGGATCTGCCCGACGGTAGCTTGCCGCTGGCCTGGGTCGTGGACCCGATCGACGGCACCCGCGCCTATATCTCGGGCCGCGCCGACTGGACCATCTCGGTGGCGCTGGTGGAGAACGAACGGCCGGTATTGTCCGCGCTCTTTGCGCCGGTGACCGACGAGATGTTCCTGGCGGCTCGAGGCGCGGGCGCCGTACTCAACAGCGCCGCAATCGCGGCCAGCTGCGGCGGGACGCTCGAACGCGCCAAGCTCGCCGGCCCCAAACGCTACCTCGAAAAGCTTGCCAGTCTTGACCCCACCATTTTGGCCCAGCCCAGGGTGCATTCGCTCGCGCTGCGGCTTGCCCGCGTCGCGCATGGCGGCCTCGACGCCGCCTGCGTTTCACCCGGCAGTCATGACTGGGACCTTGCCGCGGCTGACCTCCTGGTGCACGAAGCCGGCGGTCTGTTCACCGATTTTGCCGGCCATCCGCTGCGATACTGTGCCCCGCACGCCGCGCATGGTCCGCTGATCGCCGCCGGGTCCGCCCGCCACGGCACGCTGATCGATCTGGTGCGCGACCGCCGCGGCGAGTTTGCATAAATCCGGCCTGTGGCTTAATCCACGGCACCCCATGCGCTTCCTGTTCGCCGTCGCACAAATGCGCTATTTCGTCACCCGCCGCTCTGCCTGTGCGATTTCGACCGCGCCGGCTGGGGGTGGCGCGTTGAGCAGGTCCTGATGCCTTCATTCAAGCGGATAGTTTCTTCGCCCGTCTTCCAGGGCGCCGTTGCAACGGCGGGGGCGTGGTATCTGCGGCTGGTCTGGAGTAGCAGTAGTAAGGTCGTTGAGCCGGCGACTATCTATGAAGGCGCGCAAATGCCGGCGATCATCACGATGTGGCACGGCCAGCATTTCCTGATGCCGTTCGTGAAAAAGGGCGACCTTAGTCATCGGGTCAAGGCACTGATCTCGCGCCACCGCGACGGCGAGATCAATGCGCGCGCGGCCGAGAAACTGGGCGTCGAGACGATCCGCGGCTCTGGCGCGCATAACGGCGAATTCAACCGCAAGGGCGGCGCCTCGGCCTTCGCGGAAATGCTCGAAGCGCTCCAGCAAGGCTACAATGTCGCGCTCACCGCCGACGTTCCGAAGGTCGCGCGCGTCGCCGGGCTCGGCGTGGTCAAGCTCGCGCAACTTTCAGGCCGGCCGATCTACGCGGGCGCGATCGCCAGCAGCAGCCGCATCGAGCTCGACAATTGGGATCGCAGCGCCGTCAATCTTCCGTTCAGCCGGATTGCGGTGGTAGTGAGCGAGCCGATTTATGTACCAAGCGACGCCGACAGCGCGGCGCTAGAATCCGCGCGGCTGCATATCGAGAACGAACTCAACCGGCTGACCGCGCGCGCCTACGAAATCGCCGACCGCAAGGGGAGCCCAAAGCCGTGAGCGAGAGGCTGCCGGCAGTGCTGCGCAGCTACCGGCTATTTTCGGTGGCGGTGACGCCGTTGACGCCGCTGTTTCTGGCGCGGCGGCTGCGGCACGGCAAAGAGCACGGCCTGCGCGTGCCCGAACGCCGCGGCATCAGCGTGACGTCGCGGCCGCCGGGACCGCTGGTCTGGCTGCATGGCGCAAGCGTTGGCGAATTGATCAGCGTATTGCCGCTGATCGAGCGCATCCGCGCGCGCGAGATCAATGTGCTGGTGACCTCCGGCACCGTCACCTCGGGCGGACTTGCCGAGCAGCGGCTGCCGCGCGGCGTGATCCATCAATTCGTGCCGATCGACGTACCGCTGTTCGTGCGCCGTTTCCTCGAGCATTGGCAGCCCGATCTGGCGCTGTTCGTGGAATCCGAGCTGTGGCCGAACATTATGATCGAGACGTCGCGGCGCGGCGTGCCGATGATCCTGGTCAACGGCAGATTGTCGGAGAACTCGTTCCGGCGCTGGCGCCTGCTGCCGGTGACGATCGGCGACCTGCTGGGCCGACTCGATCTCTGCCTGGCGCGCACGCCGGCCGACGCCGAACGGTTCGGCGAGCTGGGTGCCCCGCATGTCGTCACCACCGGCGATCTCAAGCTCGATGGGCCGGCGCCACCCGCCGATGGCGCCAAGCTCGCAACGCTCAAAGGCGCGATCGGCGGCCGGGCGCTGATCGCGGCGGCATCCACGCATGACGGCGAGGAAGCCGCCGTAATCGACGCGCACCAGAGGCTGCGTGCGAATTTTCCTAACTTGCTGACGATTATCGTGCCGCGTCATCCCCAGCGCGGCGGCGGCATCGCTGAAATCACGCGCGCCGCCGGGCTGAAGGTCCGTTTGCGCTCGCACGGCGAATTGCCCGACGCGACGACCGACGTCTATATCGCGGACACGGTGGGCGAGCTCGGCATCATCTATCGGCTGGCGCCGATCGTTTTCGTCGGCGGCTCGCTTGTTCGGCATGGCGGGCAGAATCCGATCGAGCCGGCCAAGCTTGGCGCCGCCATCCTGCACGGGCCGCATGTCTGGAATTTCGCCGAGATTTATGCGGCGCTCGATGAGGCGCATGGCGCCGAGCCGCTCGCGGACGCCAACAAGCTCGCCGCCGGCTTCGCCGCTTTGTTGGCGCGACCCGAAGCGCGCGCGCGCGTCGCCGGGGCCGCGCGTACGACCGTGGACCGTCTAAGCGGCGCGCTCGAGCGCGCCTTGCATTCGCTCGAGCCCTATCTGATGCAGCTTGGCCTGCAGCAGCGAGCCGACAATGCGTGAGCCGGCCTTCTGGTGGCGCAAGGCCGGCTTGGCCTCCGGCCTGCTGGCGCCGGCCGCCGCCTGTTATGGCGCCGTCGCGGCACGGCGGATGGCCAAGGCCGGGGCGCACGCCGGCGTGCCGGTGATCTGCGTCGGAAACTTCACGCATGGCGGGACCGGCAAGACGCCGACCGCGATGTGGCTAGCAAAAATGCTGGAATACGCCGGCGAGAAGCCGTTCTGTCTCAGCCGCGGCTATGGCGGCAGCCTGGCCGGTCCGCAACGCGTGGACGCCAAAGTAGACGGCGCTGCGCAGGTCGGCGACGAGGCGCTGCTGCTGGCGCGGGTGGCGCCGACGATTGTCGCGCACGACCGCGTGGCAGGCGCCGAAGCCGCGCGCGTGGCCGGCGCCAGCGTCGTCGTGATGGACGACGGCTTGCAGAATGCATCTTTGGCCAAGGACTTTACTTTGGCGGTGGTCGATGGTCGGCGTGGCCTCGGTAACGCGCGCGTATTTCCGGCCGGGCCCTTGCGGGCGCCGCTTAAAGCGCAGCTTGCGCGTACTGACGCGTTGTTGATTATTGGCGAAGGCCCCGGCGCTGCGAGCGCCGACGCAACCGGCCTGCCAGTTTTTCATGCGCACTTGCAGCCGGATTCAAGAAATGTCGCGGGACTGAAAGCACGCCAGGTGCTCGCCTTCGCCGGCATCGGCGATCCGGACAAGTTTTTCGCGACCGCAACCGGGGCCGGCATCGCGGTCGCCCAGCGCCGCGCCTTTCCCGACCATCACCGCTTCACCGCCGAGGAAGCCGCCGAACTGATCATGCAGGCCGAGCACGACGGCCTTGCGCTGCTCACCACCGAGAAGGACCGCGCGCGCATGGCGGGCGAGCCGCTGCTGGCGGCCTTAGCCGCCAAGGCGAACGTGCTGCCCGTCACGCTGGCGGTGAAGGAGGCAGATGAAATGCGGCGCTGCGTGCTGGGAAAATTGCGGCGCTAGCTATTTGCCGGCCTGCGGCTGCAGGCGCCGCAGCACCGCCTGCGGCGAGGCATAGGCCTCCTGCAGATCGACGCTCCAGTATTTGAGTTCCTCGAGCGGGATCGGAACGCCGGTCACCGCGCAGCGCACGAAGGCGCCGGGACGCACCACGCGGAAATCGCCGTCGAGGTATTTCACTTCGGCCTCGCCGCTCATCGGCGAATTGCGGTCGTAGCGGTTGAGCAAAAGCAGCCTCCTGGGACGTCCGGTGCGGGATCGGCCAAAGATAAGGGTTCGGCAGCGTCCGCGAAACCCCAAAAACCGCGCTTTTCACCTAAGACCCGAACAGGCTGCCCTGCCCGCCGGGACCGCTGCCGCCGCGCGGCTTTGGCGCAGGCTTCACCTTCGGCGCAGGTACCGGAGCGCCCTCGTCGTCGGCAGTGGCTGCGACGCGGCCGTCGGCAAACTCGATGTCCAACCGCATGCGGCCGGTGACCGCGGCGGCCGAGCGCAGCGGATGTCCCTCGCCGTCGCGCACCAGCGCGAAACCACGCGCCAGCACGCCATGATACGAATAGGCGGCGAGCAATTGTCCGGCGGCGAGCACGCGATCGGCGCGGCGCTGGAGATAGTTCCGCTGGGCGAGTTTGCCGCGCTTTGCGAAAGCGACAATAATTTCGCTGCTGCGCGCCAGCCGCAACTTCAACAGCCGCGGCGACAGCTTGGTGGCAACCCGGGTGAACTGGGTGCGATGCAACTGCGCATTCGCGTGCAAAGCGCGCGGCAGGCGTTTCGCCAACGTGTCCAGCCGCTGACGCGGCTCGGCCAGCAATTCGTCGCGCGCCGGCAGCACGCGCGATGCCGCGCGCAATTCGGTACGGTGCACCTCCATGCCGCGCTGCCAAGCGCCGATCTGCCGCGCCGAGAGTGCGGCGACCTGCGCCAGCAGTTCGAGTGCGCACCGGAACGGCGATTTCGGCAGCGGCGGTCGGCGTCGGTGCGCGGCGGTCGGCCGCAAAATCGATCAGCGTGATATCGGTCTCGTGGCCGACGGCGGAGATCAGCGGAATCATGCTGTCGGACGCGGCACGCACCACGATCTCCTCGTTGAAAGACCACAGGTCCTCGAGCGAGCCGCCGCCGCGCGCGACGATGATCAGATCCGGCCGTGGCAGCGCGCCACGCGCGGGCAACGCGTTGAAGCCCTTAATGGCATTCGCCACCTCGGCGGCGGAGCTCTCGCCCTGCACACGCACCGGCCACACCAGCACGCGGCGCGGAAAACGATCCGCCAGCCGGTGCAGAATGTCGCGAATCACGGCGCCGGTGGGCGAGGTGACGACTCCGATCACGTTGGGCAAAAACGGCAAGAGCTGCTTGCGTGCCTCGTCGAACAGGCCCTCGGCGGCGAGCTTCTTCTTGCGCTCCTCCAGAAGCTTCATCAGCGCGCCGACGCCGGCGGGCTCCAGCGTGTCGATGACGATCTGGTATTTCGAGGAGCCGGCGAAGGTGGTGAGCTTGCCCGACACGATGACGTCGAGGCCTTCCTCGGGCTTCACCCGCATGCGGCCGTAGACGCCCTTCCAGATCACGCCTTCCAGCACAGCCCGGTCGTCCTTGAGGCGGAAATAGACGTGGCCGGAGGGCGAGGCGCCCTTGAAGCCGGACACTTCGCCGCGCACCCGCACATAGCCATAGGCGTCCTCGACGGTCTTCTTCAGCGCCGCCGACAGCTCGGAGACGGTCCATTCCGGCAAATTGACGCGGGGCGGGCCGTTATCCGGGCGCGCCTCGGCTTCTTCGGTGATTCTGCGGCGAACCATGAGGTAACCGTATACGACCAACGCGCCGGGCGGGGAACACCCCGCTGTTGCGGCAACGTCTCGTCAACCCTTTTGGCGCATCTTGGCACCCGGAGACGGCTAATATGAACAATCCTCACGAGCACGAGGTCGAAAATATCAGAGTGCGCGTCCGCTGCGGGGAATGCCGGACGACCTTTCACGAGCGGCTGAACCGTGTGATCCACGGCGACCGCGTGAGGTGCCCGACCTGCCACGAAGAGATGCATTTCCACGGCATCGGCCACATCCACGAGCACGACAGCATCGAGGCCTATGTCCACCACGTGGAAGAACACACCTGCCATCCGCACTTTTCGCTCCGCCGCTGAGAGCACCTGTCGATAATCGGCCGCTGCCCCTTGTCCTCTCCGCTCCCGCCCGCTAACCGACAACGGTAGCGGGCGGATGCATTATGAATATTCTCATCCTCGGCTCCGGCGGCCGCGAGCACGCGCTGGCCTGGAAAATGGCAGCGAGCCCGCTCGCGGATAGACTTTATTGCGCGCCGGGCAATGCCGGCATCGCGCAAGAGGCCGAATGCGTGGCGCTCGATCTTGGCCAGCATCAGGCGGTGATCGCGTTCTGCAAGACCAACAAGGTCGATCTGGTGGTGGTCGGCCCCGAAGTGCCGCTGGTCGCCGGCATCGCCGACGATCTGGAGGCCGCCGGGATCAAGACGTTCGGTCCCTCAAAATGGGCGGCGCGGCTGGAAGGCTCGAAAGGCTTCACCAAGGATCTCTGCAAGGCCAACAAAATTCCGACCGCCGGCTACGAGCGCTTCAAGGGCGCCGGCGCGGCCAAGGATTACGTGCGGCGCAAAAGCGCGCCGATCGTGGTCAAGGCGGATGGGCTCGCCGCCGGCAAGGGTGTCGTCGTCGCGGAAACGGTCGCGGAAGCGGAAGCCGCCATCGACATGATGTTTGGCGGCGGCCTGGGCCAGCCGGCCTGGGAAATCGTGATCGAGGACTGTCTGGTCGGCGAGGAAGCTTCTTTCTTCGCGCTATGCGACGGCGAGACCGCGATTGCGCTGGCGTCGGCGCAGGACCACAAGCGCGTGGGCGACGGCGACAAAGGGCCCAACACCGGCGGCATGGGCGCCTATTCGCCGGCGCCGATCATGACGGCAGAAATGAATGACCGGGTCATGAACGAGATCATTCATCCGACCGTGCGCGCCATGAAGGCGATGGGCGCGCCCTACAAAGGCGTGCTGTTTGCCGGCCTGATGATCACCAAGGATGGCCCGCAGCTGATCGAATACAACGTGCGCTTCGGCGATCCGGAATGCCAGGTGCTGATGCTGCGCCTGATGTCCGATCTCGTTCCGGCGCTGCTCGCCGCGCGCGATGGGCAATTGAAGAATTTCGATCTGCGCTGGTATGGCGACGCCGCGCTCACCGTGGTGATGGCGGCCAAAGGTTATCCCGGGCAATTAGTCAGGCGGCTCTTTGATCGAGGGTCTCGACGACGCGGCGCAAGTCGAGGGCGTCGAAATCTTCCACGCCGGCACTAAGGCCGAGGCGAACCAGCATCCTTGCGAACGGCGGACGCGTGCTCAACATCTGCGCGCGCGGCAACAGCGTGGCGCAGGCGCAGCAGCGCGCCTACACTGCCGTCGATAAAATCAAATGGCCGGACGGATTTTGCCGCCGCGACATCGGCTGGCGGGCGATTGAGCGGGAAACTACCTTGGGGGCGGACACATAAACGCCGAGCTAAATACTGCCTTGGATGCGCCGCTCAATGTCCGCCTTCGCGGAGTAGCTATCATTACCGGATTTTGCCGCGAACTTGCTCGGATGCGATTGACCCTGAGCGAGCATCCCGACCGCGATCCTCATTCGATTAGCGGGCCGACTGCTTCTGCAACCGTTCGCGCACGAGATCGATATGATTTCGTAACATGTACAGCATGCTCGCGTAGGCGAGTGGTATCCTCAGATCGTTTGCTCGTCCCTCGAGATTATCAAGCTGTGCAACCATCGGACTTATGTCGCGCCCGGTTCGGCGGGCATCGATTATTTCATCCTCCAGGAATCTCAGTTCTCCATATAAACGTAAAATCTTTGATCGCATTAGCCAGTCGTACAGGGGTGGCAAAAATCTCATTAACGGATATAGCAAGCCTAGGATCGGAATGAGCAGCACAATTAGTTTGCCGACCAGCGTTGCCGTCCAGTACGGGAGATAATTGTGCCGGAATGGCCGGCCGGTCTTGTAGAACTGCAGTGCCTCGCTGCTAAGTGGAACCTCGATACCTTCGGCGGCGGGAAATCGGCCAGCGTGTTGGAAAATACCCGCTCCCGAGTGGATCTTTACCGCGGCGTCGAGCAGCAAATACTGAATTGCAGAATGCAAATCCTTTCGCACCACCAGACTGGCCTTCGGTCCTACCAGGACTATATCGGTTTGCGGCAGATCTTTTGCTAAATTGCCCGCGCCACGAGGCAACATTAATTTACTGAGAAATGGGTAGAGCGCGACAATGGCATCTGCGCGCGGGAAGCTCGCAACTTCGACGCGTTCGTCGGCGGTAATTCGCCGCCAAGAAACACCCCGCGATCTCGCCGCAAGCTGCGGCGGCGCAAGCGTCAGTACCTTCGAGCAAGAAAATTCCGCGGTCGACCAATATACGGTCATCGTCAACGGCCGCATTGTCGGCCGCGATCCCGACCCGAACGTGCGCCTGATGTTGACCCGCGATCCGGTGGCCGACGCTCCATAATTCCAGCGCGATCACAATTCCGATTCAAAGCCCGGCGTCGCACCGCGGAATATCACGATGGCTGCAACGACAATCGCAGTGGTGGTTACTGCAACTGTGACTGCAGGCCAATTGTTTCGCAGGAAATCCTTAGCAGCCATGCAATTCTACTTCGCGTCTGCCGCCGCTCGGGGAATTCGGAAAATCCCGATGGCAAGTCCGTGATTTGCTTCGCAAGAACGTATGCCAAAGAGCGACACAGCCGGCAAACAATTTCGCAAGGAACCTCATACGGGCATGTTACCGGCAGCTAGTCCCAATTTTCCATCGTTGCCAATGTCTGTTCATGGCACTTAACGTACAATCCGCTTGCCGGAATGAATGCCCGCTTTCGGGGTGAAGCGGTCATGTGACCGATATTATGAGTACGCGCTCTTGTATCTCTATTGTTACCGCCTGCGGAGGCCGGCGACCCAGTAACTTCCACGTCGATTCGGAATACTGGATGCCCCGCTTGCGCAAGGCATGACATATTGTGGTTATATTGCATCGGAGACCCCCATGCATCCCGTGTTGCGGCTTTACGAAGACGTGCTGTCGTCAGCCGAAAACGTCGAATTCCAGCTGCCGCCGCTGCCGCGTTTCATCTTCGTGGTGCATGGCACCACCACCATCGGCGGCCAAGCCGTGAGCGAAGGCGAAGCCTGGCATGGTGACGGCGCCGCGCTGGTGCGGCCGGGCAAGGGCGGCGTGACGTGCTGGCGCTGGGAGCTTTCGCGCGGGGATCAAGGCAGCACGACGGCGAATGCGCCCGGCATGATCACGCACGAGAAGCTTACAGCGTTCCTGGAAACTTTGCCGAAGGGTGAGCTGCTGATGCGTGGTGACAGCGTGGCTTTCCCGCCCGGTGGCGTCGCCTATACGCACCGGCATCAAGGACCCGGCATCCGCTGCTTGATCGAGGGCGGCATCCGCATTGACACCCATAGCCGCTCGACCAGCTACGGACCAGGCGGCGCCTGGTACGAGACCGGATGCGACCCGGTGTTCGCGCAAGCGGCGATGGATCGGCCAAGCCGCTTTATTCGCGTGATGATCCTGCCGCGCGCGCTCTCCGGCAAAAGCTCGATCGAGTATCTCAACGAGGACGACAAGACGAAACCGAAGATGCAGAGCTATAAGATCTATGCCGACGCGCCGATCGAGTTTGGGGTAAAGAAGTGAGAGGCTCGGTCATTCCGGAATGCGCTGAAGGCGCGGACCCGTTGGATTGTGCCCCGGAATGACGGTGCAACCATGACCACCCTCGACCGCCAGCAGGCTTTTTCCGGCACCAAAGAGGCGGCGCCCGCGCTTAAGCTCGATACCGCGCGGCTTGAGGCTTATCTCAATGCTCATGTGGCGGGCTTCGCCGGACCGCTGACAGTCAAGCAATTCAAAGGCGGCCAGTCGAACCCGACTTATCTCTTGGAGACGCCGGCGCGGCGTTACGTCCTGCGCCGCAAACCGCCGGGCAAGCTGCTGCCGTCGGCGCACGCGGTCGACCGCGAATATCGTGTCATCAGCGCGCTGCATGCACAAAAATTTCCGGTGGCCAAACCGCTGGTCTATTGCGCGGACGAGGGCGTCGCCGGCACGCCGTTCTATGTAATGAGTTTCGCCGACGGCCGTGTGTTCTGGGAGCCGCAGATGCCCGGCTCCAACCCGGCCGAGCGCGCCGCGGTCTACGACGCCATGAATGACACGATCGCGCGCCTGCACAGTTTCGATCCGGCGGCGATCGGGCTGGCCGATTTTGGCCGCGGCGAAAATTACGTCGCGCGCCAGGTCGAGCGCTGGTCGAAGCAGTATCGCGCCTCGGAAACCGAAAAACTCGACGCCATGGAACGGCTGATCGAATGGCTACCGTCGCACGTCCCGCCCAGCGGGCCGGCGCGTGTAGTGCATGGCGATTACCGGCTGGACAATCTGATCGTCGCCAAGGACTCGGCCGCCATCATCGCCGTGCTCGACTGGGAATTGTCGACGCTTGGCGATCCATTGGCCGACTTCACCTATCACTTGATGGCTTGGCACATGCCGCATTCGGAAAGCGCGGCCGGCACCGCCTCACTGGTCGGGTACGATTTGAAAGCGTTCGGAATTCCCTCAATGGTGGATTACGTCGACGCTTACGTTAAGCGCACCGGGCTCGATCCGCGCCCGCAATTGCCCGCGTATCTCGCCTATAATTTCTTCCGCATCGCCGCTATTCTGCAAGGCATCATCGGGCGCGTGCGCGACGGCACCGCGACATCCGAATTTGCACCGGCCAAGGCCGAGATGATCCGCCCGCTCGCCGAGAAAGCCTGGGAATTCGCGCGCGAAGCTGGCGCGCACTGACCATTACGGTCAACAAATCCTTTCATGACACGACTGTGTTTCGTGCATTGGCGACGCGCAAAATTGACGCCTAGCCCGCTAGCGTCGCCGCGCCATGAGATATACCTCGATCAGGAGCGCGGGCGGCCCCGGCGTTCAGATCGTCAATGCGAAGACCGGACGATTACCCAAGCGGCAGCCGCCGCCGGAAAATGGACGCGACGACTCGCCGGACGAGCAGGCCCCGCCACCGCCCGGTATGGGCAAACTCGTCGACAAAACGGCTTAGTTAGAGCTGTTTCTCCGTTGTCGTCCCCGCGAAAGCGTCTAACGCCGCGCCTGGAAAAAATGCTTCAGCAAGGCGGCACATTCGCTCTCGTTGATGCCGCCATAGACTTCCGGCCGGTGATGGCATGTCGGGCTCGCAAAAAACCGCACGCCGTTTTCCACCGCCCCGCCCTTCGGATCGTCAGCGCCGAAGTAAAGCCGCCGGATGCGCGCGAAGGCCATCGCCGTGGCGCACATGGCGCAGGGCTCCAGCGTGACATAGAGATCGCAGTTGGAAAGGCGATCGCTCCCCAGTACAGCCGCAGCCTGGCGGATCGCGAGCAGTTCGGCGTGCGCCGTAGGGTCGTGATCGGCAATCGTGCGGTTTCCCGCGCGCGCGACCACCTCGCCGTCACGCACCACCACGCAGCCGACCGGCACCTCGCCATGCGCCGCTGCGGCGCGGGCTTCGTCGAGGGCAAGCTGCATAAAATCCGGCACGCTCGTATCGCCTTCCGAACTCTGCTATCAGGCCGCAACCTTATTGCGGCTATCAGCATGTCCGGCAAGAGCAAACAAGAAAATCCCGGCGAACGCATCGCCAAAGTGATGGCGCGGGCGGGGCTCGCCTCGCGGCGTCAGGCGGAAGCCTGGATCGTCGCCGGACGCGTGACGGTCAACGGCGCGGTGATTTCCTCGCCCGCGCTCAACGTGACGCCGGCGGACCGCATCGTCGTGGACGGGCAGCCCTTACGCGCACGCGAGCGCACGCGGCTATTCCGCTATCACAAGCCGCGCGGGCTGGTGACCACGAATTCCGATCCGGAGGGGCGGCCGACCATCTTCGCCGCGCTGCCCAACGATCTGCCGCGGCTGATCAGCATCGGCCGCCTCGACATCAACACTGAAGGCCTGCTGCTGCTCACCAACGACGGGGGGCTCGCGCGCGTGCTCGAACTGCCGGCGACCGGCTGGCTGCGCCGCTATCGCGTGCGCGCCTTGGGGCGCGTGCTGCAACCCGCGCTTGATCGCCTGCGCGCCGGCATCACCGTCGCGGGCGTGCATTACGGACCGATCGAGGCGACGCTCGACCGCGAACAGGGCGCCAATGTCTGGCTCACTGTCGGCATCCGCGAAGGTAAGAACCGCGAGGTGCGCAAGGTGCTGGAGACGCTCGACCTGAAAGTGAACCGGCTCATTCGCGTGGCGTTCGGGCCGTTTGAACTGGGCGAGCTCGATGAGGGCGCCGTGGAAGAAGTGAAGACGGAGGAGTTGCGCAAGCAATTGGGGCTGGAGATCGCCGCGCAGGCGCAAGCGGACTTTGACGCGCCATTGATCGAGCATGACGCGCGACCCACCCTTCCCCGTCATTCCGGGGCCGGCCGAAGGCCGGAACCCGAAATCCATAATCCCGGTCGGAATGATAAACGCGATACAGGGGTTATGGATTCCGGGTCCCCGCTGCGCGGGTCCCGGAATGACAAGAAAAAACCTCAGCGCCGCGACCGCACCGGCGGGCCGCGGCCGAAATATCCGAGATAGCGCATGATCCCGAAAAGCATGTCCTCGACGTCAAAACGGTGATGGGAACCGGTTTTCGGACAAGATCATGCGCAAAAGGAAAAAAGTATAATGCGCGTCGTGGGCGGCAGATTGCGCTCGCGCCCGCTCGCCGGGCCGAAGTCGGACGCGCTTCGGCCGACCGCCGACCGCCTGCGCGAGTCGCTATTCAACATCCTCGCATGCACGCCTACGGCGATCCGGTCAGCGGCGCGCGCGTGCTCGACCTGTTCGCCGGCACCGGCGCGCTCGGCATCGAAGCGATTTCGCGCGGCGCGGCTTACGCGCTGTTCGTGGACGACGGCGTGCAGGCGCGCGCGCTCTTACGCGACAATGTCGGCACGCTCGGCCTCGGTGGCGTTACGCGCATTTTCCGCCGCGATGCCACGAAGCTTGGGCCGGTGCATCCACTCGAGCCGTTCAGCCTCGCCTTCCTCGATCCGCCCTATCGCAAGGGCCTGGCCGAAAAGGCGCTGGCCTCCGCGCGCGACGGCGGCTGGCTTAAGCCCGGCGCGCTGGTGATGGTGGAAGAAGCGACGGACGCCGGTTTCAAAGCGCCGGAGGGGTTCGAGGAATTGGAGCGGCGCAAATACGACGATACGGAGCTGGTTTTTCTGCGCGCCAGCTAGCGACGACCAAACAACCGCTCGATATCCGTCAGCTTCAACTCCACATAAGTCGGCCGGCCGTGGTTGCACTGGCCGGAATTGGGCACCTCTTCCATCTCGCGCAGCAACGCGTTCATTTCCTCGGGCTTGAGCCGGCGCCCGGCGCGCACCGAACCGTGGCAGGCCATCGTCGCGGAGACGTGCAGCAGACGGCGCTCCAAGGGCAGCGAGTCGTCCCATTCCGCCATATGCTCGGCGAGATCGCGCAGCAGGCCCTTGACGTCGACCTCGCCCAGCATCGAGGG
The DNA here is from genome assembly GCA_963770985.1 of uncultured Alphaproteobacteria bacterium. Taxonomy (GTDB): domain Bacteria; phylum Pseudomonadota; class Alphaproteobacteria; order Rhizobiales; family Xanthobacteraceae; genus Pseudolabrys. The sequence goes on along the minus strand of CAVYRR010000007.1, from coordinate 458,228 downwards.
CGTCTCGCGCACCGCCACCGCACCCGGGCCGAAAGCTTCGATCGCGAGGCCGAAACGCGCCAGTTCGCCGGCGCGCGCCACCAACCGCGCGGCGTCCGCTTCGTCGAGTTCGACGATTTCCGGGATCAGCAGAATTTGGCGCGCCACGCCGGCCTTGCCGATTGCCGCCTTCATGCGCTCATAGACGATGCGCTCATGCGCGGCGTGCTGGTCGACGATCACCAGCCCGTCGCGGGTCTGCGCCACGATGTAGGTCTCGTGCACCTGCGCGCGCGCCGCTCCGAGCGGTCGCTCGATCAGCTCGGCCGCCGGCTCGAAGCTCTCGACGCGCGCATCGGCGGAAGGTTCGCCGACCTCGAAGGCGGCTTGCGCGGCTTCGGCGAAGCCGAGCGCGGTGGCGCTGCGCGCGGAGACGTAGCCTGGCGGCCGCGCCGGCGAGCGCCGCCAATCGTAGGCGCCACGGCGGGCCGTCCCCAGCGGCCGGAACGCCGCGATGGTCGCGCTGCCGCCGGTCGAGGAAGCGCGCTGGCCTTCGCGCGCCAGCGCCTCTTTCAGCGCACGCACGATCAAGCCGCGCACCAGGCCGCCGTCGCGGAAGCGCACTTCGGTCTTGGCCGGATGCACGTTGACGTCGACCTCGCGCGCTTGAAGCGTGACGAACAGCGCCAGAAGCGGATGGCGGTCGCGCGGCAGATAATCGGCGTAAGCCCCGCGCACCGCGCCGACCAGCACCTTGTCGCGCACCGGCCGGCCGTTGACGAACAGATATTGCCCGAGCGTGTTGGCGCGCGACAGCGTCGGCAGCCCGGCGAAGCCGGTTACGCGCACGCCCTCGCGCTCGGCGTCGATGGCGATTGCATTGGCGCGGAAGTCGGGCCCGAGCACGTCGCCGAGCCGCGCCAATTCGTCATAGGCCGCGCCCCAAGTCACCGGCGCACGCTCCTCGCCCGCGAGCGTGAAGGCGACGTCCGGCCGGCTCATGGCCAGCCGCCGCACCACTTCGCGCACCGCTTCCGCTTCGCTGCGGTCGGTCTTGAGGAATTTCAGGCGGGCGGGTGTTGCGTAAAACAGATCGCGCACCTCTACGCTGGTGCCCCGCCCGAGCGCCGCTGGCTTCACGTCCGATTTGGCTCCGGCATCGACGGTGATGGTCCAGGCATGCGGCTCGCTTTTGTGCCGCGTCGTAATCGTCAGCTGCGCCACCGCGCCGATCGAGGGCAGCGCCTCTCCGCGAAAACCAAGCGTGTCGATGGCGAGTAGGTCGTCACCTTTGAGCTTGGAGGTGGCGTGGCGATCGACGGCGAGCGCCAAGTCGGCACGCGTCATGCCCTCGCCGTCGTCGGTGACGCGGATCAGCCGCCGCCCGCCGCCGTCAGTGAGCACGTCGATGCGGCGCGCCGCGGCATCGAGCGCGTTTTCGATCAGCTCCTTGACCACGCTCGCCGGCCGCTCGACCACCTCGCCGGCGGCGATGCGGTTGACGATCAATTCGGACAATTGGCGGACGGGCATTGCAGGGACCTGATTCGGACTGGTCCCGACATTACCGGCGCGGTGCGGCGCTCGCGAGGCAAAGACGGCAGCTATGCCCGCTATTCAAAGCTCGGCTTGCCGCCACGTAGCCGTTTTATGGTGGAACGGTGCTTTTTGCCCTCGATCCGCTTTCGTTTCTGGGCCTTAGGGACCTTGGTGGCGCGGCGCAGCACCGGCCGCACCGCGGCATGGCGGATGAGATCGAACAGCCGCTCGCGCGCGTCGGCGCGGTTGCGGGTTTGATCGCGGTGCTGTTGCGCGACAATGACGATGACGCCTTCTTTGGTCAGCCGCTTGCCGGCCAGCCGCATCAGCCGCACGGCGACGTCATTGGGCAGCGACGGCGAATGGCGCACGTCGAAGCGCAATTGCACCGCCGAGGACACCTTGTTGACGTTCTGCCCGCCCGGGCCCGACGAACGCACGAAGGTTTCCGAAAGCTCGGAGTTGTCGATGGAGATTGTGTCAGTGATGCGGATCATAGGTCATTGTCCGAAGCGCGGGCTTAAATCCCGTTCGTTCCCGCGCAAGCGGGAACCCAGAGCCATAGTTACAGAGTCGCCAGGTTTTCGCACTGGGTCCCCGCTTGCGCGGGGACGAACGGTTAGGAAGTCAAATACTTCTTCGCCAGCACCTTGCCTTCTTCCACCGCCGGCTGGTCGAAGGCGTCCACGCCCAACAGATGCGCGGCGATGATGGTCTCCAGCATGAAATGCATCAACAGTTCGCCGAGGCTTTCCTCGTCGAGCTTAGCCAGATGAATGGTGCGCACCGGGCAGCCGTTCTTCGCCAAAGTCTCGGCGGTGGCGCGGCCTTCGGCCGCTGTCAGATCGCCGATGGTCTTGCCGCCGAAGCCCGGCTCGCCGGCGAGCTTGGCAAGCTCGCTATCGATGCGCGGCCCGTGACCGGCGGCATCGACGGTAACGACGGTGAACAGCTTGTCGCGCGGCCCGCCGATGAATAACTGCACCTGGCTGTGCTGGTCGACCGGTCCGAGGGCTGCGACCGGCGTGGTGCTCTTGTCGTTTTTGCCGAGGCTCTCGGCCCAAAGCTGCACGTACCAGTGCGTGAAACGTTCCAGCCGGTCGGCATAGGCCATCAACACGCTGATGCTCTTGCCCTTGCTCTCGGCCAGCGCCACGGCGAGTGCGGCGCCGGCCGCGGCCGACACAAACGCTGCCGGTTTTTTCGCCAGCACCGGCGCCAGCGCCAGGCCAGCGCCTTCGCGTACCGCCGCTATATCGAGATCGAGCATGGCCGCCGGCAACAGGCCTACATTGCTGAGCACCGAGAAGCGCCCGCCGATGCCGGTGTGATGATCGAGCATCGGCACGTGATATTTGCCGAGCAGGTCGCGCAGGCCGTTGCGCTTTCCGGATTTCGCCGGCTCGGTGAGGCCGAGGAAAATATCGGGGATGCGCGTCTCCAGCCCCTCGGCCTTCACCGCCGATAACGCGGCGATGGTCTGCATCAGCGTCTCGGCGGTGCCGCCGGATTTCGAGATGGCGATAAAGCGCGTCGTCGTGTGCGGCAGCCGGCCGAGCAGCGTGCCGAACGTATCGGCATCGAGATTGTCCATGAAATGCAGACGCGGCGGCGGTCGCAGGCTGCCTACGCCCGGCACCGCGTGGCCGGCAAGCTGCGCGAGCGTTTGGCCGCCGAGGCTGGAACCGCCGGTGCCGAGGAAGACGATGTCGCTAGCGCCGTTGGCAAGCCGGCGGCCGGCTTCGCGGATCGCCACCAGATCGTCATGGGTGCCCGGCAGCCGCAGCAGCGGCAGACTGCCGTCGGCATGGCGCACGCGCAACCAATCGAGCGCGGCGCCGGCGCGGTCGAGCGCGGCGGTCAGCGCCTTGTCGGTAACACCGTGCGGCCCGATGTTTTTCTCAAGCGCGCTGTCGATGGATTGGACGATGGCCATGGCTGCGGGTCTATCTGCCCCTAACGTGCACGGCGCGCAACGGTTCACTCAGCGCTCGAGGTCAACCCCTTCGGCCGGCCGGCCACGGTGACCAGCATGCCACCGCTGAAGAGCCGCCTGGCCACCCGCTTGGCGTCCTCGATGGTGACGGCGTCGATCATGGCGCCCCGGCGCTGGATATAGTCGATGCCGAGGTTGTCGAGCTGGATCTGGGTGAGCTGGCCGGCGATCTTGGGCGAAGTGTCGAGCGTGAGCGCGTAGGCGCCCTTGAGGAACGATTTGGCTGCCGCTAGTTCCTCGGCGGTCGGACCGTTCTCGGCCATGCGCTTGGTCTCGGCTTCGACGATCGCCAGCGCGTCGGCGGTGCGGTCGGCGCGGGTCGCGGTGCCGCCGAGCACGACGGCGGCGCGCCGGAACCAGACCAGGCTATCGGATACCCCGTAGGCCAGCCCGCGCTTTTCACGCACTTCCCGATAAAGGCGCGAGGAGAACGTGCCGCCACCCAGAATGTGATTGACGATATAGCCGGCCATGAAATCGGGATCCTGGCGGGCAAGGCCCTGCCCGCCGAACGTGACCACCGCCTGCGGCACGTCGAGATTGATGACGATCAGGCGGCCCATCCCGCGCGGGCTGACGGCGGCAACCGGCTTGAGATCGTTCTTGGCCGGCAGACCGGCGAAGGCGCGATCGATCAGCGCGCCGGCGGTCTTGGCATCGATGTCGCCGACAATCGAGATCGTCAGCCCGTCGCGCGTAAAGGCGCGACGTACATAATCGCGCATGTCGTCGGCGGCGATGCGCGGCACGGTTTCCAGCGTGCCCTTGCTTTCGCGGCCATAAGGATGGCCGGGGAAGGCGGTCTCCCACCAGCGGTTGCTGGCGAGCGTGTTGGGATTGGTGCTGTCGCGCCGCAGCAAAGCCAGCACCTGGCCACGCACCCGCTCGACCGATTCGGCGTCGAAGCGCGGCGCACTGAGTGCAAGCCGCAGCAGATCGAAGGCCTCGTCGCGGTGTTCGCTGAGAGCGCGTAACGAGCCGTGGAAATAGTCGCGCGCAACGTGAAAACCGAGTTCGATGGCGTGGTTCTCCAACCGTTCGTGGAAGGTCTTGCCGTCGAGGGGGCCGGCGCCCTCGTCGAGCAGATCTGCGGCGAGATTGGCGGTGCCCGCCTTGTCCGCCTCATCCTGAGTCGAGCCGCCATGGAAGGCGTAATTGAGCGCGACCAGCGGCACGGAAGGCTCGCGCACCAGCCAGGCCTCGATGCCGGACGGGCTGACGATCTTTTCGATCGTCATCGCCGAGGCGGCGGGCTCAAGGCTCAGCAGCGCAAGGGCGCCGAGCGCGGCGGCGGCCAAGAAACGCGTCATGACTTTTTCTCCGCCTGCGAGCTAGCATCCTTGATCAGATAGCCGGTGACCGAACGCCGCTTGTCGAGCCAAAGGCGGGCGGCGTCCTGCACCTGCGCAGCGCTGACCGCGCGGATACGCTCCGGCCAGCGGCGCACGTCATCGACGGTTGCGCCGCTCATCACGGCGGTGCCATACCAGCGCGCCATGCTGACCTGATTATCCTGCGTATAGACCGCCTCGGCGATCATACTGGACTTGGCGCGTTCCAGTTCCTCGGCCGACACGCCCTTGCCGATCACGTCGGCTAGCACCGCGTCGGCGTCGGCTTCGAGCTGCGGCAGCGAGACGCCCTGGCGCGGTGCTACGACGACGCTGAGTTTCGACATATCCATCGCTAGACTGTCGTAATAGGCGCCGGCACTTACCGCGACGCGCTTGTCCACCACCAGCACGCGGTACAGCCGACTGTTGTTACCGGTGCCCAGAATATGCGCGAGCACCTCGAGCGCTTCCGATTGGCCGGGCTTGGCGGTACGGAATGACGGCACCAGATAGGCGCGATCCACGATCGGCTGCTCGACGCGCGGATCGGCGAGCGTCAGCGATCGCACCGCCACCGCCGGCGGTTCCTGCGGACGCTGGCGCGGCAGGATATTGGCGTGGCGAACGACCTTGCCGTAGGTTTCTTCGGCAAGCTCGCGCGCGGCTTCCGGTTCGACGTCGCCGGCGATCACCACCACCGCGTCGTTGGGCGCGTAGAAGCGCCGGTAAAAGCCGATGGCGTCGTCGCGCGAAAGCTGCTCCATCTCGTGCCGCCAGCCGATCACCGGCTTGCCGTACGGATGATTGAGATACAGCGCGGCGTCGATCTGCTCGCCGAGCCGCGCGCGCGGATTATTACCGACGCGCTGGTTCTGCTCCTCGAGAATAACCTCGCGCTCGGGCAGCACCACTTGGTCGGTGAGCTGCAGGCCGGTCATGCGGTCAGCTTCGAATTCCATCACAGTCTTGAGCTGCTCGCTCGGCACCCGTTGGTAAAAGGCGGTGTAGTCGTTCGAGGTGAAGGCGTTCTCCTGGCCGCCGAAGCGGGCGACCACCTGCGAGAAATGGCCGGCAGGATTCTTCGCCGTGCCCTTGAACATCAAATGTTCGAGGAAGTGCGCGAGCCCCGACTTGCCCGGCGTCTCGTCGGCAGCGCCGACCTTGTACCAGATCATGTGGGTGACCACCGGCGCGCGGTGGTCGGGAATTACGATCAGCTCCAATCCGTTCGTCAGGGTGAAGTCGGATATCTTGGCGCCCGTCGGCTCAGCGGCAAGCGATGGCGTCGCGAGCGCGGCGGCCAGGACGGCGATGCCGGCCGAGAAAATAATTCGTTTCAATGACACGATTTTGGAACCTTACAACCTGAGTTGGGCGCCCCACGCGAGGTATCGCCGCCGGCACGCTCGAATATTACAGATAGGATCGGCTGCTGGCTGCGCGGCTAGTTGGTGTTGCTGCCGTCCACGGTGCCGTGTGATTCCAGATAGTTATCCGCCTTGGGAGTGGCGGCCCCCTTGCCGACGCCATAGGGTTGATCCGGCGACGGCGTCTGATAACCCGGCGGCGGCTCGGTCAGCGCCGTGCGCGGCGGCTCGCCGGTGAAGCGGCCTGATTCCGGTTCGTCTTTGCCGAACATCTTGCTCCAGAAATTGGACTTGGTGCCGAGTTGCGATGGCGAGAGCGCACTACCCGAGCCGTTCGGGGAAGGCCGATAGCCGTCATCGACATGGCGGGTCGAACGCGGCTTGGGACCTGGCGCGATCTCATCCGGCCGCAGCACGCGCTGCTCGTTCAACAGGGTCTCATCCGGATTCATGCTGACCGCGCGTTGTTGCTTAGCTTCCGCTTTGCGCCGTTGCACGTCGGGATCTTTCGGCCAAGCCGGATTTCTGGCAATCACGGCGTCGGTTCGTTCCGGCGGCGGCAAAGCGTGGCTGGGCGGGATCACCAGCGGCGCGCGTTCATCGTAATTGATCGCTGCGCCGTCCCGGCGCAGGCCGAAGCCCTCGAGAATGCCGCGAAAGATTTTGGTGTCGATCGGCACGTCGTCGGAGTCGCCGGCGCGGGCCGGGGTGCCGGTCGAAAGCAGGGCAGCGCCAAGCAGGCAGCCCAGCGCGGTGCGAGAAACTGCCCTTAGGCTGAATTTGGCCGCCAAGCCTGTGCGCAATGTTTCGGTCATTCGATCCCTTACGCCCCTTGTATTCCAAGGGGATACCGCGTTCCGATTTCTGACCATTGGCCCGGATCAGGGCGCTTTTTGGGCGCGTTCCCCAGCCAGGGAGTCATACAACAGCCCCACCACACCGGCAACGATGGCAACATCGGCTAGGTTAAAAACGTACCAATTGAACCGCCAATTCGGCGTCGAAACGTGGAAAAACACGAAATCAGCCACCCACCCATAGGCCGCCCGGTCGATGGCATTGCCCACCGCCCCGCCGATGATCAGGCCAAGCGACAGCGCGGTCAGCCGGCCTTGCGAGCGCGCCAGCCACAGCCAGAGAAGCAGTACGGCGAGCGCCTTGAAGCCGAGCAGGACCCATTGGCCAAGCGCCCCTTGCGTCTGGAACAGGCCATAGCTGATGCCGGTGTTGCGGGTGAGCACGAAATCGAAGAACGGGCCGAGGCGCAGCGGGTGGTTGGCAAGGTCGACCACGAACAGCAAATAAAATTTGCTGGCCTGATCGAGCACGCACGCGATAGCAGCAACGATCACGCCGAAACGCGTAAGCGGGCCAATTAGATAGCGGGACATCTACTCCGCCGCCTTGCGCATGGTTTCCCATTCGCGCAGCGCCTTGGCGTCGCGCGGCGAGACTTCGGGATACTCCGGATCGGCGCCGATGGTGGTGAGGATTTTCCACGAACGCGCGCATTTGGTGCCTTCGGCGAGATTGGGGATGACCGCCACGCCCGGCACGTCGGGCAGGCTGAAGGCGCCGTCAGAACTTCCGACCTTGCGCAAGGTCAACGCAGACGTAATACAGACCTCGGCCATGTCCACGTCGACGACAGCCTCGAACAAGTCTTCGTCTGAAACCAGAACAATCGGGTGCGCTTCGAGCGATGAACCGATGCGTTTTTGCGCGCGCTCGATCTCGAGCGCGCCGGTGATGACGCGGCGCACGATGCGGACCTTGCGCCATTTGTCGGCGTGTTTGTCGTCGCGCCAATTCGCCGGCACCTCATGGAAGGTTTCGAGGTGCACCGACTTCGCCGTCTCGCCATAGCGCGACAGCCAAGCCTCCTCGGCGGTGAAGCAGAGCATGGGCGCGAGCCAGGTGACCGTGAAGCGGAACAGATGATCGAGCACGGTGAGACAAGCCTTGCGCGTCGTCGACGAATAGGGATCGCAATAGAGCGCGTCCTTGCGGATGTCGAAATAGAAAGCCGAGAGGTCCGCGGTCATGAAGGCCGACAGTGCGGCGAAGATGCGCTTGTAGTCGAATTCGGCGTAGGCTTTGCGCACCAGCTCGTCGAGTTCGGCGAGGCGGTGCAGCATCAGCCGCTCCAGCTCGGGCATCTGCTCGAGCTTGACGCGCTCGTCTTCATGGAAATGCGCGAGATTGCCGAGCATCCAGCGGATGGTGTTGCGCAGCTTGCGGTAAGTATCGACCGTGGTCTTGAGAATTTCCGGCCCGATGCGCAGGTCGTCGGCGTAATCCGACGCGCACACCCACATGCGCAGGATGTCGGCGCCCGATTGCTTGATCACGTCCTGCGGCGCGGTGACGTTGCCCATCGACTTCGACATCTTGCGGCCCTGCTCGTCGAGCACGAAGCCGTGCGTGAGCACCACGTCGAAGGGCGCGCGCCCGCGCGTGCCGCAACTTTCCAGCAGCGAGGAATGGAACCAGCCGCGGTGCTGGTCGCTGCCTTCCAGATACATCACGGTGTCCTTGCCGCCACCGGCCTTGCGCTTGATGCCGGCGAGCTGCGGGAAATGACCTTCGTCCTCCAGCACGAAAGCGTGCGTGGAGCCGGAATCGAACCAGACGTCGAGAATGTCGTCGACTTTCTTCCAGCCGTCGTTGGCGAGCTTGCCGAGGAAACGTTCGCGCGCGCCCGGCTTGTACCAGGCGTCGGCGCCTTCGGCCTCGAAGGCCTCGACGATGCGGACCTCGACCTCGGGGTCTTGCAAAATGTCGACCGAGCCGTCGGCCTTTTCCTTGATGAACACCGCGATCGGCACGCCCCAGGCGCGCTGGCGCGAGATCACCCAGTCGGGGCGCGACTCGATCATGCCGGTGATGCGGTTCTCGCCCTGCGCCGGCACCCAACGGGTGACCTTGATCGCTTGTAGCGCGCGGGCGCGCAATGTGTCGCCGCGCTTCGCGATATCTTTATCCATCGCAATGAACCACTGCGGCGTGTTGCGGAAGATGATCGGCTTTTTCGAGCGCCAGGAATGTGGATATTGATGCTTGAGGCGGCCGCGCGCGATCAGCATGTGCGCGTCGATCAGCGCCTTGATCACCGCGTCGTTGGCCTTGCCCTTTTCGCCCTTGTCAGTGATGACGCGCTCACCGGTGAACCCGGGCGCGGCATCCGTAAAGGCACCGTTCTCGTCGACGGTGTAGGGAATTGAGGCGTTGATTCCACGCGCTTCTAACGCAATACGGTTTGCCGTCCATACGTCGAAGTCTTCGCGCCCGTGACCCGGCGCGGTATGGACGAAACCAGTGCCGTCGGTATCAGTGACGTGCTCGCCCGCTAGCAGCGGAACCTTAAAGCCGTATCCCTGATTGAACTTTGCAAGCGGATGCGAACACGCAATATTCTTCAACGTCTCCGCCGATATCGACGATAGCTTTTTGAATTGTTCGACACGTGCTTGCTTGAACACGTCGTCAGCCAATTTCTCAGCGATGATGAGCTTATCGCCTGCTTTGGCCCAATTTTCGGCTGCCGCCTGGCTCACTTCATAGACAGCATAATTGATCTTCGGAGAAAAGCTGATCGCGCGATTGCCAGGCAACGTCCAGGGAGTAGTCGTCCAAATAACAACAGCAACGTCGCGCAATAACGATCCAGCAAATGATTTCGGATTCATCGCCACCTACAGCTAATGGCCCTTGCACCGGAAACTTCACCCACACCGTATCGCTAGTGTAGTCCTCGTACTCGACCTCCGCTTCCGCCAGCGCGGTCTTCTCGACCACCGACCACATCACCGGCTTACTGCCGCGGTACAACGTGCCGTTGGCGGCGAACTTCAGCAGCTCGCGCGCGATCTGCGCCTCGGCGAAGTTGTCCATCGTCGTGTAAGGATGCGCCCAGTCGCCCTCGACGCCGAGTCGCTTGAACTCGTCGCGCTGCACGCCGATCCATTTCTCGGCGAAGGCGCGGCACTCCTGGCGGAATTCGACCAGCGCGGCGGCATTGGAAAAATCCGGTTTCGGCTTGTTCTTGGAGCGGTAGTTGTCCTCCTCGATCTTCCATTCGATCGGCAGGCCATGGCAGTCCCAGCCCGGCACGTAATTCGAATCATAGCCGAGCATCTGCTGGCTGCGCGTCACCACGTCCTTGAGGATCTTGTTGAGCGCGTGGCCGATGTGGATGTTGCCGTTGGCGTAAGGCGGGCCGTCGTGCAGGATAAACTTCTCGCGGCCTTTGGCGGCGGTGCGCAGCTGCTTGTAGAGATCGCCCGCTTCCCAGCGCTTGAGGATTTCCGGCTCGCGCTGCGGCAACCCCGCGCGCATCGGGAAATCCGTCTGCGGCAGGAACAAAGTCTCGGAATAATCGCGTTTGTCGGACTTGGGCGCGGTCATGGGGGGCTTACTAGCAGGCGGATTGGCTAAATGTCACCCAGCACCGGAAACGCCTTGCCGGCGCGCTTGAGCGCGTCGCGGGCCTGGGCGCTGTCGGCCGCTATGTGGCGCTTGAGCGCCTCGACCGATTCGAATTTCTGCTCGTGGCGGATCCAGCCGATGAAGGCGACGTCGATCGTCTGGCCGTAGAGGTCGCCGTCGAAGTCGAACAAAAATACCTCCAAGAGCGGCGCGCCGTCCTCGAACATCGGGCGCACCCCGAAATTCGCCACCCCGTCATGACGCTTGCCGGCGATGCCGACGCGCACCGCGTAGACGCCGTGCTTGAGACCGCAGGATGGATCGAGCTTGAGATTGGCCGTGGGAAAGCCGAGCGCGCGCCCGCGCTTGGCGCCGTGGATCACTTCGGCGGAGACGAACCAGGGTGCACCCAGTAGCTCAGTTGCCTCCACCACCTTGCCTTGCGCGAGCGCGGTGCGCACCGCGCCCGAGGAGACCGGCCGGCCCTCGTCCTCGAGCGGCGGCACGATGTCGACGGCAAAACCGAGCCGCGCCCCCTGCTCGGCCAGATAGCCCGGCGAGCCGGCGCGCTTGTTGCCGAAATGAAAATCGAAGCCGATCGCCGCGCCGCCGATGCCGAAGCGGCCGACCAAGATGCGCTCGATGAAGTCGGCCGCCGTGGTAGCCGCGAGTCGTGCGTCGAACGTCATGACGATGGCGCCGTCGAGCCCGCTCGCCGCCAGCAGGCGCAGCCTGTTGCGCTCGCTGGAGAGCTGGAACAGCGTGTCCTGCGGTCGCAGGAACAGCCGCGGATGCGGCGTGAAGGTGAGCGCCGCGGCTTTGCGCCCAAGCGCCTTAGCTCGTTGAAGCGCGGCGCCAATCACCGCGCGGTGGCCGCGGTGCACGCCGTCGAAATTGCCGATCGCCACCACGGCGCCGTGCAGCGGCCCGATATCGGGTGCAATATCGATACTTTGCGCGCCGTTGCGGGCGATATGGAAGTCCCGGGATTTGCTCATATTCGGGTCATATTCGTATCTTGCCGCCCTGTCGCGCCACGCTACGGTTACCGCGCGGTTAATAAACTTTCAAATTAACCGGTTATTCAATGCCACCGGGTACCGTCCCTCGTTTCTGGGGGGAGGCCCGCTAAGGGCATGACACTATGGCAGTCAACACTGCGACGCCGATTCTGATTGTCGACGATTACAACACGATGATCCGGATCATCCGCAATCTTTTGCGGCAGCTCGGTTTTGAGCATATCGACGAGGCAAACGACGGCACTGCGGCGCTTGCCAAGATGCGCACGCGCCAATACGGCCTGGTGATCTCCGACTGGAACATGGAGCCGATGACCGGCTACGACCTGCTGCAGCAGGTGCGCAACGATCCAGAGCTGGCGGCGACGCCGTTCATCATGGTGACGGCAGAATCCAAGACCGACAACGTGATCGCGGCCAAGAAGGCGGGCGTGTCGAACTATATCGTCAAGCCGTTTAACGCGCAGACGCTCAAGAGCAAGATCGACGCGGTGTTCAACGAGAAGCTTTAGACTTCCGCGTATCAATCTTCACCACGTCAATTGTCGCATCACCGCTTTCGGCATTTCGCCGGCGGCGGCGAACTTGGCTTTCATCGTGGCGCTGTCCGGCCGCTCGCGTCCGCCCAGTTCCTCGGCGTGGATGCCCGAGGTCACGAACAGGAAGTCGACGCCGGTCGCGTGTGCGCCTCGAAGATCGGTGCGCATGGAATCGCCGATCGCCAGCACCCGGTTGAGCGGCACCTTGCGGCCGCCGGCTGCTTCCGCTTTGGCCAGCGCCAGATCATAGATCGGCCGATACGGCTTGCCGGCATAAAGCACCTCGCCGCCCATGGTGGCGTAGAGATCGGCGATCGAGCCGGCGCAATAGACCAGCTTGTCGCCGCGCTCGACCACCACGTCCGGATTGCCGCAGACCATGAACAGCTCGCGCTTGAGCATAGTCTCGAGCCGGGCGCGGTAGTCGTCGGGTGTCTCGATGTCATCGTCGTCCAGACCGGTGCAGACCACGAAGTCCGCACTCTCTAGCGGCGCCATGCGCATTTTGAGGCCGGTGAAGATCGAGCGGTCGCGTTCGGGACCCATGTGGAAGACGCTTTGTCCCGACCGCTGCTCGATGACGGCGCGGGTAACGTCGCCGGACGAGGCGATGGCGTCGTAAGTCTCCCGCGGCACATGCAATTTCTCGAGCTGGCGCGCCACCACCTCGCTCTGGCGCGGCGCGTTCGTGATCAGGATCACGATGGCGCCGCGGGCGCGGGCGCGCATCAGCGCGTCGCAGGCATGCGGAAAGGCGGCAATGCCGTTGTGCACCACGCCCCAGACGTCGCACAGCAGCACGTCGTAATCCGGCGCCAGTGTCGAGAAATGCGGGATCAGGGGCGGCAAGCTGAATTCTCTCAAATCCCTCCCCGTGAAAGGGGGAGGGTTTTGGTGGGGGTCGTTAAATGGAACATGATTGAAGGAAAGTCACCCCCACCCGCCTGCCATCGCTGCGCTCGGCAGGCGACCCCCCTTGCAGGGGGAGCTATAAGACAAGGTCAGCCGGTGCCGGTCGCGGCCAGTTCACCCGCCTCGCTCGCGGCATGCGACGCGCCGGCTTCGCTGCCTTGCAAGGCCTCGGCCCGCACCGGCCGCGGCGGCGAAAACAGGAAGCCCTGGCCGAAGCGCACGTCGAAATCGAGCAGATCGACCACCATGCTCTCGTTTTCGATGCGCTCGGCGATGAGATCGATCCCGGAGCGCGCCAGTAGATCGGCGAGATCGCCGGGATGGATGTCGCTCTGCGACGCCAGCGCGGGATTAAGCAGCAGCGCGGCCGGCACTTTCAAGAAGCGGAACGAACGGTCGGCCAATTCCTTCGGCGACATCCGCAGGTCGGCGACGTGATCCATGGAGAAGCGGAAGCCGCGTTCGGAGAGCGCCGCCAGGCTTTCGAGCTCGAGCGGCCCGAACCCGCGATAGGCGCTCTGCGTGAATTCGAACATCATGGCGTTGCTGAGCGCGCGGTTAGCGTCCATGAAATCGAGGAATTGCCGGAAAAACACCGGATCGCTCAGCGTCGTTGCGCTGACATTGCAGAACAGGCCGACGTCGCGGCTCTTCAATTGCAAACGGCGCGTCACCTGCACGCAGCGGAACAGCAGCAGGTTGTCGATCTTCGGCATCAGGCCGACGCTTTCGGCGGTGTCGATGAAGTCGCCGGCCGGAATGACGTCGCCTTCCTCGGTGCGCAGGCGCGACAAGGCCTCGTAGTAGCGCACCTTGCGCTGCGGCAGCGTGACGATCGGCTGCAAGTATAGATCGATGCGGTTGGCGTCGGCCGCCTTGCCGATCAATTCGACGATGCCCGCGCGGCTCAGGCCGCGGAAGCGGCGACCGCCCACCGTGTCGTTTTCCTTGAGCGTCAGCGTGCCGGCGGCTTCGGGCGCGGACGCGGCGACCGGCTCGGCCGGCGCCGGCAAAGCGCCCTGTTGCTGCAACGCGGCGGCGTGGCTCGCGACCGTGTCGGCGATCTGCCGCACCAGGCCGCCCAGTTCGCCGATCTCGGCGGCGATCGGATCGACCGTGCCGCGCACCCGGTTCACGCTGCTCTCGACCTTGTTTTCCATGGCGGCGAGCCGGCGCCCCTGTTCGGCCACCTGGCGGGCGAGGTCGGCGGTGCCGCGCGAGAGATCCGCGATCTGGTCGCCGAGATCGCGGCGGTCGCGCAGGCGGTTGCTGACGGTGTTGACCAGCGCCAGGCCGGTGAGCGCGGTCACCGCCACGATCAACGAGGTGCGGGCATCGACCTGGAAGCCGAGATAGAGCACGGCGCCGATCGAGCCGGCGATGAGCACCATGCAGACCGCGATGAAGATGGCGCTGATACGACGCATGAACCCGAGCCAACCCCTGGGCAATTCCCCGACGGACAGCGATTCGCGCCGCCGGCCCCCAATGTCCATGACGGGGCGGGTCCGCGCAACCTCGAACACCTGCTATGGTAGCGGCAATTCGCCCGTTATTCGCAGGAACTTGAGCGGTTTTGGATGCCGGCTTCCCGTAACATGCCCCTCCTGGCCTGGGTTACCGCCCGTCCGGGACAGGCCTTTGCCGCCTTCCTCTGCCTGCACGCCGCGGTCTGGACCGCGCTGCCGGCTTTGCTCTACCCCAATCTGCCGCTCGACCTGATCGAGGCGCTGGTCTACGGCCGCGAATGGCAGCTCGGCTACGACAAGCTGCCGCCGCTGCCCTGGTGGCTGGTGCAGATCGCCTACCAGCTGGTCGGGCACGACTTCGCCTATTATCTGCTGGCGCAGATCGCGGTGGTGGCGTGTTTTGCCGTCGTGTACCTGGCGGCGCGACCGCTCGCCGGCCCGCTCGGCGCGCTCACCGCCGTGCTGATTGTCGACGGCCTGCACTACCTCAACTACACATCCGCCAAGTTCAATCATGACGTCGTCCAGCTACCGTTCTGGGCGCTGGCCGGTTTTGCCTTCCACCGCGCGCTGCGCGGCCGGCAGACGGCGGATTGGCTGCTGCTCGGACTGGCGGTGGGGCTGTCGCTATGGGCGAAATATTTCGTCGCCGTGCTGGCAATCCCCCTGGCGCTGTTCGTGCTGTTCGACCGCGACGCACGCAAGACACTCGCGACGCCCGGGCCCTATATCGCCTTGGCCGCCGCGCTGATCACCATGGCGCCACATCTCATCTGGCTGGTGAAGAGCGATTTCCTGCCCTTCGCCTATGCCGAGCACCGCGCGCTGCCGTCGCGCGGGCTGATCGATCACGTCTGGCACCCGCTGCAATTTGCGATTAGCCAATTGTTCTTTTTGATTCCCGCCTTGCTGATCGCGGCGCCGCTGTTCTTGCCGCGCGCGGCGGCAAACAAAGCGCCGGCCGCGGCGAGCGCCGACGCCTACGACCGCCGCATTGTCACACTGCTCGCCTTCGGACCGATGGCGACGGTACTGGCGCTTTCGGCGGTCAGCGGCCGCGGCACCGTGGCGATGTGGGGCTATCCGCTCTGGCTGTTCCTCGGTCTGTGGATCGTGATGGCCGCGCAGCATGCGCTCGCCGGCGCGCGGCTCGGCCGCCTGCTGCTGACCTGGGCGATCGTATTTTCCTGCTTAGGAACCGCCTTCATCGCCAATTACGCGGTGCTGCCGAATTTCGATCACCGTTACCGCGCGGTGTTCTTCCCCGGCGTTGACCTTGGCCGCGAAATATCGCAGCGCTATCGCGCCGTCACCGGCAAGCCGGTCGCCTATGTGATCGGCACCATGTGGGACGGCGGCAATGTCGAGCACTATGCGCCGAGCCATCCGCGCGTGCTGATCGACGGCAAGCCGGAGCGCGCGCCGTGGATCGATCTCAACGACTTGAGAGCGCGCGGCGCCGTGGTGGTGTGGACCTTCGGCGACACCCATGTCATTCCGCCAGGGTTTCAGAACCATTGCCGCCGACGCCGCGGTGCAGCCGCCGTTCGAACTTGACGATCTGCGCGGTGGCAACAAGACCAATGTCGGCTGGGCGATCCTGCTGCCGAAGCCTTCGTACGCCCAAGGAACTAGCGGGCGCCCGTGACCCCGAGCCGATGATGTTCGTCGGCGACGATCTGACCGTCGAGCAATTCGACGTGACGGTCCATGCGTGCGGCAAGGCCGAGATCGTGGGTGACCGCCACCACGGTCTTGCCGTGCTTGTCGACCAGATCGCGCAACACCTCGAACACCTGCTCGCTGGCCTTGGAATCGAGCGAACCGGTCGGCTCGTCGGCGAGAATGACCGGCGGCTCGTTGGCGAGCGCGCGCGCCACCGCGACGCGCTGGCGCTGGCCGCCGGAAAGCTGGTCCGGACGCTTGTGCACGTGATCGGCGAGGCCGAGCGAGGCGAGCAGATCATGGGCGCGCGTGCGCATCGCCTCCACCGGACAGCCGCCCGAGCGCGCGCATCGGCAGCATGACGTTGTCGAGGATGGTGAATTCCGGCAGCAGGAAATGAAACTGGAACACGAAGCCGATCTGGCTGAGCCGCGTCAGCGCGCGTTCCTCCTCGGACATATGGACGGTCGCCCGCCCGTGGATCAGCACCTCGCCCGAGGTCGGCAGATCGAGCAGGCCGAGCAAGTACAACAGCGAAGATTTGCCCGAGCCGGACGGCCCGGTGATCGCCACGAACTCGTTTTCCGCGACGCTCAAGTTGATGCCGTGCACCAATGTGGTCGGCACGATGCCGGGCAGGATGCGGGTAACGCTGCGCGTCTCGATCAGCGCCTTCGCGGTCGGCGCGGTTTGCGTGCTTTGCGTTGCGGTTGCGGTCATGTGGCGCCCCGGATGATCTCGACCGGATTGCCGCGCGCCGCTTTGCGCGCTGGCTGGTAGCCGGCGGCGACCGAGGACACCAGCGCCACCATGCCGGCCAGCAGATAGTGTACGTAAGTGTAGGCGAGCGGCAGGTAGTTGGAATCGATGAACGGATTAGTGATGCGCACCGCGCCGAGCGCGACACAGAGCAGATAGCCGAACGCGAAGCCGATCAGCGCCCCAATCAGACCGATGATCAGCGCTTCGACCACGAAAATCGTCCGCACGGTGAACTCGCGCAAGCCGAGCGATTTCATGATCGCGATATCGCGCGCCTTTTCGTGGGTGATGGTGGAGATGATGTTGTAGGTGCCGAAGCTCGCCACCAGCAGGATGGCGCCGACCACGGCGTACATGATGATGTTGCGGATGATGAAGGTCGAGATCAGGTCTTCATAGGCCTCCTGCCACGACACCGATCTTGTAGCCGGTGTCGCGCTCCACGCGCGTGGCGATTTCGCGCGCCTGCAGAGCATCGGCGAGCCGGATGTGCAATTCGTTGATCAGGCCGGTCTGCTGGGCGAGGATCTGCCCGGTCTTGGTCAGCACGTAAGCCGTGCTCTCGTCCTGCTGGCGCACGCCGGTATGGAAGAAGCCGACCACCTGCGCGGTGATGCGCGCGCCCTGGCTGGTCTGCAGCGTGATGTTGGCGCCGATACGGGCGCCGATTTTGTCCGACAGCCGATCGCCGAGACGATGGCGTTGGTGGCGCGGTAGAGCGCGATCAGGGTGGCGCCGCGCATCTGGTTAGGCAGCTCGGAGACCTTGCTTTCGCGCCGCGGGTCGATGCCGGTCACGGTGGTGGCGATGTCGTGGTTGGCGTAGCGGATGATCGCTTGCACCTTCGCGGAGGGCGCCACCCCGCCCGGCATCCAGGCCTCCAGCGCGGCCATGATGGCGAGCGGATTTTTGATGCCGGGGCGGCGCGCTTCCGGCGTCAGGCCGTGGATTTCGGCGGCCTTGAACTGCACCTCCGCCGGCTGCGACGGCGGCGTGCGCCGCTCGTCGGTGACCGTGATGTGCGGCAGGGTGTTGATCAGCCGGTGGGTGAAGTCGTCCTGCGATCCCTGCATCAGCGAGGCCATCATGATCGAAAAGCCGACCCCGGTGGCGACACCAGCGACGGCAAAGCCGGTCTGCCGCACGCGGGAGCGCACATGGGTCAAAGCGATATCGAAGATGAGATTCACGGCCGGGCTTCGATGACGCGGACGCGGGCGCCGTCTGTGAGGTCGGTCGCCGCCGGCGAGGCGACCCGCTCGCCGTCGGCAAGGCCGGAGAGCACCTCGACCTGGCGGGTGCCGCGGATGCCGATCTTGACCTCGCGCTTGCGCACCGTGGCGCCGTCGAACACGAAAACCGCGCTGCCTTGCAGTGCGTCAGCCGGGATCAGCAGCGCGTTGGGCTTCTCGCGCGTGACGACATTGGCTTCCACGCTCATGCCCGGCTTGAGCGGGGTGTCGTCGGGCAGCGCCACCTTGATGCGATAGGTCTTGGCCGCCACGTCGCCCATGGGCGTGATTTCGCGCACCTTGCCCTCGAGCCGCCGCTCGGGAAACGCATCGGTGCGAAACAGCACGATCTGCCCGACTGCGACGCGCGGGATGTCTTCCTCGTTCACCTCGGCCACCACCTGCAGCGGCTTGGGCACGCCGACGCGAAACAGGATTTGCCCGGCTTCGGCGATCTCGCCGATCTCGCCGTCGCGGCGCAGCACCACGCCGTCCATCGGCGCGACGATGGTGTAATCGGAGATCTTCTCGGTTTGCACCGAAATCAGCCCCTGCACCGTCTGCAAATCCATGGCAGCGCGTTCGTGCGCCTGCGTCGTCGCGGCGCCGCGTGTGATCAAATCGCTCACCCGCGACATCTCGCGCTTGAGGAAGTCTTCGCGCGCCTTCAGCTCCTTGAGCCCGGCCCGTACTTGGCCATCGTCGAGCCGCGCCAGCACGTCGCCCTTGGCGACGGCTTTCCCCTCGCAGTCGCAGACTTCGACGATGCGGTCGCGGATGACGCTCGCCACCTTGGCCCAGCGCACCGGTTCCACGCCGCCGGTGGCGTAGACGATCTCGACCGCGGTACCGCGCGCGGCCGGCACGGCAGCGACCTGCTGTCCCAGCCCGAAGCGCCACCAGCCGGCGGCCGCCAACAGCAGCACGATCACGGCGGCGATCAGCCATTTTGATTGTTTCATGCGTACGAACTTATCCGCGTCAGATGGCGGGATATTGACGTAGCGCAAGCACGGCGGTTACGGGCGTCAGGCCACCGCCTTGATGATCTTGCCGACCTTGTCGAAGATCTCGTCGATCTGGCTTTCGCTGACGATCAGCGGCGGACTCAGAGCGAGCGTATCGCCGACCCCGCGGATCATGAGATCCTGCTCGTGGAACGCCCGCTCCATCGCCTCGAAGCCGCGTTTTCCGACCGCGTCGGGCTTGCCAGCGAGATCGATGCCGACGGTCAGGCCGACGGTGCGGATATCGAGCACGTTGGGCAGGCCCTTCAATCCCATCGCGGCCTTTGCCCACAACGGCTCGAGCTTCTTTGCGCGCGCGAACAAGTCTTCGTCGCGATAGAGATCGAGGGTAGCGAGGCCGGCCGCGCAAGCGAGCGGGTGCGCCGAATAAGTGTAGCCGTGGAACAATTCGATGACGTGCTCGGGGCCCTTCATGAAGGCGTCGTAGATGCCCTTGCGCACCAGCACGCCGCCCATCGGCACCGAGCCCGAGGTGACGCCTTTGGCGAAGGTGATCATGTCGGGCACCACGCCGTAGCGCTCGGCGGCAAATGCATGGCCGAGACGGCCGAAGCCGGTGATGACCTCGTCGAAGATCAAAAGAATTCCATGCTTGTCGCAAATCGCGCGCAGGCGCTGCAGATAGCCTTTGGGCGGCGGCAAGATGCCGGTCGAGGCGGCGACCGGCTCGACGATCACCGCCGCGATGGTGGAGGCATCGTGCAGCGCGACCAGGCGCTCGAGCTCGTCGGCGAGATGGCCGCCCCACTCCGGCTCGCCGATGGTGAAAGCCTGCTCGGCGCGATTGTAGGTATGCGGCAGATGATCGACGCCGGCGATCAGCGCGCCGAACATTTTGCGGTTGCCGACGATGCCGCCGACCGCGATGCCGCCGAAGCCGACGCCGTGATAGCCGCGCTCGCGGCCGATCAGCCGCACGCGCGCGGCGTTGCCACGCACATTGTGGAAGGCGAGCGCGATCTTGAGCGCGGTGTCGACCGCCTCCGAACCGGAATTGCAGAAGAACACATGATCGAGGTCGCCGGGGGCGAGCGCGGCGACGCGGCTCGCCAGCTCGAACGCCTTGGGATGCGAGAACTGGAACGCCGGCGCGTAATCGAGCTCGGCCGCCTGGCGCTGGATCGCCGCGACGATCGGGTCGCGGTTATGGCCGGCATTGGTGCACCACAGCCCGGCGGAGCCGTCGATCAGCTTGCGGCCGTCGGTCGTGAAATAGTGCATGTCCTTGGCGCGGGCGACCAGGCGCGGGCGCGCCTTGAACGCCCGGTTGGCCGTGAACGGCATCCAATAGGGTTCGAGATCGTTGGGGACCGTGGCGCTTGCGACGTTTGCTTTACTCGTGGCCATGGGGCCGCCTCGCTGTTATTGGCAGGGGCGGTTTATCCGCTTTCAGCGATAATGACAAAGGCGGAAACGGCTGCTACCACGCGGCGATAATCACATTTCAGCGACTCAGCCGAATGGCCAAACCCACCAAGCTCAAAGCCCGCCTGCCGCGCGGCCTCGCCGACCGCGGCCCGGCCGAGATCGCCGCCACGCGCCATATGGTGGAGGCGATCCGCGTGGTGTTCGAGCGCTACGGCTTCGAGCCGGTGGAGACGCCGGCGATCGAATACACCGACGCGCTCGGCAAGTTCCTGCCCGACCAGGACCGGCCGAACGAGGGCGTGTTCTCGTTCCAGGACGACGACGAGCAGTGGCTGTCGCTGCGCTACGACCTGACCGCGCCGCTGGCGCGCTATGTGGCGGAGAATTTCCAGAACATCGCGCTGCCCTATCGCTCGTACCGTTACGGCTATGTGTACCGCAACGAAAAGCCGGGCCCGGGGCGCTTCCGCCAGTTCATGCAGTTCGACGCCGACACGGTCGGTGCGCCGAGCATGGCGGCGGACGCCGAGATGTGCATGCTGGCGGCGGACACGATGGAAGCGCTGGGCATTCCGACGCAGACAGTTATGTGGTGAAGGTGAATAACCGAAAAGTTCTTGACGGCGTGATGGAGTCGATCGGACTGGTCGGCGAGAAAATGCAATCAGGCGACTGACCGTACTTCGTGCGATCGACAAGTTAGATCGACTGGGCGTTGATGGTGTACGCCAATTGTCTGGGCTGGCCGATGGGACGGAAAGATGAAAGCGGCGACTTCACAAAAGGCGCTGGACTCGATGACAAATGCATCGGAAGTTCTCAACATTGTTGCTCGCAGCAGAAGCTTGTCGGCGATCAGGATTCGAGCCGACAGCGATGAGTGGTTTATGTCAGGAAACAGTTGTTCGCGACATACAGGCCAATCGAACGTGCATGATTGAAAATTTCTTTTGAAAGACGGACACTAATCTTGACGTGACAATATCCAGGGTGCAAAAATTGGCGATGAAGAGCTATCAGAGAATTGGAAAATTTGCTGGCTTCTGTCGACGCTGACGAAGACGGTTCGAGAATTCACCCATCGCGTCGTCCGCGGTCTCGAGTATTACACGGGCCCGGTCTACGAGGTCGAACTGCTGTTCGAAACCAAAGACGACAAAGGCCGCCCGGTGCGCTTCGGCTCGGTCGGCGGCGGCGGGCGTTACGACGGGCTGGTCTCGCGCTTCCGCGGCGAGCCGGTGCCGGCGACCGGCTTCTCGATCGGCGTCTCGCGCCTGCAGGCGGCGCTCACCGCGCTCGGCAAGCTCGGCGAGAAACGCCGAGCCCGGCCCGGTGGTGGTCACGGTGTTCGACCGCGACAACGCATCGCCGATGCTCAAAGATTGGTCGCGACACTGCGCGACGCGAACATCCGCGCCGAGCTCTATCTCGGCAATCCGAAGAACAATCTCGGCACACAGCTCAAATATGCCGACAAGCGCGGCTCGCCTTGCGCCGTCATCCAGGGCGGCGACGAAAAGGCGCAGGGCGAAGTGCAGATCAAGGACCTGATCCTCGGCGCGGCGCTCGGCGAGCATCGAAGATCGCGACGAATACCTCAAGAAGCAGGCCGAGGCGCAGTTCGCGGTCAAGGAAGACGAACTGGTCGAGGAAGTCCGCAAGCTGCTGGCCCGCCACAAGTTGGGCTAGCGAACTGGCGCGCCGTTTGCATCATCAATGGCGGCCACGATCACCCGGTGACCCGATGCGGCTCCTGACCGTTCGCCACGCCACCACCTATCGCTACGCCCGGCCGGTCACGCTTCGGCCCGCACCGGCTGATGCTGCGCCCGCGCGACAGCCACGACCTGCGGCTGGTGTCGGCGGAGCTCACGTTGTCGCCGCCGGGCATCATGCGCTGGATGCACGACGTGTTCGGCAATTCGGTCGCGCTGGTCGATTTTTCCGCGCCGGCCGCGCTGCTCAGCATCGCCAGCACGCTCAAGATCGAACGCTACGGCATCGAGGGTCCGGTGTTTCCGATCGCGCCGGAGGCCGAATTCTATCCCTTCATCTATTCGAGCAGCGACCGCGTCGATCTCGGCCGCCTGCTCGAACAGCATTTTCCCGATCCCAACGGCGTGTTGGCGCGCTGGGCGGAGAGCTTCGTCACCGCGCGGCCGATGCGCACGCTCGATCTGCTCACCAAGATGAACGCCGCGCTGCAGCCGCACATCGTCTACGCCGAGCGGCACGAACCGGGCACCCAGGCGCCGTGGGAAACTCTGGAAAAGAAGACCGGCGCCTGCCGCGACTTCGCCATGGTGTTCATCGAGGCCGCCGCCATCTCGGCCTCGGCGCGCGCTTCGTGTCCGGCTATCTGTACGATCCCGCGCTCGACAAAGGCGACGCCACGCAGGCGGTCGCCGCGACGCACGCCTGGGCGGAAGTCTATCTGCCGGGCGCCGGCTGGATCGAATACGACCCGACCGACGTGCTGATCGCCGGCGAGACGCTGATCCGCGTCGCGGTCACGCGCGATCCCTCGCAAGGCATCCCGATCTCGGGCAGCTACACCGGCACGGTGGCGGATTTTCTCGGCATGAGCGTCGAAGTGACGGTCACCGCGCAGGGGTGACCGCGTCGTCCGCGAGCGGGGACCCGTGCACTACGCGCTCGCGATTCCGCTTGCGCGGGAATGAACGGGGGTCACGGCCTCGCGGCACGCGGCCCGGCTGCGCGCCGCGCATTTTCTGCATATCGAGCACGTTCATCGACATGCCGTTGCTCATGACGACGTCGCCCGGCTTCTGGCCGGCGGCGCAGGCGCCGAGCCACTTGGCTTCGATCGTCATATGCGTCTCGGCGCCGGGCGCCACGCCCGGCATCGGCGGGCCGCCGGTCCTGGTCGAGGCGACCTTGATCGTATAGGCGCTGTCGAAGCTGCCGCTCACCACCGCATGCGAGGTGGTGGTGGCACCGCCGAACGTGCACACCGAGTCGATCATCATCGTGCCGCCGGATTTCGTCAGATCCTGTTTCGAGCAGGCCTGCTCGTTCGAACCGCCGAAATTGGCGTTCATCAGTTTGTCGGTGGCCGGATCGACGCATTGCTTCATCACCGTAGGCGGCAGATTGCGGCCCTCGAAGATCATCTTGACCTCCCACAGGCCGGTCTTGCGCGTCGGCATGTCGAGCGCCAAAGCCGGCGCGACGACGGGCGCCGCGAACACCAGGATACTGGCCAGCAAGGCGAACAACCGGGTCATGACTTAAGTCTCCATCGCGGATCGCGTGCGCAATCGTAACACGGCGCCACAGCGGGAAAAGCGCCGGCGAGCGCGCAATCGGAGCGCAATAATAACGCTGTGTTTCCAACCGCCGCAGAATTCGTTAACGACGCCAAGCATTTGGTCGTCGGTTTCGTTAAGCGCAACCATTAAACAACGTCGAAACCTTAAAACTATCGTGCTAAAGGGCCGCCGCGAGCGGTTAACCGGAAAAACGATGAACGCGAGCGTAAACACGCAGGTGAAAGGGCCCGACGCGCGGGCGGAGGCGCTGGTCGCTTCCTACGAGCGCGCCGGCTACGCCCGCATTGCGCCCGCCATCCTGCAGCCGGCCGAGCCGTTCCTCGACCTCTCGGGCGAGGACATCCGCAAGCGCATGTATCTCACCACCGCGCCCGGCGGCGGCGAATTTTGCCTGCGCCCCGACCTCACCATTCCGGTCTCGCGCGATTATCTCGCCTCGCCCTCGGCCGGCCAGCCGGCGGGCTATTGCTATTTCGGTCCGGTGTTCCGTCACCGCAGCGACGCACCGGCCGAATTCCTGCAAGCCGGCATCGAATCGTTCGGGCGGGCCGACAAGCCGGCAGCCGACGCCGAGATGCTCTCGCTCGGACTCGAAGCGACGGCGCACTACGGCCTCGCCTCGCCCGACATCCAGATCGGCGACGTCGCGTTGTTCGCCGGCCTGATCGCCGGGCTCGATCTGCCGCCCGCGTGGAAGCGGCGGCTGGTCAAAGATTTCAACCGCAAGAGCAATCTGGCGCAGGACCTCGACCGTCTGGTGCTGGGCGGCAACAATTCGCGCCCGGAATATCAGGGCGTGCTGGCGGCGCTCGCCGGCTCCGATCCAAAGGGCGCGCATGCGCTGGTCACTGATCTCTTGTCGATAGCCGGCATTAACGCGGTGGGCGGCCGCTCGGTCGCCGAGATCGCGGAACGCTTCCTCGAACAATCGGCGCTTGGCGTCAGCGCCAAACTGCCGCGCGACGTGCGCGCGCTGGTCGAACGCTTCCTCAGCATTGCCGGCGAGCCCGACGAGGCGGCGGCCGCGCTGCGCGCGCTCGCCAGCGAAGGCAACATGACGGAAGCGCTGGCGCCGGCCATCGACCTGTTCGAGAGCCGCACCGGGTTCCTGGCCGCGCGCGGTATCGATTTGAAGCGCGTACGCTTCTCGACCGCGTTCGGGCGCGGCTTCGATTACTACACCGGCTTCGTGTTCGAACTGACCGACCCGGCGCGTACCGGCGATCCGCTGGTCGCCGGCGGACGCTATGACGGGCTGTTCACCCGGCTCGGTAGCGCGGAGCCGATCTCGGCCGTCGGCTTCGCGGTGTGGATCGAACGGCTCGCCGTCTATGGAGGCGCGGCATGAGCGCGCCTCTGGTTCTCGCAGTGCCCGCCAAGGGCCGATTGCAGGAAAACGCCGAAGCCTTCTTCGCGCGCTCGGGTCTCAGCCTGATCAAGCCGCGCGGGGCGCGCGATTATCGCGGCGCTATCGCCGGGCTCGACGGCGTCGAAGTCGCCTATCTGTCGGCCTCCGAAATCACCCAGCAACTCGCGGCCGGCGCCGTGCATCTCGGTGTCACCGGCGAGGACCTGGTGCGCGAGATGATCCCCGACGCCGACAGCAAAGTGGTGCTGATCGAAGGGCTCGGCTTCGGCTTCGCCACCGTTGTGGTGGCGGTGCCGCAGGCCTGGATCGACGTACGCACCATGGCCGACCTCGATGATGTCGGCACTTCGTTCCGTCACACCCATGGCCGCCGGATGCGGGTGGCGACCAAATACATCAACCTGACGCGCGATTTTTTCTCGGCGCACGGCATCGTCGATTACCGCATCGTCGAGAGTTCGGGCGCGACCGAAGGCGCGCCGGCCGCCGGCACCGCCGAGCTGATCGTCGACATCACCACCACCGGCGCGACGCTCGCCGCCAACGGGCTGAAGGTGATCGACGACGGCGTCATTCTGCGCTCGCAGGCCAATCTGGTGGCCGCGCGTACCGCGCAATGGGGCAAGGCCGAGCGCGAGACCGCGCGCGTCATCCTCGACCGCATCGCGGCGCAGGCGCGCGCCAAGTCGTTCCGCGAGGTGCGGGCGCGCTTCGCCGCCTGCGACGCCAAGCTTGTCGACGCAGCGAAGGAGAAATTCGGCGTAGTCACGCCGTTCGGCGGCCCCACCTCCTCCGGCATGCTGACGCTGCACTGCCCGCCGGATAAGGTCTACGCGCTCACCAGCTTCCTACGCGAGAAGGGCGCCGAAGCGGTGGCGGTGGCCGACCTCGACTACGTGTTCTCGCGCGACAACCCGCTTTACGCCAAGCTCGCGGCGGCGCTGTAGCACGGCCTAAACGGCCAATTTCACCTCTTCAAAACGGGCGTGATGTCGTCGGCGCAGGACGACGCCTTTTGGTTTACTTAGGCTCCGACAAACCCCTATCATCGTCGCCGAACCTTCAAGTCTTAGGGGAGAATTTGGCTCACATGTATGTCACGAGCAGCAAACGCCTGACGATGGAGGGCGCCAAAAAAATGATGGCGACCGCCGTCGACAAAGCCAAGGAAGCCGGCATCTCGGTGTCGATTGCCATCGCCGACGCCGGCGGGCACTTAATCCTGCTCGAACGCATGGAAGGCGGCCGCTTTCACACCGTGCATTCGTCCACCACCAAAGCGGTTTGCGCGGCCTCCAATAAGCGCATGACCTCGGCGCGCGGCGCGCAGGCGCAAGAGCTCGATACCGCGCATGCGCTCGGCCTCGCGCTCGCCGCCGGACCAGAGCGCTGGACCGCCATGCAAGGCGGCTGTCCCATCATCGCCGAAGGCGAATGCATCGGCGGCATCGGCGTCGCCGGCGGCGACTGGGCGACCGACGAGTGGATCGCGCAACAGGCCGTTGAATCGATCGGCGCCAGCTGGCGTTCGGACAAGTGATGGCCATGGTCGAGCCGTTGCGCGTCGCCTGCATCGGCATGGGCTGGTGGTCCGACGTGCTGGCCGACGCAGTCAAGCGTTCCAGCAAACTCAGGATCGTTGCTTGCTTTTCGCGCTCCGAGCAAAAGCGCACGGCCTTCGCCGCGAAATATGGCTGCCGCGCCTCGCCGAGCTATGACGCGATCCTCGCCGATCCAGAGATCGAAGCCGTCATCAATACAACGCCGAACGACGTGCATCTCGAAACCACGCGCCAGGCAGCCGCGGCCGGCAAGCACGTGTTTCTCGACAAACCGATCGCCAATTCGGTTTCCGACGGGCGCAAGATCACCGAGAGCTGCCGCCAGGCCGGCGTCGTGCTCGCTTTGGGCTATCAACGCCGGCGGGAAAGTCATTTCCGCTGGATCAGGCAGCAGATCGATGCCGGCGTGTTCGGCCAGCTGGTCAATGCCGAGGCCAATATCAGCCGCGACCGGCTCGGCCAATTCGATCTCTCGTCGTGGCGCTACACCGCCGCGGGTATGCCGGGCGGCGTGATGCTGCAGATCGGCATCCATTACGTCGACGTGTTGTATTATTTGCTCGGGCCGATCAAAGCAGTGAGCGGCAAGTTCGTGCGTCTGGTGCTGCCGGGCGACAATCCGGATGTCGCAAGCCTCATCCTCGAGCACGAGAACGGCGCGCTCTCCACGCTCAACGCCAGCTACGCCTCTGCGTCCGAATACTATCTGATGAATATCTATGGCAAGACCGCTACCGCCTATTACGACCTGCATCACGGCCTGAGCCTGCTCAAACGCGGCGAGAAGCAGGCGGTCGGTGTACCTTGCGCGAAGAACGATACCTTCGTCGAAGAGCTCGAGGAGTTCGCGGTGGCGGTGCGCGGTGGCCCGCAGCCGGAGGTCGGCGGCGACTACGCCACGACATCGCTTGCGATCATCCGCGCCGGCATCCTGTCGGCGCGCGAAGGTCGCCGCGTCGAAGTCGCGGAGATCCTCGCCAACGACTGAGTTATTTCGCCGTCGGCATCGCCGCCTTCAGAATCGGATTCCAGCGTGCCACGTCGGCCTTGAGCACTTCTGCGAGATGCGCCGAACCGCGCTCCGCCTTGGTCGGAACGCTGCCGCCGAGATCGACGATGCGCTTGATCACCGCCGGATCGTCGAGCGCCTTGTCGAGCGCGGCGGCGAGCTTGGCGACAATCTCCTTCGGCGTCCCCTTGGGCGCCAACATCGCGCTCCATATGCTGATGTTGTAGGCGGGAATACCGGCCTCTTTCGCCGAAGGCGTCTCCGGCAGTGCCGGCGAGCGCTCGTCGCCCGACACCACATAGGCCTTGATCGTCTTGCCGTTCACCGACGGCGCGACGCTGACCACCTGCTCGCAAAAGAAATCGACATGACCGCCGACAAGATCATTGAGCGCGGGGCCCGTGCCGCGATACGGGATCGACTTGGGATTGACCCCAAGCTGCGAAGTGAACAGCAGGCAGGCCATGTGCGACGCGGCTCCGACGCCGCCATGCGCCTGCTTCACGCTGTCGCCATGTTCCTTCACGTAGGCGATGAAATCCTTGAGGTTCGCGGCCGGGAAGTCCTTGCGCGCCACGACGGCGACCGGCGCATTGGCGGTCAGCCCGATCGGCTCGAGATCCTTGATCGAATCGTAGCGCAGATCGGGCGTGAGCGCCGGCGCGGAAACCAGCGAGCCCATGCCGGCGGCGAGCAGCGTATAGCCGTCGGGCGTGGCCGCGGCGACGCGCGCGGTGCCGATGGTGCCGCCGGCTCCGCCCACGTTCTCGATGATCAGCGTGTGATTGAGCACACGGCCCATGCCCTCAGCGACGATACGCGCCACCACGTCGCTCGGGCCGCCCGGCGGAAATGGCACGACCAATGTGATTGTGCGGGACGGGTAGTTGTCGGCACGCGTTGCCGTCGTGAAGCAACCCAGGCCGGCGATCAAGCCGACGGCTAGAGTTGCCGCTGTTTTCCAGAATCTCATCTCCACCTCCCCTATCGCAACCTGAACTTTTTTCTTGTGCATTGATCGGCACCGTATATCCGGCGCGGCCGGATGATATGGCCGATAGCTTACGGCGTCGAGTCAGGCGAATTAGAGTGAAGCGAAATCAATCGGCTTGTGGCGGTCGAGCGTGCGGTGCATGGGCGGCAGCGGATATTTCAGCCCGCTGGCGCAGTTGAACAGCACCACCTGATCGCTGCGCTTGACTTGGCCCGAGGTCAGGCTCTGCTTATAGGCGGCGTAAGTCGCCGCGCCCTCCGGGCACAGCAGCAGCCCTTCCTCGCGCGCCATCTCATCGAGCGCGGCTGGATCGCGTCGTCTTCGACCGCGATGGCGAAACCGCCGCTCTCGCGCACCGCGCGCAGGATCAGAAAATCGCCGATCGCCTGCGGCACGCGGATGCCCGACGCGATGGTGTGCGCGTTCTCCCAGCGCGGTGCATGCTCCGCGCCGGCCTCGTAACGCTTTCACCATCGGCGCGCAGCCGGCGGCCTGCACCGCCACCATGCGCGGGCGCTTCTTGCCGATGAAGCCGATGGCTTCCAGTTCGGCAAAGGCCTTCCACATTCCAATGAGACCTGTGCCGCCGCCGGTCGGATAAAAAATCGCGTCCGGCACCTGCCAGTCGAGCTGCTCGGCCAGTTCCAGGCCCATGGTCTTCTTGCCTTCGATCCGGTACGGCTCCTTCAAGGTCGAGGTATCGAACCAGCCGACCTTGGCCTTGCCCTCGCCGACGATCTTGCCGCAGTCGTCGATCAGGCCGTTGACGCGATAGACGTTAGCGCCCTGCAGCGCGATCTCGCTGACATTCACCTCCGGCGTGTCCTCCGGGCAGAAGATCGTGGTCTTGATACCGGCACGCGAGGCGTAGGCCGCCAGTGCCGCGCCGGCATTGCCATTGGTCGGCATCGCCATGTGCTTGATGCCCAGCGCCTTGGCCATCGACACCGCCATCACCAGGCCGCGCGCCTTGAACGAGCCGGTCGGTAGGCGGCCCTCGTCCTTGACCAGGATTTCGCCGCCGCCGAGCTTGGCTTGCAGCTTCGGCATGCGGATCAGCGGCGTAATGGCTTCGCCCAGGCTGACGATGTTGACCGGATCGCGCACCGGCAACAGTTCGCGGTAGCGCCACAGATCGGGCGCGCGGCGGCTAAGTTTTTCTTTGCTCAGCGCCTTGGCAACCCCGGCGAGATCGTAGCGCACCAGCAACGGCTTGCCCGCGCGCGACAAATTGTGGATCTGGCCGGCCTCGTGGCGCTCGCCGGTCATCGCGCACTCGAGATGCGTGACGAAGTTCGGCCGCTTGGCCGTCAGATTGTCGTCATGCAGCATCGCGTGACTCCAACTCAACTTAGTTTGCACATGATCTCATCCGAAAACCGGTTCCCATCCCCGATCAAGTCGAGGACATGCTTTTCGGAATCATGCGCGCGGCTTGCGCGGCTTGAACACCACGAAATGGGAGAGCGAGAAGTTGACCATGAAACTCACCAGGATGGACAGCAGCTTCGCCGCCAGCACCGGCATCACATAGGAGAGCGCGAACAAAGTCGCCGTGCTCGCCACCATACCGGCGACGCCGGAGGCGGCGAAGGTCGCGTAGTCGCGCCAGCGCAAGGTCCGTCCCGATTCCGGCCCGAAGGTGATGAAGGAATTCATCGCATAGGAAAACGACACCGCGATCAGCCAGGAGGCCATATTGGCCGGCACGATCGGCCAATACAGATAGGTGATGATGCACCAGAACAGGCTGAAATCGATGGCGGTATTGACCACCCCGATCATGGCAAAGCTGATCGCCTTGAGCGCGATGGCGCGCTCGTGCCAGGCCACGGTGAGACGGTCGAGCAGGTTCTGCAGGGGCGCCGGAATCATGATCGGTTCATAGCATTTTGAGGCGGGCGCGACAGCGCGGCTCCATTGCGCTATAGATCGCGCCGAAACCGAGCCACGAGTTAACGATAAATGCCGGCAAAACCGACCAAATCAACCGCCCGCGCGACCCGCTCGCCGTCAGCGCCTAGCCTGTCGATCGTTGTGCCGGTGTTCAACGAAGCCAAGGGCCTTGCCGCCCTGCACGAGCGCATCGCCGAGGTGGCGCGTTGGCTCAAGGCCAAGCGCGGCCTGCGTACCGAAGTCGTTTATGTCGACGACGGCAGCACCGATGGCACCGGCCGAATCGCCCATTCGCTCGTCGCCAATCCGCTCGATATCCAGGTGGTCACGCTGTCGCGCAATTTCGGCAAGGAGGCCGCCCTGCTCGCCGGCCTCGATCATGCCCGGCTCGGCGCCGTGCTGTTCATGGACGGCGACGGCCAACATCCGCCCGGCCTTGTGGACACGCTGGTCGGGCGCTGGCTCGATGACGGCTACGACGTGGTCTACACCGCCAAGGCGCACCGCGAGAACGAGCCCTGGCTGCGCCGCGCCAGCGTGCACTGGTTCTACGCGCTGATCAATTTGGGCGCGCGGCAGAAAATTCCCGAGGACGCCAGCGATTTCCGTCTGCTGTCGCCGCGCGCGGCGGCGGCGCTGCGGCAGATGCCCGAACGCAGCCGCTTCTTCAAGGGGCTGTCGAGCTGGATCGGATTCCGCCAAGTGCGCGTCGATTACGAGCCGGCATTGCGCGCGCACGGCGCGACGAGCTGGAGCGTGTGGACGCTGATCGGTCTGTCGATCGAAGGATTGACTTCGTTCTCCGTGGCGCCGCTACGCGTCGCCAGCCTGCTCGGCCTGCTGCTGGCGGTGGGTGCGCTGTTTTTCGGCGGCTGGATCGTCTTGCAGACGCTGCTGTTCGGCCAGGACGTGCCCGGCTATCCGTCGCTGGTAGTCGGCCTGATGGTGCTCGGCGGCGTACAGCTTCTGATGATCGGCGTGCTCGGCGAATATATCGGCAAGCTCCTGTCCGAAATCAAAGCGCGGCCGGTCTATTTCGTCGCCGAACACAGCGTGAAGAGTGTGGACGATTCCGCCGAAGAAACCGCAAAGCCGCGGCCGGCGGCCTCGCGCGCGGCGGAGTAAGCCGAACGTGGCGACGGCCGGCCGCCAGATATGGCTGTGCGCGGACGATTACGGCATTTCCCGCTCGGTCGACGCCGCCATTCGTGAATTGATCCTGCGCGGGCGCCTCAATGCGACATCGGTGATGACAGCGGCGCCGCATTTCGACGCGAGCGAAACGGCGGCGCTCGATGAGCTCAATTCCGGAAAAAAACGCGCCTTACTCGGCCTGCATGTCACGCTGACGGCGCCGTATAAGCCGATGAGCGATAGCTTTACGCCGCTCGGCCACGGCCATTTCCTGACGCTCAATAAGATGATGCGCAAAGCGATCGCGCGCCGGCTCAATCCCGAGCGGCTGGTGATCGAGGTCGCCACGCAAATCGAAGCCTTCGTCATGGCGTTCGGCCGTTCGCCCGACTTCATCGACGGCCACCAGCACGTACATCTGTTTCCGCAGGTACGCGATGCCGTGCTCAAGGTGGCCGCGCAAGCGGCGCCTAATGCCTGGGTCAGACAATGTGGCCGCCCGGGCTCGGCGCGACGGCTGAAGGACCGCAAGGAATTAGTGCTCGACGTCTTGAGCGTCGGTTTTCGCCGCAAGGCAAGGCAGCTCGGCGTGACCACCAATCCTGCCTTCGCCGGCGCTTATGATTTCGACGACAAGTCCAATTTCGCGGCAACCTTCGCGCGTTTTCTGACCGGGCTGCCGGATGGTGGACTGATCATGTGCCATCCCGGCTTCGTCGATGCCGAGTTAAAGCAACTCGACCCGCTCACCGATCAGCGCGAACGGGAATTTGCTTTTTTCAATTCGGCAAAATTTCCGCGCCTGCTGGCGGAACACGGCGTCGAGCTGGCGATCCCCGCCGGCGATTAAAGAACGACGACCTTGGTGCCGATTTTCACGCGGCTGTAGAGATCGATCACGTCCGCATTGCGCATGCGGATGCAGCCGGACGACACGTTGTGGCCGATGGTCCAGGGCTCGTTCGAGCCGTGGATGCGGTATATGGTCGAGCCGAGATACATCGCGCGCGCGCCGAGCGGATTGTCCGGACCGCCGGCCATGAAGTGCGGCAGATACGGCTGGCGCTGGAGCATTTCCGGCGGCGGCACCCAATCCGGCCATTCCTTCTTGGCCGAAATCGCGTGCACGCCCGCCCAGGTAAAACCCGGACGGCCGACGCCCACGCCGTAACGCATCGCTTTGCCGCCGCCCTCGACCAGAAACAGAAACTTGTTCGGCGTATCGATGACGATGGTGCCGGGCGCTTCCGTGCCGTGATAGTCGACCTCCTGCGGCAGGTAGCGCGGATCGATCTCACGGCCGGGCGCCTGCGGCTCGAGCCGTGGATCGGCGGCCGGCGCGGTATTGGCATAGGCCCTTTCGGGTTCCGGCGCGGGACCGCGATAACGCGACTGCGCCGCGCCATTGCCGAACAGGAATTCAATGAAGCCGCCGCCGAGTTCGGGCCGCGTCTGCGGCCCTTGCGCGGCCACCAGGATCGGGCGCGTCTCCTCTGTGTCTTCGGTGGGCGGCGCGAGCGACAGCGGCTGCGCCCAGGCCGCGGTACTGATGGTGACGGCAACGACGATGGCTGGGAAAATGGAACGCAGCATCGACTTAACTCTCGCACTCAATTCGTCGGACCAATTGCACTACAATCGCAAAGCGACACCGAATGGTAAACAGAAGCTGCCGCGTGCCGGATTGGAGCGACAGCGCGCGCGCTTCATCGCATTAGAGTTTATTTAGCGTAAAAGGCGCTCGCTCATGGTAAATGCCGCGTTTCGAATTGCGACGACGCGGTTGCAACCGAGCGTTAATCGCCGCTCTGATAGAACCACCCCATTGGGGTCGGAGGGGGCGTGGCGTGCAGCGTAAAGTTTTTCGCGTCGAGCGGATGTTCGGTGGCCGCACGGCGACGCGGTCCATCGTCCCCGAGGCACAAGACAAAGTCATAGACCCCAAAACGGCGCCCGTGCGCGCCGAGCGGCCTGACCGCACCGACGCCACCGTGCAATCGCTCAAGTGCGAACTCGCTTTGCTGCACGACGCCGTCGCCCACAGCATGAGCGAGCTTGCCGCCCTCATCGGCGACGGCCAAGAGCGCCGCATGGCGCATGCGGCCGGCAAGCTCGGCGCCGCGGTCGAGGGCATGGAAAAGGCCACCGAGAAGATTCTGAAATCGGCCGAAGTGATCGACGACAGCGCCAAGGCGCTTGCCGCGGCCATGAAGACTGATTATGAGCGCGGCCTCACGCAGGAAATTCAGGACCACGTTGTGAAGATCTACGAAGCCTGTAATTTCCAGGATCTCAGCGGCCAGCGCATCGGCAATGTGATCGAGACCTTGAATTCGATCGAGGATCAGGTGGAGGGAATGCTCGAGCGCCACAAAGGCCGGCCGGGCCATGCGCCCGCCACCAAGCCGTTCGCGGGCCATGGGTTACTCAACGGCCCCCGACTCGACGGCGATTCCGGCCACACCAACCAGAGCGACATCGACGTTCTTTTCGGTTAGCTCGGTCGCTTTATCAGGACAAAGCAGACTAACGCGGCCGCTGCGAAGGTGGCCGCGAGCGCCAACGCTCCCGGATCGGAGGCGCGGTCCACGACGAACGCCATCACCAATGGCGCCGCCGCTTGCACCAGCAGGAACGGCCCCGCCAGCCGGCCCATCAGGCGCCCGTAACCAGACGCTCCGAATAGCGCCAGCGGCACCGCGCCGCGCGTGATGGTGACGAGGCCGTTGGCGCCGCCGAACATCAGCGCGAACGCCGCCGCTACCGGCACCGATATGCCGAGCAGCGCCAGCATCGTGAAGGCGCAGAGCAGAACCGACAGCGCGAAGCGCGCCACCCACAGTGGATGCAAGTTGCGGCCGAAGGCGAATTCGATCAGCCGTGCGCCGACCTGCGCCGGCCCGAACAGCGCGCCGATCCAGACCACCGTTCCGGCATCGATGCCGGAACGCGCGAAAATCGCCAAGAGGTGCGCGGACAGACCGGAGGGAACGAAAGCATAGGTCGCAAACGCCGTGGCCACCAGAATGAACGGCAATCCATGGGGCGGCAGCACGTCCGGCGCCGGCGGTGCGTCACTATGCGGCGTCATGCCCACCTGAAAGCGCACGCGCGGCAGCGCCAAGGCATGTAGCGGCGCCGAGACAAAGGCCAGCAGAGCGGCATAGACCAGATAGGTGCCGTGCCAGCCGACCGCCTCCAGCAGGACATGGGTCATCGGCCAGCTCACGGTCGAGGCAAAGCCGCCGGCGAGTGTGAGCGCGGTGATCGGCGACCGCGCGCCGCTGCCGAAGATGCGGCCGAGTGTCGCGAATGCGGAATCGTAGAGGTTTGCCGCCATGGCAACACCGAGCACCATCCACACCGCGAGATAGCTAACGCGGTCGGCGGCATGCCCGATCAAGACCAACCCGAGCGCGCCGATCAGCGAACCGATGGTCATCACGACATGGCCGCCGAAGCGATCGATCGATCGGCCGATATAGGGCGCGCTCAAGCCAGCGGCCAACAGCCCGACCGAAAAGCCGCCCATGGCGAACGACATCGACCAGCCGCGCTCGGCGGCGATCAGCGGCACGATCAGCACCGGCGTATAGAAGATCGTACCCCAGGACAAAATCTGGGTGACGCCGAGAACCGGCACGGCGCGCCAAGGGCCGTCGATGAAGTCGCGGGGAGCGGGCATGGGGCTACATACACTGCGTCATGCGCGGGCTTGACCCGCGCATCCATGATGAGCGGTCATGATTGATAACCTTACGCTAGCCCGCCATTGCCGAGCGTCATCATGGATTGCATTAGAACTCGGGCCTGCCCGAGTTCTAAACCATTTTAGTGCCGCAAGTCGGGTATACCCGACTTGCGGTGTCAAGCCCGGCAATGACGAAGGAGGAGAGGTCACCGCGCTGGCGGGGTGCTCTGGACGGGCGGCTGGATCGGCTTTGGTGCGGCTGTCGGCTTCGGTGCGGTTTTTGGCTTGGCCTTCGGTTTGGCCGGGCCCTTGGCGCCTTCCGCGGAGCAGCGGACATAGACCATGGTGCCGTAGCGGCTCTGCACCTCGGAATCCATCCAACGCAGGATCAGCACGCGGCCGTCGAACGACACCACCTCGCGATCCTGCGCTCCGCCCGGCGAATCGCCGTCGGGGCCAACAAAGGTCTTGCCGCCCGGCGCGCCTTTCAGGCGCAGTTCTTCGGGCTTGGCCTGGTCGGCGAGATGCATCATCACCCCGCCGGTGGGGCCGAGCGTGATGACATAAGGCTGCTTGCATTGATTAGCCGCAGCCACCTCGATGCGCGGACGGTCTTCGTCCTTGTGGTAGGCGGCGAGCCCCCAGCGCCCGACGATGTCCTGCGGTGGGAAGGCCGGCGGCAATAACGGCAGCGCCACGTGTTCCGGTGCCGCAGGCTGCTGTGGACTGCTGAATGTGCCAAAGGGATTGGAGGTAGCGCAGGCGGAGAGCCCCAGCGCGAGCAATGCCAGGATAAAGGCTGTCGGTAGAGTGGGTCGATTGGAATGGCTCATTCGGGCTCCTGCACCGCCGTTGGGGGGACTTTGCGGGGCAATGGCGGGCAACGCAAGCATGTTACGGCCGGTCTGCTATAAAGGGCCGACCTAATCCGCCGGTTTCATGCCAACAGACCCCCTATTCTACATCATTGGCGTTCCAGCGGTTTTCCTCATCAGCCTGGGCCGCGGCGCGTTCGGAGGCGGGTTGGCGATTCTGGGGGTGCCGCTGCTGGCGCTGGCGATGGATCCGGTGACCGCCACCTTCATGATGGCGCCGATCGTCTCGGCCTCCGATCCCTTCACGGTCTGGGCCTTCCCGCCGCGCACCTGGTCGATGCCTGACCTGCGATGGCTGGTGCCGGGCATTGTCGTTGGGCTTTGTCTTGGCGCGGTGTTCGTCGCCAAGGTCGATCCGCGGATTGTCGCGCTCGGAATCTCGATCGTGATCCTGTGGTTCACCGCGCGCTATTTCCTGCGCGACCGCAGCGCGCCCAACGGGCACACGCCGGTCAATCCCGCTCTTGCGCTGATCTGCGGGGGCGTGAGCGGCTTCACGACGTTCATCTCGCACGGGGGCAATCCGCCGATCGCCTATTATTTGCTGCCGCGCGGGTTGCCGAAGACGGTCTATGCCGGCACCATGATTGCGCTGTTTCTCGCCGCCAATACAGTGAAGCTCGCGCTCTATCTCTGGCTCAGCGCCAACGACCTACGCGTGCTGCTGATGGCGGCGGCGCTGATGCCGGCGGTGCCGCTCGGCGTCTGGGCCGGCAAGCGCCTGCACGATCGCCTGGACGAACAGCGTCTGTATTTCTGGTGCTACCTCTTGGTCGGCATCGCCGGCTTGCGGCTGTTCGCCGACAGCGTGTTGAAGCTCATCCATTGAGCCGCCCGCGTTAACGCCAGCGCGGATGCCTGCTTGACACTACCGCGTTAACCCCATATCTCCCGGACAGCCCTTTGGCACTCTCCGTTAACGAGTGCTAAGGGCTTAGAAAATCTAGATTTTCCGGTAAACGCACGCGCTCAAGCGCCGACGAGGAGCCCATGGCCAAGACAAAGTTTCGTCCCCTGCACGACCGCATCGTCGTGCGCCGCATCACCGCCGAAGAGAAGACCAAGGGCGGCATCATCATCCCCGATACCGCCCAGGAAAAGCCCTCGCAGGGCGAAGTCATCGCCGTCGGTCCCGGCGGCCGCGACGAGGCCGGCAAGCTGATCCCGATCGATCTCAAGGTCGGCAACACCGTGCTGTTCGGCAAATGGTCGGGCACCGAGGTCAAGCTCGATGGCGAAGAACTCCTGATCATGAAGGAGTCCGACATCATGGGCGTGATCACCTGAGTTCGATCCATCGAATTAGGAACCAATCGGAGTAAATCGAAATGGCTGCCAAGGAAGTCAAATTCGCCGTCGACGCGCGCGACCGCATGCTGCGTGGCGTCAAGATCCTCGCCGACGCGGTGAAGGTCACGCTCGGGCCCAAAGGCCGCAACGTGGTGCTCGACAAGTCGTTCGGCGCCCCGCGCATCACCAAGGACGGCGTCACCGTCGCCAAGGAGATCGAGCTCGAAGACAAGTTCGAAAACATGGGCGCGCAGATGGTGCGTGAAGTCGCCCAGAAGACCAACGATCTCGCTGGCGACGGCACCACCACCGCCACTGTGCTGGCCGCCGCCATCGTGACGGAAGGCGCCAAGTCGGTCGCCGCCGGTATGAACCCGATGGACCTTAAACGCGGCATCGACATCGCTGTTCACGCAGTGGTCAAGGACCTGGAGAAGCGCGCCAAGCCGGTCGGCTCCTCCGCCGAGGTCGCCCAGGTCGGCACCATCTCGTCGAACGGCGACGCCAATATCGGCAGCATGATCGCCAAGGCGATGCAGAAGGTCGGCAACGAGGGCGTGATCACGGTCGAGGAAGCCAAGGCGATGGAAACCGACGTCGAGATCGTCGAGGGCATGCAGTTCGACCGCGGCTACATCTCGCCCTACTTCATCACCAACGCCGACAAGATGATCGCCGAACTGGAGGACGCCTATATCCTCCTGCACGAGAAGAAGCTCTCCGGCCTGCAGGCCATGCTGCCGCTGCTGGAAGCGGTGGTGCAAACCAGCAAGCCGCTGCTGATCCTATCCGAGGACGTGGAAGGCGAAGCGATCGCCACCCTGGTCGTCAACAAGCTGCGCGGCGGCCTGAAAGTGGCGGCGGTCAAGGCGCCGGGCTTCGGTGATCGCCGCAAGGCCATGCTGGAAGACATCGCCATCCTCACCGGCGGCCAGCTGATCTCGGAAGATCTCGGCATCAAGCTCGAGAACGTGACCACGGCCATGCTCGGCCGCGCCAAGAAGATCGTCATCGAGAAGGAAAAGACCACCATCGTGCACGGCGCCGGCAAGAAGGCCGACATCGAGGCGCGCGTCGCTCAGCTCAAGGTGCAGATCGACGAGACCACCTCCGACTACGACAAGGAGAAGCTGCAGGAGCGGCTGGCCAAGCTCGCCGGCGGCGTCGCGGTGATCCGTGTCGGCGGGGCAACCGAGGTCGAGGTCAAGGAAAAGAAGGATCGCGTCGAGGATGCGCTCAACGCCACCCGCGCCGCGGTCGAAGAAGGCATCGTGCCGGGCGGCGGCGTCGCGCTGCTGCGCGCCAAGAAGGCGGTCGGCCGCATCCACGACGAGAATGCGGACGTGCAGGCCGGCATCAACATCGTGCTCAAGGCGCTGGAAGCCCCGATCCGCCAGATCGCGGAGAATGCCGGCGTGGAAGGCTCGATCGTGGTCGGCAAGATCATGGAGCACAAGTCAGAGACCTACGGCTTCGACGCCCAGGAAGAGAAGTACGTCGACATGGTCGAGGCCGGCATCATCGATCCGGCCAAGGTCGTGCGCACAGCGCTGCAGGATGCCGGCTCGGTCGCCGGCCTCCTGGTGACCACCGAAGCGATGGTCGCCGAACTGCCGAAGGAGCCGGCCCCGATGATGCCTCCGGGCGGCGGCATGGGCGGAATGGGCGGCATGATGTAAGGCTGGCGGTACACGCGCAAATACAAAGGGCGCGGTCTCGGCCGCGCCCTTTTTCGTTGCCGCTCGCGCGTTGACTGGAATTTTTTCCGCAACGCGGTGTGCTATCCTTGAACCAAGTTCTGCCGAGGCGTTCCATGGACCAGCGTATCATCGATCTCTACGACAGCTTCACGCATGGCGGCATCGACCGCCGCGAGTTCCTCGACCGGCTGGCGCAGATCGCCGGTTCGAGTGCGGCGGCGCTGGCGCTGTTGCCGCTGTTGCAGAACGATTACGCGCGCGCCGCGATGGTTGCACCCGATGATGCGCGGCTGGCCGTCGACACGGTGTCCTATGACGCGGCCGGCACGCGCGTGGGCGGCTATCTGGCGCGGCTCAAATCCAAGGGCAAACGGCCGGCGGTGATCGTCATCCACGAAAACCGCGGGCTCAATCCGCACATTCAGGATATCGCGCGGCGTATCGCGCTCGAAGGTTTCCTCGCGCCTTGCCGTCGACATGCTGTCGCCGCTCGGCGGCACGCCTGCGGACGAGGACAAGGCCCGCGACATGATCGGCACGCTCAACGCCGATGAAACCGCGCGCCGCATTGCCGCGGCGGTGCCTTTCCTCGAGCATCACGCCGAGTCGACCGGCAAGGTCGGCGCGGTCGGCTTCTGCTGGGGCGGCGGCATCGTCAATCGCGTCGCGGTGCTGGCGCCCGATCTGAAAGCCGGCGTTATCTATTACGGCCTGCAAGTGCCGGCCGACCAGGTGACGGCCATCCGCGCGCCGCTGTTGCTGCACTATGCCGGGCTCGACCAGCGCGTGAATGCGGGGATTGCGGCCTATGAAGCGGCGTTGAAGGCCAACAACAAACGCTACACGATCTACGTCTATCCGAACGTCAATCACGCCTTCAACAACGACACCAGCAATCGCTACGACAAGCCGGCCGCCGATCTGGCCTGGAGCCGCACCGTCGCGTTCTTTGCGGACAATCTGGGCGCGCCGGTTAAGGCGTAAAGACAGGAGAGATTGGCGATCAAGTAAGTCGACGACGGGGCCTTTAGATGAAACCGCAATATCCGGTCACCCGCAGCGACGCCGAATGGCGCAGGCTGCTCAATCCCGACCAATACATGGTCATGCGCCGTTTTGGCACCGAGCCGGCGGGGAGTTGCGCGCTCAATCATGAGACACGCGCGGGCACCTTTATGTGCGCCGGCTGCGATCAGCCGCTATTCGTCTCCCAGACGAAATACGAAAGCAACACCGGCTGGCCGAGTTTCAACGATCCGATCGAAGGCGCGGTGGGAACCAAAAAGGATCCGGTCTACGGCGATCTGCAGGTTGAGGTTCACTGCCGCCAATGCGGCAGTCATCTCGGACACGTTTTCCCCGATGGACCGCCGCCGACCAATCAGCGGTATTGCATCAATGGCGTGGCGATGAAATTTCTTCCCGATTAAGACGCCTTCAACAACGACACCGGCAATCGTTACGACAAGCCAGCCACCGATCTGGCCTGGAGCCGCACCATCGCATTCTTCAAAGACAATTTGGGAACGCGGTGAAATCGTGAAT
Source organism: uncultured Alphaproteobacteria bacterium (assembly GCA_963770985.1). GTDB lineage: Bacteria > Pseudomonadota > Alphaproteobacteria > Rhizobiales > Xanthobacteraceae > Pseudolabrys. Next base: position 417,230 of record CAVYRR010000007.1, on the reverse strand, counting down.
GAACACGAACAACGGTAGTGGGGCGGCCAGAAATAGGAACGTAGTCTATTTTCTAGGATAGAATTCCTTTTTTTGTAATTTTATGCTGCATTTATATGTTTTTTACGTAGAATTTATATGCGATTTGGCTGATATTTCCAATCATGTTGATACTAGCCATTACCCTCGCGTTCTTCGTCCTGAATGCCCTGCTTTGGTATGTGCGCCCATCCGGTGAGGTGTGGCTGCTTGCCTCAATTGTTCTGGGCGTCATTTGGGGCGCCATTTTCCTGCGGTTGATCACAAGTGACACCGGAGGGAAAGCCACATGAACCAAAACATCTTGTTCGGCGCGCTATTGCTGGCCGTTGCAGCCGCTCTCATTTTCATCGGACTGCCGAACAAAAGCGGGATTAGTCCGCGCTTCCTGCGATTTGAGGTGGCAATGGTTTTGTATCCACCTGTCGTCATGGTCTTCGCGGTAACCGGCGTTGCCGAACTCGTTACCGGACTTCTGCGCATTCCCTAAGGGTGGAGGCTGGCAATGCTGATCGTTGGACTCGCGCTGTTCGCAATAACGATTGTCGGGTTGTGGATTTGCCTACCCGGCAAAGATTCCAAGATGAAATCGTATCTTCGGGGTGGCGTCGAAATATTGGCGGCAATCGCGATCACCGCCGGCTTGGGATTAAGCGGAATTTTTATCGTCGTGGGCCTCGCACGATATTACTAATTCTGGCGCTCATGCCGCCCCCCGCGCGAGGCCGCTAGGGCTGAATTTGGGACTTAACTCCAGACTGATCCACTACCCGAAAAACGGTGGTGCAGGCGTAAGACCTGCGTTAGAATGATGTTGCAAATGGCGGCCAAAGACCGCCCGGAGGAGACGACATGGCGGACGCAGTCACGGCGCTGATCGGCGCGATTATCATGATCGGCTACATGTTCTTGATCGCCGCCAAGCTGGCCGCGGGGCCGTTGTGGGTTTGCGTCCTGATCGGCCTTGCGTTGATGCTTTGGGGCTTCTGGTGGGAAGACTGGGAACCGGTCGTTAAGCCGGCGAAGAAGTAAGCCGTCAGACGCCAGTCGAGCCGCAATCAACTATTCAGCTTCGTCACCAGCCAATTCGCCGTGCGCAGCAGGCGCGCGTCGTCACCGCGTTCGCCGACCAATTGCACGCCGAGCGGCATACCGCCCTCCCCGCTTAATAGCGGCAGCGACAGCGCCGGCAGCCCGGTGAGCGACCACAGCGAGCAGAACACCGGGCTGCCGGTGGCCGTACCCTTCGGCGCAACGCCGGTGGTCGCCGGCGTAATGATCGCATCGTATTCCTTGAAAATTTCGGCAAAGCCGGCCTCATAGCGCCGCGCGGCAGCGCGCGCCGCCAGATAGCGCACCGCCGTCACCTTGCAGCCTTCGGCCAGAAAATCGCGCAACGTCTTGCTCGACGCATCGCCGCCGCGCTCGACCACCGCGCCTGAGATTGTGCGCCATGTCGGCGGCCATGATGACGCGCTGGTCGTCCCAGGCGGCGGCATAACTCTGCCCCAAGTCAATCGCGCTGGCGGAGTTGCCCAAGCGCTTGACCAAATTTTCGAATGCCGCGCGGGTGTCTGCGTCGGCCTTGTCCCAAACTGGCGTGCGCACGAAGGCAAGCCGCGGCGGCATCGGCGGATCCTCGGCCACCCGTTCAAGAAAATTCGGTGCTGCCACCGGCCGGGTATCGTCGTCCTCGGGGTCGTAGCCGGCCAGCACTTCGAGGATCAGGGCGGTATCGGCGAGCGAGCGCGCAAAGATACCGACATGATCGAGTGCCTTCGACAAGATCAAAGCACCATGGCGCGAGATGGTGCCGTGCGTCGGCTTGACGCCATAGACGCCGCAGAAGGCCGCCGGCCGGATCACCGAGCCGTTGGTCTGCGAACCGACCGCCAGCGGCACCATGCCGGCGGCCACCGCCGCCGCCGAGCCGGAGGACGAGCCACCGGGTGTGCGTTCGAGATCGTGCGGATTGCGGGTCGCACCGGCATGGAAATAGGCGAACTCGGTGGTAACCGTCTTGCCGATGATCACCGCGCCGGCGGCGCGCAGGCGGGCAACCGCCGTGCAATCGCGCATTGGCTGGCGGCCTTTCAGCAGCGGCGAGCCGCATTCGGTCTTATAGTCTGCGGTGTCGAAGATGTCCTTGATCGCGACCGGAACGCCGTGCAGCGGGCCGATCGGCTGCCCGTTGCGGCGGCGCTCGTCGAGCGCGCGGGCTTGCGTGAGGGCGTCCTCGGGATCGAGATGCACGAAAGCATGCACCTTGTCGTCGACCGCTTCGATCCGTTCCAGACAGGCGCCGATATAGTCTTCCGCGCTCATGTCGCCGCCGGCGATCTGCTCGGCGGCCTCGATCGCGGTGAGGGTCGTCAGCTCGCGCTCGGCTGCCATCAGTTCGCGTAGATCTTGCTGGGCAGCCAGAGCGCTATGCCTGGGAAGATATAGACGATGGTCATGGTGAGGAACACCATGAACACGAACGGCAGGGCGCCGGCGAAAATCTGGTTCAGCCTGACATGTGGGGGCGCTACCCCCTTGAGATAGTAGGCCGCCATGGCCATCGGCGGCGTGTTGAACGAGGTCTGGATGTTGAGCGCCACCAGGATGCCGAACAAGGTCGGGTCGATATGGAAGGTCTTGACCAGCGGCAGGAAGATCGGGACGAAGATGATGATGATCTCGGTCCACTCCAGCGGCCAGCCGAGCAGGAAGATGATGAACTGCGCGACGATGAGGAAGCCGGTCGCATTCAGATTGGCGGCCAGAACCCAGTGTTCGATCACCTCGTGGCCGCCCAGATAGGAGAACACCGAGGAGAAGGTCCACGAGCCGATGAACAAGTAGCAGACCATCGCCGAGGTACGGGCGGTCAGGTACACCGCTTCCTTCATCCGCTGGAAGGTGAGTGACTTATAGGCAGCGGCAAGCACAAGGGAGCCGAGCGCGCCGACGGCCGCCGCCTCGGACGGCGTCGCCAGACCGAGCAGGATCGCGCCGAGCACCGACAGGATCAGGACCGCGAGCGGAAAGAACGAGGTTAGCAAGGCCCAAAATACCTCGCCGAACGGTATGTCCCGTTTGAGTTCTTCCGGCTTGGGCGCCAGACTCGGATTGATCAGCACCCGCACGATTACATACACGCAATAAAAGCCCGCCAGCAGGAAGCCCGGCAGGAAGGCGGCAGCGTAAAGCTGCACGACGGAAACCGAAGTCGTGGCGCCGTACAGGATCAGCAGCACGCTGGGCGGGATCATGATGCCGAGACAGCCGCCGGCGCAGACCACGCCGGCCGAGAGTTCGGTATTGTAGCCGGCCTTGAGCATGGCGGGGAACGCCAGCAGGCCCATCAGCGTCACCACGGCGCCGACAATGCCGGTGGCGGTGGCAAACAGCGCGCACGTGACAAGTGTCGCGACCGCGAGAGCACCAGGAATGCGCCGCATCGACATTTGCAGCGAATAGAACAGCCGGTCGAGAATATTCGAGCGCTCGACCACGTAGCCCATGAACAGGAACAGCGGCACCGCGGTCAGCACGTCGTTCGACATCACGTCATAGGTATTGGTAATGAGCAGGTCGAAGATGCGCCCACCCATCGCGTAGTAGCCGAAGAAAACGCCCATCGCCACGAGCGTAAAGGCGATCGGGAAGCCCAGCAGAATGATGATGATGAAGCCGGCGAGCTGGATGATCCCGATTTCGGGATTGGTGAGCATCATCGCGCAGCCCCCACGTGCATTTCTTCTTCGATACGCCGGCGATCCGCCGCTTCGGCGAGAATCGCGGATTCCATTTCTTCCACGTCATGCAGCCGCTGCGGCCACACGCCATCGCGAATGCAAATGATGCAGCGGATGATTTCGGCCAAGCACTGGCACAGCATCAGAAATGCTGCGATCGGGATCAGCGTCTTGTGCGGATAGACCGGCGCGCCGGTCGGGCTGTAAATGCTGAGCTCATGAATGTGCCAGGACTGCGCGGCATAGGGGATGCCGTAATAAAACAGCGCGCCAAAGCCCGGGCCCATGAAGATGATGAAGAGAACGAGGTCGATCGAGGCCTGCACCCGGTACGGCCACATCCGATAGACGAAGTCGCCGCGCACGTGCCCGTTGCGCGACAGCGTATAGGCGCCGGCCATCATGAACAGCGCGCCATACATGAAATAGCTGACGTCAAAGGCCCAGTTGGTTGGGGCGCGGAACAGGTAACGCATAAACACGTCGTAACAGGTGCCCAGCGTCATGATGACGATGCACCAGCCAAACGCCTTGCCGACGCCCGCACTGAGACGGTCGATGAACAGAAGAAAATTTTCCACGGAAGGTTCTCGCCGGTTGGTTCTGCGCACAAACTCGCCGGGGCAGTTCTGCCGCCCCGGCGATTTTCGCTAGGCTCGATTAGACCTTCATCTTGCCGAAATAATGCTCGTAGGCGGACTTGAAGTCGGCTTCGTTATTGATCGCGTAGAAGCCGACCCGCTTGCCCCATGCCTTCTGGCTTTCGAGCACCTTCTTGATAAAGGGTCCCTGAGCCGAGTCCGCGCTGATCTCGGCGACCACCTTGTCCCAGGCCACAAGCTGGGCCTTGAAGATCGCTTCCGACGTGCGCTTGACTTGTACGCCGTGCTTGGTCTGCAGCGTCTCAGAGATCCTTCGAGTAGATATCCCAGGCCTTCCAGATGTCGTCGGAACACGCCGCCTGGCCGGCCAAACGCAGGATCTGCTGCTGCTCCTTGGCCAAACTGTCGTGCTTGGTCTTGTTGAACACGACCTCGATGGCTTCCGACGCCTGATGGTAGGAACCGAGGTAGTAGAACTTGGCCACGTCCTGCGCGCCGAAGCGGCTGTCCGAGGTCGGGTTGTTGAACTCGAACGCCTCGATCACGCCCTTTTCCATCGCCGGCAGGATTTCCGGCCCGGGCAAGCTGCGCGACGCTGGCGCCCATCGCCTGCATGACGTTGGAGGCGAGACCGACGGTGCGGTACTTCATGCCCTTGAAGTCGTCCGGACCCTTGAGCTCCTTCTTGAACCAGCCGAGCGGTTGCGTCGGCATGGCGAAGACGTAGAAAGCCGGTGACGTTGAGGTTGAGGATCTTCTGAGTGAGTTCGTCATAGAGCGCCTGCCCGCCGCCGTAATAGAACCAGCCCATGAACTGGCTGGCGTCGGTGCCGTAGCAGGGGCCGGTGCCGAACAGCGAGGCGGCGCGATGCTTGCCGTACCAGTAGGCCGGCACGCTGTGGTTACCGTCGAGCACGCCCGTGGAGGTCGCATCCATCACCGAGAACGCCTTCACCACGGCGCCGGCATTCAGGTAATCGATCTTCAGCCGGCCGCCGCCCATTTCGTTGACCTTGGCGGCATAGTCCTTGCCGTAGTCATTGAGAATGTCAGTGGCACCCCAGCCGCCTTGCATCTTCAGCGTGACGGTTTGCGCGCGCGAAACCTGCGGCATGGCGATGGTCGCCACGCCGGCAACCGCGGCGCCGCCGAGAAACTTACGGCGGGTCGCAGTCGAAGATAGTTTGTTCTTGGCCATTTCTCTTACCCTCCCTTGGATTGTTAATCCCTGAACACTTGTTGCCGGGTCTTATTCCACGACCCGTTTTTATCCCGGATCAGGTAACCCTTAGGACATAATCGTACGGGTTGCGGCGACGGGACGCAACATTGGGCGGCGCTTGGGACGCCGTTCATATGCTCTTTTTATATGCGAATCCGTGCAAAATAGTTCGGAATCCCCGCGCCTCAGCCATTAGCAGGGAATGGGGCATACCCCTCGATAGTCTCGCCGTTGCAACAGGAGACCGCCCGTGAGAGGCATTTTCTCGACGATCGCCATCGTCTGGCGAATTGCCAGCCCTTATTTCCGTTCCGAGGATCGCTGGCCGGGCCGCTTTCTATTGGCGGCGGTGATCGGCATCGAACTGTCGATCGTTGCCATATCGGTGCTGATCAACGAGTGGAACGCCCGCTTCTACAATGCGCTGCAGGATCGCAATTGGGACGCCTTCGTCTACCAGCTTGGCTATTTCTGCGTTCTAGCGACGGCCTTCATTCTGCTCGCCGTCTATCAGCTCTATCTCAATCAATGGCTGCAGATTCGCTGGCGGCGCTTTCTGACCGCAAGCTACCTCGATCATTGGATGGAAGGCGCCAATCACTACCGCATGCAGCTCTTGGGCGACGCTGCCGACAATCCGGACCAGCGCATCTCAGAGGATATCGCCCAGTTCATCCAGTTGACGATGGCCATCGGACTGCAACTGCTCAACTCCTGCGTCACCTTATTCTCATTCATGATCATTCTGTGGTCGCTGTCGGCGGCGGCGCCGCTGCACGTGTTCGGGGTCGGCTTCGACATTCCGGGTTACCTGTTATGGGCGGCGTTGATCTACGCCTGCATCGGCACCGCGCTCACGCATCTCATTGGCCGCCCGTTGATCGCGCTTAATTTCCAGCAACAGCGCTACGAAGCGGACTTCCGCTTCAATCTGGTGCGCGTGCGCGAGAACTCCGAGCAGATCGCGCTGCTCGACGGCGAGCCGGCCGAGCGCGACCGCCTGTTGATGCGCTTCGGCAATGTCGTCGCCAATTGGCTTGCGATCATGTCCCGGCAGAAGAAGCTCACCTTCTTCACCGCCAGCTATGCCCAGGCGTCGGTCGTGTTCCCCTTCATCATGGTGAGCCCGGCTTATTTTGCCAACGCCATCCAACTCGGGGGCTTGATGCAGACGGCGAACGCGTTCGGCCGTGTGCAGGAAGCGCTGTCGGTGTTCGTGACCCTCTATCGCAATCTGGCGGAATGGCGCGCCGTGACCGAGCGGCTATCCGGCTTCGATCGGTCGGTGGCGAGCGCCCGCGCGCTGGCGGTGACGCCACCGGCGATCGTTGTCACGCCGGGCGATGGCGCCAGTGTCACATTGAAGGACCTGGCGGTGCGGCTGCCGAACGGCACGCCGCTGGTCAATGCCAGCGACCTCTCGATCGCGCCCGGCGAGCGGGTGCTGGTGAGCGGCCCGTCGGGCGCCGGCAAGTCCACGTTATTCCGGGCGCTGGCCGGCATCTGGCCGTTTGGCGACGGCACCGTTGTAATCCCGAAGGGCGCCAAGGTGATGATGCTGCCGCAGCGGCCGTATTTCCCGATCGCGCCGCTGGCCGCCGCGATTGCCTACCCGGCCGAGCCCGGAACGTTCGACACGGCCAGGGTGGCCGAGCTGGTCGATGCCGTCGGGCTGCACGATCTTGTCCCGCGCATCGAGGAGGAGGCGCACTGGAACCGCATGCTGTCGCCCGGCGAGCAGCAGCGGCTCGGCATCGCCCGCGCGCTGCTGCATGCGCCCGACTATCTGTTTCTCGACGAAGCTACCGCCTCGCTCGACGAGCCGTCCGAGGTCGCGCTCTATCATCTGCTGGAACAACGCCTCGCCAAATCGACCATCGTGTCGATCGGCCACCGCGCCACGCTTGCCGCCTTCCACCGCCGCCGTCTGGCGTTCAGCCGCGAAGGCGACCGCTATTGGGTGCGTGAGGGCAGCCTGGCGCCAGCGGCATAGCGCGCCGGTGAAATAAAAAGGGCGGCGGCTGAGTTATCAGCCGCCGCCCAATGAGGGACAGACTATTTCAGCTTACTTAAGGCTGGCCGCTGTCAGGTCGACCGCCAGCTTGGCGATGAAGGTGGCGCCGCACCAGTTGGAGCCGAGGCCGCTCGGATTGATCGGCGTCACGTCGGTTGTTCCGGAAGCGCCGGGATCGCTGGTGAAGGCGTTGCAATCACCCTTGTTGAGATCGGTGTCCGAGTAGCGCAGATCGAGGGTGAACACCTTCTAGGTGAAGCCGATGCCGACGTTCCAGGTGTTGTAGTCCGTATAGTCGATGCCGGCCGGGAACGCCGTCACGCCGTAGAAGGCATCACTGGTTCCGAGCCACTGGTGGCCGAACTCACCCGACACATACCAGCCGAGCGGACCTAACGCCATTTTCTCCGGTGCGGTGAATTTGATCGTGCCGGAGGCGTAGTTGCCCCACGCGCCGGTATTCGCGAAGTTCGGCGTATAATACTCGTTCGCACCGAACACCCAATCGGTCCAGGTGTAGGTGACCTTGCCGTAAACTTCGTAGAAGCTGGCGTCCGCTTTAGCGAAGTTGCCGTTCGGGATCGCCGCCGCGCAATTCGGGAACGCACCGCCCGAGTAGCAGGTCCCGCCAGGATAGTAGTAATACCAGAAGCCCACGTCGAAGGCGAAAGGACCGAACGTCGGCCGGACGCCGCCGTAGAAGTCAATTTCCGCGTTCGCGTCGTTGGCGAACTTGATGCTCTCGCCGGCCACGCCGACATAGAACTGGATATCCTTCGTGACGTTGTAGCGCGGCTCGATATAGGCCGCGACTGAAGGCTTGTGGTTCGACTGCGTTACACCGCGGAAAACGTAGTCGTTCATGACCGCGGCGCCGAAGGCGATGTCCCACGCACTCGGTTCCGCAGCCGGCGCAACCTTAGCGGCTTTCGCCGGCATGTCTGCCGCGAGTGCTGGTGCTGCAGAAAAGGCGAGCGCTGCAACTACCGACAAAACAACTTTTTTCATAGACCCTGCCCCTTTTCGTTTCGATCGGTTGTTCAGCCGACCCATTTCACGCATCGTCCTTGGTCCTTGCGCACCGAACCCCGTCACGTCCACCGGCGCGCAATTCGACGTGCATTACCGGGCAAATCTACATATCTGACGGCCTTAGACGGCAAGCCAAAAACGATGGCAATTGCTGCCTTTTTAGGCGATTCAGCCTTTTAATGACAGAAAGAGCCGGACTGTGGCGACAATGTCACAATTTTCGGGTTGGAAACGTTTCGATGTACCGGAATCCGGGCTGGCAGCGGCCAGATTGGCTGGCTTGCCAATGACCCTGTGAATAAGTCCGACTAGGCGCGCTAAGTCCCAGGTGTGTAATAAGAATTTGGCGCCCGCCGGTCTTCCGGCAGGCGCCAAAGCCGACAACGAACGCCGATTGATCAGGCCGCCGCCTTCTTGCGGTTGGCATCGAGTCTCGCATCGACCAGCGCCACTTGGGCGTCGATCGCAGGATGACTCAGCCCCTTTTGTCGGGCGATCAACTGCACCAGCTTGTCGGCGCGTTCGATGTTCGGCGCGCCGTTCTGCAGCGCACGCGCGGCCGAAGCCGGACGCGTGAGGCTTTGCGCGGCAGCGGCGTATTTCTCGAACGGCACCAGATCGTCCGGCGAAGCGCCGAGCTTCACGCACAGATCGTTGACGAAGTTATAGACCGATCTCGCCTCTTCGAGATTGGAATGCACCGCCTCTTGCGCGGTGCGCATGCCATCCGCGGTGATGCAGCGATAATTGCCGGCAAGCAGCATCGCCCACTTGGCAAGCGGCACGAAGATCGAATCATAGACCCGCAGTTTCACCGGCAATTCGATCTTGCCTTCCGGCGCGTCGTAGCGCGCGGCTTCGACATCCTTCTCGAGCCGGCGCACGATCGCCGTATCTTTGTCGCTGTCGAAACGCGCGCATTTGAAATTGGTCGGCAGTGTAACCAGAAGCTCATTCGCCTTTCCGTCCGGCGGACGAATTGCCTGCGGGTCGGGGCTGTTCAGCGTGATCTTCTTAGGGTCGACCGAGTCCCAAACGCGCGGGTCGGTGTAAGCCGCTTCGAGCGCTTTGTGATCGAGTCCCGGGATGCGCTTGATATAGGGCAGCGGCGGCATATTCATGATCGACATACAAGGCACGCGCGACTTGCCGACAGCGTCGAGCAGCTCGCGCACGCCGGACGAGCGATATTGCGGCTCCTGCATGCAGAGGCCGATCAGGTCGTAATCCTTCGGATTGACGCCGGTCGCGGGGCCGGCCGTCACCTTGCCCGGCAACTTGCGCGATTCCAGCAGGACCGGTTCGCTGCGACCACGCACCGGCAAGCGAACCTTGAAGCCCTCGGCGTTGATCAGATCGGCTTCCGCCGGCAAGCAGACGAGATGGATCGAATGGCCGCCAAACAGCACTTTGGAAGCGAGCAGCGATCCGTAAGACGCCCCCAAGAGCAGAATTTTATAAGTCTTCGGCTTCGACGCCGCCGTTTTCTTGGGTGCCGCTTTCTTGGCAGCGGGTCTCTTTGCCTTGGATTTGACGGCCTTCGTTTTCCGTACCGTCTTCTTGGCCAGGCGCTTCGCCTTAACGGCTTTCGGCCTGCGCATTGTGGCGCGTTTGGCTTTCTTCACTTTTGATTTCCGCTTCTTAGTTTTCCTAGCCATGACAATTTCTCCCGGTTCACTCGGCCGCTTCAGCGATAAGCTCTGGAGCCTGCGCCCCGATTTCCTCTAAACCTTTCGGCACCGGACCGCCGGTCGCCCAATCGAGCAGTTCAACCGTGTGCACGACCGGAATGGCGGTACCGGCGGCGATCTGCGTGATGCAACCGATATTGCCAGCCGCAATCACATCCGGCTTCAGCCGTTCGATATTGGCGACCTTGCGGTCGCGCAACCTCTCCGCCAGCGCCGGCTGCAAAATGTTGTAGGTGCCGGCCGAGCCGCAGCACAAATGCCCTTCCGGCACATCTTTGACCACGAAGCCGAACTTGCAAAGCAATTCTTTCGGCGCTTGCGTCACCTTCTGTCCATGCTGCAGCGAGCAGGCCGCATGGTAGGCAACGTTTAGCGGCCGTGCCGCCTTGCCGGCCGGCAAATCGAGCGCCGCGAGGTATTCGGTCACGTCCTTGGCGAGCGCGGCAACGCGTGCTGCCTTCGCCGCGTAGGCCGGGTCGCCGCGCAGCATGTAGCCGTAATCCTTCACCGTGGTTCCACACCCGGACACCGTAATCAGGATGGCATCGAGCCCTGCGCCATCGATTTCGCGCATCCAGGCGTCGATATTGTTGCGCGCTTGCGCCAGCGCCTGCTCCTCCTGGCCCATGTGGTGGGTGAGCGAGCCACAGCAGGCCTCGCCGGCCGCGACCACCACTTCGATGCCGTTGCGGTTGAGCAGGCGGATGGCGGCCTCGTTGGTTGCCGGCGCAAGCACCGGATTGATGCAGCCGGACAAGAGCGCCACCCGCCCGTGGCGTTCGCCCTGCGCCACATAGACCTTGCCGGCGCGATCGCCCGGCGGCGCCAGCTTGTGGCGTGGCGTAAGCCGCAGCATGGCCGCCATGCGTTTCAGACCGAGCGCGCCGAACGCCGGCGCGAACGGCCTGGCGATCAGCCCGGCCACCACCGCCAGCCGGAACAGCGCCGGATCGGGCAGCACACGCGCGAGCAGACCGCGCATGGCGCGATCGGCAAGCGGGCGCTTGTAGGTTTTCTCAATGTGGTCGCGGGCGTGATCGACCAGATGCATGTAATGCACGCCGGACGGACAGGTGGTCATGCAGGCGAGGCAAGAGAGACAGCGATCGATATGCTTGACCACGTCCGGCGTCGCCGGGATCCCCGCTTCCAGCATCTCCTTGATCAGGTAAATGCGGCCGCGCGGTGAATCGAGCTCGTCGCCAAGCAGCACATAGGTCGGGCAGGTGGCGGTGCAGAAGCCGCAATGCACGCAGGCGCGCAGGATTTTTTCCGATTCCGCGAGCTGCGGATCGAGAAGCTGGGTGAGGGAAAAGGCGGTCTGCATGCTATTCAATCTAATCGGATAACGCTCCAGCGCGCTAGCTCACGCCGAGAGCCGGGCGTGGCGTGCAAGCGTCGCTTGGTCCATCCGATAGAGCGCGTCGCAGATTTCTGCCGGCAGGTGGCCGGGCCCCTGGCAACGCTGCGCGGCCACCGCGCCGGCGGCCCCGAATACGGCGAGCGCGGCGATTGCCGCCAGCTGCGGCGGGCGGATGGCGGTAAAGGCGGCGGTGACCGCACTGAGCGAGCAGCCGAGCGCGGTCGACAGCGGCATCAGCGCGTGCCCGGAATGGACGCCTACGCAGCTTTCCTCATCGCTTACATAATCGGTGGCGCCGGTGACGGCGACCACGCAGCCTGCCCGCTGCGCCAGCAAGGTGGCCGCGGTGGTGGCGTCTTCAGCGCGGGCGCTTGAATCGACGCCCTTGCCGGCCGCCCCCACCTGCCCTGACAGGCTGAGGATTTCGCTGGCATTGCCGCGGATGACGGCGGGCGCCAGCGCCGCCAGTTCGGCCGCGACTTGCGTGCGGTAGGACGTTGCACCGCAGCCGACTGGATCGAGCACCCATGGTTTGCCGAGCGCGCGGGCGCGCTGCACGGCAGCGCGCATCGCCGCCACCCAAGACGGCGACAAAGTGCCGATATTCACCGCCAGGCAATCGGAGATGGCGACGAAATCCTCGACCTCTTCGGCGGCATGCACCATGGCCGGCGAGGCGCCGAGCGCCAGCAGCACATTGGCGGAGACATTCATCGCCACGTAGTTGGTGATGTTGTGGACCAATGGGCGGCGCCTGCGCAGGTCTTCGAGCGCGGAGAATACGGCATCGATGGAAGGCACGTCAGGCATTGCGGTGTCCTCACGAATGAGTCGCCGCGACGGACGAGAAGCGATGCTTCGGGGATCGCCACCTCATTTCCCTCCGCCGGCACGACCCGGATCAGGTTCGACGGGTTGGCGGCGCACCGCCTCTCAGCCTCCTCGCGAGGCACCCCGATTGAGATGGCGAAAGGGTAAGCCGGGCACGGTGACGATGCAACCCGCCACGGTCGTGCGCGCGTTTCCTACACCCCCGCCCACATGCGGCCGGGATTGAGCACGCCCTTGGGATCGAACCCTTCCTTCACGCGCTTGCTCAAGGCGCGCAAATTCGCCTCCTGTGGCTCGAACACGTCGACCGCGGCGCGCACTGCGGCGGGCGCACGCACCAGCGTGGCGTGGCCGCCGACGCCCGCAACCGCAGCGCGGATCGAGCGGGCGTCGGGCTCGTCGGCGAACGGCATCGCCACAAAGAGCAAGCCGCCGGCCCAGTCATAGAACATCTGCGCCGCCGGCGTGATCGCCGCCGCGATTTCGTAGCCTCGACTCGGCGCGGTCGAGATGCGCCACAGCGGACGCGCACGCGCCGCCTCGCCGGAAAATGGCTTCACCTGCCGCACGCTAAGCCAGAGCGTGCGCGAATTCTTTTCGTCGAGCAGCGCGACCGGGCCGAACGGCTTCATCAGCGCGGCCAGCGCTTCTTTACGGTGCTTCACCGAGGGCGCGAAACCTTCCAGGCGCAACGCGGTGGCGGCTTCCGGCTTGGGCAGGCCGTCGAAATAAGACGCCACGTGATCTGGCAGATGCGCCGCGCCGGAGACATCGCAGGCCGAGCCCATGGCCGTCGCCATGGCCGCGCAGGCGCGCGCGTCATCGAGGCCTTCGACGATCACGGTCGCTTCGGTTTCCGCCTTGGGCAGCACTTTGATCGTGACATCGGTCATCGCGGCCAGCGTGCCCCAGGAGCCGGCCAGCACCTTGCACATGTCGTAGCCGGTGACGTTCTTCACCACACGACCGCCCGATTTGATGGTCTCGGCGCGACCGGTGACCGCCGTCACGCCGAGAAAGTGGTCGCGCGCCGCGCCGGCCTTGATGCGGCGCGGGCCAGACAGATTGGCGGCGATCGTGCCGCCGATTGTGCCCTGGCCGGCTGTGCCGCCAAGCAGCGGTCCGTAGTCCATCGGCTCGAAGGCGAGCTGCTGGTTGTTTTTTTCGAGCAGCGCCTCGATCTCGGCGAGCGGCGTGCCGGCCTTGGCCGAAAGCACCAGTTCTTCCGGCTCGTACAACGTGACGCCGGAAAGCCCCGACAGATCGAGGGTAAGGTCGGTCTGGCTCGGCCGGCCCATCGCGCGTTTCGAGCCCTGCCCCACGAGTTCCAACGCCTTGTCCTCACCGAGCGCCCAGCGCACGGCGTCCTCGACCTCCTTGGCATCGCGGGGTTTCACTACGTCGGTCATTTAGAAGCGCCGACATCATCAGCGACAGCAACGATATTTACGGCGACGGCGTCAACGTTGCCGCGCGGCTGGAGGGGCTCGCCGAGCCAGGCGGCATCATGGTCTCACGCAATGTCCACGACCAGGTGCGCGACAAACTCAGCTTTGGCTTCGAAGACATGGGCGAGCAAACTGTCAAGAACATTGCGCGGCCGATTGGGGTCCACCGTGTCTCTCTCGCGGAAAGCGCCCCACCGACTACGGTCAAATGCCGCCGCGGCTGCTGCCAAGACTGAACTCTCAAGTGCCGATCGGCCCTCGATCGCCGTGCTGCCGTTCGCCAATATGAGTGGCGACCCCGAGCAGGAATATTTCGCCGACGGCATTTCCGAGGACATCATCACTGGTCTGTCGAAGCTGCGCTGGTTCTTCGTCATCGCGCGCAATTCGTCGTTCACCTACAAGGGCAAGGCGGTCGACGTTAAGCGCGTCGCCCGCGAACTGGGCGTGCGCTACGTGCTGGAGGGCAGCGTGCGCAAGGGCGGTAATCGTGTGCGCATTACCGCGCAATTGATCGATGCCGCGACGAATAACCACATCTGGGCCGACCGCTACGACGGCGATCTGACAGACATCTTCGCCCTGCAAGACGAAATCACCAGGAAGGTTGTCGCTGCAATCGAGCCGAAGCTCTTGGAGGCCGAGGGTATCCGCTCGCAAACCCGCTCGCCGGAGGATCTCGGCGCTTGGGAGACGGTGATTCAGGCAAACTCCCTGTTCTGGCGGTTGACCAAGGCCGAGGGCGAAGCCGCGATTGCAACTCTCAAGCAGGCGGTCGAGCGCTACCCCGACTATGCGCCGGCACACAGCATGTTGGCGTTCATGATGCTGGTGTCGGGTTATCTCGGTTGGAGCGCCGGAGAGCGCGAGCCGCAGGTCAAGCAGGCGGCAGCTCTCGCGGCTCGCGCGGCGGAACTCGACAACAGCGACCCTTGGGCGCATCTCGCGCTTGGGTACGTGGCTTATACGATGCGGCGCGGAATATCCGGGAACGGCAGCTTGCCGCCGGAAATATGCATGCGGCCCAATTCAGCACAGTTGTGCAGCACCGGGAACATCTTGCCAGGATTGAGCAGGCCCTTGGCGTCGAAGGCGCATTTGACGCGCTCTTGGGCCGCAAGGTCGATTTCGGAAAACATCAACGGCATCAGATCGCGCTTCTCCACGCCGACGCCGTGCTCGCCGGTGAGCACGCCGCCGACCTCGACGCAGAGTGTCAGGATTTCGGCGCCGAACCGTTCGGCGCGATCGAGCTCATCGGGTTTGTTGGAATCGTAAAGGATCATCGGGTGCAGATTGCCGTCGCCGGCATGGAACACATTGGCGCAACGCAGTTCATATTTTTCTGACATCTCCTTGGTGCGCGCGAGCACCAAAGGCAGCTTGGCGCGCGGGATGGTGCCATCCATGCAGTAATAGTCGGGCGAAATGCGGCCGATCGCCGGGAACGCCGCCTTGCGTCCGGCCCAGAACAGCAGCCGCTGTTGCTCCGAGGTCGAAGCCTCGCACGACACCGCATGGCATTTGCTGGCGATGATCTCGATGCGCTCGATCAGATCGTCGGCCTCGGCCGGCGGCCCATCGACCTCGACGATCAGCAGGGCCTCGACGTCGAGCGGATAGCCGGCATGGACGAATTCCTCCACCGCGTGGATCGCCGGCTTGTCCATCATCTCCATGCCGCCCGGAATGATGCCGGCGCCGATAATCGCCGAGACGCAAGCGCCGGCGTCCTCCGATGACGGGAAGCCGACCAGCACTGCGCGCGCGGTCTCCGGCTTCTTCAGGATGCGCACGGTCACTTCAGTGACTACGCCGAGCAGACCCTCGGAGCCGGTGATCAGCCCAAGCAGGTCGTAACCCTCGGAGTCGAGATGCCTGCCGCCGAGGCGGATCACCTCCCCGGTGATCAGCACGATCTCGCAGCCAAGCACGTTGTTGGTGGTCATGCCGTATTTCAGGCAATGCACGCCGCCGGAATTTTCCGCCACGTTGCCGCCGATGGTGCAGGCGATCTGTGAGGAGGGATCGGGCGCGTAATAGAAGCCGGCATGCGCTACCGCATTGCTCACCGCCAGATTGGTGACACCCGGCTCCACCACGGCGACCCGGTTATCGAAGTCGATCTCGCGGATGCGGTTGAACTTGGCCATGCCAAGCAGCACGCCGTCGGCAAGCGGCAGCGCACCGCCCGAGAGCGAGGTGCCGGCCCCGCGCGGCACCACCTTGATGCCTTCGTCGTGGCAATAGCGCAGCACCTGCGAGACCTGCACGGTGGTCTCCGGCAGCACGACCACCATCGGCGGCTGATGGTAGGCGGTCAGTCCGTCGGTTTCGTAGGGCTTCATCTCGCGCTCGGACGCAATCACGCCCTCGCCCGGCACGATGGTGCGCAACACGGCCACAATGCGCTCGCGCCGCGCCAGTACCGCGCCGTCGACTTCGGGCATCCGCACCGCCATTATG
The DNA here is from genome assembly GCA_963770985.1 of uncultured Alphaproteobacteria bacterium. Taxonomy (GTDB): domain Bacteria; phylum Pseudomonadota; class Alphaproteobacteria; order Rhizobiales; family Xanthobacteraceae; genus Pseudolabrys. The sequence goes on along the minus strand of CAVYRR010000007.1, from coordinate 400,800 downwards.
ACAACTCCCGGCAGTATTTCTTGCGTATGATCTTATCCGAAAACCGCTGCCCACTTTTCGGGATCATGCGCCTGCAACGATACCAGCCATTTGACGGTTGACACATAGGGCTGGCAAAACCGCCCTGAGCCGGGGGCATGGGCCTCTGCGGGGCGGTAATATCAAGTCACGAAGGAAAAACCGATGAAAACAACACTTGCGGTAGCAGCTTTGGCCGTGGCCGCGATGGCACAATCAGCGCTGGCGCAGGACATGGCTGCCGGCGAACAATCATTCAGGAAATGCTTCCCCTGCCATGCCGTCGGCGAAGGGGCCAAGAACAAGGTCGGCCCCGAGCTCAACGGCCTTGACGGCCGCCATTCCGGCACGGCAGCCGGCTACAGCTATTCCGACGCCAACAAGAACTCCGGTATCGTCTGGAGCGAGGCTACCTTCAAGGAATACATCAAGGATCCGCGCGCCAAGATCCCGGGCACCAAGATGATCTTCCCCGGCATCAAGAACGAAAAGGAAGTCGACAACCTATGGGCCTATCTCAAGCAATTCGGCCCGGATGGGAAGAAGAAGTGACCGTAAACAGGCGGGTTGACGCATTTGACCCTGGTCAAAGCCGCGTCCAGCCGTAACCGCCATAGTTCCCCTACCAAGGCATTTTGCTTACGCATGTTCTTATCCGAATTCCGGTTTCTATAGTTCAGGAGCATGCGCCGGCGCGTTCAGGAGGAGCCACCATGATCAAGGATATCGTCGTCAATCTCGGGCTAGGCGAGCGCGATCCCGCCGGAGATTTCGCCATTTCGGTGGCCGACGCGTTCGGGGCGCACGTTCTGGGCATGGCTTTTATCTATGATCCCGTCATCCCCGGCTCGGTCATCGGCGGGATCCCGCCCGAATTCATCGAGTCGCAACGCGCCGAATCCGAGAAAGTTGTGCGCGCCGCTATTGCCCGCTTCGAACAGGCGGCCAAGCGCGCCGGCATCTCCTATGAAACGCGTAGCGTCAACGCCAGCATCGCCGGCGCCGCCGAACGGCTCGGCCGCTTGGCGCGGCGTTTCGATCTGGTCATCGCCGGCCAGCCTGACCGCGACAAATCAGCGCCGGTGGAAGTGGTGGACGAAGGCGTGTTGTTTGAATCCGGGCGGCCGGTGATCTTCGTGCCCTACATCCAGAAAGCGGGCCTGAAGCTCGACCGCGTCATGGTGTGCTGGGACGGCAGCCGCGCCGCCAGCCGCGCCGTCGCCGACAGCCTGCCGTTCCTGCAAAAGGCCAAGCAGGTGGAGATCGTCATGGTCGCCAGCAAGGCCGGCAAGAACGACGAAGTTCCCGGCGCCGACCTCGGCCAACATCTCGCCCGCCACGGCTTGAAGGTGGACGTCAAGCGCATCACCTCGCCGGATATCGACGTACCCTCCACGATCCTGTCCTATGCGGCGGATTCGTCCGCCGACTTCATCGTGATGGGCGGCTACGGCCATTCGCGCTTGCGCGAATTCATCCTCGGCGGCGTTACCCGCGGCATCCTCGAAACGATGACGGTTCCGGCGCTGATGTCGCATTGATCTTACTGTCGTCCTGAGCGAGCGTCACCGCGGCTCAGAACCGATAGTTGCTGGCCTGTCTGCGGGCCGCAGCGTATGGGTTCCCGCACCCACGGGAACGACAGGAGCGCGATCTTGGACGTAGTGCGCCACCTCAAATTGCGGGACGGAATGCGGGTGTTGCTGCGGCCACTCGAAGTGAAAGATGCTGCGCTCTATCCGGATTGTCTGAACGAAATCACCCCCGAAGATCTGCGACTGCGCTACTTCGCCGCCATGCGCGAGGTTAGTCCCGAGCTGATCGACAAACTCGTCCACTACGATACCAAACATGCGATGGCGTCCATCGCTATCGAAGAGGCGACCGGCGGCATGCTCGGCGTGGTGCGATTGCACAATGACCCCGGCGACGAGAACGCGGAATTCGCGATCATCGTGCGCTCGCGGCTTAAAGGCCACGGCCTCGGTTGGCTCATGATGAAGCACATGATCGCCTATGCCAAGGAGAAGGGGCTCAAAACGGTGCGCGGCCAGGTGCTGGCGGAAAACAGCACCATGCTGCAGATGTGCGGCGAACTCGGTTTCCATGCCACCGACGATCCAGACGAGCGCGGCGTCAAGTTGGTGACGCTGCCGCTCGATGAAGTGTCGGCCGAAGAGTTGCTCTAACGCACGCCGTCAGTGGCGGAGCGGCGCATCAGTCATCACTGAATTTATGGCAGCACGCATTGCGCCACCAGGCCGCGGGCGCGCGCATCGACGACGCCGAGCGCGCGTAGCGCCAGCAGCGTCGCGCTCTGCACCGCGGCGCGCGCGGCGGCGGCATCGGCCGGCGACGGCGCCAGCGGTCCGAGCAGCCCTTCCATCAGCGCGCCGACGATGGCTGGCGCCGCCACGCCGGCGTCCTGCTCGGGCAGATGTCCGCCTTTGATCGCAGTGTTGATGCGCGCCTCCAGTTCGGCGGCGAGCGACTGGCGGAAATCGAGCCGCATTGCGTCCACCTGCGCGTCGACCGGCTCACCGATCACCGCCCAGGCCAGCCGCCGCTCGTTGAGCGCGCGGGCGGCGAAGGTCGAGATGACTGCCGCCAGCGCCGACAGCGGCCCGGGCGCGGCGTCGCCGGCTGCCGCCATGGCAGTGAGTTCGCGCCCGGCCACGGCGGCCACCAGCTCGGCGACGAGATCGGTCTTGGACGGGAAGTAGCGATAAACGGTGCCGGCGGCAATGCCGGCGCGCGCGGCGACGGCGGCAATCTGCACCGCCGCCATGCCACCCTCGGCAGCGATGGTCGTGGCCGCGTCCAGGATCGCCTCCTCGCGCTCGGCCAGGCGGCGAACCACGCTCTCGGTGCGGCGATAGGGCATAGGAACGAGTGAACGATGATTCACGGCCGGGAGGCAAGACGTCAGCTGTCGTGCCCCCGCAAAAGCGGGCGATGACATTTGGGGCTAACGATGCGTCCCGCTTTTGCCGCCGCCGGCGAGCGCTTTGTCGCGGATGGCGGAAATCGACGCGAATGTTGAGATGGCTTCCGGATCGATCTTGAGATGGATGATCGACGGCTTGCCGGATGCCCGTGCCTGGGCGAAGGCTGCCGGGAAATCGCCGGTCTTCTCCACCACCGCGCCGAAGCCGCCGAACGCCAAGGCATAGGCGACGAAATCCGGATTGTGCAATTGCGTGGCGATCACGCGGCCGGGATATTCGCGCTCCTGATGCATGCGGATGGTGCCGTAAAGACCGTTATCGGCGAGCACGACGATGACCGGCAATTTGTACTGAACGGCGGTCGCGAAATCTTGACCGGTCATCAGGAAGTCGCCATCGCCGGCAATGCACACGACATCGCGATCGGGATGCAGCAGCTTCATCGCCACCGCCGCCGGAAAACCGTAGCCCATGGAGCCTGACGTCGGTGCCACGTGGGTGGCGTATTTGCGGAAGCGGTAGAAGCGGTGAATCCAGCCGGCGAAATTGCCTGCACCGTTGGTAATAATGGCCTCCGGCGCCAAATGCTCGCGCAGCCATATCAGAATTTCTCCGAGATTGACCGCGCCCGGCTGCGGCGTCGCCTTTTCCGACCAGACAAGATAGTCCGCGTGCGCCATGGCCGCCTCGCTGTGCCATGTGATCTCGTCGGGCGGCTGCAAGCCTTCCAGCGCCGAGCAGAACGCGGTCGGCGCCGCGTTGATGGCGAGCGTCGGGTGATAGACGCGGCCGAGTTCCTCTGCGCCTGGATGCACATGCACCAGCTTCATCTGCGGCTCGGGAATGTCGAGCAGCGTGTAGCCCTGCGTCGCCATCTCGCTCAGTCGCCCGCCGATCAGCAGCACCAGATCGGCGCTCTTCACGCGCGCGAGCAATTTCGGATTGGGCCCGATGCCCATATCGCCGGCGTAACAGGGGTGCAGCCCGTCGAACAAATACTGGCGGCGGAAGGTGGTCGCCACCGGCAGCGCGAAGCGCTCGGCAAAGCGCGCCAGCGCGGCGCAGGCGGCTTCCGACCAGCGGCTGCCGCCCGCCAGCACGATCGGGCGCTTGGCGGCCCACAACATTTCTTGCAGCCGGCTCATATCGGTCAGACCCGGCCAGATCTCCGCCGGCTCAAACGCTTTCGCATCCGGTACCATGGCGCGCTCGGTCAACATGTCCTCCGGCACCGCGATCACCACCGGCCCGGGCCGGCCGTTGCAGGCGGTGTGGAAGGCGCGCGAGATCAACTCCGGGATGCGCGCGGGGTCGTCGATCTCGGTCGCCCATTTGGCGATCGAGCCGAACACCGCGCGGTAATCGAGTTCCTGGAACGCCTCGCGTTCGCGCATATGGCGCCCGACCTGGCCGACCAACACGATCATCGGCGAGGAATCCTGGCGCGCGATGTGGATGCCGGCCGAGGCGTTGGTAGCGCCCGGCCCGCGCGTGACAAAGCAGATACCGGGGCGGCCTGTGGTCTTGCCGACCGCCTCGGCCATTACGGCAGCGCCGCTCTCGTGCCGGCAGACGGTGAGCACGATTTTGGAATCGTGAAACGCGTCGAGCGCCGCCAGATAGCTCTCGCCCGGCACGCAGAACACGTGGCGCACCCCGTGGATCGCCAATTGATCGATCAGGATTTCGGCGCCGGTCCGCGTGCCGTCATTGCTGCGCATCGATCTGCTCCGCCTTGGCCCGGTTTATTTCACGATTTTCGGCATCGGGATCGGCGGCGAGAACGCGGTCGGGACCATCAAGCAGTTCTTCTGCTCGATAATGTACCCAGCCTTGGCGTTTTCGGCGAGGAAAACTTTCCAGTCGGGGTCCGCCGCCATCTTAGCGCGCTTGGCTTCGCGATCGGCGGCGCTCTCATAGACCCAGATATGGGTGTAGGTGTTCAACTCGCCGGTTTCGGCCACCGCATAACAAAGGGGCTCGCCCATATAGCGAAGTTGCACCGGATAGCCGTACTTTTTGTAGAGTTCGAGTTGCGCCGGGACACGGCCAGGCAGGGTCCGATAAGTCCGAACATCGAGAAGCACTTCATTCCTCCCTTGAATGGCCGCTTGGTCCGCGGCGGTGGGGCGCACTCTCTCGGGCCGGCGCAGGCCGGTCAATAGATTTGGCACGCAAGGCTGGAATGTGCGGAGACGGCGCGGCCGCCGCTCAGGTCGCCGGCTCGACCGAGACCACCTGGTAGGTATGCGTCTCGCCGTCCTCGTTGCGGATCGAGACATATTCGCCGGGGCGGAACGCGTGGGTGCCGAAGCGGTAACCGCTCTCGTCGTCATCCTCCGCGGTCTGGTCGTAGTCGAAGACCCAGCGCGCATGCTCAGGCCCGCCCGGCTTGTGCACCAGGAAGCCGTGTTCGTCGTCTTCGCCCTCCCAGAACCGGCGGACCCCGCAATGCTCGCGATTGCTTTGCCAGAGCTTCACGTCGATATGACTCTTGCCGTCGAGCGGGGCGACGAATTCGTAACCATGGCGTTGCGAGCCCTGCGGGAAATCCTTGGAGCGGGCAAGATTGAGCCTAATGCGCTTGAACGTGTGCGGCAGCGTGGTCACGACGACCTCCATTCCCAAGCGGATCCGTTTATTTGGTACACAATGGCCTCATCCGGCCGAGGTGCGCATTGATTTGGATCAGCCCGGCGATTCTGGCCGGATCGATACTAGCATCAACCCGAGGACGAGGATGAACCCGGCCGGAACCTCGCAACAAGCGGTGATCGAATTTCTAGACGACCCCGCAACTTATGGCGGTGCGCCGGTCAAACGGATCGATACCCACGCCGCGACGGTATTTCTGGCCGGCGACCGCGCCTTCAAAATCAAGCGCGCCGTGCGGTTTCCGTTCCTCGACTATTCGACGCTTGACCGCCGTAAGGCCGCCTGCGCCGCCGAGCTTGAGGTTAATCATCCCTATGCGCCCGCAGTCTACCGCCGCGCCGTGGCGATCACGCGCGAACGCGACGGCGCGCTCGCCATCGGCGGCGCGGGTGAGCCGGTGGAATGGGCGGTGGAGATGCGCCGCTTCGACGAGACGCAGACGCTCGACCATCTGGCCACGGCGCGGCGAATCGATGGCGCGCTCGCCGACGCGCTTGGGCAGGCGGTGGCGCGCGCGCATGCGGCGGCGCCGATCGTCGCCGATGCCGGATTTGTCGATACGCTGGCCGAGATCATCGCCCAGAACGACGCCGAACTGCGTGCTTCGCCGCAATTGTTCTCGCCGCAAGCAATAACCGCGTTGACCGCGGCGGCGCGCGACGCCTTCGAGCGCGTGCGCGCACTGCTTGTCGCACGCGAACGCGCCGGGCGGGTAGCGCGCTGCCACGGCGATCTGCATCTCGGCAATATCGTTTTGCTCGACGGCGCGCCGGTGCTGTTCGACGCCATCGAATTCGACGCCAGGATCGCTACCGCCGACGTGCTCTACGATCTCGCCTTCCTGCTGATGGACCTGATCGAGCGCGGGCTGGGACCAGCGGCCAATATCGTGCTCAACCGTTATCTCAACGAGACGCGGCGGGCCGAGGATCTCGATGCGCTCGCCGCGCTGCCGCTGTTTCTGTCGTTGCGGGCGGCGATCCGCGCCAAGGTGACCGCGGCGCGGCGCCGGCAAGGCGCCGAATGCACGGACATCGCACAAAGCGCGCGCGACTATTTTGCGCTCGCCGGCAAATTGCTGGCGCCGCCGCCGCCAATCCTGCTCGCGGTGGGCGGGCTGTCGGGCACCGGCAAATCGCTGCTCGCCCGCGAAATCGCTGCCGAACTTCTGCCCGCGCCGGGCGCGGTGGTGCTGCGCAGCGACGTCGAGCGCAAGGCCATGTTCGGGATCGCCGAAGACGATCGTTTGCCGCAGACGGCCTATGCCCGCGAGGTCACGGCGCAAGTCTACGCTGCGCTCATCGACAAGGCGCGCCGGGTGATCGCGGCCGGCCATTCGGCCATCGTCGATGCGGTGTTTGCCGACGCCGGCGAGCGGGCGGCGATCGAGCAGGCGGCCGGCCGGCTCCGCGTTTCGCGGGCTGTTCCTGACCGCCGATCTCAGCGTCCGGCTTGCCCGCGTCGGCGGGCGCAAAGGCGATGCCTCCGATGCCGATGCGGCGGTCGCCCGCAGCCAAGAGCAATACGATCTCGGCGCAATGCATTGGACGCTGATCGACGCTTCCGGCTCGCCTGAGGAAACATTGCGCCGCACCAAGACGGCGCTCGGCCTTGCATGAGCCAAGCTATGCGTGCGGCGACCCACTGCCCCGCCGCACTCCCCCTTGGCGTTCGGTGCAAAACCGATAGCTTCATCCGCCAGACGGACTCCTGACCGGGACGCCAATGAACGCTGCGCAACACTCGACGATTTCCGCGCGCCATTTGGCGGTCGGGCTCACCGGCTATTGCGCCTTCATCAATCTCTATGCCCCGCAATCGATCCTGCCTCTGCTCTCGCACGAATTCAGCGCCAGCGCCGCTGAGGTCTCCACCATCATCACCGTCAGCACTTTGGCGGTGGCCGTGACTGCACCGTTTACCGGCGCGGTCGCCGACGTGCTAGGGCGCAAGCGAGTGATCGTCGCGGCGATGTTCGTGCTGGTGGTGCCGACTTTGATGGTGGCAATGGCGACCAGCCTGTCGGCCCTCATCTTCTGGCGTGCGGTGCAGGGGCTGGTGCTGCCGCCGATCTTCGCGGTCACCGTCGCCTATATCGGCGATGAATGGCCGCGGCAGGAAGCAACCACCGCCGCCGGCATTTACTCGTCGGGCTCGAGCCTGGGCGGATTCAGCGGACGGCTGGTGACCGGATTGTTCGCCGACCTAATCGGCTGGCGCGAAGGCTTTGTGGCGCTCGCCGGGATCGCCTTTGCCGGTGCGATCGCGACCATATTTTTGCTGCCGCATGAGCGGAAATTCGTGCGTTCGGAAGGACTGCTGGCGTCCGGGCGGCAGATGCTCGCGCATTTCCGCAACGGCCAGTTGCTCGCGACCTACGGTGTCGGCTTCGGCGTGCTGTTCAATTTCATCTGCACGTTCACGTTCGTCAGCTTTCATCTCGCCGCCCCGCCCTACAATCTCTCCGCCACCTGGCTCGGCGCGATTTTTGCCGTCTATCTCGTCGGCTCCGTGCTCTCGCCGTTGGTCGGCTGGGCGGTCACCCGGTTCGGGCGGCGGCGCTTCACGGTCAAGGTGCTGGCGTTGTGGATTGCCGGCATTGCCTTGACGCTCGCGCCCTCGCTGCCGCTCATCATTCTGGGTCTTGCCATCAGCGCCGGCTGCGGGCTGATCTGCCAGGCGATCTCCACCGGCTATGTGACGATCACCGCCAAAGCCGGCCGCTCCTCGGCGGTCGGCCTCTATGTAACGAGCTTCTATGTCGGCGGCAGCTTCGGCGCGGCGTTGGGCGGCGTTGCCTGGACGATCGCCGGCTGGACGGCCTGCGTCGCGCTGGTGGTGGCGATGCTGCTGGTCATGGCGGGCATCGTGTACTTCGCCTGGGCCCGTCGCGTGCCGGCCGGGCCGACCACGCCACCGATCGAGCCGCCGTGAGCGCGCTATTCTGAACTTGGATGCCAAAGCGGCCGGTAGCCGGCGGCGAGCACGGCGACGATCGATGGCGGCGTGAGCACATCCACGCCAATAGAGTGAGGGCGCGGCCGCGCTTTGGCGTAGCCCGACGGCGTCCAGCGCAGCAGCCGCTCGCCGCGCACGGCGAAGGCGTCGCCGGCAAGCGCGATCAACGCGCCGTTGGGCAGCGTCTCGATCTTGCGCCGATCCATGCGCTTGGCCTTGCCGTCGAGACGCTCGGCGTGCAGCACTTCGTCCATTGCTTGCGCGGTCGCGCGCTTGCGCTTTCCCGAGAACAGCGCAGCAAAAAATTCCGCGTCCTTGCGCCGGCATTCGAAGCATGGCCGGTGACCGGCGGCGAGCGCCACCACCTCGTCGAGAAAAAACAATTCGCTATAGCTGTCGCCCCACACCTTGCGGTGACGGTTGTTGAATTCGAGACGGCAGCAAATCCATTGCTTCGAGGTCCAACGCCGCACGCCAAGTTTGCGTTGCCCATCGTGCAATCGCCCGCCGCGATTGCCCATCAGCAATCCGCGCGCCGGGTCGGCGAACAAAGCGCCAAAAGGATCGACGCGGTTTTGCAGCGGCATGATCGAGCATCAAAAAACAAGGTGGCCGGGAAAAGAAACGCCCGGCCACCATACCCGTTCCAGGAAGACCCGGTTACCCGTAACGGACGGCTTAATAAAACCGCAGGTGTGCGCCGGCGCTTTGATCGAAATCAATAAGAAGCGGCCTGTGAATAAGCCGCGGGCCGCTCAAACGAAAACGCCCGCCACAGGGGCGGGCGTTCGCTGCAAGTGATAGAAGGCTCAGCCTTGCGGCTGGGGCGCGATTTCGCCGGTCGGCGCGTCGGGGCGCGGGCGCGGCTTGCCGGCCGGCGGCACCGCCGAGGAGCGCGGCGTAGTCGGCTCGATCACCGATTCGCGCACCGGCCGTTTGCCGTTAATCAGGTCCTTGATCTCGTCGCCGGTCAGCATCTCGAACTCGAGCAGGCCCTTGGCCAGAATTTCGAGGTCGGCGCGCTTGTCGGTGAGGATCTGCGTCGGCCTCGGCATAGCCGGCCTCGACCAGCTTGCGCACTTCGGCGTCGATGGTCTGCGCGGTCGCCTCCGAGATGTTCTGCTGGCGCGACACCTGATAGCCGAGGAAGACCTCGTCCTGGTTTTCCCCATAGGCAACCGTGCCGAGTTTGTCCGACAGGCCCCAGCGCGTGACCATCAGGCGGGCGAGCTTGGTCGCCTGCTCGATGTCGGAGGCCGCGCCGCTCGTCACCTTCTCACGGCCGAACACCATTTCTTCGGCGACGCGCCCGCCCATCATGATGGCGAGGCGCGAGGTCATCTGCTCGCGGCTCATCGAGAGTTTGTCGCGCTCCGGCAGTTGCATGACCATGCCGAGCGCACGGCCGCGCGGAATGATGGTGGCCTTGTGCACGGGATCGGTGGCCTTGACGTTGAGCGCGACGATGGCGTGGCCGCCTTCGTGATAGGCGGTCAGCATCTTCTCCTCGTCGGTCATCACCAGCGACTTGCGCTCGGCGCCCATCATCACCTTGTCTTTGGCGTCCTCGAACTCGGACTGCGTCACCATGCGCTTGTTGCGGCGCGCGGCCATCAAGGCGGCCTCGTTGACCAAGTTGGCCAAATCGGCGCCGGAGAAGCCGGGCGTTCCGCGCGCGGTGGTCTTCAAGTTCACGTCCGGCGCCAGCGGCACCTTGCGCACGTGGACCTTCAGGATGTTCTCGCGGCCGACCACGTCCGGATTCGGCACCACCACCTGGCGGTCGAATCGGCCTGGGCGCAGCAGCGCAGGATCGAGCACGTCAGGCCTGTTGGTGGCGGCGATCAGGATGATGCCTTCGTTCGCCTCAAAGCCGTCCATCTCGACCAGCAACTGGTTGAGCGTCTGCTCGCGCTCGTCATTGCCGCCGCCGAGGCCGGCGCCGCGATGGCGGCCGACCGCGTCGATTTCGTCGATGAAGATGATGCAGGGCGCGTTCTTCTTAGCCTGCTCGAACATGTCGCGCACGCGACTGGCGCCGACGCCGACGAACATCTCGACGAAGTCGGAGCCGGAAATCGTGAAGAACGGCACATTGGCTTCGCCGGCGACCGCGCGCGCGATCAGCGTCTTGCCGGTACCCGGCGGCCCCACAAGCAAGACACCTCTTGGAATTCGTCCGCCCAGGCGCTGGAATTTTCCCGGATCGCGTAGGAATTCGACGATCTCCTGCAAATCTTGCTTGGCTTCGTCGACGCCAGCGACGTCCTCGAAGGTGACGCGGCCATGCGCTTCCGCCAATAATTTTGCGCGCGACTTGCCGAAGCCGAGCGCCTTGCCGCCCGCCCCTTGCATCTGCCGCGACAGGAAAATCCACACGCCGATCAGCGCGATGAACGGCAGCCACGATACCAGCAGCGAGACGAACCACGGGACGTTATCCGACGGCGGCCGCGCGGTGATCGAGACACCCTTGGTGTAAAGCTTCTGCACCAGGCCGGGATCGCTCGGCGCATAGGTCTGGAAGCTGGTGCCATTGGCGAAGGTGCCGCGGATGTCCGGACCCTGGATCACCACGTCGCGCACGCGGCCCTGGTCGACCTCGCTCAACAGCTGCGAGAACGAAATGTCCTGCGCGGTCGTGCGCTGTCCGGGATTTTGAAACAACGTGAATAGCGCGAGCAGCAGCAGGACGATAATCACCCAGAGGGCGAAATTGCGCAGATTGGCGTTCATCAGGCGTCCTTACCCGCCGCTTCGGGCGCTGTGGCTGTCGTAATGGCCAAAATTCGTGGCAACTTCACGTCGATCCCGTTCACCAATGTAGGCAGCGTGCACCCGCATGGAAAGGGCTCGAATCTCATATAGTTTAGCTAGTTTAGCGCGATTTCGCCGGTTTGGCGCTACCACGTCCCGCTGTGGTTAAGGCTTTGCCGCGGCGCGGCGGCGCCCGCTCCACCGTGATCTGGCCGGGGCGCAGCGTCACAATCGCCCCCGCCAGGCTGCGCCGAAATCGGGTATTGCCGGCCTTTTGGGCAGCATCGAGCGCTGCTTTCAACGCCTCCAACTTGGCCAATTCGACCGGCCCTTCATCCCCGGCGCGCGCCACCGCGCGGCCGATCAGGCGCAGCGCGATCTCGGCCGGCAAGATGACATAGCCGGCCACGTCGAACGCGACGGCGCCCGGTGCCGATAGCGGGCCCGCCAATTCAGCCTCGGCGCGGTCGACCACGGCTTCGATCGCCATGTCGGCACGCTTGAGCCGCCCTGCCAGCAGCGAAAGCCGGCGTGCGTCGAGACCCTCGCGCGCGAGCTCGGTCATCAAGCCGCGCAACCGCGCCCGCGTGAAGCGCGGATCGCGGTTCGATGGATCGTCGGCGAACGGAATCCTTGCGGCGCGCAGGGTGGCGACGAGGCGCGTCTTCGGAATATCGAGCAGCGGACGGATGAGCTTGATCCGTCCCTCGCCGTCCCCTGGCAACGGCGAGATCCGCGTCATCGCTGCCAGCCCACTGACGCCGCTGCCCCGGCTCATGCGGATCAGCACGGTCTCGGCCTGGTCGTCGCGGGTGTGCGCGGTGAGAATGTGCGAAGCGCCTGCTTTGCGGGCCGCGCCGGCGAGCAGGCGGTAGCGTGCCGTCCGCGCCGCCTCCTGCAAGCCGGTCTTCGGCTTAGTGCCGGTCCAGCGCAAGGTGCGGTGCGCAATCCCGAGCTTGCGCGCCAGCCGCCCGACATTTGCCGCTTCGCGCTTGGCTTCCTTGCGCAAGCCGTGATCGACGGTAACCGCGATCAGTCTCGGCTTTGCCTTCAGCATCTTGCGCCAGCGCGCGGCGAGCACCATCAGTGCGGTTGAATCCGGTCCGCCGGAAACCGCCAGCACCAGCGCAGGCAAATGTTCGAGATCTGAGAAAAGCGTTTTGAGTTCCGCCGCCGAAACGGCCGCGGTCTCAGCAGTGCGCACGCTTTTGTTCCTGCGTGACGCCGCGTTTCACGCTCGCCGAGGCGCGCGGGAATTTGCGCCCGACTTCGGCCAGCGTCGCGCAGGCCGCTTCCTTCTGATTGAGCGCGGCAAGCGACTGCCCGAGCCGCAGAAGCGCATCCGGCGCCTTGCCGGAGTGCTCGAACTTAGTCGAGACCGCCAGGAAGGATTCCGCCGCGTCGCGATAGCGCTGGCGCTGGAACAGGCTTTCGCCCAGCCAATATTGCGCATCCGGCACCAGTTTTTCACTCGGGTATTTGCGCAGGAAATCGCGGAAGGCCTGTTCGGCCAGCGCATAGTCCTTGTGCAGCACGTAGCCGTAAGCCATGTCGTATTCGTCTTTCGGCGTCGCCGAAGGCGGCAACGTGGCAAGCTGCTCGCCGGTGGCGGTGGCGTTGCGCGCCGGCGGCGGCGGTAATTGCGACGGTACCACCGGCGCCGCACTCGCCATCGGCGCTGCCGGCTGCGCCGGCGCGTTATCGGCAAGCGTCGACAGATCGAGCGGAGCGCCCGGGGCGCGGCCGCCGGGCGCGCCGACCGGCGGCTCGTTATCCGCGTTCTGGACCGGGGCGACCGCCGTTTCGTTGCCGAGGACGCGTGGCACGCCGGGCGCGTTCGGATTCTGGGCGGGATTGAACACGTCGGAGCGGTTGCCGGACGTTGCGGGTACCGGCGCATTGACCGGCGCCGGCGGCGCCATCGCGCGCGGCGGCGGTGCGCCTTTGGAGCCAAGCTGCTGGAAGCGATACTCGGTGTCGTCCTGCATACGCTTGAGTTGCATTTCGAGCTGCTGGTTGCGGTACTGCAGCTGCTCGATCGTGCCGGTGAGCTGGCGCAGCGCATTTTCCATGCGGTCGAGACGGACGGACAGATCGCCGGCATCGGCCTGCGCTACGCGCGATTGCGGCGCCTGAGACGGCTCGCTCTGGCGCTGTTGCGACGACGGCTCGCCGCGGCTGAACAGATTGTCGAGGAACCCGCCGGAGGAACGCTGCTCCTGCGCCATCGCGGCGCCGGCTAGCAGCAGGGAAAGCGCGACGAGCGCCGTGGTGCGAATTCGAGTTCGTGAGCACGTCATGATGAACATAAGTCCGGCAACGGGCGGTACAGCTAGCATAAGGCGGGCTGCGTCGAAATTGTGACTGGCGGCCGAATTGTCGTCACCGGCTTGTCCCGGTGACCCCCGCTGAGGAGGGCGCTGTGCGCCCCTAAACGAGATGGCCGGGACAAGCCCGGCCATGACACGTTTGAAGTTAGCGCACCCGCGTCTTACGAGCTGACGCCGAGCACCGTGACCGCACGGCGGTTCTGCGACCAGCAGGAGATATCGTCGCAAATCGCGACCGGCCGCTCCTTACCGTACGAAATCGTGCGCATGCGGTTGGCCGCCACGCCGCGTGAGATCAGATAATCGCGCACGGTCTGCGCGCGACGGGCGCCGAGCGCGATGTTGTATTCGCGCGTGCCGCGCTCGTCGGCGTGGCCTTCGACGGTGAACTGGCCGTACTGGCTATAGTTGTTGAGCCACTGCGCCTGCTTGTCGAGCGTAGCGCGCGACTGCGATGTGAGCTCGGACGAATCGGTTTCGAAGAACACGCGGTCGCCGACATTGACCACGAAGTCCTGCTGGCTGCCGGGCGTCGCCATGCCGGCGGCGTTCGCCTGGGCGTCGTCGCCAGGCTTATTGGCGCAGGCTGAGATCGCCAGCGCCGCCGCCAGAACGGCCACCAGCCGCGCCGCGCGGAAGATGTGCTTCACGTTGGTCATCCCGGTGCCTCCATTCTTACCCACGCAACTACCGGAGCTAGCCTCATCATCTACCAGCACGGTGGTTAAGCGAACCTTCCATCAACCTTGATGGAACCTTGCGCGAGGCCCCTAAAATTGTCCGAGCCGCGGAAACCTATCCTGATGGTTAAGAGCCGGTGAAAATGTGGCGCTGTTTTGTTCGCGCACGACCTATTTCAAAAGCCGGTCCCCGGATCACGTCCGGGCGGGATTTTCGAGGGCCGCGGCCTTAAGACAACAGCGGCGACCAGGCCGGATCCGAGGCATAGCTCGGGGTTGGAACTTTGAGCTGGTTACGGCCAGTGATGTCGATCGTATAAAGCGACGGGCCGCCACCATGATCGCTGAAATACATCAATACCCGCCCGTTCGGGGCGAAGGTCGGCCCCTCATTGTGAAAGCCTTCGGTGAGAATGCGTTCGCCCGAGCCGTCCGGCTTGAGTATGCCGATGGCAAATTGCCCGCGCGACTGGCCGGTGAAGGCGATGTAGTCGCCGCGCGGCGACCATACCGGAGTCGAATGATGGCCTTCGCCGAAGCTGATGCGCTGCGCCGGACCACCGGTGGCCGCCATCACATAGATCTGCTGGGTGCCGCCGCGGTCGCTCTCAAAACAGATGCGGCTGCTGTCAGGCGAATAGCACGGCGCGGTGTCGATCGCCGGCGTGTCGGTGAGCCGCGTGGTCTGTTTCGAGCGCAGATCCATTACGAACAGATTGGCGTTGGAGCCTTGCTGAAGGCTCATGATCACGCGCTGGCCGTCGGGCGAAAATCGCGGCGCAAACGTCATGCCGGGAAAATTACCGACGATCTCGCGCTGGCCGGTCTCGATGTTGAGCAGATAAACGCGCGGATCGCCCTGCCCATAGGACATATAGGTGATTTCTTGCGTGGTCGGATTGAAGCGCGGCGTGAGCACCAGGTCGTCGCCGCGCGTGAGGTAGCGCACGCCGGCGCCGTCCTGATCCATGATGGCGAGGCGCTTCACCCGCCGGTCCTTCGGGCCGGTCTCGTCCACGAACACGATGCGGCTGTCAAAATAGCCCTTCTCGCCGGTGAGCCGTTCGTAGATCGCGTCCGAGATAATATGCGCGATGCGCCGCCAGTTGTCGGGCGTGGTGAAGTATTGCTTGCCGTCGAGCTGCTGGCCGGCGAACACGTCCCACAGCCGGAATTCCGCTTTCAGCCGCCCGTCGCCCTGCTTGGTGATGCGGCCGGTGACCAGCGCCTGCGCATTGATGACGCGCCAGTCGGGGAAGCGCGGCACCGCGTCGCTATTGGTTATTCTCTCGGTAAAAGCGCGCGGATCGATCGGCGCGAACAAACCGCTGCGCTGGAGATTATTGGTGATCACGCCGGTGGCGTTGTGCGCAATATCGGTTTCGGTCGGCGCACCGGCCAGGAAATCGGGTAGCGCGATCGGCATCGGCTGCACGTTGCCTTGCGTGATGTCGACGCGCACCGCTGCAGCCACCGCGCGCGGCAGTAATCCGGTCATCAAACCGCCGGCGGCAAATGAAGCATGCGTGAGCAGACGGCGGCGGCTCAATTGCGGCCGGTCGTTGAACGAAGCGATCAAAGAATCGACCATTGGAGTTTTCGGTTTCTGGTTTAGTGGAAAACGCCGCTAGTGGAACATGTCGCTCGGCTTGAATGCGAGCTCCATGTCTTGCCAGCTATTGTAGGTTTCTTTCCGCAACATCGTGTAGGGCTGGCACTGCAGGATCGCGCGCTTGGCGCTTTCGGCGAAGGCCGGACCGATCGCGCTCGGTCCGCCGCCGATCACATCCGGACCGCGCTTCACGCTGCCGTCGGGATTGAACTGCACCCGGAAGATGACGACCAATTCCTGCGCGCTGTCGAGGCCAACGGGCGGCGACCAGCAGTCGGTAATGCGGCGCCTGAATGCATCGATCTCGCTCATCGACAGCTTGGCGGCCTTGCCGTCCGGGCGCCCGAGCGTGGGCGTCGGATTGAGCTCCGCGCCGGTGACGGCGTTGCGCTGCGGCGCGCGCTTGTCGAGCAGTGCGGCGATCTTGTCGGCGTCGAACTTCGGCTGCGGCATTAACGTCGGCTTCTTGGGCGGCAGCGGGTGCTCGGCCTTCGCCTCTTTTTGCTCATCCTGCTTTTTGAGCTTCTCGGCGATCGGGTCGGGCTTGGGCAGCGGCTGCGGCTCCGATGTTTTTTCCGCCGTGGCCTTGACCTCTTTTTTCTCGGTGGGCTTGGGCGCGATCTCCTCGGCCGGTTTCGTGTCGGCGATTTTTTCCACCAGCGGCTTCGGTTTCTCTGCCTTGGGCGCCGATTTCGACCCCTTGGTGAGTTCGGAGAAATCCTTGTCGTTGATCAGATCGACCGGCAGTGATTCCGCCGGCGTGACCTCGAAGGTCTTGCCGGAAAACGATACCAGCGCCCACAGCAGAACCGCCGCATGGAGCCCGGTCGAAATCGCTGCAGCCTTCCTCATCACTTTGCCGTCGAGCCCTGCTCGAATTCGGTGACCAAGGCTACCCGATGGAAGCCGGCCGACGATAGCCGCCCCATCACCCTCATCATGGTCCCGTAATCCACCTTTTTGTCGCCGCGCACGTAAACGCGAGCCTCGGTGCCGCCGCGCGCCTGCGCCACCGCTTGCAGCTTCGGGATCAGGTCGTCCACGCTAATTTCGGCATTTTGCAGAAAAACCTGGCCTTTGTCGTTGACCGACAGCGTCAGCGGCTCCTTGTCCTGGTCGAGGCTCTTGGCCTGGCTTTGCGGCAAATCGATCGGCACCCCGACCGTGAGCAGCGGCGCCGACACCATGAAAATGATCAGCAGCACCAGCATCACGTCCACCATGGGCGTGACGTTGATCTCGCTCATCACCCTTTGGCGATGATGCTTCCTGCGTCCGATGACCGGCGTCCCGGCATTGGCTGCCATAATGAGTTACCCACGCTCGTCGATCTGCCGTGATAAAATGGCGGCAAATTCGTCGGCGAACCCCTCCAGGCGCTGCGCCTGCTTGTTCACCTCGGATGCGAACTTGTTATAGAAAATGGTCGCCGGTATGGCGGCGACAAGGCCGATTGCGGTCGCAAATAGCGCTTCCGCGATGCCCGGAGCCACAACCGCTAACGAAGTGTTCTTCGAGGCGGCAATCGACTGGAAGCTGGTCATGATGCCCCAGACCGTGCCGAACAGGCCGATAAAGGGGCCGGCCGAGCCGACGGTGGCCAGGACCAAGAGCCGGCGTTCGAGCCGCTCGACCTCGCGCGCGATGGTCACCTCCATTACCTTCTCGATCCGCATCTGCAGGCCGGCGAAAGAGCGTGCCTGGCCCTCGAAGCTGCGCTTCCATTCCCGCATCGCCGCCACGAACAGCGCCGCCATCGAATGGTTCGGACGCGCCGAAAGCGAGCGGTAGAGTTCTTCCAGCGACTCGCCGGACCAGAACGCTTGCTCGAAGCGATCCATGGCGCGCTTGGTGCGCGTAAACAGCACGGTCTTGTCGATTGCAATCGCCCACACCCAGATCGAGCAGACCAAGAGCCCGATCATGACCGCCTTGACGATCCAATGGGCGTGCCAGAACAGCGTAAACAGCGAGAGGTCGGAGGAGGTGAGCGGGAGCACCGACTGTGCCACGTCGGTTGGATTCATGGGCACGTCCTTTCCGCTGTCCGGCTCAAGTCGGTTAAACCGGCGCGGCGCACAATGCTCGGACCAAGATGAGCGCGCCGTGGGGTCCCGCTCACGCGCTCAAACGCAAACCGAATGTTTCGCGAAAACCGTCAAATCCCGCCACCGGCAGGCTTAACGAAATCCCCGCGAAACTTGGCCAAACTAGGGCGCAGAACGGGTCTTTAGCCCTCTAAACAGCGCTGATTGTGGTTAAGGACTGGTTACCAACCTTGCATCCGCTCGCCTGCCAGCGGGGAGCGGAAAAACAACGGCCGCCCGCCTCGGGGAAGGCGAGCAGCCGCTGCAGGGGCAGAAGAAGAAATCAGTTCTGCGTCGGCGGTGACTCCGGCGCCGGCCGGTTGCGGCGCTCGGCCATGAAGGCGTCGAACTCGGTCTTGTCCTTGGCGAAGCGCAGGCGATCGAGAAACTCGCGGAACTCGCGCTGCTCTTCCTCCAGGCGCCGCAACGTGTCGCTGCGGTATTCGTCGAAGGCGCGGTTGCCGCTGGTGGGAGCGGCGTTCCAGGGCCCGCCCGCCATCCGCGAGCGCATCCAGTCCATCTTGCGTTGCCAGCGGTCATGACCGCCGGAATATCCGCAGCATCCCATTCTTCCGCTCCATATTGTAAAGGCGAGGACGGTCAGGCCCAGCGGCCACCAAGCGATGAAGCCGAGGACGATCAGCGCGATCCAGGCGGGTTTGCCGAATTCATCGAGCTTCGCGGTGATAGGCATGGGTTACCCTCGCGTGTGAATGTAAATAACATTTACATTAGTAAGGTCACGGCGGTCGGATGTCAAGACCCTTCACATAGGAAGCTTGGCCGCCGTGGAAAGGGCTATTGGTCGTTCAGCCGCGCGCCACGGCGACATCCCCCGGCAGACCGAGCCCGCGCAAATAGATCAGGAAGGCCGCTTCCAGCAGTTCCTCCGGCGGCATTGGCAGAGCGCGTCGCGCCGCATCACCGCGCGAGAACAGCGAGGCGATGCCGTGGGTAAGGCTCCAGACATGCAGCGCCACCATCAGCGCCGGCGGCCGCCCCTTCGCCGGCATCAACGCCACCAGCTTCTCGGCGGCGCCGCGCAGCACCGCGAAGGCGCGCTCGCCCGCCGCGCGCAATTGCGGATCGGCATCGAGCGGCACGCCGGCCTCGAACATCGCCGAGTAGTAGGCCGGCTCGCGCTTGGCGAAATTGAGATAGGCTTTGCCGAGCCGGTCGAAGGCGGTGAGCACGTCGGGCTTGCCGTCATCCCAGGCGCTTAGCTGCGCCGCGGTGAACTGCTCGAAGCCGCGCCGCGCCACATCCGACAAGAGCTCGTCGCGGTCGCGGAAATGCCGGTAAGGCGCCGCCGGGCTCACCCCCGCCCAGCGCGCGGCGTCGGCGAAGGTAAAGCCGGCCGGACCTTTCTCGGCGATCAGTTCGAGCGCGGCGCGCACCAGGGCTTCCTTGAGGTTGCCGTGATGATAGCCGCGCGGCCCGCTGTGCCTGCCCCATCTCATGTAAACGGCATTAACATGAGTCTCTGCGCGCGCGGCTAGCGGCGATGGCGGCGCGCTTGCAAAGGCAGTCGGTCGAACAGCGTGGGACCGCCCGGCTGCGCGCCTTCGATGGTGAGCAATTGCAATTTGGTGACGATGCCGCCGGGCGCGGAGAAGCCGCCGGTCTTGCCGCCCGCCGCGAGTACGCGGTGGCAGGGCATGATGATCGGCGTCGGGTTCTCGCCCATCGCCTGCCCGACCGCGCGCGCCAGCGCCTTGTCGCCCAGCCGTTCCGCGATCTCGCCGTAGGTCATGGTCGCGCCCGGCGGAATGCGGCGCGCGATGGCGTAGACGCGCGCGTTGAACTCCGGGACGCCCGCATTGTCGATTGTCACGCCGGTCAGGTTGCGCGCTTCGCCGCGCAGCAGCGCCGTGATGCCGTCGATGGCCTGGCCTATTTCGGGGGAAGGTGGCGCCTCTCGCGCGGACGGAAACCGCCGCTGCACACGCGCGCGCGTGCCGGCCGCGCTGGCTTCGGGAAGCTGCACGCCAGCAACGCCACGCGCGCTCCACACGATGCCGCAGCAGCCGATGGCAGTTTCAAATAATGCAAAGCTCAAGTCCGGCATGTTGCGGACAGGTTAGCACGCGCTGTCAACCGCCGCCGCCCGATTCCTGGTCCGCCTTCATGGCGATGCGCAGCGGCTTGGGGATCGGCCGCGCCCGCCCACCGGAGACGAAGGCGACCTGCACATGCGCTTGCACGAGAAGTTCATCGCCGCGCATCACCTTCTGCAGCAGCATGACGGAGGCGCCCTTCACCTCCTCCGGCGCGGTGACGATATCGAGCACGTCGTCCATGAAGGCCGGCCGTTTGAAATCGATGCCCATATGCGTCACCACGAAGGCAAAGCCCGGTGCCTCGGCTTTCGCCTGCTCGAACAGCGCGCGGTGGTCGGCGCCGATCAGGCGCAGGTAATTGGTGCGCCCGCGCTCCATGAAGCGCAGGTAGCTGGCGTGATAGACCACGCCGGAGAAATCCGTGTCCTCGTAATAGACCCGCACTTGCTGATGGTGCCGGCCGTCGCGGATTTCGCCGTCGAGTGAGTTCACTGTCGCCACAGCGCTAGTCCTCGTCGTCCTCACCGAACAACCCGAACTGACTTGGGTCGCGCGCCGGTTCGGCCAGGCCGAGGTGCTTGAAGGCATGCGAGGTGAGCAGCCGCCCGCGCGGGGTACGCTGGATGAAGCCTTTCTGGATCAAAAACGGCTCGATGATGTCCTCGATGGCGTCGCGCGGCTCCGACAGCGCGGCGGCCATGGTGTCGACGCCGACCGGCCCGCCGCCGTAGCTGACCGCGATGGTCGTCAGATAGCGCCGGTCCATGGCGTCGAGCCCGGCGGCGTCCACTTCCAGTTCGCCGAGCGCGCGGTCGGCGATCTTGCGGTCGATCGCCTTGTCGCCGTCGACATGGGCGAAATCGCGCACCCGCCGCAGCAGCCGTCCGGCGATGCGCGGAGTGCCGCGCGCGCGCCGCGCGATCTCGTTGGCGCCATCGGCGGTGATGCTCAAACCCATCACGCGGGCGCCGCGATTGACGATCTGCTCGAGCTCCTCCACCGAATAGAAATTCAGCCGCACCGGAATGCCGAAACGGTCGCGCAGCGGATTGGTGAGGAGCCCCGCGCGGGTGGTGGCGCCGACCAGCGTGAACGGCGCCAGATCGATCTTCACCGAGCGCGCCGCCGGTCCCTCGCCGATGATCAGATCGAGCTGGAAATCCTCCATCGCCGGATAGAGGATTTCCTCGACCGCCGGGTTGAGCCGGTGGATCTCATCGATGAACAGCACGTCGCGCGCTTCCAGATTGGTCAGCAACGCGGCGAGGTCGCCGGCCTTGGCAATCACCGGCCCGGAGGTGGCACGGAAGTTGACGCCGAGCTCGCGCGCCACGATCTGCGCCAGCGTGGTCTTGCCGAGGCCGGGCGGGCCGACGAACAGCACGTGGTCGAGCGCTTCTTTGCGCGCGCGCGCGGCCTCGATGAACACGCCCAAATTCGCGCGCGCCTTTTCCTGGCCGATGAATTCGGCGAGCCGCTGCGGACGCAAGCTGACATCCACGTCATCGTCGCGGCGTTCGGCGGTCACTAGGCGGCGCGGGGTGGTCATTTCGCCAACTCCCGCAAGCCCTGCCGGATCAGCGTCGCGGTGTCGGCGGCTTCACCCGCGCTGCGCGTCGCGGCGGCGATGGCGGCGGCCGCCTGCGGCTGGCCGTAGCCGAGATTGACCAGCGCGGACACCGCATCCATCACCGGCTTGGGCGCGCGCTTGTCGTCGACGCTGCCGGCGAGATGCACCACCGCCGGATCGACGCTCATATAGGCCGGCGCTTTGTCCTTCAACTCCGTCACGATGCGCTCGGCGACTTTCGGCCCGACGCCGGGCGAACGCGCAATCGCCGCCTTGTCGCGCATGGCAACGGCCGTGGCGAGATCGGCGACCTTCAGCGTGCCGAGCACCGACAGCGCCACCTTGGCGCCGACGCCCTGCACCGTCTGCAGCAGGCGGAACCATTCGCGCTCCATGTCGCTGGCAAAGCCGAACAGCTTGATCTGATCCTCGCGCACATAGGTCTCGATCGACAGCGTGGCGGCTTCGCCTTGCGCCGGCAGCGCCTGCAACGTACGCGGCGAGCAATGCACCTGATAGCCGACGCCGCCGACGTCGAGGACGATATAATCCGCGCCGTAGCTCTCCACGATGCCCTTGAGCTTGCCGATCATGACGCCGCCGCCTTCATGATCACACTCGTGCGATGATGCGCGTGGCAGACCGCGATCGCCAGTGCGTCGGCGGCATCCTCGCTCTGCGGATCGGCTTTCGGCAGCAGCACGCCGATCATCATGCGGATCTGCGCCTTCTCGCCGTGGCCGGCGCCGACCACGGTTTTTTTCACCACGTTGGGCGCGTATTCCGCCACCGTCAGTCCTGCTTTCGCCGGCACCAGCATGGCGATGCCGCGCGCTTGGCCGAGCTTGAGTGTCGCCACCGCGTTGGCGTTGACGAAGGTCGCCTCCACCGCCGCCTCGTGCGGTCGGTATTGCTCGATCACTTTGGCGAGCCCGTCGTGGATGAGCACCAGCCGGTCGCCGAGCGCGGCTCGTTCGCTGGTCTCCAGCGAGCCGCAGGCCACGTAAATCAGCCGGTTGCCGTCAGCCTCAACCAGACCCCAGCCGGTGCGGCGGAGCCCGGGATCGATGCCGAGGATGCGAATCGGATGCCCGACCATGCCCCGTTGATAGCCCCAAGCCTGCCTTCCGACCAGAAGTCTGCCTTCCGGCCAGAACGGTTCCCCCAAGCGCCCCCAGACTGCTATTGAACGCCCGCCGGGACCAAACCTTATGATTGATCAGCACGCGCTAGCGCTGTTCCACGATGCCGTCGCCGACCCGCGTTTCCCTATCGCCATCGGGATCGCCGCTTTGGCCGGCCTGGTGCGCGGATTTTCCGGCTTCGGCTCGGCGCTGGTCTACATGCCGCTGATCTCGGCGGTGTACGGGCCGACCGTCGCCGCGCCCACGCTGCTGCTAATCGACAGCATTTGCAGCCTGCCGTTCGCGCTGCATGCGATGCCGCAATGCAATTGGCGCGAGGTCGCCCCGGTTTCGCTCGCCGGCGCGATTGTACTGCCGCTCGGCGCGCTGGCGCTGGTGCTGGTCGATCCGCTGAGCTTGCGCTGGTTCATCGCGGCCTTGGTGCTGGCGGCGTTGGCAGCGCTCGCCTCCGGCTGGCGCTATCACGGCCGCCCGACGGTCGCCGCCTCGCTCGGCGTCGGCGCGCTGGCCGGATTTACAGGCGGCGCGGTACAGATCGGCGCGCCGCCTCTGCTGGTGTTCTGGCTCGGCGGCAACAACAATGCGGTGACCGTGCGCGCCAACATCATGGTCTATTTCATCATGCAGGGCGTGCTGTCGATGGTCATGTATTTTTTCACCGGCTTGTTCACCGTGCAGGCGATCGTGTTGTCCTTGCTGCTGGGATTGCCGTTCGCGGTCGCCATGGCCGCCGGCGCCTACTGGTTCCACGGCGCGAGCGACGCGCTCTACCGCCGCGCCGCCTATCTGATTATCGCCCTGGCGGCGCTGGTGAGCTTGCCGATATTTGACTCGCTGCGGTAAGCCATCGCCATGACACCCGGTCTCGGCTTTGCACTCGTCGCTATGCTCTGTTTCGGCGTCGGCGATCTCATCTACAAACGCGCAGCGGCGGCCGGCATCGAGCCCGGCCAATTCGTCATGTTGCAGGCCTGGGTATTTTGTCCCGGCATGACGCTTTATGCCTGGCTGACCGGCACGCTCGATCCGCACTGGTCGGCGCTTTGGGGTTCGCTGGCTGGATTGTCCGCGCTCGTTGCGTTCACTAATTTCGCCCGCAGCCTGCAAGAGGGCGCGGTGAGCATCAATGCGCCGATCTTCCGGCTGAACTTCACGATCACCGCTGCCCTGGCGATCTTGCTGCTGGGCGAGCCGCTGACGATTACGAAACTCGCGGCGCTCGCCTGCGCGCTCGTTGCCGTCTGGCTGCTGCTGGCCGAGCCGGGAGCGCGGCGCGGCGCCGCCAATTGGCGGTCCTTGAGCCGCGTGCTGATCGCGACCGTAGCGATGGCGTTCGCCAATTTGTTCTACAAGGTCGGTCTGCAACAAGGCGCCTTGCCGGAAACGATCATCGCGGCGCAGGCCTGGGCGTTCTGCTCGACCGCCACCTTGATCGAGTGGCTGCGCGAGCGGCGCTTTTACCTCAGGCCGGGCGGCTGGCGCTATTCGGCGCTGGCCGCGATTGTGCTGGCGTTTGCCACCTTGCTGCTGCTGCACGGGCTGGCGCGCGGCCCGGCCAGCGTGCTGGTGCCGGTGGCGCAGATGAGCTTTGTGTTCACCGCGGTGTTCGGCGCCGTGATGTTCCGCGAAACGCTGGATTTAAGAAAACGCGCCGGCCTGTTGGCGGCCGCGGTCGCGCTCGCGCTGTTCGCCGTGAGTTGAGCTGGTCTACGCGCTCATCTTCTGCATCAGCGCGTCCGACACTTCGAAATTGGCGTAGACGTTCTGCACGTCGTCGCTTTCGTCCAGCGATTCGATCAGCCTGAGCAGCTTCTCGCCGGTTTCGTCGTCGACCGCGACGGTATTCTGCGGCTTCCACAGCAGCGCCGCCTTGCGCGGCTCGCCGAATTTCGCTTCCAGCGCCTTGGCCACCTCGCGCAAGCGTTTCCGCCGTGGTGAAGATCTGATGGCCGTCGTCGTTCGAGGTCACGTCCTCGGCGCCGGCTTCGATCGCGGCGTCCAGCATGGCATCGGCGCTGGCCACCTTGGCGTCGTATTCGACCACGCCGACATGATTGAACATGAACGACACCGCGCCGGTGGTGGCCAGATTGCCGCCGTTCTTGGTGAAGGTGGCGCGCACTTCGCCGGCGGTGCGGTTGTGGTTGTCGGTGAGCGCCTCGACGATCACCGCGACGCCGCCCGGCCCGTAGCCCTCATAGCGGATCTCGTCGTAGCTTTCGGCGTCGGAGCCTTGCGACTTCTTGATCGCGCGCTCGATATTGTCCTTCGGCATGTTCTCGGCGCGGGCCGCGATGATGGCCGCGCGCAGGCGCGGATTGAACGCCGGATCGGGCAGGCCCATCTTGGCCGACACCGTGATTTCGCGCGCGAGCTTGCCGAACAGCTTGGAGCGCGCCTTATCCTGGCGCCCCTTGCGGTGCATGATGTTCTTGAATTGGGAATGACCGGCCATGACGGGACAAATACGCTGAAGTTGATGCCGGCGGCTATATAGGCTGGTTGCTTAAGAAAATAAACTCCGGCGCGTCAGGCCGCCGCGACCGTCACATTGCGCAGGATGGAGTCGATCCGCTCGGCGACGCCGGCCACGTTGCGGTGGACGCGCGCCTTGTAGCGGCGGACCGCGTCGCGATCGACCATGAAGAACTGCTTTTCCGGATAGCTGCGGCCGAAAATATCGATCAGCATGCTGCGGAAGATGCCGGAAACGATGCCCGGCATCTGCTGCGAGGGCTGCTCGGCATAGGCCGCCGGTCTCGGCCGAAGTGAGCGCGCAGAGCAGCGGATGCAGGCGCGTCGAATAGACGTTCTTGTGGCACTGGATGACCTGGATGGCGCGGTCGAGGGCGTGATCCGGCCGGATTTCGTCGACGACCTGCAGCGGTTCGTCCAAGGTCGACGTGTTCATCGGAAACTGGTCGATCAGCCAGTCGCCGAGATGCACCACGTTGCTGCGGCCGCGGCCGTACATCAGCACGTCGTCCTGCGTAGCGCGCGAACCAGGTATCGAGCCGCTCGATCAGCCGGTCGAGCGCCGGCCGCGGGATCAGCTCGCGGTATTGCGTGCCGAAAATTCCGATCGCCGCTTTGCCGCGCGAAACGATGTCGAGCACGTCGTCGCCGAGCAGCGGCTGGAACAGGCTGTCGCCGATGCCGAGCACCACCAGGTCGTATTTGTCGCGCGCCTGATCCAGCGTCGCCGAAGCTCAAATGATGCACGTCCGCCTCGCCCGGCAGCAGCGCATTGATCATCCGGCAGCCGAGCCGGCCGCCGAACGTCCCGGTGTCGCTGTCGGAGATCACCGCGACGCTGCAGGCGGCGACCGGCTTGAGCCGCTCGGTCGGGGTGAGCCGCATCAGCACCTGCCCGGCGTCGACCGGCGCGGTGCATTCGACGCGGAAACCGTAGCGGTCGAACAGCAGCGCGAGATCGTAGAAGCTCAAGGCGTTGGCGAAGCCGGCGCGCGCGCCGCCGCCGGCCAGATCGGTCGCGCAATAGCTCAGGATCACGTCCTGCTTGCAGAAGCGCAGATGGGTGAACAGGTTCTCCAAATCGGCGACGCGTTCGAGCGTGCCGAGCATGACGATGATGTCGGATTGCGCCGCCGCTTGGGTCGGAAAGTCGCCGCCCGCGATATCGCAAACGGCGCCGCGGTCGCACCTGACGCTGTCGCGGCCCTGATAGCTGCAGCCGGTCGGCAGCATAGGCTGCAAAGTCGTCGTGTCGCTGAGATCGAGCACGCGCGAGCCGGCCGGAATGAACTGGGCGGCGAGTTCCGCCCGCGCATCGGTTTCGAGCACGACGCCCGGCGCGAAGTCGCGTCTTCCAGCGCGAGATTGCGATTGACGTTGAGAGTCATTGCCGCCGTGCCGAGTCGCGTTGCCGGACCCAGCACAAGCCGGCGAATCAATGTGACTTACCGAATCACTGCGAGTGACTCAGGTCAACCCGATGTGCTCATAAAAACAATTAATCCCAGAATTTCGGCCGCGCCTCTTCCAGGATACCGCCGAGGCGCACCGCGCCGACGCGCGCTGCAAGGCCGGTCGCGTCGTCGGTCTCGACCGCGATCGCGCACAGCGTGGCGGGTCCGTTCGCCGGCTCGAATTTGCCGCCCGGCAGCTTGCGCAGGAAGCGGTTGAGCGGCTCGTCCTTGGTCATGCCGATCACCGATTCGAAATCCCCGGTCATGCCGACGTCCGACACGAAGGCGGTGCGGCCCGGCATGATGCGGTGGTCGGCGGTCGGGCAATGGGTATGGGTGCCGACCATCAGGCTGACGCGGCCGTCGACGAAAAAGCCCATCGACTGCTTCTCGCTGGTCGCCTCGCAATGCATGTCCAGCACGATGGCGTCGGCGCCGGTTTTGAGCGCGCAGGCGGCGAGCTCGCGCTCGACCGCGGCGAACGGATCGTCGAGCGCGTCCATGAACACGCGGCCCATGGCGTTGATCACCAGCGCGCGCTGGCCGTTCTTGGTGTCGACCAAAGCGGCGCCGCGGCCGGGCGTGCCCTTGGGATAATTGACCGGGCGGATCAGGCGCGGCGCGCGCTCGATGAACACCAGCGCCTCGCGCTGGTCCCAGGCGTGATTGCCGAGCGTGATGGCGTCGGCGCCGGCGTCGATCATTTCGTTGTAGATCGACCTCGGTGATGCCGAAGCCGCCGGCCGCATTCTCGCCGTTGACAATCACAAGATCGAGCTTCCATTCGGCGATGAGGCCAGGCAGCCGCTCGATGACGATTGAGCGTCCGGTGCGGCCGATTACGTCACCGATGAAGAGGATGCGCATGCGTTAGTTTTTCCTTGGCGCATGATCTTATCCGAAAACCGGTTCCCACTTTTCGGGATCATGCGCTATCCGCGGAAATCGATGGTCTCGCGCTCCGTTAGCACGAGATCGAGGCGCGCGTCGCGGGTCGTGGCGGGCACCTTGGGGATTTCCTGGACGGCTAAGGCGATGCCGATAGCGAGGATCTTCTTCTTTGCGCGCAGCGCATTGATGGTCATGTCGTAATAGCCGGCGCCATAGCCGATGCGATGGCCGGCACGGTCGAAAGCGGCGAGCGGCACGATCAGAATGTCGGGCGCGACCTCCGGCGCCTCCGGCGTCGGCTCGAAGATGCCCCATTGACCGGGCTTGAGCGGCGCGCCGAAATGCCAAGCGCGCATGATCAGCGGCAGCCCGCGCCCGGCGATGGCCGGCAAAGCGAGCTGCGCGCCGGCATCGGCGAGCTTGCGCAGCAGCGGAATGGGATTGATCTCCGACTTCGCCTTCATCGGCGAGAAGCCGGCCACGATCATGCCGGCCACGACCTGCACCGGGAACGCACGGCCGGCGATCGCCGCCGCCGCCGCCGCGCGCTCCGCCGGCGGCAACGCGTCGCGTAGCGCCAGGGCTTCGGCGCGGAGCGCGGCTTTTGGTGATTGCGTTTCGGTCAGGTCGGGCATCGGTAAAGTGCGGAGCCGCGAAGGCCGTCGGAGTATGATCCCGGGAACCTACATAAGTAGGTGGGCGCCATATGACCGAGCCCACGAGCCCGGCCAGGGACAGCTCCCGTTAGGATCGTAAGGCCCCGGGGAATGTGACCCCGTCGCGCCCCACAGCCCCGCAGGGGCAATGTAGTCATTAAGTGAAGCCGGCGCCACAAGCACGTTTCTGTCGTCCCGGCCGAGCGAAGCGCGGCCGATGAACTCCGCGAGGGCCGGGATCCATACGCCGTGACCTACCGATCGGCTGCGGCGTATGGGTCCCCGCTTTCGCGGGGACGACAGGCTGAAGTTCAATCGCGCAGGCCGGTGTCGGTGTTAACCACCATCATCGTCGCGGTGATGAGCGCGACTTGTTTGCGGGCGCCACCCTCCTCCGCGAACACTTCGCCGAGCGTGATCACCAGCTTCTTGCCGCTGCGAACGATGCGGCCGATCGCGCGCAACCGTTCGCCCTTGGCCGGCGCCAGCAGATTGATCTTGAACTCGGTGGTCAGCACGGCCGCATCGCGCGGCATGACGGTGAGCGCCGCATAGCCGCAGGCGCTGTCGGCGATGGTCGCAATGGCGCCGGCGTGGATGAATTCATGCTGCTGAAGAATTCTGTCCGAGAACGGCAGCACGATTTCCACTTCGCCGCTGCGCACGGCCGCAATCTCGGCGCCCAACGTGGTCATAATCGTCTGACGTCCGAAACTGGCTCGAACGCGCGCCTCGATCTCCTTCGCATCCAGCATGAACGGCTACCCGATCGCCACGCCGTTGCCGAGCGATGCGTTGAGCTTCTTGGTGATGCCCTCGATCCGCTCGGCCGCCGAGTTGAAGGCGTTGACCACCGCGTTCGATGCCGCCTTGGCGCGGTCGGAGGCGACCACGCGGGCATCCTGCAGCCCGGTCGCCTCCTCCTCCAGGCGGCGGATTTTGCGCGCGGCCTCGCTGAGTTCGTCGGCCACCATCAGCGCCGCCATCACCGTAAGCCTGGTGTCGCCGATCTCGCCGAACTTGGCGCGCAAATCGATGATGCGCTGATCGAGATCGTGCGCCAGCGCCAGCAGATGCTCCTCCTGCCCGTCCTCGCAGGCGAGACGGTACTGGCGGCCGGCAATCATTGCATTCACCTGGGCCATGTCATTTTTCCTTGCGCATGATCTTGCCCGAAAATCGGTCCCGACTTTCGGGATCATGCGTTACTCGTTCGCATCCAATACCGACTGGATGCTGGTGATTGCCGCGTCCAGCCGCTCTGCGATCTCGCGGTTGGTCGCCTCCAGGCGGCGCGCGCGCGCGGCTTCGCCATCGAGCGCGGCGGCGAGCCGGGTGCGGTCCACCCCCAGCGCATGGAGCTGGCTCGCCAACCCTTCCTCGCTGCGGTCGGCCTGCTGCCTTCGCTCGACCGCGGCATCGAGCGAGTCCAGCGCAAGCGCCAGACGCTTGACCGCTTGATCGATCGTGCTTTGGTCGGTCATCGCCTTCATCCGCGCTCAAAAACTCTTGCGGGGGCAAAGATTTAGGCGAAGAACCTTACGTGCTGCGCGATCCCGCCGTCAACGCTCGACGGGCGATTTACCCCGATGTTTTCTTAGCCCCTGTGCATGGCTGCCCGGCAGCCGCGCCGTCACATTGACTCGAAGCGGCCACATGCTATCCACCCCACGCAAACAGGCCATTTCCATGAGTCCAAACGCTTCGTCGACGGCCGCCGTGGCGCCCACAGCGCGCCGGGAGCAAGCGGCCGCAGCCCCTGCCGTCGCCCACACCGCTATGGCCAATGCCATCCGCGCGCTGGCGATGGACGCCGTCGAGCAGGCGAAATCCGGCCATCCCGGCCTGCCGATGGGCGCCGCCGATCTGGCGACCGTCCTGTTCACGCGCTTTCTGAAGTTTGATCCGGCCGATCCGGCCTGGCCCGACCGTGACCGCTTCGTGCTGTCGGCCGGCCACGGCTCGATGCTGATCTACGCGCTGCTCTATCTCACCGGCTATCCGGCAATGACGCTCGACCAGATCAAGCGCTTCCGCCAGCTCGGCTCGATCACCGCCGGCCATCCCGAATACGGCCACACGCCCGGCGTCGAGACCACCACCGGCCCGCTCGGGCAAGGCCTCGCCAATGCGGTCGGCATGGCGATCGCCGAGCGGCATCTCGCCGCCG
The DNA here is from genome assembly GCA_963770985.1 of uncultured Alphaproteobacteria bacterium. GTDB lineage: Bacteria > Pseudomonadota > Alphaproteobacteria > Rhizobiales > Xanthobacteraceae > Pseudolabrys. The sequence goes on along the minus strand of CAVYRR010000007.1, from coordinate 370,334 downwards.
AGTTCGGCGACATTGTCGATCACAAGACTTACGTACTCGCTTCCGACGGCGACCTGATGGAAGGCATCAGCCAGGAAGCCATCGCGCTCGCCGGTCACCTCAAGCTCAACCGGCTGATCGTGCTGTTCGACGACAACGGCATTTCCATCGACGGCGCGCTGTCGCTCACCGACAGCGTCGATCAGGTCAAGCGCTTCGAGGCCGCCGGCTGGACCGCCTCACGCGTGGACGGTCACGATCCCGCAGCAATTGCTTCAGCACTCGAGAAAGCGCAAAGCGCCGACAAGCCGGTGATGATCGCCTGCAAGACCACCATCGGCTTCGGCGCGCCGACCAAAGCCGGCAAGTCGTCGGCGCACGGCTCGCCGCTCGGCGCCGACGAGATCAAAGGCGCGCGCGAGAAGCTCGGCTGGACACACGCGCCGTTCGAAATTCCCGCCGACATTCTCTCTGCCTGGCGCAAGGCCGGTGAGCGCTGCAAGCCGGCGCATGCCGACTGGAGCAAGCAGCCTGGCCAGCTCGACGCCGGCAACGCGCTGAATTCGAACGCCGCATGAAAGACGACCTGCCCGCGAAGGCGCTGGCCGATGCCGTGCGCGCGGTGAAGCAGTCGCTCGCCGCCACGCCGAAGGACATCGCCACCCGCACGGCTTGCGAATTCGCGCTCGAGAGCCTGATCCCGGCGCTGCCGGAGATGATCGGCGGCTCGGCCGATCTCACCGGCTCCAACAACACGCGCACCAAGTCGATGACGGTGATGAGCGCGGCCGATTACGCCGGCCGCTTCATCCACTACGGCGTGCGCGAGCACGGTATGGCCGCCGCCATGAACGGCATGGCGCTGCACGGCGGTATTATTCCTTACAGCGGCACGTTCCTGGTGTTCTCCGATTATTGCCGGCCGGCGATCCGGCTCGCTGCGCTGATGGGCAAGCGCGTCGTCCACATCATGACGCACGACTTCATCGGCCTCGGCGAAGACGGGCCGACCCATCAGCCGGTCGAGCATCTCGCCGCGCTGCGCGCGATCCCCAATCTGCTCGTGTTCCGCCCCTGCGACGCGGTGGAAACCGCCGAGTGCTGGCAGCTGGCGCTCGAAGCGAAAAACCGCCCAAGCGTGCTGGCGCTGACGCGGCAGAACCTGCCGCAGCTCTCGCAGAACTTCCTCGACAGCAACCGCTGCGCCGCCGGCGCCTATGAGATCGCCGCGGCCGAAGGCAAGGCGCAAGTTTCGCTCTTCGCCACCGGCTCGGAAGTGGCGATCGCGGTCGGCGCCAAGAAATTGCTCGCCGCCAAGGGCGTGTCAGCGCGCGTGGTGTCGGTGCCCTGCTTCGAACTGCTGGCGGAAGCGCCGGAAGCGGCGCGCCGCGCCGTGATCGGCGATGCGCCCGTCAAAATCGGCGTGGAAGCCGCCGTGCGTCAAGGCTGGGACGCCATCATCGGTTCCGACGGCGTCTTCGTCGGCATGACAGGTTTCGGCGCCAGCGCGCCCTACAAGGACCTTTACAAGCATTTCGGCGTTACACCCGAAGCGGTCGCCGACGCGGCCCTGCGCAAGCTCGGGAAAACTTGATTTGCATCAATACGTGCCGTGGCTCCTTTCGGCCATGACACGGGGAACTATCCGGGAGTGACTGACATGACGGTACGCGTTGCCATCAATGGATTCGGCCGCATCGGCCGCAATGTTCTGCGCGCCATCGCCGAGTTGGGCCGCACCGATATCGAAGTGGTCGGCATCAACGATCTTGGGCCCGTCGAGACCAACGCGCACCTCCTGCGCTTCGACAGCGTGCATGGCCGCTTCCCCGGCGAGGTCACCGTCAAAGGCGACACCATCAGTGTCGGCAACGGCGCCATCAAAGTCACCGCCATCAAGGATCCGACCACGCTGCCGTGGAAGGACCTCGGCGTCGATATCGCGATGGAATGCACCGGCATCTTCACCGCCAAGGACAAGGCCTCGATGCATCTGACCGCCGGCGCCAAGCGTGTGTTGGTGTCGGCGCCGGCCGACGGCGCCGACCTGACCGTGGTCTACGGCGTCAACCACGACAAGCTGACCAAGGATCACAAGGTCGTCTCCAACGCCTCCTGCACCACCAATTGCCTGGCGCCGGTCGCCAAGGTGCTCAACGATGCCGTCGGCATCGACAAGGGTTTCATGACCACCATCCACGCTTACACCGGCGACCAGCCGACGCTCGATACGCTGCACAAGGACCTCTACCGCGGCCGCGCCGCCGCGCTGTCGATGATCCCGACCTCGACCGGCGCCGCCAAGGCGGTCGGCCTGGTGCTGCCCGAGCTCAACGGCAAGCTCGACGGCGTCGCCATCCGCGTGCCGGTGCCGAACGTCTCGGTGGTCGATTTCAAATTCGTCGCCAAGAAAGCGACCAGCAAGGACGAGGTCAACGGCGCCATCAAGCGCGCCGCCGAGCAGCAGCTCAAGGGCATCCTCGGCTACACCACCGCGCCCAACGTCTCGATCGACTTCAACCACGATGCGCACTCCTCGGTCTTCCACATGGATCAGACCAAGGTGATGGACGGCACGCTGGTGCGCGTGATGTCGTGGTACGACAACGAATGGGGCTTCTCCAACCGCATGTCGGACACCGCCGTTGCGATGGGCAAGCTGATCTGACTGAGCGCTAGTGCATGATCCCGAAAAGTGGGAACCGGTTTTCGGAAATGATCATGCACAGAAAAAAATGCGAACCATGAGCGCGTTCCGCACCCTCGATCATGTCGACGTAAAGGGAAAACGCGTGCTGGTACGCGTCGACCTCAACGTGCCGGTCGAGAACGGCGTGGTCAGCGACGGCACCCGCATCGAGCGCATGGCGCACGGCGATCACCGAGATCGCCGACAAGGGCGCCAAGGTGATCCTGCTGTCGCATTTCGGCCGGCCCAAGGGGCGCGACCAGAAGAATTCACTGAAGCCGGTGGCCGCCGAGGTCGCCCATATCATCAAGCGGCCGGTCAAATTCGTCGACGACTGCATTGGCGAAACCGCCGAACGCGCGGTGGCAGCGATGAAGAACGGCGACATCGTGTGCCTGGAGAACACCCGCTTCTATCCCGGCGAGGAGAAGAACGATCCGGCTTTCGTCGCCGCGCTGGCCAAGCTCGGCGACATTTTCGTCAACGACGCGTTCTCGGTTTCGCACCGCGCGCACGCCTCCACCGAAGGGCTGGCGCATGTTTTGCCGCCCTATGCCGGGCGCACCTTGCAGACGGAGTTGGAAGCATTCGAGAAAGTGCTCGACAAGCCGCAGCGTCCGCTCGCGGCCATTGTCGGCGGCGCCAAGATTTCCACCAAGCTCGATCTACTCGGCCACCTGTTGCAGAAAGTTGACGTGCTGATCATCGGCGGCGCCATGGCCAATACATTCTTGCTCGCGCAAGGCAGACAAGTCGGCAAGTCGCTGGTCGAAGCCGATCTCGTGCCGACTGCGCAGAAGATCATGGCCGAAGCCAAAGCGGCCAAACGCGAGATCGTGCTGCCGGTCGACGCGGTGGTGGCGGAAAAATTAGAAGCGCATGCGCCGTCGCGCGTCGTCGATATCGACAAAGTGGGCGCGCGCGACATGATTCTGGATATCGGCCCGCGCAGCGTCGAGCAGGTGGTCTCGGTGCTGGCCCGCGCAAAGACGCTGGTGTGGAACGGCCCATTCGGCGCCTTCGAGCTGGAACCGTTTGACAACGGCACCGTCGAAGTGGCGGAAGCCGCGGCGGAACTCACACAGGCCGGAAAGCTTATTTCGGTCGCGGGCGGCGGCGACACGGTGGCGGCGCTCAACGTCGCGGGCGTGGCCGGCCGGCTGACTTATGTGTCCACCGCCGGCGGCGCCTTCCTGGAATGGCTTGAGGGCAAGGCCTTGCCGGGGGTCGAGGTGTTGCGGCAGAAATGACGGTGAACGTTAGTTCGCCGTCATCCCGGGCGCAGTGCAGCACGAAGTGATGCGCTGCAGACCCGGGATCGCAAGAGGGTTATTGTTTAACGGTCCCGGATCTGCGGTGCACCGCTCACGCGCTGCACCGCGTCCGGGACACAAGCGAATGAGATGGAGGAAATCATGAATCTCGACGAACTGAACAAAGTGGCGCTGGCCATGGTCGCGCCCGGCAAGGGAATTCTGGCGGCCGACGAATCCTCCGGCACCATCAAGAAGCGCTTCGACGCCATCGGCGTGGAATCGACCGAGAACGCCCGCCGCGACTACCGCGAGATGCTGTTCCGCTCGGCCGAAGGCATGAAGCACATCTCCGGCGTCATCCTGTACGACGAGACCATCTGGCAAAAGGCCAAAGATGGCACGCCGCTGGTCGACATCATCAAGAAGTCGGGCGCCATTCCCGGCATCAAGGTCGACGAAGGCACCAAGCCGCTGCCGATGTGCCCGGGCGAACTCGTCACCATCGGGCTCGACAAGCTCGCCGACCGGCTGCCGAAATATTACGAGCAGGGCGCGCGCTTCGCCAAATGGCGGGCGGTGATCGACATCGGCGCCGGCATCCCGACCCACACCTGCGTCTACGCCAATGCGCATGCGCTGGCGCGCTACGCCGCGCTCTGCCAGCAGGCGCAGATCGTGCCGATCGTCGAGCCGGAAGTGCTGATGGACGGCGGCCACGATATCGACCGCTGCGTCAAGATCACCGAATGGGTGCTGAAGGAAACCTTCCAGCAGCTCTACTACAACCGCGTCGCGCTCGAAGGCATGGTGCTCAAGCCCAACATGGCGATCTCCGGCAAGAAGAACGACAAGCGCGCCGGCGTCGAGGAAGTCGCCGAGAAGACGGTGAAGATGCTGAAAGAATGCGTGCCGGGTGCGGTGCCGGGCATCGCCTTCCTGTCGGGCGGGCAAAGCGACGAGGAGGCCACCGCCCATCTCGACGCGATGAACAAGATCGGCAACCTGCCGTGGCGGCTCACCTTCTCCTACGGGCGCGCGCTGCAGCACGCGCCGCAGACCACCTGGCGCGGCAAGAGTGAAAATGTCGCCGCTGCCCAGCGCGCGTTTTCGCATCGCGCAAAGATGAACAGCCTCGCCACCCTCGGCCAATGGAAGGCCGACATGGAAAAGAAGGCGGCGTAATCAAATCGACGTGTGCGGCGTGACGCACACGGAATTATTGGATAAAGAGACCTCATGGCCGGGCAAAAGGCGCGAAGCGACGTCTTCGCGCTTAATGTCCCGGCCATAACGTTGTTACATCGAGCGACTCAAAGGATTTTCCCGTGATCGATCTCTACACCTGGACGACGCCGAACGGCCGCAAGGTCTCCATCGCGCTGGAAGAGCTCGGCCTGCCCTACACTGTGCACGCCATCGACATTTCCAAGGGCGAGCAGTTCGCGCCGGACTTCCTTAAAGTAGCGCCCAACAATCGCATCCCGGCAATCGTCGACCGCGACAACAACATGGCGCTGATGGAGTCGGGCGCGATCCTGATCTATCTCGCCGACAAGACCGGAAAGCTGCTGCCGAAGTCGGGCGAAGGGCGTTACCGCACGATCGAGTGGCTGATGTGGCAGATGGGCGGACCGGGCCCGATGCTCGGCCAGGTCCATCACTTCGTGAAATATAATCCGGGCAAGGCGCCCTACGCCGAGGAGCGCTACCTGAAGGAAGCGCACCGGCTCTACAAAGTGCTCGACACGCGGCTTGCCGGCCGCGACTTCGTCGCCGACGACTATTCCATCGCCGACATCGCGATCTGGCCGTGGATCTCGCGCTTCGAATGGCAGACCGATCGACATGAAGCAATATCCCAACGTGCGGCGCTGGTACGAGACGATCGCCGCGCGCCCGGCCGTGCAGAAGGGCTACAAGGTGCCGAAGGACATGGGGCCGATCCCGATGCCGAAGTGAGCGAAGGCAGCGCCCCGGGCACTCCGCTCATTCCCGCGCAAGCGGAAATCCAGCCTGGGTCCCCGCTTTCGCGGGGACGAGCGGAGTGAGGCTTACTTCCCCGCGCCCGGAATGGTGATGTTCTGCTCCTTCACCAGCTTGGTCCATTTCGCCACGTCGGCGTCGATGTAGCGGGCGAACTCGTCGGGCGTCTGCGGCTCCGGCTCGGCGCCGAGCTTGGCCATGCGGTCGATCACGTCCTTCTCGCCCATGATGGCGACCACCGCCTTGTTGAGCTTGTCGACGATCTCCGTCGGCGTGTGCGCCGGCGCCAGCAAGCCGAACCAGCCGACCGACGCGTAGCCGGGCAAGCCGCCTTCGGCCACGGTCGGCACGTCGGGAAAGAATTTCGAGCGCTTGGCGCCGGTGGTGGCGAGCGCCTTGAGCTTGCCGGCCGCCACGAACGCCTGCACCGTGGTCGAGGGCGAGAACATCATGTCGATGCGCCCGCCCAGGAGATCGGTGACCGCGGGGCCGGTTCCCTTGTAGGGCACGTGCAACATCTCGATTTTGGCATCCTTCTCGAACAACGCGCCCGACAGATGCGAGGCGGCGCCGATCCCGGAAGAACCGAATGACAGCGCCTTCGGCTTTTCGCGCGCGAGCGTGATCAGCTCGGCGACCGAATTGGCCTGCACGCTCGGATTGACCACCAGCAGATAAGGCGGCGCCGCCACCACGGTGATCGGTGCGAAAAATTTATCGACGTCGAAATGCCCTTCCGGCGCCAGCGCCGCGGAAGCCGCCATCAGCGCGCCGGTCGAGGCCATCAGCAGCGTGTAGCCGTCCGGCTCCGCCTTGACGAAGGCCTTGGTGCCGATGCCGCCGGCGGCGCCGGGCTGATTTTCAACCACCACCGGCTGGCCCCATTGCTCGGACAAGCGGATGGCGATGATGCGGCCAAGCACATCGGTGCCGCCGCCGGGCGCGAACGGCACCACCATCTTGATGGCGCGGCTAGGGTAGTCGGCCGCGGCGGCGGGCGCGATCGGCAGGGCGGCAAGGCATAGCAGCAACAACGACAGGCGTTTGAGCATTTTCTCCCCCAAGTCCCGAGCGATTTTTTTTCGCAATCTTTCGCGGAATGCTAGCGAACGGGCCATCGCCCGTCTACGCGCCCGGCCGGTTTGGACGCGCGCCCGTTGAGCGAATATCCTCACAACGATTCGCCCATGGCCCATCCGCAGAGCAAACCGCAAACCGCGCCGCCCGATCTCGCCGATACGCTGCGCCGCGCCGCCGCGCTGCATCAGCGCGGGGCGTTGCGCGAGGCCGAGACGCTCTATCGTGCCGTGCTCGCCGCCCGCCCCGATCAGTTCGATGCATTGCATCTCTACGGCGTGCTCAAGCATCAGACCGGCGAGCCGGCCGAAGCGCTCAAACTGATCGGCAAGGCGCTGGCCAGCAATGATCGCTCCGCCGCCGCCCATTCCAACTTGGGCAGCGTGCTCGCCGCGCTCGCGCGCAACGAGGAGGCGTTGGCGAGCTATGACAGCGCGCTGGCGCTCAAACCCGACTACGTCGATGCGCTGCACAACCGCGGCAATGCGCTGCATGCGCTCGGCCGCGCGCAGGCCGCGCTGCAAAGCTTCGAACGCGCGCTTGCGCTCAAGCCCGACCATGCCGACGCGCTGCTCAATCGCGCGCAGATCCTGCACGAACTTGAACGCGATCAGGAAGCGCTCGAAAGCATCGAGCGCGCGCTCCTACTCAAGCCCGATCACGCCGCCGCCCTTGCCTTGCGCGGCCGGCTGTTGGTCGCACTCAAGCGCGAGGCGGCGGCGCTGGAAAGCTTCGACCGCGCGCTGGCGCTCAAGCCCGACGACGTCGATACCCTGGTCGCGCGCGGCAATACGCATTACGCGATGAGGTCTTTCGCGGCCGCGCTGGCCGATTGCGACCGCGCCCTGCTTTTGCGCCCCGACGCCGCCCCGCTCCACAACAATCGCGGCAATAATTTGCGCGAATTCGGCCGCCAGCAAGAAGCGTTGGAGGGTTTCGACCGCGCGCTCGCGCTCGATCCAAACTATGCCGACGCCTACAGCAATCGCGGCAATGTCTTGCTCGAACTCAATCGTCCGGCCGAGGCGCTCGCCGATTACGATCGAGCCTTGGCGCTCAAGCCGGACTTCACCTACGCGCTCGTCAATCGCGGCATTGCGTTGCACTATCTCAAACGAATCGACGAAGCGCTGGAAAGCTTCGACCGCGCGCTGGCACTCGAACCCGATCTCGCCGAGACGCATTGGAACAAAGGCCTGCTGTTGCTCGAGCTCGGCAATTTCGCCCGCGGCTTGCCGGAATATGAATGGCGCTGGCGGCGCGAGAGCGAAATGAAGCCGCGCGATTTCACGCAGCCGGTCTGGCAGGGCGAAGATCTCGGCGGCAAAACCATCTTGCTGCATGCCGAGCAGGGCTTCGGCGATAGCATTCAGTTGCTGCGTTATGTGCCGATGGTGGTCGCCAAAGGCGGCCAGGTCGTGCTGGAAATACCGGACAGTCTGATGCCGCTGATCGGCCGCATCGACGGCGTCCTGGCGATGGTGAAGCCCGGCGCACCGTTGCCGCCGTTCGATCTGCACTGCCCGCTGTTGAGCCTGCCGCTCGCTTTCGGCACCACGCTCGCCACCATCCCGGCACAGGTGCCCTATCTGCGCGCCCCGGCCGAGCGCGCGGCGAAATGGCGTAACTGGCTGCCCGACACCGGACGGCCGCGCGTCGGCATGGTCTGGTCCGGCAAACCGACACACAAGAACGATCACAACCGCAGCATCGCCTTGCATCGCTTGGCGCCGCTGTTGTCGCTGCCCGGCATCGACTTCGTCAGTCTGCAGCGCGAATACCGCGAGACCGATTTGGCCGCGCTCGCGGCCTTTCCCAACTTGCTGCGCCTGGATACGGCGCTCGTCGACTTCGCCGACACTGCGGCCGCCGTGGAGGCGCTCGACCTGGTGATAAGTGTCGACACCGCGGTGGCGCATCTTGCCGGCGCGCTGGGCAAGCCGGTCTGGATCCTGTTGTCCTCTATTCAGGACTGGCGCTGGCTCTTGCAGCGCGAGGATAGCCCCTGGTACCCGACCGCCCGGTTGTTCCGGCAGCCGGAGATCGGCGACTGGGACAGTGTGATCGCCCGCGTGGCGCGTGAACTCGCGGCCTTCGCGCGCAGCTAAATGGCGTCAAGTTTCCGCCCGATTGCGCTAGCATGCGTGGGACATGGCTTCGCGACCCAAACAGGCCGACCCGCGGCCGGCGCCGCGCCTCTATCTGGTGACGCCGCCGATCGTGGACGCTCAAGCGTTCTCCCCGCAGCTTGCGGCGGCCTTGGCAGCCGGCGACGTCGCTGCCGTGCTGCTGCGATTATCCGACGCGGATGAGCGTACGCAGATCAACCGCGTCAAGGCGCTTTGCCCCATCGTCCAGGGCAAGGGCGCGGCGCTGCTGATCGACGGTCACGCCGACCTGGTGGCGCGCGCCGGCGCCGACGGCGCGCATCTCACCGGCATCGCGGATTTCACCGCCGCGTTGGAACAACTCAAACCCGAACGCATCGTGGGCATCGGCGGCCTGGTCACCCGCCACGACGCCATGGTCGCGGCCGAAGCGAGCGCCGACTATGTGATGTTCGGCGAACCGGACGCCGCCGGCGAACGGCCGGGCTTCGCGGCGATCGAGGAGCGCGTCGGCTGGTGGGCGGAGGTGTTCGAGGCCCCTTGCGTCGGCTATGCCGCGTCGGACGAGGAAGTGCCGAGACTGGTAAAGGCCGGCGCCGATTTCGTCGCGCTCGGCGATTGGCTGTGGCGCGACCTGCAGGCGATTCCAGAAGCAATCGCGCGCGCCGCCGGCCATCTGCGCATTCCGGAGAGCGCGGCATGACGGCGCGCCGGGGCAGCACGATCCTCGCGCTGTGCGTACTCGCGGCCCTGGCGGCGCCGGCGCTGGCGCAGCCCAAGAAAAAAACGCCGCCGCCCGCTCCACCGCCGCCCGTCGCGGATAATCCCAATGCCGACATCGCCTACGGCGCCTTTCAGCGCGGCCAATATTTGACCGCGCTCGCCGAGGCCACCAAGCGCGCGCAGCAGAACGACCCCACCGCCATGACGCTGGTCGGCCTCATCTACGCGCAAGGGCTTGGCGTCGCCGAAGACGACATCAAGGCGGCGGACTGGTACAAACGGGCCGCCGCGCAAGGCGACCGCGAGGCCATGTTCGCGCTGGCGATGTTCAATCTCGAAGGCCGCGCCGGCGCGCGCAATCCGGACGAAGCCGCCCGCCTGCTGGCGTCCGCCGCCAAACTCGGACACGCGGCCGCCGCCTACGATCTCGGCCTGCTCTACCTGCAAGGCCAGCAATTCCCGCAGGACTTCGCGCGCGCCGCCGAGCTGTTCCGGCAGGCCGCCGACGCCGGAAATTCCGAAGCGCAATACGCGCTGGCCACCATGTACAAAGAGGGCCGCGGCGTACCGAAAGATATCAACGAGACCGCGCGCCTGATGGGGCTTGCTTCCGTCGCCGGCAATCTCGACGCCATGGTCGAATACGCCATCGCGCAGTTCAACGGCACCGGCATCGCCAAGAACGAAGCCGCCGCCGCCCAGCTGTTCCTGAAGTCGGCGCACCGCGGCAGCCCGATCGCGCAGGACCGGCTGGCGCGCATTCTGATGGCCGGGCGCGGCATGCCGGCCAACCCGGTCGAGGCCGTCAAGTGGCACATCGTCGCCAAGGCGGGCGGCGCCGGCGATCCCGAGCTCGACGCTTTCGCCGGCAAGCAGACGCAACAGGTGCGCGAGGACGCCGAGAAGGCGGCCCAGAAATGGCTCTCTACCGCCGCCCCGCGCTCTTGACGGCGCACGCCTTCGCGGGCAGACCCCACGCGCCATGCACCACTCCGCCCTGCTCAATGTGATGATCGCCGCCGCGCGCAAAACCGCGCGCGCGCTCAAACGCGATTTCGGCGAGCTGGAGAAGTTGCAGGTCTCGCTCAAGGGCCCGGCGAATTTCGTCTCATCGGCCGACCGCCGCGCCGAGGAGACGCTATACCAGGAACTCTCCAAGGCGCGGCCCGGCTACAGTTTTCTCGGCGAGGAAGGCGGCACGCGCGAGGGCGCCGACAAATCGCACCGCTGGATCGTCGACCCGCTCGACGGTACCACCAATTTCCTGCACGGCATTCCGCAATTCGCGATTTCGATCGCGCTCGAGCGCGAAGACACCGTGATCGCCGGCCTGATCTACAACCCGGCCAGCGAAGAAATGTTCATCGCCGAACGCGGCAAGGGCGCGTTCATGAACGAGCAGCGCATCCGCGTCGCCGGCCGCACGCGGCTCACCGACGCGGTGATCGCCTGCGGCTTGCCGCATATCGGCCGCGGCGATCTGGCACTGGCGCGCCGTGAAACCGGCGTCATGCAGGAGCAAGTCGCCGGCCTGCGCCGCTTCGGCGCCGCCGCGCTCGACCTCGCCTGGGTCGCCGCCGGCCGGCTCGACGGCTATTGGGAGCGCGACATCAAGCCCTGGGACGTGGCGGCCGGCTCCATTCTGGTGCGCGAGGCCGGCGGTTTCGTTTCCGATTGCGACGGCGGTGCCGAAATATTTGCCAAAGGCCATGTCGTCGCCGGCAACGAGGCGATCCAGAAAGAACTGCTGCGCGTGCTGAAAGGGGCCGGCAAGGGTTGAAGCCGACCGCAATTTGAACTCAATCCGCCGCTCTATGCTAGGAGTTGCGGAACAACTGCTTTTTCCTTGTCACGCGTCTGTGGCATATTGAGTCCGGACAACCCAGCCGGCGTTAACTTTCTAGGCTCATGGCAAAAGAACTCGATCCGCTCAAACTTTCATCGCCCCGCATTTTCCTGTTGCGGATGCTGGTGTTCGTCGTGCTCGGCGGTCTGGTCGCCTTCGTGTTGTACAAACAGATCGCAGTTGCGTTCATGGCCAATCCCGGCCTGAACTCGCTGATCATCGGCGTGTTGTTCATCGGCATCGTGCTGTCGGTACGCCAGGTGATCCGGCTTTATCCGGAAATCGCCTGGGTCAACAATTTCCGTCTCGCCGATCCCGGCCTTGCGGTCGAGCGGCCGCCGGTGCTGCTGGCGCCGATGGCGGCGATCCTCGGCAGCCGCGTCGGCCGCATGGCGATGTCGGCGCAATTGATGCGCGGCATTCTCGATTCGATCGCCACCCGGCTCGACGAGGCGCGCGACCTCGCGCGCTACATGACCGGCCTTTTGGTGTTCCTCGGCCTGCTCGGCACGTTCTGGGGCCTGATCGAGACGGTCGGCTCGGTCGGCGGCGTGATCCAGGGGCTGAAGACCGGCGGCGATGCAGGCTCCATGTTCGAACTCGCTGCGCGACGGCCTGGCCGCGCCGCTCTCCGGCATGGGAATTTCGTTTTCTTCTTCGCTATTCGGGCTTGCCGGTTCGCTCGTTCTTGGCTTTCTCGACTTGCAATCGAGCCAGGCGCAAAACCGCTTCTACACCGAACTGGAAGACTGGCTCTCCACCACGGTCTACGACCAGGCGGCCGAACCGATCGTCGCCGCCGGCGGCACGACCGAGATGCGCTCGGCCATCGATCGCCTGCGCGAAGCGCTCAGCGAAGGCGGCACCAGCAAGGGCGCTTCCAGCGCCATGTCCAATCTGGCCGAAGCGATTCAGGGTTTGGTGCACCATATGCGCACCGAGCAGCAGATGATCCGCGATTGGGCCGACAGCCAGGCCGAGCAGCAGCGCGAGATCAAGCGGCTCCTGGAGATCATGGTGCGCGAGAAAGTCGACCGCTAGCGAGTGATGTAAGATATGGCCCTAGCCCGAGCGCGCCGCGGCGAAAGCGGCATGAACTACTGGCCCGGCTTTGTCGACGCGCTGTCGACGCTGATCCTCAGCATCATTTTCATTCTGACCGTGTTCGTGGTGGTGCAATTCTATCTGCAGCAGGAAGTCGCCGGCAAAGACACCGCGCTTTCCCGCCTCAACGCGCAGATCGCCCAGCTCACCGAGCTGTTGTCGATGGAGAAGACCGGCAAGGCCAACCTCGAGGACCAGCTCGCTCAACTGCGCGCCTCGCTCGCTTCCGCCGAGAGCGATCGCGACAAATACAAAGGCCTCGCCGAGGGCTCCGGCGCGGGCGTCGCCGCGGCGCAGGGCAAGGTCGCCGAACTCAGCGGCCAGCTCGAAGGCGAGAAGAAGATTTCCTCGCGCGCGCTGGCGCAGGTCGAAATCCTCAACCAGCAGATCGCGGCGTTGCGCCGCCAGCTCGCCGCGATCGAGACTGCGCTCGATGCCGCAGAGAAGAAGGACAAGGAGGCGCAGAGCAAGATCGCCGATCTCGGCCAGCGGCTCAATCTGGCGCTGGCGCAGAAGGTGCAGGAGCTGACCAAGTACCGTTCCGACTTCTTCGGCAAGCTGCGCGAGATTCTCGGTAACCGGCCCGACGTGCGCATCGTCGGCGACCGCTTCGTGCTGCAATCGGAGCTGTTTTTCGACACCGGCAAGGCCGACCTCAAGCCGGAGGCGACCGCCGAACTTGAAAAGGTGGCGGGCGCGCTGGTCGAACTCGAAAGGCGGATCCCGGCCGATATCGCCTGGGTGCTGCGCGTCGACGGCCACACCGACATACGGCCGATTAGCGGCACCGGCGGGCCATTCAAGTCGAACTGGGACCTCTCGGCGGCGCGCGCGATTTCGGTGGTGCAATATTTGGTCGGCAAGGGCGTCTCGCCGCAGCGGCTGGTCGCCGCCGGCTTCGGCGAATTCCAGCCGATCGATACCGCCACCACCGAAGACGCCTACCGGCGCAACCGCCGCATCGAGTTCAAGCTGACCGAGCGGTAGCCCCCCACAATTGTCATGGCCGGGCTTGTCCCGGCCATCCCGCTTAGGTAGGCACGGACGTGCCTCATGAACCGGGATCACCGGGTCACGCCGCTTCGCGGCGGCCCGGTGATGACAAGTTGAGAATGTCGCATCTCACCCTGCGCCCCTACTCCGCCGCCGACGAGGACGCGGCGATCGAGCTGTGGCGGCGCACCTGGCAGAAGCATTATCCGCATCTCAACTTCACCGAGCGCGTGCCCTGGTGGCGCGAGCGCTGGCGCAAGGAGCTGGTGCCGGTGGCGCGCGTGGTGGTCGCGGAAGACAACGGCGCACTCATCGGCTTTGTCACCGTCGATCCGGAAACCATGTATCTCGACCAGCTCGTGGTGGCGACCGAGTATTGGGGCTCGGACGTCGCGCTCATGCTGCTCGACGAGGCCAAGCGGCTGTCGCCGCAAGGCCTCGAGCTCTTGGTCAACAAGGACAACGCGCGCGCCATCCGCTTCTACGAGAAGCACGGCTTTGATTATGCGGGCGAAGACAAGAACCCGGTATCGGGCAAGCCGGTGAATAGGATGGCCTGGCGGCCTCTGGTGTCACAGACAAACTTTGGGAAATAAATAACACTGAAGATGCTGCAGAATTGGGAGGCCGCCAATTGATGCGGCGTTGGAACCAATTGAGCGGCTCAGTTATTTTATATGGGGATTGGCGGGCATCACGAGGTCAACATGCCCGAAACCCGCAGATATAAATTATTGCAATGGGCTGACAGGAGATGGCGTCCACTTCTGATCGGATTTGGCGTCTTTGCCGTCATGGTATGGGCTACCATTATCGGTTGGTTGATCGTCGAAGCGTTCCTGTTGGTACTCTGATTGCGGAGCGATCAAGGACCACGCCAAAAAAATTAGCGATGGCGTCCAAGCGACCATAATGCCAAGCAAAAATAGTTGCACCGCGCTCATGGGCCGCCCCCCTGATTTACGTCAAACGCTTTGAGACGGCTTAGGTTCCAAGCTCCGCTTATAAAATGCAGCGATGCCCCGGTAACTAGATTATATTTCTATTTCAAACTGGCCCACGACCCTCGTTTCCCTCTCCCCGCATTGCGGGGAGAGGGAAATAATGTCACTTCGCCAGATAGCTCTTGTGCACCCAGCCGTCGGCGCGCGACGTTTCGAACAGCAGCTCCTTGTCATTCTCGCGCGTGATCCGGCGCACGCCGAAATTGAGCGGCGTTTCGCTCGGCGTCGCGGCGGCGGGCGCGTCGAGGAACGACGTCACCGCCTTGATCGGCGGGGCCGCATCTTTGGGGTCGTTGCGGTGGCTGATCGCTTCGGTCGCGCTGGCGTCCAGGAGCTTCGGCCACATCTTGCGGAACAGGCCGTTCGATTCGTAGATTTCAGCGCTGTTGAGCTTGCCGTTGACCGCGAACACATAGCCGATGATATCGTCGCCTTGCGCGCCGGCCGCCTTGAGCGCGGCCACATAGGCCTTGCGCGCGGCAGCCAGTTTTTCGTTTTCCAGCGCCAGTTGCAGGCTGCTCGCCGATTGCGGCGAACGAACGTCGACCCCGGTCGCGGCGGCGAGCCGCTCCTGCGCGGCCTTGACGCCGTCCCAGACCTTTTGCTGGCGCAAGCCAGTGTCCACGCCGCCATTGGCGGCGACCGCCGGCATCGGCGCCTGCATCGCCAGCTTCATTTCGCGCGAGGGCACCGCCGCCGCCGAGGCCGAGAAGCTGCGCGCATCCTCGGCCCCGCGCGCCGACCAGCGTCCGTGCTCGACGCAGAACGAGGCGATCGGCACGCGGCCGGATTTCGGCGGCAGCAGCAGGCTCACCGTCAAGGTGCGATCCTGCCGGCCGCCCTTCACCACGTCACCGGCTTGCACGAACACCGCTTGGTCGCCGAGATTCTCGATCGCCAGCGTGTTGACGTTGCCGGTCTCGCTCACTTGCACCGACCCTTGCGCGAGCGCCTCTTGCAGCGTGAGCGGCACCGGGCCTGATTTCGACGCGCCGTGCACGAAATAGACGGCGAGATTGTCGTGGCTGAGCGGACCGGTGAGACGCACCGGTTCGGAATTGGGCGTGGCGCCGGCAATGCCGGCGGCCGAGACGACGGACATGAGCAGGACGGCAAACGCATTGCCAGCAAGCGCGGATAATCGCATGAACCCCTCCGATGGAATCAGGAACGGAACGAAAGGATGCTCACAGCGAGTTGTGGCCGGCGCAGGGAGCGGTTGGGGCTGAATTCGGGCGTGCTTGTGGCGAACTGGGAGCGGCGGTTTGGCCGACTTTGCGAATTCGCGCAGTCGCTCGACAGTGGTGCGCACATAGCGCTTGACAGGACAATATTCCTTAGGATAATATCCCTACATCCCGTCCCTCGTGACCGAGGGGTGTCTGATCAGCGTCTCCAGACGCGGGGCGGGGAGCGGTGGCCGGGGAATGAGGTGGCAGCGGAGATGCGCTGCCCCGCCCGGCGGTCCAAGCCGCGCGAGGCCCGGCCACCCGGCAGGTGGTCACTTGGGCGTAGCCGGTGTCCGCAAGGGGCGAACTCCGCCCAAAAGGGGAGTTCAATCTTTCCGGCGCCGAGCAAGCCCTCTAGCGGTGGGTAAAAATTGTCTGCCCACCGGGGTCGGCGCGGAGCAAACCTCAAACACCGCGCGCGGGACGCCATCGGATTGGCGGACTTGCGGTACTATCGGACTTCGACAAGCCTCGATGTCGCGAGGCGTCGAGGTCCGCGGGTCCGTCAGGACCCTTGGCGTCCCGCGCGCCCTCGGTTCTTTCGAGAGCGGGCGGCTTGCCCGCCGAAGCGCGCAGCGCGAAGGCGAGTTGGACTACGGCGTCCCCGGCGCCGCAAAGAATACGGGCGGCGGAGCGTTGGCTAGTTGCTGTTTGAAAATTGAATCGACGATAGACGCGAGCGCGCACTCACTCCGCTCGTCCCCGCGGAAGCGGGGACCCAGCGCTTAAGGCGGCAAAGTAAGAACTGGATGCCCGCTTACGCGGGCATGAGCGGAGAGAGGCAATGACAATGGAGTTCGCAGTCACGACGCGCCGGCCAGCGAATGCGCCAGGGCGGCGTCGAAGGTTTTGGAATCGACCTTGAGATAAGCGAGCTTTTCCTCTGCGATCACGACCGCCTCGGCTACGCCCGGCACCTGACGCAGCCGCGCGGCGAGGCTCTCGGCATCGGCGGTCTGACCCTCGCCGATCGGCACGAGCCGCGTCGTCAGATAGCTCGGTTGCCGCATGGTGGCCGCCGCGAGTAGCCAGAGCAGCGCCAGCACACCGGTCAGTGCAAAAACTCCGGCGCTGCCTCCGGTCTGATTGGCCCAGCCGCCGACCACGCCGCCGACGAAAATCCCGAGGAACTGCAGGCTCGAATAAAGACCCATCGCCGTGCCCTTGGCATCGGGCGGCGCCACCTTGGTGATGAGCGAGGGCAGACTCGCTTCCATCACATTGAAGCCGGAGAAGAAGAGCGTGAGCGCGGCCAGCAGGACATACAAATTGTGCGCGCCGAAATAGAGCATCACCTGGCTGACCAGCAGCGCGACTACCGCGGCGACGAACACGCCCTTCATGCGGCGATATTTCTCGGCCACGATAATGGCCGGCACCATCACGGCAATCGAAATCAGCAGCACCGGCAGATAGATCATCCAATCGTTATGCGTCGCGATGTCGAGCGTGCCACGCAATAGGCCGGGCACCACCAGGAAGCTCGCCGTCAGCATGGCGTGCAGCGCGAAGATGCCGACATCGAGCCGCAACAATTCGCCGTTCCACAACACCGAACCGATCAATGCCGGCACCGCCTCGGCATCGCGATGCACGCTTAGGCGGCGCGGGCTCGGCACGATGAATTCGGTGATTGCGATACCGATGAGAGCGAGGGCGACCATCAGCCAGAAGATGCCCTGCACGCCGATGAACCGCGCCAGGATCGGCCCGGTTACCAGCGCGATCATGAAGGAGCCGCCGATGGTGATGCCGACCATGGCCATCGCCTTGGTGCGGTTCTCCTCGGTGGTCAGATCGGCGACCAGCGCCAGGATCACCGAGCCGACGGCGCCGGCGCCTTGCAGCACGCGGCCGAAAATGACGCCGCCGATCGACGTGGAAAGCGCCGCCACCGCGCTGCCGATCGCGAACAGGATCAGACCGACGACGATCATCGGCTTGCGTCCGAATTTGTCGGACAGCAGGCCGAAGGGAATCTGCAACAGCCCCTGGCTCAGTCCGTAAATGCCGAGCGCCTCGCCGACCAGATAGGGCGTCGCGCCCGAAAGCTGCTCGGCATAGGCGGCGAACACCGGGTAGATCATGAACAGGCCGAGCAGCCTGACCGAGAATACGGCCGCGAGCGAGCCGGCGGCGCGGAATTCCATTCGATTCATCGTATCCAATCCCAACCAAGCCGAAGGCCGCCGAGTGTAGGGTCGACGGCCTGCGCAAAAGAGGCTGGACAATGCCCTGCGGCCTTGATCCGGGTCAAATGCGGCGGCTTGCCGCCTGCGTCCGGCTCCTGTATAGAGCCGCCAAATTCAGCCCCTTTTGGCGCTGCCCAGCGCCCACGGAACCCAAGCGATGAAGCAAGACATGCATCCCAACTACCACACCATCAAGGTGGTGATGACCGACGGCAGCGAATTCACCACCCGCTCCACCTGGGGCAAAGAGGGCGATGTCATGCATCTCGACATCGACCCGAAGTCGCACCCGGCCTGGACCGGCGGCCAGCAGCATCTGGTCGACCGCGGCGGCCGGCTGTCGCGCTTCCAGAAGAAATTCTCCGGCTTCCTGAAGGCCGACGACAAGAAGACCGACGAGAAAAAAGCCGACAAGAAATAACGCGGGGCTTTAGCCTCGAACGAAAAACCCCGCCAAGCCGCGGGGGTTTTGTTTTCTCCCGTCATTCCGGGGTGTGAGCCATAAGCGCGTTTACGCGCGTCTTCGACGCGCTATGCGAGCGAACCCGGAATCCAGGGGCTTCGTGCAATGCGTTTCTGGATTTCGGGTTCGCGCCTTCGGCGCGCCCCGAAATGACAGTTACACGCTTTCCGCGCCGAAGGCCGCCTTCAGCAGACCGAGCTGGCGCTCGACCGGATTGACCGCCGTGCCCTGCTCGGGCGTGGTCTGATTGTGGATGGTGGCGTCGAGCCGGCGCACTTTGGCTTGCAGCTTGTGCGAACGTTCGATCAACTCGCGCAAGCTCGCGGGCAGCAATTCCAGATTATGCGGTTCGTGGAAGTCGGCGGCGGAGAGCTTGACCTTGCTCTTCTCCTTGTTGGCCTGCGCGAGCGACATCTCGCCTTCCTTCACGGCGCGGTGCAGCAGCAGCCAGGACGCAAGCTGCATCAGCCGTGTGGTCAGTCGCATGCTTTCGGTGGCGTAAGCGAGCGCGGCGGCGCGCTCGAGTTTCTTGGATTCCTGCCGGCCGCGACCGTCGAGATAGGTCGCGGTCTCCTCCACCAGCGCCATGCCGTCACGGAACAGATCGGCAAAAACTTGCGAATTGGCGAGCCGCGCGCCGAACGACACCGGCTGCAATTCGTTCATCGACTTCTCAGCCATAACGCTACGCCTTACCCCTACCAGGACTGTTACGCGTCCCGTGTCCAAATCAGCATCGCTCTCTCCGGCCCGATATGTCCATACCGGGATCGGCAAACTTTATGACATAGTTGCTGGTCAGGCTTAAGACCGCGGCCAGCATAGCTGGCCGCACCTGTCCCGGAATGGGACAAAAAAGAGCCGCCGTTGCCGGCGGCTCGAAGTTGATAACAGGGAGGCGTCAAACAGAGTGGACAGGAGCCACTCAATGTCCACGAAGATGGACGTTCACAGTAATGATCCAGAAGGCTTAACGACGCGTTAAAGAATTGCCTCCAATGCCGGATTTTTATTCGAACGCGGCAACGGTGCGCGCTTACCGTTTGAAAAACTGGTCGGCGGCCGATCGCGACACGCGCTTGCTCGCCATATCCGCTTCCAGCCGCGAAATCTCGTCGTGCATAAGCTGCACGCGCGCGGCCAGTTCTTCTACCGAGAGCAGGCTCAGGTCCTGCCCGATCTCGTGCACGACCTTTTTCTTCGGCTTGTCGTCGTCGTCGATCGCCGCCATGGCAAAGCTCCGTAGGCCGGAATTTACCCGCGCCCGCACGGGTTGTCACATCGCCATCGCCCGCCTAAACAGGCGCCCTGCCCTGACAGAAACGAGGAACTTATGTCCGCGCTTCCCACTCGCATGACGGCCATCGGCATCAAAGCCCCTGGCGGACCCGAGGCGCTGGTACCGGAAGAGCGCGCGGTCCCCACGCCCGGCCAGGCTGAGATCCTGGTGAAGGTCGCGGCCGCCGGCGTCAACCGACCGGACGTGATGCAGCGCCAGGGCCTCTATCCGCCGCCGCCCGGGGCGCCGGATATTCCGGGCCTGGAGATCGCCGGCGAAGTCGTGGCGCTCGGAGACAATGTCAAGCGCTGGAAAACCGGCGACCGCGTGATGGCGCTGGTAGTCGGCGGCGGCTACGCCGAATATTGCCTCGCACACGCAAGCCATGCGCTCCCGATCGGCAAATTATCGATGGTCGAGGGCGCGGCGATCCCGGAGACCTTCTTCACTGTCTGGCACAACATGGTGGAGCGCGGCGGTCTCAAGAGCGGCGAAACTTTTCTGGTGCATGGCGGCACCTCCGGAATCGGCACGACAGCGATCCAGCTCGCCAAGGCGCTCGGCGCGCGTGTCATCACCACCGCCGGTTCTGAGGAAAAATGCGCGGCCTGCCGCAAGCTCGGGGCCGACGTCGCCGTTAACTATAAAACTGAGGACTTCGTGGCGGCCACCAAAGCGGCCACCGACGGCAAAGGCGCCGACGTTATACTGGATATGGTCGGCGGCGATTACATCGCACGCAATTACGAAGCGGCCGCGGTGGAGGGACGCATCGTGCAGATCGCTTTCCAGGGCGGCCCGAAGGCGGAGGTCAATTACATGCGCCTCATGCTCAAGCGGCTGCATCACACCGGCTCGACGCT
Source organism: uncultured Alphaproteobacteria bacterium (assembly GCA_963770985.1). Lineage (GTDB taxonomy): Bacteria > Pseudomonadota > Alphaproteobacteria > Rhizobiales > Xanthobacteraceae > Pseudolabrys. The sequence goes on along the minus strand of CAVYRR010000007.1, from coordinate 349,546 downwards.
GCGCTCGCGCTCGAATGCGGACAAAGGTGCGATCGCGCGCGCGGTCGAGGACAATGCGCTTCCGTTGCTGGCGTCGGGTAAGATTAAGCCGGTGATCTTCAAGACCTTCCGGTTGAAGGAAGCAGCGGCCGCCCATGCGTTGATGGAAACCAGCGCTCATATTGGCAAGATCGTACTAACCCTTTGAAAATGCGCAAATCTCTTGCCCATCGAGAGCGGAACCGGTACGCCCGGCAAGCGCGCAAGGGCCGCGAAATCGGCGCAATATCGACGCAACATCACGCCGGGGGCATTTGCTTGCAGATTTTCACCGTCGGTGCCGGATCAGCACGATGACTGGCACTGTCACGGTCGGGGGTTCTGGATTGATCTCGTTCCGCTGCGCGTTTGTCGCCGTCCTCGCGCTCACCGGCTTGCTGCTGGCGACGCAGCCTTCGCACGCCGTCGAAGCCGTGAACGTGCGGCTCGGCGCCTCTGCCATCGATCTCACCGACGCTACCGACGTGCAAAAAACCGAAGGCGATCGCATCCAGGTTTCCACTGCACCCGGCCCTGACGGTATCGTGCGCCGCATTGAGGTGCGCGCGCGCGAGCGCAATACCAACTGGGCGGTATTCGCACTCACCAATAATTCCGACGAACAAATCGACCGGCTGATCGTCGTGCCGCATTACCGCATGGTCGGCTCCGGCCTATTCTGGCCGGATCTCGGCTTATCGCGCCTCGCCGGCATCACGCCGAGCTCGGGCGACCGTCCGGTGCGGCAGGAAAACACGACCGCGGACATATTCCGCGTCACGCTCGATCCCGGCACGGTCATCACCTTCGTCGCCGAATTGCGCACCGACAAGCTGCCGCAAATTTATCTGTGGGAACCGGACGCCTACAAGGACAAGGTCAACTCCTTCACTTTGTACTACGGCATCGTCATCGGCATCGCCGGCCTGCTGGCGCTGTTCCTCACTATCCTATTCGTGGTCAAGGGCTCGGTGATGTTCCCTGCCGCCGCCGCGCTCGGCTGGGCGGTGCTCATCTATATCGGCATCGACTTCGGATTCTGGGGCAAGGTGTTCGACATGTCGGCCGGCGCCGAGCGCATCTGGCGCGCTTGCGGCGAGGCGATCCTGTCGGCAACGCTGCTGGTGTTTCTGTTCGCCTACCTCAATCTGTCGCGCTGGCACGTGCGCTACGCCCATATCACCATCGCATGGCTAGCCGCGCTCGCCGCGCTGACCGCGGTGGCGGTGTTCAATCCCGCAGTGGCCTCCGGCATCGCGCGCATGTCGCTTGCCGGAATCGCGGCGTTCGGGCTGGCACTGGTGATCTATCTCTCCGCCCACGGGTACGACCGCGCGGTACTGCTGATCCCGACCTGGTTGCTGCTGGTGGTATGGACGGCGGCTGCAGGGCTTGCCGTCACCGGCGTCGTCACCAACGACATCATCGGCCCGGCTTTGCTGGGCGGCCTGGTGCTGATCGTGATGCTGATCGGCTTTACGGTGATGCAGCACGCCTTCGCCGGCGGCATCACCCACGGCATTGTTTCGGATGTGGAGCGCCGCGCGCTGGCGCTCACCGGCGCCGGCGATCTGATTTGGGACTGGGACGTTTCCGCCGACAAGGTCTACACCAGCCCGGAGACCGAACAGCTGCTCGGCCTCAAGCGCGGTACGCTGGAAGGCGCGGCGGCGGACTGGCTCGAGGTGCTGCATCCGCTCGACCGCGATCGTTTCCGCGCCGCGCTCGACAGCGCGGTGGAACAGCGGCGCGGACGCCTCAATCAGGATTTCCGATTGCACGCGACCGACGGTCATTACCTCTCGTTCTCGCTGAAGGCGCGCCCTGTCGTCGGCTCCGACGGCGAAGTGGTGCGCTTGGTCGGCACGCTCACCGACGTCACCGATTTCAAGAAAGCCGAGGAGCGGCTGCTGTTCGACGCGGTGCACGACAATCTCACCGGCCTGCCCAACCGCGAATTGTTCATCGACCGCATGGAGGCGGCCTTCGGCTTCGCCCGTTCCGATCCGCAAATCCGGCCGTCGGTGCTGGTGATCGATCTCGATCGCTTCAAGCAGGTCAACGACTCGGTCGGTATTTCCATTGGCGATTCCGTGCTGCTCACCATCGCACGCCGGCTCGCGCGCCTGCTCAAGCCGCAGGATACGCTGGCGCGGCTATCCGGCGATCAGTTCGCCTTGATCCTGCTGTCGGAACGCGAGCCCGCGCGCATCGTAGCCTTCGCCGAGACCATGCGCCGCACCTTGCGCGCGCCGATCGGCTTCAACGACCGCGAAATCTTCATCACCGCCTCGATCGGACTGGCGCTCGCCGAAAACGAGGCGCGCAACACCGAGGAAGTCCTCAAGGACGCCGAGCTCGCCATGTATCACGCCAAGCGGATCGGCGGCGACCGCATCGAAATTTTCAAGCCGGCCATGCGCTCACGCAAGACCGACCGCCTAACGATGGAATCGGAACTGCGCCGCGCCATCGAGCGCGAGGAGATCAAGGTGCTGTACCAGCCCATCGTGCGGCTGGAGGATCGCGCCATTGCCGGTTTCGAGGCGCTGGCGCGCTGGGACCATCCCAAGCTTGGCCGCTTGTCACCGGCCGAGTTCATCGCCACCGCCGAGGAAATCGGCCTGATTTCCGACCTCGGCCTGTTCGTGCTCGACCGCACCGCGCGACAGCTCGCGCTCTGGCAAGCCGCCAGCCGCGCGCGCGAGCCGATCTTCGCCAGCGTCAACGTGTCGTCGCGGCAATTGCTGCGCCACGACTTGATCCAGGACCTGCGCAGCGTGCTGTCGCGTTCGACGCTGGCGCGCGGCACCTTCAAGCTGGAAATCACCGAATCTCTGGTGATGGAAAACCCCGAGCATGCCGCGCAGATGCTTACCCGCATCAAGGAGCTCGGCGTCGGACTGTCGCTCGACGATTTTGGCACCGGACATTCCTCGCTCGCCTATCTGCAGCGCTTTCCGTTCGACACCATCAAGATCGATCAGTCGTTCGTGCGCACCACTGCGCGCGGCACGCGGCCGGTGATCCTGCGCTCGATCATCGCGCTCGCCCACGATCTCGGCATGGACGTAGTGGCGGAAGGCGCCGAGACCGATTCGGACGCGGTCGAGCTTTACCAGATGGGTTGCGAATACGCGCAAGGTTTTGCCTTCGGCGAGCCGATGAGCCCACAGGCGGCCGGCGGGCTGCTCAGCAGCGAAAAGCTGGAAGTCGCGCGCTAATTTATTTTCTGGTCGTCCCCGCGTAAGCGGGGACCCATACTCCGCAGCCTATCGATAGTCCGGTGGCTATGGGTCCCGGCTCGCGCTCGCTAACGTTCGCTTGGCCGGGACGACTGCGAAGAATTAGGCGTGTCCGGATTCGCTCGACAGCTGGCCTAGATCGATGCCGATCTTGCGCAGCGCCTTGTCATATTTGCCGTCGGTGTCGGTGCCGAAGATCAATTCCGGATCGGCGGCGCAATGCAGCCAGCCGTTCGCCTGGATCTCGTTTTCCAATTGCCCGGGCGCCCAACCGGCATAGCCGAGTGCGAGTATTGCGCTCTGCGGCCCGTTGCCGTGCGCGATCGCCTTGAGGATATCGAGCGTGGCGGTGAGGCAGATGCCTTTGTCGATCGGCAGCGTCGAGTTCTCGATGAAGAAATCGGCCGAGTGCAGCACGAAGCCGCGCCCGGTTTCCACCGGCCCGCCCTTGAGCACCTTGACGTCCTCCGCCTTGGTCGGCAATTGGATGCGTTCGGCCGCCGGAATCACTTCAAGCTGCACCAGCAGGTCGGGGAATTTGATGTTGCCGGCTGGATGATTGACGACGATGCCCATAGCGCCTTCGCTGGAGTGCGCGCAAACGTAAATCACCGCACGCGCGAACCGCTCGTCGTTCATCGCCGGCATCGCGATTAGCATCTGGCCGTCGAGGTAGCCGCGCGCGGACGTCTTGCCGGGCGATTTACGTGGAAGCTTCATGCTAAAAGGTTACCCAATCGGTCTGCCTTTGCAAACAATGCTGACTGCGGAAAATTCAATCATTCACCGTCATATTCAACCGGACAATTGTGGCAAAATCGCCGTCAAAATATCCAGGCTTGCCCGTATCTTGTTCACCCAATGCTCACAATGAATTCAGTGGCGAAACGCGGCTTAACCGACTAGATCGAGCGCCATGGTGAATCTTAACAGTCGAATCGGCGTGGCCTTGGCGACCTGCAGCGTCGCCTTGCTGCTCGGCGCTCCGGCACGCGCCGCCGACGCCTCGCCCTGGGTCGAGGACAGCTACTCGGCCATTCGCCTGATCGCCGGCGCCAACAATAACGGCGCCGACAGCCTGCGCGCCGGTATCGAGATCAAGATGCAGCCAGGCTGGCATACCTATTGGCGTTATCCCGGCGATTCCGGCGTGCCACCGCGATTCAGTTTTTCCGGCTCGGACAATCTCGCGACCGTAAAGGTGCTCTATCCGGCGCCGCATGCCTTCACCGACAATGCCGGCACCATCATCGGCTATAAGGGCAGCGTCGTTCTGCCGCTGCAGGTCTTCCCGCGGCAAAAGGACAAGCCGGTCACGCTGCGCGCCAAGATCGACTACGCGGTGTGCGAGAAGCTGTGCGTGCCGGTCGAGGCAAATGTGGAATTGACGATTTCACCCGCGGACGGAATTAACAATGCCGCGCTTGTCGCGGCCGAAGCGCGCGTGCCGAAACTGGTTGCCGCCGCCGAGGCCGGATTGACCGCGCGCCGCGCCAACGACGACAAGCGCAAGCCGCTGGTATTCGTCGATCTCGCCGCGCCCACCGGTCAGCCGGTCGAACTGTTCGTCGAGGGCCCGACGGCGGAATGGGCCCTGCCCATCCCCAAGCCGGTACCTGGCGCGCCGCCCGGCCACCAGCATTTTGGTTTCGAGCTCGATGGGCTGCCGCCCGGCGTCGATCCCAAGGGCCCGTTCGAACTCACATTCACGATTGTACAGGGCGACCGCGCCACCGAGGTCAAGACTCATCTCGACTAATTCGCCGGCTGCGCTATTTTGCATCTCATAAAAATCAGGAGAGGACACCCATGCCCATCAAAGTCGGCGACAAATTGCCCAACGCAACGTTCCGCGTGACGACCGCGGAAGGGCCCAACAAGCCGAAGACCACGGATGATATCTTCAAAGGCAAGAAGGTCGCGCTGTTCGCAGTGCCGGGCGCCTTCACGCCCACCTGCAACAACCTGCACATCCCGAGCTTCCTCAACAACGCCGCCGCATTCAAAGCGAAGGGCGTCGACACCATCGCGGTGACCGGCGTCAACGACGCGTTCGTGATGGAAGCCTGGAAGAAGGCGACCGGAGCGGCCGGCAAGATAGAGTTTCTCGCCGACGGCAACGGCGAATTCGCCAAGGCCATCGATATGGCCTTCGACGGCTCCGGCAATGGCCTCGGCACCCGCTCGAAGCGCTACTCGATGCTGGTGGACAATGGCGTGGTGAAGACGCTCAATATCGAAGACGCGCCCGGCAAATGCGACATCTCCGGCGGCGACGCGCTGCTCAAGCAGCTCTAGTTATCACTTCGACTTCATCGCCCCAATCGCGCCGGCGCGCGCAGCGACAATGCCGGCGCGCGCAAGTTCATCGGCGCGCTCGTTCATGGCGTGGCCGGCATGACCCTTCACCCAATGCCAGCGCACCTGATGGTGCTTGAGCGCCTCATCGAGCCGCTTCCAAAGATCGACGTTCTTCACCGGCTTCTTGTCGGCGGTGCGCCAGCCGTTTTTCTTCCAGCCGTTGATCCAGCCGGTGATGCCGCCGCGCATATATTCGCTGTCGGTGTAGAGATCGACCGAGCACGGACGTTTGAGGGCTTCCAGCGCCGCGATCGCCGCCATCAATTCCATGCGATTGTTGGTGGTATGCGGCTCGCCGCCGTTTAATTCCTTTTCGTGGTCGCCGAAAGTGAGAATCGCGCCCCAACCGCCCGGGCCCGGATTGCCGGAACAGGCGCCATCGGTGTGGATGGTGACGCGCTGCTCGCTCAAGCCTCAACCCCGTAATCGCTCACGCTCTTCACCGACTGGTGGAAGCGCAGCTTGCGGAAATATTCCAGCGGGTCCTTCGGTTTGACCAGCGCGCCGTCCGGCACCGCCAACCAGTCCACCAGCCTGGTGAGCAGAAAGCGCATCGCCGCGCCGCGCGCCAGCATGGGCAGCGCAGCGCGCTCGGCCGCCGACAGCGCGCGCACTTTCGCGTAGGCCTTGAGCAGCGCGCGGCCCTTGGTGACGTTGTAGGAATGGTCCGACTCGAAGCACCAGGCGTTGAGACAGATCGCGACGTCATAGGCGAGCGTGTCGGTGCAGGCGAAATAGAAATCGATCAATCCGGATAGTTTGTCGCCGAGGAAAAACACGTTGTCGGGGAACAAGTCGGCGTGGATCACGCCGTCCGGCAGATCGCGCGGCCAAGACTTGTCGAGCGCGTCAAGCTCCTTGGCAATCTCCGCGCACAGACCGGGGCGCACGCTGTCGCCGCGTGCTTTGGCGTGCTCGTACAGGCCGCGCCAGCTCTCGATCGACAGCGCATTCGCCCGCCTGTTCGGAAAATCCTTGCCGGCGAGATGCAGGCCGGCGAGCGCCTCGCCCACCGCCGCGCAATGGCCGGCATTCGGGCGGCGGATCCATAAGCCGTCGAGAAAGGTGACGATCGCCGCCGGCCGGCCGGCGAGCTTGCCGAGCATGCCGCCCTGCTTGTTCTTCACCGGTTGCGGACAGGTGATGCCGCGCGCCGCCAAATGCTCCATCAGGGCGAGAAAGAACGGCAGGTCTTTCTCTGCGACGCGCTTCTCATACAGCGTGAGAATGAAGTTGCCGGCGCTGGTGTGCACCAGGAAATTGGAGTTCTCCACGCCTTCGGCGATGCCCTTGTAGGCGAGCAGCGCGCCGATCTCGTAACGGCTGAGAAATTCGGTGAGATCGTCGGCGGTGACGTCGGTATAGACGGCCATGAAAGCGTCACTCCGCCGCCTGGCTCTCCCGCAGCGGGCGAGGCAGCGGAAAGAACATTTCCTCATCGGCGGCGGAAACGGTTTCGATGCTCAGCGCGTAGCGCTGCGCGAAGGCGCCGATGATCTCCTCGACCAGCACTTCCGGGGCGGAGGCGCCGGCGGTGATACCGAGCGTACCGACGGCACCGAATGCACACCAGTCGATATCGGCGGCGCGTTGCACCAGAACGGCGCGCGGGCAGCCGGCGCGCTCGGCCACTTCCTTGAGCCGCTGCGAATTGGACGAATTGGGCGAGCCGACCACGATCATGGCATCGACCACGGGCGCCACGCATCTGACCGCGTCCTGCCGGTTGGTGGTGGCGTAGCAGATATCGTCCTTGTGCGGCCCGGCGATGGCCGGAAAACGCGCCTTCAGCACGTCGACGATCTCCGCGGTGTCCTGCACCGACAAGGTCGTCTGCGTCACGTAAGCCAGGTTGTTGGCGTCGCGCGGGATAAAATTGGCGGCGTCGGACACGCTCTCGATCAACGTCACCGCTTTCGGCGGCAACTGGCCCAAGGTGCCGATCACTTCGGGATGACCGGAATGCCCGATCAGCACGATTTCGCGGCCGCGGCGGTAATGGATCGCCGCCTCGCGATGCACTTTGGTCACCAGCGGACAGGTGGCGTCGAGCGCGAACAGATGGCGGCGCGCCGCCTCCTCGGGGACGCTGCGCGCCACGCCATGGGCCGAGAAGATGACCGGGGCATCGGTGTCGGGAACTTCGTCGAGTTCCTCGACGAAAATCGCGCCCTTGGCGCGCAGGCTCTCGACCACGTAACGGTTGTGCACGATTTCGTGACGGACGTAGACCGGCGGGCCGTAGATCGCGAGCGCCCGCTCCACCGATTCGATGGCGCGCACGACACCGGCGCAGAATCCGCGCGGCGAGCACAGCAGCACCTTGAGTGCGGGCTTTTCCGGGGCGTTGACCATATTGTCCTCGAAATCGCGCCGATTTTCCGCGAATTTCAAGACCCGACATGGGGTGCGCCGCCCCGCTCTGTCAAGCCGGGAAGGTTGCATGGCCCCGACTCAGACCCTATATTCCGGCCACTTTCCGATCATCATCGATGATCTGGTGCTTCGCCCGGCGGGCGGGCGGAGCGTAGAGGAGATTTGCCATGGCCACAGCAGCACCGTTGATGCCGAAGGCGACCGCCGTCTGGCTGTTGGACAACACCGCTTTATCGTTCGACCAAATCGCCGAATTCTGCAAGCTGCACCCGCTGGAGGTGAAAGCGATCGCCGACGGCGACTCCGCGCAGGGCATCAAGGGCCTCGACCCGATCCAGACCGGCCAACTCACACGCGAGCAGATCACCGCGGCCGAAGCCAACCACGATCTTCGCCTTACGCTGGCCGAACAGAAAGTTTCGGTTCCCTCGCCCGAGCGCGGGGCTAAGAAAGGCCCGCGTTATACGCCGGTATCACGCCGGCAGGACCGGCCGAACGCCATCCTGTGGCTGGTGCGCAATCATCCCGAGCTCAAGGACAGCGCCATCATGCGGTTGGTGGGTACCACCAAGTCGACGATTTCGGCGATCCGCGACCGCACCCATTGGAACGCCGCCGCGCTCGCGCCCATGGATCCGGTGACGCTCGGCCTCGCCACCCAGACCGACCTCGATTTCGAGGTCAACCGCGCCAACAAGGAAAAGCCGGCGCCGGCCGACACCGGCGCGACTTTGCTGCCCGCCGCGGAAACCACCGCGCGCAAGGAGGCGGAAGTCGCTGCCGCTGCCGCGGAAGCCGAGAACAAGCCGGGCGGCAGCGATCTCAATGTCAGCGCCGTATTCGCCAAGCTCAAGCAGCTCGGCGGCAAGACCGAGAAGGACGGCGACGAGTAAGCGATCCTACGGGCTTTCCCTTAAGTAGTCTTTGCGAAGCCGCGACGGCATTGGCGTCAACCGCGTTGTTCACGCCTGGCGGGCATGATGACGCGCTATGACGCGCTATGCACGTCACACGTGGAGCAACGTCATCCGGCCGCGACGGCTGCCGCCCCCTCTGGGCAGCGCGCGGCCGGGTTTTTTTAGCGCTCGTGGTCAATATCCTCGCGTTCCGTTGAGCGCGGCGAGATAGCGCGCGATCGATTTTTCCAGCACCGATTTGGCGTCCTTGGCGATGACGCGATCGAAGTAATGGCCGTAGAGCACGTCGAATGAAACGGCGCCATCGCAGCGCCGATGCGCTCGACGTCGCGCGCCGACAGCGGAATGAAATTCGGATAGCTGCGCATGAATGAGAGCCACTTGCGGTCGGTGGCGACCGTGAGAATGTCGCCCGAACAGACCACGCCGCGCCCGCCGGCGCCGCCGGCCCAATGCAGCACGCTGCCGCCTTCGAAGTGACCGCCGCAGCGGATCAGCGTGACGCCGTCCCAGAGATTGAAGGTATCGCCTTCCCACAGGTAAATCGCTGGATCCGGCCGCATGATCCATTGTCGGTCGGCGACGTTGAGATGAATGTGCGCGCCGAACGCGTGCGCCCATTCCACCATCGTCGTGTAGAAGTGCGGATGCGAGATGGCGATCGCCTGGATGCCGCCAAGACCCTTAATCGCCGTCACCGTCGCGGCGTCGAGCGTGGCGACGCAGTCCCACAGCACGTTGCCGCCGCTCGTGCGCAGCAAAAGCGCGCGCTGGCCGATGGCAAAGCCCGCGCCGATGCCGATGACGCCCGGCTCGTATTCGCGCAAGGCATTCATGTGACTTTGCGACAGCGCCGCGAGCGTGGTCCAGGCCTGCCCGCGCGGTGGCACGTATTGCCGCTCCTCCTCGCAGATGACGCATTGTGCCGGCGGCTGGTCGCTTTGCGCATATTGCATGCCGCAGGCGGTGCAGATGAAGCAGGGCATGGGGGTCCTTGGACGGTTATTGTCTTGTGGGGCGATTGTCGTTGTTCGGTGAGACTTTGCAATGCGGCATAACCCCGGCTTCCGCGGCCTGCCTATGGCTTCCGTGGGAACTGCACGGTCTGCTATCGTTGATGCCGCCTGGGGAACGCCGGTTGAAACGGGGGGGTTGGGATGCGAAGGCTGATTCCGCTTGGTTGTCTGTTCGCTGCGCTGATGTGGGTCCAGTGGGCTACCGCCCAGGAACTCACACTGACGCGGCCGGCGGAATCCGGGGTCAATACGCGCATCTCGCATGAGCGGGCATGGGATCGGAACTGCAATGCGCTTGCCATAAAAGTGAGTATTACAAAAAATCCGGTGCACGGAACCGTTTCAGTCGTGCCGGGAATAGCAAGCACATTACCCCCAAGCACGCCGGCCTCAGGAAGCACCGGCACGTGCGCGGGCAAGACGGTCACCGGCAGCACGGTCAGATACAAATCCAAGCCTGGCTTTCATGGAAAGGACTCGGTCTCCTACAACGTCGTGATCGGCGGCCGGGCTTCCCAATTGAGGGTGATTACCATCAACGTGAAATGACGGAATGAGCGAGGCGCGGGCTCGGCGCGCAGCCTGTACCCGGATGGCGCGAAGCGCCGATCGGGGTGCGTCTTAGTCCACCCTAGGCTTGCTAGTTCAACGTAAAGGACCACTCGCTATTGTTCTTTAACTGGGTTTCCCCTTCGGACACGGCGACGTCAAGCCAATAGGCCAGGGTCTTCAGTCCGGCTCCCCGTGAAAGCTGCGCGAGTTCCTTTGTTTGCGAAAGAACGTATTCTGCCGTTTCGGCGGCTAAGTGTTTCGGCATCACAATCCTCCCTTCAACTTCGGGGATCGTAGCCAAGCGCTTTTCCGTCGAATGTGAGCCGGTTCACACTGCCGGCTCAGCGGACGGGTTAGCTTTAGGCGCAGCCCGCCAAGATCGCCGCCCTATCGGAGACATTGGCGGTTTATGTTCGGCTAATCCGCCTTGTGGGTTTTCACCCGCCGAGCGGCCGGCCAACACCGCCATTGATCGTTCTTATGAACAAAAATGATGCAGCGCGATAATTCCTTAACCCTCTGCAGTGCAGGCACAACTTAATGTGATTACGTCACCGCTTGTGCGCCGCAATATTACGGCTATGTGTTGGCCGATAGAGCGACGGAATCAGGAGACCCGAAATGAAAACGCACAAAAACAAATTCTTTTCAGCCGCCGCCATTGCGGCAGGCTTGATTGCCACAGTGGCTATCGCCCACACGGTCAACACGCACCCGACCCGCGCCCAGGCTCCGCATGCCCGCGAGATGAGCGCGGCACCCGGTCGGATGTCGGCGACCCCGCGCAACGGGGGCATCGTTTGCGGCATGGCGATCGCTGCGGATTGCGAAAAGATCGGGCCGCTGCTGCCGATGTGAGGCGGCAGCGCGCCGCCTGTCGCCCGGGCCTCGGCGACTTTCGCCATCCGCGCATTTTGTTTTCGCGGCGCCCGCCCGGACTCGACCGACCGAAGCGCTTCGATCTCGGCCATGCGCAGGATGTAGACCAGGGATTCCAATCCGATTTCGGCGGCTTCGGCGGCGAGCGCGGCGGTCGCGTCGGCGATGTGGTCGATGGCGTCGTGATTTCGATCTTTACGCATACGAAGCCCCCTCTGGATGGAACAAAAATCAGGAACCGAATTCAGGCCGAGTACCATGCGTGAGTAAAGTGGTACCGTTTCACAACGTGGTGATTTTGGTTTGATTCAATTGCCGCGGACCGCTTTCGCGCTGCGACGTCGATTCCACGAGCGCGCAGATTACGCGCGCTCCTCCGGCGGCTTGATGTGGCGAAACGAAAACAACAGGGCCACGTCGTAACCGATTTTCAGCGTACCGCAGATAATGAGCGGCAGACCGGCAAACGACGTCGTCAGCAATAGGCCGGCGAGCGCCGGACTGAGCGACGACGCAAGACTGCGCGGCACGGCGGTGACGCTGGCCGCGGCCGGGCGTTCGGGCGGCGTCACCACCGCCATGACGTAGGAACTGCGCGTCGGCACATCCATCTGCGACAGCGCCGAGCGAAGCAGCAGAAGGGCGAGCGCGACCGTGAGGTCGGACGACAGCGCCGCCAGGATAAGACAGATGCTCGACGGAATGTGCGTGTACACCATCGTATTCACCAGCCCGATATATTTGGCGATACGCGCGGCCAGCGGATAGGAAAAGGCACTCAACACGCTCGACCAGAAAAAGAACACGCTCGCGGCGGAAAGCGACATATCAAAACGCTGGAACAGCCAGACCGCGAGCAGCGATTGCACGACGAAGCCGCCAGCGAAGGCGTCGACGCTGAACAAGGCGGCGAGCTTGTAGACCACACCGCGCGAGACCGTCAGCGGCACGGCGGCGGGCCTTTGTTCGATATGCGCGTGCGGCAGGCGGTGATAGATCGCGGCGCTCACCAGCCCCAGAACGGCATAGCCGTAAAACATCGCCTGCAACGCGGCGACGCGCCCGACGCCGGCGGCGGTCAGGAAGTCCGGCGTGGCCGCGGCCAAGGCGCCGACCGCCATCGACAGCGAGCCGATCAGACTGTAGCGCGCGAAGGTGCGCGTGCGCTCGTGATCGGCGACGCCATAGCTGAGCATGGCATGCTCGAGCGGAATCAGAACGCCGATGTCGCCGGTCGACGGGTTGACGGTGCCGAAAAACGCTACCGCGATGATGAAGCCGATGTGCTCGGCCTGCGGGAACGCCAGGCCGGTGCCCATCATCAAGGCGGCGCCGGCGATCAGCAGATTTCGCAAGTCGTAGCGCGGCGCGATCAGCCCGACGGCGAGCGTGAACAGCGCCGTTCCCAGCAGCGCGGCGGCGGCAGCAAAGCCGATCTTGGCCGCGTCAAAGCCGAGCGCCGCCAAATAGGCCGGCAAGACGATGATCGCGAAGCCGTCGCCGAAACCGCGCAAGGCACGCGCGGCATAGAGCAATGAAATATTGGAGAGCTGCCGTTTTCCATCCATGCGCAATCCCCTCGAAAGGTCGAGTATTGCGCAGCGCTTGGACGGTGAGCCGTCTGACGGGGAGACTGCGGACCCCCGTATTCGATCGAGATTAGCGAGCCGGAACGGCCGTCACAAGTTCCGTTTTGGCCGCTCTAGATCAGGTGCGGCAGTTCGATGCCAAACACGTTTCTGAAAACGACAACGACGATCCCATAGAGAAACATCAGAATCGTTCCGGCAATGGCCGCGGCAACGATAACGCCGACAATCAAAAAGATTCCGATTGCAGCGATTGCAAAGACATTCTTGTCGGCCATCCCGCACTATGCAGCCGTTCACGCGCAGCCGCCAGGGCTGTCCCGCGCGCGCTTCCTCCACCGATAAAATTATCAAACAGCCAATGCCGCGCGCGCCGGGCTTGCCCGGTTCGCGCCAAGGCAAGACTCATCGCCCGTATTCTTTAGCGGCCCCGGGTAGGCCGACCGGATGTCGGGCTTGCCCGATATCCGGCACTCAACACCCTTCCCTCCCCGCCGTGGCGGGGCCTGCCTCGGTCCCTCGCCCGAAAGCGAGGGGAATGGAGCGCCGAGCGGCGCACCAGTCTTCCGTTGTGCCGCGTCCTCTCTCGAGAACGCGGGCGCCTCTCGGCGCTCCATGCGGCGTTCTCACTGCGGCGCCGGGCCGCGCTTTCGGCTCAAGCTCTTGGCGTGCCTTTCGGCTTTTTGGCGCCAGTCCCCTCAGCGGGTGGTCGCGCCGCCAAACCTAGTCGGCCGGCCGAGCCGACCGCCGTCAGCGAGCTCCTCGCGGGGACTCCTAGTGGTCCCGGGCGGAGCCCGGCGCCGCCCGGGTGCGGGAGGAGCGTTCGTCTCCCGCCCGCGGGCGCCGCACCTGCCCCACTTCAAGACGCCTCTAGAAGCGCCCCTCATTGGACAGGTATAGGACTATAAGCATAGGATTTTAGACCTGTCAAGCGCGGGCGCGAGAACGCTTATTCATGGCCGCCCTTGCCTGGTCTTCGGTGAGGCAGATGGATTTTGACGAATGTCGCCCCACGGATCGGCCGATGTTTTCTTTTCGGGGATTTTTTTGAGTGCCGATTTATAGGCATCTTCAGTGGCTTTGCGCTTTTCTTGTTCTTCCGGCGACAATGCAGGCGGATCGCTCGATAAGTTGATGCCCGGCATCTGGGCGGAAGCAGCGCCTGTCAACAAGGCGGTTGCCGCCACGGCGTGGATAACTTTCCGCAATATATTCCGGGCCAAAGTCGCCATGCGACTAATATGCCGCCGTTCGCGCGAGGCGGCTAGGGCTGAATTTAGAACTCAAATCCAAACTGACCCACGACCCAAGCGGCGTTCTCCGGCCGTCATTGCCGGGCAAAAGGCGCGAAGCGTGCCCTATCAGCGCATGATCCGTGCGCTGGTGGATGCGTATGCGGAGGGACGGGGGAGGAAGTGAGTGAGCTCGGCGCTTCGCGTCTTAGCCCATCCCACGCTCGCTTAAAATCATTGATGCGCTCTCGCTCGCTGATGGAGATAATTGCAAGCCTGTGCTTCACCAACTGACATACAAGTACGGTCTGTCGCTGAGCAAAACGTTATTATTATGGGGACACGGTAAGCATTTGCGGCGAACTTGGCCTTCGCAAGGACCTGCTCGTCTGGATCTGCTTGAACAAGTTCTTTAAAGGTGCCTGGGTCCAACCTAAAAAGATACCGATCTTCATTTGCACGAACTGTGTCGTCGTATTGCAACGTATCTACCTCAACATTGAATTTCCGCTTGCCGCCTTTAATCCACGGCATCGGTGGTAACGATTTGGCAAAAACATCAATTGCTTGCGCTTTCAAAAACTCGGCATACGTCGATTGCCACTCCCCGGGTTTCATTCCATATGACGAGATGCATTTGCCGTCTCTTTCGAAATCGATCTGCCTTACTATAGCTGGACCCAAACCAAGGTTTTTCACACTAAGACTCATGCCTTCGAAATAGGGCCCGAGCGACGGTCTTGGTTGAATTGAAATCTCTTTATATTCTAGATCCGCTCGCTGAGCTTGGACCGTAAAATAAAGAGCGAATCCAGCGATCAACATCGAGCTGATTGCAATTATGATTGAAGCCTGCCGACCGACGGACCGCAACAGCTTGTCAGAAGCTTTTTTAACTGCAGCAAGCATGACTGTCACAAAAGCTCGGGCGGTTAGTTTTGTGATCTACCCCCCACCCCGTGCCCCTTCAACGCGCTGCCGATCTCGTCCAAAATCGCCGGGTCGTCGATGGTGGCCGGCATGGTCCATTGGTCGCCGTCGGCGATCTTCTTGATGGTGCCGCGCAGGATCTTGCCTGAGCGCGTCTTCGGCAGCCGCGCCACCGTGATGGCGAGCTTGAACGCCGCCACCGGGCCGATCTTGTCGCGCACCAGCGCCACGATCTCCTTCTCGATCTCGGCGGGCGGGCGGTTGACGCCGGCTTTCAGCACGATGAAGCCGCACGGCACCTCGCCCTTGAGCTCGTCCTTGATGCCGAGCACGGCGCATTCCGCCACGTCCTGGTGGCCGGCCAGCACCTCCTCCATGCCGCCGGTGGAGAGCCGGTGGCCGGCGACGTTGATGATGTCGTCGGTGCGGCTCATGACATAGACGTAGCCGTCCTCGTCCTTGTAGCCGGCGTCGGCGGTCTTGTAGTAGCCGGGGAATTCGTCGAGATAGCTTTCCTTGAAGCGGTCGTCCTGCTCCCACAGCGTCGGAAAGTTTCCCGGCGGCAGCGGCAGCTTGACCACGATCGAGCCGATCTTGTTGACCGGCTGCACGTGGCAGGCCTCGTCGACGATGTCGATGGCATAGCCCGGCATCGGCACGCAGGCCGAGCCGTAGCGCACCGGCAGCGCGCCGAGGCCGAGCGGATTGCCGGCGATGCACCAGCCGGTTTCGGTCTGCCACCAGTGATCGAGCACCGGCACTTTCAAATGCTCCTCCGCCCATTGGATGGTCGGCGGGTCGGCGCGCTCGCCGGCCAAAAACAGCGCGCGGAATTTCGACAGATCGTATTGCTTGAGCAGCTTGGCGTCCGGGTCTTCCTTGCGGATGGCGCGGAAGGCGGTCGGCGCGGTGAACAGCGAGACCACGCCGTGGTCGGCGCAGACGCGCCAGAACGCGCCGGCGTCGGGCGTGCCGACCGGCTTGCCCTCGTAGAGGATCGAGGTGCAGCCGTGGAACAGCGGCGCGTAGACGATGTAGCTGTGGCCGACCACCCAGCCGACGTCGGAACCCGACCACCACACCTCGCCGGGGTTGACGCCGTAGAGATTCTGCATCGACCATTTGAGCGCGACCATGTGGCCGCCATTGTCGCGCACCACGCCTTTCGGAATTCCCGTGGTGCCCGAGGTGTAGAGGATGTAGAGCGGATCGGTGGCGAGCACGGGCACGCACTCGCTGGTCTTGGCGTAATTGACCGCGTGCTCCCACACTCTGCGCCAGTCGTGGTCGCGGCCTTCGATGAGCGGCGCCTCGCATTGCGGGCGCTGCAGGATCAGGCAGGTCGGCGGCTTGTGCTTAGCGAGCTTGATCGCCTCATCCAGCAAAGGCTTGTAGGGGATGACGCGCGCGCCCTCGAGGCCGCAGCTCGCCGACAGAATGACTTTCGGCTTGGCGTCGTCGATGCGGGTGGCGAGCTCCTTGGCGGCGAAGCCGCCGAACACCACCGAATGCACGGCGCCGATGCGCGCGCAGGCCAGCATCGCGAACACCGCCTCCGGCACCATCGGCATGTAGATGATGACGCGGTCGCCTTTGGCGACGCCGAAGTCGCGCAGCATGGCGCCGAGCAACTGCACCTCCGACAGCATGCGGCCGTAAGTGAAAGTCTGCTTGGTGTTGGTGACGGGCGAATCGTAGATCAGCGCGGCCTGGTCGTTGCGGCCGCCCAGAACGTGACGGTCGAGCGCGTTCCAGCAGGTGTTGACAGACGCCGCCGGCGAACCAGCGGCCGTAGATGCCGGCATCCTTGTCGAAGATCTTCTTCGGCTTCTCGATCCAGTCGATTCCCGCCGCGGCCTCCGCCCAGAACACTTCCGGGCTGCGCTGCCAATGCGCATAGACGTCGTGATAGCGGCTGCTGCGGGCATCCATTGTTTGCCTCCCCGGGCATTTTGGCCGCGATTGTGGAACGGCCGGCATGCGCAAACAAGGCTGGCGTGGCCCGTCCTGCCGGGCTTTGATCTCGCGCAATTCCGGCCCTGCGACCTTCGGCTAGGCCGTCACGAGAGGCCGACCGTGACGTTCATCACCGACCCCCTGTTCTATGCGCTGGCCATCCCCGCCGTGGTGGCGCTCGGCCTGTCCAAAGGCGGCTTTGCCGGCGCCGGGCAGATCGCGACGCCCATGCTGGCCTTGGCGATGCCGCCGCTCGAGGCCGCCGCCATCCTGCTGCCGATCATGATGGCGCAGGACGCCGCCGCGCTCTGGGTCTACCGCAAGGACTGGAACGGGCTCATCCTGGCGACCACGCTGCCGGGCGCGCTCATCGGCGTCGGCGCCGCCTGGGTGCTGGCGGCGCATATTTCGGACGCCGGGGTGCGCGTGCTGATCGGCGTCACCACCATCTGCTTCGTGCTCTATTATTGGATCGGCCCCAAGCGCGTCGCGCGCGAGACCGGCCAGCCGGGCGTGACCGGCGGCGTGCTGGCGGGCGCGATGTCCGGCTTCACCTCGACACTTTGCCAGGCCGGCGGGCCGCCGTTTCAGATGTACGCGCTGGCGCAGAAGCTGACCAAGATGAATTTCGTCGGCACCACCGCGTTCTTCTTCGCCACCACCAACGCGCTCAAGGTGGTGCCCTATTTCGCGCTCGGCCAGTTCTCCACCAAGGGGCTGGGCACCTCGCTGGTGCTGCTGCCGCTGGCGATGCTGACCAACATGCTCGGCTTCTGGGTGGTGCGCATCACGCCGCAGGAGCTGTTCTACAAGATCACCATGGCGCTGATGTTCGCGATCTCGATCGAACTGGTGCGCTCGGGCATGACCGATATTCTGCGCGGCTGAAATTTTCACTGTCGTCCCGGCCGAGCTTTTGCGAGGGCCGGGACCCATAACCCCGCATTTCAAGACTTCGGAAAGACAGGGGTTATGGGTCCCCGCCGGAGCCTGTCATCGGGCCGCGCTCCGCGCGGACCCGTTGGCGGGGACGACAGCAGAAGCGATGACAAAGTAGACATTGGCGGCTAGTTTTCCGATTGGGGAGAAAACACCCAATGGCGAAAACGCCCTACGACACCGATCTCGACCGCAATGCGGCCAATTTCCAGCCGCTGACGCCGCTCGGCTTTCTCGAGCGCGCGGCCGCCGTGTTCCCGAACCACACCGCCATCATCCATGGACCGCTCAAGCGCTCCTACGCCGAGTTCTACGCGCGCGCGCGCCGGCTCGCTTCCGCCTTGTCGAAGCGCGGCATCAAGCGCGGCGACAGCGTCTCCGCGATGCTCGCCAATACGCCGGCCATGCTGGAGTGCCACTACGGCGTGCCGATGACGCAAGGCGTGCTCAACACGCTCAACACGCGGCTCGATGCGCCGATCATCGCCTTCTCGCTCGACCACGCCGAGGCCAAGGTGGTGATCATCGACCGCGAATTCTCCAAGGTGATGAAGGAGGCGCTCTCCCTCTGCAAGGTCAAGCCGCTGGTGATCGACTACGACGATCCGGAATACAGCGGCGCCGGCGAGCGGCTCGGGCAAATCGAATACGAGGAATTCCTGCGCGAAGGCGATCCCGATTACGCCTGGGCCATGCCGGACGACGAGTGGGACGCCATCACGCTCAACTATACCAGCGGCACCACCGGCGATCCGAAAGGCGTGGTCTATCACCACCGCGGCGCGCACCTGCTGGCGATGGGCAACGTCATCACCTGCGGCATGCGGCAGCATCCGGTTTATCTGTGGACGCTGCCGATGTTCCACTGCAACGGCTGGTGCTTCCCGTGGACGGTGTCGATCGTCGCCGGCACCCATGTCTGCCTGCGCGCGGTGCGGGCGACGGCGATGTACGACGCCATCGCCACCCACAAGGTGACGCATCTGTGCGGCGCGCCGATCGTGATGGCGGTGCTGCTCAATGCCACGGAAGCCGAGAAGAAGCCGCTGCCGCACGTGGTCAATTTCGCGACCGCCGCGGCGCCGCCGCCGGAGGCCGTGCTGGCCGCGATGAAGGCCGCCGGCTTCAACGTCACGCATGTCTATGGCCTGACCGAATGTTACGGTCCGTCCGTGGTGAACGAATGGCACGACGCCTGGGACGCGCTGTCCGGTTCCGAGCAGGCGGCCAAGAAGGCGCGCCAGGGCGTGCGCTATCCGGTGCTGGAAGCGCTCGACGTGCGCGACCCCGACACGCTCAAGCCGGTCAAGCGCGACGGCGAGACGCTCGGCGAAGTGATGATGCGCGGCAATGTGGTGATGAAGGGCTATCTCAAGAACAAGGCCTCGACCGAGAAGGCGTTCGAGGGCGGCTGGTTCCACACCGGCGATCTCGGCGTGATCTATCCGGACGGCTATATCCAACTCAAGGACCGCTCCAAGGACATCATCATTTCCGGCGGCGAAAATATTTCATCGATCGAGGTCGAGGACGCGCTTTACAAGCACCCGGCCGTGCTCGCGGTCGGGGTGGTGGCCAAGCCCGACGAGAAATGGGGCGAGACGCCGTGCGCCTTCGTCGAGCTCAAGCCGGGCACGAGCGCGAGCGCCGACGAGCTGCTGCAATGGTGCAAGCAGCACTTGGCCGGCTACAAATGCCCGCGCTACGTGGTGTTCGCGGAGATCCCGAAAACGAGCACGGGGAAGATTCAAAAATTTAAGCTGCGGGAAATGGCGAAGGCGGTGTGACGCCGTAAATGCCCGCACATCCGACGCAAAAATTCGTCATCAAATGCGGCAAACGAAAAATTTAGGGGCCCCTGAAGGGCCCCTGATCGTCGGTGATGAAATAAGCCGGAAACTGCCGCCTCAGCGGTCCGGCCGGCCGTTCGGATCGAACATCCGGTTGGGGTTGTAGCGCTGGTCGAACGAGCCCGTCTGGCCGCCGAACTGGATGGTGGTGTTGCCCTGCTTGATCGTGGTGGCCGGGCCGGTGCCCGAGAAACGCGCGTCGGGATCGGTAATGCGCGCGGCGCCGTCGTTGCTGGTGCTGCCCTGGCCTTCGAAGGTGAAGGCATGCGCCGCAGGCGCGGCCAAGACGGCTAAGCCGAAGGCGGCGGCCAGCACGGCCAAGCGATGACGCGATGGGGACGGCGGCAAATGTGTCATGACGGCCTCATGCATAGTCGAAGCGGCAACACAGCCCGAACAATATGGCGACACGGCGGCGAAAGCAAATTCCCCCCGCCCTTGCGGGCGAGGGGAACTGAGCAAGCGAACCAAACGCTATCGGGCGTTCGTCACTTGCTGGGGGCGGAACACATGAACGAGCCGATGTGTTTGCTCCACTTGGGGTCGAGCGTGGGATAGGAACCGGCGCCCAGCCGCATCATTTCGCCGGCGTAATCTTCGTCGGAATAGAAGTCCCAGGTTCCCGACTTGATTTGGAGCGAGGCGATCTCGTTCTGCCAGCCATCCTCGCTCAGCGACGACTGACTTTCATCGACCGGGGCCGAGCAGGCCAAATTGGCACGGCATTTGCTCTGTCAACGGCGAATTGGAATCGGGCCATCAGTATTCCGATACGCCTTACCAGCAGCGGTAAGTTAGCGGTTGTGGTGACAATTCATTAGCCGCTTGCGGCCATACTGATTTCGAAACTTTTTCGCGAACCGCATTGCAGGCCATGTACGCCTGAGAGAATCGTGGAGATACCCCGTGCCGACAGACTTGCCGAAGCGGCGCCGCGCTAACGAAAAACGCTCGCTCGCTCGCACCGTCTTCGACGTCTTGTTCAACGGCGCCATGATCGTAAGCGCGCTGATTCTCACGTTCATCGTGCTGGTGCGCCAGGAGCAATATGCCTTTGGGAGACTGGAAAGCCGGGCGCAGATGATCCAGCAAGGCACGGTGGATGCCACCGGCGAAGGCCGGGTCTTTCCGCCAGCGAAATGAGCTGGCGCACCGGCGCCCGGACGCGCCGTGAGCGGTCAAAGCTTGAGTTGCATGGTGCAAGCGCGGATTTCGGTCTTGCCCTGGTAAGTCACCGACTGCGCCCCATTCAGAATCGCGGCACCGCTTTCGATCTTGCCCTTGTAGGTCGCCTTCATGGTACCGAGCCGTCCGGACGAACCGCCGGTTAGCGCGATGGCGCCGTCGGGCGCGATGGTACCGGCGCCGGATTCCTGGCCGACCACCGTGGTGCGGTCGACACCGTAGAGCACGCGCGAATAGCTTACCTTGCCGTCCATGATTGCAACGCTCACCGGCTCGTTGGTGAGCGGCGCCTTGGTCCAAGACAATTTCGCGCAATTGAGCGTGCCGCGATAGGCGCCATCGAACGAGGCCGCCGACACCGGCGCGGCCGCGGCCGACTGAAGAATAACCGCCGCGGCCATCATCGTCGGACGCATCATCCGCACGTCGGCTACTCCACTTTGAGCCCAAGCTTGTGCACCAGCCCGCCCCACTTGGTCTCCTCCTTGTCGATGTCGGCGGCGTACTCGGCCGGCGTCGAGGTCAACGGATCGCCGCCCTCGAAGTGGATGCGTTTCTTCACGTCGTCGGTGCCGACCAGCTTGCGTAATTCCAGGCTGAGCTTGTCGACGATATCCTTCGGCGTACCGGCCGGCGCCAACAGTCCGTAGTGCAGCACGGCTTCGAATCCGGGCATGCCGAATTCGTCGAACGTCGGCACATCCGGCAGCAGCGAAAAGCGCTTGGCGCTGGTGACCGCGATGGCGCGCAATTTGCCGGCCTGGATATTGCCGAGCGCCGGCGGCAGCACGCCGAACGCCACCGGCACGTGACCGCCGAGCAGATCGGTCATCAGCGGAGCCGTGCCTTTGTAGGGAATGATGGCAACGTCGACGCCGGCCTCCGACTTGAAATGTTCGGCGGTCATGTAGCCGCCGGTGCCGAGCGCCGATGTGCCGACGTTAATCTTGCCCGGCTCTTTCTTGGCGAGCGCGATGAATTCGGCGACCGACTTGGCTGGAAACGACGGATGGGCGATCAGCGCCACCGGCATCGAGGCGACCAGCCCGATCGGCGCGAAATCCTTGCGCGGATCGTAGCCGGCGTGAACGTAAAGGCTGGGATTGATCGAAATCGTGCCGGTATGGCCAAGCAGCAGCGTATAGCCGTCGGGTGCGGCACGGGCGACCAGCCGCGTGCCGAGGGTACCGCCGGCGCCCGGCTTGTTGTCCACGATCACCTGCTGCTTGAAGGCGTCCGACAATTTGGCCGCCACCACGCGCGCCATCGCGTCCACGCCGCCGCCCGGCGGATAGGGTACCACCAGGGTGACGACGCGATTGGGATAGTCCGCGGCTGGCGCGCCGTAGACAGCCGTCAACAGACAAGCGAGCGCGGCGAGCGCGCGGATAACGATTTTATTGGATGCGAACGGACGCATGAGTCCCCCCTGACACGGGCCGTGAGCCGGCCGCTCTTTCGCGCGCATTATAGATCAATTCGAAACGCAAAAGCGCCACCGCCCGGCTCTGCGCCGGGGGTGGCGCCTTCATGACGACTTCAAGTTCGACCGGTCAGTGGACGCTGGCGTTGCCGTTGTGGCGTAGTCGCTCGATCTCGTCCTTGACCAGCAATTTCTTACGTTTGAGTTCCACGATTTTCAAATCATCGACCGCGGGATGTGTCAGGCAATCGTTGATTTCCTGCTCGAGTGCCTGGTGCTTTTTTTCAAGTTCCGCTAGGTGCGATTGCATCGACATTCAATATGTCTCCTCAATCAGTGGGCTCTCAGACTAGATAAGTGTAGCTCAAACTCATCTCAAGAGCGACGATACACCCGGCTTTGCGCCGCGGCAAATGAAGGCAAAGTCTTTGATCGGCCGGGATTTTCTCGACGCTTGAACGAGCTTGTGGAAAACGCGATAATTATCGAGCTTTGCCGCGTCCGGCGGCCGGCCGGGAAGCAAACCAGCGGTGGCGATGACGCAAAACGACGAACGCGAGTTGCGCGAGCAGTTGGCGCGCCTGCAGCAGGAACACCGCGACCTCGACGCCGCGATCGCCGCCTTGGCGATGTCGCCCGGCTCCGACCTGATCCAGGTGCAGCGCCTGAAGAAGCGCAAGCTGGTGCTGCGCGACAAGATCCGCCAGATCGAAGATCAAATCACGCCGGATATCATTGCGTGAATACTGTCTTACCTCTCCGTCTTTCGAGAGGTAAGGCGGTATCATGGGGAGGGACCGGCGTCAGCGCTTGGCGACCGGCGACGCAGACTTGGGCGCGCTGGGTTTTGCCAGCGGCGCGTAACTTTGCGTCGTTACATCGATCAAGCTCGATCGCCAATCTGGTATCGACGATCTTGTTCTGACTTATCAGAAATACGACGTACTTGGTGTCGCCGCCGCCCGAATTGCGAAGGCATATTGCCGACTCCGCGGGTGTGCCAAGGGCTTCGTTCTTGTGCAGAGGTGAAATTTCCGGAGAACCGCCCAATTTCAGACTGATGAAAGCGGAATAAATATTTTGCTGGATCGCCTTCCACTCGATTGCATCCGGTACATCGGGGGCTGACGCAACAAGCGTTGTCCCGCATCCCGACAGGAACAAGCCTGCAAATCCCACAAAGATCGAACGCATTATCTTTTCGCTATTGTCCGATACCGGGGCGATTTACTCCCGCCTCTCCTTTTTCCTGGCATACATCTCCTTGTCGGCGGCATCGAGCAACTGCGCTGCCGTCGCCTCGGCGGCAAGCGGCACGAAGCCGGCGCTGGCGCCGGCCTTAAGCCGCGTCTCGCCGAACGGCAGATTGATCTGCTCGACGATCTTTTCCAGCTCGCGCGCCTTGGCCGCCGCGTGGGCCTCGCTCGCATTCCACAGCACCACTCCGAATTCGTCGCCGCCCAGCCGCGCCACCACGTCGGAGGCTCGCACATGGGCGATGAGCTCGCGCGCTACCGCCTTGAGCAAGGCGTCGCCGGCGGCGTGGCCATGCTGGTCGTTGACCTTTTTGAAGCCGTCGAGATCGATGAACAAAAGCGCCGCCTTATTGCCGTAGCGCTGCACATAGGCGAGCGAGCGATTGAGCTCGCGCACGAAGCTGCGCCGGTTGAAGATGTTGAGCAACGGATCGGTATCGGCGCGCGCCTCGAGTTCGGCGATCGTGCGGCGCGCCCGGGCAATATCGGCCTTGAGCCGTTCGATCTCGGCCAGCAGCACGGCGGCCGACACGGCCGCCGGGGTACTGACTTGTAACTGTGCGGGCTTATTCGCGGCCACGTCCGGATCCTTCAGGAATCTGCTCACCAGGGCGACGAGACTACCGCTTTCGTCTTACCAAGCGGTTGCCCACCTTATAATCCGCCGCTTGATTCTGTCGAAGGTCTGGGGACGAGTGGAGCGGAAGGATTACAGTACCGATCAGAGCGCAATCGTATTGACCGTCCGGTTTTCAATCTCGCCGCGCAGCTTGGCGTAGAGACGGGGATTGCGGCCGGAGAGGATCTGCAAAGCGGCGAGCACCGCGTTGGCGGGCTCGAGCACCGTCATGACCGGAACCGCGCTCGGCGCGCGCAGCGACGACCACAGATCGTCGGGAAACTCCTTGATGCTGGCCGGCACGGTAATGACGGGTACCGTCGACATGGCCGACAGCGTCGGGCCGGCGCCGTTCGAGCGCCCGATATAGGCGATCACGACCGTGTCCGGAATCTCCTGCACCATACGATGGAATATGCCGGCCGCATTGACCGGCTCCTTGTGCACCGAGCAGGTGACCACGGTCATCATGTCGGCCAGCTCGCCGAGCGCTTCCGAGAAAGCATCGGTCTTGTCCTTCTCCGAACCGCGCCAGAGAATGATGCGCTGGCGCGGCACGCGGAACTGGCTGGTGATCTCGGCGACGCGCCGGTATTTGGCGGCCACGTCGTCGAGCGCGCCGCCGTCGCGGTACACCTGCTTGTCGATATAGGCGCCGCCTTCGAGCACGCGCCAGGAATCGTTGTCGATGACGTCGGCGAGCAGCAGGTTACCCTTGGAGTCGAAGCCGAACTCGACCTTGAGATCGACCAGCGTGCCGCCTTCGAGCTGCCAGGCCTTTTCGAGCGCCAGAAATGCCTGACGCGCGATGCGCCGCATCTCGGGAAAGGTTTTCGACTCATCGGCGCGGCTAAACACCTCCGACGCCGAAAGCACGAGAAACGGTTCCTGCCCCTGCAGCGGCTTAGCCGGGTTGAACAGCCTGATCTGCTTGCCATCGTCCGTGAACTGCATGAACGGATCGTCGGCAATGAGCGGCTTGCCCTTCCAGTTCTTGTCCTTGGTCTTGAGGTAGAACTCGACGATCGTTTGCGGAAACAACTGCCCCTTGGCGAGGTGCGGATTGCGCTTGAGGTACGAGCCGTGCGCCTCGCGCCGCACCACCACCTCGTAGGGCAGCATGGTCGCACTGGGGGGCCACGAACGAAATCGCGCTGTCTTGCTCGACAAAGGCGACTGGCAGACCGCAGGCCTTGAGCAGGCGGAAGACGTTGCAGGTGGTCGCGGTGGCGAGCCGCCCCTTGTCCGGGATGATGTCGTGTTTGGCGCCGTCGCCGGCCGTGATGTCGTCTTTGGCGACAATGGTCGCCAAGCCGGGCCTGCCGTCGAGCAGATGGATCTTCTTGGTCTTGCCCTCGGCGACCAGGGCGCCGAGAGAATGCTTCGCGGTAAATGGTTTTGACATTGGGGCGTCCACAGCCTGTTCCCAGGTTCAGGTTGATGGGGGAGAAATAATGTTCGCACACCATACTATCTAGGGCAGACAGGGCCAATGATTCAGCCGACTTACCGATGTACAGGCTGTGGAGATTTTCGCGCCGCGGCAGGGGCCGGATCGGGGGCGGCAAGACGACGGGGTCCTTACCGGACTTACCGCAGGCGCAGACTCCCCGTTCTGCCCAGGAATCGGGGCACCTAGAACCCGCCGATAAACTCTTAACCCCTTTTCTGCTAGAGCCGCGCGACTCAGAAGGTCCCGTTTTACAGGGCTTTCGACCCTTAACCCGGCCCCTCATCAACGAAGGAGCAGCAGTGCAAGTTCTCGTTCGCGACAACAATGTCGACCAGGCCCTCAAGGCGCTCAAAAAGAAGATGCAGCGCGAGGGCATTTTCCGCGAAATGAAGCTTCGCGGCCATTACGAAAAACCCTCCGAAAAGAAGGCGCGGGAAAAGGCGGAAGCGATCCGCCGCGCCCGCAAGCTCGCGCGCAAGAAGATGCAGCGCGAAGGCCTGCTGCCGATGAAGCCCCGCGTCGTCCCCGGCGCCGGCGGCGCTGGTGGTCCGGGCGGCGGCCGTGGCCGTGGCGGCCCGTCGCGTTTCGGCGGTGGCGGCTTCGGTGGTGGCGGCTCGGGCTTCTAACCGATCCGGTTTCGATGGTGATGTGGCGCGGGCCGTCAAACGCCCGCGCTTTTGCTTTTTCTAGTTTGTTCCGAACAAAAACCGCGTGCCGACCGCCGAGTGGATCACCTTGTCGCCGAGCGCCGCGCGCGCGAGATCGTAGAAACGATCTCCGGTGCAATGGCCGACCATCAGATAATCCGGATCGATCTGGCGGAACTCCTCGATCGTTTTATTGATGTAGTCGTCGCCGAGCGGCGGCACCACGTGGAAGCCGCCGATCACGGCGTGCACCTTATCGATGCCGGACGCTTCCATCGCCTGGCGCACGGTGTTGATCACGCCGCGGTGGCTGCATGAGGTGAGCACCACCAGGCCCTTGTCTTTGACCAGGTAGACGGTGGCGAGTTCGTGCTCGAAATCGTCCGGGATATATTTGCCGACATTCTTCTCGGCCGGCATCTTCTCCGGGAAACAGCCGAAGCCGTCGAAAATGCCGACGATCTCGTCGGTCGCCCGCAACGGCGTCTCGAACGAAGTCTGCCCGATACGGCCGGTGGTAAAGGCATGGTCGGCGACGATCGCCGGCTCGGCGGCCATCATCAGCGTGAGATCGGCGTCCAGGATCGCCTTGCGGTCGAGCGCGCCGAAATTGCCGCCCGGATTGCGCCGCAGGCAGAACGTGTCCTCGCCGCCGACATAGAACGGCATCTTCGCCTTGAGTGCGCCTTTAGTGGCATTGAGAAAGCCAACCATGCCGCCGAAATGATCGTAATGCCCGTGGCTCAGCACCAGCGCGTCGAAGGTCGCCGGATCGATCTTGAGGATCGCCAGGTTGTTGAGCAGCACTTCCGGCGTGTAGCCGAAATCGACCAGCACGTTGCGCTCGTCCGCGCCGATGAAGGATTGCGCGTGCATGGCGAGGCCCCATTCGCCGTTGAGGATGGTGCGCGGCGGCTTGTCGGGGACGGTATTGCCGCTCTTGCGCTCGATGGTGAGGCCGTCGCGCTTTTCGGTCGGTATGAACTGGATGACGATATTGTCGGTGACCATGCGCACCGCCAGCCGGTCGACCCGCGGTACCGCCTTGCCGAGCGATTTCGCCGGCGCCGTCTTGGCGCCGGCGGCAAGCGTTGCGATCACCGCCGAGACAAACCCGGCGCCGCCGGAACAGAGCGCGCCCGCGCTCATGAACGGGGCAAGCGGACCTTCGACGCAGGGACCAAACAGCATGGGCTTTCTCCTTCGGCGCGCTGCTACTGCCAGCAAAATTTCGCTTCGACATCGTTCCGCTTGCGCGTGGCGTAGTAAGCCTCACGCGTCTTGGCATCGTCGAAATAAGCGCGCTCCTTGGCGGCGCGCTCTTTGGCATTGGCGATCGCGCGCTTGGCGTTCTCGGCGCGGTCGCCGGGCAGCGCAGGCGCCCGCGCCATGAACATGACCTCGTAAGGGTTGTTCTCGACCCACTCGACCGCCTTGGCATGCAGCTCCTGTTGCTTGGCGAGGTCACAGAAGGCGTAACCGTTGATGACCGGGCCGGCCAGCGTGGCGAAGGCGCGCACGGCGTCGTCGGCCTGCGCGAGCAGTTGAGTCTTCACGTCGAGCACTTCCGACATCACGATATAGCGGTCCTTGGCAACGTAGAACCAGAACACGGCGTCGTCGCGCAGGCCGACGTCGTAAAAGCGGACGGCGAGCACCATCAGCGTCATCGGCGTGACCAGTTTGGGCTTGGCCACGATCAGGTCGCGCGCGGCCAGGATGTCCTCGCGCTTGGTCGAGCTCGAGCAGATCATTGTATTGCTTGCCGACGCCAACCTGCGGCTGGCCGTCCGGCGTCGGCGCCGAGCGGTAGAAGGGCTCGACGTAGATCGGGACATGGCGGACCGGCTCGGCCGCCCAGGCGGTGCCGGCCAACGCGAGCGACGTTGCGGCAACGGCGAACGGTTTAGATAAAATCGACACCGACCAAGTCCCCCGGACCGATCTTACGGCAATTCCGCCAGGAATTCCTTCACGACTTTGGCGGCGCCGTGGTCGTCGAGATCGACATGGCCGCCTTGCGGGAAGCGCACCAGGCGCTTGGGCTCGCGCGCCAGCGCAAACAAGGCTTCGCCGAAGCGGAACGGCACGATGCCATCCTGCTCGCCGTGCATCACCAAAAGCGGCGCCGACACGCGCCCGATGCGCTCGTCCGAGTGGAACTTGTCCTTCATGAACCAGCGTACCGGCGCGAACGGATAGGCGGCGGCGCCCACCTCGGCGGCGGAGGTGAACGGCGCATCGAGGATGAGCGCGCCGATCTCGTGCCCGGCGGCCAGCGCCACCGCGACTGCAGTGCCGAGCAACTCGCCGAACAGCACGATGCGCTTGGCCGGATAGCGCGCACGGGCGAAGTCGTAGGCCGCCACCGCGTCGCGGATCAGCCCGTCTTCGGTCGGTTTGCCGGTCGAACCGCCATAGCCGCGATAGCACAATGCCAAGAGGCCGGTGCCGTCGGCGATCAGCCAGGTGAAGCGCCCGGCACGCGCCGCCAGCCCCTCGGCATTGCCCTGGAAATAGAGCACCAGCGGTTTGCCCTCGCGCGCGGGCACGAACCAGGCGATCAGCTTTTCGCCGTCCAACTTGTGAGCTCAACTTCCTCTGCCTGCGGCAAACCGGCGTGCGCCGGCGGCACCCGGGTGGCGTCGGGGAAATACAGCAAGGCGCGCTGGAAGACGTACATCAGCGCGAGCAAGCCGCCATAGCCGAGCAGCGCGAAGACCAGAAGCCATGCCAGGATTTTCATGCCGCCGCCGACCGGCGCACCGGTTTCCAGACCGCCTGCGCGATCAGCGCGGCGGTCTGCGCGCGGATCATGTCGGCGAGCGCCCGCACCGCCGGCCGCTGCGCGCGCTCGCGGTTGACCGCCAGCGTCCACGTCACCGACATCCCGCGCAACGGCGCCAGCGCGATGCGCGTTCCCGGCACTACGCCGCTCTTCGGCAACAAGGTGTAGCCGACGCCGCGTTCGACCATTTCAAGCATCAAGGGCAGCGTCTCCATTTCGACCGCGACGTTGAAGGCCAATGATCGCTTGCGCAGCGCGGCCTCGGTCAACAGCCGCAGATAATTGGGCGGACGATAAGTGAGCAGCGGCAGTCCGGCGAGCGCTTCGATGCTCAAGGGCTTGTTCGGATCGAGCGGCGCGCCGGGCGGGCCGGCCAGCAGCAGCGGATCGATCGCGAGCGGCGTCAGCGCCACGTTGCGCAGCACCTTGCGGTCGCCGATCAGCACCGCGAGATCGGCTTCGCCGCTGCGCATCAACTCCTCAAGCCCCTGGGCGATCGTCTCATGCACGTGCAGCAGCACGCGCGGCTGCGCCTTGGCGAAGCGCTCGAGCACCGGCGCGCTCAGCACGGCGCGCAGCGAGGGCGGCAGGCCGACCGAAACGGTGCCGCTCGGCTCCTGCGCCTGCGAGGTGAATTCCGCCTTGGCCTGGGCAAGCCCGCGCAGCGCCTGCAAGGTACGGTCGCGGAACTGCACCCCGGCCGGGTTCAAGGTCATGCCGCGGCGGTTGCGAATAAACAGCGCGCCGCCGAGGTCGCGCTCGAGCGCGGCGATCTGCCGGCTGATGGTGGGCTGGGTCTGGTTGAGCACGAAGGCGGCGCGCGCGATGCTGCCGAGTTCGGCGACCCGAATGAAAGCCTGCAGGACACGGAGATCCATCGGTTTCAGCCATACAAAATTTGTATGAGGCTAATACAAACCATTCAATTTACGCAAGGCAACCGTTTCCCTAAAATCGCGCATTCGTCCGCCACAGAGACTTGCCAAAACAGGGAGACGCCAGATGCCGCGCTTGCGCTATATTGAGGAATCCGAAAAGACGCCGGCGATCAATGCCATGATCGAATCGGCCAAGAAGACCGGCGCGCCCGATCCGCGCGTGGTGCAGATCATGACGCGCAGCGAAGTCGGCACCGCTTGGGTCGAGTGCTGGAACAAGGTGCTCTACAAGGGCCTGCTGCCGCACAAGCTCAAGGAAATGGTGCGCATCCGCATCTCGGTCGCGCACCAGTGCGGCTATTGCTCGACCGTGCGCTCCAACGTCGCCAAGGCGGAAGGGCTAACCGAGGACATGGTCAACGACGTGCTCAACGCCTACCAGGCGAGCCCATCGTTCACGGCGCGCGAGAAGGCGGCGCTGCACTACGCCGACCTGTTCAAAGAGGGCGAGCACGCCATCGACAAGGACGAGGTCTACGCCGCGCTGAAGAAGCATTTCAGCGAGGAAGAGATCATCGAGCTCGGCATGCTGTGCGCGCAGACCGACGGCGTCGGCAAGCTGGTGAAATCGCTCAACGTGATCAGCTGGGAAGAGGCCTGCGCGCTCAATCCCAAGCTGATGAACACCACGGTGCCGGCGCAGGCGGCGGAGTAGAACCCAGTCATTCCGGGACGGCGCTTTTTGCGCCGACCCGGGATCCAGCGACAGGCTCCGAATTTTCTTCAGGATTCCGGGTTCGCGTGCTGCGCGCGCCCCGGAATGACGTATGCTTTCAAAATGCCGCACACACGGCGCGGGTCACGACGGCGACCGAATCCTGCTTGAAACGCTGCTTGTAGGCGGCGGCCGCCGCCGCGACGCGTTCGCGTAGCAGCGCTGCATCGGCGCCTAACACGATCACAATCTTGCTCGGCTCGTGCACGATTGAGCCCAACGGCCCGCGCCATTGCCCCTGCCCGTCGATCACCGTGAGGCCGTCGGGAAAGCGCGGGGTCAGTTCGCGCGCCACGAAGCGCGCCCATTGCCGCTCGCCGACGCCGAGATGGCCGCCGATATTACGACCGAAATAGATTTCCGCCCGCAGCATCGGCTTGGCTGGCGCCGCGCAGGAGGCTTCCTGCGCATGCGCAGCGGAGGCGAGCGCGAGCATGGCGGCGACGAGCAGGTACTTCAGCTCTGGCATGGGAAAATGATAGCACAGCGGGCATGAATGCAGCGCCCGCCATACGCCCCGCCACGCCGGCCGACGACGACGCCATCTGGCACATTCTGGAACCGGCCTTCCGCGCCGGCGAGACCTATCCGATCCCGCGCGACGTCTCGCGCGCCGAGGCGCTGGCCTATTGGCGCTCGCCCGGCCACGAAGTCTTCGTCGCCGAGGAGACCGGCGAAGTCGTCGGGACCTATTACCTGCGCGCCAACAACAAAGGCGGCGGCGCGCATGTGGCCAATTGCGGATACATCGTCGCGCCGCAGGCCATGGGCCGCGGGGTGGCGCGCGCGATGTGCGAGGATTCCTTGGCGCGGGCACGCGAGCGCGGCTTCACTGCCATGCAGTTCAATTTCGTGATCAGCAGCAACACCCGCGCGGTGATGCTGTGGCAGCGCTGTGGCTTCGAGATTTGCGGAATGCTGCCGGGCGCTTTCGCGCATCCCGAACACGGGAAGGTCGACGCACTGGTGATGTTCCGGAAGCTCTAGCTCTACATCGCCTTGACGATGCTTTCGGTCATTTTTTTGGCATCGCCGAGCAGCATCATGGTGTTGTCGCGGTAGAACAGCGGGTTGTCGATGCCGGCGTAGCCCGATGCCAATGAGCGCTTGATGAACATCACGGTGCCGGCTTTCCACACCTGCAAGACGGGCATGCCGTAGATCGGCGAGGTCTTGTCGTCTTCCGCCGCCGGATTGGTGACGTCGTTGGCGCCGATCACGAAGGCGATGTCGGCCTGCGCGAACTCCGAGTTGATGTCTTCCAGCTCGAACACCTCGTCATAGGGCACGTTGGCTTCGGCGAGCAGCACGTTCATGTGGCCCGGCATGCGGCCGGCCACCGGATGGATGGCGTATTTGACCTCGACGCCCTCCTTCTTGAGCTTGTCGGCCATTTCCCGCAGCGCGTGCTGGGCCTGCGCCACCGCCATGCCGTAGCCGGGCACGATGATCACCTTCTGCGCGTTCTTCATGATGTAGGCGGCGTCATCGGCCGAGCCGAGCTTGACCGGACGCTGTTCGGCGCCCGCTCCCGGTCCCGCCACCTCGCCGCCGAAGCCGCCGAGGATGACCGAGATGAACGAGCGGTTCATGCCCTTGCACATGATGTAGGACAGGATGGCGCCGGAGGAGCCGACCAGGGCTCCGGTGATGATCAGGGCCGTGTTGCCGAGCGTGAAGCCGATGCCGGCCGCCGCCCAGCCCGAATAGGAGTTGAGCATCGAGATCACCACCGGCATGTCGGCGCCGCCGATCGGCACGATGATGAGCACGCCGAAGGTCAGCGAGATGGCGACGATCAGCCAGAAGTCGAGCGCCGTCTGCACGGCATAGAAGTGGTAGATGAAGAAGATCAGGCCTGCGAACAGCGCGATGTTGATCGCGTGCCGGCCCGGCAGCGTGATCGGCTTGCCGCTCATGCGGCCGCTCAGCTTGAGGAAGGCGATCACCGAGCCGGTGAAGGTGATGGCGCCGATGGCGGCGCCGAGCGACATCTCGATCAGGCTGGCTTGATGGATATGGCCTTCCGTGCCGATGTCGAAGGCGGCCGGCGCGTAATAGGCGCCCGCCGCCACCAGCACCGCCGCCATGCCGACCAGCGAGTGGAAGGCCGCCACCAGTTCCGGCATCGAGGTCATCGGCACCCGGCGCGCGATCACCGCACCGATGCCGCCGCCGAGCGCGATGCCGCCCAGCACCAGGCCCCAGGCCAGTCCGCCCTCCGGCGGATGCGAGCCGAGCGTGGTCAAGACGGCGATGGTCATGCCGATCATGCCGAGATAGTTGCCGCGCCGGCTGGTGTCGGGGCTCGAGAGCCCGCGCAGCGCCTGGATGAACAGGACGCCGGCGACCAGATAGAGCAGCGCGACCAGATTAGGGCTCATAGCTAGACCTTACGATGCAGAGAAAGGGATGGCCGGGTGATCGGGTGATCGGGGGTGAAGGGCCTCGTCATTTCTTTTTCTTCTGGTACATCGCCAGCATGCGCTGGGTGACCAGGAAGCCGCCGAAGATGTTGACGGATGCAAACGTGAGCGCGACGAAGCCTAAGCCCCGCGCCAGAATCGTGCCGTTGTCGTTTTCGATCAGCGCCACCCCGACCGCAAGAAGCGCCCCCACCACGATCACCGAGGAGATCGCGTTGGTCACCGACATCAGCGGGGTATGCAGCGCCGGCGTCACCGACCACACCACGTAGTAGCCGACGAACACCGCCAGCACGAAGATGGACAGCCGGAAGACGAAGGGATCGACCGCGTTGGCGATGTGTTCCATTAAGCTTCTCCTTCAGGTCTTCGGCTTAAAGTTCGGATGCACGACCGCCCCGTCGCGGGTCAGCAGCGTGCCCTTGACGATCTCGTCGTCCCAGTTGACCGCAAGCTTCTTGTCTTTCTTGTCGATCATGGTGTCGAGGAAGGTCAAAAGGTTCTTGGCGTAGAGCGCCGAGGCCGACGCCGCCAGCCGTCCCGCCACATTGAGATAGCCGACGATCTTGGCGGGGCCCACTTGCACCACCTCGCCCGCTTTCGCCCCTTCCACATTGCCGCCGCGCTCGACCGCCAGATCGATAATCACCGAGCCCGGCCGCATCGAGGCCACCATTTCTTTCGATATGAGCCGCGGCGCCGGGCGCCCCGGGATCAGCGCCGTGGTAATGACGATGTCCTGCTTCTTGACGTGCTCGGCCACCAGCGCTGCCTGCTTGGCCTGATATTCCTTCGACATCTCCTTGGCGTAGCCGCCCGCCGTCTGCGCGTTCTTGAACTCCTCGTCCTCCACCGCCAGGAACTTGGCGCCCAGGCTCTCCACCTGCTCCTTGGTGGCCGGCCTAACGTCGGTCGCCGTCACGATGGCGCCCAGCCGCCTTGCCGTCGCGATCGCCTGCAAGCCGGCAACCCCCACCCCCATGATGAACACTTTGGCCGCCGGCACCGTGCCGGCCGCCGTCATCATCATCGGAAAGGCGCGGCCGAACTCTTCCGCCGCGTCGATCACCGCCCGGTAGCCGGCCAAGTTGGCCTGGCTCGACAGCACGTCCATCGACTGCGCCCGCGTGATGCGCGGCATCAGCTCCATGGCAAAGGCCAAAATCCCGGCATCCGCCATCTGCTTCAAGGCGGCCTCGTTGCCGTACGGATCCATGATGGCGATGACCAGCGCGCCCTTCTTGTAACCGGCAAGCTCGTTGGCCGTCGGCCGGCGCACCTTCAGCACCACGTCGGCGTCCTTCGTCACATTATCGCCAACGCTCGCCCCCGCCGCCGCGTAGTCCGCATCCAAAATCCCAGACGCCAGGCCCGCCCCGCGCGCAACCGCGACCTCCGCCCCCAGCCCCTTCAGCTTCTTTACTGTCTCCGGTGTCCCGGCTACCCGCGGTTCCCCGGGGTCGGACTCACGCGCCACGGCAATCAACATTTAGCTCTCCACGTTGCGTCCGGTTTATCTCAGTGCGACGAAAACCCGGCGAACGCGAAGATCAGGAAACAAATCGCGAAAGCCATATAGATCGGCGCCCTTGAGCCGCTGAATACGCTCGGCACCGCACCCAGCAGGCCAATGACGAAGACCGCCGCCGCCAGGAACCAATGGTCCATCACGCCGCCGGTCGCCAGACCGAACAGAACCGTGACGACATAAAGAATCCCGACGACGGTGAAATG
The DNA here is from genome assembly GCA_963770985.1 of uncultured Alphaproteobacteria bacterium. Taxonomy (GTDB): domain Bacteria; phylum Pseudomonadota; class Alphaproteobacteria; order Rhizobiales; family Xanthobacteraceae; genus Pseudolabrys. The sequence goes on along the minus strand of CAVYRR010000007.1, from coordinate 314,502 downwards.
CACGAAGCGCTGATAGGTGCTCTCGTGCGCCGGATAGTCGTTCCCGGTCGCGGTGGCATATTCGACGGTGCCGTGGTCGGCCATGGTGAGATGTCTCCAGGGATCGCAGTGGTGGGAAGTAGTCAGGTAGCGCAATTGGCTACCTAGAGCAACGGTTGCGATCCTCGGAACGGTTGAAGGGTTCGTGCCGAAACAGGGCCTCCATATCATCCGATGCCGGCCCGGTTTTGATCCGGATCAACTAAGCGCTCGGCGTCGTCAGACGGACGGCTTCAACCCCACCTCGGCCAGCGCGGCGGCTTGCCGTGCTGCCACCTCACGAACCGAGAAGCGCTCGATTGCTTCGTTGAACAATCGATAGAAATTCAGTTCCGCCGCCAGATGAAGAAATACCGCACCGAGGCCGATGGCCGCACGGTCCATGAATACGAATTCGCGCGGGACCATCACCGGCCCGCGCTTTTTCAACGCTTGGTGGACCTGGAATGCTTGCTTGCGGCCGTATTCCGAGGGCTTCACGCCGTCGGCGATGGTGCGCACGCGATCGTCGAGCAGCGGGCCGTAGATGAAGCGTGCCCAGATATTGAGCGCCTCGATCAACTCGCGGTTGAGCCGTTTGAAGCCCCAGGTCTCGTAGGCGTGCACCACTAGGTCGTCATCGCCTTCCAGCAAGCCGCGATAGAGATCGACCACGCCGCCGACGAAACTCTCCGGGAAGATGCGGATGCAACCGTAATCCAGCAAGTTGATGCCGGCAGGTTTGCCCTTGGCATTGTCGAAGACCGTGTAGTTGCCGAGATGCGGGTCACCGTGGATGACGCCGAAGCGGCTGAACGGAAACCACCAGGCGGTGAACATGGCGGTGGCGAGCCGGTTGCGCACGGCGAGCGGATCGTTCTTGTGCTCAAGCAACTTGCGGCCGCTAAGCCAATCCATCGTCAGCAAACGGCCGGTAGAGAGTTGCGGCCAGACTTCCGGCACGCGGATCGTGTCGTTGCCCTTCAGCATATTGCGATAGAGCGCGACGTGCTTGGCCTCGCGGATATAGTCGAGCTCCTCGCGCAGGCGCGCGGCGATTTCCTTGGCGATCTCGGTGGTGTCGAGCGCTGGATCGAAACGTTTGCGGATCGCGAACAGTAATTTCAACTGCCGCACGTCAGCTTCGACCGCCGACTGCATGTCGGGATATTGCAGCTTGCAGGCAAGCTCAGAGCCGTCGAGCGCGCGAGCGCGATGCACCTGGCCGAGCGAAGCGGCCGCCGCCGGATGATGCTCGAAGCTTTTGAATTTGTTTTCCCAAGCTACGCCCAGTTCCGCGTTCATGCGGCGTTTGACGAAGGCCCAGCCCATGGGCGGCGCCTGGCTCTGCAGCTTGGTCAATTCGGCGGCGTATTCCGCCGGCAGCGCGTCGGGAATGGTGGCGAGCAACTGCGCCACCTTCATGATCGGCCCTTTCAAGCCGCCGAGCGCGGCGGCAAGACCGATGGCATTGGCGGCGCGATCCTGCGGCACGCCGAGCAGCCGCGCACCGGCCATGCGCGCGGCCACGCCGCCGACTTTGCTGCCGACATTGGCGTAGCGCTTGGCGCGGGCGGAGAAGCGGTTTTTTTCGCGGTCGGTGGGGGGCATGGGTGAATTCTAAGGCATTATCTAATGCGGCGGTCTGTGTCTCAGGCATACCCGGTTTTTGCGCTGAAATACGGCACCTCCGTGCCTACGGCGATCTTTTAACAGCCCATTAAGCCAGACCGGCGACATTGCACCAAATCGGCACAGCCGCCGAGCGTCGGGGTGTTCATGTCCGAAACAGTGCTTATCGTCGACGACGATCCGGTCCAGCGCCGCCTGCTCGAAGCCATGGTCCAGCGTTTCGGCTATCAGGCCCTGGTCGTCGAAGGCGGCGACGCGGCGCTCCGCCTGCTCGGCGGGCCGGAGCGTATCGACTGCCTGGTACTCGACCTGGTGATGCCCGACCTCGACGGCCTCGGCGTGCTGGCGCGCATGCGCGAGGCCGGCCTCGACATTCCGGTGATCGTGCAGACCGCCCATGGCGGTATCGACAACGTGGTGTCGGTGATGCGCGCGGGCGCCACCGACTTCGTGGTCAAGCCGGCGAGCCCGGAACGGCTGCAGGTGTCGCTGCGTAACGCACTCGCCGCCCGGCGGCTTGCGGGCGAATTGCAGCGGCTCAAACGCAGCCGCGACGGCACGCTTTCCATCGCCGACGTGATCACCCGCTCGGACGCCATGCGCCCGGTGCTGCGCGCGGCCGAGAAGGCGGCGGGCTCCGCCATCCCCGTGCTGATCGGAGGCGAATCCGGCGTCGGCAAAGAGCTGATCGCCCGCGCCATCCACGGCTCAAGCGCCCGCCGCGCCAAGCCCTTCATCGCGGTCAATTGCGGCGCCATGCCGGAGAACCTGGTCGAGTCGATCCTGTTCGGCCATGAGAAAGGCGCCTTCACCGGCGCCACCGACAAACATACCGGCAAATTCGCCGAAGCCGACGGCGGCACGTTGTTCCTCGACGAGGTCGGCGAGTTGCCGCCGGCGGCGCAGGTCAAGTTGCTGCGTGCGCTGCAGGAAGGCGAAGTCGAGCCGGTCGGCGGACGCAAGTCCGTGAAAGTCGACGTGCGCATCATTTCCGCCACCAACCGCGACCTGATCGCCGACGTGAAAGCCGGACGTTTCCGCGAGGACTTGTTCTATCGCCTGCACGTGTTTCCGATTTCCGTGCCGCCACTACGGCAGCGCATCGAGGATATCCCTGAGCTCGCCCGCCATTTCCTGGCCCGCCTGGCGGCCGAAGAAGGCAAGCGCGTGCGCGCAATCGAGCCCGCGGCGCTGGCCCTGCTCTCGGCCTACCGCTGGCCGGGCAACGTACGCCAGCTCGAGAACGCGATTTTCCGCGCGGTGGTGTTGACCGACGGCGAGCAGATCGGCGTTCACGAATTCCCGCAGATCGTTGCCCAGGTCGGACCCGACGCCGTTGCCGTCCAGCCGATGATCGATTCCTCGCCGGCCATCGCCGCCTCCTGGCCGGACGCGCGCGAGGCCACCGAGCTATCCGGCCGACATGCCGCCGCATCATCCACGCCGTCGCTGCGGCTCACCGACGCGCAAGGCGAGGTGCGGCCGCTCGAGGAGATCGAGCACGACGTGATCCGCTTCGCCATCGCGCATTACCGCGAGCAGATGTCGGAGGTCGCCCGCCGCCTGAAAATCGGACGATCGACGCTCTACCGCAAGCTCGAAAGCCTCGGTCTTGAGGAAGCTCCACGCGAGACGGCGGAAAAGGAAAACGCTGCGATTTGAACCGGTGAACGGCGCGTTTTCAACCATGGACATTTGCCGCATTAGCCGTGTTCGAAAGTAAAGCTAAACGACGATCGAAATTCGTTCGTTTTCAAGCTTATTCGGCTGCATAATTGCGGGATGTAGTCTGAGGTTGGGTGTTTGTATGCGTAAGAACGAGTTCGCCCGGCTGCTTTTCGGCGCGGTGCTGGCGCTGACCGTTACGGCGCCGATTTACGCCGCTGCCGCGACCGATCAGGTCGAATCCCAACCGCAGCCACCGTCTGCAATCTCCGCTGCAACCGCGCCGGACACCGCCAGCATCGAGGGGCAAAATCGAAGAGCAGCCGGCGGCAAGCAGTTCGCCGATTGCCGACAAGTTGCGCGCCGTCATCACGTCCGGACGATTCGACAAGCGCATCGACCGCGCGCCCGAGCGCGAGGCGATGGCAGCGTTCTACGCCGCGCGCAATTATGCCCCGCTGTGGACCGCCGACGGCCAGCTCGATACGCGCGCCAAATCGGTGATCGCCCAATTGGCAAACGCCGCCGCCGACGGGCTCGACCCGGCCGATTATCTGGTCCCGGCCTTCGGCGCTGCCACCAGCGCCGAGGCGTTGGCCGACGCCGACCTCACGCTCACCTATTCGGCGCTCACTTTTGCCCGGCATCTCGCGACCGGCCGCATTGCGCCGAGCCGGGTGGTGACGGAAGTCGATTACGGCGATCACGTACCGGCGCCGGCCGATATCCTGAGCAAAATCACCGAAGCTGCCGACGCCGGCGCCGCGCTCGAAAGCTTCAACCCGCCGCATCGCGGGTTTCAGGCGCTAAAGGCAAAACTCGCCGAATTGCGCGGCCACGCCATCCCACGCGCACAGAAAGTGTCCGTCACTGTCGATCCTTCCACGCCGGGCCAGGAGATCGACCGTGTGCTCGCCAATATGGAGCGCTGGCGCTGGCTGCCGCGCGATCTCGGCAAGACCTATGTAATGGTCAATATCCCGGATTACTCGCTCAAGGTCGTGCACGATCGCCACGAGCAGTGGAACACTAAAATCGTCGCCGGCAAGCCGCAGACGCCGACGCCGCTGCTCACCGCGTCGATGGACACCGTCCTGGTCAATCCGTCATGGCATGTGCCGCAGTCGATCATCAAGAACGAGCTGCTGCCGCGCTACGGCCGCGACCCGAATATCTTCGCCCGCATGGGCCTCGAGGTGAAGCGCCATCCGGACGGCACACTGAACGTGACGCAGCCGCCCGGCGCCCGCAATGCGCTCGGCCGCATCAAGTTCAATTTCTCCAACAAATTCTCGGTTTATCTGCACGACACTCCCGACAAGCGATTGTTTGCCAATGACAAGCGCGCGTTCAGCCACGGCTGCATGCGGGTGGAAAACCCGACCAAGTTCGGCGAGATCATGCTGCGCCTGGCGATGGCCAGTCCGACGCCGAATGCGCAGCAGCTCAGCGACCTATTCGGCCGCGAGGAGCGCCCCTTCAAGCTCACCGACCAGCCGACGGTGCACCTCACCTACCAGACCGCCTTCGTCGACGATTCGGGCAAATTGCAGCTGCGCGAGGATATTTACGGCTTCGATGAGCGCATCCGGACCATCCTGCACAGCGACGAGCGTCTGATCGCCGATACGGCGCCGCCGCAGGACGCCAAGCGCGGACAGGCGACCGCGCAGGCCAATCAGGACATCCTGCGCCAGGTCGAGCGTGGCGAGGCATCAAATGCGTCCGAGTTCTTTGACCACCTGCCCGCCGAGCCGCCGCGCAGCGAGCCAAGGCGCGCCACGGGCCGTATCCGTCCACAGCCGGTGGCCGCCGCCCCCGGGTTCCATGCAGATTTCCAACAGCCACCCCCGTCTTGGCCATTTTTGGCCATTTTCGGCCGGTAGGAATAGACGGTCGGGGGGCGACCGGTAAACGCGCGTTAACCCATCCCGATAAGACTGAATGATCGTCGCTGCCGCAGCCGGACACTGCGGGGGGAATGGGATTGGGACGACCTAATTCACGGAAAACCGCGGTACCGGCTGGCGCGTGGCGCGAGCGGACCCCCATTTTGTCCTTGGCACGCGCCGGGGCGCGGCTTGGCGTCGCCGGGCTGCTGTTGCTGGGCGCCAATAATTCCCTGCAAAACGCCGCCGCCGAAGGCGACACCCGCACCCTTTCCTTCCACCACGTCCACACCGGCGAAGACATTACCATCACCTTCAAGCGCAATGGCCGCTACGACGAGGCCGAGCTGAAGAAGCTTGACTGGTTCATGCGCGACTGGCGCAAGGAACAAGAAACCCACATGGATCCCCACCTGTTCGATCTGTTGTGGGAGACCTATCGCGAAGTCGGCGCCAGCGAGCCGATCCAGGTGATCTGCGGCTACCGTTCGCCGGGGACCAACACCATGCTGCGCGCGCGCTCGAACGGCGTCGCGCAGTTCAGCCAGCACATCAACGGCAACGCCATCGATTTCTACATTCCGGGCGTACCGCTCGCGACGGTCAGGGCCGAGGGCCTGCGGCTCCAGCGCGGCGGCGTCGGGTTCTATCCGACTTCGGGATCGCCGTTCGTGCATCTGGACACCGGCACCATCCGGCACTGGCCGCGCATCGCGCGTCAAGAACTGGTCAAGATCTTCCCCGACGGCCGCACCGTGCATATTCCAGCCGACGGGCAGCCGCTGCCCGGCTATGCGCTGGCGCTCGCCGACGTCGAACGCCAAGGCGGGGTGCCTTCGGGGACCTCGTTGGATGCCGCGCGCGAGGCCGGCGTGATCACCGCCAGCCAGGAGCACGCCGTCGAACAGCCCAAGCGCAGCCTGCTGGCCAGGATTTTCGGCATCGGCAAGGACCGGGGTGAACAGAGCGCGAAGTCGTCGCCCAAGCACGCGCGCGCGCCCCTGGCGGTCGCCAGCCTGGGCCCGCCCAAGACAGTGGCAGTCGAGCACATCGTGCCGCTGCCGGCGGCGCGACCGAAGCCGGTTGATGTCGCAATTGCGCTGCCGAGGCCGCGCCCGGCCGAGCAGACCATCGTGACGGCGTCGGCGGCGAACAACATTTTCGACAACCGCGGCTATTGGCGCGGTGCGGTCGAGGCGGGACCGGCACTGCCGGCACCGATCGCGGCCGGCACGTCTTATCAGACCGCTTCCGCCGAACCGGTCAGCACCGGCAGCACGGACAGCAATGCGCTGGCTTATGCAGCCGAATCAGAGGTACCGCTCGCGGCGCGCGCCCGCCCGATGGGTTCGCGCCTGCCCCGCATGCCGGCGGAAGCCCGGGTGATCCCGACCTCGTCCGACACCGGCGCGGTGGTGAGCCCGCCGCTGGCATCTACCCTCGCCATGGGTGGCGGCGAGCGTTCCGACAGCCCGTGGCTGCGCGCCGCCATGCTGACGCCAAGCGTGCGCGGCTACATGACGGCAACGCGGGTGGGCCCGGTCGATCCGCGCTGGCAGCGCGATCTGCTGCGTAAACCGCCGCAGTCGGTGATGATGACCTTCTCGGCCGATCCGCATCTCGGCATGGTCGCCGACCGCTTCAGCGGCAGCGCGGTGGTGTTCCTGGCCACCACGACATTCAACATGCAGACGACGGCGGCGCTGCGGTAATTCAGCCGAGCTACTGCAACATCCCCAGCGCGTGCATGTAGGTCTCCAGCACGGCCTGCTCTTCGCGGCGTTCGTCGGTGTCCTGCTTGCGCAGACGGACGATTGTGCGCAGCGCCTTAGTGTCGAAGCCGTTGCCTTTGGCCTCGGCGTAGACGTCGCGGATGTCGTCGGAGGTTGCCTTCTTCTCCTCCTCGAGCCGTTCGATGCGCTCGATGACGGCTTTCAGCTGATCCTTGGCGAAGCGGGTGGCGGGTTGTTCTTTTTGGGCCGCAGCAGTGGCAGGCATCGAACTCTCCTCAAGTGACGTAAGGGCGTGTTTCCACCCTGTCATACGGAGAATTCCATGCCAGGGGTGATCGCTTGAAGGCGAAGCCCCCGACATTCACACCTGTGCACAAGAGTTAGTGTTTGGGACTGGACTTTTCGAAGGCCGCTTTCTGCTCGGGCGAGGCCTCTTTCTGGTGCTTCTTGCGCCATTCGTCATAGGGCATGCCGTAGACGATTTCGCGGCTCTCGTCCTTGCTCATGGCCACGCCCTTGGCGTCCGCGGCATCCTTCATCCAGTTCGACAGGCAGTTGCGGCAGAAGCCGGCGAGATTCATCATGTCGATGTTCTGCACGTCTGTGCGCGCGCGCAGATGCTCGACCAGGCGCCGGTAGACGGCGGCCTCCAGCTCGGTGCGGGTCTTGTCGTCCATGGAAAGTCCTCCCTCACATGGAACATAGACACGCGCGGCGCGGCTTTGAAGACCCATAAAAGGAACCCGCCGCGCCCGTTTCCGGAACGCGGCGGGCCATCTCGCAGAACGCTTACGCGAGCGCCTTCTTTACCCGCTCGGCCGTCATCGGCAGGTGGCGCAGCCGCTTGCCGGTGAGCTGGAACACGGCGCTGGCAATCGCCGGAGCGACCGCCATCACACCGATTTCCCCCATGCCGCTGGGCGGATTGTTGTTGGCCATCACCTTGGTATGAATCTCCGGCACCTCGCTCATGCGCATGACCGGATAGCTGTCGAAGTTCGTGGCCTGGACGGCGCCGTCCTTGATCGTCAATTCCTCGATCAGCGCGGCGCTCAGACCGTAGATCACCGCGCTCTCGATCTGTGCGACGCACATTGTCGGGCTGCACCACCAAGCCGGGATCGACCGCGACCCAATAGTTATGGACCTTGATCTTGCCGGTCTTCTGATCGAGCGAGACCTCGGCCACACCCGCCGACAGCGTGTCATGATAGTCGGAGAACGCAATGCCCATCCCGCGGCCGGACCGTTTCTTGCCGAAGTCGGACATCTCGGCCACTGCCTTGAGCACGGCGTTGGCGCGCGGCTTGTCCTTGGTCAGCTCGAGCCGCAGCGCCAGCGGATCCTTGCCCGCAGCCGCCGCGACTTCGTCAAGGAAGGCTTCGGCGGCGAACTTATTGTAGCCGGAGCCGATGCCACGCCATGGCTGCACGCGCATGCCGCGGATTTCGCGCGCGTAATCGGCCAGGACGTTGGGAATGGCATAGAACGCCTGGTCGAGGCCGCGCGCGCCGATATAGTCCTTGCCGCCGGTGGCCTGGAAGCGCGGCGGCGCCGCTAGAGCGTCGACATTCTCCGACACCATCCGGTGATGCCAGGCAACCAGGTTGCCCTTGGCGTCGAGGCCCGCCTTGAGCGCGTGATAGGTCATAGGCCGCGGCCGCGCGGCGGCGATGTCCTCCTCGCGCATCAGAATCATCTTCACCGGTTTCTTGGTGATATTGGACAGGATGGTGGCCTGTATCGCCGCATCCGGATAGATGCGCCGGCCGTAGCCGCCGCCCAAGAACTGATTGTGGATTCTGATCTGGTCCGGCGTGGTCTTCAGTATGCCGGAGATGATCTCGGCCGGCGAGCGCGCCGAACTGCGTGCCGACCCAGATGTCGGCCGACTTGCCGTCCTCAGAGACCTGGGCGACGGCGTTCATCGGTTCCATCTGCGCGTGATAGCAATGTTCTGACCAGTAGGCCGCTTCCACCGTCTTGGCCGCAGCCCCAAGTCCCGCCTTGGCGTCGCCGACCTGGTATTCAATCTTGGTCTCGGCATTGGGATCCTTGCCCTTGGCGGCATAGTCGGCCTTCGCCTTGTCCGAGTCGAAACCGGCGGCGATGGCGCCGCTGGTGTCCCAGGTCACTTTCAGCGCCTGCACGCCGGCGCGCGTGGCCTCGACCGTATCGCCGATCACCGCCACGCCGAACGGCAGCGGGATGACTTTGGTGACACCCTTGATCTTCATGACGTCGGGGATGTTGACCCCGCCGTCCTTCGGCTTGGCGCCTTCCATCGGCGACTGCATCACCGAAGCATAGACCATGCCGGGCACCCGCACGTCGATGCCATATTGTGCCGAACCGTTTACCTTCGACGGCACATCGCTGCGGCCGATATCCTTGCGGCCGATCAGCTTGAATTGCGCCGGCTTCTTGAGATCGGCTTCGGTGATCTTCGGCGGCTCGGTTGGCACGGTCGCGAACGCCGCGACCTCGCCATAGCTGATGCGCTTGCCGGACTTCTTATGGATGACCGTGCTCTTGTCGGTGGTGAGTTCGCTGACCGGCACTTTCCATTTCTCCGCGGCGGCATCGAGCAGCACCTTGCGCGCCTGCGCGCCGGCCATGCGCAGCGGCATGAAATAGCCGGGCACTGCGACGCTGGCCGCGGTGATCTGTGGCGTCTGACCGCCCCAAACCTTGTGCGGGTTCCCGTAAAGCTTCGGATTGGCCGGCGCGAATTCGGTCTTCACCTTCGACCAGTCGGCGTCGAGCTCTTCCGCCAGGATCAGCGGCAACGAAGTGTACACGCCCTGCCCCATTTCGGCAGCCGGGCAGACAATCGTCACCGTATTGTCGGCGGCAATGCTGCAAAAGGCGTTAAACTTGGTCGGCTGTGTGGCGCCGAGCGCTTCGCCGCCGCGGCCGAAGCCGCCGAGCGTGAAGGCGAAAGTCAGGCCCGCGCCGCCGGCCACAAAACCACGCCGGCTGATATTGGTGTCGATCGATCCGTTCTTGATGTGGATGGTCATGGCTCAGGCCTCCTTCGCGGCGCGTTGAATGGCGCGCACGATGCGCGGATAGGTGCCGCAGCGGCAGATGATTGCCGTCCATGTGTTCGACGATCTGCTCGCGCGTCGGCTTCTTGGTTTTGGCAAGCAGCGCCGCCGCCTGCATGATCTGGCCGGACTGGCAGTAGCCGCATTGCGGCACCTGCTCGGCGATAAATGCTTTTTGCAGCGGATGACTGGTGTTGGGCGACAGGCCTTCGATCGTTGTGACCTTTTTGCCCGCCACTTTCGAGACGGCGATCTGGCACGAGCGCATTGCCTTGCCGTCGATGTGTACAGTGCAGGCGCCGCACAGGCCGGAGCCGCAACCGAATTTCGTGCCGGTGAGCTTCAAGTGCTCGCGCACGACCCAAAGCAACGGCGTGTCGGGCTCAGCCTCGACCGTCGCTGCCTTGCCGTTTACTGTGACTGAAATTGCTGCCATTCGCCCCTCCCAGGGATACCCATTGTGATTTGCGGATGTTTCCGCGTTTGTTGGCGCGTCAGCCGCCATTGCGGCGTACGTGCAAATCGGCCGAGCCAAGAATTCGACAATGCGCCGAGGCAGGCCAAGTCGACTGGGAATAATTATAAGCAGGTTTTCGTCCCACTGGGCAGCTAGGATCGGATGATGGACGCCCCCCTGCGCGCATTTCTCGCAGACTTGTTTCGCACTGCGGTAGCCGCGGCGCACCCGGCGACCTGCCTGCCGCCGCTCTTGCCGCCGCCGCCCGCGGGCCGAGCTCATTCTGCTTGCCGCCGGCAAGGCAGCGGGCTCCATGGCCGAAGTGGCGGAAGGCTTTTATCTCGATCGGTTGAAGCTTGCGCGCCGGACCGCCTCTGCGGTATCGCGGTGGCGCGCCACGGCTACGGCCGGCCGTTGCGGAGTCGTGACGCATGATCGAAGCCGGCCATCCGGTGCCGGATGGGGCGGGGCTGGAAGCCGCCTTGCGCGCGATTGAACTCGCCGACGGCGCGGAGGCGGACGACCTGGTGCTGGTGCTGATGTCGGGCGGCGCCTCCGCCAACTGGATCGCACCGGCGGACGGCATCACCTTCGCCGACAAGCAGGCGGTGACGCGCGCGCTGCTGCGTTCGGGCGCAACCATCGGCGAGATCAACACGGTGCGCAAACATCTCTCACGCATCAAGGGTGGACGGCTAGCGCGCCACGCATCTCCTGCGAAGCTCGTCACCATCGCGATCTCCGACGTGCCGCGCGACGACCCTTCCGCGATCGGCTCCGGCCCGACCGTGCCGGATCCGACGACGCTCGCCGATGCGCGCGCCATTGTCGCCAAGTACCGGCTTGATCTTCCAACGAGCGTGACCGCTGCGCTCGCCGACGCCAAGAATGAATCGCCGAAACCCGGCGATCCGGCGTTCGCCGGCAGCCAGTTCGTGCTGGCGGCGCGGCCAGCCGATTCTCTGCGCGCCGCGGAGGCCGCCGTACGCGCCGCCGGCTACGACTGCATTTCGCTGGGCGACCAAGTCGAAGGCGAAGCGCGCGCGGTGGCGGCGGCGCACGTCAAGCTCGCACGCGAACTACGCGCACAAGGCAAACGCGCCGTGATCATTTCGGGCGGCGAACTGACGGTCACCATCCGCGGCAAGGGCCGCGGCGGACCCAACCAGGAATACGCTTTGGCGCTGGCGACCGGGCTTGCAGGCATGCCGGCGATGGCTGCGCTCGCCGCCGACACCGATGGCACCGACGGCGGCGTAGGTGACACTAGCGATCCCGCCGGCGCGCTGCTTGACGGTGAAACGGCGGCGCGGGCTAAAGCGCTCGGCCTCGATCCCGCCGCGTTCCTTGCCGACAATAATTCAACCGCTTTCTTCGCCGCCCTTGGGGATTTGCTCATGACCGGAGCCACTTACACCAACGTGAACGACTTCCGTGCCATCATCGTTGACAGGGCGTGACCGATCACGCGACAACCGCGACGAATCGAAACACGACACCTTGACCGCATTGCCCCGCCATCCCGCCACGCGCTGCATCACCGGTACGGTTGCGCTCATAGCGGCGCTGCTGACCGCGTCGGCGCATCCAGCGCGGGCCGATTTTCGGCTTTGCAACAACACCGGTAGCCGGGTTGGCGTCTCGCTGGGCTATAAGGACGCCGAAGGCTGGACCACCGAGGGCTGGTGGAACGTGTCGGCGCGGTCCTGCGAAACTCTGCTGCGCGGCGCCTTGGTTGCGCGCTACTATTACATCTACGCGGTCGATTACGACCGCGGCGGCGAATGGTCGGGTCACGCTTTCATGTGCTCACGCGAGAAGGAATTCACCATTCGCGGCACCGAGAACTGCCTGGCGCGCGGCTATGACCGCACCGGCTTTTTCGAGGTCGACACCAGCGAGCAGCGCTCCTGGACGGTGCAACTGACCGACAGCGCCGAGCAGAAACCGGCCCGCCCGCTGCCGCCGCGCACGCCGTCCGGCACGCAACGGCCACCGTCGGCCGCGCCGTCGGCGCCTGCCGAAGGCGGCAAGCGATGAGACGCTTCAAATGAGACGTTTGCGCCGCGCCAAGATCGTCGCCACGCTCGGACCGGCTTCTTCCGATGCCACCATGATCGCCCGGCTGTTCAAAGCCGGCGCCGACGTGTTCCGCATCAATATGAGCCACACCAGCCAGGACCGCATGCGCGAACTGGTCGCCATGATCCGCGGCATCGAGAAGGATACCGGGCGGCCGATCGGCATCCTGGTCGATTTGCAGGGACCCAAGCTGCGGCTCGGCACCTTCACCGGCGGATCGGCGACGGTGGAAAGCGGTGCAAGCTTCGTGCTCGACAGCGATCCGACGCCAGGCGACGCCACGCGCGCTTATCTGCCGCACCCGGAAATCTTCGCCGCGGTCGCGCCCGGGCGCACGCTGCTGATCGACGACGGCAAGGTGCGGCTCACCGTCACGCAAGCCGAGCCCAAGCGCATGACGACGCGCGTCGAGGTGGCCGGCAAATTGTCCGACCGCAAGGGCGTCAGCCTGCCGGATTCGACGATTCCCTTCTCAGCCTTGGCCGAGAAGGACCGCTCCGATCTGGAAGCCGCGCTCAATGCCGGCATCGACTGGGTGGCGCTGTCGTTCATCCAGCGGCCGGAGGACATCGCCGAGGCCAAGAAAATCACCCGCGGTCGCGCTGCGGTCATGGCCAAAATCGAAAAGCCGCAGGCGGTGACGCGGCTGGCCGAGATCATGGAGCTCGCCGACGCGCTGATGGTGGCGCGCGGCGACCTCGGCGTCGAGATGCCGCTGGAGAAAGTGCCCGGCGTTCAGAAACAGATGACGCGCATGGGCCGCGCCACCGGCAAGCCGGTGGTGGTGGCGACGCAAATGCTGGAATCGATGATCAACTCGCCGGTGCCCACGCGCGCGGAAGTCTCCGACGTCGCCACCGCCATTTTCGAGGGCGCCGACGCGGTCATGCTGTCGGCGGAATCGGCGGCGGGAAAATATCCGGTGGAGGCGGTCGCCACCATGAACCGCATCGCCGAGGAGATCGAGGGCGATCCGATCTACCGCACCATCATCGACGCCCAGCGCGCGGTGCCGGAGGCGACCGGCGCCGACGCCATCGCCGACGCCGCCCGCCAGATCGCCGATACACTCGATCTCGCCGCCGTAGTGTGCTGGACCTCGTCCGGCTCGACCGGTCTGCGCATGGCGCGCGAGCGGCCGCGGCCGCCGATCGTGGCGCTGTCGCCCAATATCGCCACCGGACGGCGGCTATCGGTGGTCTGGGGGGTGCATTGCGTGATCACTGAGGACGCCCACGACCAGGACGACATGGTCGACCGCGCCAGCCGCATCGCCTTCAAGGAAGGCTTCGCCAAAGCCGGCCAGCGCGTCATCATCGTCGCCGGCTTGCCGCTCGGCACGCCGGCGCCACCAACATGTTGAGGATTGCGTATGTGGGCAGCGAGGCGGCGGGGGAGTGAACCCGGCCATTCGCTGTCAGGCCACCCCGCCCCGATGCCGGCCAATGTTGCTCTTCCCCAAAAGCGACCGTTCAAGGCATGAGTGCGAATTGCAGCGATGTGCCATGTGTGGACGGCCCCGAGTTGGCAAGAACTTTCTTCACGTTTGCAGGCTTGGTCGGTGCAGCCATGTGTTCGGCCTTTGAGTGCGGTTCACTTGACCGCTGGCCATAATGCCCTCCGCGGATCAGGTCCCGGTCATTAGCACGCATTCGACAATGCGCTGGCACAAGTGGGTTGTCCTGATCGCCGGATCGACCGGCTCTGCATTACGTGCTGTTCGCCCTTTCCAACCGTCACATCACGCCGGAGGTCCGGCGCGATCTCGTTTACGCCGCAAGCGCGACGGGTTCCTTGTAACGCTCGCCGCGGACCATGATGGCCCAGGCTATCCGCGCGATCTTGTTGGCGAGCGCGATGGCAGCGACCTTAGACGGCCGCCGCGCCAACAGCGCCGTGAGCCAGGGACGATGCTTGGTGCCATGGATCTTGGCATAGCGAATGACGGCCAGCGCGCCGGCCATGAACAGGCTGCGCAGATAGCGGTCACCTTGCTTGCTGATACCGCCGAGCCTGTCCTTGCCCCCGCTTGAGTGCTGCTTCGGCACCAGCCCGATCCAGGCCGAGAAGTTGCGACCTGATCGGAACACCTTCGGATCGGCAACGCTGGCAACCAAAGCTGTGGCAAGCATCGGACCGACGCCGGGGATCGCATCGAGCTGCCTGCTCGCATCATTGGATCGATGCCAGGCCATGATCACACGGTCGAACTCCAGAATCTGCTCCTTGAGCCTACGCAGTTGAGCCCCAAGCGCTGCGAGGCATACGCGGGCTATCTCAGGAACTCGCTTGTCACTTGGATCGGCGACGACATCGAGCAGTTCCTCGACACCTTTGCGTCCGACCGGAGCGACGATCCCGAACTCGGCAAGGTGGGCCCGGATCACATTGATCACAGCGGTTTGCTGACGGATGAACAGATGGCGCGTGCGATGGAGCGTCAGACAGCTCTGCTGCTCGGGGGTCTTGGTCGCAACGAACCGCATGTTGGCCCTGGTGACCGCCTCGCAGATCGCCTCGGCGTCAGCGGCGTCGTTCTTCTGCCGCTTGACGTAGGGCTTCACGTAGGCCGGCGGCATCAGCCGCACCGTGTGGCCGAGCGCCTTGAGCTCGCGCGACCAATAGTGCGATGAGGCGCAGGCCTCGATGCCAACCAAGCATGGCGGCAGCTTCTGGAAGAACGCCAGGACATAGCGACGCTTCAACTGACGGCGAATGATCACCTGGCCAGACGCATCAACGCCGTGAACCTGGAACACCGACTTGGCGATATCGAGACCGATTGTCGTGATCGTCTGCATGCTTGGCTCCTCCTAATCGTGGGAGCCTTAACAGCACCCACATCCGTGGCACTCACGTGCCGGTGGAGGAGCCGTCCACAGCATCAATAGCGGACATGAGCGACTGATGTTCCCGTTACAAGAAGTTAAGAGGTCGGGCTCGCGGCTCTTCCGATTTTCGGAACATGCGAACGTCGAAATTAACCCGCGGCATTCTGACAGCAGGCGGGACATAAGCGGTATGGGGCACTGCGCCCGAGAATATCGCGATGTCACCAGTCCGAAGTTTCGGCCGGAAAAAGATGCTGCCATCAGTGAGGGCCGGCCGCTCCTCGATCATCTCTTGTTTCAGCGTGCCGAGAAATCCTTCGACCTGATCCCGGTGCGGGATAGACATTTGCTCGAAGAAGGAAAGTCGCCCCACATAGAATTGAATGCCGGGGCAATCGACATTCGTCACTACGCCTTCCTTGACCAAAGGCGCCCAGATATTGTGGAGGCCGACCAAATGGTTAAGCTGGGCCTGTTCGGTGTGAAGCGAAAGGCGGCCATTTGCTTTGCCTTCGTTGCCAGGGATGACAACGCGGACGCGGGCGACCCACCAGAATATCTCGGGGCCAATGGCCTCTTTCAAGACAGACCTTACATAGGGCGTCATGACTGCAGTATGCAGTGAGGTTTCGGTCAGGTCCGCGCTGCGCCCGGTGGTCCGGGGATCAAGGGCCGTCAAGTCGCAACCGAGATTCCTGGGATTGAAAAGGTACGAGTCGTCGAAATTGAAATCGGTTAGGCCGGCAATGGCCTTTCCACAAACAAAATCCGCATGTGACGCAACGCGATCCAAAAGCTCCATAACCGATTCGGCCGGGAAGACGTCGCGTAGGATCACCAGCCCAAAACCCTTCAATTGGGTCATTGCGTTTTCAAGAGTTCGGTCGCAAGTAGGTCTCACGCCCCTGGGGGGCGGTGCCGACATCTTCGATTCGTAATTCCACGGTCGTCCCCTGGTCTCGTTGGACTGGATGATACCAACTTCAGGTATCTATTCCACCGTCACAACTCCGAGTACCACGCCTAGGTACTCGAATGCCATCAGAACGCCGATCAGGATGATGTAAATAACACCGTTTCGCCACGCCGCCATTAACCAGCGGCAGCAAGTAAGAACCCCGCCGTCACGTCACTGAGGGACAACACCCGGCCCCGATGGTGACCGAGGACGCGCACGATCAGGACGACATGGTCGACCGCGCCAGCCGCATCGCCTTCAAGGAAGGCTTCGCCAAAGCCGGCCAGCGCGTCATCATCGTCGCCGGCTTGCCGCTTGGCACGCCGGGCGCGACCAACATGCTTCGCATTGCTTATGTGGGCTCGGAGGTGGCGGGGGATTGAGCTAGGCCGTGTACTTATAAAATACGCCGCGCGCTAAGTCCGCCATTCCCCCAAAGCAGTCCTTCGTCAACGCGTTTGGCATGTCGGTTTCGTGCAAATTGCAGAAATAGAACCTTAGCGGATGACGCTGTCGACAGAAATCGCTGGCACTGTCGTGAGCCGCGGCTAAAACCAATTAATTCCCGCCAACGGCAGCAGCCGCTGCAGGATTGCTCCCAAGCAGACCAGCACCACGAGCAATTTCAGGAGGTTCGCCAAACGACCGTCATTGACGAACTTTTCGATGACCCAAAAACAAATCGCGCCGACAACGCAAATAATCAGAATCCCGATCAAGACTGAAAGCATAGCAACCCCCTATTCGTCCTCGGCAAAACTGGCGCGAGAACGCAATGCGCGTGGAGAGTTTCGATAAAAATAAAATTGAACCTGCCGAGACGTATTGATTTAGATCAACGATCAACACCTGCTTACCACGACCGCATTTCATCAAATTCGGGATGATGCTTGCGTTAGGTCAAAGCACATCCGATTGATTTCCGGACAATTCAACAGTGCGGAGAACCCGGTGGCGGCCTCAGCCGGGTCGATATTTTGATCTTGCCCACTACGGGGAGGCACACATAAACGCGATCATAAAATCAAATTTGCTTGTGCTTGTGTTGCTGCAGGTCACTTTATTGGGACTGGCGACCGCAGCCGATAGCAAACCGGACGAGTGCGGCCTCGCATCGCTTTACTCAAGCGCAAGCGAAGAAACGGCGAGCGGAGAAGATACCCTTCCCGAGAATTTTACCGCCGCACATCGGTCGCTGCCGTTCGGGACGCTGGTCCATGTCGATAATCTAAGCAACCGGCCGCTCGGCGGTGGTGCGGATCACCGATCGTGGACCTTTTATCGAGGGACGAATAATCGATGTATCGCAGGTTGCCGCACGCGCCCTCGACATTTCCGGTTTGACGCTGGTCTGTCTCAGCATCAAATGGATGCCCGAAAGCCGACCCGTCGAGAGAAAATGATCGTTGAGCTGGACGCGGGTCAAACAGGACCGTCGGCCCCATCGTCAGACAATCGTGCCGAAAATCTTCCCGATACCGGCGGTGAGCGCCATCGCCAAGGCGCCCCAGAATGTCACTCGGACCGTGGCGCGCAGAACGTTGGCGCCGCCTGCGCGTCCCCCGATCGCACCCAGAAGAGCGAGAAAACCCAAAGACGCCGCGGACACGATTGGAACGAGCAAATTGACAGGCGACACGACCACCATCAGCAAGGGCATGGCCGCGCCGACAGAAAATGTGACAGCCGATGTCAGCGCGGCCTGCACCGGACGCGCGGTGGTGATTTCCGAAATCCCAAGCTCATCGTGCGCGTGCGCCGTCAAGGCATCTTTCGCCATCAGCTGCTGGGCAACCTGCCGCGCCAGCGTCTGATCGACACCACGCTTGACGTAGATTTCCGCCAGCTCATCAAGCTCGAATGCCGGGTTTTCGCTGAGCTCTTTGCGTTCGCGCGCAAGATCCGCTCGTTCGGTGTCGGATTGCGAGCTGACCGACACATACTCGCCAGCGGCCATCGACATGGCGCCAGCCACCAGTCCCGCAACGCCCGCGATCAAGACAGCGTTCTGGTTCGCGGCCGCTGCGGCCACGCCGACGATCAAACTTGCGGTCGAGATGATGCCGTCGTTGGCCCCGAGCACCGCGGCGCGCAGCCAGCCGACGCGGTCGACGAAGTGGCGCTCCGGATGCAGGCGAAGGCGGCTCATCCGACGCTCCGCCTATCGGTTCAGAGCCGCCCGAGCAGCATCAGAACGACAACGATGATCAGGATGGTGCCAAGCACACCGACACCGCCGTGACCGTAACCGTAGCCGTAGCCGCCGAAGCGGCCGCTGAAGCCGCCGAGCAGGAAGATGATGAGGATGATGACAAGAATGAGTCCGAGCGACATGGCCGTTACCTCCTTTGGCAGGGTCTAACTGAACATGGGGCTTCCTGATAACTCAATACTTTCAACTAAATAACGCAGCATACATTCGCGAATGTTGATGTAGCTCAATGCGCGTCGCAATGAAATATGCCTCATTTTTAAAATCATCACATCGCAAGGCAACGGAGAAAAAGCCATGAAAAATCGACTGTCTACGCTTAGCTGCGGCGGCATTGTTTGCCATGAGCATTGTGCCGTTTACGAATAATGCGTCGGCGACGCCGGTCGCCGATGCTCTCGCACTCAAAAACGCCGCCCCAACGAATATCGAGACCGTGTATTGGCGCGGCCGCGGATGGCACGGCCACGGATGGCACGGCGGAGGATGGGGACCCGGTGTTGGTGCAGGAATAATCGGCGGCGCCATCTTAGGCGGAATGCTCGCCGCGCCTTATTACGACGGCTACGGCCCCTACGCCTACGAGCCCGGCCCCTATGTCTACGGACCCGGTTATGGTGGCAACGCGGTGGCCTACTGCATGCGGCGGTTCAGGTCTTATGATCCGGGTAGCGGCACTTATCTCGGCTTCGACGGCTTCCGTCATCCATGTCCGTGAGCGGATAGCCGCGGCTGAGTGCGCGTTCCCGGTTGGCCGAAGCTATCGGCATTTGCACGCAAGCCAGGCGCGAGGTCGCTTGCGCCTGGCTGCTGCCTTTGACGCCGAGATTCCGGCGGCGACCTGTACAGGACGCAGTGTGTGATTAGGAGTTCGACCGGCGTTTCCGCAAAGCGTGTAAATGTCTGAGTTAGGTCAAAAACGGACGTAACGCTCGCTCATTGTGAGGTCAGCTCTTACGCTGAAAGCAGACGTTCGATCGGCCGCAATGCAAATGAGCTTTTGTCTGCGCGTTTATGAGTCCGCGCCCTAGATATCGCGGCCCTCGACCTTTTCCTGCAGCGTCTTCACCAGATCGGGGATGCGCTGCAAACGCGGATGGACCGCGAGCGCGCGGCGATAGACTTCCAGCGCCTGCTTGTCGTCGCCAATGTCCTGCATGATCAGACCGAGGCCGGACAGCGCGCCGAAATGGCGCGGCTCGCGGCGCAGCACCTCGCGAATGTCGGCGAGCGCACGGCCGTAATCCTTTTTCATATAGTAGATGGTCGCGCGCCGGTTCCAGGCTTCCACGTATTTCGGCTTGATCTTGATGACGGCGTCGAGCAGCTTGATCGCGAGATCGACATCCTTCTGCTCGATCGCGGTCTGCACGCGCGACATCAGCAGCGTGGTGGTGTCGCTGCGCGTGGCGGTCCACAGTGCCCAGATGCGTTGCTCGATCGCCTTGGCGGTGACGTCGTCGGGTGCGACCTTGAGCGCCCCGAACAAGAAATCGAGATTGTGCTTGGAATTGCCGTGCTGCACATGCGGCAGCTTATCCGGCGGCTGCACCCAATCGCTCGGCGCCGCGGCAACGGGCGCGGCAAAGGCCGCGGCTAGAGCGGCCGCAAATAGCATTGCCATGAATCGCGAGCGCATGAGCGAAGTTTAATACCTCCGCCGGCTAAGGCAAATATAGAGGTAGCGCCCGGCCAGGGCCGGTTTTCTGGCTTAGCGCTCAGCCTTGGCGCGCCTTAAAGCGGCGATTGGTCTTGTTGATGATATAGACCCGGCCCTTGCGCCGCACGATACGGTTATTGCGGTGGCGGCCGCGCAGGGATTTCAGGGAGTTCCGGACTTTCATGACGATCTCTGGGTTTTCTGGTTGGCGGGTTCATAGCAGCCTGCCCGCCGCTGTCAACGCGACCGATTTACCGTAACCACGGCCGCACGCGGGGCGATTATCGACGGTGAGGATGCGCAATCGATGGAATGCAATGGTGGGCGCGACAGGGATCGAACCTGTGACCCCTACCATGTCAAGGTAGTTCGAATAGCGCCTAACCCATTGCAGAATAATAGGTTTCCGAATCAACGCCTTTAGAATGCCCAGCCCGTGCCCACCTACCTGAGCTTCTTCATCGCCCGGGCCCGGTGGTCGGCACTGACAGTCGCATACCGTTCGACTGACCTGACCGGGCTTTTTTGGACCAAGCGTTGTGAGAAAATGAGCTTGGAAAGGAGCTTGGGTCATGCCGAAGAAGAGGTTTGGCGCGGAGCAGATCGTGACGCTGCTTCGCCAGATTGAAGTGTCGATGGCGCAGGGCAAATCTGCGCCTGAGGCCTGCCGGGATACGGGCATATCGCAGCAGAACTACGCGATGAGCTGCTGAACGGTGAAATCTTCTACAGCCTGAAAGAAGCACAGATTGTCATCGAGCAATGGCGAAAGCATTACAACACGATCAGACCGCACTCGGCGCTCAACTACAGGCCACCAGCGCCCCAGACATTCGCACCCTTGGCTCACCATCTAGATCAGATCAGGCCAATGCAGTAATCTCTATACCGCTGGTTCAAAAAATCCGTCAGGTCACTCGCCGACGAGTACTGAACGCGCGGTGACGCCATGACCGAATTAAGAATCCATAAAAACAATTGGCCGACAGTTGGAGCTCTTTAATTATTGGGAGCGCAGCCAATGACAAAGATCCCTTCAATAGAAAAGACGGAGGACTTCATTTACAGACTAGAAATTAAACGGGGCACGCCGCTCCACGATCCTAGCGTTCCGAATTTGCTCGCGTTTGATCAATTGTTCGGATCCGCCGGGGCATTTCATTCAATGGACGTTACAATTTTAAGAGATGGACAACGCGCAAATGACATTGACTTCCATAGCTTTGAACATGTTCGTCAATGTGAAATGATTTACGTCAAATTTAAATTTCACGATAATACAACCCGAGTAACCGATCACGATTATCTGCTAACAGTCATACTGCGGTATTTGATTTAGACGACGTGATCGAATAAGGCGCCCATGTCAGCTTTTGGCACAAAGCGGACAATCCAACCGCACCCGCGCTTGTCTGTTTTCGGACCAAAGAGGACAAGGGTGGATTTTGAGCCGCGACGGTTTGTCCGCTAATGACCCAAAGCGGACACTTTCCATCAAAATATGGGAACGACGTGATGCACCTGTTTCCAAGTCCGAAAGTCAGACCGTAGGAGTGTCGTTCAAATGCGCGACGACGATAGAAAATATGGCCACCGCTGATGCTCTATCGCAGTTAGATTGAAGAGAATAATAAAAAGCGTGGGAGCCCGCCGTCCTAATCATGCGGCCCGGCGTTCGTACCGATGATGCAAGCCGCCGACATGTGGAATCGCGACAATTTTCTTGCCTGCTGACGGTAATTGAACGACTCGAGAATTGGGGCTGTCCTTGTCGAGCGACTTATGCGTTCTTGTCTCATTGTAGTAATCAACAAATGACGATAAAATTCGCGTTAGGTGACGCTCGTTGAACACGATGACATGATTGAGGCATTCGCGACGAATTGTACCAATCAGACACTCAATATGATTGTTGTGCCATGGGCATTTTGCAGCGGTAACGACTTGTTTAATACCCATGTTCTTAAGCTGCTTTGAAAACAGACTTCCATACACAGCATCGCCGTCTCTCAATAGATAATGAAGATTTGGTCTTCCACGAAAGGCCTCTCGTATTTGTTCCAAAATCCACTCTTGAGTTGGATGGGCCGTAACGCCGAAGTGCAAAATTCTTCTGCGGCCTAATCCGAGAACAACAAAACCATAAATCAATCTATACGTCGTGGTCACAACGACAAATGAGTTAGCGGCGGCAAATGCATCCAAATGATTGCGAAAAAATACTCTCCAAGACGGCGACGGAAATTTGGGTTGTTTCGGCAAATATTTTTTGACGGTAAATTCGCTAATCTTAAATCCAAGTCTCAGCAGTTCACCATGTATTCGGCCCGATCCCCATAGCGGATTTTCTCGGTGCATCCGAATTATCAATTCACGAATCTCGGCTGAAAGGCCACGGCCATTTGTTGTCCGGCGCGAACGGTAAGACCAATATAATTTGAAGCCTTTGCTGTGCCAGCGAACCAACGTCACCGGCTTGATCAGAGAAATAAAGTTCACTGATTCCGGCAAAATCCTAAAGAGCCAAACCAAAAAAATGCGATCTCCGGCCTTGAATTTTCTATGCCGGCTTCGCGGACGAGTTCGGCGCTTCAATACTTTCAGTTGATGCCGAAGGGCGACGACCTCAAGTTCCAGGGATGCGCGGCTACGAAATCGAAATCTCAGCAGTTGCATCAGGGCGGATAGAATCGCTCGCATAATGCAAAGGGTGCGCGTCAATTATGAAAGTCTAGCGGCGATCCCTACCGAGATAGGCATTATCCACTAATTCCTGGCGCCAAACACGGCCGATCTTGTACATCTTCAATGATACAGTCTATTGGCAAAAACCGGACGTTCAAGCACCGCCGGGTCGGTGCCGTGGCGCGACTATAATTTCATGAACGTCTTGAACTGGGTGATCATCTTTTCCCACCAGGTCAGGCAATCGTCGATGTTCTCGGTGGTGCCTTGGCTGACGACGAGATCCTGTTCGGCCCAGATGATCTTGCCGGGCTTCGAATAGACGCGCAGGTAGCGTTTGGTGGTGTTCCACTCGTTGATGCGGGCCTGGCTCGCATTGCTGTTGGTCCACCCGGCGGCAAACTGAATGGAACTGCAGCGCCCGGAGTTGCAATCGTAAAAATAGACGTCGAAATTGATGCCGGAGACGCTGCTGCTGACGATCTCGTTGCCTTTGCTGTCGTTTTTGAGCTTTGCCGGCATGCCGTGCGCGGCCATGATGTCGGCAACTTCCCCGCGCGTCACGCCCTGTTGGCCGATCGAACTCGCCAAGGCCGGCGCGGCGGCCAATAGCGCGATCGCCAGCGCGGCGGCAATGGCTCGAATGTTTCATTGGAACGCTCCCCAGGAAGTTAAAGCCGATAGTCGGCTAGGCCCGTGGCTCAAATATCGGGTGAAAGCGCGCCGGAAATCAAGGTGGGCGGTTGGCGTCTGTCCACTCGGCGCGGTATCTGCTAAACCGCTCGTTATGGCCCCCTGCAACGGCGAATTGAACTTGCGCGCGGTGTCCACGATCCATTGGTGGTAGAGCAGCAGTGGCGTCACACCAGTCAAGCCGCCGCAGCCTTCTTGGTCGCCGGGCGCCGTGGACCAACTCACCACGCCGATGATTGCTTCGCTCGCCGGCTCGAAGGTGGGCGCGCCAGATATCGCCAGTGCAGGCGCCTAGGCCGATGCGTCGGTTGCGCGTCGCCAGATCGTGTAGACGGATTTGCAGACTACCGGGCTTGCCGGTAACGGTGAGCGTGGCCATGCGCGGGACGCCCTAAGCCGCGCGCGGTGCCAGCGGCGGTGACTCCAAAGCCGGCGATGGTCAGCGTCTCACCTACGGCGACTCGGCGTTCGGGCGCGAGCTTCGCCGGCATCACCAGGTCGGCGAGCGGCGCTGAGAGCTTGAGCAGCGCAACGTCGGCGGTGGCGCGGCTTGCCGCATAGCTCGCCAATTCGAAGCGCGGATGCAACGCGATGGCACGTACCGAAATCGTTTGGCCGGTCTGGAATGTCTTGACGCGGTAATTGAGCTTGTCTCGCCACGCAATGGGCGGCGGTGAGCACCAGGTCGTGCGCTAGCGCGGTGCCGGTGCAGAGGTCGCCGCGCGGATCGATCACCATCACGATTGCGCGCGCCGCGTAGCCGCTCGCCGGCGGCGCATTGCCAGTGAGGGCGACAGCAGGCGCGCACAGTATCAATCCAATGAGGGCGGAGAGGACGCGGAGCATGATGGACGATAATATCAGATAATTATCGACTTCGGCTTCTGGCACATAGCGGACATGCCAACCACACAGATGAATGTCTGCTTTTGGGGGTAAAGCGGACGTGATGCGGACATCGCAGAATGTACCATTATAGTCCAGTACAGCATTCTGGGAGGAAAGCCCATGAGCGCAGTCGAAGCAAAAGTGCAAAGCGCCCAATACGTGGATTTCTGGAACGAAATCCTGGTTCCGAAATTCATCAAATACAAACACATCTTGGTCGACGGGCTCACTCATCACAGTGAAGCTATTTTTCCGTCGTTGCCGGTTAAGGAGGGCGACAGGGTTCTCGATATTGGCTGTGGGTTTGGCGATACCGCTATAAAGCTGGCCCGCCGAGTGGGCCCGAGCGGTAAAGTCGTCGGACTGGATTGCTGCGAAGCCTTCCTGGATTACGGCAGAAAGGATGCCGCAAAACTGGGATTGCAGAATGTTTCGTTCGTCTATGGTGATGCACTGCTTGACCGCTTCGAGCCCGAGTATGATTTCGTCTTTTCGCGCTTCGGAACGATGTTTTTCGCCAACCCGGTGGCAGGATTGAGAAACATGCGGAAGGCCCTGAAACCGGGCGGGATCATGACGCATATTGTTTGGCGAACGCGTAACGACAATCCGTGGCTCAGCATGGCCAAGGAGGTCGTCCTGAAGTTTCTGCCGCCGCCCGGCGAGGATGCTCTCACCTGTGGGCCGGGGCCGTTTTCGATGGCGGACCAGGCAACGGTCACTAAGATGATGGAGATCGCCGGTTACGCTGACATCACCTTCAAGCGGGTCGACGCTCCGGTACTGGTCGGGAGAACCGTCGAGGACGCCGTGAATTTCCAACTTGCCATCGGCCCTGCCGGCGAGGTGTTCAGAGAAGCGGGCAAAGAGGCAGAGACGAAGCGGGGGCAAATCGAAGCCGCGCTGGCGGAGGCCATCAATTCCCAGAAGAAAGACGCCGACGGGATCGTGATGGATTCGTCTTCCTGGGTTATATCGGGCAAGAACCCAGCCTAACGCGAGACTGCTGCGGCCAACTGATGCGATCACCGCGGGAAATTGGCGTGTCGGCATCAAACCTGGGGTGGAAGCGACAATGGCGGCAACACATAAAGGCGAGTGCTTTTGCGGAGCCGTTCATGTGGAGGTTTCCGGCGAGCCGGAAGTAATGGGATATTGCCATTGCCGATCATGCAGATCCTGGTCGGGTGGCCCGGTCAATGCGTTCACTCTTTGGAAGCCCGCCGCCGTGCAGATCACCGCGGGTGCGGAATATGTTGCCATGTTCCAAAAGACAGAAGTCAGTCAGCGGCAATACTGCAGAAAATGCGGTGGTCATCTTATAACCAATCATCCGCCCTTAGGATTGGTTGATGTATTTGCGGCGATGTTACCGACGTTGAAGTTCAGCGCGGGTGTCCACGTCAACCATGCCGAAACAGTTTTGCCTATGCGGGATGGACTCCCCAAGTTGAGAGATTTTCCCAAAGAGTTTGGCGGCTCAGGCGAAGTTGTGGCGGAGTAAGATCAATGTCCGCTATTGATGCTGTGGACGGCTCCTCCACCGGCACGTGAGTGCCATGAATGTGGGCGCTGTTAAGGCTCCCACTAATTTAGAGGAGCCAAACATGCAAACGATTGCAACAGTCGGTCTCGACATCGCCAAGTCGGTATTTCAGATGCACGGCGTGGATGCGCAAGGCCAGGTCGTTATCCGTCGGCAGTTGAAGCGCCGCTATGTGCTGGCGTTCTTCCAAAAACTGCCGTCGTGCCTGGTCGGCATTGAAGCTTGCGCTTCGTCGCACCATTGGTCACGCGAGCTCATGGCGCTTGGTCATACGGTGCGCTTGATGCCGCCAGCCTACGTAAAGCCTTACGTCAAACGACAGAAGAACGACGCTACGGACGCGGAGGCCATCTGCGAGGCTGTCACCAGGGCCAACATGCGGTTCGTTGAGACCAAGACCCCCGAGCAGCAGAGCTGCCTGGTGCTTCATCGCGCGCGCCATCTCTTCATCCGCCAGCAAACCGCAGTGATCAATGTCGATCCTGGCCCATCTTGCCGAGTTCGGGATCGTCGCTCCGGTCGGACGCAATAGGTGTCGAGGAACTGCTCAATGTCGTCACTGATCCAAGTGACAAGCGAGTTCCTGACGATAGCCCGGCGCGTGTCTCGCCGCTCTCGGGGTTCAACTGCGCAGGCTGAAGGAGCAGATTTTGGAGTTCGATCGCACGATCATGAGCTTGGCATCGATCGAATAAGATGAGCACTGCGACTCGATGCATCGTCCGGCGTCGGTCCGATGCTTGCCACCGCTCTGGTTGGCCAGTGTCGCTGACCCAAAGATCTTTCGCTCAGGCCGCAACTTCTCGGCCTGGATCGGACTGGTGCCGAAGCAGCACTCGAGCGGGGGCAAGGACAGGCTCGGCAGTATCAGCAAGCAAGGCGACCGCTATCTGCGCAGCCTGTTCGTGGCCGGCGCGTTCGCTGTCATCCGTTATGCCAAGATCCATGCACTTCAGCGGACATTCGCGGCACCGCAACAATTTGTCCGCTTTTGGACAAGAGCGGACAATGTCGGGTTTTGGCCCGCGGGTAGATCAAGCCCCACCCGCTGACTTATTGTTACTTGCTTATTATTAAATGCGTCTTTCTTAACGAGTTGGGAATTGGATTCGCCTGAGCCGACTGAGCTCGGCAGCACATGCATTGATCCCCACCGTGGCGGCGAATGAAATGCTCTAACGGTTCAGAGGCTGATTTGTATTCTGCCGCAAACATCAAAGCATGAGCCCATTTGCTGCGCGTT
Organism: uncultured Alphaproteobacteria bacterium; assembly: GCA_963770985.1. Taxonomy (GTDB): domain Bacteria; phylum Pseudomonadota; class Alphaproteobacteria; order Rhizobiales; family Xanthobacteraceae; genus Pseudolabrys. The sequence continues at coordinate 287,260 of CAVYRR010000007.1, read as the reverse complement.
TTTGCATCGACTTTCTTTCGAGGGCTGGTACACCTGATGACCGCCGCAAACGGCTCGACATTGTCCCCATCTTCCCGGCCCTTCAACCGCAACGCTCGTTTTGCCCGTTCAACCGCCCGATCTTCTGCCTGCCATACCGTCACCAAATCAAACACCGCCGTCCAATATTCGTAAATCGAGAACCGATCATGCCGCCGTCGTGATTCACGCCAAATCTCGCGCACTCGGTTTAGGTCATGCTCAAGAGCACTATTTGGATATTGAAGTCGTGGCTGGAAGTGGTTTCGCCGGTTTTCATTTAAGCCCTGAAGTGACATTTTCTATCTCCCACATCGTCTCGGTTTTTCCCATCTGTTTACTAGTAAGGATGGATTGAAGGTCTGCGGTTTAATCTTCATTCTTCCATTCAACCTCGACCTCCCTTTCAGCTGCAGCTAATTCCTGCACCAGTTGTGGAGTCGCCCTCCAAATAACTTCGCCACGACGATTTAACGAACGCATCGCATCGCCACACTCCTCGAAGCTCCGCAAGATTGCCGCTACTTCGTTGTCATCTGCCTGGCGTAAGTCTTGTCGATCACATGCGACTTCCACCTCGAAGCGCAGTGTTCGGCTGATACGAAATGGCATTGCGGGCTTTTCCGTATTATTGATGGCTAATTCGACGAATACGGCCACGACCATTTAATGGCGGCACTAAACTCGTGAGAAATTAGTGTCCCAAAAATCGCAAGTTTTGCCGCCCAAACGGCGAATAATACCCAATTCGCCCGGGCCGACGACACCCTGGCGGACTGTTTTATGAACTCAATAATGGCTTGAGAGATTCGGGCCTTGGCGCTGGAAATATTAATCAGCGGAAAATATATTTGTATGTTCCGATCAAGGGCCGCATTATTTGACGCATTAAATTGGCTTCATTTAAGGACTGGGAATTTGCCGAATTCGGGTAGAAAATTCGAGTTCGCCCGAGACGACACCTAGAATCGCCCGGCCGCTTTGAATATCGGCATAAAGGAATGGATGAACTCCTGGCCGACTCGACAAGCCACTCTACGAGCGCGTTAGGGCCTGCCCCACCCATGGTCGCTGCCGTTTGGGACCCTAACCACCGTCATTTCGCCCGGACTGCGAAGGCCGGTCCGAGTGACCGGCATTTTGTAATATTTCCCACTGTTTGAATGCGGTTTCGACCGCTAGAAAATATCCATGCTCGCTGAAATCAGGGTGCTTTTTGACAGCGACGCGGCTCCTCGCGAGGTGGCCACGGTGTGCCGGGCCAACGGCATTTTCCGCGAGAATATCCGTCAACGCGTCCGTGAACTCGCGATAAAGTGTCGAGATGTCAGTGCTGTTGGCCATGACCTACCTCCAACGCGGAAAATGTTCGCAATGCCGGTGCGGACAGAACACCTCATCTTACTTGCAGTTAGGCCAGGTCCACTGCGAAACGTTTGAGATCGGCGAGCGAGCAATAGGTCAGAGCAGCCCTCGTGGGTGGCGCGCAAGACCACGCGGGGCGCTTGGCTTGCCTCGAATGCTTCCTGCCAGCGGGGTGCACATAAGCACCAACGGTCACCGGGTTTCAGGCCTGGAAAGCCGAGTTCGGGCATTGGTGTCGAAAGGTCGTTGCCGTGCGATTTGGAAAAATCGAGAAACGCGGAAGTCGTCACGACGCAAACCGTGTGGCTACCAACGTCCTCACGGCCAGTGTTGCAGCAGCCGTCGCGATAAAACCCCGTCATGGGTTTAATTGAGCAGGCTTCAAGCGGCTCGCCGAGTACGTTGCGCGGTGCACGCCGACCGCCCGGTCCACTACTGCTATCGTCCCTCAGCATTGCCGTGTCCTTTTGTATTTCGACGAATCCGCTCGTAAGCAGCGAAAACAATATCTTTGCCGTACTTTCGTTCAAGCCTTCGGACGGTGAAATGGCCCCGAGCAACTGATTGGAAGTGGTCGATAAATGCATAATTGACGGCTGCGCCTCCGAGCGCCCCGATAACGGGAATAGTCTGCGCAGCCGCCTTCTGCGTAACAACCAATCCGAACCGAGAGGCGACCTGAGTGAGCAGCCGCACCAACACTGGGCTGCCTTCCTCAACGATGCCTCGCTCAGCGATAAAGCGTGCAGCTTCGGTGACGGACTTTGCGAGGATCCCACGTATGACGAAATAGTCGCCCTTCGCTGCATCGTCAGTCTCTGTCCGACCGCCGAGGCCAAGCACCTCTACACATGAGAGGGTCGCTTCCGGGTCGGTTAAATTCTCGCCCTCGCTTCGTGCAATATCGAGAATTGATCGCAGAATGATGATTGTCGAAACTGGGAGCTCTAAAGGTAGCGAAAAAATTCCAAACGCCCCACCAGCGGCACCCGATGCAATTGCTAAAGTCCTGTGTAGCAGCCGTGAACTTTCTTGAGGCCCATTTCGAATTGTAAGCAGCGCGACCTTGAGAGCTGCTTCAAGGCTTTTTGTCGTGGCTGTCGCTATTGCCTGCGAAGCACCCGCTGGGAGCGCCCGGCCCAATAGTTCAACAGGCTTACCGACCATATTGGTAAGACGTGCCGCCAGGCTAGGATGCTCAAGCAATTTAACCGCATTGCGAAGTGCATCAGCGTCGTCTTTATCGATGGGCATGGACGGATTTTCACACGGAACGCCGCGTGAACATACTGCCCAGCCATTGCCCAAACTCACCGGGCTTTTGGGCACTGTGCGCGGTTTGTTCAGGCAGATCGAGGCAGGACGAAATTTCGAAGATTGTCGAAAACACTCGACTTTATTGGGGAAAGATGGTGGGCGCGACAGGGATCGAACCTGTGACCCCTACCATGTCAAGGTAGTGCTCTTCCGCTGAGCTACGCGCCCTTTATTGGATTTGGTCTTATCGGCTCCAAACTGGCGAGGCAAGCTGCCCAAGGGGCCTCAAGGGGCCTTTTGATTGCGCATAATCTTGTCCGAAAACCGGCACCCACTTTTCGGGATTATGCGCTAGGCCGCCAGCATTTTGGTCACTTCGTTGACCAGATCGCGCAGATGAATCGGCTTGGAGAGCACTTTGGCATGCTTGGGCGCGGTGGAATCGGCGTTGAGCGCGACCGCAGCAAAACCGGTGATGAACATGATCTTGATGTCGGGGTCGAGTTCGGCCGCCCGGCGGGCAAGCTCGATGCCGTCCATCTCGGGCATCACGATATCGGTGAGTAGAAGCTCGAACGGCTCCTCGCGCAGCCGTTGATAGGCTGACAGCCCGTTGTCGTAGGAAGTCACGTCGAATCCGGCATTTTGCAGCGCCTTGACCAGAAAGCGCCGCATATCGGTGTCGTCTTCAGCCAAGAGAATTTTCGACATGAATACCCGAACGCCCCGTCCCAACTGCCCCTGCGCGGGACCCCAACTGCCCCATAAGACGTATGCTAGGTAAATAACGGGTGAACCAAAAGCATAGCTTGGCTTTAGGCCCCGGCGCATAGACAATAGAACGTTATTATGGGTGGTTGGGCCCTTCCCACCGTGATGCTACCTAGCTCGATATGGCCTTTTACCGCCCATGAGTGAAATCCGCGACGAGCTAGACCCGCCGTTCGAAGTCCTGGACCCGGCCGAGGGCAAGGGGCCGGTTCTGTTCAATTCGCCGCACAGCGGATCGACCTATCCGCGCGATTTCCTGGCCGTCTCGCGGCTCGACGTCGCCACCCTGCGGCGCTCGGAGGACAGCTTCGTCGACGAGCTGATCGCCGGCGTAGTCAAGCACGGCTTCCCTTTGATGCGCGCGCATTTCCCGCGCTGCTTCGTGGACGTCAATCGCGAGCCCTATGAGCTCGATCCGCGCATGTTCGAGGGCCGCCTGCCATCGTTCGCCAATACCCGCTCGATGCGGGTGGCGGGAGGCCTGGGAACTGTCGCGCGCGTGGTCGGCGACGCCCAGGAAATCTATGACCAGCGCCTTCCGGTCGACGACGCGCTGCGCCGGATCGAGAGCCTGTACAAGCCCTATCACCGCGCCCTGCGCCGGCTGTTTTCGCGGCTGCACCGGGACTTTGGCGCCGCTGTGCTAATCGATTGCCATTCCATGCCCTCCACCACCGGCCACAAAGATGAGCGACCGCGGCCGGAATTCGTGCTCGGCGACCGCTACGGCACCAGTTGCGTCGGCGTGGTGTCCGAGACCGTGGAAAAAACCTTGCGCACACTCGGCTACAGCGTAAGCCGCAATAAACCCTATGCCGGCGGCTTTATCACTGAGCATTACGGCAACCCGGCTGCCGGCCTGCATGCCATCCAGCTCGAGATCAACCGCGCGCTTTACATGGACGAGCGCCGCTACGCGCGCTCTAGCACCTTCGGCCGGCTGGCAGCCGACCTGGAGACGCTCGCCCGGCGCCTGGGCGAGATTCCGCTGGAAGAACTGCGCCCGTATCGGGCGGCGGCGGAATAGAAAAAAAGGGCCGCTCGCGTTGGCAAGCGGCCCAAGTCTAGGGAGGAAACGCCCAAGGAGGGCAACGATAGCTCTCGCTACCGCATTGCAATAATTTACACCGCGACGCACAAAAATCAAGGCTCGATGTTGAAAAACCCATGTTTTAAAGCATGGCTGGATATCGGATTCCGGGCACATATTTTGCGGTTTTTCGAACCAGGTTGCAAAAACATCACAATTTCAGTGGGGCCGAGGGAATCCTCCCTAGTGGGAATTGCATTGCTTGAGGCTAAAACACTGTGCCGTACTCTGCTACCCAAGACGCCACCATGAACTTTCGGGAAAACCGGGTGCCACTTTTGGGGATCGTGCGATAAGCAAAGTGCAATGACGGCCATCGATTTCAGCAGTTTCGTCGATCAGCTCGCCGGCGTGTCGGGCGAGACCATCCTGCCATTTTTCCGCACGGCGCTGGCGATCGACAACAAGAAGGCCGGCGGTTTCGATCCGGTCACTGCGGCCGACCGCGCCGCCGAGCAGGCGATGCGCGCGCTCATCCGCGAGAATTTTCCCGGCCACGGCGTTGTCGGCGAGGAATACGGCGCCGAGCGTACCGACGCCGAATATGTCTGGGTGCTTGACCCGATCGACGGCACCAAATCCTTCATCACCGGCATGGTGGCCTGGGGCACGCTGATCGGCTTGATGCGCTTCGGCGAACCGGTGTTCGGCATGATGAACCAGCCGTTCACGCGCGAGAAATTTTCCGGCGATGGCGGCGCGGCGCGTTATCGGGGACCGACCGGCAATCGCGATCTGCACGTGCGCGCCTGCGTCGTCGCTTGATGACGCGATCATGTCCACCACCAGCCCCCTGCTGATGAATGAATCCGACCGAGGCGCCTTCGGTCGGTTGGAACACAAGGTCAAGCTCTCGCGCTATGGCGGCGATTGTTACGCCTACTGCATGCTGGCGGCGGGGCTGATCGATCTCGTGATCGAGACCGAGATCAAGCCGCACGACATCGTACCGCTGATTCCCGTCATCACCGGCGCCGGCGGCATCGTCACCACGTGGGAGAACGGCCCGGCGCAATCCGGCGGCCGCATCGTGGTCGCCGGCGATGAGCGCGTGCACGCCGCCGCGCTGGAGTTGCTGAAGAGCTAACTGATTCTCCGCTCATTCCCGCGAAAACGGGAATCCAGCGGTCTAATTCGATCGTAGCCGTCAGCTTTACTGGGTCCCGCTTGCGCGGGGACGAGCGCCTTATTTTTAATAGCGCGGCGTGCCCGGCACGAAGGCGTCGAAGGCCGCCCAGAACTGGCCGCGATAGTGATCCTGCTCCTGCAGGATTTCATGCTTGCTGCCGGCCAGGATCAGATGCCGCCCAGCCAGTAGCTTCGTCCCGAATGTCTCAATTGCCGGGGTCGAAACCACTTCGTCTTGGCCGGCCGCGACCAGCAAAATCGGCTGGCGGATATGGCCGGCGTAGCCGGGCGCGGCGAACCGCTTCATCAGGCGCATCGCGGCATCGGCCCAGGCGACCGTCGGCGCGCCGATACCAAGTTCAGGCGCTTCTTCCAACACTGCCATGTTGCGCGCGTAGCGCACCGGATCGGAGGTGAGCACATTACCGACAAAATCCTCAGCGCCGATCGGACTGCCGTCGCCAGTCGGCACATAGCCGGAGCCGCGTCCCAGCAAACGCATGAAGCGCGCCAGCGGCCCCGCCACGGTGGTGAGTCGGCCCGGCCGCAACGCGATCATCGGCGCCGACAACACCATGCGTTCGAACCAGCGGCTGCCGTCATGGCAGGCGCGGATGCCGATCGCGGCGCCCATGGAATGCCCGAGCGCGAAGATCGGCGGCGGGCAATCGGGCAGCACCACCTGCTCCATGATGGCTTCAAGATCGGTGGCATATTCGGAAAAATTCCGCACATGACCTTTAAGTCGGTCGGAGAGCGCGCGGTCCGATAGGCCCTGCCCGCGCCAATCGAACGTCGCCACCGCGAACCCACGCGCGCGCAGGTCGCGCACGGTCTCGAAATATTTTTCGATGTATTCGGCGCGGCCTTGCAACACGACGACCGTGCCTTTGCGCCCGGCCGGCGGCGCCCAGCGCGCAAAGCGCAAGGCTATACCGTCCGGAGTCTTGATGTTGCCGGCCACGACATCGTCGGGCACCGGATTGGCGGGAATGGAAACGAGTTTCATGGTGCCGAAAATGAGCCAGTGTGCGGAAGGCGCTGGGCCTTATAGGGCATGATCCCGAAAAGTGGGAACCGGTTTTCGGAATAGATCATGCACAGGCAAAAAAGCGCGCAAGGCGAGCTCAATCGCGCTACGATAAATGCTTAAAAATCGTTATATTTCAATGCCTTGTTAACATGAGCCGGGCCTCTTGCGAGCCTCAAAGCACGCACCCATATCAATTCCGCGCAGGCCATTCCGGCTGCGCTCGGGTTTCGGTTCGGCCATACGGCGGACCGCCCGCATGTCGCTCAACTCTAGGAGGATATGCCATGCGTACATTCGATCTTGCTCCCCTTTACCGCTCCACCGTCGGCTTCGACCGGCTGTTCTCGATGCTGGACGGATTCGAATGCCGCCCCGGGCTACCCGCCCTACAACATCGAGCGCACCGGCGAGAACGACTACCGCGTCACCGTCGCGGTGGCCGGCTTCGGCGAGAACGAGCTTTCGATCGAAGCGAAAGAGAACACGCTGACGATCAAGGGCGCCAAGCAGGTGAAGGAAGAGCAGACCGGCGAGGTGCTCTATCAGGGCATCGCCGCACGCGCTTTCGAGCGCGTCTTCCAACTCGCCGACCATGTCCAGGTCAAGAGCGCGACCGTCGAGAACGGATTGCTGCACGTCGATCTCGTGCGTGAAATCCCCGAGGCGAAAAAGCCGCGCCAGATCCCGATCGGCAATGGCAACGCCAAGCCGCAGGTGGTCGACACCAAAGCCGCGGCCTAACCCCGCAGCTTCAATCGCAAACGGCAGCGCCCCGGACCTCCGGGGCGCTTTCGTTTTGAGGCCAAAGGCGCGCGGGCCAAGGCGAATATTGCCGCTTTTTTCAAACCGGTCCGCACCCGTCGGGAACCTGTCGATTGTCTGAATTTTCGGCTCTATCGCCGGATACCTGCATTCCGAGGCCTTTTTGGCCCCGGCGGCTAAACGGTTAACCGGCCTCGCAATTCGGCAAAGCGCCAATGGCGCAACGGCATTGCGCCCACGGCCGCCGCGTGGTCCTCTTCTTGCTTGGTAAGATGGCGCCGCCGCAACAAAGCGAAAGGGTCGGGCAAATCCGGCGTGGACCAGTCTTGTGTGGCGGGGCAAAATTTGGCATGGTCTATTAGGACAGCAATGCTGTCCTAATAGCTGGCGACCACGGTGGCGGCCTTTGCAGGCGGGGCTGACATCGGTGGCGCCCAACGGGAGCAGCCACGGCGGCGACGAGCCGGGCAAGGCTGCCCTTTCTCGAGATCGGTTGCGCGTTGGCCGCGGCGCCTAACGGGCCTGCGGACGAGGTGAGTACGCCGGACGGCTTCGGCCGCCGGCGAGGCAGAACGGAAATGAGCAAGGACGAGAGCCGCGCAGGATTTGTCGAACGCCGGATCGCTGCGCGCTCCAGCGACGCCGACCTGTTGCGCGCCGCCACCGCCGATCCGGGCTCGCCGGCCGCCGCAAGGCCTGTACGATCCTTCGCTCGACAAGGACGCCTGCGGCGTCGGATTCATCGCCGACATCAAGGGCCGCAAGTCGCACCTCATCGTCGAAGACGGATTGCGCATCCTGTGCAATCTGGAGCATCGCGGCGCGGTCGGCGCCGACCCGCGCATGGGCGACGGCGCCGGCATCCTGGTGCAGATCCCGCACAAGTTTTTCGCCAAGAAGACCGCCGAGCTCGGCTTCAAGCTACCGAAGCCGGGCGAATACGCGGTCGGCTATTTGTTTATGCCGAAGGATCCCAACTGGCGGCAAATCATCCGCGATACCTATGCGGAGGTGATCGCGCGCGAAGGGCTTTCGCTGCTCGGCTGGCGCGAGGTGCCGACCGACAATTCGACACTCGGCGAGTCGGTCAAGCCGACCGAGCCGATGCACCTGCAGGTGTTCATCGGCCGCGGCAAGAAGAAATATTCCGAAGCCGAATTCGAGCGCCGGCTCTACATCCTGCGCAAGTCGATCTCCAGCGCCATCTACACGCGGCGTGAGCGGCGTACGTCCGGCTATTACCCGGTGTCGATCTCCTGCCGCACGGTGATCTACAAGGGCATGTTTCTGGCCGACCAGCTCGGCACCTATTATCCGGACCTGCACGATCCGGATTTCGAGAGCGCGCTCGCACTGGTGCACCAGCGTTTCTCGACCAATACCTTCCCGACCTGGTCGCTGGCGCATCCGTACCGCTACATCGCGCATAACGGCGAAATCAACACGCTGCGCGGCAACAACAATTGGATGGCGGCGCGCCAGGCTTCGGTGTCCTCGCCGCTGTTCGGCAAGGACATCAGCAAGCTGTGGCCGATATCCTACGAGGGCCAGTCCGACACCGCCTGCTTCGACAACGCGCTCGAATTCTTGACGCAAGGCGGCTACCCGCTGGCGCACGCCGTGATGATGATGATCCCCGAGGCCTGGGCGGGCAATCCGCTGATGAACGAGGAGCGTCGCGCCTTCTACGAATACAACGCCGCGCTGATGGAGCCGTGGGACGGCCCTGCGGCCATCGCCTTTACCAACGGCCGCCAGATCGGCGCCACGCTCGACCGCAACGGATTGCGGCCGGCGCGCTATCTGCTCACCCGCGACGACCGCATCGTGATGGCGTCGGAGATGGGCGTGCTGCCGATCCCGGAAAAGGACATCGTCAAGAAGTGGCGGCTGCAGCCGGGCAAGATGCTGCTGGTCGATCTCGACGAGGGCCGGCTGATCCCGGATGAAGAACTGAAGGCGACGCTCGCCAAGAGCCATCCTTACAAGGAATGGCTCGGGCGCACCCAGATCGTGCTGGAAGAACTGCCCGACACCGCCAACGAGGCGCCGATCTCCAACCTGTCGCTGCTCGATCGCCAGCAGGCCTTCGGTTACACCCAGGAAGACCTGAAATTCCTGATGACGCCGATGGCCACCACCGGCGAGGAAGCGGTCGGCTCGATGGGCAACGACACGCCGATCTCGGCGTTGTCGGATCGGCCGAAGCCGCTGTTCACCTATTTCAAGCAAAACTTCGCGCAGGTAACCAATCCGCCGATCGATCCGATCCGCGAAGAGCTGGTGATGAGCCTGGTCTCCATCATCGGGCCGCGGCCTAATTTGTTCGATCTGGAAGGCCTGTCGAACCGCAAGCGGCTGGAGGTGCGCCAGCCGATCCTCACCAATGCGGATCTGGAAAAAATCCGCGCGATCTCGCAGATGAGCGGCGATCACTTCAAGTCGCACACCTTCGATATCACTTTCCCGGCCGAGCACGGCACCGACGGCATGGGCTGGGCACTCGACGCGCTGTGCGAATACGCCGAGGAAGAGGTGCGCGGCGGCTGCAACATCATCATCCTGTCCGACCGCAAGGCCGGCGCCGACCGCATTCAGATCCCGGTGCTGCTCGCCACGGCGGCGGTGCATCATCACCTCATCCGCAAGGGCTTGCGCACCTCGGTCGGGCTGGTGGTGGAGACCGGCGAGCCGCGCGAGGTGCATCATTTCGCTTGTCTCGCCGGCTACGGCGCGGAAGCCATCAACCCCTATCTCGCCTTCGAGACGCTAGCCGCCATGAAGGACGATTTGCCGCAGAAGCTCGACGAAAAGGAAATCGTCAAGCGCTACATCAAGTCGATCGACAAAGGCCTGCTCAAGGTGATGTCCAAGATGGGCATCTCGACCTATCAGTCCTATTGCGGCGCGCAGATTTTCGACGCCGTCGGCCTGCGCCAGGACTTCGTCGACAAATACTTCACCGGCACCCACACCCGCATTGAGGGCGTGGGGCTGGCCGAGATCGCGGAAGAAGCGGTGCGCCGCCATCGCGACGCCTTCGGCGATTCGCCGATCTATTCATCGATGCTCGACGTCGGCGGCGACTATGCCGTGCGTACGCGCGGCGAGGACCATGTCTGGACCGCCGAAACCGTCGCCCGGCTGCAGCATGCGGTGCGCGGCAATTCGCAGGATCACTATCGTGCCTTCGCTGGCATCGTGAACGAACAGAGCGAGCGGCTGCTGACGATCCGCGGCCTATTCCGCGTCAAGTCGGCGGAGGAAGACGGCCGCAAGCCGGTACCGCTCGAAGAGGTCGAGCCGGCCAAGAACATCGTACGGCGCTTCTCCACCGGCGCCATGTCGTTCGGCTCGATCTCGCGCGAGGCGCATACCACGCTCGCCATCGCCATGAACCGCATCGGCGGCAAGTCGAACACCGGCGAAGGCGGCGAGGAATCCGATCGTTTCAAGCCGCTGCCGAACGGCGACAGCATGCGTTCGGCCATCAAGCAGGTGGCCTCGGGACGTTTCGGCGTCACCGCCGAGTATCTCGTCAACTCGGACATGATGCAGATCAAGATGGCGCAGGGCGCCAAGCCCGGCGAAGGCGGCCAATTGCCCGGGCACAAGGTCGACAAGATCATCGCCAAGGTGCGCCACTCGACCCCCGGCGTCGGCCTGATCTCGCCGCCGCCGCATCATGACATCTATTCGATCGAAGACCTGGCGCAACTCATCTTCGACCTGAAGAACGCCAATCCGACCGGCGACGTGTCGGTGAAGCTGGTGTCCGAAGTCGGCGTCGGCACCGTCGCCGCCGGCGTCTCCAAGGCGCGCGCCGACCACGTCACCATCGCCGGCTTCGAGGGCGGCACCGGCGCCAGCCCGTTGACCTCGATCAAGCACGCCGGCAGCCCCTGGGAGATCGGCCTCGCCGAGACCCACCAGACGCTGGTGATCAACCGGCTGCGCGGGCGCATTTGCGTGCAGGTCGACGGCGGCGTCCGCACCGGACGCGACGTGGTGGTGGGCGCGCTGCTCGGCGCCGATGAGTTCGGCTTTGCCACTGCCCCATTGATTGCGGCCGGCTGCGTCATGATGCGCAAGTGCCATCTCAACACCTGCCCGGTCGGCGTCGCCACCCAGGACCCTGTGCTGCGCAAGCGCTTCAAGGGCCAGCCCGAGCACGTGATCAATTATTTCTTCTTCGTGGCGGAAGAAGTACGCGAGCTGATGGCCGCGCTCGGCTACCGCACCTTCAACGAGATGGTCGGCCAGATGCAGATGCTCGACCAGCGCAAGCTGGTGGATCACTGGAAGGCCAAGGGCCTCGACTTCTCCAAACTGTTCTTGAAGCCGCAGGCGCTGCCCGGCACCGCCATCTACAAATGCGAACCGCAAGATCACAAGATTCACGACATCCTCGACCGCAAGCTGATCGCGGAATCGCAGGCCGCGCTTGACCGCGGCGCGCCGGTGCGGCTGCAAACGAAAATTCGCAATATCGACCGCACGGTCGGCGGCATGCTGTCCGGCGAAGTGGCCAAGCGCTACGGCCATGCCGGCCTGCCCGACGGCACCATCCACGTGCGCTTCGCCGGCACCGCCGGGCAATCATTCGGCGCCTGGCTGGCGCGCGGCATCACTTTCGAACTTGACGGCGACGCCAACGACTATGTCGGCAAGGGCCTGTCGGGCGGGCGTCTCATCATCCGGCCGCCGGCGGACAGCGGCATCGTGCCGGAAGAGTCCATCATCGTCGGCAACACCGTGCTGTACGGCGCGACCGAAGGCGAATGCTATTTCCGCGGCGTGGCCGGCGAACGCTTCGCCGTGCGCAATTCCGGCGCCATCGCCGTGATCGAAGGCGCCGGCGACCATTGCTGCGAATACATGACCGGCGGCGTCGTGGTCGTGCTCGGCGTCACCGGCCGCAACTTCGCCGCCGGCATGTCGGGCGGCATCGCCTATGTGATCGACGAGGACGGCACCTTCAAATCCCGCTGCAACATGGCGATGGTCGAGCTCGAGCCGGTGCCGGAAGAAGAACAGGTCGCTGAACAGGAATTCGGGCACTACAATGACCTCGAAGCGCACGGCCGCGTCGACGTGATGGCCGACCTTACGGCCAAGGACGCCGAGCGGCTGCATATGCTGATCGCCAACCATGCGCGCTACACCAATTCCAAGCGCGCGGCCGAAATCCTCGCCGATTGGCCACGCTATCGTTCCCTGTTCCGCAAAGTGATGCCGGTCGAATACCGCCGCGCGCTTGCCGAGATGGCAAAGGAGAAGGCCGCCACGATGCAGGCCGCGGAGTAGTATGGGCAAGGTTACCGGCTTTCTCGAGATCGAACGGCACGATCGCAATTACGCACCCGTAGAGGAGCGTATCAAGCATTGGCACGAATTCGTGCTGCCGCTGCCGGAAAAGGACCTCCGCGATCAGGCCGCGCGGTGCATGGATTGCGGCGTGCCCTATTGCCACGGCACCAGCCGGCTCACCGGCGCGCCCACCGGCTGCCCGGTCAACAACCAGATTCCAGACTGGAACGATCTCGTCTACCGCAACCGTTGGGACGAGGCAGCACGTAATCTGCACTCGACCAATAATTTCCCCGAATTCACCGGCCGCGTCTGCCCGGCGCCGTGCGAGGCGTCTTGCACGCTCAACATCGACAACAATCCGGTCACCATAAAAACCATCGAATGCGAGATCGCCGACCGCGCCATCGCGCAAGGACTCAAGCCAGAATTGCCGGCACACAAGACCGGCAAGAAAGTCGCCATCGTCGGCTCCGGCCCGGCCGGCCTCGCCTGCGCGCAACAGCTCGCCCGTGCCGGGTATGAGGTGCATGTCTATGAGCGCTGGGCCAAGGCCGGCGGCCTGCTGCGCTACGGCATTCCCGACTTCAAGATGGAAAAGATCCACGTCGAGCGCCGCATCGAGCAGATGCAGGCGGAGGGCGTGCAGTTCCATTACGGCGTCGATGTCGGCGTCAACTTGCCGGTCAAGAAACTGGTCAAGGAGCACGACGCCGTCGTGCTCGCGGGCGGCGCCGAGAAGCCGCGCGACCTGCCGGTGCCCGGCCGCGAGCTCAAGGGTATCCATTTCGCCATGGATTTTCTGCCGCAGCAGAACCGGCGCGTGAGCAACGAGCCGCAGGGCGATGTCGAACCGATCCTCGCCACCGGCAAAAAGGTCGTGGTGATCGGCGGCGGCGATACCGGCTCCGACTGCATCGGCACCTCGATCCGCCAGGGCGCGGTGTCGGTGACCAATTTCGAGATCATGCCGCAGCCGCCCGAAAACGAGAACAAGATGCTGGTTTGGCCGGATTGGCCGCTCAAGCTGCGCATCTCGTCAAGCCACCAGGAAGGCGTCGAGCGCGACTTCGCGGTGCTGACGCAGAAATTCTCGGGCGCGAACGGCCATGTCAAGAAACTCCACTGCGTGCATGTGGACGCCAAGTTCCAGCCGGTGGCCGGCACCGAATTCGAGATCGAGGCCGATCTGGTGCTGCTCGCCATGGGTTTCGTGCATCCGGTGCACGAAGGCATGATCAAGTCGCTCGGCGTGGCGCTCGATGCCCGCGGCAATGTCAACGCCGACACCAACGCCTATCAGACCTCGCTGCCCAAGGTATTCGCCGCCGGCGACATGCGCCGCGGCCAATCGCTGGTGGTGTGGGCAATCCGCGAGGGGCGCCAAGCGGCGCACGCGGTCGATAAATTTCTTATGGGTTCGACGACGCTGCCGCGTTAAGCGGCTTTTACCGCTGCCAGCCGAAGAAGCTGCCGGACCGCGGGATCGACCCCGGCGGACGCGGCGCGTCGGATTGCGGCGACCGCGGCTTGGTTTCCACACGATGCTCGATGCGAGGCTTGGCGCCGATGGTCTGCGAGGTCTTCGCGGTGGCCCCGAGCTTGGGTTCTTCTATCGGCTTCACCGTAGCGGCCGGCTGGGCCCGGGCGATTGCAGGGGATGCCGGCGCCACGGTCGACGCAGGTGCTGCGGGCGCACTCGCCACCGGCGCGGCACTCTTGCCGTCGCTGCCCGGTGGCCAGACAAAATCGTCGGCGCGGCCCGGCGGGGCCGGCACCGGCTCGCCCTTGACCAGCACGCGGTTGGCGGTGGCGTCGCTATGCAGGGGCTGGGCGCTGCTGGCGCCCAGCAGTTCATCGGAATTTCCCGGCGTCACGGTCAGCGGCACCACCGGTCCGGCCACCGGCCGCACGGCCGATTTTGGCTCGCCCGGCAATGGCCCAACCGGTCCAACAGGAAGCGCCACCGGCCCGCGATTGCTCATATAGCGGCGTATTTCACGCTCGACATAGTGCGCGAGCTTGCGGGCGCCGGACTTGGTGAAATAAACGCCATCGTTCGAACGCAGCCGCCGCATCTGGCCTTCATAGTCGGGGCCGAAGTTCGAATATTTGCCGGCCTCGTCCACGAATCCGTCCCACACGTCGATATAGTTCACGCCGGCGCGCCCGGCCCGCGCGCGGTAGAGATCGTTGAGATAGACCGCGTCGGCGGTCGATTTGGTGCCGCGAATCGACGGCAGGCCGACCCAGAACACCGGCACGCCCTTGCTCTTGAGGGCGGCAATCGTTTCATCGATGCGCTTCGCGTAAACCTCCGCCCATTTGTCGCTGCGAAATTCGATAATGCCGTTGGTGCTCTTGCCGCGCTGCGGCTCGGCCGTGGCGATCGTCGACTGATCCTGCTCGTCGGACTGATCCTTGGTCTTCGCGTTTTGGTCGGCGTCTTTCTTGTCCTGCGCGTCCTTGGCGTTTTTGTCGGCTTCCTTGGCCAGATCGCGTTCGCGGATGTTCTGGCGATCGCCGACGCCCAGCATCATGATCACGTAATTGGGCTTCTCCTGCGTGAGGATATCGCGCGCGACGTGCCACCAGTCGAGATCGCTTTTCACCTCATAGCGCAGCAACCCGGAATAAATCTTGTTCTTGCGGACAATCCCGATTTCCGGGGAGTCCGAAAACGCATCCTCCAATCCATAGGCGAGCCAATCGGCCATGCTGTCGCCCATCACCACAATGGAGGTGGTGGGCGCGGGCGCATTCACATCGGGCTTGTGCGGGCTCGGCGCACGCAAGGATTCGGACTGAATTTGCGATTGCGGTTGTTGCGATGGGGACTGGCCCGGAAAGGATCGCGGGTTGAAGCCGCCGCCGCCGAATAACCCTCCGAAGAATCCGCCCTGTTGACGCTGACGGCTCAGAAATGGATAGCGGTCATCGGCCCGCTGCGCTTGAGCGGGCAGCGTGAACGCAATTTCGATCGCCGCCACGCTGGCGCACTCGGCCGCGGCCAAAATGACCGCTCCGATGAGCCACTGCGCAAGCCGTATTTTGCCAAACATGCCGATCGCCCAAATCTTAGCTCTATCAAGCCCTTAATCTACAAGGGAAAAGACCAGCCGCGAAGAGGGCCGTCGCCCTTGAATGGGGAAATAGCACGCAAAAAATGTCAACTCGAAGGTAGCAAGCAGGTTAGTTTCAGCGGCCGCGCAGCTGGTCGAGGACGCCTACCGAGGCAAAGCCGTCGGGAACCCGCCCGATCCGGGTCTGGAAATCGCGGATCGCGGCCCTGGTCCTGGCGCCGAGGTGGCCGTCCGCCTCGCCGACATTGTAGCCATGGCGTTCCAGCAATTGCTGCAACTCCAATCGCTCGCCACGCGACAAGACCCGCTCGTAACGCGGCCAGCTTTGCGCGAGCGGCGGAGTTCCCCGCAGGCGGTCGGCCAGATGACCGATCGCCAGCGCATAGGCCTCGGCCGGATTGTATTTCATAATGACCCGGAAATTTGCCAGCATCAGGAAGCCGGGCCCCTGCACGCCAGCCGGGATCAACAGGAATGCATGGTCGTCCGGACGCGGGAACGGCTTATTGGCGGGCCGCGTAATCCCGGAGCGCTCCCAATCTCGGATCGTCATTGACCGCGCATGATCGGCGAGCATGAAATTGAAGGTTGCCGGAACCACGACCTCGTAGCCCCAGGTTTGCCCGGTCACCCAGCCGTCCTTCTTCAGGTTGTTGGCGGTCGAAGCGATGATGTCGGGCACCGAGTCGACGACGTCGCGGCGGCCATCGCGATCGAAATCCACCGCGTAACGCTTGAATGCGGTCGGCATGAACTGGGTCGGGCCGAAGGCACCGGCCCAGGAGCCGACCAGCCGGTCGGGCTTGACGTCGCCACGCTGGAGGATTTCGAGCGCCGAGAGGAATTCCTCACGGAAATAGGTCTGCCGGCGGCCGATGCAGGCGAGCGTGGCAGTGGAGCGGATCACCGAACGATCGCCGCCGAGCGTGCCATAGTTCGTTTCCACGCCCCAAATCGCGGCGATGATATAGCGGTCAACGCCGTAGGCGCGTTCCACCGCATCGAAGGTCGTGTGGTAGCGCTGCAACAGCGCGCGGCCCTGCTCGATACGCGTGTCGTTCACCAATAGATCGAGATAATCCCAGAACGACTTGGTAAATTCCGGCTGCCCGTCGAGCAAATCCATGATGCGCAGATCCGGCGTGAGAGCCGCGGTATAGGCGGCATAGACGTTACGCGAAATGCCGCGCCGCGCCGCCAGCGGCCACAGGCGATCGAGGCAGCCAGCGAAATTCTCAGCGGCTGCGCGGATCGCCGCGGCGGTCATGCGGGGATCCCCGGACGAGCCCGATTCGCCGCTCCAAGCCGGCCCGCCGGCCGGTGAAGCCATGGCAGCCGGCGGGATCGACCCAGTCACGCCGGGAAAGCGGTCGTCGCGCACCTGCGCGGACGCGGCGCAGTGCGCCATCGCCGTCACAGCGGCGGCCAAGAGGTATCGATGGATCAATCGCATCGCGATCCCGGTCTTATTTTCGTCCCCAAAATCACCTTAGGGGTGCCTCGATATCGTTTCGACGGCGTTAACAGTCGCGCGGAACCCATCTGGACCCGCGCCCGCCGCCATGCTTTCTGCTCGCCTGAACGAATCAACACACCGGCAGCCATCATAAATCCCGCATGACCCGCATCCGCAAAGCCATATTCCCGGTCGCAGGCCTGGGAACCCGCTTCCTGCCGGCGACCAAGGCCATGCCGAAGGAAATGCTGCCCGTGGTGGACCGGCCGCTGATCCAGCACGTCGTCGACGAAGCGCGCCAGGCCGGCATCGAGCATTTCATCTTCGTCACCGGCCGGCACAAGGCGGTGATCGAGGACCATTTCGACCGCCAGTTCGAGCTCGAGCTTACACTGCTCGAGCGCGGCAAGAAGGCCGACCTCGCGCTATTATCGCAGGATTTGCCGGAACCGGGCACCTTCAGCTTCACTCGTCAGCAGTCGCCGCTCGGCCTCGGCCACGCCATCTGGTGCGCGCGCGAACTGGTCGGCCAAGAGCCGTTCGCGCTGCTGCTGCCCGACGTGCTGGTGCAGCATCCGCATGGCTGCCTCGCCCAGATGATCGATGCCGCCAAGGATCTCGACGACAACGCCAATATCATCGCGGTGGAGGAAGTGCCGGCCGACCGCATCCATATGTACGGCGTGGTCGGCGTCGGCCAACCCAAGGGCAAGGCCTTCGCGATCACCAAAATGGTCGAGAAGCCGAAGCCAACCGAAGCGCCGTCCAATCTTTCGATCACCGGGCGCTACATCCTGCAGCCGCAGATTTTCGATCTCATCGAAATGCAGGCGGCCGGCACCGGCGGTGAAATTCAGCTCACGGACGCCATGGTTGCGCTCGCGCGCACGCAACCGTTCTACGGCCTCAAATTTGAGGGCCGCAGCTTCGACTGCGGCTCTAAAATCGGATTTCTCGCCGCCAATGTCGCCTATGCGCTCGAGCGCAAGGACATCGCTCCTGAGTTTCGCGCCGAGCTGAAACGGCTGCTCGCCAAGAAGTAGCGCGTTCAGCGCTTCAAATCCAGCCCTTAAGCTCGCGCAGCACGATGTCGCGGATCACCGCCATGCCGGGACCAGAGTCATTGAGGCACGGGATGGCCGCGAAATTCTTACCCCCCGCGCGCCTGAAGATTTCGGCATTCTCCATGGCGATTTCTTCCAGCGTCTCCAGGCAATCGGCGGCAAAGCCGGGCATGATGACGGCGATGTTCTTCACGCCGCGCTCGGCGAGTGCCTTCATGGTGGCGTCGGTATAGGGCTTGAGCCATTCCGCCGGGCCGAAGCGCGACTGGAAGGTCATGATCAGCCGCTCTTCGCCGAGCTTGAGCTTCTTACGCAGCAGCGCGGTGGTCTCAGCACAATGGCGGTAGTAGGGGTCGCCCTTGGCCACATAGTCTTCCGGCATGCCGTGGAACGAGGCAACGATCAGCTCGGGCTTGAAGGAAAGTTTAGCCAACGCGGCATTGAGCGAGTTGGCGAGTGCGTCGATATAGACCGGTTCGGCATAATAGGGCGCGGCCACGCGTAGTGTCGGCTGGGAGCGCATCTTGGCGAGCGCGCGGAAGACTTCATCGCAGACGGTCGCGGTGGTGGCCGCCGCATATTGCGGATAGAGCGGCACGATCAGAATGCGTTCGCAATCCTGCGCGGCGAGCGCGTCGAGCCGCGAGCGGATCGACGGATTGCCGTAGCGCATCGCCCAATCGACGCGGATGTGCTTGGCGACTTTGCCAAGCATCTCGTCGAGCTGGTCGGACTGTGAGCGCGTGATGGTCTTGAGCGGCGACTCATTGCGCTCTCTGTTCCAGATCTTCTCGTAATCGCGGCCCTTGCGGGAAGGCCGCACGGTCAGAACGATGAGATTGAGCACCAGCCACCACTTGATCGGGTTCTCCTCAATCACGCGGCGGTCGGACAAGAACTCCTTCAGATAGCGCCGCATCGACCAGTAGTCGGTGGCGTCGGGCGTGCCGAGATTGACCAGCAGCACGCCGATGCGGCCGCCGGCGGTTGCGGCTGCGGGCGGGCTCATGGTTTGCGCTCATCGGCAATCACTTTGCCGTCGTTCGGCAGCGCGCCGGGCGCGACCAGCTTGACCGCACCTTTGAGCTTGGTGACAGATTGCAGCGTGGCGGCGACCGCGCTTTCCAGCGCGGCATCGGATGCGGCGCATTCCGCCATCAGCGTCATGCTGTCCTGCTCGGCTTCGCGGCCGACGACCAGGCGCAGTCGCGTGAGCTGCGTATGTCGCGCAGCAATCTCGGCGATCTGCTTGGGATGCACGAACATGCCTTTCACTTTCGCCGTCTGATCGGCGCGCCCCATCCAGCCTTTGATGCGAACGTTGGTACGCCCGCAGGGCGACACGCCCGGCAGCAGCGCGGATAGATCGCCGGTGCCGAGCCGGATCATCGGATAGTCGGGGTTGAACGAAGTGACAACTACCTCGCCGACTTCGCCATCCGAGACCGGGTCGCCGGTGCCGGGCCGCACAATCTCAACGATGACCGTTTCATTGACGACCATGCCTTCGCGCGCCTCGCTTTCATAGGCGATTACCCCGAGTTCGGCGGTGGCATAGCACTGCAGCACGGCAACGCCGCGCGTTTTGAGTTCCTCGCGCAGCGATGCCGGCAGCGCCGCGCCGGACACCAGCGCACGCTTGATCGAGGCGGCGGCCTTGCCGATCTTCTCGGCGGTGTCGAGTAAAATTTTGAGGAAATCCGGCGTGCCGACATAGCCGGACGGCTTGTAGTGAGCGACCGCCTCGAGCTGCTGCTCGGTATTGCCGACGCCGCCCGGAATGACCGCGCAGCCAAGCGCATGCGCGCCAGACTCAAGGATGAAGCCGCCGGGCGTGAGGTGATACGCAAAGGAATTGTGCACGATGTCGCCGGCGCGGAAACCGGCAGCGAACATTGCGCGCGCGGCGCCGTACCAGTCCACGCCCTGCCCTTCCGGCTCGAAGATCGGTCCCGGCGACATCAGCAGCCGGCGCGCCTTGCCCGGCGCGGTGACGGCGAGACCGCCGAACGGCGGGTTTTCCTTTTGCAAGGCCGCGATATCAGACTTATGCAGCACCGGCAGCTTGGCCAGCGCAGCGCGCGAATTGACCGACTTCGGATCGACGCCCGCAAGATGCCTGGCCCAGCCGGGCGCGGCCATGGCGCGCATGACCGCTTCGCCCAGGCGTGCGAACTGCTCGCGCTCGCGCTGCGCCGGGTCGCGGGTTTCGAGAGTATCGTAATGATCGGGCATGGCGTTCCGAGCTTGATTAGAGGAAACGGAACCAGCGCACGAAATTGAGCAAGGTAGCAAGCGCCGACGCCACATAAGTATAGGCGGCCGCCTTGAGCACACTGCGCGCCGCCGGCATGTCGCACGGGGAAAGATAGCGGCCCTGTTCCAGCACAGGAAGCGCCTTGCCGAAGCTTGCATCAAATTCGACCGGCAGCGTGACAATATGCACGACCACACCGATCGCCATCAGCGCGATGGCCGCCGCGACCTGAAGAATGACCAGCGCCGGCGCCCTTAACATGATGAACGCCACCGGCGCCAGCAGCAACACGCCGGTCGCAAGCCGCTCGACCCAGAGCAGTTTGCCGACCAGTTCAACCCGCCGCTTGAAAGCCGGCTCACCACGGGCGTGCTGGATTGCGTGCGACACCTCATGCGCAGCAACCGCTACCGCCGCTACCGAGCGGCCGTCATGATGCTGCGGCAGCAGGCGCACGGCGCGCGCGCCGGGATCGTAATGATCGCCTTGATCCGTCGTCTCGACCTTGACGTCGGAAAGCGTTGCCTCGTCGAGGAGGTGCCGGGCGAGTTCGCCGCCGGTACCCGGAAGGTCCGGCCGATCCACACCGTGCGTCTTGAGGACGTGCTTGATCCACAAGCTCGGGCCGAACACGACGCCGAGCATCAGGATAAAACCAACGGCCGCCAAAAGGGGCATGTCATTACCGCGACTTACGCTGCCCGAGTGCTGCAATCAGCGACATCGGCTCATGCCAGCCAACGCTTGCGCCGGCGGTAATGCTTGCCTTCGCGGAAGGATTTGCGACGGCCGCCGGAAATGCCGAGGTAGAATTCCTTCACGTCCTCGTTCTCGGCCAGCGACTTGGCGTCGCCGTCCATCACCACGCGTCCATTCTCCAGGATGTAGCCGTAGCGCGCGAAGCGCAACGCCATATGGGTGTTCTGCTCGGCCAACAGAAAAGAAACGCCTTCCTTCTCGTTGAGATCGTGCACGATCTCGAAAATCTCTTCAACGATCTGCGGCGCCAACCCCATCGACGGCTCGTCGAGCAGGATCATCTTCGGGCGCGACATCAGCGCGCGGCCGACGGCGCACATCTGCTGCTCGCCGCCGGAGGTGTAGCCGGCAATGGCGTCGCGTCGCTCCGCCAGTTTCGGAAAATAGGAATAAACCAGGTCGATATCTTTCCTGATCGCTGCTTTGCCGTCCCGTCTCGTGAATGCGCCAGTGAGCAGGTTTTCCTCGATGGTGAGATGCGCGAAGCACTGCCGGCCCTCCATCACCTGGATGCAGCCGCGGCGCACCAATTCATTGGGCGACAGGTCCTGCACCTCGTCGCCTTCGAATATGATCGAGCCCTTGGTGACGTCGCCGCGCTCGGCATGCAGCAAGTTGGAAATCGCCTTCAAGGTGGTGGTCTTGCCGGCACCATTGGCACCGAGCAGCGCCACGATGCCGCCCTTCGGCACGTCGAGCGAGACGCCCTTGAGCACCAGGATGACGTGGTCGTAGATCACTTCGATATTGTTGACCGAAAGAATCTTCTCCGCCGGAACGGAGGCCGTGGTTTCGGTCCGTAATTCCGCCGACATGAGCGCTCCAGACAAGAATCTCTCCCCGCCGTCGCGACGGGGAGAGGAATTGTTCGCTTAGATTACGACGACTTGTCGCAAGCTTCAGTCCGCTTCGGCCAAGGCTGGTTCTTGGTCACGTAGTCCTGCGCCGCCGCGTCGAGCATCGGCATGACCTTGTCCTTCATGGGCGAGATCCAGTCGGAGATCTTCACCCACTTGGCGCCGTCCCACTGCTGCACGTAGGCGGAGTGGTGGCCGTTGTGGTCGGTGCAGCTCACCGAGACCGGCGCGCCGAATTCGTCCAAGCCGATTTCCTTCCAACGCGCCGCCGTGATCTGCAGCGATTCCAGACCGCGGCGCATTTCCTCGCCGGTGATGTCCTTCTTGCCGGTGAGCCGCTGCGCGTTGCGGATCGCCTCGGCGATCACCACCGAGTTCATCACGCCGCGATTGTAGAAGTTCTCGCCGACCTGGTTCGCCGGTGTCTGGCTATCCTTGCCGATCACGTAACTTCTGGATGTCCTTGATCGCCGGGATAGTTGGCGCCCACCGCGTTGAAGTTGAGCGAGAGATAGCCCTTGCCGGCCGCTCCCGCCGGACGCGCGTCGTCCTCGCTGCCCGACCACCACACGCCGATGAAATGATCCATCGGGTAACCGGTCTTGGCGGCTTCCTGCACCGCGGTCGGGTTCATCGCGCCCCAGCCCCACATGATCATGTAGTCGGAGCGATCGCGGCGAACGCTGAGCCACAGGCTCGACTGGTTCTGCATCTGGGCCGGCGGCACCGGATATTTCTTCACGGCGAAGCCGTAATCCTTGGCCAGCTGATCGAGCAGCGGGATCGGCTCGAGACCGTAGCCGCCGTCGAAGTAGATGTAGCCGATGGTCTTGCCCTTGAGCTTGTCGAGGCCGCCTTCCTTGGTGCCGATATAGCGGAGGATGATGGACAGGCCATCCCAATAGGTGGCCGGCGGGTTGAAGATCCAGGGGAAGTCCTTGCCGACCGCCGAGGCAGAGAGGCCGTAAGCCATCGACAGGACGGGGATGTGGTCGACCGCCGCCTTCGGGATCAACGCCAGCGTGATGCCGGTCGAATAGGGTGTGATCACCGCCGGATGCTGGTTCTTGAGCGATTCATAGCATTCGACGCCCTTCTCGTTCTTGTAGCCGGTCTCGCACTCGACGAACTTGATTTTCGATCCGCCGATGCCGCCATCGCGCGCGTTCAGCATGGTCATGTAGTCGTGCATGCCGTTGGCGATGGGGATGCCTGAATTGGCGAAGGGACCCGTGCGATAAGTGAACAGCGGTATGAGCGTATCGGCCGAAGCCTGCGAAACCAGGACGGAACCGCCGACCAGGCTCGCGAGCGCTGCGCCGAGAACGATATGTTTAAAGCGCATTGTGCTTCTCCCTCTTTGTTTCTGCCGGCGCTTCGTCGCTCCGGCCTTTACGTCAGTCCCTCGATCGAGAGGGTACCCCCTTACCCGGTCCTTGGGCCCGAAAAGGGGAATTGCCCGGAGTGTGCCCTTTCAATACGGGAAAGGCCACACCCTGAGTTTCTGCTTTCCAATCTGCCATAGCCGCGCCAAGCCGTTCGGCTCGGCGATCAGAAAGAAAATGATCAGCACTCCCAGCGTGATGAAGTTGATGTGCTCGACGTTCGCCGAGGTGATCGGAAGGCCCAACATGTCTTTGACCATGCGCAGGAGGATCGGCAGGCCGTAGATCAAGGCGGCGCCGAAAAACGAGCCGAGCAGGCTGCCCAGTCCGCCGATGATCACCATGAACAGCGTGAGGAAGGACTGGTTGATGCCGAAGCTCTCCGACTCGGCGTTGCCGAGCCAGAGGAACACCAGCATCGCACCGGCGACCCCGCAGTAGAACGACGACACCGCGAAGGCGAGCAGTTTGGTCGGATAAAGCTTGATGCCGATCAGCTCGGCGGCGATGTCCATGTCGCGCACCGCCATCCAGGTGCGGCCGATGCGGCCGCGGATCAGATTGGAAGCGAGCCAGGTCATCACCGCGACGATGGTAAGCACGATGAGATAGCGGGTAACCGCCGTCGCATTCGGGCCGGTGATCGCGACGCCGAACAGCGTACGCGCCGGCACTTCGATCGAAGCTGAAATATTATAGTTGTAGAGCCACGGGATGCGGATAAAGCACCACGACAGGAAGAACTGCGAGGCGAGCGTGGCGACCGCGAGGTAGAAGCCCTTGATGCGCAGGCTTGGCAGGCCGAAAATGATGCCGGCCGCTGCTGAAAAAAAGCCGGAACAGACAACCAGCACCACAATGTTGATGCCGGGGAAATAGGTCGCAAGCTTGTAGCAGGCGAAGGCGCCGACCCCCATGAAGCCGCCGGTGCCGAGCGACAGCAGTCCGGTGTAGCCGGTGAGGAGATTGAGCCCGATCGCCGCCAGCGAGAAGATCAACACCGGCGTCAGGACTGAATCGATCATGAAGTTGGATGCGGTCAGCGGCACCAGCACATAGGCCGCCGCCAAGATCAGCGCGATGCCGATCTGGTCCTGGCGGATCGGGAACAGCGCCTGGTCGGCGCGGTAGTTCGTCTTGTACTGGCCGGCCTCGCGGTAAAACATGCGCGCCTCAAATGCGTTCGATGATGCGCTCGCCGAACAGGCCCTGCGGCCGGAACAGCAGGAAGACCAGCGCGATGACGTAGGCAAACCACTCCTCGATGCCGCTGCCGAGCAGCGGTCCCCAGTAGAATTCGCCGATTTTCTCTCCGAGGCCGATGATGACGCCGCCGACAATGGCGCCCGGAATGGAGGTGAAGCCGCCGAGGATCAACACCGGCAGGGCCTTGAGCGCAATGATCTCCAGCGCGAACGACACGTTCGAGCGCGCGCCCCACATGATGCCGGTCGCCAGCGCTACGATGCCGGCGGCGAACCACACGGTCACCCAGATATATTCGAGCGAGATACCGACCGAGAGCGCGGCGCGGTGGCTGTCGGCGACCGCCCGCAGCGCGCGCCCGATCCGCGTCTTCTGGAAGAACACTGCCAGCGTCGCCACCATCAGCGAAGCAATGATCGCGGCCGCGATGTCGATCTTCTGCATCTGCACGAAGCCGCCGAACATCTTGACGGAGTAGGAGCCGCTCGGCAGCAGCAATTGATCGGCGATCATCACCTTGGGATCGCCGCCGAAAATCAACTCGCCGGAACCGATAAGGATATAGGTCAGGCCGAAGGTCGCCATGAACAGGATGATGTCTGGCTGGTTGACCAGCGGCCGCAGCATGAAACGCTCGATCGCGAGCGCCAGCAGGAACATCACGCCAATCGTCAATGCGAGCGCAAGGAATGCCGGCACGCCATGCGCATACAAGCCGACCAGCGTGAGCGCGGCGAACACGACCATGATGCCTTGCGCGAAATTGAACACGCCGGAGGCCTTGAAGATCAGCACGAAGCCGAGCGCGATCAGCGCATAAAGTACGCCTGCGACCAGCCCTTCCCACAGGGTCTGCACCAACAGGTCGGGCGCTGAGCCCATCTGCACGAAGGGGTCGAGGAAGATTTGATAGAGGAGGTGCATCAGGTTTTCCTTAGTGCGCCACGCCAAGATAAGCGTCGATCACGCCCTGATTGCTCTTCACCTCGTCGGGTGTGCCGTCGGCGATCTTGATGCCGTGATCGAGCACCACCACCCGGTCGGACAGGTCCATCACCACGCCCATATCGTGCTCGATCAACGCGATGGTAGTGCCGTAGTGATCGTTCACGTCGAGAACGAAGCGCGACATGTCCTCTTTCTCTTCGATGTTCATGCCGGCCATCGGCTCATCGAGCAGCAGCAGATCCGGCTCCATGGCGAGTGCACGGCCGAGTTCCACGCGCTTCTGCAGGCCGTAAGGCAGCCGGCCGACCGGGATACGGCGGATTTCCTGGATCTTGAGGAAATCGATGATCTCCTCGACCCGGTGACGATGCTCGACTTCCTCGGCCATAGCGGGCCCGAAGCGCAGCAATTGCCAGAAAAAGTTCCGGTGCATCTTCAGCGTGCGGCCGGCCATGATGTTGTCGAGCGCGGTCATGCCGCGGAACAGCGCGACGTTCTGGAAGGTGCGCGCAATGCCGCCGTGGGCGGCGTCGTGCGGCCGCATCTTGGAACGCGTCTCGCCCTTGAAAGTGATGCGGCCGTACTGCGGCTGATAGAAACCGTTGATGATATTGAGCATCGAGGTCTTGCCGGCCCCGTTCGGCCCGATGATGGCACGGATTTCGCCCTTGCGGATATCGAAGGAGACGTCGCTCACCGCGTTCACGCCGCCGAATGACAGCGAGACATTCTCCACCGACAAGAGCACGTCGCCGACCGCAACATCGGGGCCGCTCGGCGCTCTCATGCCGCCTTCCCCATCGGCGCGGCGGCTGGCGCGATCATCATGTCGCGGATTTTCACGCGGGCATTGATCGTCCCTTTGCGGCCGTCCTCGAAGGTGACCTCGGTCGAGATGTCGGCTTCCTTGGAGCCGTCATAAAGCGCCTTGACCAGCGGGGCGTAACGGTCGGCGATGAAGCCGCGGCGGACCTTCTGGGTGCGCGTCAACTCGCCGTCGTCGGCATCGAGTTCCTTGTGCAGGATCAGGAAGCGCTTGATCTGCGCGCCCGCCATGACCTTGTCCTGGGCGAGCGAGCGGTTCACCTCGGCGACATGTTTCTCGACCATGTCGTATACCAACGGATGACCCGCGAGTTCCTGATAGGAGGCGTAGACCACGTTGTTGCGCTCGGCCCAACTTCCTACCGCGGTAAGATCGATGTTGATCATAACCGCGACAAAATCGCGTTTATCGCCATAGGCGACGACTTCGCGGATGTTGGGATAGAACTTTAGCTTGTTCTCAATATATTTCGGCGGAAACAGCGTGCCGTCATTGAGCCTGCCGACGTCCTTGGCGCGGTCGATGATCTTCAGATGGCCGGTCTTCTCGTCGAAGAAACCTGCATCGCCGGTCTTCACATAACCGTCCGGCGTCATCGCGTCGGCTGTCTTGCCGTCATCCTTGAAATAGCCGGAGAACATGCCCGGCGACTTGAACTGCACCTCGCCGTTGTCGGCAATGCGAATGTCCACGTTCGGGCACGCCGGGCCGACGGTGTCGGAATAAATTTCGCCGTCCGGCTGCGCGGTGACATAAAGGAAAGCCTCGGTCTGCCCATAGAGCTGCTTCAAATTGAGGCCGATCGAGCGATAGAAGTTGAACAGGTCCGGCCCAATCGCCTCGCCCGCGGTATAGGCCACACGCACGCGCGAAAAGCCGAGCACGTTCTTGAGCGGGCCATAGATCAGAAGGTTGCCCAGCCCGTAGAGCAGCCGCCCGGTGAGCGGTACCGGCTGGCCGTTGAGGATGCGCTCGCCATAACGGCGCGCCACGCCGATGAAATAATGGAACAGCTTGCGCTTGAGGAAACCGGCGTCTTCCATGCGGATCATCACGCGCGTGAGCAGGACTTCGAGCGTACGCGGCGGCGCAAAATAGAAGCTCGGCCCGATCTCGCGCAGGTCGACCATCGCGGTGTCGGCGTTTTCCGGGCAGGCCATACAGAAGCCAGCGACCAGCCCCTGCGCATAATTCAAATAATGATCGCCCACCCAGGCGAGCGGCAGATAGGCGAGCGCCACGTCATTTTCATTCAATTTGTCGAAGATGACCGTGTCGGTCGCCGCCTTGATCGAGCGCTCGCCGGTCAGAACAACGCCTTTCGACGTGCCAGTCGTGCCAGAAGTGTAAAGAATAATGGATGGATCACTGCCTTTTCCGGCGGCGATCTCAGCATCGAGCCAGGCGGCGACGGCAGGGTCATCGGCAAGCGCCTTGTGCCCGTCCGCGATGACGTCGTCGATCGGATGCAGATGGCTATGATCGTAGTCGCGCAAGCCGCGCCGCTCGTCGTAGACCATTTCCTGGAGCTTCGGCAGACGTTCCATGACCGACATGATCTTGTCGATCTGCTCCTGATCCTCGACCGCGGCGAAGCGAACCTCGGCGTGGGCCAGCACAAAGCTGAGTTCTTCGGCAACCGCGTCGGCATAGACCGGGACCGGCACCGCGCCGAGCATCTGGGCCGCCATCACCGACCAATAGAGCTTCGGCCGGTTGGCGCCGACAATGGCGATGGTCTCGCCGCGCTTGAGGCCGAGTCGGTGCAGACCAACCGCATAGGCGCGCACGATGTCGAGCACCTGGCCCCAGGTCCAAGTTTGCCAGATGCCGAGATCCTTTTGCCGCATCGCCGGCCGCGTGCCGTACAGATTAGCGTTGCGAATCAATAGTTTAGGGAATGTGTCCGCCGGAGCGGCGGCAATCGGCACCACAACCTATTCCTCCCTCACGGTCGCGCTCGTGCGTGGCGCGGCTTCTTAACCCCTCGCCGCCTATTTGGCGGTCATATTGCCACGATATGAAAACACCGCCGCAGGCCGGTCAAGCCTTGGGCAGGTCGGTATTTGGTCGCAGAGGGGGGCTAAATTATTCCGCCGCCTTGAGAAACGGTGTGGAACCGGCGGCGAATTGCTCGCGCAAAGCGGCTTCCTCGGCCTTGGCGGCAGCCAGGTGTCGTTCTTTGACTGGACCGAAGCCGCGGATTTTTTCCGGCAGAGAAGCCAATTCTACTGCCGAAACATGATTGCTCGGCGTCAGATGTTCGACGATGTAGGCCAGTAGATCGCAGTACTCTGAGATCAACCGCCGCTCTGTTCTTCGCTCGGCGGTATAGCCGAACGGATCGAGCGGAGTGCCGCGCAGCACCTTGAATTTCGCCAGCACGCGCAACACCCCGAGCAACCAGGGACCGAACGACATCTTCTTCGGCTCGCCGGTGAGCTTATCGCGGCGCGCGAACAAAGGTGGTGCCATCAGGAATTCAAGACGCAGATTGTCGCCGTCGAAGGTCGATTTTACCCGCTCGACAAATGACGTGTCGGTGTAGAGCCGCGCCACCTCGTATTCATCCTTATAGGCCATAAGCTTGAACAGATAGCGCGCTACGGCTTCCGACAGCGCGCATTGGCCCGGCGCCTTGCTGGCCTCGGCCATCCTCACGGTCTCGACCAAGTCCCGATAGCGCCGCGCGTAGCGGGCGTTCTGATAGGCGGTGAGGAACGCGACGCGCCGGTCCACCGTCTCGGCGAACGACTGCGACAGCTTGAGCGAATCGTTGACGAGTTCCGGCGCCGGCTTCACCAGCGCTTCGAGCGCGGCGGGATCGACGGCCGCGCGGCGGCCATAACGGAAGGCGGCGACATTCATCGCCACGGCCTCGCCGTTCATCTCGATGGCCTTTTCGATCGCTTCCGCCGACAACGGCAGCGCGCCGGTCTGATAGGCGTAACCGAGCATGAACATATTGCCGCCGATGGAATTGCCGAGCAGCGCGGTGGCGAGCCGGCTGGCATCGACAAAATGGCTCTGTCCGGGGCCGGCCGCGGCGGTGATGGCGCGCTTGAGCCGTTCGGTCGGCAATGAATAGTCGGCATTGCGGGTGAAATCGCCGGGCAGGAATTCCGCGGTGTTTACGACGACGCGGGTATGGCCCGCCTTAATGGCGCCCAGCACCTTCTTGTTGCCGACCACCACGCTGTCGCCGCCGAGCACCAGATCGGCGCCGCCAGCGGCGACGCGGATGGCGTGGATATCGTCCGGCGTATTGGCGATGCGGATGTGGCTGTAGACCGCGCCGCCTTTCTGCGCGAGGCCGGCCATGTCGATCACGCCGGCGCCCTTGCCTTCTAGATGCGCGGCCATGCTCACGATACCGCCAATGGTGACGATGCCGGTGCCGCCGATGCCGGTGACGATGATGCTGTAGGGATGGTTGGTGAGCGGAAGACGCGGAACCGGCAGCGCCAGGCCAGTTCTCCGGCGCGGCGACGCCTTCCCCTTTCTTGAGCTTGGCGCCGTGCACGATGACGAAGGACGGGCAGAAGCCCTTGATGCAGGAATAATCCTTGTTGCAGCTCGACTGATCGATGGTGCGCTTGCGGCCCCATTCGGTCATCAGCGGTTGCACCGAGACGCAATTGGATTTGACGCCGCAGTCGCCGCAACCTTCGCAGACCAGATCGTTGATCACCACGCGCTTGTCCGGATCCGGGAAAGTACCGCGCTTGCGGCGGCGGCGTTTCTCGGCGGCGCAGGTCTGATCGTAAATGAGCACGCTCACGCCGGGCACGGTTGTGAGCTCACGCTGGACGGCGTCGAGCTGATCGCGGTGATGCACGGTCAAGCCGCGCGGCCAGTCGGTGTCTTTGGGATATTTCCACGGCTCGTCGGTGACAACGACCACGCGTTTGGCGCCTTCGGCCGCAACCTGGCGCGCGATTTGATCGACCGTGAGGCCGCCGTCATTGGCCTGGCCGCCGGTCATCGCCACCGCGTCGTTAAACAGGATCTTGTAGGTCATGGTCACGCCGGAAGCGATCGCGGCGCGGATCGCCATATTGCCGGAGTGGTTGTAGGTGCCGTCGCCCAAATTCTGGAAAACATGCGGCCGCTTGGAGAACGGCGCCTCGCCGATCCAGTTGGCGCCCTCGCCGCCCATCTGGGTGTAGCCAAGCGTCTCGCGCTCCATCCACTGCGCCATGTAGTGGCAGCCGATGCCGGCATAAGCGCGGCTGCCCTCCGGCACGCGGGTCGAAGTATTGTGCGGACAACCGGAGCAGAAATAGGGAATGCGCTGGGCGACATCGACGGTTTCGCCGAGCGCGCGTTGCGCCGATTTCAGCCGCGCGACATTGGCGGCGAGCTCGTCATTGGCGCCGTAGCGCAGCAGCCGCTCGCCGATGCAGATCGCGACGTCGTTAGGATCGAGTGCGCCCTTAACCGGGAACAGCCAGTTGCCCTGCTCGTCCTTCTTGCCGATGCAGACCGGCTGGTTGACGCTGCCGTAGAGTTCCTCGCGCACCTGCACTTCGATCAGCGAACGCTTTTCCTCGACCACGATGATGAGGTCGAGCCCCTGCGCGAACTCGGCCAGCTCCTGCCGGCCGATCGGCCAGACGCAGGCGATCTTGAACAGGCGGATGCCGAGATCGTTGCACTTGACCTCGTCCAACCCAAGTTCGTCGAGCGCCTGGCGCACGTCGAGATAGGCTTTGCCGGTGGTGATGATACCGATCTTCGCGTTGCGCCCGCCCGAGGTGATAATCTTGTTGAGCTTGTTGGCGCGCACGAAGGCGAGCATGGCGTCGCGCTTGAAATCGTGCAGACGCGCTTCCTGGCCGAGGATGGTGTCGGCGAGGCGAATGTTGAGCCCGCCCTCCGGCATGCGGAAATCGGTCGGTGTGACGAGCTTGATGCGCTCGAGGCTGCCGTCCACCACGCCGGTCGATTCCACCGTCTCGTGCATACATTTGAGCGCGGTCCAAGCGCCGGTGAAGCGCGACATCGCCCAGCCATAGAGCGCGTAATCGATGATCTCCTGCACGCCGCCCGGGTTGAGAATCGGCATCATCACGTCGACGAAATGGAATTCCGACTGATGCGCGGTGGTGGAGGATTCCGCGGTGTGGTCGTCGCCCATCAGCGCGAGCACGCCGCCGGTCTTGGCGGTGCCGGCGAGATTAGCGTGGCGGAACACATCGCCGGAGCGGTCGACGCCCGGGCCCTTGCCGTACCACATGCCGAATACGCCATCGAACCTGCCCTCGCCGCGCAACTCGGCCTGCTGAGTGCCCCAAAGCGCGGTGGCGGCGAGTTCCTCGTTGATGCCGGGCTGGAACTTGATGTCGGCGGCGGAGAGCTGGCGGCCAGCGCGCATGAACTGCTGATCGAGGCCGCCAAGCGGCGAGCCGCGATAGCCGGTGAGATAGCCGGCGGTATTGAGGCCGGCAACCCGGTCGCGCGCTTTTTGCATCAGGCAGGCGCGGATCAGCGCCTGATAACCGGTGACCAGGACGCGGTCCTGCGCCAGATCGTATTTGTCGTCGAGGCTGACAGGGCGAAGCGTCATCGGTGACCTTGGACAAATACCGAGAGGCCGGCGGAAGGGTCGTCCCGGGCCACACTCATATAGGCTCATGGCACCGGACGCAAAGCCGCAAAACACCAATAAAAGCTGGCACCTCAAGACCCTGCGGTCAATTTCGTTGTCGAGGTTCAAGCGGGAAGGAAATTTCGGCCCAGCGCGGTTTCGCGCATTTTGGCGCAATGCAGCAGACAGAGCAGGTCTTCGCGCTGCACGGGTGGTCAAAATATGGGCGGCCTGTAAAAGGGTCCGCCAGCCGGGTCCGTTGAATGTCGCAATCCCCCTTCTCCTCGATCGAGACAAGAGCCTCCTGGGTCGTCGCCAGCGCGGCGCTCTGCACCATGGGTATGTCGTTCGGCGCCGCCTGGATCACTGCGGTGGCGCTGAAAGACATCGCGGCCGAGGTCGGCGGCATGCGTTCGATTCCGGCGCTCGCCAGCGCGCTCGCCTGGCTCGGTGGCGGCATCGGCGGCATCGTGATGGGCCGCGTCGCCGATCGCGTCGGCACGCGCTGGACCGTGCTGTGCGGCTCGCTGATGATCGGCGTAGGGCTTGCGTTGTCGACGCTCGGCCCGCCTTGGCCGCTGTGGATCGGGCACGGACTGTTCATCGGCCTGATCGGGATCGGCGGCATCAATGCGCCGATGTACATCTACGTCAGCCGCTGGTTCGACCGCCGGCGCGGTTCGGCGCTGGCGCTGATCTCGAGCGGCAGCTATCTCGCTGGCGCGCTATGGCCGCCGGTGTTCGAGCGCGCCATCGCCGCTTTCGGCTGGCGCCAGACGATGCTGTGGTACGCAGTGGCCGAGATCGTCGTCATCGTCCCGCTGGCGGCGATTTATTTCCGTAACCCGCCGGAAGTCATTCATCCGGCCGCGGCGTTGCACGGCGCGGACGGCAAGACGCGCGTGCTCGGCTGGCCGCCCAACGTGGTATTCGTGCTGATGTGCGCGGCCGCGGTGCTGTGCTGCATCCCGATGGCGATGCCGCAGGGTCATCTGGTGGCTTTCTGCAGCGACCTCGGCATCGCGCGTTCGGTCGGTGCGCTGATGCTGTCGGTGCTGCTCGGCACCGCGTTCCTGAGCCGGCAGATCTGGGGCGCGATCTCCGACCGCATCGGTGGGCTCGCCACCGTGCTGATCGGATCGACCTGGCAAGCGGCGGCCATGATCTCGTTCATGCTCACGCAGGACGAAGTCGGGCTATTCACCGTCGCCGCCGCTTTCGGCGTCGGTTTTTCTGGCATCATCCCGGCTTACGTGCTGGCGCTGCGTGAATTGTTTCCGGCCGCGGAGGCCTATTGGCGGATTCCGACGTTGCTGCTGTTCAGCGGCTTCGGCATGGCCGCCGGCGGCTGGATCGCCGGCCTGCTGTACGATCATTTCGGCTATTACGCGCCCGCCTTCGCCTCCGGCATCGGCTCGAACATTCTCAATCTGCTGGTGGTCGGCCTGCTGGTGGCGCGTCAGCGCTATCACGCGGCCTATGCCTAGAGCAGCGCATATAACGCGTACATGATCTTATCCGAAAACCGGTTTCCATCCCCGATCAAGTCGAGGACAGGCTTTTGCGGGATCATGCACGGGGACTGATCATCCGCACGCCGGCTAGAATGCCGATCGCGATCAGCGCCGGGCCCAACGCTGTCCAGGTTCCCGCCGCCGCCAGCCCCGAGGTCGCGGCCCAGGCGATGGAGGAGAACGCTTCCGCGAAGGTTGCGATGCGCGAGGAGGTCTGCCGGCGGCGAAACTGGCTGCGTTTGGCCTGGGTGCGGAAGCAAATCTGAATGAGCGTGGCGGCGGCCGCCGCCGTCAAAATGCCCACGCCCGCGACCACGGCGGCGAACAGCTCATCGAAGGCGAGCCCGGCCACGATCGGCGCAAACACCAGCGCGATCATGCCGATGACCGCTTCGATCTTCGCCCGCAGGACGCGACCGGCGGCGACCGGCGCGCTGGCGATGAGATCGGGCGCGTCCTCGCCCGAGATCGACAGCCAGGCCAGTCCGCCGGCGAGCTGGCCGGCCGCCATCACCACCACCGGAATCAACACGACATAGGAGCCGGCGCCACTGCGGAAGGTGATCCACAGCAGCAACGCAGGCGGCAGCAGATAGAGAATCTGCATCAGCGTCTGCGAGATCAGCCAGGGATCGCGCACGAGCAGCGTCCACTCCTTCTGCCGCAACACGTGACCGGCGGAGCGGCGGCGGAAGGCCCGCGACCAGCGGCGCTGGCGCACGACCGTGTTGGAGACGCCGGCCGCCGCCAAGGCATGATCGCCGAAGCGGCGCGAAAACAGCGCGATCGCTGCGGCGAGCACAGCGAAGCTCGCCGTGACGACCGCGACGAGCGCGTGCGTATCGCCAAGCACGGCGTGCGCCGGCCACCAAAAGACGTTGCCGGTGTCGGGCGCGTGCGCCAGCATCCAATCCGATTGCAGCGCCGCGAAGCGCGAAATGCTGCCGGAGGAGAAGATCGCCGCGATCTGCAAGCCGATGACGAAGGCCGCGCCGATCACCGCCGCCACGATCTGCGCGATCAGCCGCGTACGTTTGGCGCCCACCGTGCGAAACAGCGCAATGGTGAGCGCCAGCGCCGCCGCCGTCGCCACCGCGCCCATGGCGGCGACCACACCATAGGCGGCGAGCCAACGGGCGCCGCCGCGCATCGCCAGCACATTGATGAAGGGCGCCGCCAGCAGCACGGCGATGGTGACCGACGCCGCCGCGATGCGGCTCATGCGCACTGCGAACACTTTGCGCGCCGACACCGGCGAGGTCAGGATCAGATCGAGATCGGAGCGCGCATAGAACGCGCGCGTCACCGACTCCATGGCCTGCGACAGCAGCAGCGACCACGACAGCACCAGCGTACCGGTAATGCCGACCAGCGTCGCCGTGTCGGAGGCCACGCTGGCATCGGCATAGCCGGCCACGATCCAATAGGCGAACAGGTGCATAAAGGCGGCAAAGACGATCAGCGCTATTGCTACTGTGCGCGCGCGGTTGCGGTGGCCCGCCGTCATCAGTGCGACCCAGTCGCGCCAGCCCAGGCGCAGCTCGTGCCCGGCGAGCCAAGTCAATGTATCGGGACGGCTCACTCGGCAGCGACCGGTTGCGCGGCCGGCTCGGCGACCAGCGTGAGGAAGGTGTCTTCCAGGCTGGTCGCGGTCTTGCCCGTCTTGTGGTGCAATTCGTCGAGCGTGCCTTCGGCAATCAGGCGCCCGCTGGCGATGACGCCGATGCGGTCGGCCATGCGTTCGGCGACTTCGAGAATATGCGTGGTCATGATGACGGTGCCGCCGGCGGCGACGCGCTCGCGCAACACGTTCTTGACCAGGCGGGCGGAACCGGCGTCGAGGCCGGTGAGCGGCTCGTCGAGGATGATGAGCTTGGGATCGTGCACCAAGGCGCCGGCGAGCGCCACCTTCTGCCGCATGCCGCGGGAAAATCCTTCGCAGCGCTCATGCGCGTGTGGTTCGAGGCCGAGCCAGCCGATCAGTTCGCGTGCGCGCGCCTCCGCGGGCTTTGCATCGATGCGCCAGAGCCCGGCGACGAATTCGAGATACTCGAACGGCGTGAGCTTGTCGTAGATCATCGGCTCGTCCGACAGCCAGGCGGTGATTTGCTTGGCAGCGACCGGACGGCTAAGCGCGTCGATGCCATCGATGACGATCGAGCCGGCGTCGGGCCGCAGCAGGCCGGTCACCATGCGCAAGGTGGTGGTCTTGCCGGCGCCGTTGGGACCGACCAGCACGTAGAATTCGCCGCCATAGACGGTGAGGTCGAGCGCGACGACCGCGGGCCGCTCGAAACGCTTGGCGAGCCCGCGCACCGCGAGCGCGATCGGGCGATTATTTTGGCTCCTGTCGGCGGCCGGGGAATTCATCGCCGCTCTTTACAAGAGAGTAGTTTCGGCGGCGTAAATCGCCAAACCGAAAGGATTTGGTTAAGCGCGCGGAAACCATGTTGCAGACGCCGCCTTACGCGGCGCTTGCCGTCTCCCCCCAAACGCCCAAAGTGTGCACTTTTTCGACCGTGACATCGGTGCGCTTTTGCGCGCCGCCGCCAGCCGGTTCATAAGTTTTCGGACCGACCGCCAGCAGGCCGGCCTTCGCTTCGGGATCGTTGAGCACAACGGCGAAACGCCGCTCGTCCCGCCATATCCACTTGCCGCGGCTCAGCCGCGCATAGACCTCGCCCGTTTCATAGTCGGCGAAATTGATAACCGGAATCCAACGCGCGCACCGCTTTAGAAAATCAACGTTATGCTCCGGCGCCAAGTTCTCGCCGATATAAACTTCCTCGGGCTTCTGCGCGCGAATATTTATTTTCCTGAACCGTTCGATATCGAGCATGCTCTTAATGTCCAGGATGGTCATTTCTCCGTTCCAGCCAAAGGCCACGGTGCGCGGCGGCTTACCTTCCGCGACGCTATTATCGAGAAACTCGTAGTGGACTCGCTTTCCGTCCGTCAGCGCCCAAGTGAAAAACAATTCAGGCATGCCGGTATAGGCCTCGACATTATGCGCCAGCAGATCGTCAACGGCCTTGTACCGGCCGACTTTCAGTCCCCGCGTCCAAGCGCGCTCGACAGTCATTTCCGGCGGCGTAATCATGAAAAACATGTAGACCAGATCGCCAAATCGGGTCAGCAACCGGCTGGAGCCCTTGCCTTCCAGCTCCGGCACAAAACTGTCGAAACGGAAGCGGTCGATCAGCAGATGCGACATCTCTCCCCTGGCTTCTCTGGCCGCCATACGGCGGTCGAGCTTTTTGTCGATGATCTCAAGCTCGTGCCCCGTGAGCGTGCCGGCATATTTGTAGGCGGGACCCAGCGACCCGTAGTCGAGAAGAAACTTTCGCCAAATGTCGGGACTGATCAGCGCAAACTCTTCCCAAGGGAAATTTAGTTTTCCCGCCAGAATTTTCTGTAACGGCCGCATCGTGCTTTTGCCGGATGCCGACGCACCCTTGACGTTCATAACGACCGGCCTCTCCTGCCGCGGCAATGGCCGGTAACTTTCGCGCACAACCGCTTCTTGAACAAACGGCGCGATAGCGTCGCCAATGACTTCGCTGCCATATTCATTGCAGACCAGCGTGACGGCGAGTTCCGTGAGCAACGCGTTGTCGCCGAAAAGCCGGCCGCGCTTGCTCATGACCGCCGTTGCGATCCTGTTCAACGCGTCGAAGCAGGCTTCGTCCAACCGGCTGTCCGTCATTTCCGATTTTTTCCGCCATTCGAAAACAATCCGCCGGTCGTGCTCCGCGGCAGTCTCCATTGGTTGGGACGGCCGTTTCGTTGGCCGCTCAACGGCGAATAGCCGGCGCAACCAACTTTCTCTATCGGCTTCGACGGCCGACTTCGGCGCGGCAAAGGCTTTGGCAAGCTCCCGCTCGATCTTGGCGGAAGCCTCTTTTTTCAGTCGTTCGAAGAGTTGCGCCAATTCCGCTCGATGGGGCGCAACATATCGATTGAGAATGGTGGTCGCGATGACACGAAAGTTTCGGCCCAAGTCTTCGTAGTCCCGGCCGTCCGGAACGGCGACGCTGGTCGTCACCTGGATGAGCAATTCGTGGACGATCAATCGGTCGGCGCGAAACGCGACAAGCTCCTCCACGGGCAAACCGCAGTAGTCGCTCAGTTCATGCGCTTTCGCGACGCCGGTCGAAACGTTGTCGCTGCGAAATATTGTCGAGAGCGGCAAATACTCTCGCGGCACCTCCGATTCCAAACCCGGGTTCCAGGCCCCAAACTCGGCGGGCCGCGGTTTAGGATCCATATCTGTCCCGGTGACCATTCCAATGCACCGTTCAAATCGCCGTCGGGAAATCAGGGCTAGGCCTTCGGCACCATCTTAAACATTTCCTCGCCGTACATCTTGCGCGCGTCGGTGAGCAGCGGCTGCACCGCGGCGACGAAGGCCGCGTGTTCCTGCGCGTTCAGCTCGACGATCTCGCAGCCGGCCTCCTCGATGATCTTGCGCGAGACCTCGTGCTCCTCGACAGCGAGCTTGCGCTGGAATGCCACCGCTTCGGTCACCGCAGCTTGCATCGCCGCTTTAAGATCGTCCGGCCAGGCGTCGAACGACGGCGCGGTGCAGGAAAATGGGGCGTGAAATATAGAAGTGAGACGTGAGCGTATGGAACTTGTGGAACTTGTGCACGCCATAGGTGACTGTGTTGGCGAGCGGATTTTCCTGCGCGTCCAAGCGTGCCCGCCTTGATCATGGCGATGGCTTCGGTCAGGTCCATGCGCATGGCGATGGCGCCGAGCAGTTCGAAGGTGCGCTTCTGGATTTCGCTCGGCAGCACGCGGATCTTCATGCCCTTGAGGTCGGCCGGCAGATGCACCGGCCGCAACCGGTTGGAGATGTGGCGGAAGCCGTTCTCGAACCAGCCGAGGATGCGGTAGCCGATACGCTCCTCGGTCTTGCGCGCCAGGAACGCGCCGAGCGCGCCGTCCATCGACGCGCGCGCCTGCGCGTTGCTGGCGAACAAAAACGGCAGATCGACGAAGCCCAGTTCCGGCACGCGGTCGGTCAGATAGCTCGACGACTGATAGCCGAGCGTCATCTCGCCGTTCTCGACCAGCGTGAGAATGTCCTCGGCCTTGTAGCCGTGGTCCATGATGTTCCAGACGTATTCGATCGCGACGCGGTCGCCGAACTGGCCTTGCAATTTGTCGCCGATGAATTTCAGCGACTTGCTGAAGCCGGTGGTGGGCGGGCCGTAGCCGGCCATGCGGATCGGGATGGGTTTGCTCATAACAGCATTCTCTATACTGGCCGGCCTATATGGCCAAGCGTAACGGCTATGGTAATCTGCAGAGAAATTGGAGGAAGCCTCTGATGAACAAGCACACTAAGCTTGCCAGCGTACCCAAGACCTCAACACGGGACGAAATTTCGACGGCCGAATGGCACGCGCGGGTCGATCTTGCCGCCGTCTATCGGCTGCTCGCCCACTACGGCTGGGACGACGTGATCTACAACCACTCCTCCATGCGGGTGCCAGGCGAGCCGCGCAGTTTCCTGATGAAGCGCCATGAATTGCTCTACACGGAAGTGACCGCGTCCAACCTGGTGAAGGTCAATATGGACGAGGACCTGGACGAGAAATCCGGCGTCAACCGGCCGGGCTTCACGCTGCATGGCGGCGTGCTGAGCGCGCGGCCGGACGTGAATTGCGCGGTGCATGTGCATACCGAGAACGGCACGGCGCTGTCGGGCTTGAAGCACGGGCTGCGCATGATTTCGCAGCAGGCGCTGCGTTTCTACAAGCGCATCGGCTATCACGGCTACGAAGGCATCACCGAGGACTTCGATGAGCGCGCGCGCATTAACAGGGACCTCGGGCAGAACCGCGCCTTGATCATGCAGCATCACGGTATGCTCACGGTCGGCAAGAGCGCGCGCGAGGCCTTCGTGCTGATGAAATATTTGCTCACCGCCGCCGAGATCCAACTGAAGATGGAAGCAACCGGCGGCGAGCTGCTCGAGGTGCCGCCGGACGTTTGCGCCAAGACTGCGGAGCAGTTCGAGCATCACGATAGCGGCCGCGGCAGTTCGGACTGGCCCGCATATTTGCGCGTGCTCGATGGGATTGATAAGAGCTATCGGGAATAGAGGTGTTCACATGATCAATGTCCGTGCGCTGTGCCGTGCCGCCCTGGCGGCAATCCTTATCGCTGCCGCCGCGTCTGCGAATGCGCAGCAGTATCCGAATAGACCCATCCGCGTGATCAGCCCGTACCCGGCCGGAAGCGCGTCGGACACCGTGACCCGCGTGGTCCTCGATCAGGTGTCGCAGCTCATCGGCCAGCCGATGGTCATCGAATTGAAGCCCGGCGCCGGCGGAGCCACCGGATTTGCAACCGTGGCCAGGTCCGACCCCGACGGCTACACGCTGGTGACCAGTTCGTCCTCGATGGCCACTGAAACCGTGCTGCACAGCAAGCTGGCGTATGATCCGGTGAAAGATTTTGTGCCGGTGGTCTTGCTCGGCACCTCGCCGAACATCCTGGTCGCCTCCGCCAAGAGCGGGTTCAAGACCGTGGCCGATCTCGTCGCCGCCGCCAAGGAGAAGCCAGGCACGCTGACGTTTGCCTCCGCCGGCATCGGCTCGTCATCACATATGGCGGCCGAGCGGTTTCGGCTGGCCGCCAAGATCGACGTGCGCCATGTGCCGTTCAAGGAAGGCGGCCTGGTGCAGGTGATGGCGGGCAATATCGATTTCTACTTCATCCCGCTGGCGGCGGCGGCCTCGGCGCTTGGCAGCGACAAACTCACCATATTGGCAGTGAGCGCGCCGCAACGCGTGCCGCGCCTGCCGAACGTGCCGTCGGTCACCGAAGCCGGCTATCCAGGCGCGGTGTTCCGCTTCTGGAACGGACTTTCGGCGCCGGCAAAGACCCCGCCGGACATCGTGAAAAAACTGCACGACGTGACCGAACAAGCGTTGAAGGTCCCCGCCGTGCAAGAAAAACTGGCCAAGCTCGGCGTCGAGCCGGCGCAGATCAGTTCCGAGGAATTTGCGAAATTCTTCAAAGACGATCTCGCCGCGACGGTGCAACTCGCCAAAGAAGCCGATATCAAGCCGGTCGACTAAGCCGGCGCCGGGCGCGCCCATGCGAGTTATTTGAATTAATAGCGCACCGCAAATTCCTCTTCACCTCTCCCATGGGGAGAGGGAGTTCGCGCGCGTTCCTGCGTCTCGCGCTAGCCCCACTTCCAGAAATCGCGGCCTTCCTCGCGCATGAAGCGGGCGAGCACCATCTTGTGCACTTCGGAGGCGCCGTCGACCAACCGCGCTGAGCGGCCGTAGCGGTAGATCCATTCCAGGATGGTGTCCTTGGAATAGCCGCGCGCGCCGTTGAGCTGGATCGCCACGTCGGCGGCCTGGTGCAGCGTGTCGGCGACCTGCACCTTGGCCATCGAGACTTCCTTGCGCGCGCGGTCGCCCTGGTCGAGTTTCCAGGCCGCGTGCATGGTGAGCAGGCGGCCGATCTCGATCTGGTGCGCCACCTCGCCGAGCTTGATCTGGATGCCCTCGCGGCTGGCGAGCTTGCTGCCGAAGGCGTCGCGCTTGCCGACGTACTCCTGCGCGATCTCCATGCAGCGCTTGGCGAAGCCGAGCCAGCGCATGCAGTGCGTCAGCCGCGCCGGGCCGAGCCGGATTTGCGTGACGCGCAAGCCGTCGCCGACCTTGAGCAGGATATTTTCTTCCGGAATTTCCAGCCCGTCATATTCGATCTCGCAATGACCGCCGTGCTCGTGCGGCCCCATGATCGGGATGCGTCGCAGGATGCGCCAGCCGGGCTGATCCTTGTGATGCAGAAAGGCGGTGAGGCCTTTGCGCGGATCGTCCGAGGTGCGTGCGATCAGGATGTGG
Source organism: uncultured Alphaproteobacteria bacterium (assembly GCA_963770985.1). Lineage (GTDB taxonomy): Bacteria > Pseudomonadota > Alphaproteobacteria > Rhizobiales > Xanthobacteraceae > Pseudolabrys. The sequence goes on along the minus strand of CAVYRR010000007.1, from coordinate 245,704 downwards.
TGGGCGGCACCCTCGGCGCCGGTGATGAACCATTTGTGGCCCTTGATGATGTAGCGGTCGCCTTTCTTCTCGGCGCGCGTCAGCATCATGCCGGGATCGGAGCCGGAGCCGGGATGCGGCTCGGTCATGGCGAAGGCCGAGCGCACCTTGCCGTCGACGATCGGCTTGAGCCATTTGTCCTTCTGCGCTTGCGTGCCGGCGCGCGCCAGCAGATTCATGTTGCCGTCGTCCGGCGCCATGCAATGGATCGCGAGCGGGCCGAAGATCGAACGCGCCGCCTCCTCGTAGATCGCCGCCCAGGCCACGATCGGCAGCCCCATGCCGCCGTATTCTTTCGGCGCCTGCGGCGCCCACAGGCCGGCCTTCTTGGCTTTCTCGCGCACCGGGGCAAGTCGCTCCGTCGGGATGTTCTCGTGCTCGGCGAAATTGGCCGGATCGGCTTCGAGCGGCAGCACGTGCTCCTCGACGAAGGCGCGCACGCGCAGGCGGATGGATTCGATCTCGGGAGAGAGCGTGAAGTCCATGGTCTGTTTCCTTACCCTGAAATCATCACCACCTGGCCGCCATCGACCACGACGGTTGCGCCGGTGATGTAGCTGCCGGCGTCGGAGGCGAGCAGCAGCAGCGCGCCGTCGAGATCGCCTTCCTTGCCGAAGCGGCCCATCGGTATAGCGCGCTTGAGCGCTTCGCCCGCCTCGCCCATGAGATATTTGTCGTTGATCTCGGTGACGAACCAGCCCGGCGCGATGGCGTTGACGCGCACGCCCTTGAAGGCGAGCTCCACGGCCAGTGCCTTGGTGACCTGCACCACCGCGGCCTTGGCGACGGCGTAGGCCACGACGCCCTTCGAGACGCCGAAGCCGAGCACCGAGGCGATATTGATGATGGCGCCCGGCTGCTTGGCCGCCAGCATGCGGCGCGCGGCCTCCTGCGCATTGTAGAACACGGCATCGAGATCGACACTCAGCACCTTGCGCCATTCCTCGGCCGTCACCTCGACCGCACGCTTGCTGGACTGCGCGATGCCGGCATTGTTGACCAGGATGGTGACGGTGCCGAAGGTCTTTTCCGCGACGTCAAAGGCGCGCATCATGGCGGCGCGGTCGGTGACGTCGGCTTCGATGGCGACGGCGCGGCCGCCGGCGGCTTCGATCGCCTGCTTGGTGTCCGCCAGGCGGTCGGTGCGGCGCGCCACCAGCGCGACCGCCGCGCCGTTGTCGGCCAGCGCCTTGGCAAATTGCCGGCCCAGGCCGCTGGACGCGCCGGTCACCAGCGCCACATGGCCTTTAAGGCTGAACAGATCGGCGGCTTTCATGCAAAGTCCTTATACACATCCGGTGCGGCGATATGGAATAGACTAGCAAAAAGAGCCCGCGTAGTTTGCGCCGGGAAGGCGGTGGACAGGGGCGGATGGCGTGAAACGACTTTGGCGGGCGACCATCAATAGCTGGCACGGCCTCGTTGCAGCGGCGCAATCGGAACGGGCGTTCCGCGAGGAGCTGGCGCTGCTGGCGATCGGGATACCGCTCGCCTTCTTCCTGACCGCGGACGCCGGCAAACGCTTGGCGCTGATCGGTACGCTGGTCTTCATTCTCATTGTCGAATTGCTCAATACCGCGATCGAAAAGCTCGGCGACCGCATCACGTCTCGATCACGATCCGGCCATCAAACGCGTCAAGGACATGGGGTCCGCGGCCATCTTTCCTCTCGCTGCTGCTCGCCGGCGCGGTCTGGCTCTGGGTTCTGGTCGAGCGATTTTGGCCGGCCCCGGGCTAACCGTCATCGCCCGTAGAGCGCATGCGGCAGCATGGTCGCCAAGCCGGGCGCGAACCACAACACGACCAGCGCGAAAAGCTGGATCAGCACGAACGGAATAATGCCGACATAGATGTGCCGCGTGGTGATCTCGGGCGGCGCCACGCCACGCAGATAGAACAGCGTCGGTCCGAGCGGCGGGTGCATATAGGAAGTCTGCAGGTTCACCGCCATCATGATGCCGAGCCAGACCGGATCGACGCCGGGCATCGTCAGCAGCGCGGGCGCCACGATCGGCACCACCACGAAGATGATCTCGAAGGCGTCCATCACGAAGCCCAGCAGGAACATCGCCAACATCACCGCCAGCACCGCGCCATTGACGCCGCCGGGCAAATTGGAGAGCGCGCGATGCACCATGTCGTCGCCACCGAGCGCGCGGAACACCAAGCTAAACAGCGTGGCGCCGATCAGGATCAGAAAGATCATGGCAGTGATCTGGGTGGTCTTCTCCGCCACCGGCATCATCAGGCCGCGCAGGCCCGCCTTGCGCGCGGCGAGCAGAATGGCGCCGACGGCGCCGACCGAAGCCGCTTCCGTCGGCGTCGCCACGCCGCCGAGGATCGAGCCGAGCACGGCCAGAATGAGCAGCACCGGCGCGACCAGCACCTGCATCAGCCGGCGCGCCAGCGTGAAGCCGCGTGGGCCGCTCGGATCGGGTGGTATCGCCGGCGCGGCCCGCGGACGTAGAATCGCGACCGCGATCAGATAGATCAGGTAGAGCGCGACCAATGCCAGACCGGGCAGCAGCGCGCCGGCGAACAGGTCGCTGACATTGACCGAGCGCGGCGCGAAGATGCCTTTCGACAATTGCGCCGCCTGGAAGGCGTTGCCGAGCTGGTCGCCGAGCAGCACCAATACGGTGGCGGGCGGAAATATCTGCGCCAGCGTCGCGGTGGCGGCGACGGTGCCGGCAGCGAGCCGCGGGTCGTAGCCGAAGCGCAGCATACTCGGCAGCACGATCAGGCCCATGGTCACCGTGGTGGCGCCGACCACGCCTTTGGCCGCCGCCAGCAGCGTGCCGACGATGACGACCGAGATGCCGAGCCCGCCGCGCAGCGTGCCGAACAGCCGGCCCATGGTCTCGAGCAGTTCCTCGGCCACGCGCGAGCGTTCCAGCATCACACCCATGAAGATGAACATCGGGATCGCCAGCAGAACCTCGTTCGTCATCACGCCGAAGATGCGCTGCGGCAGCGCACCGAGAATGATGAAATTCATCGCGCCAAGCACGTGGCCTAGCAGCGCGAAGGCAAGCGACACGCCGGCGAGCGTCAGCGCCACCGGATAGCCGGCCATCAGCGTCACAATAACCGCGACGACCATCAGCACGGCGAGGGTTTCCGCGAGCGACATCAGCGCGGCCTCGAAAGCGCAGCCAGCGCGCGGATCGCCTGCGCGATGCCTTGCAGCGCCATCATCGCGGCGAACAAGGGTATCAGCGTCTTGAGCGCGAACACCAGCGGCAGACCGCTCGTCTCCTGCGAGCGTTCCAGGATCGCCCATGAACGCGCCGCGTAGGGTACGCCGAGCCAGACCAGCACAGCTGCGAACGGCAGCAGCAAGAGCAGCGCGCCGGCGAGGTCGATCTTGGCGCGCGTGCGCGCCGAGGCCTCGGCGTAGAACACATCGACCCGCACATGGCCGCCCGCCTTGAGTGTCCAGGCCGCCGCGAGCATAAATATGGTCGCGTGGGCATAGATCACCGTTTCGGTCAGCCAGATCGAGCCCAGCGCGAACACGTAGCGCGCCACCACCAGCGCGAATTCCAGCAGCACGACGATCAGCGCCAGCCACGCCACCGCGCGGCCGATGGCGCGGGTCAGCCGGTCGATATGTTCGGCAATCGAAATCATGACACCTGCTATCAAATTTTAGCGATGATGGCACAAGCGGACGGCATTCGGTAAGTTGCGTGCAGACGACGAAGCTCCGCCGCGATGCGCCTTCGCGATGGTGCGGAAGGCGCAGGAAAATGGCAATCACCCATCCGGCGCAACGCAAAGGCGCCGACGGCGAGGTGCTGATGTACTAGGGAAACGGCTACGTGCCGTTGCGCGATATGACATCACATGCCGAGCTGATTCCGGCCAGCGCCAGCTTGAGGTTGCGGCATCGTCCGAGAAGGGCGAGGCCGCGGCGCGACATAAAGGGGCCTGGGATTAGACACCAACACGTCGGCACGTAATGGCCCGACCCACCCTCGTTTTACTTCGCGTGCTCTGGCGTCTCTGGCAGATGACGGGCCGTTTTCCGATTCTTTTTATGGATATCCGCATCGCGTAACGTGCGGATGAATTTCAATTCGTGTTGAGTCAACAGATTCACGGTTTCCCGATGGCGGCGGCGCATTTTTTTACGACGACGGCGAGAGATTACCTCACGAAGTCCATACCCGAGGCCAAAGGCAATCAGAACCCATACGACGGAATTCTGACCAAGCAGAATCACGTAATCTGCAATGGTTGTGAGGATGTTGCCCTGTGTACGCGGTTCCATTTTTCAATCTGCGACAACGTTTAGGCGCAAGCGCTAACTGGCAAAAAGGGCGGATCGCAAATAAGACAAAGCCGCGAAGCGGAATATGTTTGCCTCGCGGCTTCGCCGATACTCCCGAACGTAGCAGGCAATTCCGTCCGATAGGTTGATTGTGATTGCAAGCACCCAATTTGCAATAAAATCGATCGCGTAACCTCAACGAGTAAGCTTAACGGTTGAAGCGCCGAAAACGCGACGCTTCGGAACCGGCAGAAGGCCGCCTGCAGTTGGCGCACAGCGTGATTTCGCCGCACCGCAATCGTTCACCGGCTATTAGAGGCGCGGCGGACCTCTGCTGCACGTCCGGCCGTAATGTTATGGGTTCAACACTGCCCAACTGAAAGGGATTGCTGGATCGCCCGCTTCCCGCTTTAGCCGCCACCGGTTTCGCCACTAGTGACACAGCGTAGGGTGCTGCGCTTAAATGACTAAATGAGCCACGATCACCATCACCACCACGACCATTCCGAGCTCACGGAAACCCAGTTGCGCGTGCGCGCGCTGGAAACCGTGCTCACCGAAAAGGGCTATGTCGATCCGGCCGCGCTCGACCTGCTGATCGAGACCTATGAGAAGAAAGTCGGCCCCCGCAACGGCGCCCGCGTAGTGGCCAAAGCCTGGGCCGATCCGGCCTATCGCGCGCGTCTGTTCAAGGACGCCACGCCCGCGATCGCCGAACTCGGCTATGCCGGCCGTCAGGGCGAGCACATCGTCGCGCTGGAGAACACGCCCAAGCGGCACAACATGGTCGTGTGCACGCTGTGCTCTTGCTATCCGTGGCCGGTGCTCGGCCTGCCGCCGGTCTGGTATAAATCGGCGCCCTACCGCTCGCGCGCGGTCAGCGATCCGCGCGGCGTGCTCAAGGATTTCGGCGTGAGCCTGCCGCAGGACACCGAAATCCGCGTGTGGGATTCGACGTCGGAGATTCGCTATCTGGTGATTCCGATGCGGCCCGCCGGCACCGACGGCTGGAGCGAAGAGAAGCTCGCCGAACTTGGTGACGCGCGATTCCATGATCGGGACCGGATTGCCGAAGGACCCTACAAAATGAACGGCGCGCATGACATGGGCGGCGTGCATGGATTCGGGCAGGTCGAGCCGGAACCAAACGAGCCGGCATTCCACGCCGATTGGGAGAAGCGCGCCTTCGCGCTGACGCTGGCGATGGCGACGCCCGCAGGCTGGAACATCGACATGTCGCGCTTTGCGCGCGAGAACCGTGAGCCAACCGAATATCTGTCGATGAGCTACTACCAGCTCTGGTTCGCCGGGCTAGAGGCGCTGCTCAAAGAGCGTGACTTGGTCAGCGACGACGAGATCGTCGTCGGCCATTCATTGCACCCGGCAAAGCCGGTCAAGCGCATCCTGTCACCGGGCGACGTGGCGCAGGTGCTTTATCGCGGCGGGCCGACCGAGCGCGAGACCAATACGAAACCTGCATTCAAGACAGGCGACAAAGTGCGCGCGAAGAACATCAATCCGCTCACCCACACGCGGCTACCGCGTTATGTGCGCGGACACAAGGGTACGATCGAGCGCGTGATCGGTTGTCACGTTTTTCCCGACAGCAACGCCACCGGCGCCGGCGAGAACCCGCAATGGCTCTACACGGTGCGATTCGACGGGCGCGAATTGTGGGGCGCCCAAGGCGACCCGAGCGTGACGGTCTCGGTTGACGCCTGGGAGCCGTATTTGGAGGTGGCATGATTGATCCCACCGCCGCCCGCCGCGCCACCGAGCAAGTACCGAGCATCCCGCGCGACACCGACGGGCCGGTGTTCCGCGAGCCGTGGGAGGCGCAGGCCTTCGCCATGACGCTGGCGCTGCACGAGCGCGGCGTATTCACCTGGCCGGAGTGGGCGGCGGTGCTCGCCGCCGAGATCAAACGCGCGCAAGGCGCCGGCGATCCCGACACCGGCGAAACTTATTATTCGCACTGGCTGGCGGCACTGGAAAAGATCGTCGAGGAAAAAGGCGTCGCGACACACGACACTTTGCATCGCTATCGCGATGCCTGGGATCACGCCTGCGACCGCACCCCGCACGGGCAGCCGATCGAGTTGAAGCAAGAAGATTTTGCCTGATCGGCGCACCGGCTCAGACGGGTATCCGTCCCTTCACTGCGTTGGCAAAGGCTTCATAGGTAACGCGTCCGTCCGCGGTGATCGAAAGCTGTTCTCGCACCTGTGCGCGCAATTGCTCTTTCTCGCCCGGCGACATGCCTTGAATGAATAGACCCACGGGCCCTGTCGGCGCGCCGTACGAGCCCCAGAAATCGTCGAAGTCGGAATAGACAACGGGAATACGGATCACGCGCGTGTCGATCGATTCAAGCCCGGCCTGCCGCCACAGTTCCTGCATGGCTTCCATCCGTGACGCTGCCGCGTTCGGTGCATTTTGCGGGGCTAGGCCCATTGATTTAATCGCACGATTCATAGGGGCAATTGGCGTTCCGCCGCCCGGGATATCCCACATGTAGGTGGCAACCCATCCGCCCGGCCGCACCACGCGCGCCATTTCCGCCGCGGCCTTCGCCGCATCGGGCACGAAGGAGATGACCAGCGCCATCAGAGCCGCATCGAAGCTGGCGTTGCCGAACGGCAAAGCCTGCGCGTCGCCGACGCGAAACTCTGCGAGCTTCGCACCGGGCCGCTGCCGGGCATAAGCGATCTGGCCTTCCGATGGATCGAGCCCCATCACCGCGGCCGGCGCGCAGCGCGCAATCAGCGTTTCGGTGAACGCGCCGTTGCCGCAGCCGACGTCGAGACAGCGGATGCCTTTGGGCAGAGCGAGCCAGTCGAGAAACGACTCCCCCGCCAGCCGGCTCCAGCGACCCATCTGCCGTTCATAGGCCGCGCCATCGGAAAAAAACTTATCGGCAGCGGTCATGTCCCCTCCCCCTTAAACCCCCACCATCCGCTCGCTCACCATATAGCCGGTGAGCAGCGCGGCGCCGAACAGGATGATCAGCAACGCGGCTGCAGTCTCCACGCCACGCAGGAACAGCATACCGGCGCCAGGCTTGCCCTTGGCCAGCCGCCCGGCAAAGCCGCGCGCGGCCACGGCAATCGTGGCGACAACCGCGACAGTGATCGCGGTGCCGAGCCCCATCACGAAGGTCGAGGCCACGCCGATCCAGAACAGGCCCTGCGCCAGCGCGAACACCAATACGATGATGGCGCCCGAACATGGCCGCAGACCGACCGCGACGATGGCCGTCAGCCCGCGCCGCAGCCAGTGCGGGCCTTTCAACTCGCTCGGCTCCGGCGCGTGCGCATGGCCCCAGGCGTGCGCCTCGTCGCCGTGGTCGTGATCGTGTGCGTGAGTATGCCCGCGATAATGGTCATGATGACGATCGTGCGCATGCTCGTGATGATCATGCGCGTGCGGGCGCAGCAGATGCCAAAAGGCGCGGCCCTTCACCCATAGCAGCCGCAGGCCGATCAGCACGATCAGGGCGTAGCTGACCATCTCGATGATGCGCACGGTATTGCCCATAGCGTGCGCGGTGGCGTTGAGCAGCACCGCGGCGATGCCGACGATGGCGATCGCCGTGAAGGCCTGCAGGATGGCGGAGGCGAACGACAGCGCGATGCCGCGCCGCCAGGTCTCGTCATTGGCGACCAGATAAGACGAGATCACCGCCTTGCCGTGGCCGGGGCCGGCGGCGTGGAAGATACCGTAGAGGAATGAGATGCCCATCAGCGTATAGGCGGCGCTGCCGTCGGTCTTGGCGGCGCGGATGGTGCCCGACAGCATGCGGTAGAATTCGGCCTGCTTGGCGAGCACCCAGCCGGCGAAGCCGCCCATGTCCGGCGGCGCTGAACCGCGCGTCATGCCGAAGGGTTGCGCCAGCGCGGCGTCGAGCGCGCCAAGAACGAGCAGCAAGCCCACAAGCACAAGAAATCCACGTGTCAAATTGCGGGCTTTCATCTCCTCTCCCCCACGAGCGCTTGCGAGTGGCGGGGAGGGGTCGGGGGTGGGGGGAAATAAACATTTCAAAAAAGGAAGCGCCCCCCACCCCGGTTCGCATCGCTGACGCGATGCAAACCGACCCTCCCCGCCGCTTCGCGGGGGGAGGGAAAAACCTGCGGCGCGGGCAACCGTTCATCGATCTCAAAAAACTCTCACGGACAGTGAATCAGTATCTTATTGGCGAACTGCGCGCCCCAGGCCATCGTCGTGTTGGTCTGGTCGGCGGGAATGGCGCTCAGCGCCTTGCCTTCCGCGAAGGTCATTTCGCGCGGCTTGACGACATCGGCCTTGCAATGCGGCGCGCCGACCAATTGGACCGGCGCGTCCTTGGCCCATGAGAAATCGACGAAGATGGTCGGATCGTAGACCTCGAGCTTGAGCTCCTTCGCCTTTACCGGCGTCTTGAACGGCAATGTGAAATTCAGTGTGAGGACTTCGTCCTTGTAGTCGAGCCAGTAGTCGGGCGCGGGTTCGGTGAGCGGCGTCTTCACGCCGTCGGCGGTGGCGTAGGTGAAGTAGTCGTATTCCTTCAGCGACTCGACGTTCACTTTGGCGAGCGGGGCCAACTCCTCGCGCGTGAACTTGCCCTTCTCCTTGCTGTCCAACCCTTGCGTGGCGAAGGCGGAGAACATGTCGTCGAACGCCCAATGGTGGCGCACGCCAGTGATGCTGCCGTCCGGGGCGTAGACCAACTCGGTTTGCATGGTCACCCAGACATGCGGATGCGCGCCCGCCGGGTGAACGAACACGAGGGTTGTCAGGGCGATCAAAAGAGTGCGGGCGAATGCGGTCATGCGGTGCACAATATCATGGAGTGCGGCGGAATAGGGGCATGTAACAGTGTTGCAGTTATGCAGCGTTACCGCTGCCGACCCGCTATTTGGGACCGATGCCGGCGGCTTTGATCAGCTTGCCATTGGCGGCGAGTTCGCTGGCGACAAATTTGTCCAGTTCGGCCGGCGTCATCGGCATCGGATCGACCGCGAGTTTCTTCAGCTTCGCCTTCATCTCCGGCGTCGCCAGAACCTTCATCGCCGCCGCGTGGAATTTCTCGACGATGGCGCGCGGGGTCTTGGCCGGCATGAAGACCGCATACCAGACGATGGTGGTGGCGTCGACGAAGCCGAGGTCGTGCGGCGTCGGCACATCGGGCAGATCGGTGGCTCGCGTCGGGGTCGAAACCATCAGCGGCACGAGACGGCCGTCGCGGATCTGCGGCAGCGCGACCGAAATCGGAACGAATAAGAAATCGATGCGACCGCCGAGTAGATCGGCCAACGCTTCCGGGCCGCCTTTGTAGGGAACGTGGGTCGCTTCGATGCCGGTCGCGAGCCGAAGACGCTCGCCGCAGATATGGGTCGCGGAGCCGACGCCGGCCGAACCGAAATTCATCGCGCCAGGCTTGGCTTTGGCCGCAGCGACGAAGTCTTGCACGGTTTTCCAGCCCTTCGACGGCAGCACGAGCATCACGTTGGCGTTCTGTCCGATCATCAGCACGCCGGACAGGTCCTTGGCGACGTCGTAAGGGAAATTGGGCACGATGAAAGGCGCGATGGCGTGCGCCGATGAATTGGCGAGAATGGTGTAACCGTCGGGCTTCGCACGCACGACTTCGCCGATGCCGAGCGTGCCGCCGGCGCCGCCTTTGTTTTCCACGGTGATCGGCTGGCCGAGATCCTTGGACAGCGCGTCGAACACCGTGCGCGGGATGACGTCGGTGGCGCTGCCGGCGCCGAACGGGATATAGGCTTTGATCAATTGGGCCGGCCAAGTTTCGGCCCGGGCGGCCAACGACAACGTAAGACTCAGCGCGACCAGCGATGCACGGCAAATGAATTTCATGCGAGTCCTCTTCTCTGTCGCCGCATTATCGGCGATCCCCTCGCCGGAGCAAGAACTAGATGCCGGCCGCGCCGCCGTCGGCGCGCGGATCGTGGCCGCCTTCGAGCGTACCATCGGGATGCAGGATGACGGCTCCGGCGTGGCCCATGGTGTCGGAATAAGGCTCATCCAGCACCTCGACGTCGTGGCCCGCGGCCATCAGCCGGTCGATGACGTTGCCGTCGAAACGAGATTCCAACCGCAGATTGGTGCAGGTGGAACCCCAGGTGCGGCCGAGCAGCCAGCGCGGTGCGTCGAGCGCCTTGTCGAGCGGCTGGCGAAACGTGACGTACCGCGTGAACACCGCGGCCTGGCTTTGCGGCTGGCCATCGCCGCCCATGGTGCCATAGGCGATGACGCGGCCGTCTTTCAGCGCGGCGAGCGCCGGATTGAGGGTGTGGAACGGGCGGCGGCCGGGCGAAAGCGCGTTGAGCGCCTTGGGATCGAGCGAAAAGCTCGCGCCCCGGTTCTGCATCAGAATGCCGGTCGCCGGCAGCACGCAGCCGGAGCCGAATTCCCAATAGAGCGACTGGATATAGGAGACGACGAGACCGGAGGAATCCGCCGCGCCCATCCAGATGGTGTCGCCCTGCCCCGCGGGCGCCGGCCAGCGTGCGGCTTTCTTGACATCGATCTTCTCGGCCTCAGTGTCGAGGAAGGCGGACGAGAGGAATTGATCGAGATCGGGCTCGATCTCGGTCAGGATCGGTGACGACGCGGTCGCGCACGCGGAAGGCGCGCTTGGTCGCTTCGACCAGGCCGTGGATGTGTTCGAAATTCTCCGCCTGAGAAACGCGCAAGCGGTCGAATAAAGCGAGGATGATGAGCGAGGCCAAGCCTTGCGTCGGTGGCGGCGAATTATAAAGCGTGCCGGCCTGGATGCGGACGCTGAGCGGTTCGGCAACGGTAGCTTCGAATTTTTCCAGATCGGCGCGAGTTACCGGGCTGCCGATGCGCGCCAGATCGGCGGCAATCTCGCGGCCGACGTCGCCGCGATAGAAATCCTCGAGCCCGGCCTGGGCGAGATGATCGAGCGTTGAGGCAAATTTGCTTTGCTTGAGCTGAGCGCCCGCCTCGGGCGGCTTGCCGTCAGCCAGGAAGGCTTGCAGGAAGCCCGGCGCGGTTTCCAGTTCGGCGTATTTCTCGACCGTCAGGCGCGCCTGGCTGCGCGTCACCGTGTAGCCCTCGCGCGCGTGCTTGATGGCGGGCGCCAACAGCACATCGAGCGGCAGTCTGCCGCCCTGCGCCTTCGCCGCCTCGGTAGCCAGCATCCAGGCCGCCATTGCGCCCGGCACGGTGAGCGCGGCGAGCGGCCCGCGCGCCGGAATCTCGTCGTGGCCGGCGTCGCGATAAAGCCGCGGTGTCGCCTTCGCGCCGGCGCTTCCTGCCCCCATCAGCGCGCGCACGCGGCCCGATCGCTCGCGGATCAGCCAGAAGCCGTCGCCGCCGACATGATTCATGTGCGGATAGACCGCGGCGATCGAGGCCGCCATCGCCAGCATCGCCTCGATGGCGTTGCCGCCTTCGGCGAGGATCAAGCGGCCGTCCTCGACCGCGGCGCTATGCGGCGCGCAGACGACGCCGCGGCGGTGTCCAGCGCTGTGGAGGGTCATGGCGTCAGGCTTTCAAAATGTCGCACGTCTTGAGCAAAGGATGCTACGATGCGCAAGGCAACCGGACCACCACCTCACAGAAAGGTAGACGTATGTCCAGCCTCCGCAGCTTTGCCATATTGACCGCGGGCACGTTCGCCATCGCGGCCTTATCATTTCCCTCGTTTGCCGGCGCGCCACACGACCGCACAGTCGTCACGACCGAGTTTTCGGCGGAAAATAAACCCGACGATAAGAACAAAAAAGTGGTCCCGAAGGGCCCCGTGCAAAAACAGGCGCCGGTACACGTCGCCCCGCGCGTCATCGAGCGACATAACGGCCCTCCGGCCGGCGGGCAGAAGAATATCGGAGTCCAAAAGAAGTTCGAGGTGCAAAAGAAAATCGAAGTACAGAAGAAGATTGAGGTGCAGAAGAACATCGGCACACAGAAAAATATTAAGGTGCAGAAAACTTTGGGCGGACCGAAGACCGCTCACAAGGTTTTCACGCCGCACGGGAAAAATGCGGGCGTCGTAATCACCTCCAAGATTCGCAGCGCCCCGACGCGTGGCGCCTTCCGCACATCGATCCGCGGCCGCAATTATTCGGTATGGCGGAGCGGTTATCGCGCGCACTACCACGGCGGCTGGCGGACATTCGTCGCGCTCAGCGCGCTCGGCGCCATCACGATCGGCGCCGCCGAATATTATCCGTACGCCTATATCGATGCCCCGGCAGACTATTGCGACGGACTGACCGAGGACGGCTGCCAGATGGTCTATGACGATGTCGAAACCGAAGAAGGCGACGTCATCCCGCAATGCGTCGCCTATTGTCCGTGGCAGCAATAGCGCAGCGCCGAAACTCCGAGCTATGAATTGACGGGCTCGATCGTCGCGCGGTCGAGCCCGCGTTTCTTCAACAGCGCATCGACCGCCGGCAGGCGGCCGCGGAAGGCTTTGTAAGCCTCGGCCGGATCGCGCAGATTGCCGGCGCCGTAGATGAAATCGCGCAGGCGCTGAGCAGTGGCGGAATCGAAGACGTCGCCGGTCTCCTCGAACGCCTCGAAGGCGTCGGCGTCGAGCACCTCCGACCACATGTAGGAGTAATAGCCGGCCGCGTAGCCGCTGCCGGAGAATAAATGCTGGAAATGCGGCAGTCGATGACGCATGACGATCTCCGCCGGCATGGCGATGCGCGCGAGATCGTCGCGTTCGAATTGGCTGACGTCGAGCTTGGCGGCATCCGGCAACGCATGGAGATCGAGATCGACCAGCGCGCAGGCGGTGTATTCCACCGTGGCGAAGCCCTGATTGAAGGTGCGCGTGGCCAGCAACCGGTCGAGCAGCGCTTTTGGCATCGGCTCGGACGTGGCGGCGTGGCGCGCGAATTTTTTTAAAATTTCCGGCACCTCCAGCCAATGCTCATAGAGTTGCGACGGCAGCTCGACAAAATCGCTCGGCACCGCAGTGCCGGAGAGCAGCGGATAGGTCACGTTCGACAACAGGCCGTGCAGCGCGTGGCCGAATTCGTGGAACAGCGTGCGCGCGTCGTCGAATGACAGCAAAGCCTTCTCGCCCGCCGCCGGCTTGGAGAAATTGCAGATATTGAGGATGACCGGACTGACGTCGCCGGCAAGCTTTTCCTGATCGCGCAGCGAGGTCATCCAGGCGCCGCTATGCTTGGAGTCGCGCGCGAAATAATCGCCGATGAACAGGCCGACATGACGGCCGGCCGCGTCCTTCACTTCGAAGGCGCGGGCGTCGGGGTGATAGAGCGGCACGGCGACGGGCGTGAAGCTCAAGCCGAACAGCCGGTGCGCGGTCTCGAAGGCGGCCTCGATCATCTTATCGAGCTGGAAGTACGGCTTGATCTCGGCCTCGTTCAGGTCGTAGCGCGCCTTGCGCAGTTTCTCCGCGTAGTAGCGCCAGTCCCAGGCTTGCAGCGCGAAATTGCCGCCCTCCTCCGCGATCATCGCCTGCAGCGCGTCGCGCTCGGCCGCAGCCTTGGCGCGGGCGCGGCCCCAGACCTCGTCGAGCAGCTTGCGCGCAGCGGCCGGGGTCTTGGCCATCTGATCGTCGAGCCGGTAGTCGGCGTAAGTCGCAAAGCCGAGCAGCTTCGCCCGCTCGGCGCGCAACGCCACCATCTCGGCGACCAGCGCGCGGTTGTCGCTTGCACCGCCGTTCTCACCGCGCTTGATCCAGGCCTGAAAGATTTTCTCGCGCAGGTCGCGGCGCGACGAGAACTGCAAGAAGCTCTCGCACGACGAGCGTGCCAGCGTGATGGCGTATTTGCCGGGGTGACCGCGCTCTTCCGCTGCCGCCCGTGCGGCGTCGCGGGCGAAATCAGGCAGGCCGGCGAGATCGCCCTCCTCCAAAATCAACGCATAAGCTTTTTCGTCCGCCAGCACGTTCTGGCTGAACTGGGTGCCGAGACTCGCCAGCCGCTCGTTGATGGCCGCCAAGCGATCTTGCGCCGGCTTGTCGAGCGCGCCGCCAGCCCGCACGAACCGCGTATGATAGCGGTCGAGCACGCGGGCCTGCTCGGCATTGAGACCAAGCGCCTCGCGCCGGTCATAGAGTGCGGCAATACGGGCATAGAGCTTGGCGTTGAGATAGAGAGCATTGCTGTGGCGGGCCAAGAGCGGCGAGATCTCGCGTTCGACCGCCTCGATTGCCGCGCCGGTGTCGGCGCCGGCCAGCACGAAGAACACGTTGGAAATGCGGTCGAGGTCGCGCCCGCTCTTCTCCAGCGCCTCGATGGTGTTGCCGAAGCTGGGTGCGGCCGGGTCGGCCGAGATGGCGTCGATCTCGGCGCGATGCCGGCTAAGCGCGCGGTCGAAGGCCGGGCGGAAATGCTCCGGCTTGATCGCGGGCAGCGGCGGCAAGCCGAACGGCCCGGTCCGGTCGGACAGTAGCGGGTTTTGACTATCGGGAGCGGAAGGCGGCGGAGTCATGCGTTCTATCTAGAGGGCAAACGGTGAATCGCCAAGCCATGGGGCTCAATATCCTCTGGCCGGCAATCCCAGCGCTGCGCCGCCGGCAAAACGCGCAGCCGGACCGAGCGCCTCTTCGATGCGCAAGGCCTCGTTCCATTTCGCCATCCGTTCCGAGCGCGCGAATGAACCGACCTTGAGCTGGCCGGCATCCCAACCGACCGCGAGATGGACGATGGTGACGTCCTCGCTTTCCCCCGAGCGCGCGGAAACGATGGATGTCAGCCCCGCCGTGCGCGCGGCCGTCAACGCGTCTTGCGTTTCGGTCAAGGTGCCGGCCTGGTTCGGCTTGATCAGCGCGGTGGTAACTGCCTTGAATTCCGCCGCCTGCCGCACCCGCGCGGCGTCAGTGACCAGGAAATCGTCGCCGACCACCTGTACGCGCGCGCCGTAGCTTTTAGTGAATCGACGGAAACCTTCTGCATCGTCTTCCGCCACCGGATCTTCGACCGAAACGATCGGATAGCGTGCAATCCAGCCCCCGAGCAATTCGATCAATCCGTCGCTGTCGAGCTCGCGATCTTCCAACGCAAGACGATAGCGACCGTTTTTCCCTAATGAAGAGGCGGCTATATCGAGCGAGATCGCAACATCGTTGCCGGGCGAAAACCCCGCGCGCTCGATCGCGCGCAGCAACATGTCGAGTGCTTCCTCATTGGAGGCGAAGGCCGGCCAATAGCCGCCCTCGTCGGCGACGCCCTGCAGCAGGCCGCGCTCACCCAACAGCTTGCCGGCCGCGGCATAGACCTGCGCGGTGACGTCGAGCGCCTCGGCGAAGCTCGTCGCGCGCGGACACACGACCATGAAATCCTGCACGTCGACCCGGCGCGCCGCATGCGCGCCGCCGCCGAAGATCTGGATTTCCGGCAGCGGCAGACGGCCGGGCTTGCCGTTCGACAAATAATGCCAGAGCGGGACGCCTTGCGCCTTCGCCGCGGCATGCGCGGCGGCCATCGAGGTGGCGATCATGGCATTACCGCCGAGGCGGCTTTTGTTCGGCGTGCCGTCGAGCGCAAGCAAGATACGGTCGACTGCCGCTTGGTCGGCGGCGTCGGTGCCGCGCAAAGCGGCGGCAATCTCGCCTGAAATATTCGCCTGCGCGCGTCGTACATCGAGGCCACCGAAAGCCGCGCCGCCGTCGCGCAAGTCGAGGGCTTCACCGCTACCAGTCGACGCGCCGGCCGGCGCAATGGCGCGCCCCTGCGCGCCCCCCGCAAGCGTTACCTCGGCTTCGACCGTGGGCCGGCCGCGCGAATCCCAAACCCGCCGGCCATGCACCGAAGCAATCGTCGTCGCGCTCATGCCGCAGGTTCCTTGATGCCGATCTCGCGCGCCCAGGCGTAACGGATGTCGGAGAGCCTATCCGGCGGGTGCTTGAGAAAATGCAAAGCCACGCGGCGGATTCGCGCCTTGTCGGCCTCCGCTGTGACGTATTCCGCCGGCGACTTGCCGTCCACCCGGGCGAGGAAGAGGCCAGGCAACAGGTGCGCCGTACGCCGTTCCATCATCTCCGGCGGCTCCCAAGTGACACCGGCGAGATAGCTGCGGGTGAGGATGTCGAATAACCCGAGAAAGCGCGCCGCCGCCCGCGGCGTCCACAGGCACTTCAGCAGCATGTGGTTGAGGCAAAACGCCAGATCGAAAGCCGGGTCGCCATACCAAGCGCATTCGGCGTCGATAAATATCGGCCCGTCCGGCCCGATCAGAATATTCTTCGGACTGACGTCGCCGTGCACCAGCGTCAGCTTGGTGGCAAGTGTCAAGCGCGACAATTCCATCAAGACATCGGCGGCTTGCGGATGTTTTGGTGCCGTGGCCTCCAGATAGGCGGCCAGGCGGATGGCGTGAAAGGTTTCGTCGGTCGCAAACGCAGCGGCGATAGCCGGATCATTCGCGGTGGCCGCATGGATAAGCACGAGACAACGACCGACCGCGGCCGCAAAGGCGTCGTCGGTCCGGCCATCGTGCAGCTCGCTCTTCCAATTGCGGTAATCGGCCGGATCGAGATAGGCCATGGCGAACAAGCCGACGGCGGGATCGTGACCCAGCAATTGCGGCACGGCCTGCGGCATGATGTCCCGCACCACCTCGATCCATTTCACTTCGAAGGCGTTGCGCGCGACCGGTACGTACCAGTCGGTGACGACCTTGAGCTTGGGCAGCGCACGTTTGATCGCGAAGGTCTTCGCCGCGGTGTCGACCTTCCAGATATCGGAGGCGACGCCGCCGGTCAGCGCCGTGTAGTGTGCGCGCTCGCCGGGTGCCAGCAGACCCATGCGGGCGAGCGCCGCATCGAGGGCGGCGATATCAGCAGGTTCACTGGCGGCTTCGGTCATCGAGAGCCGATTAAAGCCCCGCCGCCCGACGATGTCATCCACGCAGCGCCCGCAGCGCGTTGAATATGACCGCCACGTCGATCACCTCCTGCAGCAGCGCGCCTTGCACTGGCGGCAGGTAGCCGAACGCCGCCGCGATCATGGCGAGGATCGAGAGCCCCATGCCGGCGATCACGCTTTGCAAGGCGATGAAGCGCGAGCGCCGCGCAATTCGAATAGCGGGCAGCACGCGGTCGAGTTGATCGACCAGCAGCACCACGTCGGCCGCCTCGGCCGAGGCCGCCGCCCCCTTGGCGCCCATGGCGAGCCCGATATCGGCCGCCGCCAGCGCCGGCGCGTCGTTGACGCCGTCGCCGATCATCATCACTGGGCCGTTCTTGCGCTCCGAGAGCACCACCAGGATTTTCTGATCGGGCGTGAGCTCGGAGCGCACCAGATCGATCGACAGGCCCGTGGTGATGAAATGCGCGACCTCGTGGCGGTCGCCGGTCGCCAGCACGATGCGCTCGATGCCGAGCGCGCGCAGCTCATGCAGCATCGCTTCGGTGCCGGCGCGCAGTTCGTCGGCGAGGATCAGAATGCCAGCGAGCTTGCCGTCGATCGCCACGGCGGCGGCGAGTGCACCGGGCGGCCGGTCGCCCGCCAAGAGCGGCGAAAGCCCGGGATCGGCGATCTTGCTCGCGATGAAATGCAGGCCGCCAACCATTACCGCGCGGCCGTCGACCCGTCCGGCGATGCCCTCGCCGGGCATTTCCACCACCTCGGTCGGGATCGCCAGCGTCAGACCCTTGCCGTGTGCCTCGGCGACGATGGTCTGCGCGATGATGTGCTTGGAGGCCTGGTCGAGCGAGGCGGCGATGCGCAGCAGCGCGTCGGGCGTGATGCCGTCGGTCACCCGGATGGAAACGATCTTGGCCTGGCCGTGGGTCAGCGTTCCGGTCTTGTCGATGACCAGCGAGCGCACTTGCGCGAGGGTCTCGATCGCCTTGCCGCCCTTGATCAGGATGCCGAGCTTGGCCGCGCGCGAAAGTCCGGCGACGATGGCCACCGGCACCGCCAGGATGAGCGGACAGGGCGTCGCCACCACCAGCACGGCCACCGCCCGGATCGGATCATCGGCGAGCCACCAGGCGGCACCCGCCAGTGCCGCGGTCACCGCCAGGAACACGATCGCGTAGCGGTCGGCCAACCGCGACATCGGGGCACGCGAGCGCTGGGCTGCCTCCACCAGACGGATGACGCCGGCATAAGTGCTTTCCGTGGCCAGCCGCGTGGCCATGAGATCGAAGGCGTCGCCGACATTGGTCGAGCCGCTCAGCACCGCTTCGCCGGCGCGCAGCTGCACCGGCAGCGATTCGCCGGTGAGCGCCGACTGATCGAGCACCGCCACGCCTTCGACCACCGTGCCGTCCACCGGCACCACGTCGCCCTGGCGGACCAGCAGCCGGTCGCCGGGCACGACCAGGTCGAGCGCGACCTCCTCCAGCCGTCCGTCCCGGTGCCGCACGGCGGTGCGCGGCACCCGCGACAACAGGGCGGTCATCTCGCGCCGCGCCGCCCGCTCGGCAAAGCTCTCCAGGTACTGGCCGCCGGCATACATCAGCGCGACGATGGCGGCGGCCAGGCTCTCCCCGACCAGCAGCGCCCCGGTCATCGACAGCGCGGCAACGATGTCGAGCCCGAGATCGCCTCGGCGCAGACTGGTGACGATCTCCGTCAGCAGCGCCAGCAGGACCGGGATAGTGACCGCGGCCCAGATCGCCGGCGCCCAGGCGCCGAATCCGGCGAACCTGGCGGCAATCCCGGCGGCGAGGCCGAGAGCTACGAGGCCGGCGAGAAACTGCCGGGCATTCTTGAGCGTGCGGGCGATCGACATGGCCGTAACTTCGCCGTTTCGGCCGCTTGGGACCATGACCAAGATCAAACAGCGGCGGCCCTCTATGGACTTGATCTGGCTGGCGGATTCGTGGACATTGCGGCCGCTAAAGGGAGACCGTCATGGCCCAAGGCCGCCGCATCGTCTGGCTCAACGTCATCACCGTGCTCAGCGCCGCCATCCTGATCGGCGCCGAGGTGTTCGGCGCCGCCTTCGCCGGGTCGTGGGCGCTCGCCACGCTGTTCGATCTCGGCGGCATCGGGCAGCGCATCCTCGACGGCGTGTTCGTGCTCTGCGGCATCGCCATCATGGCGCAGTTCATCCGCAACGCGCACCGCATCGAGCCGTTCACCGCGCGCAGCTGAGCGCGCACGACTCCCCGAGAAACAATTCGTTAAGAAAGTTTTTGCATGCGGGGAACTATTTCTCTTGCATCGCGCGAAAAATTTGTTATTTCAACGTTGCCCAAATTCGCACGTGCCTGTGGCCGTGTGTCGGTCGGTAGGTAGCGGGACAAGAGGCCCGCCAGCCGCCTGGAGAGAGAAGCCAAAGCTCTCCAAGAAATCTGACCGGCAGCCGGAGGCGAAACCGGCAAACCCTGCTCTCAGCAGGGGACGCGGCTTGAAGCAACGACGATCGGGCTTCCTTGGTCTCTGCCGGGCTCCACCTCCGGCGCGGGTCACCGAAGAGGCTTGTTCATCTTTGCCGGCCGTGCGGACGGGGGTCTCCCCTTTCCAATCCAAGGCAGCATGAGCGGTTGAAGAGCGGTAGCGCCTGCGCGTCCCCATCGCGCGCGGCGTCATGCTTGGAAAACCGCGACATCAGGGGCCTGCAAAGCCCCCTAGCCGTGGGGAATAGCGCCATGACTGAGCGCATCCGCGAGTTTCTACGTAAGCGAAACGACGACGGCCCGTGCCTGGTCGTCGACCTCGACGTCGTCAAAGACAACTACAATGCCTTCGCCAAGGCGTTGCCCGACACGCGCGTGTTCTACGCGGTGAAGGCCAACCCGGCGCCAGAGGTCCTGGCACTGCTGGCCAGACTCGGCTCCTGCTTCGACACCGCCTCGGTCGCCGAGATCGAGATGGTGCTCGCCGCCGGTGCCACGCCCGACCGCATTTCGTACGGCAATACGATCAAGAAGGAGCGCGACATCGCGCGCGCCTTTGCGCTCGGCGTCCGCCTCTACGCGGTCGACAGCAAGGCCGAGGTGGAGAAGGTCGCTCGCGCGGCGCCCGGCTCCAAGGTGTTCTGCCGCATCCTCTCCGACTGCGTTGGGGCGGATTGGCCACTGTCGCGCAAGTTCGGCTGTGAGCCTGCCATGGCCGTGGACGTACTCGAGCACTCCCTTAGAGCCGGGCTGGAGCCGCATGGGGTGTCGTTCCATGTCGGCTCCCAGCAGCGTAACCAGCATGCCTGGGACCGCGCGCTGGCTTCGGCCGCGGCGGTGTTCAAGGAATGCGGCGAGCGCGGCATGAACCTTGCCATGGTCAACCTGGGCGGCGGCTTCCCGACCAAGTACCTGAAGAACGTGCCCTCGGTGAAGACCTACGGCACGGCGATCTTCAAGGCGCTGCGCAAGCACTTCGGCAACCGCATCCCGGAGACCATCATCGAGCCGGGCCGCGGCATGGTCGGCAATGCCGGCACCATCGAAGCCGAGGTCGTCCTCGTCTCCAAGAAGAGCGAGGAGGACGACGTGCGCTGGGTCTATCTCGACATCGGCAAATTCGGCGGCTTGGCCGAGACCATGGACGAGTCGATCCGCTACCCGATCCGCACCCCGCGCGACGGCGACGCCATGGGCCCCTGCGTGCTCGCTGGCCCGACCTGCGATTCGGCCGACGTGCTGTACGAGAAGCAGCCGTACCCGCTGCCGGTGAGCCTCGAGATCGGCGACAAGGTGCTGATCGAGGGCACCGGCGCCTATACGGCGACCTACTCGTCGGTGGCCTTCAACGGCTTCGCGCCGCTGAAGACCTATCACATCTGACATCGACGGGAGGCGGGCCACGCCTGCCTCCCCTTCCCTCAATTTCGAGCTGACTGCGCACGTGCGCACTCTTGCGCGCGAGAGCGCCGGGAAGGAACTTAAGATGATCACGTTACGGCAAGAACGGCCGGGCGACGTCGAAGCGCGCGAGGCGCTGCTCGACCAAGCCTTCGGCGACACCCGCACCCGCAAAACCTCACAGCGCCTGCGCGAGGGCCGCCTGCCGGCCGAGGAGCTTAGCCTTATCGCCGCCGACGGCCGCCGCGTGATCGGCACTGCCCGGCTCTGGAGCGTCGTCTGCGGCAGCGGCCAGCCGGCCTTGCTGCTCGGCCCGGTGGCGGTCGCCGCCGATAGCCGCAACCGCGGCATCGGCGCCGCGCTGGTGCGCCGCGCGTTACGCGACGCGAGCCGGCTCGGCCATGGCGCGGTCATCCTGGTCGGCGATGCGCCCTACTACAGCCGGTTCGGCTTTTCGGGCGCGACAGCCGCGGGCCTGAAGCTGCCCGGCCCGTTCGAGCGCCACCGCCTGCTCGCGCTCGAACTCGTTCCCGGCGCGCTCGCCGGCGCCGGCGGACTGGTTCGTGCGACCGGTCGTCCAATGCAAAAGCAGCAAGCCCGCGCCGCTTAAGCAAAAACCCTCAGATTCTCGTGGACGCCGCGCCGGAATCTCCGGTGCTGCCCTTCCGTTTGCGCGCCGCGGCGGATATCACCCGAATATGGCTGGAGGCTTTAAGAAATGACGAAATGGCCCGTTCATGCCCGCGTGACGGGCCCCATCGTGATGATCGGTTTCGGCTCGATCGGTAAAGGCACGCTGCCGCTGATCGAGCGGCATTTCAGCTACGACAAGTCCCGCTTCGTGGTCATCGACCCCGAGGACAAAGACCGCCATATGCTGGACGAGCGCGGCATCCGCTTCGTCCATCAGGCCGTCACCAAGGACAATTACCGGCACCTGCTCACGCCGCTGCTCACCGCCGGCGGCGGCCAAGGTTTCTGCGTGAACGTGTCGGTCGACACCTCCTCGCTCGACATCATGGAGCTCTGCCGCGAGATCGGCGCGCTCTACATCGACACCGTGGTAGAGCCCTGGATCGGATTCTACTTTGATCCCAAGCTCGGGCCGGAGGCGCGCTCGAACTACGCCCTGCGCGAGACCATCCTGGCCGCGCGCCGCAAGAGGCCGGGCGGCCCCACCGCGGTCAGCTGCTGCGGCGCCAATCCGGGGATGGTGTCCTGGTTCGTCAAGCAGGCGCTGCTCAACGTCGCCGGCGACATCGGCCTCAAGTTCAAGGAACCGAAGACCCGCGAGGAATGGGGCCGGCTCGCCAAGAAGGCCGGCATCAAGGGCATCCATATCGCCGAGCGCGACACCCAGCGCGCCAAGCAGCCGAAGGCGATGGACGCCTTCGTCAATACCTGGTCGGTCGAGGGCTTCATCTCCGAGGGCCTGCAGCCGTCCGAACTCGGCTGGGGCACGCATGAGAAGTGGATGCCGAAGAACGGCTACAAGCATAAGACCGGCTGCCAGGCGGCGATCTATCTGACCCAGCCCGGCGCCAATACCCGCGTGCGGTCGTGGACGCCGACCGCGCAGGCGCAATACGGCTTCCTGGTCACCCACAACGAGTCGATCTCGATCGCCGACTATTTCACGCTGCGCGAGGGCCGCAAGACGGTCTACCGGCCGACCTGCCACTACGCCTATCACCCCTGCAACGACGCCGTGCTCTCGCTGCACGAGATGTTCGGCCAGGCCGGCAAGAAGCAGAAAGACATCCACATCCTCGACGAACACGAGATCGCCGACGGCATCGACGAACTCGGCGTCCTGCTCTACGGCCACAAGAAGAACGCCTATTGGTACGGCTCGCAGCTCTCGATCGACGAGACCCGCGAGGTCGCACCCTACCAGAACGCCACCGGCCTGCAGGTGACCTCCGCGGTGCTGGCCGGCATGGTGTGGGCGCTGGAGAACCCGAACGCCGGCATTGTCGAAGCGGACGAGATGGATTACCGGCGCTGCCTCGAGGTGCAGATGCCCTATCTCGGCCCGGTGATCGGCGCCTACACCGATTGGACGCCGCTCGCCGGCCGGCCCGGACTGTTTCCGGAAGAGATCGACAAGCGCGACCCCTGGCAGTTCAAGAACGTGCTGGTGCGCTGAACCGTCCAACTCTCGGCACGCACGCGACACACAAAAACCAAAAAGTAGCACGCGCATTCATCGCACGGTGGATGCGCGCGCCTCGCGCGCGATAAATTGTTGACTCTCATCGCAGTTGGATTATTCCGGTCGTTGCCCTTTTTCGCACGTGCCTGTGGCCGTGTGTCGATCGGTGGGCATCCGGACAAGAGGCCGGACAGCCGCCTCGGGAAGTGAGCTCACTTCCCAGCTCATGCGATCGGCAGCCGGAGGCGAAACCGGCGATCCCCGCGCTCAACGGGGTACGCGGCTTAAAGCAACGACGGATCGGGCTTTTTTGGTAACCGGCGCAAATGCCGGATGTCCGAAGAGGCTTGTCCATCTTGCCGGGCGCGGAGCGGGGCGCTTCCCCAATCCAGACCATGGCAGCAGACGGCTGCAACAGCCGGGCCGCAGCGGCGTATCTCGCTGTCCCGGAACTCTTGCAGCCATTGGCGCTTTGACTGAGGGGAACCATGAGCAATGACCGATCGCATTCGCGAATTTCTTAAAAACCGCAAAGAGGAAGGGCCTTGCCTGGTGCTCGACCTCGACATCGTGCGCGACAACTACAATGCCTTCGCCAGGACCCTGCCCGACACCAAGGTTTATTACGCCGTCAAGGCCAATCCGCATCCGGAGATCCTGAGCCTGCTGAATCAGACTCGGCTCGTCCTTCGACGTGGCCTCGGTGCAGGAGACGTTAGCCGTACTCGCCACCGGCTGCCCGCCGGACCGGATCTCCTACGGCAACACGATCAAGAAAGAGAGCGAGATCGCGGCCGCCTTCAAGCTCGGCGTCACGCTGTTCGCGGTAGACTGCGAGGCAGAGGTGGACAAGATCTCCCGCGCCGCCCCCGGGGCCCGCGTGATCTGCCGCATTCACTGCGACGGCACCGGCGCCGAATGGCCGCTGTCGCGCAAGTTCGGCTGCGAGCCGGAATTCGCCGCCGACATCCTGGAACGCGCCCATAAAGCGGGCCTCACCGCCCATGGTCTCTCGTTTCATGTCGGCTCGCAGCAGCACAATGTGGAAGCCTGGGACCGCGCGCTGGCCTCGACCGCGGCGGTGTTCCGCACCTGCGCCGAGCGTGGCATCATGCTCTCCACCGTCAACTTGGGCGGCGGCTTTCCGGCCAAATATGTGCGCAAGACGCCGAAGCTGGAATCCTACGGCAAGGCGATCTTCCGCTCGCTGCGCCGCCATTTCGGCAACCGCATCCCGGAAACCATCATCGAGCCCGGCCGCGGCATGGTCGGCAATGCCGGCGTGATCGAGGCCGAGGTGGTGCTGATCGCCAAGCGCAGCCCGGACGACGACACCCGCTGGGTCTATCTCGACATCGGCAAGTTCCACGGGCTGGCGGAGACGATCGGCGAATCGATCCGCTATCCGATCCGCACCCGCCGCGACCGCGACGAGAGCGGCCCTTGCATCGTGGCCGGGCCGACTTGCGACTCGGTGGACGTGCTGTACGAGAAGACGCCCTACCCGCTGCCGATTTCGCTCGCCATCGGCGACAAAGTGCTGATCGAGGCGACCGGGGCTTATACCTCGACCTACTCCTCGGTCGGCTTCAACGGCTACCCGCCGCTCAAGTCCTACGTGATCGCGCTGACCGAGACTGCGCTCGCCGCTTAAGGCGGCCGTGCCTGCCACCGGACATGCAACGGGCGGCCCATGTGGCCGCCCGTTTTATTTTGGCGCGGATTAAAGCGCGCTATTTCGGCGGCTCGGGCGGCTTGTCGCCCGGTTTCGGTGGCGGTCCCTTTGGCGGCGGCGCCTTCGGCGGCGGTGGCGGCGCTGGCGCACGCGCAGCAGGCGGTGGCGGTGCATGCACAGCCGGCGGCGGAGGCGCGTGAACGGCCGGCGGGGGTGGCGGTGGCGGGGGTGGCGACGGTGCATGCACGACGGGCGGCGGCGGAGCATGCACGACCGGCGGCGGTGGAGGTGGCGGAGGCGGTGGTGGCGGCGGCGAAGGATGGACGATCTTCGGCTGCGGCGGCGGCCCGCCGGCGCCGGCCGGAGCTCCACCGGCACCCGCCGGCGGATGCACCTCGCGGCGCTCCTCATGCTTTTCCAGCGGCTTTACTTGAACCGGCGCCGTCGGGGTGACCACCGGCGCTGGACCGCCAGGCTGCTTGATCACCGGCGTCCCGGCGCCTGGCGGCGTGCTCGTTAGCCCTTTCTTTTGCTGTAGTAGCTGTTGTTGTTGCTGCGGACCTTCGGTGCCGTGGACCGCGCGCAGCGGATGGCTGCCGAGTTGTCCGTGTTCACCCTTGCCGAGCGCTTTCGGCGCACCCGTCGAGGTGGTCGCCTGGATCGTCGTGGTGGTTTGCTGCACGGTAATCGGCGCGATGCGCTTGACCGCGCCTTTGGTGCGCAGGTCGTCCCGGTGCACGGTTAATGCGCCCTGCACACCCGACGTGGTGCCGAACACGCGCGGGCGCACATTGTAGGCGTGCAAAGCCACGTGCGTACGGCTGGCAATGAACCCGGGCGCGAGGCCCGGATTGACCCAGAGCCGCCGGCCTTCCACATGGACCGGGCGGTTGATCAGGCGGGTCTGGCGCAAAATGAATCATGCGGCGGTCCCGCGGCACGAAGTGGGTGCGCACGCGCGGCTCGGCGATATAGCGGAGCGGCACGAACATCCAGTAGTCCGGCTGCTGGTCGTAAGTGTCCATCAGGTCGTCCGGCGGCAGCGGCGCCCAGCCGACATTGTCACCGCCATAGCGCCAATCGACCCAGGCCGGCGCCCATTCGTCGCCCGGCACCCAGAACCAACCGAGGCGGCGGTCCACGGCCCAGCGGCCGTAGTGATAAACCACCCAGCCCCAATCGTCCTCGCTCTCGTCGGAGACCCAGTACCAACCCCAGTCGTCGGTAAAGACCCAGCGGCCGTATTCATAGGGCCGCCAACCCGGCGGCACTCCGTCCGGCACCCAGACCTCGCCGTAACTTGGGTGGCGGACCCAGTGGCCGTAGGCATCGAGCGCCGCCGTCATGTCTTCGGACGACTGCGCGATGGCCGGCGTGAGCGAAGCGGCCACAATCGGCACCGAAACGGCTGTAACAGCGAGCGCGAGTCCGGTCGCCGCGCCGAGCAGGAGGCGGCGGACGATGGATTGGTTGATCATCTTTGGGTCCCCAAGGAGCAATCGAATGACAGGAAGCAACGGCCGGTACACCGGATAGTTCCAGAACATATTACAGGCAAGCTGAACGGCGGCCGAATTGTTTGGGCGGAATGCCGCCGCAATTAAAACGACAAAGCGCCGGCTTCCCCCGCCTCGGTGCCGAAGGCAAGCGTCTGGCCGTTGGCGTCCCAGCCGAGCGCGCTGACCGGCGCGGCCCCCTCCGCCTTGACCAGAATCAGCGCGCCGTCGTCGCTGCGCACCAGCAGCACCCGGCCGTCGGCATAGCCCGCCGCCACCACCGGCTGGCGCGGATGGCAGGCCACCACCGCCACGCGCGCCTGCGAGCGCGCCATGAGCCTCGGCTGGCGGCCCATCGGCCCGTCTTTGCCGTCGAACGGCCAGAGGATGAGCTGCTCGGAGCCCGAGGTGGCGAGGAATTCTCCGTCCGCGGTCCACGCGAAAGAGCGCACGCGCGCCGAATAGCCCGACATGCGCATGTGCTTGGCGTCGGCCAGCCGCCAGCCGTGCAGCGTCGGCTCCTGCATGCAGGTGACCAGAAACTTGCCGTCCGGACTGAAGGCGACGCCGAGATGCGAGCCTTTCCATTCCAGTTTTTCCGGCTTGACGCCGGCGGCATTGGGAAACCAAAGCGTGGCGCCGTTGTAATGCGCGATGGCGAGGCGAAAGCCTTTCGGCGCAAACGCCAGGCCGGCCACCGTCGACGGCGCCTCCAGGCTGCGCGGCTCGCCCTTTTTGGCGAGCACATGCGCGGTCTTGCCGGCCGACCAGGCGACGGCGCCGTCCGGGCCTAGAGCAACTTGATCGACCCATCGTCGCTTATCGTCGGTGGCGAGGATGCGATGCTCGCCGCTTTCCTCGGTGGCGACCAAGGTGCCGTCGTCGCCGCCGGTGACGATGCGCGCGCCGTCGGACGCGCTGGCGAGGATGCCGCCGGCATGGATGGCGACGCGGCGCCTCATCCTCGCCGGCAAACAGCAGCGCCTCCTCGCCCAAAACGAATACCGGCGTCTTGCCGAGAAAGTGCACGCCGACGACCGTGCCGCCCGCCGCGATCGGGCGGACGCGGTCGGCAAGGGAGGGAATGGGGGCGGCGGTGTCTGTCACGTATTCGGTCTCGTCATTGCCATTTGTCTTGCTGTCGTCCCCGCGTAGGCGGGGACCCATAACCCCTGGCCTTGCGAATGAACCATGGCACAGACAACTTCTACTTCGCCAAACCGAAATGACACGGCGTATGGGTCCCCGCCTGCGCGGGGACGACAAAAAAGAGACTTACGCGATACAGCTCTCGAACCCCTTGCGGATTTTCTCTTCCGGCAAATTGCGCCCGATGAAGACGATGCGGCTTTCGCGCTTTTCGTCGGCGCCCCAGGCGCGCTGGTGGTCGCCGTCGAGAATCATATGCACGCCCTGGAACACGAAGCGCTCGGGATCGTCCTTGAACGACAAAATCCCCTTGCAGCGCAGGATGGCCGGCCCGTCGGTCGCCACCAAATCCTGCACCCAGGGGAAAAACTTGTCCGGGTTGAGCGGCTCGTCGGCGCGCAGCGCGACCGACTGCATGTCCTCGTCGTGGTAATGCTTCAGGCCGTGGTGAATGTGGGCGTGATTGTGTTCTTCGCCATGATGATGAACGTGATTTTCCCCATGTTCATGCTCGTGCAAATGCGCTTCCTCGGCCTCGAGGAATGCAGGCTCGATGTCGAGGATGCGGTCGAGGTCGAAGGCGTTGCGTCCCAACACCTCGTTGATATCGATACGCGCGCGCTCGGTGCGGTGCAGGCGGGCATAAGGGTTGATGGCGCGGATGCGCGCCTCGATCTCGCGCAGCTCCTCCGGCGTCACCAAGTCGGTCTTGTTGATCAGGATGACGTCGGCGAAGGCGATCTGGTTCTTGACCTCGGGCGCGTCCTTCAGCCGCTCCTTGAGCCACTTGGCGTCGGCGACCGTCACCACGGCGTCGAGCTTGGTCTTGGCGTGGACCTGCTCGTCCATGAAGAAGGTCTGCGCCACCGGCGCGGGGTCGGCGAGCCCCGTGGTCTCGACGATGATGGCGTCGAACTTGCCTTTTCGTCGCATGAGCCCGTCGATGATGCGCACCAGGTCGCCGCGCACGGTGCAGCAGATGCAGCCGTTGTTCATCTCGAACACTTCCTCGTCGGCGTTGACGATGAGCTCGTTGTCGATGCCGATCTCGCCGAATTCGTTGACGATGACGGCGAATTTCTTGCCGTGCGGCTCGGACAGAATGCGGTTGAGCAGCGTGGTCTTGCCGGCGCCGAGATAGCCGGTGAGCACGGTGACGGGGATTTTGGCGGGGGCAGTCGGGGGTGGGCATGGGGGAATGGGGGCTCCGTGAGGAGGGAGATATAGGGGGTAAGGAAGGCGGGTGCAAAAGGGTCGGCGCACCGGCCTAAACGCGCCCGAACAAGGCGCATTTTCACAACAATTCGGGGATCAATTTAGCAGCCGCTGAATGTCCACTTTGTCCTCAAAAGCGGACTCTCGACCGCAGTCGCGGAACGTCGGCTAAGTGCCAAAGGCCGACATTGCGCGCAGGACCAACGCGCGGGCATGACGCCGAGAATGTGGTGCTGGAAGAATCGTCAGCTTACCGGCGGTACCGGTAGAAGGCTTGAGGCGGCCTCCCGCGGCGCTTACACTTTTGTTGGTCGCACGGAAACAAGCCAAAGACGCGGGTGGGCGTTGCCAAGAGATGTGGGCACGAGCAAGCGAAGGCACCGGTTATTCGCGTGCGCATGTCTCCTCGCCCCGTTGCTGGCCCTGCACCTGTCGCCCGCTACCGCGGATGAATCCGGCGTGAGCTTCTGGCTGCCCGGCCAGTACGCCAGCTACGCCGCCGTGCCGACTCAACCGGGCTGGTCGTTCGAAGGCACTTATTATCACGCGACGGCCAACGTCAGCCGCAGTGTCAATTTCGCGCGCGGCGGTGGCATCCAGGCCGGCATGACATCGCCGTCGGATTATTTCATGTTCACGCCGACCTACGCTTTCGCGACGCCACTGTTCGGCGCGCAGGCGGAACTGGGCGCGACCGTCCTGTACGGCCGCAATGCGACCTCGGTCTCGGCGACGCTGACCGGGCCCGGCGGAGGCACGCTGTCGGGCACGCGGTCCGACGAGGTGTTCGGCTTCGGCGATCTTTCGCCGACCGGGGCGCTGAAATGGACGCGCGACGTGCACAACGTCATGCTCTACACGACCGCGAACATCCCGAGCGGCGCCTATCAATCGACGCGGCTGGCGGCGCTCGGCATTGGACACTGGGCGGTCGATGGCGGCGTCGGCTACACCTATCTCGACGAGAAAGCGGGCTTCGAGGCCTCCGCCGTGCTCGGCCTCACCTACAATTTCATCAACCCTTCGACGCAATACCAGAGCGGAATCGACACGCATCTCGATTGGGCGATCTCGCCTTATGTCGGCGACAAATTCCATGTCGGCGCGGTCGGCTATTTCTATTATCAGGTCACCGGCGACCGCGGCGCCGGCGCGACGCTCGGGGACTTCAAGTCGCGGGTCGCGGCGATCGGCCCGCAGATCGGTTTCTTCTTTCCGGTCGGCGGCCAGCCGGGCTATCTCAATCTGCGCGCCTATTATGAATTTGACGCCAAGAACCGGCTCGAAGGCTGGAACGCCTTTGTGACATTTTCCATCGAGCGGTCGGAACGGAAAGCGGCGGCTTTCGCCTCTCGGCGGTGACGCCGAAGCGGCGGCGTTTCATCCGCCCAGTGCGACGGCGATGCCCACCATCGCGGCGCCGACGGCGACCATGATCAGACCCGTCATCCACGGCCGCAGCCCGGCATAACGCGCGAAAAAGAATCCGCATAAGAACATCAACGTGACGGCAATCGCATTGGAGATCCGCATCGCCAATCTGATGTCTTCAAGAAAAATAAACGGAATGACGACCGGGAAGGTGGTCAGCACGACGAGGATGCAGACACCCAGGGCGCCTATCCAGTCCCGCCCGGTCAGACGGGGACGCGCGGGTGGGTCCGGCAGGCGGGAAATTCCGGCGCGAACGACTTCCAATTCAGCCGGCTGGAAAGCCGACGCGAGCGGCGCCGGCAAGGCGTCGGCGATGACACGATGGGCGACTTCGGCGCTGGCCGCATTGCGCACCGCCCGCACTAGCATGGCATTGCGGCCGCGCTCGCCGAGGCGGCCCATCAGATACAGGCCGCCGTCGATGATGCCCCAGGCGATGTTGCAGCCGAGCGCCCCGAGCAGCACGGTGCGAACTGCCACGCGGTCGGCGGTCAAGACGCCGATTGTGCCGGTGAAGGTCAGGGTCATGATCAGGCCGAACAGGATTTCCGCAATCCGTTCGACGGGTTCGAGGACCCGCTCGGTCAGTCTCATCGAATCCCTCCCATGGGCGACACGGCCGACGATTCCGGCGGACTATGCATCAACATCGACCCTTTTCGAGGGGTCTTTGACGTGCCGCAAGCGCGCGGCTCGCCGCCCGGCTTCCGTAGTTCTCCTGAGACGGACGGTTGACCTGCATCAAACAGACCGGCGGTTCGCGGCATGATCATTATACCAATTTCCAAATCGAGGTCTGCCATGAATTACTCGATTGCCGCCGACGACCGCGCCACGCATCTCAAGATCGTCGCCGTCGCTTTGGCCTGGGCGAGCGCAATCATGGCCGTTGCGATCATGATCTGCTAACGTGAAATTGTGCGTCGCGCTCTCGAAACGGCTGCAAGGGGCACGCCCATGAACCCTCTGTTCGCTGAAATCCGGCGCAATCCCTTGCTCTGGCCGCTGGTTATGGTGCCGGTGGTGCTGGCGGCCGAGATGCTCGCGCCACAGGCGCATACACTGCTGTTTCTTCTGGCGGTGGCGGCCATCGTGCCCTGGCCGCATTGCTCAGCCGCGCCACCGAGGCCGTGGCGGCGAGGACCGACGACACGATCGGCGGCCTGCTCAACGCGACTTTGGGCAATCTCACCGAACTGCTAATCGCGCTCGCCGCATTGCGCGCCGGGCAATACGTTCTGGTCAAGGCGTCCATTGCCGGCGCGATCGTGACCAACGCGCTGTTCATGCTGGGCGCGTCGTTCCTGCTCGGCGGGCTCAAGCACCGGGTGCAGGAATTCAACCGGGCAAGCGCCCATCTCCATGCGACCCTGCTGTTCCTGGCGACCGTGGCGCTGCTGGTCCCCTCCATGCTCGTCGACACCGAGAACATGGCGGCGGCCTTCACCCACACGCTGAGCGTGGGCCTGGCCGTGTTGCTGATCGCCTTTTTGTCGTGGCCGCCGCTATCGGTGCGGAACTTATCGCCGCTTAAGGCTGAGGATATAGTCGATGAGTTCGTCGGAATCCGATTCAGAGACGATCAAGTTCGGCATGCCCTTGTGATTCGACCGCAGGAACACCTTCAGGGACAGCGCGGTGGTTGACGGCAAGTTGGCGATCGCAAAAAAGCTCGCGACGTTCTCACCAGGGCGGGGCTGTCCCTCGGCAACCCGATGACAGGAACTGCAAAGCTCCATCGCGACCTGGCGTCCCAGCGAATGCCTGTTGTCAGGCTGGGCGAGCGCTTCGACTGGCACCGCGAATGCTGCGGCGATGAAGAGGCTTAAGAATGCAATGTGGCGCATGTGGCCTCCGCAGGGCGGATGAGTGCAACGCATATAAGCGTTACGGCTTCCAAGCAGAAATGACATAGGTCAAATAGAGCGCGTCGGGCGGATGAGCCTGCGGGCCGGCACCCAAGTCGGCCAACCCGCGCTGCGCGCTGTCCCGATTGCACAGCCAAACGCCGCCACTCAAGACGGCCTGGCCGCTCGGCCAACAGCAAACCAAGCGCGGGCGCTTAACCCGCTGCTATTGCAAAAAGATAAATGCGAGCACGCCCAAGACAAATATACCGGCGACCATTCCATACGTCACACGGTCAGCCATGCTCATTACGTAAGGCGGAGCGACGATTTTCGTCATGTCCAGACCCTTTTCAATGAAACGATGCGGCGCCACACGTCCCGCCGCCGCATGTTGCAGGTCACGAGCAAAATAAAATAAAAGCGCTTTATTCAAGTACCTTGAGCATATGGCCATCATGAACGGTAATACAAGCGCGCAGGGCGGATGAGCCGACGCCCGCTTTACGCTTTGTCCGCCGGTTGCACTGCAACCGCGGCTTTTTCTACGCTGAGGCAGGCCGAATTCAGTCACCGGAGGCAAGCCGTGCATCGAAGACTTGGCGCTTTCATCCTGCTGGCGGGTCTTGCGCTCAGCGGGCCGGCTGTGGCGCAGACCGGCGCCGCGCCGCCGCCGCCCGCGCTGTCCGCCGCAGACGAAAACGCCCTGATCACCAAGGCGCAAGCAGCGCTCGACGCCAAAAAGTGGCCGGAGGCCGAAGCGACCTTGAAGCAGCTGATCGCCGCCGCGCCGCGCTGGAATTATTTCGAGGTCTTGGGCAACGCGCAAATGGGCGAAGCGCACTTCGCCGATTCAATCGCCTCGTACCAGCGCGCGATCGCGCTGACGCCGAAGGACGCCGGCCCGGCCGCCATCGGCCGCATCTATACGTCGATCGGCAACGCCAATTTGAAGCTGCGGAAAAACGACGACGCCATTGCCACCTACAGCAAGGCGGCGGCGATCGACCCCCATCCGGCGGTCGCCTACTTCAATCTTTGCGCGACCTTTTACAACATGGGCCAGACCGGACCGAAGGCGATCGCGACCTGCGACAAGGCGATCGCCGCCGATCCGAAAAAGGCGGATGCCTATTTCATCAAGGGCTCCGCTTTGTTCGGCAACGCGACCATCGGCAAAGACAACAAGCCCATTCTGCCGGCCGGCACGTTGGAAGCGCTCCGGCAATATCTCGTGCTGGCGCCCAACGGCGCGCATGCAAATGACGTCAAGCAAATGCTCGATTTCGTGAAATAGCCGCGCGCGGGCGGGCCCGCCCCTCACAGCGCCTTTTGCTTATGACCGCATTCCTTGCACGCATATTCGACGCGGGTCTGTCCGCGCGGCGCCTTGATGCGGTTGACCGCGCCGCACTTTCCGCAATGGGTCTCGATCCGGGTGTCGCCCTCCTTGACCGTGACCGATTTCCGCTCCAGCGCCTCTTTGATGAGACGTTCGGTTTCCTCGCGCATCGCCTGCTTCGACATAGGGCCTCTGTTCGCTTGTCCGCCTTCGTACCGCGGCACTTTCTATCAGAGGCGCGGCTTCAGCGCACCACCTGCTGAGCCGGCCGGGCGGATGAACGGGGCGTGACCCCTGCCGCGTGCCGATCTCCGTCTTCGCGCCTTTTGCCCGGCCATGACGGGTAAAATTCAGCTAGTCTCCGCTCCGGCCGTTGCGCCTATAATGATACCAACCAAAAAATAGAGGGGGGAGGACGCGATGACAATCATAACAAGACTATCCGCCGCGCTGATCGCCGCGCTGGCGACGCTCGCGGCAGCGGGCATCGCCGGCGCGCAAAGCGGCTATCCGGATCGCGCGGTGCACATGATCCTTGGCTATCCGCCCGCCGGGCCGGTCGACATCATCGCGCGCATCATGGCCGACCGGCTGAGCCAGATCTGGGGCCAGCCGGTGGTGATCGAAAATGTTTCCGGCGCCGGCGGCAATATCGGCGGCGACCGCGTCGCCAAGGCCGCGCCCGACGGCTACACGCTTTTGATGGCGACCAATGCGCAGGTCGCCATCAATCCGAGTCTCTATGCCAAAATGACCTACAACCCCGCCAAAGATCTGCTGCCGATTTCGCAGGCGGTCTACTCGCCCAATATTCTGGTCGTGCCCAACGACGTGCCGGCCAAGAGCGTGCAGGAGCTGGTCGCCTATCTGCGCGCCAACCCGGGCAAGACCTTCGCCTCGGCCGGCGTCGGAACCACGCAGCACCTCGCCGGCGAGCTGTTCAAGGCGATGGCGCATGTCGATATCCAGCACGTGCCTTACCGCGGCGCCGGCCCGGTCATCACCGATCTCTTGGGCGGCCGCATCACCATCTTCTTCGGCGCCATCTCGCCTTTGATTCCGCTGGTGCGGGAAGGCAAAGTGCGCGCGCTCGCCGTCACATCGGCCAAGCGCTTCGGGGCGTCGCCCGAGCTGCCGACCATGATCGAAGCGGGCTTCCCGGGTTTCGTGTCGATCCTCTCGATCGGCCTGATGGCGCCGGCCGGAACGCCGGCCGCGATCGTGGAAAAAATTCACCAGGACTCGGTGAAGGCCCTGTCCCCGCCGGAGATACGCAAAAAGTTGAGCGACATCGGCATGGAAGTGATCGGCAACTCGCCCAAGGAATTCGCCGCCGCGCTTGCGGCGGAAGCGCCGCAATGGGCGAAAGTCATCGAGGACGCCGGGATCAAGTCGGGCAATTAGCGCGTCACCCCTGCACCACCGTCACATGGGTGCCGACCGGCACGCGGTCGTAGAGGTCGATGATGTCCTGATTGAACAGGCGGATACAGCCGGAGGAGACGGCGTGGCCGATGGTCTCCGGCTCGATGGTGCCGTGCAGGCGGAAAAACGTGTCGTGGCCGTCGCGGTAGAGATAGAGCGCGCGCGGCCCGAGCGGATTGTCGGGGCCGCCGTCCATCCCGCCGGCGTAATTCCGGTAGAGCGGGATCGCCGCCATCATGTTGGCGGTCGGCGTCCAGTGCGGCCACTTCTCCTTGCGGCCGATCACTGCTTGCCCGCGGAAGTTCGCGCCTTCGCTGCGGCCGACGCCGATGCCGTAACGTAAAGCGCGCCCGCCCTTCTCCACCAGATAGAGCCGTCGCTGCGGCACGTTGACCACGATGCTGCCCGGCTTCTCCTTGCCGTGCCAGGCGACCTCGGTCCGCATCAGGCCCGGATCGATGGTGGTGATATCGACCGCCGGGACGAAGAAGCCGCCGTCCCGCGTGCTGCCGTAGCCGCCGGAAAAGAAGCCGCCACCGGCGCAGCCGGCGAGCAGAAGCGGCATGCCGGCCAGCACCGCACGGCGGCTGAGGGCGGAACGGTCTTCTGTGCGGACGAGATTTCGGCTAGCGGGCTTGGGCATGGGGCACACATTCGTTGTTCCGCATTGTGCGCAGCATCGGTCCCTCATGCAACAGCGCGTTGACGGAACTCACGCGGCGCCGATTTCGTGCTAGTCTTAGTCGCATGATCCCTTCCGAAGAAAAACCGCTGCCCGCCGTCGGCGTCTTCTGGATCGAGGAGGCCGACTATCCGGCGTTGCTGAAAATTTTCGACGACGGCGACACTTTGCCGCGCGCCTTCAAGGACTGGCTGAAGATGGCCGAGGAGATGGAGAAGGGCCTCAAGGCCTACGGTCATCCGGTAATGCGGGTGCGCATCGATCCGGTGACATTCCCGATCTGGTGCGCCGCGCATGGCACGACGCCGGGCCGGCAGGGACGCAAAGCCTTCATCGCGGCGGCGGTCAGAGAGCGTTACGGCGAGCAGAACTGAGCGCTACTTGCGCGGCTTGCGGCGCCGCTCGGGCAATTCCTCGACGGCAATCTCACGCTTCGCATAAATACCGCGGTCGCCGCACTTGGTGCAGCGCACCGAGAATTCCTCGGCCAGCACGTTGAGCTTGTGGACGTAGAGCGGGGCCGCGCATTTGCGGCAGATGACCATGCCGCGCAGGTATACGGCTTTCTTCGGACGGTGGGTTTGCAACATCGACATTGGATGCCGTCACGTCTCCTTGGCCACCAACGGTCTGCCACACAATCTCTGTATGAATGTTAAAGACGCAATGACAATTGCGCGAATTTCAATGGGCAATAAGGCCCCGAGGGCACTGGAACCGTACCGTCCTACCTCCGAAAAGCCTTAGTGCGCCGTTTGCTGGCGCGCTTGGGTGACTTGCCAATAGCCGAGCAACCTGCCGGCCGATTGGGCCGACAGCCGGTCGTACTCCTCGCGCATTTCCTCTAGTTGTTCGTCGCGCTCCTCGCCCAGGCCGGGAATCGTGTTGAGCACCGAATGCGCGACCATCCATTCCAGTCCGATCGCTCTGCACATCACCATGGCGCCGAACGGCTCGGTGTCGCGCAGCAGGCGCGAGACCAGCGCAATCGGAATACCGCTCAGGATCGACAGCGCGGCGATCAGTTCGGCGATGCGGTTGCCGTCGGCGAATTGCAGCACTTTGGAGCGAGTCTGCGCGGTATCCTGGCTGAAGGAAAGCACCATGCGCTGCGCGGCGGCGAAATCCTTCGGCGAGACATCTGTACTGCCGGCCTGCTTGGCGATCTGCGTAAGCACGCGGTTGATGCGGTCGCGATCGGCCGGCCCCGACGAGGCCAGCATGCGCTGGCGCGCCTCCTCGGTGGCGTGGCTGAGCAGCCGCTTGAACAAGGCGGGCGTGATGTCGGCGCGCCGGGTCATGGCCTCGGTGAGTTCGTTGTCGCCGCTGGCGCGCATGGTGAGCATTGACATGCCGGTCTTGGAGAAGCGCGCGCCGGAATTGACCGCCACTTTGGTAACGACTTCGCGGTCGCCGCGGTCGACCAGCACGTCGGTGACCACTGGGCTGAGCTGCTTGCGCTCGGCGATCTTGCTCAGGTGCATCTGGCCCTTGCTCTCGGCGATCTCGACCAGATTCTGGTCGGTCAGTCGCGGCGATTGCGCCAGCACCGGTCCAGCGACGCCGATGTCGTCGTCGGTAGCGAGGCGGTGGATGACCTTAGATGGAGCATTGGGGAGCGGTGCGATATCCCAACTCAGTTCGACTCGCGCGCGGCGTTCAACATGGTCGACCAAGCGACCGATGACATCATCGAACACCGAGGATACTTCGTCGGTGATCCGCTCGCGGCCGGCCAAAAACAAATCGGTGACGTTCTTCAATATCGCGTGATGGCGTTCGGTCGAATTTGACTGGAGCGCGACTTCGAGCTCGTCAATAATTTGCAGAGCTTGAGACATTTCTAGTCCATTTGAGGCGAGAATTCTTCCCGCCGACTTGGCCGCGCAATCGATTGGTCAGGCAACAAATTGCGACCCGTAGAGCTACCCGGGAAAAATTAATGTTGCTTTAAACAGTTCCACTCGACCCGATTGCACAATGCTGACGGCACATAACTGTGCAATGCCGCGATTGACCGGCGCGCGGCGGTCTTGCCATCCGATATGTTATAATGTTACATAATGGTCGCGCGGATGTCTCGCGTTCGCGTGTGAAATGAAGGCTTTTCCGCCATGAAGACCGTCGTCGGGCTCGGCCTTGCCGCCCTGCTCGCTTTTGCCGCGCCGCCTTGCGCGCGCGCCGCCGACGGCAAGATCGCCGTGGTGGCGGCGGAGAATTTCTATGGCGACGTCGCGCGCCAGATCGGCGGCGACCGGGTTACGGTCGTCAGCATCATGAACAGCCCGGACCAGGACCCGCATCTGTTCGAGACTACGCCCGGCATCGTCAAGCAAATCGCCAGCGCGCAGATCGCGATCTTCAACGGCGCGGATTACGACCCGTGGATGGAGAAGCTGCTGGCCGCGGCGCCGCGGCCGGGGCGCCTTACGATCAACGTGGCCGCGCTGACGCGCCACAAAGCGGGCGACAATCCGCATCTGTGGTACGACCCTTCGATCATGGTCGCGGTCGCGCGCTTGCTCGACGCCGACCTCGCCAAAGCGGATCGCACGCATAGCAAAGACTACGATGCGCGGCTCGCTGCCTTCGAAGCATCGCTCAAGCCGCTCGCCGACAAGATCGCCGCCATTCGCGGCAAATACGCCGGCGCTACCGTCACCGCCAGCGAACCGGTGTTCGGCTACATGGCGCAGGCGCTGGGCCTGAAAATGCGCAATGAAACATTCCAGCTCTCGGTCATGAACGATACCGAGCCGAGTGCGCGCGATGTCGCCGCTTTCGAACAGGACCTGAAAGAGCACAAGGTCCGTGTGATGTTCTACAACAAGCAGGCCGCCAGCAAGATCGTGCAACGTCTGGTCGAACTGGCGCGCGCCGCCAAGATCCCGGTGGTCGGCGTGAGCGAAACCGCGCCGCCCGGCCTCTCCTACCAGGACTGGATGCTGACGCAGCTCAACGACGTGGAAAAGGCACTGGCAGGCCCGTCGTCATGAATGTCGTCGAGCTCGACCGCGCGACCATCGGGATTGCCGGCCATAATGTTTTGTCTGATGTAAGCCTCGCAATTCGCGCCGGCGAATTCATCGGCGTGCTCGGGCCGAACGGTGCCGGCAAGACCACGCTGATGCGCGCCATCCTCGGCCTGCTGCCACCGAGCGCAGGAACGATCCGCGTATTCGGCCACGCGCCGCAGCGTGGCGACCGCACCATCGGGTACCTCCCGCAAGTGCGCACCGTGCTACCGGACTTGCGGGTGCGCGGGCTCGATTTCATCGCAAGCTCGCTCAACGGCGAGCGCTGGGGCGTGCCGTCGCTTGCGGCCACTGACCGCCGCATGATCGAGGCGACGCTCGATGCGGTCGGCGCGCGCGATCTGGCGCGGCGTCCGCTGTCCGCCATGTCGGGCGGCGAACGTCAACGCTTGTTGTTGGCGCAGGCGCTGATCGGATCGCCGAAGCTGCTGCTGCTCGACGAGCCGCTGATCAGCCTCGACGCGCGCCATCAGGAGGTGGCGATCGACGTCGTGCGCAAGAGTCTGTCGCGAGCGCGGGATCACCGTTCTATTCAGCGCGCACGAACTCAATCAGTTGCTCGGCACGCTCGATCGCGTGCTCTATCTCGGCAACGGCCAGGCGGTTCTCGGCACCGTCGAGGAAGTCATCACCGCGCCGGTGCTGTCGCGGCTTTACGGCACCGACATCCAGGTGGTGCGCGCCGACGGCCACATCTTCGTCATGTCGCGCGGCCGCGACGTCGAGGTTTCCGACCATCAGCACGACCACGATCACGGCGGCCATGAGCATCATCACTGACATGTTCCAATATGAGTTCATGAACAATGCCTTCGCCGCTGCCGGCATCGTGGCGGCAGTGTCGGGCATTGTCGGCTATTTCCTGGTGATGCGCGGGCAGACTTTCGCCGGCCATGCGCTCTCCCATATCGGCTTTGCCGGGGCGACCGGCGCCGGCCTGATCGGCCTTGCGCCGCTCTGGGGTCTGCTCGGCTTCACGCTGGCCGCCGGCATCGTGATGGGCGTGCTGAGCGAGCGTATCAGCAACCGCGACGTGGCAATCGGCGTCGTGCTGTCGCTGGCGCTCGGCTTCGGGCTGCTGTTCCTGCACTACTATACGTCATTCGCGACGCAAGCGACTGCGATCCTGTTCGGCAACGTGCTGGCGGTCGACCGCCCAATGATCGCGACACTGGCCGTGCTCGGCGCCATCACCCTGCTCGCGCTCGGAGCGATCATGCGGCCGCTGATTTTCTCGACGTTGCAGCCGGAGCTGGCGGAAGCCAAAGGCGTGCCGCTGCGCTTCGTGTCCACCGCTTTTCTCGCCATTGTCGCGCTGGCGGTTTCGGAATGCGCGCAGATCGTCGGCGTATTGCTGGTATTCACGCTGATGGTCGGCCCGCCCGCCGCCGCGCAGCGCGTGACCACCGGCTTATGGGGCGGGCTGCTGCTGTCAGCGGTGCTGGCCTTGGGGGAAGCCTGGCTCGGCATAACGATCGCCTATTACACCGATTGGCCAGTGAGCTTCTGCATCGCCATGCTCAGCGCGTTCGGCTATTTCGTCTGTCTCGGCGTGCCGCGCACGCAGCCCGCACACACGCATTAAAGCGAACGGCCCCGCCAAAGCGGGGCCGTCGCGAAGCCACCTTATGCTAGCGTCACATCTTGACGCCATGTTCGGTGAAATACTTCACCGCGCCCGGATGCCACGGGATCGGCGAATAGTCCTTCACCTGGTTCTTCAGCTCGAAGTTCTTCGCCTCGCCATGCACGGCGACCAGATCGGCTTTCTTGTCGAAGATGGTCTTGACGATGGTGTAGGCGTCCTGGTCGGACATCTTGGCGTTGGACACCAGGATGTTCCACACCACGGTATTGATGTTGTCGGTGGTCTGGCCCGGATAGGTGCCGGCCTTGATCGTGCTGCTGGCATAGAGGTTGCCGTATTTGGCATTCATCTTGGCGGCCAAGTCGCCGTGATCGATCAGCTTGATCTTCACGCCGGGCGTGGCGCCGAGATCGGTCACCGCCGAGGTCGGCAGACCGCCGACCCAGAAGAACGCGTCGATCTTGCGGTCTTTGAGCGCATTGACCGATTCGGCGACGCCGAGCCGCTCGCGCTTCATGTCCTTGTCCTTGTCGAGACCGGCCGCTTCGATGACGCGGAACGCCATGACTTCGGTAGCGCTGCCGCCCGAGCCGGTGGAGACGCGCTTGCCCTTGAGGTCCGACATCTTCTCGATGCCGGTACCCTCAATGCTCACCACGTGCATCTGGTTCGGATAGAGCACCATCAGCGTGCGGACCGGCACTTCGGTACCCTTGAACTTGTCCTGGCCCTTGTAGGCGTCGAGCGCGGCATCGACCATCGAGAACGCGACGTCGCTGCCGCCGGAATTGATCAGCTTGAGATTG
This sequence comes from uncultured Alphaproteobacteria bacterium, assembly GCA_963770985.1. Taxonomy (GTDB): domain Bacteria; phylum Pseudomonadota; class Alphaproteobacteria; order Rhizobiales; family Xanthobacteraceae; genus Pseudolabrys. Next base: position 204,835 of record CAVYRR010000007.1, on the reverse strand, counting down.
TCGACCGAGCCGCCGGTGACTTCCGCGGTCGCCTGCAGGCCGGGGATCGTCTTCGACAGCACGTTGGCGAGGCCGCCGCCAAGCGGATAGTAGACGCCGCCAGTTCCACCGGTGGCGATCGAGATCGCGCGCTGCTGGGCAATCACGCTGCCTGCGATCAGCATGCCGCCGAGCGCCAGCGCCAACGTCAAGAATCCTTTGGATCGTCTGCTCTGCATCACTTCCTCCACTAGGCTCATTTATTGCTTGTTTTTTCCGCTACCGGCGTGACCGGAACGAGTTTCTGCTTTAGCAAGATTGCCACCCCCAAGGCCAGACCGAACGGCGCCGGATACGGCACGTCGAGGCCGGTAATCGTTTCCGCCAGGCCCTCGATCAGGCTCGGGAACACCAGCAAAAGCCCGGAGAGGAGCCAAAGCGCCCGTTCCACCGGAGTATTTCTTCGCAGCGCCCAGTTCTGCGCCGCCGCGGCGAGCGCGCCCAGTCCGATGCCTGTCTTCAGAGTGACCCAGACGATGTCGTAGACCGAGCCGTCCTTGGGGATCTTCATCAGCAGGCCGACGCCCTGCGGATCGAGCACGAACACGAACGGTACCAGGAACGCCGGCAGCGTGTATTTCCACGCCTGCATGGTGGTGACGTAGGGATCGCCGCCGGTGATGGCGGCGGCCGCGAACGGCGACAGCGCGGTGGGCGGCGATACTTCCGACAGCACGGCGTAATAGAAGATGAACATATGCGCGGCGAAATCCGGCACGCCGAGCTTGGTCAAGGCCGGCGCCGCGATCACCGCGCAGATGATGTAGGACGCCGTCACCGGGACCGCCAAACCGATGATCCAGACCACCAGCGAGGTATAGATCGCGGTCATCAGCAGGCTGCCGCCGGCAAAATCGATGACGATGGCGGAGAATTTCAGCCCGAGGCCGGTGAGCGTGACGATGCCGACGATGATGCCGGCCGCCGCACAGGTGGTCGCCGCGCTCAACACGCCGACCGAGCCGTCGGCCATCGCGGCCGTGAGCTTCTTGGACGAAGGCACAAATTTCTGGCCGGCGGGGGTCAGCCCAACAATGGCCAGCACCGCGATCAAAAGCAGAATCAGCAACGGGAAATAGGATTCGAACAAGCCCGCAAACGTCGACGCCCCGATCGCCGGAATCATGAACGCTGCTGCCGCCACGAAGCCGATCAGCAACAGCGGAATCAAAACCTTGCGTGGGCCGAGCGTGGTCTCGGGCGCGAGCGCGCTCATGCCGAAGGCGAGCACGGTCGAATAGAACACCGACAGCATCGGCGAATATCCGATCACCATGAAGACGACGACAGCGACCAGCGAGACGAAGTGGAAGCCGTAACGCTTGGTCATCTGCCAGACGGTCATCTCCGGCTTGAACACCACCTCATGGGCGCCGAAGCGCAGCGAGTTGAGTTCGACCATGAACAGCAGCGAGAGGTAGTAGAGCAAAGTCGGGATGGTCGCCATCCAGATCACGTCGAGATAGCTGATCTTCAGGAACTCGGCGATCAGGAAGGCCGCGGCGCCCAGCACCGGCGGCGAGATGATGGCGCCGAGTCCGCCGGCCGCCAGCAGTCCGCCGCCCGCGTTCGGCTCAAACCCGGCCTTCTTCAGCATCGGCCAGGCCACCGTGCCGATCATCACCGTGGTGGCGACACCCGAGCCCGACGGTCCGCCGAGCAGGAACGAGGATGCCACCACCGCGCGGCCGGCGCTCGACGGCTTGTTGCCCATGACGCCAAGCGAAAAGTCGATGAAGAATTTTCCGGCGCCGGAATGCTGCAGGATGGCGCCGTAGATCGTGAACATGATGATCAGCGTGGCGGAGACGTCGACCGGCACGCCGAAGATACCCTCCAGCGTGATGAACAGGTGACCGACCAGCCGCGAAATATCGTAGCCGCGGTGCGTCCAGGGCGGCGGCAGGCTCGGCCCGAAATAGGCATAGAGGATGAACAGCACGGCGACGAACGGCATGATCCAGCCGGTAGTGCGCCGCGCCGCTTCCAGCACCAGCACGATGAAGATGGCGCCGAGAATGACGTCCCACTTTTCCGGCACCGCCGCGCGGTCGGTGAAATCGTCGCCTTGCATCAGCGCATAGACGATGGTCGCGATCCCGAGCAGCGGCGGGATCACGTCGAACCACATGATGCGGTTGCGGAAGCGGTCGGCCAGCGGGAACAGCAGGAAGCTGAGCAGCAATACGAAGGCGACGTGCGTATAGCGCAGCGGGATGGTCGGCACGATGTCGTAGGCCGCGTAAAGGTGGAACAAGGTCATGGCGACGGCGATCGCCGTCACGATGATGCCCGCCCAGCCGGTGAGCCGGTTTCCTGCGCCCTCTTCCTGCTGGACGTATTCCTCGGCCTTGCGCAGGGCCTCCGCCGAAATCTCCGAATCGACCTTAATTTCCTCAGCCATCGTTTCCCCCGCCGCGCCGGCTGGAAAGCAGCCAGTGGTGCAATAGTTGTTATCGGCCGGAATTATTATCCGGTCTTTGGTCGGTTCGCCGCGCGTGAACGCCCTGCCCCTCACTTACAGCGTAACACGTTTGTCGTTTCCAACAATATATGCCGCTGTCGGTGGCTCGGACGACCCGGTGACGTTCACCGCCTATCCGTGATAGCAGGTGGCCCATGAGCGAATTCGCGAAACGCGCGATCTGCGTCGGCGAGGCGATCGTGGAACTTGCCCGCGGCGGGGACGGTCGTTTCGCGCTGGCGAGCTCCGGCGACACCTTCAATACGGCAATCTATCTGGCCCGCGCCAGTATACCGGTCGCCTTCGCCAGCGCGCTTGGCGACGATCCGTTTTCCGACGCGATCGTTTCGCTGGCGCAAGCGGAAGGCATCGCCACAGATCTGATCTTGCGCGCGGCTGGCCGGCTTCCGGCCATCGCCCTGATCGACGCCGACAGCAAGGGCGAGCGGCGCGCGCATTATTGGCGCGAGGCGGCACCGGCGCGCGAGCTGTTCGAACTGCCGCAGTGGAGCGCCATGGCGGAAGGCCTGGTCAACGCGCGTCTGATCTATTTTACCGGCATCACGCTCTCGCTCTATTCGAACATTGGGCTGGGACGGTTTCTCGCCGCGATCGAACTCGCGCGCGGCAACGGCGCCAAAATCGCCTTCGACGGAAATTTCCGCCCGCGCGGCTGGCGCGGCGACCTCACGCGCACGCGTACGGTGTTCGCCGAGGCGCTCAAGCGCGTCGACATCGCGCTGCCGGCCTATGACGACGAAGCGGTGCTGTGGGGCGATCCGTCGCCCGAAGCGACCATCGAACGGCTGCAGGCCTTCGGCGTCAATGAAATCGTGGTGAAGAACGGGCCGAACAGCGCGCTGGTCGCTGCTGCCGGCGCGCGCGACGCCGTGCCGGTGCCGGAAATCGTGGTGCCGGTCGATGCGACCGCCGCCGGCGACGGTTTCAATGCCGGCTATCTCGCCGCGCGGTTTTCCGGGCGCGGGCCGATCGAGGCGGCACAAGCCGCACACAAGCTCGCCGGGCAAGTGATCCGCCACCGCGGCGCGATTACGCCGCGCGCGGGCGCGGCGGTGCATTAGCGCAAGGAAACGAGCATGACGTACAAAATCATTGCCACCATGGCCGTCATCTCCGGATTGTTTCTGGCCATACAGACCGCGTCCGCCGGGCCGATGATGTGCAGCGGCGAGGAAACAACCTGCATCGCGGCCTGTCAGGGACGGCCGCGCGCCTTGATCGGCGACTGCATCGCCGCATGCCGGACGCGGGGCAACTATTGCAAGCGCACCGGCTGCTGGGACAGCGGGATCAGCCGCTATTGCGGTCTGCTGCGGCAGTGATGCCTCACGGCTTGGCCAGCAGCATTGCCGCCGCCGCCGCGATGAACGGCAGCGGCAGCGACACCGCCGCACGCAGCCAGACCACGCGCGCCGGCATCATCGGCATTTCCCAGATCACCAGGCGGTGGATCGCGTAAAGCGCCCAGGCTGTGGAATAGGCGATCACCTGCGGCGCGCCCGCACCGCTCTTGAGCGCGGCGGCGCCGATGGAAAAACCGACCACCGGCCCGCCAGGCGTGAGTGCGCCGCCGACTGTCGCGATGACGACGCCCAGGAAGCCCGAACCAGGCCCAATCCATGACGCGACCAGAGCCTTCGGCAGCACTTCGGCAATAAAGCCGGAGCCGATGACGCCGGCGCAAATACGCGGCAGCAGGCGGATGAATTCCAGCACGCCCTCGCGCGCGCCGTCGTACAGCAGTACGCGCCCGCGCGTGGCGGCGACGAACGCCAAGGCCACGACCACCAGCCACAACAAGATGTTGACGGCGAGGAGCATTACTTGGCGCTCACGCGCGCGAGCCCGGCGCGCACGACGATGCGCGCTAACAGCCCCGCGATGATCGGCAGCGGCACCGCTTCGACGATGCGCCAGATCACGAAGTCGGGGCCGAAAAACGGCAATTCCCATACCAGCGCGCGGGTGTAGCCGAGCAGCGTCCACGAAGTGATGAAGGCGACCACCGCGCCGATATCGGCGCCCATGATGAGAAAGGCGCCGGCCACCGGATAGATGGTGATCGGACCGCCCGGCAGCAGGAAGCCGAAAAACGCCGCGACCACGAGGCCGGCGAAACCGGATTCGTGCCCGACCCAGCGCGCCACCAGTTCGCGCGGCAGGATCATTGTGACGAAGGCGCCGATCAGGCAACCGGCCAGCACTTTGGGCAGCATCTCGCCGAACAGCATGAGGTCGCTGCCGAAAATGGCGAGGAAATGCTCGCGGCCGTCGCGCACATAGATGGTGACGGCCGCAGCGAAAGCCACAGTGGCGATGGTCGCGGTCGACCAGTCGAAGGCGCGCCGTCGGCGGCGTGGAGGGCTTGGTTCGGTCAAGATGTTACGGAAACGTAGGTGCTAGCGGGCAACGGGGACGGAGGTCGATGCGATCTGTTCGCCTTGCGGCCGACTACCGGTGACCGTCACCACCGCGATCATGGCAAGCATGATCGAGGCATAGAGCGGGATCATGACACCGGCGAGTTTTTTGGCGCCTTTCTTTTCCTCGGCCGAGAGCGTGACATGGACGTGGTGGCACATCGTCGCCTCCTCGCGAATCCTCGTTTGCGTAAGTGTAATCCAACGCCGGCGCCCTGTCTGCCGTTTCCCCGTTGACCCTGCGCTTGTCCGCCGATAATTTGCCCAGCGATGGGGATGGAGTCCCCCGAAACCGCCCATAACGGCTGATGACTCCTACCGACATTTAGATTGCGCATGATCTTATCCGAAAACCGGTCCCCACTTTTCGGGATCATGCGCTCGGAACGGTAGGATTTGATCGGTCGAGCGAGGGCGGTTTTTTGTTGCCGAATCGCACCGCTTCCGATCCCGCGTCGGCTTGGTGCCGAACGCGCACAAAGGAGCGTGACTGATGATGGACAATATCTGGCTTACCTCGGCGCTGTGGATCGCCCTGGCACTCGCCTCCTCGCTGATTTCGATCCGGCTCGCGCTGTCGGTCGCCTTGATCGAGATCATGATGGGCGCGCTCGGCGGCAACATCATCGGCATGCCGCTGACGCCCTGGATCAACTACCTCGCCGGCTTCGGCGCCATCCTGCTGACCTTTCTCGCCGGCGCGGAAGTGGACATGGCGGTGGTGCGCCGCAATCTCGGGGCCAGCGTCGGCATCGGCTTCGTCAGCTTCTTGTTCCCCTATCTCGGCTGCATGCTGGCCGCCCGCTATCTGCTCGGCTGGCCGTGGCCGCAGGCGCAGATCGCCGGCATCGCGCTGTCCACGACATCGGTGGCCGTAGTCTATGCCGTGATGGTGGAGACCGGCCTCAACAAGACCGAGCTCGGCAAGATCATCCTGGCCGCCTGCTTCATCACCGATCTCGGCACCGTGCTCGCGCTCGGTATCGTGTTCGCGTCCTTCACGATCTGGCTGATCGCCTTTGCCGCCGCGACGATCGTCGTCGCCGCCGTTGCTGCCGAAGGTCGGGCCCTGGTTCTTCAAATGGGTCGGACGGCGGGTGAGCGAGCCGGAAATCAAGTTCCTGCTGCTCATTCTGTTCGCGCTCGGCGGCTTCGCCACCGCCGTCGGCAGCGAGGCGGTGCTGCCGGCCTATGTGATTGGCATGGCCTTGGCGCCCGCGTTCCAGAACGACCCCGAGCTGCCGCACCGCATGCGGGTCATCGCCTTCGCGGTGCTCACGCCGTTCTATTTCCTGAAAGCCGGCTCGCTGATCGAAGCCAAGGCGCTCATCACCGGCGCCGGCTTGATCGCGCTCTTTCTCGGGTTGAAGATGGCGACCAAGTTCGTCGGCATCCTGCCGCTGACGCGCTATTATCGCTTCGACAAACGCGAGGGCATGTACACGACGTTGCTGATGTCGACCGGGCTGACGTTCGGCTCGATCTCCGCGCTTTACGGGCTGACCAATCACATCATCGACCAGGAGCAGTACACCATCCTGCTCACGGCGGTGATCGCCAGCGCGGTGGTGCCCACGGTGATCGCGCAGACATGGTTCCTGCCGAAAATCGGCCTCGCCAAACAGGAGGTGTGACGTGTTCAAGCACATCGTGGTCGCCAACGACGGCTCGCAAGGCGGCCTGAAAGCGCTGACATTGGCTTGCGACATCGCCAAGCGGCACCATGCCAATCTGCACATGATCTCGGTCGAGGAAATTCCGAATATTCCCGCCTCGATCGACGAAGTGATCGAAACCAAGAACGAGGAAAATCACAAATTCCACGACGCGCTCGCCAAGGCGACAAGCGATCGCGAAGAAGAAAGGCGTCAAGCTCGACGCCGACGTGGTCGCCGGCCACGCGGTGGCGGCCGTGCGTCGCTTACGTGAAGGCGAAGAAAGCCGATCTACTGGTCGTCGGCTTCATGGGCCATTCGGCGCTTTACGAGCGCATCATCGGCGGCACCGCCGATCGCCTGGTGCGGCTGGCGCCCTGTCCGGTTCTTGTCGTGAAGTGAGCGCGAGCCGCTTCGCGTTATTCCATCGGCCGCAAGCCCGAGCTTATCCAGCAGCTGCATGTCGCGGTCGCGCTCGGGGTTGGGCGTGGTGAGCAGCTTGGGTCCATAAAAAATCGAATTGGCGCCGGCGAGGAAACACAAAGCCTGCGTCTCCTCGCTCATGTCCTCGCGGCCGGCCGACAGCCGCACCACCGAAGCCGGCATCGTGATGCGCGCCACCGCGATGGTTCGAACGAAATCGAGCGGATCGAGCTTGGCGGCACGGCTCAGCGGCGTGCCTTCCACCTGCACCAGCATGTTGATCGGCACGCTTTCCGGATGCACCGGCAGGCCGGCAAGCGTCGCGATCATGCCGACGCGGTCGTCGAGCCGCTCGCCCATGCCGACAATGCCGCCGCAGCAGACATGGATGCCGGCATCGCGCACGTGGTCGAGCGTGTCGAGCCGGTCCTGATAGGTGCGCGTGGTGATGATGGCGCCGTAATATTCCGGCGAGGTGTCGAGGTTGTGGTTGTAGTAGTCGAGGCCGGAGGCTTTCAGCCGCGCCGCCTGTTCGCCGGTCAGCATGCCGAGCGTGGCGCAAGTCTCCAGCCCCAAAGCCTTGACGCCCTCCACCATGGCGCAGACCTGCTCGAGATCGCGGTCCTTCGGCTCGCGCCAGGCCGCGCCCATGCAGAAGCGCGAGGCGCCGGAGGCTTTGGCCGCGCGCGCTTCGGCCAGCACGGCCTCGACCGCCATCAGCTTCTCCGCCTTGACGCCGGTATCGTATTGCGCGGCCTGCGGACAGTACGCACAGTCTTCTGGACAGCCGCCGGTCTTGATCGACAGCAGCGTCGAGATCTGCACCTCGGTCGGATCGAAATGCTCCCGGTGCACAAGCGCTGCGCGGAACATCAGCTCCGGAAACGGCAGCGCAAACAAGGCGTGTATCTCCTCGTGCGTCCAGTCATGGCGGAGCGCAATCGCAGCCCTGCGCGGCGGAACATCGTGAGCAAGTGACATGCGTTACCTCAATTGCACCGGAATCGTCCCGGCAGGCTCAAGCCCGCATTGTAACGACGCGGCGGCAAAATTTATAGCGGCTGCATGGGCCGGTCGCGCAACGATTTCATCACATTGAGAGCCCCGGGCCGGCATGATAACCTCGCCGGCAAAGAACCAGTGGGTAGCCGCCATGGCAAGGTATATTGTCGCGATTGTGTTGCTGGCCATCATCGCCGGGCCGGCCCTCGCCCAACAAAAAAAGGGGCCCGACAACCCCCTCGTCGAGGAATACGCGCGAAAGAAAAAGGAAGCCGAGGCGGTTGAAAAAGAATACAACGCTGCGCGCAAAAACATTGACCAGGAAACCGCGCCTACCCGCGTCGATCCGTGGCAAAATATGCGCGGGGCCGCCGATTCCAAAACCAAACGCTAGCGGCCGGCGCGGATGAACCGGCAGGCGATCGGACGAATTGTCTCGATAGTGGTCGGCGCCGGCACTCTGTTCGCATTGGAACAGGGCCTTGGCGTCAAACTCTATTTCGCCATTCCGATTGCCATCGCGGTGTACCTTGCCGTCAAGGTTGCGTTTGGTCTGCTATGGGGCGCCGACGACAAGGCGACGTGACGACCGGTCGTTCCGACGTTTACCACCAACGCCGCCGCCAACCCCAGTACGGCCGGTAATAGGGCCCGTCATAATAATAGGCCGGCGGCCGCTCGTAGTAGACCGGTTCGTCGTCGACCACATAGCCCGCATCCGGCCGGTACCCCGGCGGCCGCATCGAACGGGCCGGAACGCGGCCGCTCATATCGAGCGCGGTTTGAATCGCAAAGCCGCTCTTTTCTCCCCAGGTCACCGCGCACCAACCTTCGCTGCAATCTTTGGCCTCGATCAAGCTGCCGCCGGGAATCTTGCCGACGATCTCGCTGGTGGTGCCCGGCGCCGCGCGCAAATTCACAGTCGTGGCCACGTAAGCGGGCTTGGCCAGCGCGGGCGCGGCCGAGATCATCAAGATGCCGAGGCAATACCAAAGTCGCGCATGCGTCATGGCGTTACTCCCCCTCGCGTTCATGCCCTCGGCGCGCCTGGCGCCGCGGAAACCTGAGAATTCCAGCCTGCAAAAGCGGCGGGATCGGGGCAGCCGCCGGTACGTTGACTTGAATCAATGTGCCGCAGCCGCCCATACTGTCGATATTCTTTATCGAGCACCGGAATCGGCTGAGAAATTCCGATCGAAGGACGAGAATATGCCCCGATTGGCACGGACGGTCGCGCTGCTCACCTTGATAGCCATGTCGTTTGTTTCGGCCCAAGCGGAAACTTGGCCGAACCGGCCGATCAAGATCATCGTCTCGCAGGCCGCTGGCGGCACACCCGATCTGATCTGCCGGCTGGTCAGCGACAAGTTGTCGGATCTATTGGGACAGCGGATTGTAGTCGAGAACCGCCCGGGCGGCGGCAATGTGGTCGGTGCGACGGTAGCCGCTCACGCGGCGCCTGACGGCTACACCTTGTTCTTCGCGACCGCCGCCGCGCTGGTGAGCAACCCGCACACGTTCAGAAAACTTCCCTACGATCCGGTCAAGGATTTCGTGGTGGTTTCCATGGTGGCGAAGAATCCGTTCCTGATTCTCGCCAACGCCAAGGTGGCACCCAGAAATCTTTCCGAGCTGGTCGCTTACGATAAGGCAAACCCGGGAAAGCTGACCTTCGCGACCGACGGGCCGCGAAACTTCTCCGGCATTCTGGCCACCTGGCTCAACAATGTCAGCGGCGCGAACATCCTGCAGGTGCCCTACGCGACCATGCCGCAAGGCGTGCAAGATACGCTGGCCGGGCGCACCCAACTCACGATCCTGTCGCCTCCGTCGGCAGCGCCGCATATCGCCAGCGGCGCGCTCAAGCCGCTCGCCATCAGCTGGACGAAGCGATTGCCGCAGTTTCGCGCAGGTGCCCTCGATTTCCGAAACTTATCCCGGGGTCGAACTCACCGGCTGGTTCGTGATCGCAGCGCCGGCCGGGACGCCTGCCGAGGTCGTCGCACGGCTGAACCGGGAGATGGACAAGGTTCTCAAGCAGCCGGACCTGGTGAATAGGCTTGCCGACGTCGGCTTCTTCACCGACGGCGCGGAGACGCCCGAGGCCACCCGCGCCTTCGTGCAGTCCCAGTACGAGCTCTGGAAAAAAATCGTCCACGACATCGGCCTGCAGCCGGAGTGAGCCCAGGGGCGAAGCTAACCGCTCTTGAGCGACCCGGATTTCGCCGGTGTTGCATCCGCGCTAGGGTCGGCGGCCATGGACGACGACGATTTCAGCGAACAAATTGCGCAGCTCGAAGCCCGCAGCGAAGCGCTGGCGGAAGGAATCGAGCGCTGCCGTAAATTCTCGCTGGCCGCCAAGCTCACCATCGCCGCCGGCGTCATTTGGATCGCACTCGCTATGCTGTCGGTGATCTCCTACACCCCCGAGACGACGATTGCTGCGCTAGCGGCCATAATCATCGGCACCGTCCTGTTGGGTTCCAACGCGACCACCTGGACGCAGGCCGAAGCCGCCTTGCGCGCGGCCGAGGCGGCGCGGGCGGATTTGATCGGGCGGATGAAGTTGCACGTGGTGGGCGAGGAAAGGCCGACGCTGCATTGAGGAAGGTTACATCTACTCCGCCGCCTGTTGCCTCGGCTCGGCCTTCTCCACCTTGGCCGCGCAGAATTTGAATTCCGGAATCTTGCCGAACGGATCGAGCGCCGGGTTGGTCAGGATATTGGCCGCCGCCTCGACATAAGGCGAACGGGATGAACACCACGCCGTCGGGGATGGCGTCGTCCTGGCGCGAGGCCAGTTCGACCTTGCCGCGCCGCGTGGTGACGCGCACGCTGTCGCCGGGCTTGATGCCGAGCTTGGTAAACGTGCCGCGCGACAGCGAGCACACCGCCGCCGGCTCCAGCGCGTCGAGCACCGAGGCTCTGCGCGTCATGGCGCCGGTGTGCCAATGCTCGAGCTGGCGGCCGGTGGTGAGGATGAACGGATAGTCGTGGTCGGGCGTCTCGTTCGGCGGGGTGAGCTTGGCCGCCACCAGCTTGCCGAAGCCGCCCGGGCGCGGGAAGCCCTTGTCGAACACCACGTCGCGGCCGGGCTGATCGGGCGCGTCGGTCGGATAGGTGACGTGATCCTCGCGCTCGACGCGCTCCCAGGTGATGTTGTCGAGCGCCGGCATCAGGCGCGCCATCTCCTCGAACACCTCGCTGACGTGCTTGTAGTTCCACTTCTCGCCCATGCGCTGGGCGAGATCCTGGACGATCCACAGATCCTGGCGCGTGTCGCCCGGCAGCGGCAGCGCCTTGCGGCCCATCTGCACCTGGCGGTTGGTGTTGGTGACGGTGCCGTCCTTCTCCGGCCAGGCCGAGGCCGGCAGGATCACGTCGGCGTATGAACAGGTCTCGGTGAGGAAGATGTCCTGCACGACCAGATGTTCGAGGTGCGCCAGCGCGCCGCGCGCGTGGTTCAAGTCGGGGTCGGACATCGCGGGATTTTCGCCCATGATGTACATGCCCTTGATCTCGTCGGCGTGCACCGCGTCCATGATCTCGACCACGGTCTTGCCGCGCTTGGGATCGAGCTTCTTGCCCCAGGCCTTTTCATACTTGGCGATCTGCTCCGGATTCTCCACCGACTTGTAGTCGGGGAAGAACATCGGGATGAGGCCGGCGTCGGAGGCGCCCTGCACGTTGTTCTGCCCGCGCAGCGGATGCAAGCCCGTGCCGGGACGGCCGACTTGGCCGCAGATCAGCGACAGCGCGATCAGGCAGCGCGCATTGTCGGTGCCGTGGGTGTGCTGCGAGACGCCCATGCCCCAGAAAATGATGGCGCTTTCGGCGCGCGCGTAGGAGCGCGCCACTTCGCGCAGCGTGTCGGCGGGGATGCCGCAGATCGGCGCCATCTCCTCCGGCGTGAAGTCCTTGATGCTCTCGGCGAAGGGCGCGAAGCCTTCGACGTAAGTCTGCACGTATTGCTGGTCGTACAGCTTTTCAGTGACGATGACGTTGAGCATGGCGTTGAGCATCGCCACGTCGGTGCCGTTCTTGAACTGCATCATCTGCCAGGCGTGGCGCTTGAGTGCCTGGCCGCGCGGGTCCATCACCACCAGCTTGGCGCCGCGCTTGGCCGCCTGCTTGAAGAAGGTGGCGGCGACGGGGTGGTTCTCGGTCGGGTTGGCGCCGATGACGATGATGAAATCGGAATTCCTGCATTCGTTGAAGGTCGCGGTCACCGCCGCCGAGCCGACGCCTTCCAGAAGCGCCGCCACCGAGGAGGCGTGGCACAGCCGCGTGCAGTGATCGACATTGTTGGAGCCAAAGCCGGTGCGCACCAGCTTCTGGAACAGGTAGGCCTCTTCGTTCGAGCCCTTGGCGGAGCCGAAGCCGGCAAGCGCGCGCGGACCGTCGCGGTCGCGGATTTTCTTCAAGCCGGAAGCGGCGCGCTCCATCGCCTCTTCCCAGGTCGCTTCGCGGAAATGCGTGAACGGATTAGCCGGGTCGACCAGATCGTCGGCGGCTTTGCCGACGCCGTCCTTGCGCACCAGCGGCTTCATCAGGCGTTGCGGATTTGAGACATAGTCGAAGCCGAAGCGGCCTTTCACGCACAGCCGCTGCTGGTTGGCCGGGCCGTCGCGGCCGCTGACGTACAGAAGCTTGTCGTTCTTGATGTGATAAGTGAGTTGGCAGCCGACGCCGCAATAGGGGCACACGCTATGCACCTCACGGTCGGGAAATTCCGTGCGCACGTTCTTGGCGTCGACCAGCGTGGCCGGCATCAGCGCGCCGGTCGGACAGGCCTGCACGCATTCGCCGCAGGCGACGCAAGTGGAATTGCCCATCGGATCGTCGAAGTCGAACACGATCTTCTCACCGTGGCCGCGGCCGGCCATGCCGATGACGTCGTTGACCTGCACTTCGCGGCAGGCGCGCACACACAAGTTGCACTGAATGCAGGCGTCGAGATTGACCGCCATGGCCGGATGGCTGCGGTCGGACGCCGGCGCGGGACGCTGGCCGAAGCGGCTGGCGCCGATACCCATGCGGTCGGCCCAGGCCCAGAATTTCGATTGCGAGTCATGCGCGACCTTGCGCTCGGGCTGGTCGGAGATCAGCAGCTCGAACACCATTTGCCGCGCGGTCTTGGCGCGCTCGGACGCCGCCTTCACCTTCATCCCGGCGCTCGGCTTGCGGATACAGCTTGCGGCCAGCACGCGCTCGCCCTCGATCTCCACCATGCAGGCGCGGCAATTGCCGTCGGCGCGGTAACCGGGCTCGGGCGAATAGCACAGATGCGGGATGTCGGTGCCCAGCCGCTTGGCCACCTGCCAGATGGTCTCGCCTTCGAGCGCCTCGACTTCCTTGCCGTCGAGGATGAATTTCACCGATTTGCCGGCGCCGTTGCCTGCGGTCATGGCATCAAGCCCTTATCTGTCGTCCCGGCCGAGCGCGAAGCGCGAGAGCCGGGATCCATAGCCACTGCCCTATCGAGAGTGCACGGCGTATGGGTCCCCGCTTTCGCTGGGACGACGGTTGAATATGTTGACCGGCATTGCATTACCAACTTCCCAGCGGCTTGCTTAGTTCTTCTGGGAAATATTTTAGCACACATAATAGCGGATTCGGCGCCGCCTGGCCGAGGCCGCAAATGGAAGCGTCGCGCATGGCGGCCGAGAGTTCCGTCAGCAGGCTTGCGTCCCAGGGGCCCTGCGCCATCAGCTTGACCGCCTTCTCGGTGCCTGCCCGGCAGGGCGTGCACTGGCCGCAGCTTTCGTCCTCGAAGAACTTCATCAAATTGAGCGCCACCGCCTTCATGTCGTCCTTGTTGGACAGGATGACAACGGCGTGCGAGCCGACGAAGCAGCCGTATTTTTCCAGCGTTCCGAAGTCGAGCGGCTCGTCCGCCATCGTGGCCGGCAAGATGCCGCCGGAGGCGCCGCCCGGCAGATAGCCTTTGAAGGTTTCGCCGTCGATCATGCCGCCGCAGAATTCCTCGATCAGTTCGCGTGCGGTAACGCCGGCCGGCGCCAGCACCACGCCCGGCTTCTTCACGCGGCCGGAGACCGAGAAGCTGCGGAAGCCTTTGCTGCCGCGACGGCCCTGCGAGACAAACCACGGCGCGCCCTTTTCGACAACGTCGCGGATCCAATACAGCGTCTCGACGTTCTGCACCAAAGTCGGACGGCCGAACAGGCCGAATTGCGCCACGTAAGGCGGGCGATGGCGCGGCAGGCCGCGCTTGCCCTCGATCGACTCGATCATTGCCGACTCTTCGCCGCAGATGTAGGCGCCGGCGCCGCGGCGCAAATGCAATTTGGTGTGGTCGGCCAAGCCCGCACCCTCGACCTTGGCGATCTCCTCGGCGAGCATCAGCCGCACTTCGGGATATTCGTCGCGAATATAGATATAGGTCTCGGCCGCCTCGACCACCCATGCCGCAATCAACATGCCTTCGATAAAGCGGTGTGGATCGCGCTTGAGATAGTAGCCATCCTTGAACGTGCCGGGTTCACCCTCGTCGGCGTTGACCGTGAAGAGCCGCGGCGCTGGTTCCGCGCGCACCAGTGTCCACTTGCGACCTGTCGAAAATCCGGCACCGCCGAGACCGCGCACGCCCGCATCGTTGGCGATCTTGATGATGTCGTCGCGCGTGCGCTTGCCGGCGAGACAATCGTTCAGCAGCGCGTAGCCGCCGGAATTCTGGTAAGCGGCGAAATCCGCGCCAGGCTTCCAGGCATGCGGATGCGGTTTTGCCTTCACCGCGGCGGCGACCTTTTCAGACGTCGCGTGGAAGGTCTGCAGATGCCCGACGGCGACAACGGGTGCGCGGTCACAGGCGCCCATGCAGGGCGCGCGCACGACGCGCACGTCCTTGCCGAGGATCGCCGGCAATTTCTGTAAGCAGCGCCTCCGCGCCGGCCATGGCGCAGGACAGCGAGTCGCACACCCGCACGGTGATGGCCGGCGGCGCGGGGCCGTCCTTCACCACGTCGAAATGCGCGTAGAAGGTCGCGACCTCGTAGACTTCGCTTTGCGCCATCTTCATCTCCTGCGCCAGCGCGGTGAGATGCGCGGCGGAGATATGGCCGTAATGGTCCTGGATCAGATGCAGATGCTCGATCAGCAGATCGCGCCGGCGCGGCCGGTCGGTGAGCAGCGCGCGCACCTCGTCGAGCGCCGCCGGATCGACCTGACGGCCCTTGGGCGTGCGCGGTGGCCGGCGCCGGCCGGTACCTTTGCCGTTTGAACGCGGCGGCGCTTGAATATTCATTCGCGATCTCCCGGACCAAGATTTGAAGCCGTTCCAAAATCCAGACAACCCCGTGCTCAGCATGGGTTGATAGAGAAAACCTATCAATGATAATGTGTTTGCTGCTTATTTCTTAAGCGATAAAAAGCCGGCTTCGGCCATAACACATTGAAACTAAAGGAATAACTGCTTGATCGACAAGCTCGACTACATCCTGGCGCTGGCGCGGGAGAAGCATTTCGGCCGCGCCGCCGAAGCCTGCGGCGTGACCCAACCAACGCTATCGGCCGGCGTGAAGCAGCTCGAAGAGCAAATGGGTGTGCTGTTGGTGAACCGCGGCTCGCGCTTCCAGGGTTTCACCCCGGAGGGCCAGCGCGTGCTGGAATGGGCGCGCCGCATCGTCGGCGACACCCGCTCCATGCGCGAGGAGATCAACTCGCTGCGGCACGGCCTCACCGGTCGTCTGCGTATCGCCGCCATCCCGACCGCGCTGGCGATGGTAGCTGCGCTTACAACGCCCTACCGCGAGCGACACCCCAACGTTCAATTCACCATCTATTCGCGCAACTCGATCGAGGTGCTCGATCTCCTGGAAAATCTCGAGATCGACGCCGGCATCACCTACGTCGAGAACGAGCCGCTCGGCCGCGTCAGCACAGTGCCGCTCTACCGCGAGCGCTACCGGCTGCTCACCGCGGCCGACGCGCCGCTCGGCAACCGCGACAAAGTGACCTGGGCGGAAGTCGCCCAGGTGCCGCTCTGCCTGCTCACGCCCGACATGCAGAACCGGCGCATCATCGACCGCCTGCTCAAGAGCGCGGGCGGCGAGTCGCGTCCGACGCTGGAATCGGATTCGATGATCCTGCTGTTCAGCCACGTGCGCACCGGCCGCTGGGCGAGCGTGATGCCGGCCCGGCTGGCCGAGACTTTGGGCCTCACCGACACCATCCGCGCCATTCCGATCACTCAGCCGGAAGCGGTGCAGACCATCGGCTTGGTGGTGCCCGCACGCGAGCCGATGATGCCGATCACCGCGGCATTGGTGGAGGAAGCCAGGCGCGTGGCGCCGCGGCTGGACAATTGACGACGCGGCCTAGGCCACCTTCACGTCCATGTGCTTGAACATGGCCTTGCGCGCTTCCTCGTCGAACTCGGTCTTGAACTTGTGCTTGGTCCTGAGTTCGTTGGCCCGCGCCGCAGCCGGACGTGCGGAAATCTCGTCGACCAGCCGCTTCAGGTTCGGGAACTTGGCCCAGTAGTCCTCGCCCAGTGCGTTCGGGATGAGGCGCGCCCAGCCCCACACCGCCATGTCGACAATGGTGTAGGCGTCGCCGAGCACGTATTTCTGCTTGGCCAGCCGCGCATCGAGAATGGCGTAATGGCGCTGAGTTTCGTACATGTAGCGATTGATGGCGTAAGGGATCTTCTCGGGCGCGTATTGGCGGAAATGCACCGACTGGCCGGAGAACGGTCCGACGCCGGAGGCGACGAACATCAGCCATGACAGCAATTCGCCGCGCGCCTTCGGCGTGTCGGCCGGCAGGAATTTTCCGGTCTTCTCGGCGAGGTAAAGCAGGATCGCATTGCTGTCGAATACGGTGGTGTCGCCATCGACGATCGCCGGAACCTTGGCGTTCGGATTGATAGCGAGGAATTCCGGCTTGTGCTGCTCGCCCTTGCGGGTGTCGACCGGGATCGCCTCGTAAGCCAGGCCGGTTTCCTCGAGCATCAGCGCGACCTTCATCGGATTGGGCGCACCGCTGTAGTAGAATTTAATCATGGTTTCTCCCGTTTGTGTTTCTAGCCGCCGTTTTTCACCTCTCCCGCTGGCAGAGGTCGACGCGCAGCCGAAGTCAGAAGTTTCCGACTTCGGCCTTTCTATAGGGCAGAACTCGGGAAAATCCGAGTTCGGGCATACGTGGGGTACGGATTATAGCCTATTGGGGGTCACTTGCCCCCTCACCGCCAGCCCTCTCCCTGCCGAAGCCGGAGATATCGGGCTTCGGCAATTCCATAGCGTCCGAACGCGGGCATACCCAAGTTCGCGTGGGGTAAAGAGAGGCCGCCGTCTCTGTGATTGCTTCAGGCCGGAGTCAAGGTCGCGCGGCGCGCCGCCACCAGATCGATCGGCGCCGGTGCGGTAGCCGCGTGGGACGCTTTGCTGCCTGCTTTCGTTTCCTGCGCCTGCATCTTTATGCGCCGCTCGCGGAAATTGATGATACTGCGCGCCGTTTCGCGACTGAGCATCCTGTAGCGCTCCAACTCCCCGCGGAGATCGTCGGGGGACAGGTTGCGTCCGGCCGTCTGCATCAGAAGCAGTTCGCGTGTCGTGGTCCAGGAACAGTCGGCCGCCTTAGCCAGAACGATCAACATTTCATTGCCTTCATCGAGCAAGGCACGTTCGACCATCTCGACCGGAAAGCGGCCGAGCTTCGCCAACGAAACCACGACCTTGTTGAACTGTTGCGCACGAGCAGGCGCATGAACATTGGCTTCCCCGGCCGATTGCGTCTCGAAGCGGCGGCGGACATCGCGCGCTGCGGCATTGTATTCCTGCGAGGCTTGGCGCGCGCCTTTTTGCATCGCGCGTGCCACTTCATCGACGCTATCGCGGATCGCCGCGGCGGCTTGCGGATTGGCCGCCTCCAGTTTGGCGCGCACCGTCGCCGATGCGGCGTCCAGCAGTTTGATGAAATATTGCCGCGGAATGTCGCTGCGCTGGGCGAGCGTCAGGGTCAGCTTGCGGTCGCGCCGCGCGCGAACGGAAAGGCGTTCGTAGCCGGCGAGCGAAAAACGCGCGCCGCGATTTCCCGCAACCTTGTGCAAAACGCGGCGATCGCCGCGCTCGACCAGAACATCGGTGACCACCTCGCTCAGCTTCAGCCGCTCGGCGATGGCGAAAAGATGCGCTTGACTCTTGGTGCGGGCGTTTTCGACCAGATCATCGTCGCTCAACTGTTCGGAGTGCGCCAGCACAGGGCCGGCGACCTCGATCGCGTCGTCAAAAGCGAGCAAGCGGATGAGCTTGGGCGGGGCGCCGCTTACGTCGGCCAGCCGTTGCGCGAGTTTGGCCCGTGCTTTGACCTCAATATCGGCCGCCAGCTCCCGCAGCACGTCGTCGAACAGCGCGATCTGTTCGGTGGAATAGCTGCGCGCGCCGGCGACGAACAGATCGGTGATTTCGCTGGAGGATGCGTAGACGCTGCTTCACGCCACCGGTGGCCACGGTAGCGATCAGTTCATCGATCAGCGAATGATCTTCGGCAAACTGCGGGTTCTTTTCGGGGTGCTGGAGAGCGTGTTTTGGGCATGATACGCCGGACAATGGAGGAAACTGATAGTTCCAAGTCTACCGAACAGACCCGAAAAGACGTTCTACGGACAAGGCACAAAATGCCTAAAACTTTAATGAAACGGGCCGCGCGCCGAACGCAAGAAGCCCGCCTTGCGGCGGGCTCCACGCACAACAAATCGATGCGCAGCAGCGGCGTCAGAACAGACCGACGATCTGGCCCTGCGCGTTGACGTCGATCACGTCCGCCGCCGGCACCTTGGGCAGGCCGGGCATGGTCATGATCTCACCGCAGATCGCCACCACGAACTCGGCGCCGGCCGACAGCCGCACCTCGCGCACATTGATGATGTGATCGTTGGGCGCGCCCTTGGTATCCGCGTTGGTGGAGAAACTGTACTGGGTCTTGGCGACGCAGATCGGCAGCTTGCCGTAGCCCATCTCTTCCCAGCTCTTGAGCTGATCCTTGACCGCCTTGTCGGCGGTGACCGCCTTGGCGCGATAGATTTCCTTGGCGATGGTCTCGATCTTGCCAAACAGCGGCATCTCGTCGGGATAGAGCAGCTTCAGTTTATGGCTGCTATCGCAGATCTTCACCACCGCCTTGGCGACGTCGGCGGCGCCCTCGCCGCCCATCGCCCAGTGGTCGGCCATGATCGCCTCGACGCCGAGCTTGGCGCAGGCGTTCTTGACCAGTTCGATCTCAGCCGGCGTGTCGGCCGAGAAGCGGTTGATCGAGACCACCGGCTGGATGCCGAACTTCTTCACGTTCTCGACGTGGCGCTGCAGATTGGCCATGCCGGCTTCCAGCGCCTTGAGGTCTTCCTTCTTGAGGTCGGCCTTCTGCACGCCGCCATGCATCTTGAGTGCGCGGATGGTGGCGACCAGCACCACGCAGTCGGGCGTGAGGCCAGCCTTGCGGCACTTGATGTCGATGAATTTCTCGCCGCCGAGATCGGCGCCGAAGCCGGCTTCGGTCACCACATAATCGGTGAGCTTGAGCGCAGTGGTGGTGGCGAGCACCGAATTGCAGCCATGCGCGATATTGGCGAACGGACCGCCGTGGATGAAGGCCGGCGTGCCTTCCAGCGTCTGCACCAGATTGGGGGACAGCGCCTCCTTGAGCAGCACGGTCATGGCGCCGTGACCTTTCAGGTCGCGCGCGCGCACCGGCTTGCGGTCGCGGGTATAGGCCACGATGATGTTGCCGAGTCGCTCCTTCAGATCGTCGAGGTTTTTGGCCAGGCAGAAGATCGCCATCACTTCTGAAGCGACGGTGATGTCAAAGCCGGCCTCGCGCGGATAGCCGTTGGCGACGCCACCGAGCGAGCAGACGATCTCGCGCAGCGCGCGATCGTTCATGTCCATGACGCGGCGCCAGACGACGCGGCGCGAATCGATGCCGAGCGCATTGCCCCAATAGATGTGGTTGTCGATCAGCGCCGACAGCAGATTGTGCGCCGAGGTGATGGCATGGAAGTCGCCGGTGAAGTGCAGATTGATGTCTTCCATCGGCACCACCTGGGCATAGCCACCGCCGGCGGCGCCGCCCTTCATGCCGAACGAGGGCCCGAGCGACGGCTCGCGCAGGCACAGCATCGCCTTCTTGCCGATGTGATTGAGCGCATCGGTCAAGCCGACCGTGGTGGTGGTCTTGCCCTCGCCGGCCGGCGTCGGCGTGATCGCGGTCACCAGGATCAGCTTGCCGTTCGGCTTGCTCTGCAGCGACTTGATGTAATCCATCGACACCTTGGCCTTGTAGTGGCCGTACGGGTCGAGGTTTTCCGGCGCGATGCCGAGCCTTTCCTTGGCGATGTCGAGGATCGGCCGCTTCTTGGCGGCCTGCGAAATTTCGATGTCGGACTTCGGATTTTGATGCTGCGAGGCGGGCATGGGATGTACCGTCCAGTGACTATGCGGTGAGCCGGCGATTTAGGGTTTTATCTTCTTGAAAATCAGGTGAACCTCGCCCCGGTGGCGAGCTTGGCAGTCGCGATAAACTCGGATGCGTCGATCTTCTTGCCGCCTTCGGGCTGCACGCGAGTGATCTTGAAGCGGCCGTCGGCGCAGACGACAACGAAACCATCGCTCTCGACCGCGACGATCTCGCCGAGCTTGCCGGCAATGCCCTTGGGGTCCTTGGCCGGCAGCGGCTTGGCGTCGAAAATCTTGAGCTGCTTGCCGTCGAGCGTGCACCAGGCGCCGGGCGCCGGATTGCAGCCGCGGATCAGCGGGTCGATCTGGCGCCAGGACTTGCCCCAGTCGATCTTGGCATTGCCCGGCCCGCAGCGGCCTTCGTAGGTGGCCTTCGATTCATCCTGCTTGATGCGCGGCGCCTTGCCGGCTTTGACGAGATCGACCGACTCCAGCATCGCCTCGACCCCCATCGGGAACAGGCGGTCGAAATAGACGGTGCCGAGGGTGTCGGTGGCCGAGATCGGCGTCTTCTTCTGCATAAGCACATCGCCGGTATCGAGCCCGTTGTCGGGCCAGAAAATCGACAACCCGGCTTCCTTTTCGCCCATGATGATCTGCCAGTTGATGGCGGACGCGCCGCGATAGGCCGGCAGCAGCGAGGGGTGATACTGGATCGAGCCGTGGGTCGGGATGTTGAGAAATTCTTCCGGCACGAACAGTGTGACGAAAGCCATCACCTGCAGATCGGGCTTGAGCGCCTTGAACTCGTCCCACACTTTCGGGTCTTTGTAGGACGCCGGCTGATAGACCGGAAGCTTGGCGGCGAGCGCGGCCTCCTTCAGCGGATCGGCCTTGGCGCCTTCCTTCTCGGGCGCGACATAGACGGCGATCACGTTCTCGCCGCGCTTGAGCAGCGCTTCCAGCACGGCCTTGCCGAACGCCTGCTGGCCGTGGACAACGATACGCATAATGACTTCTCCCCGTATTTTCTTACTTATCCCGGGCGCTGCGCAGCGCGAAGCGGTGCGCTACAGAACCGGGACCGTAACAAGCTACGCGTGTGCGACAGTCCCGGATCAGCGGTGCATCACTTCGTGCTGCACCGCGTCCGGGACAAGAAAGTTTACGCCGCCGCTTTCGACTTATCCGGCGCCGTGATCGCGCCCGACGCCTTGATCTCGGCGACCTGCGATGCGCTGTAGCCGAGCACCTTGGACAGGATTTCCTCGGTGTGCTCGCCGAGCAGCGGCGAACGCCGCACGTCGGCGGGCGAATCCGACAGCTTGATCGGATTGCCGACGGTCAGGTACTTGCCGCGGGTCGGATGATCGACTTCGACCACCGTGCCGGTGGCACGCAGCGACTCGTCCTCGGCAATCTCCTTCATCGACAGGATCGGTCCAACCGGAATATCGACCGCATTGCAGATGTCCATGACCTCGAACTTGGTCTTGGTCATGGTCCATTCCTCGATCCGCGCGAAAATCTTTTTCAGCCGCGGCAGGCGCGCCTTCGGCGTGGCGTAGTCCGGATCGGTCTTCCAGGTCGGCTCGCCGATCAGGTCGCAGATCGCGCCCCACACCGGCGCCTGGGTGATGAAATAAATGTAGGCGTCGGGATCGCTCTCCCAGCCCTTGCACTTGAGCAGCCAGGCCGGCTGGCCGCCGCCGGAATCGTTGCCGGCGCGCGGCACCGCCTTGCCGAACGGCACGCCTTCACTGTACTGGCTGTATTCGGTAAGCGGGCCGTGGGCGAGACGCTGCTGATCGCGCAATTTCACGCGCGCGAGATTGAGCACGCCGTCCTGCATGGCGCACAGCACCTTCTGGCCGCGGCCGGTGCGGTTGCGCTGGTACAGCGCCGACATGATGCCGAGCGCGAGATGCAGGCCGGTGCCGCTGTCGCCGATCTGCGCGCCGGTGACCAGCGGCGGACCTTCGCGGAAGCCGGTGGTCGAGGCCGAACCGCCCGCGCATTGCGCAACGTTCTCGTACACCTTGCAGTCCTCGTAGGGGCCGGGGCCGAAGCCCTTGACCGAGGCGACGATCATGCGCGGATTGTGCTTGTGGACGTAGTCCCAGGTCAGGCCCATGCGGTCGAGCGCGCCGGGGGCGAAGTTCTCGACCAGCACGTCGCAGGTCTTGATCAGTCGGTTGAGGATATCCATGCCCTTGGGGTGCTTGGAGTCGATGGTGATCGACCGCTTGCTGCCGTTGAGCATGGTGAAATAGAGGCTGTCGGCGTCGGGCACGTCGCGCAACTGACCGCGCGTGATGTCGCCGGCGCCCGGACGCTCGACCTTGATCACGTCGGCGCCCATGTAGGCGAGCAGCTGGGTGCAGGTCGGCCCCGACTGCACGTGCGTGAAGTCGAGAATGCGCAGCCCATCGAGCGCGCGGCCGGCCTGTCCGTAGGGCTTGCTGCTCGGCTTCGGCAAGTTATTCGATTTGCCGTTGCCGTTTGCCTTCTTGGCGGCAAGCTTCACCACCTTGCGGGTCGGTTCTCTTGCCGCGGCTTTCGCCTTGGCGGGTTTCTTCACTTTCTTCCTGGCCATCTTACGTCCTCCACTATCTCCAACTATGTCCCTGAAGCGCAGTCGCGCGTGGGACGCTTTGAATTGCGGTTGCTTCGCGCGATTTATTTCTTCTTCAGCGCACTCTGCGGATTGAGGTTGCCGATGCGGCCGCTTTCGCTGCCGGCCGCCGGGTCGAGCACCGCGTTGATGAGGGTCGGCTTGCCGGAATCCATGGCCTCGTTCACGGCGCGCTTGAGCTCGTCGGGTGACGTCGCATTGACGCCGACGCCGCCGAACGCTTCCATCATCTTGTCGTATCGCGAGCCTTTGACGAAGACGGTGGGCGCAGGATCCGAACCTCCGCTGCGATTGACGTCGGTGCCGCGATAGATGCCGTCGTTGTTGAAGATGACGACGCAGACCGGCAGCTTGTAGCGGCAGATCGTCTCCACCTCCATGCCGGAGAAGCCGAAGGCGCTGTCGCCTTCGATCGCCAGCACCGGCTTGCCCATCTCAATCGCGGCGGCGATGGCATAGCCCATGCCGATGCCCATGACGCCCCAGGTGCCGACATCCAGGCGTTTACGCGGCTGATACATGTCGATGACGCCGCGCGTAAGATCGAGCGCATTGGCGCCTTCGTTCACCAGGATGGCGTCCGGCCGCTCCTTGACGATGGTGCGCAGCACGCCGAGCGCGCCGTGGTAGTCCATCGGCGTGTTGTTGTTCATCAACCGCGGCGCCATCTTGGCGACATTCTCTTCTCTCTTTTTGCTGACGGCGCCGGTCCAGTCGGCCGGCGGCGCCGGCCACTTGTTGCCCATGCCCTCGAGAAGTGCCGACACGCAGGAGCCGATGTCGCCGACCACGGGGGCGACGATCTCGACGTTCGAGTCCATTTCCTTCGGCTCGATGTCGACCTGGATGAATTTCTTCGAATGAGGTTCGCCCCAGTTCTTGCCCTTGCCGTGCGACAGCAGCCAGTTCAGGCGCGCCCCGATCAGCATGACGACGTCGGAATTCTTTCAGCACCGTCGAGCGCGCCGCGCCCGCACATTGCGGATGGGTGTCGGACAAGAGGCCCTTGGCCATGCTCATCGGCAGGAAAGGAGCGCCGCTCTTTTCGACGAAGGCACGAATCTGATCGTCGGCCTGCGCGTAGGCTGCGCCTTTGCCGAGGATGATCAGCGGGCGCTTGGCGCTCTTGAGCACGTCGAGCGCGCGTTTGATCGCGGCCGGAGCGGGAATTTGGGCCGGCGCCGCGTCGATGACCTTGACCAGCGACTTCTGCCCGGCCTCGGCGTCCATCACCTGACCGAACAGCTTGGCCGGTAGATCGAGATAGACGCCGCCGGGACGCCCCGAAACAGCCGCGCGGATCGCGCGCGCCAGGCCGATGCCGATGTCCGCGGCATGCAGCACGCGGAACGCCGCCTTGCAGAGCGGCTTGGCGATGGCGAGCTGGTCCATCTCCTCGTAGTCGCCCTGCTGCAAGTCGACGATCTCGCGTTCGGACGAGCCCGAGATCAGGATCATCGGGAAGCAGTTGGTCGTGGCGTTGGCCAGCGCGACCAGACCGTTGAGAAAGCCGGGGGCCGACACTGTCAGGCAGATGCCGGGTTTCTTGGTCAGGAAGCCGGCGATGGCGGCAGCGTTGCCGGCGTTCTGCTCGTGACGGAACGAGATGACGCGGATACCCGCGGCCTGCGCCATGCGGCCGAAGTCCGTGATCGGGATGCCGGGCACGCCGTAGATCGTCTTGATGTCGTTGAGCTTGAGCGCGTCGATGATGAGATGAAAGCCGTCCGTCAGCTCCCGCTCTGCTTCCGCCGTCGCGGTTTCGCTTTTCGCTTTCACTGCTGCTTCAGCCATTGGGGAATCCTCCCGTCTTATTCGTTTAATCGAGATAATCGGCGTAGCGCTGGACGTGGTCGGCCAGGCCGAGCGCGTGGTCGCGCACCAGTTCTTCGGCGCGATCGGTCGCGCGCGCTTCCAAAGCTTCGATGATGTTCATGTGGTCGCGGATTGAACGGTCGGCGCGATCCTTCTCGCCGATAGTCTTGCGGCGGATCATGCGCATATGGGTGAACAGATTTTCGGCAAGGTCGATCAGCACCCGGTTGTGACTGAGCCGGATGATGGTCTGGTGGAATTCGATATTGACGTCGGAATATTCGTCGAGATGCGCGCGCAGCTTACCGTTCTCGAACGTCGTGAACATCCGGCGCAAGCCGGCGATTTCCGGATCGCTCGCGTTCTGCGTGATCAGCCGGGCCGCCATGCTCTCAAGCGCCGCCCAGGCGGTGATCATTTCAATCACCTCGCGCTTGGTCTTGCGCACCACATAGATGCCGCGGCGCGGAACTGAGCGCACGAAGCCCTCGCTCTCGAGCTGCGCCATCGCCTCGCGCACCGGTGTCCGGCTGATGCCGAAGTCGTGCGCCAGCTTGCGCTCGTCAAGGCGGATGTCGTCGCGGCTGCGGTAGATGTCCATCGCAATGATGGCGTTCTTCAGCGCGGTGTAGGCCTTGTGCTTGAAGCTCGGGGTGACGTCGATGGGGGCCAGCGCCGGTTGCGGTGCCGCCGGTGCACGAACCGCGGCGGCCGGGCGTGAACGCAGACTGACGCGGCGGGACAATCGACTAGGACTACTCATGACTGGTATACAATATGCCAGATGCTCCCGACCGCGCAACCGCCTTTATTTGCCGACTTTTCGCGGCCTCGCCGCGCGCCGCGTCACTCCGCCGGCCGCAGCCCATTGATGCCGGAACGAAGCCGCATCAAGCCCGCCTGGATTATCGGCCAGAATAACGCGATCAGGCCAAGCGTCATGATCGTGCTCACCAGGCCGGTCGAGAAGAACACGCCGAGACCGCCTTGCGAGGCAAGCAGCGACTGGCGGAATCCCTCTTCCGCTTTGTCACCCAGCACAATGGCAAGCACCATCGGCGCCAGCGGATAGTTGCACTTCTTCATGAAGTAGCCGACGACGCCAAACACCACCATCATCATCACATCAAACGTGTTGTTGTGCACGGTGTAGGCGCCGATGGCGCAGAACACCATGATGATCGGCGCGATCACACTGAATGGAATGCGGAGAATGGCAGCGAACAACGGCACACAGGTGAGCACAATAATCAGGCCCACGATATTGCCCATATACATGCTGGCGATCAGGCCCCAGACGAAGTCCTTCTGCTCGGTGAACAGCAGCGGACCGGGCTGCAGGCCCCAGATCAGCAATCCGCCCAGCAGCACGGCGGCGGTGGGTGAGCCGGGCACGCCGAGCGCTATCATCGGCAGCAGCGCGGAAGTGCCAGCGGCATGCGCCGCGGTTTCCGGTGCCACCACGCCTTCGATCTCGCCAGTACCGAACAAATGGCCGCGCTTGGAGATACGCTTGGCGATGCCGTAGCTCATGAACGAGGCGGGGGTAGCTCCAGCCGGGCTGATACCCATCCAGCAGCCGATCAGGCAAGAGCGCAGATAGAGCGACCAGTAGCGCGGCAGCTCCTTCCAGGTCTGCAACACCACCTTCATGTTCAATTTGGCGATCTTGCCGCGGAAGCTCAGGCCTTCTTCCATGGTCAGCAGGATCTCGCCGATGCCAAACAGGCCGATCACCGCGATCAGGAAGTCGAAGCCGTTGAGCATCTGCTCGACGCCGAAAGTAAGCCGCAACTGACCGGTCATCTGGTCGAGGCCGACGGCACCAAGCCCGAAGCCGAGCATCATCGAGGCGACGGTCTTGAATGGCGGCTCCTTGCTCAAGCCGACGAAGCTGCAGAAGGCCAGAAAATAGACCGAGAAGATTTCCGGCGGACCGAAGCGCAGAGCGAAACTGGCGACCAGCGGCGCGACCAACGTGATGACGATGACGGCGAACAGGGCGCCGACGAAGGACGACGTGAAGGCGGCGGTGAGCGCCTCGCCGGCCTTGCCCTTCTGCGCCATCGGATAGCCGTCGAAGGTGGTCGCCACCGACCATGGTTCGCCCGGTATGTTGAACAGGATCGAGGTGATGGCGCCGCCGAACAGCGCCCCCCAGTAAATGCACGACAGCATGATGATCGCCGAGGTCGGTGGCATCGAGAACGTCAGCGGCAGCAGTATCGCGACGCCGTTGGCGCCGCCCAGCCCGGGCAGCACACCGACGATGACGCCGAGCACGATGCCGACGACCATCAGCACCAGATTGAACGGCTGCACGACCACGGCGAAGCCGTGAAATAGATTACCGATGTCTTCAAACATAGACCTGTCTCTTGATTCTCATTTTTGTCCCGAACCCGCCGGTGCACAAAGCGCGGCGGCCGGTATGTTTTCAATATCCCAGGAAACTCTCGAGCGGCCCCTTCGGAAGCGGGACCAGGAACCAGATCTCGAACATCAGGAAGGTCAAAATCGGGACCAAGACCGAAATCCCCACGACGAGCAGCCAATTGTAGTGGCCGAACCATCGCATGAAGAGTCCCACCAACAGGGCGGACGACACGTACATGCCGATATAGGGCACCAGGGCGACATAAATGGCAGTGGGCACCAGCACCGACAAAACCTGCCGAAGCTGGCTCCATTCCGCGAATAGCTTCCCCGTATTGGGAACGGCGACCGCCGAGTAGACGTTGATGCCACACGAAATCAGAACGATCAGGCTGATATAGAATGGAAAGAAGCCAGCGCCCGGCCCGTCTGCGGCCCAGCCAATTCCGACCTTCAAACTGCCGTAGATTCCGATGAGCGCGAGGAGTGCTATGGACGCGGCAACTCCAAGTTCGACATGCCGGTGGGACGGACCCGTCCCACCGGTTTCATTGACGGTTTCGTTCATTACGTCCTCAAGGAACTGCGGCTAGTCGACCGCAGGCTTAGTTGGTCTTGGCGAGGAAGCCGGCCGATTTCATCAGGCCTTCATGCAGCTTCTCGGCGTCCGCCACCCACTTCACGTATTCGGCGCCGGTCATGAAGCTCTGGTTGAAGGCACCATCGTTCATCAGCTTCTTCCACTCGGGCGTCTCGCGGACTTTCTTGAACAGGTCAATATAGTAATCGACCATGTCCTTGCTCACGCCCGGGGGCATGAAAAAGCCGCGCAGCATCACGTACTCGACATCGAGCCCCGCCGACTTGCAAGTCGGGATCGAATCCCAAGCGAGATCGCCGGCGATCTTGTCGTGATAATCGAGCTTCTTGGCGTCGAACACGCAGAGCGGCCGCAGCTTGCCGGCGCGCCAGTGCGCCACCGCCTCGATCGGGTTGTTGACCGACGAGTCGATGTGATTGCCGACCAGTTGCACCGCGACCGCACCGCCGCCTTTATACGGAATGTAGGTCATCTTCTTGCCGGTCGCCTTTTCGAGCGCGACGGTGATGATCTGGTCTTCCTGCTTGGAGCCGGTGCCGCCCATCTTGAAGGTATTGTCGGGCGCGGCCTTGATGGCGTCGACGTAATCCTTCACGGTCTTGTAGGGTTTGTCGACATTGACCCAAAGGACGAACTCGTCGAGCGCCATCATCGCGACCGGAGTCAGATCCTTGTAATTGAAGGGGATGCCGGTGGCGAGCGGCGTGGTGAACAAGTTCGACAAAGTGATGATCAGCTTGTGGCCATCACCCTTGGCATTTTTCGCGGCCAGGAAGCCTTCGCCGCCGGCACCGCCCGATTGGTTGATGACGACGACCGACTGCTTCGACAGACTGTGCTTGCTGACGATGCCCTGCATGACGCGGGCCATCTGGTCGGCGCCACCGCCAGTGCCGGCCGGCACAATGATCTCGATCGGATGAGTAGGTTCCCACGCATTGGCGGGCGCCGACGATAGCGCGAGCACGCCGCCCAGACAGGCGGCAGCGTTAAAGCTCAGGACTTTGCTTGTGACCAACATAAAAACTCCTCCCTTGGCTGTACCCCACCGTGCCGATCTGAGTGCCGGCTCGGTATTTTTCGTCATGCCCCCATTAACGTATTCGCCGCAAAGCGAAGCATAATTAGTAACTAAATTATACAGGGTGCAACCAGTATTTAGGCGGGGTTGGTGAATGCAGGAACATTCTATCGCAGGCTGCTGCAATGCAGCAATGCCACTCTGCGGGGCAGCTCAAGGCAGCGACAAAGACTGGAGCATCTTAGCGTTCCGCTATTTTGAGCCGTGCTAGACTAGCACGACGCCGGCAATGGCGAAAAATTGTGCCGCGCTGATTCGAATGCGATCACCCACTTGAAAAGCTATCGCGCTGTTTTTCGTGCAGCCCCGCCTCGTGTAAGAGACGGGTCGAGCGACGTCGCCGTGTTTGGTCGCGAACGATGAGGCAAGTCGCACGCGCAAATGTCCTGATCGCACATCGGTGAGAGACCGAGTCAACCATTTTTGATTCGCCACATGACACGAGTCGTCGCACCCGATTATTTCGGAGAATCATTGCAGAGTTTTTCTGGGAAAATCGTCGGCTGGGGGATAGCCGATTTCCGTGTCTGCTTTTAAAGCCCTTAGTGCTTCAGCCAAGACAAGATGGCAAAAATGACGTTTTTACGCTACAGACTATGCGTGCAATCGGTCGAGTGCAGGCACGATCATTGAACGATTTCATCCCGCCCTATCCGCCGCGTTTGGCCAAGCCGCCGTCGGCTTGGCGGCGGGTCGTGCTCGCTCGCCAGAATTTCCTGGCGATGTGGGAGGAGCGAGCCTTCGAGTTTGAGTTTTCCGCGACGCGCGTTTCCATGCGCAAGGCTTTCGTCGGTCTCCAACCCGGCGGCACTGACGACGCATTGTCCTATGCATCATGACTGACCCCGTCGGCACGCCCCTGCCTGATACGAGCGAATCCCGCCGGCCGCGTCCGGCCGCGTTTCTGGATCGCGATGGCGTGCTCAATGTGGATCGCGGCTACACTTTCAGACCCGAGGATCTCAAGATGATGCCGACCGCTGCCGCGGCGGTGCGATTGCTGAACGATGCGGGATATTACGTGATTGTGGCCACCAATCAGTCCGGGGTCGCACGCGGATTTTATAGCGAGGCCGCGGTAGAGTTATTCAACACACATTTGCAGGAAGCCCTGTTGGGCGACGGCGCACGCATCGACGCATTTTACTATTGCCCGCATCATCCGAACGGAGCGGTCAAGGAATTGGCAATCCAATGCCGCTGCCGAAAGCCGCAACCGGGCATGCTCGAACAGGCGGCGCGCGATTGGCCAATCGACGTCGCGCGCAGTTTCCTGATCGGCGACAAAGACGACGACCTGGCCGCCGCCCGCGCATTTCACATTCGCGGCGTTAAATTCGATGCGCAGGCCGGCACGCTGGAGGACTTGGTCCGTAGGGAACTGACGGCAGGCGCGGGCCGATAAACGCGGCAGCAGATGGTGCCCCTGGCCGGACTCGAACCAGCACGATGTTTCCACCACCTGATTTTGAGTCAGGCGCGTCTACCAATTCCGCCACAGGGGCATTTGTTGCGGCGCAAGCGGCGCGGATCATAGCGGCGCAAAATCAAGGGTCAACGGCAACCATCAACGAACCTGCAAAGCCTGGATAGGAGTGCTTTCAGAGCCGCCGCGGCGCGCCTAATATCCGCGCTGACAAGAGCCGTTCGCAAGGAGAGCGCGATGAACGAAGAAGCCCTCAATATGTCGCTGCGCAAATTCCTCAAGGTCGTGGGCGTGACCTCGCAGCAGGAAATCGAAAAGGCCATCCGCGCGGCAGTGGCCGACGGCCGGCTGAAGGGAAACGAGACCGTGCAAGCGCAGGTGGTGCTGACCATCGGCAAAGTCGGGCTCACGCACAAAGTGGATGGCGCGATCGAACTGGCCTAGCTGCCGCTATGCCGTCGCCTCGGCGTTCTGCCGGCCGAAAGCCGATTCCATTTCGCGCCGCACCTTCACCGCCGAGTTGTTCGGATCATAGGCGACGTCTGCCCATTTCAGCGTGCCGCCTTCCGGTATGTCGCGCTTGAGCTTGACGTTGTGCGCCAGGCCGAGTGGCAGCAGTTCGTCACGGAGCGAGACTTCCGCCGGTGTCTGCTTGCCCCAGACGCAGAAGCCGCCCTCGCCGTCCAGCATCTCGCCGGCCTTCAAGCCGCGCTTGGCGGTCGCCACCACATCGGAGCGGAAGCCAGTGGGCGCGCCGGTCGGCTCGTTGCGCAAGGCGGCGCTCGCCACCGAAATGCCGAGCTCGAGCCCGATCATATGGATCGGCCGATAGAGCGCGGCGTATTTGCCCGTCTTGTCCGGCAGCATGGCGTATTCCTTGAAGCAGCGGCGCGCGTAGTCGGTTTCGCCTTCGAACACCACGTAAGTACCGAGCGCGAGATGATGCGGCACGTCGCGGCCGTCGCGGTAGACCGATGAAGTGACTTCGGTGACGCCGGCTTTTTCCAGCGTGCCGCCGTCGCTCTTCGGCTTGCAGATATCGGCGAGTTCGAAGCGTGTCGCGGGTGGGAAATGCAAGCCATCGCTTTGCGGCACGAGACCGGTGGCGTTGCACACCGCCGTCATCTCAATACCGGACTTGGTGCCGTCGACAAACGAGTTGAACATTTTCGGATTGATCGACTTGCGGTCGGAAATGTTCAGATACTTGTCGAGAATGTCCCAGACATTGTCGGGATTGGACTTGTGATAGTGCGGCTCGTAGCGCGTGCCTTTGCCGGCGCAGATCACCTTGAAGCCGGCGGCG
The DNA here is from genome assembly GCA_963770985.1 of uncultured Alphaproteobacteria bacterium. Classification (GTDB taxonomy): domain Bacteria; phylum Pseudomonadota; class Alphaproteobacteria; order Rhizobiales; family Xanthobacteraceae; genus Pseudolabrys. The sequence continues at coordinate 173,161 of CAVYRR010000007.1, read as the reverse complement.
CGCATCGAATCGACGTGTTCGCAGATCAGCGCCGGCTGGTCGCCCCAGGCGAGGCTGTAGACCACGCCGGCCGCTTTGGCGCGGCGCGCCAGCAGCGGCCCGGCGACCGCGTCGGCTTCTACATTGACCATGACGATGTGCTTGCCGTTGGCGATCGCCTTCAAGCAATGAAAAATGCCGGCTCCAGGCACGCCGGTCGCCTCCACGATCACCTCGATGCGCGGATCGGCGATCAGAGATTCTGCATTGTCGGTCACAACGGTCGTGCGTGCCTGATACGCTTCGTCGAGCGATTTGCCCGCATAAGCGCCATCCGGCCAACCGGCAGCCTTCAGCTGGCTATGCGCGCGCGCCACGTCGAGATCGGCGACGCCCGCGATATGCAGGCCGCGCGTCAGCCGTGCCTGCGACAGGAACATGGTGCCGAATTTACCGGCCCCGATCACGCCGACGGTGACCGGCTTGCCAGCGGCTTCACGCTCTACCAGCTTTGAATAAAGGTTCACGTCACACACTCCCGGATTTAAGGGCGCGACGGAAACACAAGCGGCGCGGCGGCACAAGCGGCCGCCGGCACCCGCTGGCGCTGGCTTTTAGATTCTATTGGCAGAGGGCGCGCGAGACGAAGGTCTCGGTGTGGCATTCCGGACCGGTGCTGCGGCCGGCCATATACACTTGCGCCGGGCACACCTCGGCGGTGGTCATGTCGACGCTCTTGCCGGATTCGAAGCCTTTGGTCTTGCAGATGGCACTGGCCGCGACCACGCAATCGGGCGCGCCGTTTGGCGCGATCGTGCATTTCTCATGCCCGCTGACCACGCGGGCGGAGGGGATGCGCGTGACCGCGCCGGCTGCGTCCTTGGCGCCTTCGACGGTCGACTTGGCGGCAACGCCGGCTTCATGACCGAAATTCTCGACTCCGGAGCGGGCGCCTCTGAAATGGGACCCGAGTTTGGATGCCTGTTCGTCGACCCAGCGCGTGATATTGCCAAACACGCCGCGCCCCTCGGCCGGCTCGCTGTCCTGCGCGAATGCCAGCGCGGCGGTGAACAGGATCGCGCCCGCGCCAACGCACGCCAGCAGCGAAGAAGCCGCTGTTCGCCCATTGAAACGTTTCGAAAGATGATTGGTGCTCATATCCGGTCAAATTGACTTGCGGGCAGCCGCCTTGCGGCATCGCCCGGCGGCATTTGCGCCACCCAGCCTTTTAGGACGGACAGGTGGCGAAAATGAGGAATGCCGATTCCGTCAGATTAAGTATAGCGCAACCACGATGCCGCCGACGAGCACGACGGCAAACAACGAAGTCCACAGGGCCAGCCGTTTCTCGATGATGTGGCGCGCCGCTTCGCCGTAGCGGTTGAGTAGGAAAGCCAGCAGAAAAAACCGCATCCCGCGTGTGACAACCGACAAAACGACGAACAAAACGAAATTGTAGCCGGCAAATCCGGACGTAATTGTCACGATCTTATAGGGGATCGGGGTCAGGCCCTTGAGCAGGATGATCCAGGCACCCCATTGCGCGTAAGCGGCGCGAAAGGCTTCGACCTTGTCGCCATAGCCGTAGAGATGGATCAGCCAGGCGCCGACCGAGTCATAAAGCAGCGCCCCGATACCGTAGCCGACGATGCCGCCGGCGACCGAGGCGGCGGTGCACCAGGCGGCGATCAGGAACGCCCGGTCGGGTCGCGCCAGCGACATGGGGACCAGCATGACGTCGGGCGGGATCGGAAAGAAGGAGCTTTCGGCAAAAGCCACCGCGGTCAATATCCCGAGCGCATGTCGCTTGCCGGCGGCGGCGACGCACCAGTCATACAAACGGCGAAGCAATGAACGCGGCTCAGCAGCCTCAACTGTCATCGGAACGCTCGGGTTAGGGAAAGGCGGATCAGCGGCGCTTGCGCACGCGCCTGGTCTCCAGTGCCACGACCTTACGGCGCGTGGTGGACTGTACCAGATCCTTTGGCACTTTTTCAGCAATCCCGAACATCTGCTCGCGCCGGTGCATCTCGGCCCAGACGTCGTCGGGATGCACCCCGGAATGAACCCAGAGCACCACGAGATTATAAAGCAAATCGGCGCTTTCGCGCACCACGGCTTCGGGCTGGCCGTGCATAGCGTCGATCACCACTTCGACCGCTTCTTCGGCAAGTTTTTTGGCCATTTTGGCGCGGCCGGCGCGCAACAGTCGGGCCGTGCGCGACTTCGCCGGGTCTGAGTCCCGAGCGACGATCACGGCGTCATAGAGCCGGGCGACCGAATCAGTCATCCGCACACAATAGCCGATCCGCGCGCTAAACCGGTTAACGGCCTCTTATTAGGCTTACCCGTCTGTTGCGGTGCACACGCCAGAACCGGGACGAACGGTCCACGCGATCTAGGATTCCTCGTCCGCCAACAGGGTTGCGTTACCACCGGACGCGGCGGTGTTCACCGTCACAACTTGTTCAATAGTGAAGCGATGCAAATAGTTAGGGCCGCCGGCCTTCGGCCCGGTGCCGGAAAGTCCACTGCCGCCGAACGGTTGGCTGCCGACCACGGCGCCGATCATGTTGCGGTTAACGTAGACATTTCCATTGCTCAGCTGCGCGGCGATGCGCTCGACCGTGGCATCGATGCGCGAATGAATGCCGAGGGTGAGCGCAGTGCCATTGCCGGCGAGGTCGGCGAGCAGCCGGTCGAACTCGTCTGCTCGCCAGCGAACAACGTGCAGGACTGGCCCGAACACTTCTTCTTTCAATTGTTCTGCACGATCGAGTTCCAGGATCGCCGGCGCGACATAAGTTCCGCGCGACGGCACGGCTCCCTCCCAGCGGAAGCGCAGCGCGCCGTGCATGTCGGCAATCCAGCGCTCGAGCCTGTCGCGCGCCTCGGCGTCGATCACCGGGCCGACCTGCGTCGCACGGATCGCGCGGATCGCCGAGCGTCAATTCGCGCGCGGCACCCTCGACCATATCGAGCACGCGCTCGGCGACGTCGTCCTGCACGCACAGCAGCCGCAAGGCCGAGCAGCGCTGGCCGGCGGAGCGGAAGGCCGAGGCGATGACATCGTCGGTCACCTGCTCGGGCAACGCGGTGGCGTCAACGATCATGGCGTTGATGCCGCCGGTTTCGGCGATCAGCACGGGGATCGGACCGTCTTTGGCGGCGAGCGTGCGGTTGATGGTGCGCGCCACTTCCGTCGATCCGGTGAAGGCGACGCCGGCGACACCGGCATGGCCGGTGAGCATGCCGCCAACTTTGCCGTCGCCCGGCATCAGATGCAGTGCGCTCGCCGGCACGCCGGCTTCGTGCAGCAGCTTCACGGTTGCAGAGGCGATCAGCGGCGTCTGTTCGGCGGGCTTGGCCACGACGCAATTTCCGGCGGTAAGCGCACCAGCGACCTGGCCAATGAAAATCGCCAGCGGAAAATTCCACGGGCTGATGCAGACGAACACGCCGCGGCCGCGATAGCGCAACTCGTTGCTTTCGCCGGTCGCCCCCGGCAGCGGCTGTGGCGCCAAGCTGCGGCGCGCCTGGCTTGCGTAGTAGCGGCAGTAGTCGGCCGCCTCGCGCACTTCCGAGATGCAATCGTCGAGTGTCTTGCCGGCTTCGCTTTGCAAGAGCGCGATCAGGCGGCCGCGATTCTGCTCGATCAAATCGCCGGCGCGCTCAAGCGTGGTGGCGCGCTCGGCCACCGGCGTTGCGTTCCACGATGAGAAACCGGCTTGCGCCGCGGCAACAGCCGCCGCGACGATCGCTTCGTCGCCCTCCTCAACAATACCGATGGCTTTTCCGTCGATCGGCGACACGACGCTGCGCGCGCGCCCCGCGACTGCGACGCCATCGATCAGCGGCGCAGCCTTCGCATGTTTCGGCGCCGCCTTGATCTCCACGAGCAGCGCATCGAGTGCCGCACTATCGCCGAATTCGATGCCGGCGGAATTGCGCCGCTCGGGCGCGAACAGATCGCGCGGCAAGGGAATGTGCGGATGGCGCGCTTGAGCAGGACCAGCGATCCAGCTCTGCGGCCGCCGCAGCACGGTTTCGATCGGCACCGCCGGATCGGCCGCCACCGACACGAACGACGAATTGGCGCCGTTCTCCAGCAGCCGCCGCACCAGATAGGCGAGCAGATCGGCGTAGCCGCCGACCGGCGCATAGACCCGGCAAGTTAGCGCCGGCAATTCCGCCAGCAGCGCGTGATAGAGCGCCTCGCCCATGCCGTGCAGACGCTGGAATTCGTAAGCTTCGACGCCGCCGGCATCCTCGATCACGCTCGCCACCGTGAGCGCATTGTGGGTGGCGAATTGCGGATAGAGCCGCGGCCGGCGTTCAAGCAGCCGGCGCGCGCAGTCGAGATAGCAAAGATCGGTCATCGCTTTGCGGGTGAACACCGGATAATCGGCAAGGCCGCGCTCCTGCGCACGCTTGATCTCGCTGTCCCAGTAGGCGCCCTTGACCAGCCGCACCATCAGGCGGCGGTCGAGCGCGGCGGTCATGTCCGCGATCCAATCGATCACCGCGCCAGCGCGCTTCTGATAGGCCTGCACGGCGAGCCCGAAACCGTTCCAGCCTGCGAGCGACTTATCGCGCAACACGGCCGCGATCACATCGAGCGACAATTCGAGGCGGTCGGCCTCTTCCGCATCGATAGTGAAATTGAGTTCGTGGCCTTTTGCCATACGCGCCAGTTCGAGCACTTTCGCCGTAAGCTCCTTGAGCACGCGTTCGCGCGCCAGCGGCTCGTAGCGCGGATGCAGCGCCGACAGCTTCACCGAAATGCCCGGCCGCCGCGGCAGCGCGGCATTGCCCGCGCTATTGCCGATGGCGTCAATGGCATTGGCATAAGACTCAAAATAGCGCTCGGCGGCGGCGGCGGTGCGGGCGCCCTCGCCCAGCATGTCGAAAGAATAAAGAAACTCGCGGCCGCTATCGGCGCGCGCCAGCGCCTCCTCGATCGTCTGCCCGAGCACAAAGTGCGAGCCGAGCAGCCGCATGGCCTGGCGCGTGGCGGCGCGCACCGCCGGCAGGCCGAGCCGCTTGACCAGCGCCTCGACAATTCCTTCCGGCGTCTCACCCGGATGGATGACGCGCGCCGTGATGCCGAGCGTCCAGGCCGAGGCCGAGACCAGCAGTGCGGCCGAGCGCGTATCGTGATGTGCCCAGTCGCCGCTTTTAAGCTTGTCCTCGATCAGGCGGTCGGCGGTGTCGGCGTCGGGCACCCGCAGCAGCGCCTCGGCCAGCACCATCAGCGCCAGGCCCTCCTTGGTGGAGAGCGCATAGGCGTGCAAAAAATCCTCCACCCCGCCGAGCCCGCCGACGCGCGCGCGGATCGCCGTCACCAGCCGCGTGGTGCGGCGATCGATGCGCGCCTCGGCATCGTTAGAACGGCCGGCCGCCGATAGCAGCGCCGCAGCCAAACCTTCATCCGGCGGCGCATAAAGCGCGCGGAACCAAGGAACATCTTTGGCCGCGATGGCGGGCTTTGCCGGCGGCATGGATCGGCCTCCAGACTCACGCAGTCGGATCAGGCCGAGAACTTATAAGGCAAACTATGTGCGACGTCCGCTTTGTGCCAATAGCTGGCGTCCGCCAGGTCCCGCTTTTTGATCATTGAACGCAAGTTGCCCGGCTCGCGACGATAACGTTCGTTGCAGGCAATAGCGTCCGATCGGCTCGCTGCGTAGGCCTGGGCCGCATGGTCAAGGCAATGGCACGAGTTCCATGGGAAAGCGCTTCATGTCATCCGGAAGCGCGACATGAAGACCATAAATCGAAATCTGGTTACGGAATTCGCCGTATGTCGCTTCCATGTCGGCAACCGTCCTATTCGGAGCAACAATGACCAAGAGGCCGGCACTGACTAGGGCGGCCACGGCTGCGATGGATAATGCTCGGCGCATGGGAACCTCCTGCGCTGGATCCCCCCGTCCGGCCGGACAATCGCCCACTTCGCGCGAATAGTTTGTGAGCGAGCTCACACATGTTTTGGCTTATTATTCGGTGGTTCCTGGCTGCATGCGCCGGCGCGATCGCGGGGGCTTAATCGATGCTCCGGCACGGAAAAACGGCATGGAGGATATTCTCGATGCCTCCGATCTGCTGTCCGCCGCCGACCGTAAAGTGGTAGGCTTTAGTTGTTACCCAAGGCGCATCCCAAGAGGGGCTCATGAAGCGGCGCAAGTTCAGCGCGCTTCTCGGCAATGCGGCGGCAATGTGGCCGCTCGCTACTCGCGCGCCGACGAGGTGATCGAATAGATACGACGGACATCCCGCACAGCGTATTATGTCAGGGAACGTCCTAACGGACGGCCCGCATCAGGCCGCAGTGGTCGCCTTGCGCGCTGCGGCATCGCCAGGGAGCAAGTCCGGGGGGCTTTCGACCGGATCATAGAACACCGCCGCGATGTCATCGGCCAGTTGCTCATAGACGGCGCGGGCGCCGCCCTCGCGCACATAGATCCCGCTGTAGAGGTCGGGCAGTTTCGGCAGCGGGGGGTTTTCCCAAACCAGCATGCCGGCTTTTGCTGCCCGCCGGCGGGTGATCGCCATGACACCGAGCCCGGCATCGACCGCACTACGCAGACTGGAAACGCTCGGACCGGTGAAAACGTCTTCCCAGTCGAAGCCGGCCGACTGCAACGCCTGCACCGCGAGCCGGTGATACACGCAAAGCTCGCCATAAGACACCAGCGGCACCGGCCGATCGCGGTCGATGCGGGTCGCCGGGCTGTGCACCCAAACCACTTCTTGCGCCCGGCTGTGGCGGGCATCATGCGGCGGCTTCATCGATAGTCCGATCATAAGATCAATTTCGCCGGCGCGCAGTTCCCGCACCAGCGGATCGTAAAAATCGGTCCGTATACTGAACCGCACGTCCGGCCAGCGCGTGCGGAACTGCGCCAAGATGCCAGGCATGATCGAGGCGATGTATTCACTCGGCGTCCCGACGCGGATCACCAGCTCGGGCCGCGGGCCTTTGTCGCTGATACTCACGATCTGGTCGTTGATCGAGAGCAAGCGGCGCGCATAACTGACCACCAGTTCTCCTTGCGGCGTCAGGCTGATGCCCTGAACGCTCCGATCGAACAAGTCACCGCCGAGCAGGAATTGCAGCCGCTTGATTTGCGCGCTCACCGCCGGCTGGGTGACCCCGAGGTGGGCTGCGGCCTTGGTGAAGCTGCGCAAGTCGACGACGGCAACAAGCGTCCGCAGCAGGTCGGTTGGAATATTGGTCATAGGCCGCACTGCCTCCACCCAAGGATTATATTTTATATGCACACTAACGAATATGAATGTGTGCCGGACTGTATCACGTCCCGATTTTTGATCAATTTTGCGGTGTTATGAAACCGCCGCTTTGCGTTTTATCAATTGCGGCGACGATATTTCGTTCCCGTTTTCGGCTAATGGAAAACGGCCTGCGCTACTTGATGCGTTCGAGAATGCTCACGTAATTCGCCACTGCTGTGCCGCCCATATTGAAGATGCCGCCGAGGCGGACGTTTTTCACCTGCAAGTCGCCGGCCGTGTCGGTGAGCTGCATGGCGGCGAGCGCGTGCATCGACACGCCGGTGGCGCCGATCGGATGGCCTTTCGCCTTCAGCCCGCCGGACGGGTTGACCGGCAACTTTCCGTCCTTTTGCGTCCAGCCTTCCTTGATGGCGCGGGCGCCCTGACCTTCGGTGGTCAGACCCATGGCCTCGTATTCGATCAGCTCGGCGACGGTGAAGCAGTCATGCGTCTCGACGAAGGACAAATCGCCAAGCTTGAGTCCCGCTTGCGCCAGCGCGCCATGCCAGGCATGGGCGCAGCCCTCGAACTTCAGAATGTCGCGCTTGGCCATCGGTAGGAAGTCCTGCACGTGCGCAGCGGCGCGGAAGGCGACCGCCTTGCCGAGCTTGAGCGCGGTCTCCACGTCGGCAAGCACGACCGCGGCGGCCCCGTCCGAAACCAGCGAGCAATCGGTGCGCTTGAGCGGGCCGGCGACGAACGGATTCTTCTCGCTCTCGGTGCGGCAGAAATCGTAGCCGAGATCCTTGCGCATCTGCGCGTAAGGATTGCCGACGCCGTTTTTGTGGTTCTTGGCGGCGATCATCGCCAGCGCATCGGACTGGTCACCCCATTTTTGGAAATAGAGGCCGGCAATCTTGCCGAAGATGCCGGCGAAACCGCCGTCGATCTCGGCTTCCTCGCGCACGTAAGATGCCTTCAACAGGTTGCGGCCGATCTCGGGCGCCGGCGTGGTCGTCATCTGCTCGACGCCGACGCAAAGCACGATACGCGCTGAACGCGCCTCGATCGCCTTGATCCCCTGATGCACGGCGGCCGAGCCGGTCGCACAGGCGTTCTCGACCCTGCTCGCGCGCTTGAAGCGCAGATCGGGCGAAGCCTGCAGCACCAGCGCGGCGGTAAAATCCTGCGGCGAAAAGCCGGCGTTGAAATGCCCGAGCACGATCTCGTCCACGTCTGCGGCCGGCACGCCGGCATCGGCCAGCGCCTCGCCGGCGACCCGCACGATCAGGCTTTCGACGGTCTCACCGCTAAGCTTTCCGAAGGGCGTATGGGCCCAGCCGACGATACAGGCAGTCATCGAATTCTCCCTTGCCGAACTTTGGTCGCATTGGTCGGCGATGTACGGCTAAGTCACCATAAGTCAAACCGGGGGTGGGGCGAACTTTGCCTCCCGTCCAAAGCTTAGATAGCTTAGCGCCACCGCCTATGGAACCCAGTCGATTTCTTGGGTCTTTCCTTTGGCCAGAGCCCTGAACCGGACCGCAACCATTGCCACATTGCGCTAGACCCCGATCTCTGATGTTTGGCCTTGCCGTGGCGGCAGCGGCGGCGCTTGCCGGCACAACGAAGGCCGGGGCCGAAGCGCAGCTATTGATCGAGGCCTCCACCGGCAAGGTGCTGCATGCGGAAAACGCCACCTATCCGTGGTACCCGGCCTCCGTCACCAAATTGATGACCGCCTACACCACGCTGCACGCCATCAAGGACGGCCGCATCGGCTTCGATACCTTGCTGACCGTATCGCGCAACGCGGCGGCGCAGCAGCCGACCAAGATGGGTTTCAAGGCTGGCACCCGCGTCACCCTCGACAACGCGCTGAAGATGCTGATGGTGAAATCGGCCAACGACATGGCGGTGGCGATCGCCGAAGGCGTCGGCGGCTCGATCGAGGGCTTTGCCGACATGATGAACGCGAACGCCCGCCGGCTCGGCATGACCGAGTTGCATTTCGTCAATCCGAACGGCTTGCCGGCGGAAAACCACGTCACCTCGGCGCGCGACCTCGGCATCCTTGCCCGCGCGCTGATCAAGGAATTTCCGGAACACGATTCCTACTGGCACATCCACGCGATCCAGTACGGCAACCGCGTGATGCGCAATTACAATTCGCTGCTCGACCGCTATCCCGGCGCCGATGGCATGAAGACCGGCTTCATCTGTTCCTCCGGCTACAATGTGGTGGCGTCGGCGACTCGCAACGGGCGGCGGCTGATCGCGGTCGTACTCGGCGCCTATTCCGGCGCGGTGCGCGCGCAGAAAGCGGCGGCGCTGCTTGAGCGCGGCTTCAACGGCGGCGGTCTCACCTGGCTTACGCCGTCGCTTGGCACGGTCGACGCCTTGGCGCCGATCGATGCGCAGCCGCCCGACTTGCGTGAAGAAATGTGCGGCGGTCATCGCCGCAAGCCGCCGGCGGAAGACAACGACGAAGAACAACATGACGCCGCCGCCACACCCGCCAACGGCGACAGCTCCTCGGCGCAAGGGTTCATGCTGTCCGCCTTGCGGCCGCCGAACGGCAAGTTCGTGCTCGGCCCGCCGGTCGAGACCGAGGCGCCGATCAAGGTGTTTACCGGACCGCCCGGCCATCCGGATGCGGTGCAGACCGCCGAACCGCGAGCGAAGAAGAAAAAGCGCGTCGCCAAGAAGGACAGCGGCGAGAAAACGGAAGGCTCCGCCAAGGAAGACGGCGCCAAGACGGCGGCTGCGCCCAAGCGCGCCAAACACGCGGCGAAACCCAAGGTCAGCGCGGCCAAATAATGCCCGCGGCCGGCCATAGCGTGGATCGGCGCCGGCCGCCGGAGCCCATTCCGCTCACCGTGCTCACCGGCTTTCTCGGCGCCGGCAAGACCACGTTGCTCAACCGCCTGCTCAAGGACGAGACGCTGAGCCAGACCGCCGTCATCATCAACGAATTCGGCGACGTCGCACTCGATCACCTGCTGGTGGAATATATCGGTGACAACATGGTGCTGCTGCAGTCGGGCTGCCTGTGCTGCACCATGCGCGGCGATCTGGTCGACGCGCTGGAGACCCTGCTGCGCGATCTCGACAATCGGCGCTGCACCTTCCGCCGCGTGCTGTTGGAAACCACCGGCCTCGCCGATCCGGCGCCGGTGCTGCACACCGCTATGGCGCACCCGTATCTGGTGCAGCGCTACCGGCTCGACGGCGTGGTGACGGTGGTCGATTGCGTCAACGGCGAGGCGACGCTCGACGCCCATGCCGAAGCGGTCAAACAGGCGGCGGTGGCCGACCGCATCGTGCTCACCAAGACGGATCTCGCGACCCCCGAGCAGCGCGCGCGTATCGTTGAGCGCTTGCGCGCGCTCAATCCGGCGGCGCCGATCCTCGACGCCGCGAAGGGCGAGGCGATGGCGGAGCGGCTGATGAATTGCGGGCTGTACGATCCGCAGCGCAAAATCCCCGACGTCAAGAAATGGCTCGCCGCCGAAGCCTATGCCGACGGCCACGCGCACCACCATCATCATGACGTTAACCGCCACGACGAGCACATCACCTCATTCGTGCTCACCGCCGATGCCGCCATTCCCGCCGGCACGCTGGACATGTTTCTTGAGCTGCTGCGCGCGACCCACGGTGACAAGCTGTTGCGGCTCAAGGGCATCGTGAAGCTCGCCGAAATGCCCGAAACGCCGGTGGTGGTGCACGGCGTGCAGCACGTCTTCCACCCCACCGCGCGGCTGGAACGCTGGCCGGACGACGACCACCGCAGCCGGCTGGTGTTCATCACCCGCGACCTGTCGGAGGCGGCCGTGCGCGAGTTGTTCGAGGCCTTCCTCGGCGCCGTGGCGCCCGATCGCGCGGACAGCGCGGCGATTACCGACAATCCGCTGGTGCCTTTCGGCGGGGCGGATCGCTAGTCGCCCTTGCGCCGCCGCTCGACTCAACTCATGCTGGTCGCCACCCGCCGGTCATAACTTGCCGGACAAGAGCCCGGCGGCGATAGGGAAGACGCCATGCAACGCCCCTGGCTTCAGCACTATCCGCCGGGCGTACCCGCCGACATCGACCCGACGCGCTATCCGTCGCTGGTGACTATGCTCGAGGAAAGCTTCAAGGCGCACGCCGCGCGCGAAGCCTGCGTGTGCATGGGCAAGCCCCTGACCTTTGCCGAGCTTGACCAAACCTCGCGCGCTTTCGCCGCCTGGCTGCAGAGCAAGGGTCTGCAACGCGGCGCCCGCGTCGCCATCATGATGCCGAACGTGCTGCAATATGCAGTGGCGATCGCCGGCATCCTGCGCGCCGGCCTGACCGCCGTGAACGTCAACCCGCTGTACAAGCCGCGCGAGTTGGAATTCCAGCTTAAGGACTGCGGCGCCGAAGTCATCGTCGTGCTGGAGAATTTCGCCGCGGTGCTGCAAGAGGCGTCGCCGCACACGCACGTCAAGCACGTGGTGATCGCGAGCCTCGGCGACATGCTGGGCACGCTGAAAGGCACGCTGGTCAATACCGTGGTGCGGCACGTCAAGAAGATGGTGCCGGCCTATACGCTGCCGGACGCGACCAAATTCAACGACATGCTCGGCGCGGGCCGCAAACTTCCGTTCACGCCCGTTACGGTCAGACCCGACGACATCGCCTTCCTGCAATATACCGGCGGCACCACCGGCATCGCCAAGGGCGCGATGCTGCTGCACCGCAATCTGGTCGCCAACGTGCTGCAGGTGGTGGCGTGGAACGAGCCGATGGTAGCGATACCGCCCGTGACCGACCGCATCATCGTCGTCACCGCGCTGCCGCTCTATCACATCTTCGCGCTGACCGCGTGCTTCCTGTTCGGCATCCACACCGGCGGCATGTGCATCCTGATTCCGAACCCGCGCGACATCGGCGGCCTGATCAAGGAATTGAGCCACTACAAGGTGAACCTGTTTCCCGCCGTGAACACGCTCTACAATGCGCTGCTCAATCATCCCGACTTCGGCAAACTCGACTTGAGCATGCTGAAATCCGCGGTCGCCGGCGGCATGGCGGTGCAGAAGTCAGTCGCCGACGCGTGGGTGAAAGCAACCGGTAAGCCGATCGTGGAGGGCTACGGCCTGTCGGAAACCTCGCCGGTGCTCACCTGCAACCGCGGCGACATCGCCGAATGGACCGGCACCATCGGATTTCCGATTTCTTCGACCGAAATCTCCATTCGCGACGATAACGGCCATGACGTGCCGCTCGGCGAGCACGGCGAGATTTGCGCGCGCGGACCGCAGGTGATGCCCGGATACTGGCAGCGCCCCGACGAGACCGCCAAGGTGATGACGGCGGACGGTTTCTTCCGCACCGGCGACGTCGGCGTGATGGACGAGCAGGGCCGCGTCAAGATCATCGACCGCAAGAAGGACATGATCTCGGTGTCCGGCTTCAAGGTGTTCCCCAACGAGGTCGAGGACGTCGCGATGATGCAAGGCGGCGTGCTGGAATGCGCCGCGATCGGCGTGCCGGATGTCCATTCCGGCGAGGCGGTCAAGCTGTTCGCGGTGAAGAAATCGCCCGACCTGAATGAGCAGGAGCTGCGTCGCTACATGCACAGCCAGCTCGCCGGCTACAAGGTGCCGAAGCAGATCGAATTCCGCAAAGAGCTGCCGAAGACCAATGTCGGCAAGATCCTGCGCCGCGCATTGCGGGACGAGGCATGAGCGAGGCGTCCGCGCTGCCTTCGCCGGCCGACGTGATCGCGTTCTGGCGCGCGGCCGGTCCGAAACGCTGGTTCGAGAAGGACGCCGCTTTCGACGACGACATCCGCCGGCGCTTTCTGAAAGTTCACGAAGCGGCTGCCGCCGGCAAACTGACCACTTGGGAAGCGAACGCCGAGGGCGCGCTGGCGCTGCTCATTTTGCTCGATCAGTTCCCGCGCAATATGTTCCGCGGGCAGGCGCGCGCCTTCGCCAGCGATCCGCTGGCGCTCGCCGTTGCCAGCCGCGCCATCCTCAACGGCTTCGACGGTGCGTTTCCCGACCTGCGCGGCTTTTTCTATCTGCCGTTCGAGCATTCGGAAAGCCTGGCCGACCAGGAAAAGGGGGTCGCGTTCTATAAAGCGGTCGACGACGCCGACGGCGTGAAGTGGGCCGAGATTCACACCGATATCATCCGCCGCTTCGGCCGCTTCCCGCACCGCAATGCGGTGCTCGGCCGCGTCAGCACGCCGGAGGAACGGAAGTTTCTCGACGACGGCGGATTTTCAGGGTGACAGCATGAGCGACTTCCACGGCGTCTTCCCCTATCTGGTGTCGCCGATCGATGCACAAGGGCGCATCCTCACCGATGTGTTGGGGCGGCTGGTGTCCGACCTGATCAAGGCCGGCGTGCATGGATTGACCCCGCTCGGCTCGACCGGCGAGTTCGCCTATCTCACGCGCGAGCAACGCGCCGCGGTCGTACAGGCAACGATCGAAGCCACGGGCAAGCGCGTGCCGGTGGTCGCGGGCGTCGCCTCCACGTCCACCGCCGAGGCGGTCGCCCAGGCCAAGCATTATCAGTCGCTCGGTGCCGACGGCATCCTCGCGATTCTCGAAGCCTATTTCCCGCTTAAGGACGCGCAGATCGAAACCTACTTCCGCGCCATCGCAGACAGCGTGGACGTTCCGGTGGTGCTCTACACCAATCCGCAATTTCAGCGCAGCGATCTCACCCTCGACGTGATCGCGCGGCTGTCGGGCCATCCGCGCATCCAGTACATCAAGGACGCTTCCACCAATACCGGACGGCTGCTCTCGATCATGAACCGCGCACCGGCGATGAAAGTGTTCTCCGCCTCCGCGCATATTCCGGCGGCGGTGATGCTGATCGGCGGCGTCGGCTGGATGGCGGGCCCGGCCTGCATCGTGCCGCGCCAGAGCGTGAGACTTTACGAGTTGTGCCGCGCCGGGCAATGGCCGCAGGCGATGATGCTGCAGCGGGAACTCTGGCGCATCAACGAGGCCTTCGCGCGCTTCAATCTCGCCGCCTGTATTAAGGCCGGCTTGCAGATCCAGGGCTACGCGGTCGGCGATCCGGTTCCGCCGCAGGCGGCGCTGGCCCCTGCGGAGCGCGAAGCGGTCGAGGCCATATTGGCCGACGTAGCCAAGCTCGAAACGCCTTGATACATCGGCACAATCGGTCCCGCCCAACCGATTCTTAATGGTTCCTTGCTATTCAAACATGATGGCTTTGCCGTCGCTCGCAACCCGGCCGCCGCCAGCGCGAAGAGAACCCGCGGCGTTGGTCGATTCCGAAAACGTCGCGCCCGCGCCGCCGCCAGCCGCGGCGGGCCTGATCGCGCGCATCAAAGCGATCCTCGCCGAGCGCAGCGACAATCGGCTGGCGCAGCTCATCGCCGGAGAAGTTTTCCTGGTGCGGGTCGGCATCGAGGGCGCGGGCGTCGCGACCTCGAGCGCGCTGGTGGCGGAATCGATCATGTTCTATCTGGTGGCCAAACGGCGGCTGGGATTCCACGTGTTCATCATGGGCGGCGCGTCCCGCGCTTAAGCCCGCTCGCGCAGCAACCGCCTGATCACCTTGCCGGTCGTCGTCATCGGCATGTAGTCGATGAAGGCGACCTCGCGCGGATATTCGTGCGCCGACAGCCGCGTCTTGACGAAGCTTTGGATGTCGGCGGCGAGTGCATCCGACGGCGCGTGACTCTTCTTGAGCACGATGAAGGCCTTGACGATCTCGGTGCGCAGCAGATCTGGCTTGCCGACCACGGCGGCGAGCGCCACCGCCGGATGGCGGATCAGGCAGTCCTCGATCTCGCCCGGCCCGATGCGGAACCCTGATGACGTGATGACATCGTCATCGCGGCCGACGAAGCTGAAATAGCCCGCCTCGTCCATCACACCCTGGTCGCCGGTGGTCATCCAGTCGCCGATGAACTTGTCGCGCGTGGCTTCCGGCTTGCCCCAGTATTGCAGGAACATCACCGGATCGGGACGCTTGACCGCAATCTGGCCGACCTCGCCGGATTTGAGCGGCTGGCCGTCGCGGCCGATCACCGCCACCACGTGGCCGGGGATCGGTTTGCCGATCGCGCCGGCCTTGAGCATGCCGAGCTGCGCGCAGGAGCCGAGCACCAGATTGCATTCGGTCTGGCCGTAGAATTCGTTGATCTCAAGACCGAACGCGGACTTGCCCCATTCCAGCGCCTCGACGCCGAGCGACTCGCCGCCGGAGGCCACGCTGCGCAGTTTGAAATCGTAGCGCCCGCGCGGGCTCGGCGCCGTGCGCATCATGCGCAGCGCAGTGGGCGGAATGAACGCGTTGCGCGTTTGCGTCTGCGCCATCAGCGCGAAGGCGCGCTCCGGATCGAACTTGTCGAACTTGTAGGCCACCACCGGCACGCCGTAGTGCAGGCTCGGCAGCAGCGCGTCGAGCAGGCCGCCGGCCCAGGCCCAATCGGCGGGCGTCCAGTAACGGTCGCCGGCTTGCGGAAATTCAAAGTGCGGCAACTCGATGCCGGGAAAGTGGCCGATCAAAACGCGATGCGCGTGCAGCGCGCCCTTGGGCTGGCCGGTGGTGCCGGAGGTGTAGATCATCATCGCCGGATCGTCGGCGGCGGTATCGACAGCAGTGAAATCCGCAGACGCCCGCGCCAGCAGATCGGGAAAGCTGCCGGCGCCATCGCCTTCGCCGTCGACCGACAGCACGCAAGTGAGTTCCGGCGCCTCGCCGCGAATGCCGTTGAGCTTGGCGAGGCCTTGCGCGTTGGTGAGCAGCGCCTTGGCGCCGGAATTCTGCAAGCGGTAGAACAGCGCATCTGGTCCGAACAGCACCGCGATCGGCAGCGCGACCGCGCCGAGCTTGTAGATCGCGATATGGGCGGCGGCGACTTCCGGCATCTGCGGCAGCATGATGGCGACGCGGTCGCCGCGCTTAACGCCATGCGCGCGCAAAACATTGGCGAGCCGGTTGGAGGTGTCGCGCAAGGCACCGTAGCTGACGGTCTCTTCACGTCCGTCAGGATGGACGTGCAGGATGGCGAGCCGGTCCGGCTCGCTTAGCGCCCAGCGGTCGCAGACGTCGACGCCGATATTGTAGCGCGCCGGCACCTGCCAGCGGAATTGGCGGTAGATGTCGTCGTAATCGTTCAGGCGAGGCAGCACCGGCATGGGCTGCAAAGCTAGTCAGCGGAGAGCATGAGGTCTAGTGCGCCGTTGCCGCCTGTCCTCTTGTGTCGCCAAACAGACGGCGGGGCAGGATAAGGCCAAAGCTGGCGCCCTGCAAAACTTTAGAGGGACAGAACAATGAAGCTCACTATCCGCATCGCTTGCTGCTGCACCATAGCGGTTTTCTTGGCATTTGCGCTGCTTCCGATCGAAGCGAAGGCCGCAAAGCCCACCATCGAGGATCTGATCGGCCGTTGGTGCGAAGCGGCCCAATACGAATTCAAACGCGATCACCTGACCGTCACCTTTAAGAGCGGCGGGACGAAAACGCTGCGCATAAAGAACGTCGAATCCGGCGAGGGCTGGATCAATCTCATTTGGGATCCACGCGACGGCGAGAGTACGTCGTTCGAAGTGCATCCCGACCGGCTTGTTCAGCCGGGAAACCCGGAGAAGAGTTTCCCGCGGCGTGAATTCCGGCGTTGCTGAGCGTGTCTAACCCTTCTTGTCGTCCGGCTCCGCCAGGATCAGCGCCCAATACACTTTGTATTTCGAGCTCGGCGTGTAGATCGCCGCGATGCCGATGCGAGTCGCGCCGACCAGCAGCATGTTGGCGCGATGCGGGGCTGAATCGCGCCAGCCGGAGAAAGCCTCGGCCAGCGTGTGGTAACCGGCACCGATATTCTCGGCCGCCCGTTTGGCGTCGTAGCCTGACGCTTTCAGCCGCAGTACGAACGGCTTGCCGGTGTTGTGGTCGAGTCTGTCACGCTTGGCCATGACCGCGGCCTGCGCCTCGGCCAGCCGCGTGAGCTCGGGATCGAGCGTCACCGCCGGCAGCCCGTTATTGGTGCGGTAGCCGGATATCATCGAGGCGGCGGCGGCGGCGTCGAGCTGCGCGTCCGGCTGTGCCAGATTGCGGTAGAAACTCGGCTCTTCCTTCGGCCCATAATCGCCGGCGCAGCCGGAAAGCGCGACCAGTGCCAGCAGCGCGGCGAACAGACGCAGCATCTTCGGCGATCTCCGAATCGATTAAAGGCGGCGCCAGCTTTAAGGCCGACAGCGGCCGAACGGTGGTGAAGCCTTGTTCCGAATAGCGATACAGGGCCTCGCGTCTACTGGCGCGGCCGGTGCCGGTCAACTAACATTGGTTCGACAACAAGCCGTTAAACGCCGTTCTCCGGGAGAAAGCCTCATGTCCGCTCAACCCACCCCGCGCACGCCGGGCGCCACGCGCGCAGCGCCGGGCGAATACGTGTTCGATCTCGCCAGCCTGCAGAAGATCATGGGCGGGCCGGACTATTCGACCGCGCATGGGCCGTGCGTTGAGGGCGACCGCATGATCGTCGGCCTAATGCGCATGAACGCCGGCACCGGCGCCGAGCCGCATTCGCACCCCAACGAACAATGGATCTACGTGCTGCAAGGCACCTTCCATGCCAAGATCGGCGGCAAGGAATTCGACGTGAAGCCGGGCTCGGTGGTCTATATTCCGGCCAACACAATTCATTCGGGCGGTGCGACGCCCGACGGTGACGTGTTGTTTTTCACCTGCAAGGACGGTTCGCACAGCCTGCACGGCATCAAAGCGGCTTGAACTTCACGCAGGGGCGGAAGAACCCCTGCCGTAACCAGCATCAGCAACGGAGGATTTTACATGAAACGTCTGACCGCGATCCTGCTCGCCGCCGCCTGCCTTGCTATCGGCATGGCAGCCGCCTCGGCGCAGGACAAATACCCGAACCGGCCGGTCAAGGTGCTGGTGCCTTATGCGCCGGGCGGCGCCACCGACATCACCGCGCGCATCGTCGGCGATGAATTCCAGAAGATCACCGGCCAAAGCTTCCTGGTAATCAACAAGCCCGGCGCCTTCGGCATGCTGGCGATCGACGAAATGGCGAAGGCGGCGCCCGACGGCTACACGCTGATGATCGGCAACGTCACGACCAACGCGATCACGCCGATCCTCTACAAAGACAAACTCAACTTCGACTACAAGCAGCGCGTGATCGCGGTGAGCAACCTGGTCGACGTGCCGGCGTTCCTGCTGGTGACGACCGCCAATGATTTTCCGGTCAAAACGGTGCCCGAGCTGATCGATTACGCCAAGAAAAACCCGGGCAAGATCCGTTACGGCACGGTCGGCATCGGCTCCTATCCGCATTACGACATGGCCTACTTCGCCAAGCGCGCGGGCGATCTCGACTTGGCCAGCCTGCCGAACAAGAACGGCGCCTCCGGCGTGATCCAGGACATGCTGCGCGGCGACGTGCAGGCGGCGTTCCTCAATACCGGCAGCAGCGCGGGACAAGTGCAGGCGGGCAAGTTCCGCCCGCTCGCGGTGGTCAACCACACGCGGCTGGCGGAATACCCGAATGTTCCGACCATGAAGGAGGTCGGCTATCCGGACGTCGGCACCATCGCCTGGAACGGCCTGTTCGCGCCGGCCGGCACACCCAAGCCGGTGCTGGACGCGCTCTATGCCATTGTGGTGAAAGCGCTCGCCTCCCCCGAGACACAGGAAAAATTCAAGAAGCAGAACTACAACATCGTGCCGAGCAAGTCGGTGGCCGACGCGCAGAGCTGGCTCGCTGCCGAGATGAAACACTGGGAAACCGTCACCAGCGCGGTGAAGATCGACATCGCGCAGTAAGGCTACGTTTCCCGGGCGCAGCGCAGCGCGACAGCGGTGCGCTGCAGACCCGGGACCTTTCCATACTCGGAGCCTTGAAAGGCCACGGATCAGCGGCGCACCACTTCGCTTTCGCTTCGTGCTGCACCGCGTCCGGGGCAGGTAGTTACTTCGCCGCTCGCACCGCCCGCCAGATGCGCTCCGGCGTCGCCGGCATGTCGAGCTGCGCGCCTTTCGGCAATGCGTCGAGGATGGCGTTGATCACCGCCGGAGGAGCTGCGGTGGTGCCGGCCTCGCCGGTGCCTTTCACGCCGAGCGGATTGGTGCGGCAAGCGACGGCGCGATGCTCGACCGTCATATCCGGCATCAAATCCGCGCGCGGCATGGCGTAGTCCATGAACGAGCCGCTGACCAGCTGACCGGTGGCGTCGTAGATCGTGTTCTCGGTCAGCGCCTGGCCGAGCCCCTGCGCCACGCCGCCGTGGATCTGGCCCTCGACGATCGTCTCATCCAGCACGTTGCCGCAATCGCCGACCGCCACATAATTCACGATCGCAACGGCACCGGTTGAAGGATCGATCTCGACCTCGGCGACGTGACATCCGTTCGGGAATGACGGCGGCGTTTTCACGGTCGCCTGGGTATCGAGGATTTCCGGGATTACGCCGGCGCGCGCCAGTTCGCCGGCGCGATCGACCACATCGAACAGCGACACTTCGCGCCCCGAGCCGCGCACGCTGAATTTTCCGCCGCTATAATCAACGTCGCCTTCCGCCGCCTGCAGCAACATGGCAGCGACGCGCTTGCCCTTCTCGATCACTCTGTCGGCGGTGACTGCGATCGCACCGCCGACATACATGGCCGAGCGCGAGGCGACCGCGCCGAAACCGGCCACGTCGCGCGCTGAGTCACCCGCCGTTAGCGTCACCGCCTCGGGCGCGACGCCGAGACGGCGCGCCGCCACCTTGCCGAACACCGTTTGATGACCCTGCCCGCTGGCGCCGGCGCCGATGCTGACATCGACCGCCTTGCCGCCGGGAAACGAAATGCGCGCGGCCTCTTCCGGGAACGCGCCGGCAATTTCCAGATAGCAGCCGATGCCGATACCGCGCAGCCTGCCGGCCTTCTTCGCGGCTTTGCGGCGCCCGGCAAAGCCGGCATAGTCCGCAATACTTAACGCGCGTTCGAAGGCCGCCGGAAATTCGCCACTGTCGTAGGTGTTGCCGAACGCGGTCGTGTAAGGAATTTTGTCAGGATGAATCAGGTTGCGCCGGCGCAATTCGGCGGCATCGATGCCGGTCGCATCGGCGGCGGCATCGATCAGCCGCTCCATCAGGTAGCTCGCCTCCGGACGGCCGGCGCCACGATAGGGTCCGGTCGGCAGCGTGTTGGTGAGCACGCAGCGCGTATTCACCTGCGCTTGCGGGATGTCATAGACCGTCGGCAGGCAGCCGGAGATATGCGTGGTGAACACGAAGTGCGCGACGCCGGTGATGTAGGCGCCGACATTGCCGAGACAGTCGACGCGCAGGCCGAGAAAGCGGCCGCGCTTGCTGAGCGCAAGCTCCGCGCTCCAGAACGAGTTGCGGCCCTGGTTGTCGGAAACGAAAGCCTCCGACCGGGTCGAGACCCAGTGAATCGGCTTTTGCAGCAGGCGCGCGGCGTGCAGCATCGGAATGTATTCGGGATAGCACCAGCCTTTCATGCCGAAGGCGCCGCCAAGATCGTCGGTCAGGATGCGCAGTTCCTCTGGCTTGATCCCCATGGCGCCAGCGATCTGGCCGCGTACGGCGGCGACGCCTTGCGTGCCGCAGCGAAGCGTGAACTGCTGCTTGCCGGCGTCATAACTCGCGGTCGCCGTGCGCGGCTCGAGCGAAGCGACCACCAGGCGCTGGTTCACGAGCTCGACGCGCACCACATGGGCGGCGTCCTTGAAGGCGCGATCGAGCGTCGCCTGTCTCTTGCCGTCGGGATCGGCGGGCGCGCTCCAGTCGAACCCGATATTGCCGGGTGCTTCCGGCCAGAGCTGCGGCGCGCCCGATGCTACGGCCGCGCGCACATCGGTCACGGCGGCGAGCGGCTGAAAATCGACGGCGACTTTTTCGGCGGCATCCTGCGCCACCTGCGCGCTGATAGCGATCACCATCGCCACCGGCTCGCCGACATGCAGCACGCGCTTGTCCGCCAGCGACGGCCGGTGCGGTGCGACCGCCACCTTGCCGCCGCGGCCGGGAATCGGATGCGGATGCGAGATCGAATGGTAATGCGCCGCGGCGAGATCGGCGGCGGTCAGCACCGCGACCACGCCCGGCACATTCTTGGCGGCCGTGACGTCGATGTGCTCGATATTGGCGAAGGCGTGCGGCGAGCGCACGAAGTAAGCCGCCAGCGCAGTCTCCGGCTTGACGTCGTCGCCGAAACACCCGGCGCCGCGCAGCAGCGCGTCGTCTTCGATGCGCCCGGTCCATGCGGATCGGCCAGCTTGGCAAGCAGCGGTCGATTCCATAACGATGCTCCGGTGGGGAAAATCTAGAGTTTGCGGTCGGTGATGCCGGCCTTGGCGTAAAGTTCGTTGATGTGCGCCTTTACGCTCGGCTTGGGCTCGTCGGATTCGGGGTTTTGCGTCCAGCCGACTTTGGCGCGGGCATATTGCGCCATCTCTTCGTCCTGCTGCGAAGTGCCGCCGGAGACGCCGTAGGCGCCGACCATCTCGTTACCCTTGAACACCGGCGCGGCGCCGCCCGAGGCCGCGATCTTGCCATTGGTCATGGCGGCAAGGCTGACAAGCAATTGCGGATTGCGTTCCTTGAACCACTGCTGGATCACCAGCCCGTCGGGGAAGCGCGGGCTCATGGAGCGGAACGCCGCCACGGTGTAGGCCTTGGCGATGGCAGTGTCCGGGGTGATGAAACCGGCGTCGTCCATGCGCTCGACCGCGATCAGGTGGCCTTCCGGCCCGACCAAAGCGATCGAGACCGGCACGCCCATGTCGGCGGCCTTTTCGATCACCGCCTGGATGAATTCGCGGCATTCGACCGCGCGCAATTTCGCCATTCCAGCGCCCTCCCGACTTGGCCTTTAATCTTTGCTTAACCACTTAGCCACAAGCAATTAACTGCAAAACAACCGGTAGGGGAATAGTGTACCGCCCTGCACGGAACCCCGATGGCCGCAGATTCTGCCGCAAAATTCTCGCACGATTGGCGCTCGGTTGCGCTGATCGGCTGCGTCTGCTTTCCGGCGAGCCTTGCGCTGTACCACTATGTCGTGCCGCTCAGCGACTGGGTCGCCGCGGCGCCCGAACTCCCGGTATCGGCTTTCGGCGCCGGTCTGACGACCCTGTTGGCGATGCTCGCTGCCGCCATCGGCACCACCCAACGAATGCACGTCGACAACCGGCGCATGCGGGTTGCGATCAACAACATGTCGCAGGGCCTGTGCATGTTCGACCGCAACGAGCGGCTGGTCGTGTGCAATCGCCGCTACATGGAACTTTACCAACTGCCCGACGAGGTCGTGACGCCGGGCCGCACGCTTACCAGCCTGCTCGAATACCGTATCGCCACCGGCAGCTTCTCGCGCGATCCCGACGAATATCGGCAAAGCCTGATCGCCGCCATGGCGCAGGGCAAGACGATCACCGCGGAAGTCACATCCGCCAGCGGACGCGTGGTCGCCATCATCAACCGGCCGATGGCGGACGGCGGCTGGGTGGCGACGCATGAGGACATTACCGAACGACGCGACGCCGAGCGCGAACGCGCCTCGATGCAGGAGCAGCAGCAGCGACGCTCCATCATCGATCAGGCGATCACCGCGTTCCGCCAGCGCGTCGAGAATCACTTGCGCACGGTGACCGACTGCGCGATGGCCATGCGCTCGACCGCCACCGCTTTGCTCACGAGTTCCGGCCAGACCGCGCAGCGCGCGGAAAGCGCGGTATCGTCCTCCAACGAGGCGAGCATGAACGTGCAGACCGCCGCAGTCGCCGCCGACGAATTGGCCAGCTCGATCGGCGAGATAAGCCGCCAGCTCGCCATGACCACCACGATCGTTCGCGCCGCTGTGACCGAAGCACAGGGTACCAATGCACAGATTACCGCGCTGTCACAGGCCGCGCAGAAGATCGGCGACGTGATCAAGCTGATCCGCACGATCGCCGGCCAGACCAATTTGCTCGCGCTCAATGCGACGATCGAGGCCGCGCGCGCCGGCGAGGCCGGCAAGGGCTTCGCTGTGGTGGCGTCGGAAGTCAAATCGTTGGCGGTGCAGACCGCCAAGGCGACCGAGGATATCTCCCGGCTGATCAACGCGGTGCAGACGTCGACCGGCAGCGCGGTCGATGCGATCGGCCGCATCGCGAGCCGCATGCAGGAAATCGACAGCTGCACTACCGCCGTCTCGACCGCCGTGCAGCAGCAGAGCGGGGCGACGGCCGAAATTTCGCAAAACGTTGCCGGCGCCGCCGACGGTGCCAAGCTGGTAGTGTCCGTGCTCGGCAATGTCACCGGCGCCGCCAGCGAAACCCGCCAGTCGGCCGAAAGCGTGCTGACCGCCTCGCAGGCGGTGGAGGCCGCGGCTTCCGAGCTGCGCCACGAGGTCGAGGGCTTCCTCGCGCGCGTCGCAGCCTGATCAGCCGACCAAGCTCGAAAGCCAGTAAAACAGCGCGGCCAGCAGGCCGGACGCCGGGATGGTGATGATCCAGGCGGTGACGATTTCCTGCGCCACGACCCAGCGTACCGCCGACACCTTTTTCGCCGCACCCACACCGATGATCGAGCCGGTGATCGTATGGGTCGTGGAAACCGGGATGCCGAGATAAGTCGCCGTAAACAGCATGACGGAGCCGGCGGTTTCCGCGCACGAGCCCTGCATTGGCGTGAGCCGCGTGATTTTCGAGCCCATCGTTTTGACGATGCGCCAACCGCCGGCCATCGTCCCGGCAGCCATCGCGATCTGACACGCGATCACCACCCAGAACGGCACGTAGAATTTCGTGCCAAGGAGACCTTGCGAATAAAGCAGTACGGCGATGATCCCCATCGTCTTCTGTGCATCGTTGCCGCCGTGGCCGAGCGCATAACATGATGCCGAGACGAACTGAATGCGGCGGAAAAGACTATCGACGCCATAGGGCGCCGAACGCATGAAAATCCACGACACGATCAGCATCAACATCAGCGCGAGCAGCAAGCCCAGCCCCGGCGACAGAAAGATCGCCGCCACCGTCTTGCCGACGCCGGACCAGACCACCGCATGGATTCCAGCCTTGGCGATCCCGGCCCCGACCAGACCGCCGATCAGCGCGTGCGAGCTCGACGACGGGATTCCAAGCCGCTGCGTGAGGATCTGCCAGACGATCGCGCCGGCCAGCGCGCCGAAGATGACGTGAGCATTGACGACATCCGCCTCGACTATTCCGCGGCCGACGGTTTCGGCGACATGCAGACCGAAGAACAGGAAGGCGATGAAATTGAAAAATGCCGCCCAGAGCACCGCATACTGCGGGCGCAGTACGCGCGTCGATACGATGGTCGCGATCGCATTCGCGGCATCGTTCATGCCATTGAGAAAGTCGAACACGAGCGCGACCGCGATCAGGGCGATCAGGAATGGCAAAGCGAGCGCAGCGGCATCCATCGTCGTTTGGCCTTGCGGTGATGATTAAACGTGCTCGATGACAATGCCGTGCATGATGTTGGCCACGTCGTCAAAACGGTCAACGACTTTTTCCAAATGGTCGTAGACTTCGTTGCCGACGAAGAAAGCCATCGGATTTGAGTTCACGTGGGTCTTATAGAGCGTCGTGAGGCCGATATCGTGCAGTTCGTCGGCGTGGCCTTCGAGCTGCGAAATCCGTTCGGTCAGCGTGCTGATGTGCACGGCCTCCGAACTGATCGAGCGCAGCAACGGCACCGCCTCCTGCACCAGGCGCGCGCATTTCACGATCGCGTCCGCCATCTCCTTCATCTGCGGTGTGAACTCGGTCACGTCGAACAGTTTGATACCCTTGGCGGTCTTCTGCATCTGGTCGATGGAATTATCCATCGAGGTGATCAGGTCGCGGATGTTGCCGCGGTCGAACGGGGTGATGAACGTGCGGCGCACCGCGATCAGTACCTCGCGGGTCACGTCGTCGGCATCCTGCTCGCGGTCCATCACGATTTGGTAGTTGCGCGTGATCGCCTCGCCACCCTCGAGCATGGCCCGCAAAGCCTCGGCGCCGGCCAGTACGGCCTGCGAATGGCGCGCGAACAGGTCGAAGAAGCGCTCCTCCTTCGGCATCAAGGCATGAAACCAGCGCATCATGGACGTAACTCCATCGGCCCCGAATCGGCAGTCCCAGGCCGCACCCTAGTCGTTTGCCGGGCCGTTGCCGACCTGGCGCAAACGCCCTGTGGGTACAATGGGTAAAACTCGAACCGGCCGCCGCGACGCCGTAGCGGGCACGTCCTTGGAAGCCCATTTTCACCATTTCAAAATCGATTTTTGTCATAGGGACTTGCATGGCAGGCGGTAGCCGAACACTTGATGCATCGGCGTGCTGGCTCGGCTAGTTTGCCGACGGCACATCGAGTTCAAGCCGGAGCAAGCAATGCGGTTGGGCTACTTCACCATGCCGGTCCACCCGATAGGCCGCGACTGGTCGCAAACGCTGCGCGAGGACCGCGAGGCGATCATCCTGGCCGACCGGCTCGGCTTCCACGACGCCTTTGTCGGCGAGCACCTGACCGATGTCTGCGAGAACATCACCAACAGCATGATGTTCCACGCCACGCTGATCCACGCCACCAAGACCATCAAGCTCGCCACCGGCACCAGCAATCTGGCGCAGATGCACCCGGTGCTGATCGCGGTGCACACCGCGATGTTCGACCATCTGGCGCAAGGCCGCTTCATCTTGGGCGTCTCGGCCGGCGCGCTGGCATCGGATGCCGAGGCGATTGGACTGCTCGACGAGGACCGCAACAAGATTTTCGCCGAAGCGATCGACGTGATCCTGGCGATCTGGGAACGCGATCCGCCCTACGACATCGATTTTCCCGACAATCGGTTCAAGGTGGCGATCAAGCGCGCGGCCGCATTGCATCTCGGCGTCGGAGCGATGGCCAAGCCGTTTCAGAAGCCGCGGCCGGAGATCGTTGGAACCGTGGTGGCGCCGTTCTCGCCGGGCGTGGTCATGATGGGCAAACGTGACTTTCATCCGCTGTCGGCGAATTTTCTGCTGTCCAAGCATCTCAAGTCGCACTGGACCAACTACGCCAAGGGCAAGGCCGAAGCCGGCGCCAAGGCCGAGGTCGCCGATTGGCGCATCGCGCGCACCATCTTTGTCGCCGACGACGACAAGACCGCCTTGCATTACGGCCGCGAAGCCGCCAACAGCCCTTACCGTTTCTATTTCCAGCAAATCCGCGCCAAACTGGCGCGCAGCAACCGGCTCAATGTGTTCAAGAGCCACAAAGAGCAGCCGGACGAGGAGATCACCGACGATTTCGTCATAAACAATTGTGTGACCTTCGGCAGCGTCAACAAAGTGGTCGACGAAATCCTGAAGCTACGCGAAGAGACCGGCGATTTCGGCGAATTGGTCTATGCCGGCATGGACTGGGTCGATCCGGCGCTCGCCAAGCGCTCGATGCAATTGATGGCCGAAGAGGTGATGCCGCGCGTCAACGCGACGATCGGCAAAAGCGTTGTCTCGTCGGCGGCGAGCGCGGCGGAATGACTCTCACCGTTCGTCCCCGCGAAAGCGGAGACCCAGAGGCTGAATTGCATGCTCTCTGAATTTCCGCTTACGCGGGAATGAACGGTCTTTGATCATCCGTGCACCAACTTTAAGATGATCCCCACCAGGGCACCGATCAGCAGCGCGCCCGACGCGAAGGCCTGAATTGAAAAGCCCCGGTGGCGCTTGTCGGCGGCCGCGCTGTAGCCGCGGATATAGAGAACGCGTCCGGCGATCCAGACCAAGCCGAGCAGCGCGGCGCCCCAATCATTGACGTATATCGCGAACAGCCAAAGTAGCGGCAGGAAGATCGGCATCCACTCCAGCGTGTTCATCTGCACGCGGAACATGCGCTCGAAATCGGGATTTCCGGTCGTCGCCGGCGCCTTCACGCCGTATTTCCCCCGCGCCTTGGCGACCAGGATGCCGGTGTAGAAGTACAAAGCTACGGCCAACAGCGTGACCAGCGCGGTGTAGTGCGGCATCATTAAATCCCTTCGTCAAACCGACATCGGTTCCGTGCCCAATTCCGCGTACAGCCCGTGCTTGGCGCCTTCGCTGAACGAGACGCCCTGCCCGAGTTCGATCGCCACCGAGCGCACACGCTGCGCCTGCGGTTCGGTCGCTGGCACCGGCTTACCTTCGGCCGCGGCCTTCGCCGCACGCAGCATCAGTCTGCGCGTCATGATGATGCCGGCGTCGGTCGCACAAAGGTGTTCCATAGTACGGTCCTGGATCGCGCCCATGCTTTCCTGAATGGAAGCGTCCTGCATGGCGATGCCGTCGACGCCGGTGGCGCTGTGACCCGCCGCTTGCGCCTCGCGATCCATCAGATAGTTGTTCGACTTGTTGGCGAGCGGAATGAACGTGCCGGGCACGTATTTGACGTGAATGCCCTCGCCGTCCTGCATCGCCGAGATTTCCGATTTCGTGAGCGCGCGCTTGGGGTGATAATTGATGCTCCAGGCCCAGCAATTCTCGTCGTCGATCGGCACCCAGGCGTGTGCGCCGAGCGGATGCCCCGCGCGCGGCGGGATGATGGTGTACCAGGGCATGATCCAGGGCGTGATGCGCCAGTAATATTTGCCGGCCTCGGCATTGCGGCGCGCGCCAATCAAGAGACCGCCGGAAAATTCCTCGACCTCGAACAGCGGCATGCGGTCTCTGATGTTGTATTCGTTGGCTTTGCTGCCCTTGAACAGCGGATCCTTGTCGAGTTCACTGCCGTGCAGCCAGGAGACGTGGCTGGAGTCGATGCCGCCTTCCATCGCTTGCAGGTAATTGCATTCCTGCAGACGCTTGGAGACGAAGCGCTGCTCGGGCTTCACGTCGGTCCATTCCAGCGCCGGCGGCGGCGGCTGCAATTCCGGCGGACCCATATAGGCCCAGACGATCTCGGCCTTTTCGATGCAGGGGTAGGATTTCAATTTGATGTTCTTGCGGAAGCCTGACCCCTCCGGCTCGGACGGCAGATCAACGCACTGGCCGGTGATGTCGTATTTCCAGCCGTGATAGTGGCAGCGGATGCCGTAATCTTCGCTCTCGCCGAACCACAGCGAGGCGCCGCGATGGGCGCAGAACTCGTCGATCAGGCCGACGCGGCCCTTGCTGTCGCGGAAAGCGATCAGGCGCTCGCCCATCAGTTTGACGCGCACCGGCGGACAGTCCGGCGCGGGGATTTCCGCCGCCAACAGGAACGGCGCCCAATAGCGCCGCAACAGCTTGCCCATCAGCGTGCCGGGGCCGATGCGGCTCAACTGGTCGTTTTGTTCACGCGACATCATGGCGACGTTTCCCTGACAGTTTGTTATTCTTCCCAACCATTATAGGCAGTCGCGCCAACCGGGGAAGATGACCGCCATGCCGCTGCCGCGGATCGCCATTGCAACCGGAGACCCGGCCGGGATCGGCCCGGAAATCGCACTTAAGGCGGCACTTGATGCGCGCGTGACGGCGCTCTGCCGGCCTTTGCTGGTGGGCGACCCGGCGGCGGTGGAACTGCATGCGAAAGCCGCCGGCTTGTCGCCACGCCTGCACGTCGTCGGCAAGGCCGGCGATGCCGATTGGTCGAACGGCGCGGTCAACCTGCTCGATGCCGGCGATGGAACCAATACGCCCGTCACTTTCGGCAAGGTCGACGCCGCCTACGGCCGCGCTTCGCTCGCTAGCGCCCGCCGCGCGATAAAAGCCGCGCTCGCCGGCGAGGTCGAGGCGGTGGTGGCGGCGCCGCAGACCGAGCGCTCGATCGCCGCGGCCGGCATCGCCTTCGACGGCTATCCCTCATTCGTCGCGCGCGAGACCGGCACGCCGGTCAACGATGTCTATCTGATGATCTGCTTCGATGACGTCCGTATTGCGCACGCCACGCTGCATGTCAGCGTGCGCCAGGCGGTCGCGCTGATCACGCCGGAGCGGGTCGAGCGCGTGATCCGCGTCACCGACGCCGCGCTCAAGCAGCTCGGCATCGAGCGGCCGAAGATTTTCGTCGGCGGGCTCAACCCTCATGCCGGCGAAGAGGGCATGTTCGGCACGGAGGAGATCGAGATCATCATCCCGGCCATCGCGCGCGCGGCCAAAGACGGCATCGAAGCTTCCGGCCCGTTCGGCGCCGACACCATGTTCCGCAAGAAAGGCTGCGATGCCTACATCGTCATGCTGCACGACCAGGGCCATATCGCCGCCAAGCTGCAGGCCTTCAACCGCACTGCGGGCCTGTCGATCGGCTCGCCGATCCTGTTCTCATCGGTCGCGCACGGCAGCGCGCACGACATCGCCGGCAAAGGCATCGCCGATCCCGGCGCGGTGATCGAGGCGGTGACAAGGCTGGTGCGCGTCAATGCGCAGGGGCGGGATCGCGGCTGATCGCTACTGCTTCAATAGCGGAATGCTGTTGGCGTCCGGCGGCTTCGGGATCGATTGCAGATAAGCGTAGATATCGGCAAGATCGCCGTCGGACAGAATCTTTTCGCTGTAGGGCGGCATCGCCCGGTTGGTCGAGCGCACGAAGCCGGCAAATGTCTCCCATGGCATCGGATTGGGCGCCAGCCGTTTTCCCCCGCTGGTCGCGATCGAACCCTGCCCCAGCGTGCCGTGGCACTGCCAGCAGCCGTGTTGGATGAAGGCGACCTTGCCGTGCTCGGCGGAAGCCGCGAGCGCGTGATCCACGAACAACCCGGTCAGCGCCGCCATGACCGCGAATGCGCGATAACACATGACCCGTTCCCTCAACGCGGCTGCGTGACGACGTCGACGAGCGCGGGCTCGCCGGCCTTGACTGCCTGCACCGCATTCTTCAGCGCTGACGCGAGCTCGGTCGGATCGCTGATCGGGCCGGCCGACCACAGGCCGAGCGAACTCGCGAGCTTGCCGTAATCGATCGCCGGGTTTTCGATGCGCGTGCCGATCGGCCCCAAATCCTTGCCATTATAGGCGACACGGTTGCGCCGGTTCGACATGCGCTGCACGTGCATGACTTCCTGGTGGTAGCCGCGGTTGTTGTGCATCACCGACAGTAGCGGAATCTTGTGGTGCGCCGCGGTCCACAGCACGCCCGGCCCGAACATGATGTCGCCGTCGGGTTGGAAGTTGACCGAGAAGCGCCCTTCCGCGCGATTGGCGAGCGCGGCGCCGACCGCGGCCGGCGCGTTGTAGCCGATGCCATAACCGCCCGGCCCGCCGATGTGATGATAATGCTTGTCCATCGGCCACAGCCGGGTCGGCCAGGCCGAAAACTGCCGGTCGCCGCCGACCGAGGA
Source organism: uncultured Alphaproteobacteria bacterium (assembly GCA_963770985.1). GTDB lineage: Bacteria > Pseudomonadota > Alphaproteobacteria > Rhizobiales > Xanthobacteraceae > Pseudolabrys. Next base: position 142,678 of record CAVYRR010000007.1, on the reverse strand, counting down.
CCAGTCGAGGTCCTTGATCTGCGCGTAGACTTCCATCGACATGCGCGCCGTGCTGATGGGACTGGCATCCCAGGCAAGAGCGGCCGCTTGGCGCGTGCGTTCGCGCGCATCCGCCCACGCCTTCTTCAGGCGCTCGCCGCGCGCTTCGATCACGGCCTTGCGGGCGGACGGCAGCGCGGACTTCACCGCTTCGATCAACGCCGGCAGGGTCGCCTCCGCGTCGCCCGCCATGTCGACATCCACCACCTGGAAACGCTGGAAATCCTGGTAGTTTGCTTTGGTGTTGAGCGCGATCGAGCTGATGCTGATCAGTTTGGCGTCCGGCTTGATGTGGGATTCCTGCAAGCCGGCGCCCTCATTGTCGCCGTTGTCGATGAAGCCGTTCACCGTGCCCCAATAATCCGACAGTTCGAGCCCGATGATCACGTCGGCCTGCCCCAACAGGTGCGGCCGCCCGCATTCTGCGAGAGATAATGCGTGTTGGGGAAATTCATCCGCCCCTTCTGGTCGATCACCGGCGCCTGCAAGGCTTCGGCGAGTTCGACCAGCAGCTTCACACCGTTGCCCGTGCGCGCCATTTTGTCCGCGACGATCACCGGACGCTCGGCATTCGCCAGCAGGCGTGCCGCCTCGCGCACCGCGTTCAGGTCGCCCTGCGGGGCCGAGGTCGGAACGTAACGCGGTATCGTCAGCTTGGCGCGATCGTGCACCGTCTCTTCCTGTAGCCCGGTATCGAGCGCGATCGCCACCGGCTCGTGCGGGGGCGTCATTGCCAGCTTGTAGGCGCGCACGAAAGATTGCGCGAAATGCTGCAGCGACACCGGCTGGTCGTCCCATTTGGTAAAATCGCGCACCAGCGCGTTGATGTCCTGTGCCGAATGGAAGGTCGGCACGCCGGGCGGACGCTTGGCGGCGTCGAGATCTGTGCCGCCCATCACGATCACCGGCACGCGGTCGCACCAAGCATTGTAGATCGCCATCGCGGCGTGCTGCAGACCGACGGTGCCATGACAGAGCACCAAGAGTGGCTTGCCGGCAATCTTGAAATAACCGTGCGCCATCGCCACCGAGGATTCCTCATGCGTACAGGTGAGGAATTCAGGTTTCTTGTTGCCGCCGTAGTTGATCAAGGATTCATGCAAGCCGCGGAAACTTTGCGCCGGGTTGCACGGCAAATAATCGATATCGAGCGACTTGATGACATCAACCATGAAGTCGGAGCCGGGTATGCCTTCGGTTTTTGCGGCCACATTCGGCACGCCGGTTTCTGCGGCGGCAACCGCGGCGGATGGGCGCAAGGCCGACGGCTGCGGCGTTGCGTTTAGCGCAATCGCAGGGGCCGCAGCCTTGGCAATTTCCGGCGCAGGCGCCGCACCGGCCGCACCGGCAATCGCTACGCCCGCCAAGAAATTGCGTCGGTTGAGCTTGGTCCGCGAGTCCTCACGTGCCATGCCGGCCTCCCATCGCTTCCTGCCCATAGACCGATCTTGCCCGCAAACGTTTCGGGTGAACGGCTTGTTGGTGCGATGTTAGTTCAGAGGCAGATCGGGTGCTACCGGGACGCGTACGATTTCGTTTAGCGCGCCGGCGGCAACGGAGAACCCGAAATCGCGGTGCCGCTGCGCGGCGGCGGCGCCATCGGGTTTGCCGGTTCGGAATTCGGCGCAGGGCCATTGGCCACCGTCTCGGGCGCCTTGCCGGGCAGTACGACGACGCGCGTGCCGACCTGCACGCGGCTGTAGAGATCCTCGACGTCCTCGTTGAGCATGCCGACGCAGCCCGACGAAACATAATGTCCGATGGTCGACGGCTGGTTGGTGCCGTGGATCCGGTAAAGCGTGTGTCCGAGATACATGGCGCGCGCGCCGAGCGGATTGCCCGGCCCGCCCGCCATCTGGCGCGGCAGATAGGGCTGGCGCTCGATCATCTCGGTGGGCGGGAACCAATCCGGCCATTCTTTCATCCTGGAAATCCGCTCGGTGCCAGTCCAGGTGAAACCCTCGCGGCCCACGCGCACGCCGTAGCGGATCGCCTTGCCGCCACCGAGTACCAGATAGAGGTAGGTGTTGGCGGTATCGACAACGATGGTACCGGCCGGCTCCTTGGTGTTGAAGTCGACCAATTGCCGCTTCAGATTGTCCGGCAGTGCCTTGGGCTGGCCTTGCTCCGGCTGATCCTCCGGCGGCAACGCGGCGGTGCCAACCGGCGGCGCCGGCTGAGGCACGGCACTCGGGGCAACGGCTGGTGCGGAACCGATTGCGGCCGGCGGGCGGATCTCATCGGGATCCCGGGCGGCGGCCGGCGCCTGCTGGTCAAGCTGGTGCCCAAAGGGAGGGCGGTCGGCAGGCGGGGCAAAGGCGGGCGGTGGCGGCTCGGCGTCGGCCGGATAGGGCAGGATGCGGCCGGGAGCGCCGGTCTGGCCTTGCGGCGGAACCTGGCTCGTGCGGGGCGAGCGATACGGCCGACGCACCGGCCGATCGTCGTCATCATCCTCGCTCCAGAAGGCGGGCGGCGGATCGCGGTCGTTATAATAAGCGCCCGGGGGCGGGGCCTCGCGATAATATCCCGGTGGTGGCGACGGATAATACTGCGCATTTGCGGGCGCAGCCGAGAAAGCCGCCGCGACCGGCAGGGTGAGCAGGAAAAGTCCATAGCGTCGGATCATCGTCCACCATGAGGCCGGGGAACTGGAATCCCCAACCGTCCCAGGGGCTTGATTGCCCCGGGAAGACGGCACATTCAAGACAAGATTGCGGCTATCTCAATAACGTGATTCTGCCATGACCCCTTGGATTTTCGTCAGGTTTTCTTGGCGTACGTCGCCAAAACCTGCTTGGCCACGCGGTGGCAGTCGACCGCGGCCGGGAAGCCGCAATAAATGGCGACCTGGCGCAGGATCGCGCTGAGTTCCTTCGGTGTCAGCCCATTGTTCAGCGCGCCGCGGAAATGCGCCTCGAACTCGTGCATGCGCCCAAGGCAGGCGATCATGCCGAGATTGAGCAGGCTGCGGTCGCGCGGCTTGAGGTCCTCGTCAGTCCACACGGCACCCCAGCAAAATTCGTTGAGCAGGTCCTGGAATTTGCGATTGAAATCGTCGGTATTAGCGACCGCCCGGTCGACATATTCGTCGCCGAGAACCTTACGGCGCATCGCCATGCCCTTATCGTAGAGTGCCTTGTCCATAGTGCTATTCCTCCTTCGTGACCGGTGAATCCCGGCGGTATTCGTCATGTAGACCGCAATTGGCCGATTTCGTCCATTTTCCGGCAACACGCGTCAAGCTACCGGCGCCGACCGGTCAAGCGGCTATGGCCGGTTGAAATGGATCGAGTTTGCTGGCTCCTAGCAGGTTGCTAAAGCATGGTAATTCAATAGGTTAGTGGGGCGTGCTGGGGATCTTATTGCCGCTTTGCGCGCCCTGCGTTCCCCACAGGTTTCCACGCCCCTGTGCGTTTAATGGACAGTCCAAGGACTACAATGGACGGGGATTCCCGATGGCGGTCGCCAACCAACGATGGATGACAGCGACGAAGCGCTCATGGCCCGGATTGCGCGCGGCGACGAGCGGGCGTTCCGCGTGCTCGCCAGCCGCCATCTGCCGGTCATGCTCGGGCTTGCCCGCCGCATTCTCGGCAATGCTGCCGATGCCGAAGACGTGGCGCAGGAAGCCATGCTGCGGGTCTGGACACACGCGCGGCGCTGGCAGCCGCTGGCGCTGTTCCGCACTTGGCTCACCCGCGTCGTCGTCAATCTTTGTCTCGACCGCAAGCGACGTGCGCCCTGGGTCGCGCTGGACGCCGCCGGCGAGATCGTCGAACTCGGCGCTTGGTGCGAGCGAAAAAGCGGAACGCGACGAGCGCGAGCGCCTGGTGGCAGCGGCGATCGCCGGACTGCCCGCGCGCCAGCGCGCCGCGATCGTGCTCACTTACGGTGACGGCATGAGCAATGCGCAGGTGGCGGAAATCCTCGACACTTCGGTGTCGGCGGTGGAGACTTTATTGGTGCGCGGCAAGCAGAACCTGCGCCGTACGCTCGACAGTGTGATCGATGGGGACGAGTAAAATGGACAAAGAGCAGTTGCCGGAATTTCTCGAGCGCGCGCTCAAACGCGCGACGCAAGCGCCGCCGGTGGACGACGCGGCGGTGGAGCGCGCGCTCAAGCGGCTCGCCGGTTCGCTGCCGCGGCAGAAGGTACCGCTGTGGCGCCTGCCGGGCGTGCTGCTCGATTGGCAATTCGCACCGGCCTGGCCGCGTGTCGCGGCGCTGGCCGGCTGCGCCGCGCTCGGCTTCGTCATCGGCATCGCCGGCGTCGACCGGCGCTTCGACGGGGGCGGTACGCCGTTCTCGGTCGCCAGCCGCTCCGATATCGGCTCGATCGTGTTTGAGCCCGAGGCATTGACGGGAGCGCGCCCATGACCGTCGCCCAATACGCCCCCGCGATCACACGCGGCTCGTCGCGCTGGCTGCTGCTCGGCTCGCTCGCGCTTAATCTGTTCTTCGTCGGCGTCGCGGTGGCGATGGCGATCCGCGCGCCGGCCGCGCCGGCCTGGGACCGCAATGTGTTCGTGCGCGTCGAGCACATCGCCGATACGCTACCGCCGGCCGATGCCGACTTGCTGCGCGGCCAGATCAACGCCAACCGCCAGCTGATCGACGACGCGCAGCGGCAATATCACTCAGCGCAGAACCAGATCCGCGCGACGCTGCGGCACGAGCCGTTCGACCTTGAGGCGATGCGCGCGGCGATGGCGAAGACGCGCGCGGCGCGCCAAGCCTTCGATCAAGTCATCCAGGGTGTGTTCGCGTTCTCGGCCTCGCAAATGTCCCCGGCCGGCCGCAGCGCACTGGCCGACTGGCCGCCCGGGCGTAAATCGACGAGCACCCAACAGTAAAACGGGCTAATTTCCCCTTCTGATTCCGGTTTTGAGCGGTTTTTGAAAGTCGTCGGGATGCTTCGCCGTTGCCAAGGTGTGGAGTCGGGAACAGAGCGGCGCGCGCGCCCGTTTGTGGCCATGCTGCAAGGAATCTGCCTGATGCTCTCTCTCGGCGGCTGCCTGCTCAGTGGCGACAAGCCCGAACCTGGGCTCGTTATCCCGCAGGCCTATGACGGCGGCCCGAAAAATCCGGCGCTGGCGGAAGCCGCCGTGCCAACGCTCGACTGGTGGCGCGGCTTCCGCTCGAAGGAATTGACCGAAGTCATCGAAGAAGCCCGCGCGGCTAATCTCGATATCGCGGCGGCGGTCGCGCGCATCGTGCAGGCCGACGCGCAGGCGCGCGTGGCCGGCGCGCCGCTGCTGCCCAATGTCGTTCTCAACGGCAGCGCTACACGGTTGCGCACGTCACAATCCACTTCGGCCGGCGGCACTACCGGTTCGCTTGGCGGCTCCGAGCGCGATCTGTTGTCGACGTCGCTCACCGCCAGCTACGAAATCGACTTTTGGGGCAAGAATCGCTCGGCGCTGCGCGCCGCCGAAGAGTCTGCGGTTGCCAGCCGCTACGACCGCGAAGTGGTGGGCTTGACCACCGTGGTCGCCACCGCCAACGCCTATTTCCAGGTGCTGGCTGCGCAGGACCGGCTGCGGGTCGCGCAAGAAAACCTGGCGAGCGCCAACCGCGTGCTCAATTTGATCCAGCAGCGGCTCAATGCCGGCACGGCTTCGGCGCTTGATGTCGCACAGCAACAGAGTCTGGTCAGCACGCAACGCGCGGCGATCCCGCCGCTGCAACAAACATTGCAGCAGAACCGCAACGCGCTCGCGGTGCTGATCGCGCGCTCGCCCGAGCGCGTGCGCATCCGCGGCGGCTCCTTGCGCGCCATCGCCACGCCGCGCGTCACCCCCGGTCTGCCGTCCGAGCTGCTGGCGCAGCGCCCGGACATCCGCCAAGCGGAAGCCAATCTTGCCGCCGCCAATGCCAACGTGGAAAACGCGCGCGCGCAGTTCCTGCCGAGCATCACGCTCACCGGCGAGGGCGGCTACCAGAGCGCGATCCTGCGCACGCTGTTACGGCCGGAATCGGCATTCTATACCGCGGCCGCCGGCCTAACCCAGCCGATCTTCGACGGCGCCCGCATCCAGGGCAATTTCGACCTGCAGAAAGGCAAGCAGGACGAGCTCTTGCAGATTTATCGCAAGGCGGTGATCTCAGCCTTCTCCGACGTGGAGACCGCGCTCGATGCCATCCGCCAGACCGCATTGCGCCAACGGCTGCAGCGCGACGTGGTGACGAGTTCGCGGCGCGCCTTCGAAATTTCCGAGCAGCGCTTGAGCCAGGGCACCATCGATCTGGTCACCGTGCTGCAGACGCAGCAGACGCTTTATCAGGCCGAGGACGCGCTGGTGCAGGCGCAGCTCGCGCATGTGCTGGCGGTCGTCAGCCTCTATCAGGCGCTTGGCGGCGGTTGGCTGCCCAAGCCGTTGGAGACCACCGATGCACGGTGAATTGCCGAAGCAGATTTGGGCGAAGACCAAATCGCGCGGCCGCCGCAACCTGGCGATCGTGCTGATCGTCGTCACGGCCGCCACGGCGCTGGTCTACGTCTTCACCAAATCGCCGCCGCAGCAGAACCGCGGCCGTTTCGGCGCGGAAGGCGGAGCGGTGCCGGTGCTGGCCGCTCCTGCCGTCAAGACTGATGTGCCGGTCTATCTCGACGCCGTCGGCACCATCAAGGCACTTAATACCGTGACGGTGCGCCCGCAGGTCGACGGCAAGCTGCTCAGTGTCGGCTTCAAGGAGGGCGACGACGTCAAAAAAGGCGACGTGCTGGCGCGCATCGATCCCACCACCTATCAGGCGCAGTTCGACCAGGCGACCGCCAAGAAGGCGCAGGACTCAGCGCAACTCGCCAATGCCAAGATCGATCTCGACCGCTACGAAAAACTGGCGGCCACCAACGCCATCAACAAGCAGCAGGCCGACACCCAAAGGGCGCTGGTCGCGCAATTTGCCGCCCTGGTGCAATCCGATCAGGCGGCGATCGAGAACATGCAGGCGACGCTCGGCTACACCACCATCGTCGCTCCGATCAGCGGGCGCACTGGTATCCGCATGGTCGACGAAGGCAATATCGTGCACGCCTCCGACGCCAATTCCGCGATCGTGATGATCACCCAGATCAAGCCGATCTCGGTGCTGTTCAACTTGCCGCAGCAGGAGCTCGGCCAGGTCAACAGCGCTTTCGCCAAGGGACCGCTTGCCGTCGAGGCGCAGCGCCCCGATAGCGACGCGGTGATCGACCGCGGCACCTTGCGCGTGGTGGACAACCAGGTCGATCAGACCACCGGCACCGTGAAGCTCAAGGCCGAGTTTCCCAACATCAACCTGCAGCTTTGGCCGGGGCAATTCGTCAATGTGCGGCTGTTGATCGACACGCTGCAAGACGTGGTGACGATCCCGACCGGCGCCGTGCAGCGCGGCCCGAACGGCGCCTTCGTCTACGTGGTCAAGGACGACAACACCGTGGCGATGCGCCCCATCGTCGTGCAGAAGCAGGACGAGACGCAGACCGTGGTCGAAAGCGGCCTGACTCCGCCCGAACGCGTGGTCACCACCGGCTTTGTCCGGCTCAATGACGGCAGCAAGATCGTGATCGGCAGCGCTGACGGCGCACCTGCGGCCCCGCAACGCACGCGGCAACGCGCTGGCCAACGTCCCGGCGGCGGGAGGCCGAACCCGTCGCAATGAGCGTCTCCTCCCCATTCGTCCACCGGCCGATCGCCACCTCTTTGCTTGGCATCGCGGTGATGCTGGGTGGCGCGCTCGGTTACTGGTGGCTGCCGATTTCGGCGCTGCCGCAAGTGGATTTCCCCACCATCCAGGTCACCACCCAACTGCCAGGCGCCAGCCCCGACACCATCGCCTCGCTGGTGACCGCGCCGCTGGAGCGGCAGTTCGGCCAGATCCCGGCGTTGCAAGTCATGACCTCATCGAGTTCGTTCGGCATCAGCCAAGTGACGCTGCAATTCGACCTCAACCGCGACATCGACGCCGCCGCGCAAGACGTGCAATCGGCGATCAACGCCGCCGGCTCGACGCTGCCGCGCACCCTACCCTACCCACCGCTCTATTCGAAAGTGAACCCAGCCGACGCGCCGATCATCACGCTGGCGCTCACCTCGCCGACCATCGATCTGCGCACGCTCAGCGACATGGCCGACACCATCATGGCGCCACGGCTGTCGGAGGTGACCGGCGTCGGCCACGTCTCGGTGCAGGGCGGCATCCGCCCGGCGATCCGCATCCAGGCCGATCTGTTGCGGCTGGCCGCCTACGGCATTGCGCTCGAGGACCTGCGCACTGCCATCGTCAGCGCCAACGTGGCCGGTTCCAAAGGCTCGCTCGACGGCGCGCACCAGTCCTACACCATCGCCGCCAACGACCAGATCACCGCTGCCGCGACCTACAAATCGGTAGTGGTGGCGTTCCGCAACGGCGCGCCGGTCAAAATCAGCGACATCGCCGACGTGATCGACGGGCTGGAGAACACCAAGGTCGGCGCGTCCTACAAGGGCACGCCGGCGATCGTGGTGGACGTCCAGCGCCAGCCCGGCGCCAATGTGATCGAGACCGTTGAGCGCGTGCGCGCCGAACTGCCGCGGCTGCGGCGCGCGATGCCGGCCGGCGCCCGCCTCACCATCGTCAACGACCGCACCACCACCATCCGCGCCTCGATCCACGACGTGCAATTCACGCTGATGCTCAGCGTGGTGCTGGTCGTGCTGGTGGTGCTGATTTTCCTACGTACCGTGCGTGCCACCATCATCGCCGGGGTAGCTCTTCCCTTATCGCTGATCGCGACCTTCGGCGTGATGTGGTTTGCTGGATTCTCGCTCGACAATCTGTCGCTGATGGCGCTGACCATCGGCACAGGCTTCGTGGTCGACGACGCCATCGTGATGATCGAGAACATCGTGCGCCACATGGAGGACGGCGAAAAGCCGCTCGACGCGGCGCTGCGCGGCGCCAGTGAGATCGGCTTCACAGTGATCTCGCTGACGTTGTCGCTCATCGCGGTGTTCATCCCGCTGTTGTTCATGACCGGCCTGGTCGGCCGCATGTTTCGCGAATTCGCGCTCACGCTCACCATCGCGGTGGTCGCTTCGGCCATCGTCTCGCTGACGCTGACGCCGATGATGTGCGGCCGCCTGCTGCGATACAGCAGCGGCGACAAGAGCAATGCGCTGACCCGGCGTTTCCACGATCTGATCGAGCGCACGGTCGCCGCCTATCATCATAGCCTGCTTTGGGTGCTGCGCCGCCAGCGCGAGACCCTGATCGTGACGCTAGTGACACTGGCCGCCACCGTTTTCCTCTACATCGTCATGCCCAAGGGCTTCCTGCCGTTGCAGGACACCGGCTTGATCACCGCGGTGACGGAAGCCGGCACCGATGTCTCATTCGACGAAATGCGGCGCCGCCAGAACCAAGTCGAGACCATCATCCGAGCCGATCCGGACGTGACCGGCGTGGTGTCGGTGATCGGCGTCTCCCCGCTTAACGCCACGCCCAATGCCGGCCGGCTCACCATTACTCTGAAGCCGCGCGATGCGCGCAGTTCGCGCATCGACGCAATCATCGAGCGCCTGAAAGATGCGGTGGCCGGCATGCCCGACATGAATGTGTATTTCCAGGCCACGCAAGACATCCAGATCTCCACGCGGGTAAGCCGCGCGCAATACCAATACACGCTAGTCGGCACCGATGCCGCCGAGGTGCTGGAATGGGCCGACAAACTGACGCGCCAGCTGCGCGGCAATCCGGCGCTGAGCGAGGTCGCCTCCGAGGCGCAGGAAGGCGGCCCGCGCGTGAACATCGACGTCGACCGCGAGCAGGCCGGAAGGCTCGGCGTCTCGATGCAGAGCATCACCGACACGCTCAACGACGCTTTCAGCCAGCGGCAGATTTCGACCATCTACGGCCAGGCCAACCAGTATCGCGTCATCTTGGAGGCGCAGCCGCGCTACCAACAGGACCCCGGCTCGCTCGCCAAGCTCTACGTCACCGGCGCCAGCACCTCGACCGGAACCGCGGCGACCGTCGCCAATACCGCAACCGGCAGCACCAACACTAACATCACGGCCACGCCCAACACGGTGACCGGCTCGAACCAGGTGCCGCTCGCCGCATTTGCGCGCTTCGTAAACACCTCGGCGCCGCTGTCGATCGCGCACCAGGAGCAATTCCCCTCGGTCACCATCTCTTTCGATCTGAGCGACGGCTACGCGCTCTCCGACGCGGTCAAGGTTATCGGCGCGGCGCAGCAGCAGATCGGCATGCCGTCGTCGGTGACCGGCAGTTATTCCGGCGACGCAGCGGAATTTGCCAAGTCGCTCACCGGCCAGCCCTGGCTGATCCTCGCAGCGGCCATTGTCATCTACATCGTGCTCGGCGTGCTGTACGAAAGTTTCATCCACCCGCTTACCATCCTTTCCACCCTGCCCTCGGCCGGCGTCGGCGCGCTGCTGGCGCTGATGCTGTTCGGCTACGACCTGTCGGTGATCGCACTGATCGGCATCGTGCTGCTGATGGGCATCGTGAAGAAGAACGCGATTCTGATGATCGACTTCGCGATAGAGGCCGAACGCCACCAGGGCCTGCCGCCCGAGGAATTGATCGTACAGGCCGCCCTGCTGCGCTTCCGCCCGATCATGATGACGACGCTGGCCGCGCTGTTCGGCGCGCTGCCGCTGGCGCTCGAAAGCGGCACCGGCTCGGAGCTGCGCAACCCGCTCGGCATCACCATCGTCGGCGGCCTGCTGCTCAGCCAATTGCTCACGCTCTACACCACGCCGGTGATCTACCTCTACATGGAGCGGCTGCGCGCGCGGCTGACCGCACCCGCCGAGGCCCGGCCGCGTCCGGCGGAGTAGTTTATGAATTTTTCCTACGCGTTCATTCGCCGACCGATCGGCACCACACTGCTGGCGATCGGGCTGTTTCTGGTCGGCGCGGTGGCCTACGGCTTTCTGCCGGTCGCCAGCCTGCCGAGCGTTGATTTTCCGACCATTTTCGTCACCGCCAACCGGCCTGGCGCCGATCCCAACATCATGGCCGCCACCGTCGCGGCTCCGCTCGAGCGGCGCCTGGGCGAGATTTCCGGCGTCACCGAATTGACCTCGGTGAGTTCGCTCGGCCTCTCGCGCATTACCGTGCAGTTCGACTTGAGCCGCAGCATCGAGGGCGCCGCCCGCGACGTGCAGGCCGCGCTCAATGCCGCGCTCAGCGATCTGCCGGGCGACCTGCCGACGCTACCGACCTTCCGCAAGGCCAATCCGGCGGCGGCGCCGATCCTGATCCTGGCGCTGACCTCCAAGACCCTGCAGCCGGCCGAGGTCTATGACGCCGCCGACAGCATCATCGCGCAGCGGCTCTCCCAAGTAGGCGGCGTCGGCGACGTCACCGTGGCCGGTTCCGAGCAGCCGGCCATTCGCGTGCGCGTCGATCCGGCGCGCATCGCCGCCATGGGCGTGAGCATGGAAGACGTGCGCACCGCGATTGCCAATTCCAATGCAGTCGGGCCGCTTGGCACTTTCGACGGGGCCAAACGCGGCGTCACCATCGGCATCAACAGCCAACTGCGCACGCCGATCGAATACAATCCGCTGGTCGTAAAAACCGTCGACGGCACCGTGATCCGCCTGTCTGCGATAGCCTCGATCACCCCGAGCGTGCGCAACAGCCGGTCCGCCGGCTGGTTCAACAAGAATCCCTCGGTGCTGCTGATCGTCACCAAACAAGCAAACGCCAACGTCCTCGACACGGTGGATGCCATTTATGACCTGCTGCCGGAGCTGCGGCAATGGGTGCCGGCCGGTCTCGATATCTCCGTGCTAGCCGATCGCACGCAGACTATCCGCGCCAGCGTTCGCGACATGCAGCTTACGCTCGGCGCCACCGTCATTTTGGTGATGCTGGTGGTGGCGCTGTTCCTGCGCCGCACGGCGCCGACGCTGGCCGCCGGCATCACCGTGCCGCTGTCGCTCGCCGGCACCTGCGCGGCGATGTGGGTGGCCGGATTCTCGATCGACAATCTGTCGCTGATGGCGCTCGCCGTCTGCATCGGCTTCGTGGTCGACGACGCCATCGTGATGATCGAGAACATGTTCCGCTATCTGGAAAAAGGCGATTCTCCATTTCGCGCCACGCTGAAGGGCGCCAAACAAATCGGCTTTACCGTGGTGTCGATCAGCGTGTCGTTGATCGCCGCGTTCATTCCGCTGTTGTTCATGGGCGGCATCGTCGGGCGGCTGTTCCGCGAATTCTCAGTGACGCTCGCCTTCGCGATCGTGGTGTCCACCGTGGTGTCGCTGTCAGTGACGCCGATGATCTGCGCCTATTTCGTGCGCTCGCCGCCGAGCCACGACGCCACCTGGCTCGATCGCCTGGTCGAGGGCGTGCTCGCGCGCACCATACGCTTCTACGATCGCACGCTCTCATTCGTGCTCGAGCACAATGCGCTGGCGCTGATCGTGTTCGTCGCCACCATCGCGCTCACCGTCGGCCTCTACATCAAGACGCCGAAGGGCTATTTCCCGCAGGACGACACCGGGCTGATCTTCGGCGGCACGCAGGCCTCGACCGATGTGTCGTTCGAAGCCATGAAGCAATTGCAGGAAAAGGCAATGGACATCGTGCTGACCGACCCGGCGGTGGCGGGCTTAGGCTCTTCGGTCGGTGCCTCCGGCTTCAACGCCTCGGTCAATCGCGGCCGCATGTTCATCAGCCTGAAGCCGCTCGCCGAGCGCCACCATGTGAGCACGCAAGCCGTGGTGGCGCGGCTGCGCGCCAAACTCAATCAGATTCCCGGCATTCGCGTCTTCATGGTGCCGGCCCAGGACCTGCGCGTCGGCGGCCGGCAGAGCGATTCGCAATACCAGTTCACGCTGTGGAGCGCCGATATCGACGCGCTGCAAAGCTGGGTGCCCAAGGTCATGGATCGAGTGAAGCAGATCGCCGGCGTGACCGACGTCACCACCGACCGCGAGCAAGGCGGCCTGCAGGCCAATATCAGCATCGATCGCGCGGCGGCGGCGCGCCTCGGCGTGCGCATCCAGGACATCGATAACGCGCTCAACGACGCGTTTTCGCAGCGGCAAATTTCGACCATCTACCGGCAGCGCAACCAATATCGCGTGATCCTGGAAGTGGACCGCAAATATCAACGCGACCCCAGCGATCTCACCTATGTCTATGTCGCGGCCAAAGGCAATACGCAGATCCCATTATCGGAGGTGGCGCATGTCGAGCGCGGAATCGCGCCGCTGGTGGTGAATCATCAGGGCCAGTTCCCGTCGGTCACCATCACCTACAACATCCTGCCCAGCGCCACGATCGAGGAGGTGACTGCGCAAATCGAGCAGGCAGTGGCGGAGATGCACATCCCCGACACGATCCATGCCGAATTTGCCGGCGACGTGCAGGCCTTTAAGCGGTCGGTGGGTGCGCAGCCGCTATTGCTGCTGGCCGCGCTGGTCGCGGTCTATATCGTGCTCGGCGTGCTGTACGAGAGCCTGGCGCACCCGCTCACCATCATCTCGACGCTGCCGTCGGCGGGGCTGGGCGCACTGCTCGCCTTGCAGCTGTTCAACACCGAGCTCACCGTGATCGCCTTCATCGGCATCATTTTGCTGATCGGCATCGTGAAGAAGAACGGCATCATGATGGTGGACTTCGCGCTCGACGGCGAGCGCCGGCGTGGCTTGCCGCCGCTTGAAGCCATTCATGAGGCGTGTTTGGTGCGTTTCCGGCCGATCCTGATGACCACCATGGCGGCGGCGCTTGGCGCCCTGCCGTTGGTCATTGCGACCGGCCCCGGTTCCGAGCTGCGCCGGCCGCTTGGCATCACCATCATCGGCGGGCTTTTGGTGTCGCAGGCGCTCACGCTCTACACCACGCCGGTGATCTATCTGCTGCTCGACCGGCTGCACCGCAGGCTCGGCGGCCGCAGCTTCACCTTCATCAAACGCGGGCCCGGCATCCAGCCGGCGGAGTAGCCCTCCCCTGTCGTCCCAGGCGAGCGAAGCGAGACCCGGGACCCATACGCCGCAGCCCATCGATAGGACACGGCATATGGATCCTCCCTTCCTGAGGTAATGCCGACGTCCAAATTCAAGGGCATCACGTTCGCTTATGACGGCGGACAAGCCCTGCCGTGTCGGACCAGTCCCGCCGCGTGATCGAAAGATTCAGCGCTGGTTGGCAACCAAACGCCAGGTCAACCGTTACCGCTATGGCACAGGACGGCGGCATAGGGGGTTGCGTGGTTGATCTGACAGTACAATCCCCCGCAAAAAATGGGGCGCCACGGGTCGATCTTCGCCAAGCCGCGAAACAGCGAGCCGATCTACTCGCGATTAACGACCCGCAACCGGTCGCGCATGTTTCGGCCGTCTGGCGCACCGCCGCACAGGCCGCCACGATCGGCATATTCATCATTCTGTTGATCACTGCGCTCGATCTGGCGCGGGCGATGCTCTTGCCGGCGACGTCCGCTTTCGTGATTGGAATGATGCTGGGGCCGCTGTCGGCGCGCGCAAAGGCATACGGAATCCCATCGTTGATCACGGCGATCGTCCTGTGGCTGCTTGTTGTCGTTGTCTTCTATGGCGTCATCATTCTGTTGTCAGCGCCGGCATTGGACTGGATCGCCAAGGCGCCAGAGATCGGCCGTATTATCAAGGAAAAACTTGAGGTCCTCGATCAACCGTTGTCGGCTTTACGAGCCTTGCGCGACGCCGTCCTGCCGCAAGGTGACAATTCCCGTTATGGATTTGATATCGCCAACTTCGTGCAACCGGCGCTCGTTTTCGTTACCCCCGCCATTGGACAGATTTTTATCTTTTTCGGGACGCTGTTTTTCTTTCTGCTCGGACGGGCGCGGTTGCGTCTTGTCCTCGTTATCTTTTTCGAGGATCACGACGCGCGTCTGCGTATGCTCAAGATCATCAATGACATCGAGCACAACCTGACCAATTATCTCAGCGTGGTGGCGATGATCAATTTCGTCGTCGGCCTGACTGCAGGTCTGATTGCCTATTTCATTGGATTGCCGAATCCCATCGCCTGGGGCGTGCTCGCGTTTATTCTTAATTTCATTCCCTATATCGGCGCCCTGATTATGGAAGTTGTCCTGCTCGCGGTCGGGCTGGTGACCTTTCCAGCGCTGACAAAAGCACTCGTCGCGCCGCTTCTCTATTTCGGATTTACCACGCTTGAAGGGCACTTCATTACGCCGAGCATCATGGGCCATCGGCTCGCGCTCAACCCGCTCACCGTATTCTTGTCATTGATATTCTGGACCTGGTTGTGGGGACCGATCGGGGCATTTCTGGCGGTTCCGCTTTTGATCGTGGCGCTGGTCGCAATCAACCACCTGTTTCCCGAAGACGAGCCATTTCTGCCCGGATAGGCGTACTACCGACCATCTCATTTCGTCTTTAATCTCTGTAATTATTGGAACTTTTGGCGATCGGTCGCGTTGTCAAGATAGCAGCGTTCTCATTCACATTTTTCGAGGTGACCATGCCGGCCCGTAGCAGTGTTGCATCCACGACCGAAGAGATAGCCGCTATCCAAGAGTTGATGAGCGATCTGGAGAAGCGTCTGCACCGCCTCAGCGGCGCGACCAAGCGCGAGTTTTCCGGCGGCTCCGCGGAAATAAACGACTTTGTCAATGAAGCGCTGGCCGGAATCATGAGCCGCGTTCGCGACGGAGCGGGTTCAGTATCGCAATCGGCGGCTGACAAAGCGACGCGCTTGCGCGGTGACGCGGTCAAAAAGATCACCAAAATTACCGATGAGATGGAGCAGCATCCACTCACCATGCTTGCCATCGCCACCGGACTTGGTTTTATTATTGGCATGTCCCGACGCTAGAGAGTCCGGACCATGCGGCTCGATCACATCACAGAATTCGCCTTCGATCACCTTTTCGGCAGGCTAAAGCGCCGCGCGATCGGAACAGCGCTGCTTGTCCTGTTTGCGCTGATCGCCGTCTACCAATTGACCATTGCGGGTACGCTGGGATTGGAGGCTGAATATGGCATCCTGTACGCGCGTTTGATCGTGGCTGCGATCTATCTCGCCGCTGCGTTGAGTGTGCTGATCGTGCTCTGGGCCACGCGAAAGATGCCGTTTATTAAGGCTCAGGCCGCCGACGCCCAAATGTCCCGACGCGATATGCAAATAGCCGCGCTCATCGAAGCGGCCATGCTCGGCTATGCCATGGCGCGCAAGTCCGGCGACCGCAGCCATTAGGCAGCTACCGATTATTAGACTGAATGCCGAACATCCCTGCCGTTGCGCGAAGCCTTACACCCCCAAATACCGGTGCTGCACATCCGGTGCGGCGGCCAGCGTGGCGGAAGAGCCCCACCACACCACGCGCCCGCGCTCGATCAAGAAATGGCGGTCGGCGGCACGAATCAGTGCGCCGACATTTTTGTCGATCACCAGGATAGAAAGCCCCAGCTCTTTCAGCCGTGCAAGGCAGCGCCAGATCTCGGCGCGGATCAGCGGCGCGAGACCCTCGGTCGCCTCGTCCAGGATCAGCAGGCGCGGATTGGTCATCAGCGCGCGGCCGATCGCCAGCATCTGCTGTTCGCCGCCGGAGAGCTGATTGCCCATGCTGGCCTCGCGCGCGGCGAGCCGCGGGAACAGCGCATACACTTTATCCAGCGTCCAGCCGTCGCCATTGCGGGCGACCGCCGTCGCCACCAGATTCTCGCGCACGCTGAGATTGGGGAAAATCTGCCGGCCTTCCGGCACCAGACCGATGCCGAGCTTGGCGATCTTGTAAGACGGCAGGCCGCGGATTTCCCGGCCGGCAAAGCGGATCGTGCCGGCGCGCGCGGGGGTGAGCCCTAGGATCGAGCGCACGGTGGTGGTTTTGCCCATGCCGTTGCGCCCCATCAGCGTCACCATCTCGCCGGGCGTGATCGACAGCGACACGCCGAACAGCACCTGGCTCAGGCCGTAACAGGTTTCGATGCCGGCGACCTCGAGCACGGTGTCGGACTTTTCCCGATCAACCATGGCCGGCACCCTCCGCCTCGGCCTCGCCCAGATAGGCATCGCGCACGGCGGCGTTGGCGCGGATATCAGCGGGCGCGCCGGAGGCGATCACCCGGCCATAGACCAGCACCGTGATGCGGTCGGCGAGCGCGAACACCGCCTCCATGTCGTGCTCGACCAGCAGGATGGTGAGCTCCTTCTTCAGGGCGCGCAGCATCTCCACCATGCGGGCGGATTCCTCCGGCCCCAGGCCCGCCATCGGCTCATCGAGCAGCAGCATGCGTGGCGAGCCGGCGAGCGCCATGGCCAGCTCGAGCTGGCGATGTTCGCCGTGGCTCAAGACCGACGCCGGCCAGTCTGCACGCTCGCTCAAGCCCACCCGGGCGAGCAACGCACGCCCGGGCTCGCGCAATTCCGGCTCCGCTCTCGCATTGCGCCAGAAATGAAACGAGTGCCCGGCTTGCGCCTGCACCGCCAGCGCCACATTGTCGAGCACGCTGAGATCGAGAAACAAGGACGTGATCTGAAACGAGCGCGCCAGCCCCAGCGCGCTGCGGCGATACATCGGAAGCTGGGTGATGTCGTTGCCGGCAAAATGGATGCGGCCGGAATCGGGCGTCAATTGTCCGCTGAGCTGGGCGATCAGCGTGGTCTTGCCGGCGCCGTTCGGCCCGATCACCGCGTGCAGTTCGCCGGCGGCGACGTCGAGCACGATATCGTCGGTGGCGATGATGCCCTCGAAGCGCTTGGCCAGGTGACTGACCTGCAGCAGCGGCTCGCTCATGTGCGCACCTTGGAAAGCAGGCCGACGATGCCGCCGCGCGCGAACAACACCACCAGCAGCAGCAGCGGCCCCAGAATGATCTGCCAATATTCCGAGCCACGGGCCGCCGCCTCGCCAAAGAACGGAGTGCCGACCAGCTTGATCATAAACGGCAGCATTTCTTCAAACACCAGCAGCGCCACCGCGCCGAACAGCGGTCCAAATGGCGAAGCCATGCCGCCGAGCACCACCATGATGATGAGGTCGCCCGAGCGCGTCCAATACAACATCGCCGGGCTGACGAAGTCGGTGTGATTGGCCAACAGCGCACCCGCCAACCCGCACAGGGTGCCGGCAATGACGAAGCAGGCAAGCTTATAACGATATGTCGGGAAGCCGATCGCCCACATGCGCACGTTGTTCGAGCGTACGCCCTGGATCACCATGCCGAAGCGCGAATTCACCAGCCGCCAGATCAGGTAGATCGACCCATACAACAGCGCGAGGCAGATGTAATAGAACTGCACCTTGTTCGACAGATCGATCGGCGCCACGAACTGGCTACGCTTGTAGATGGTGAGCCCGTCGTCGCCGCCGTAGCGCGCCAGCCCTGCGATGATGTAATAGGCCATCTGCGCAAACGCCAAAGTGATCATGATGAAATAGACACCGCGCGTGCGCAGCGACAGCGCGCCGATAACGAGCGCAAACAGCGCGGATGCGGCAACCGCCACCGGCCACTGCACGAAGCCGGAAGTAATCCCCTCATGCGCCAGGATGCCGACCGCATAGCCGCCGATGCCGAGATAGGCGGCGTGCCCGAAACTCATCATGCCGCCATAGCCGAGGATCAGGTTGAGGCTGCCGGCGGCCAGCGCCAGGATGATGATGCGGGTGAACAGCGTGAGCAGAAAGTGGCTGCCGCCAAGCGCGACATAGACCGGCAGCAACACCAGCGCGGCCAGCAGCGCGACGATCGCGATATTTCGGGCGGTGAACCAGCCGGTCATTTTTGGCCCGCCGTGAACAGGCCTTCCGGCTTAACTACCAGCACGATCGCCATTAACAGATAGATCAGCATGGAGGACAGCGCGGGCGCGGCCGTTGCCGCCACTTCTTTTGTGAACATCATCCGCAAGAGATCGGGGAAGAAGGCGCGGCCGAGGGTGTCGATGAAGCCGACAAAAATCGCGGCGACCAGCGCACCACGGATCGAGCCGATGCCGCCGATCACGGTGATGACGAAGGCGAGAATGAGGATGTTCTCGCCCATGCCGATCTGCACGGTGAGGATCGGCGCCTGCATCAGCCCAGCAAGACCGGCGAGCGCTGCGCCGAGTCCGAACACCAGTGTATAGAGCAGCTTGATATTGACGCCGAGCGCGCCGACCATTTCGCGATTGGAGGCGCCGGCGCGGATCAGCATGCCGATGCGCGTGCGCATCACCAGAACATAAAGAAAGCCGGCGACCGCCAGCGTGACCACGATGATGGCGAGTCGGTAGGCGGAATAATTGATGCCCGGCAAAATCTGCACCGAGGTGTTGAGCCAGGACGGCAGCGGCAGGCTCATGCCCTCCGGCCCCCAGATCAGCCGCACCGCCTCATCGAAGAATAGGATCAGCCCGAAGGTGCCGAGCACATGATCGAGATGGTCGCGGCCATAAAGCCTGCGCATGGCGATCACTTCCACCGCCATGCCGACCAAGAGCGTGCCGATGAGGCCGAACACCGCGCCGAGCACAAAGCTGCCGGTCCAAGCGGCAAAAGTGGCGGCGAAATAGGCACCGATCATGTAGAGCGAGCCGTGCGCCAGATTGACCAGGTCCATAATGCCGAACACCAGCGTCAGCCCCGCCGCCAGCAGGAACAGCAGCAGGCCGAACTGCAATCCATTCAGGCATTGCTCGATGAAAAGCGTCATGGCGGATCGATTATGGATCTAAACGGCATCGCGACAAACGAACGGCGGCAGCGCCGATGCGCCGCCGCCGTCGTGGCTTAACCCCGGATCACTTCATCGGGCACTTGCTGTGGAAGGCGTCCTGGTTGTCCTTGACGATGGTGGCGACGGTTTTCAGCACGAAGTCGCCCTTGGCGTCCTTCACCACGTCTTGCAGATAGAAATTCTGGATCGGAACATGGTTGTTGCCGAACCTGAAGTCACCGCGCACCGACTTGAAGTCGGCCTTCTCCAGCGCTTTCTTCACCGCTTCCTTGTCGCTCAGATTGCCCTTGGTGGCGGCCACCGCCGAGGCGATGAGGTTGGCGGCATCGTAGGATTGCGCACCGTAGAACGACGGCTTGTGGCCGGGATACTTCTTGATGTAGTCGGCGACAAACTTCTTGTTGGCGTCGTTGGGCAGATCGTTCACCCACTCCTGCGCGCCGGGCACGCCGAGCGCGAGTTCCTTCTGCAAGGGCAGCGACAATTCGTCGATGGTGAAAGCGGTGTAGAGCGGAATTGTGCCCTTAAGGCCGGCCTGCGCGTACTGGGCCAGGAACTGCACGCCGGCCTTGCCCGGATAGAACACGAAGATCGCATCCGGATTGGCGGCCTTCGCCTTCGCCAGTTCGGCGGAGAAGTCGAGCTGCGCCGGCCAAGTGGTCAATTCCTCACCGACTATCTTGCCCTTGAAGGTCGCGGACACGCCGGACAGCATGTCCTTGCCGGCGGCGTAGTTCGGGCCGATCAGGAACACCGACTTCACGCCCTTCTGGTTCATGTAGTGACCCACCGCCTGCGGCGTCTGGTCGTTCTGCCATGAGGTCGAGAACACATACGGCGAGCACAGCTCGCCGGCGACCTGCGAGGGTCCGGCATTGGCGATGATCAGGAAGGTTTTTGAATCGACGACCGGCTTGATCGAAGCCAGCAGCACGTTCGACCAGATATAGCCGGAGATGAAGTCGACCTTGTCGGATTCGATCAGCTTCTCGGTCTTCTGCTTGCCGACCTCCGGCTTGAAGCCGTCGTCTTCGTAGATCACCTCGACCGGCAGTCCGCCCATCTTGCGGCCCATGTGGTCGAGCGCGAGCTCGAAGCTATTGCGCATATCGTTACCGATCGCGGCGACCGGACCGCTGAACGTGCGGACGAATCCGATCTTGATTGATTTTTGCTGGGCCACGGCAGGCCCGGCGGCGAGCAGCAAAGCGGCGCTCGCGGCCAACAAAGTCTTACGCATGTGGTTTCCTCCCCCGGGTCCTTTTTGGCCCGTTGTCCAAGATACTAATGTACCGGCATCGGCGCCAAAAGGTCCACCGGCGTCGCGGTAGCAGGCTGCTGTCTTGCGCGAAATGGCCAGAAATTCGAGGTTATTGGCCATGCCCTGGCGACCATCGGCGAGAATGCCGGGTGATCGGCGGTCCAACCCCAAGTTCGCAAGGCGCTGGCAAGGACTTTAGCTTGCGGCTTGCGGGGACGCTTTCATGCAGCGCATCTCGCGGAACGAGATCAACTTCTTGCGGCTTTCATCCCACAAGACCAGACGGACGCATTTGATACTTTGCCACAACGTGAGCCGGCCGATGTCGCCGAGTTCGGGGTATTCTCGCAGCACCCGCGACAAACGGTAATAGGGAATCCGGCTGCACAAATGATGCACATGGTGCACGCCGATATTGGCTGTGAACCAGCGCAAGATTCCGGGCAGCACGTAATACGAGCTGCCGTGCAGCGCGACTTCATGCAGGTCCCAGGTTTCGTTGTGGGCCCACACGGTGTGCTCGAATTGATGCTGAACATAGAACAGCCACACGCCCATTGCGGCTGCCAGCAGCATGATAGGCCCATGCACGAGCAGAAACGGTCCGATTCCGATCAACCACATCAGCGTGCCGACGATAATCGCGATGGCGAGGTTGGTGCCCATCGTACTGAGCCAAGGCTGCCAGCCGCTGCGCATTAAGCCAAACGGAAGCCGATGCCGCAGAATGAAGAGATAGGCCGGCCCCAGACCGAACATCACCACCGGATGGCGATAGAGCCGATACATCAGGCGGCGCCAGCGCGACAGCGCCAGATATTCGCGAACCGTAAGGGTATCGACATCGCCGATGCCACGGCGCTCTAGATTGCCCGAAGTCGCATGATGAATGGCGTGCGTTCGTCGCCAGAAATCGTAAGGCGTCAAGGTGAGCACGCCCAACGCGCGGCCGATCCAATCGTTGGCGAGGCGATGACGGAAGAATGCGCCGTGCCCGCAATCGTGCTGGATCATGAACAACCGCACCAAAAATCCCGCGGCCGGAACAGCGAGCAGCAACGTGAGCCACCAAAAGCCAAAGTAATAGGACGCCCACATCAGCACCCAGAGCAGCACGAGGGGTCCGAAGGTGATGCCGAGCTCGATCACACTGCGCGCTCCGCTGGGTTCGCGGTAGCGTAAGAGGATCTGGGTCCAGGCGCGTGCGTCGATCGCTTGTCCCGCACCGGCGGGACCTTGTCTATTGTCCAAGCTGTTGCCCTTTGTGAGTATAATTGGTGCGCTGGTCGGCCAGCCGCAGGGCTGTCGCACTCAGGTACGTTCTGATGTCATGGAATCATCAGTCGACAGATTACCAAGGTTTTTGTGTGTCGGCCACCGGACAAAGTAGTATCTGGGAATGGTAATCAGGTAAATGGAGCACGGGAGACAAAAGCATGACACCCACCGTCGCTATCATCGCTCCCGGCAACATGGGCAGTGGCGTCGGCCGGCGTCTGACCGAGAACAAAGTGAAGGTGCTCACCTCGCTCGCCGACCGTAGCGAAGCGAGCGCGGCCCGCGCGCACGCGGCCGGTATGACGGCTGTGGCCGATGCACAACTGATGGAAAGCGATTTCCTGCTTTCGATCGTGCCGCCGGGCGACGCGCTGGCACTGGCAAGGCGCTTGGTTCCTGTGCTCACCGCCGCCAATAAGAAACCCGTCTACGTGGAATGCAACGCGGTCAGCCCGCGCACCATGCTGGCGATCGCCGACGTGGTCGGAGCAACCGGTTGCCCCTTCGTCGGCGCCGGCATCATTGGCCCGCCGCCGAAACCGGGCTCTAGCAACACCAAATTCTATGCTGCGGGGCCGTACGCGGCGGGTTTTGCCAAGCTGAATGACTACGGATTGATCGTGCGTGTGTTGGAAGGCCCGCTCACCGCCGCCTCCGCGTTGAAGATGTCCTATGCCGGCATCACCAAGGGTTTCACCGCGCTCGGCGCCGCCATGATGCTGGCCGCCACCCGCGGCGGTTCGGCCGAGGCGCTGAAGGCGGAACTCGCCGAAAGCCGACCCGACCTGCTCGGCTATCTGACGCGGCAAGTACCGGCCATGTATTCCAAGGCCTATCGCTGGGTGGCCGAGATGGAAGAGATCTCCACCTTCGTCGGCAAGGACCGTCCCGAGCACGCCATGCTCACCGCCGCGGCGCGGCTCTATGAACGCATCGCCCAGGATGTCGATGGGGGGAAGAAAAAAGAAGTCGGTGAGATGGATGAATTTTTGAATCAGTGACGAGCCCATATGCTTACAAAGCTCGCGCCAGCCAATCTGATTATATACGGCGCGTGCTCGAGGCGATGAACGTCGTAACGCAATTTCTCTTTCTAAAGATCTTTCACGTTAATGATCGGTCGAAATTTGGCGAAGACAGCGACATAAGTCATAAACTAATTATTATTGCTATTCGAACGACGAACAAATTTCCCATTGAGTACCGGCCCATCCGCATCACCTGCTGCACATTTAGCCATATGATTAATGAATCAACTCGCGTCTAATTAGCGACTTTACTTTTTGTGAACAGGATTAAGAAGCGCCGTGCCAGACGGTCTTCAAAGAGAATTCTGATGCTGCGCTTACGACACCGCGGCAAAAGCAAAATGGTAAAAACATTCTTCCGGCAGAGCGCCATCGCGCATGTGACTTATTAATTATCTTTTTTTACGGGCCGTTTTTGCGTGGGTGTTATGAACTGCGGCAGATACTCGGGGAAAATACTCGGGGACAATAAAAACAAGTTCCAATGACAGAACGTCAAACAGACAAATGGCAAAGGGGTACTTAAGATGTCGGACATCATTCTCTCGGCGGGCGTTCGTTCGAACCTGCTGCAGTTGCAGCAGACTTCGGATCTGATCCTGCAAACGGAAAACAGGCTGGCGACGGGCAAAAAGGTCGGCTCCGCGCTCGATAACGCGAACAGCTACTTCACTGCGCAAGGGCTCGATACGCGCGCCAACACCCTGAGCGGCCTGCTGGACTCCATGTCCAACGGCATCAACACGATTCAGGCCGCCAACAACGGCATCTCGAGCATCACCAAGCTCGTGCAGTCGGCGCAGGCGCTCGTCAGCCAGGCCCAGCAGGCCAACAACACTGCGACCCAGGCGACTTTGTCCACGCAGTTCGACGCCCTGTTGGTCCAGATCGGCAAGCTCGCCAATGACTCGGGCTTCAATGGCGTCAACCTGCTTGGCGGCAACACCCTAACCGTAACGCTGAATGAATCGGGCAGCTCGACCGTCTCGGTGACTGGCGTCAACTACACCAACGCCAACGCGGCGCCGTTGAGCATCGCCAATTCGGTCAACAACTGGGCGGCCGCCTCGGACATCACTGCGGCATCAACCGCCCTGAGCGCCGCGCTCACGACGTTGCAGTCGGAGACCCAGGCGTTGAGCTCCAGTTTGGCGATGGTGCAAACCCGTCAAGATTTCACCAAGTCGATGATTGCCACGCTGCAGTCCGGTTCTGCCGCCCTCACGCTGGCCGACAGCAACCAGGAAGGCGCTAACCTGCTTGCGTTGCAGACCCGCCAGCAGCTGTCGTCCACTGCGTTGTCGCTCGCTTCGCAGGCCGACCAGGCCGTGCTGCGGCTGTTCCAGGGCTAAGCGGTTCAGCAAAATCAATACAAACGGCGGCCTTCGGGCCGCCGTTTTTTTACGTCCAGACCCAGTCAAAGCATCGCAAGTGGACCTGGGTGAAATCGGGACGCGCAGCGATCTGGGTCAGGGGGCAAGAGCAATTCCGGAGCCCCCTCACCCCAACTCACTCCTGCAAGGGAAGGAAGAAGGAGAGCGCCCGCGCTTGTCGCAATGCCCCCGCTTCATTGATAGGGTGCTATCAAAGGAATTCCAGGGACCCATTGCGAATGGACGATACACCCATTCTGGTCGAACGGCGCACCGGCTATCGCATCGTCATCCTCAACCGGCCGGACCGGCTCAACGCCTTCAACGAAGCGATGCTTCTGGCGCTACGGGCGGCGATCGACGAGGCGCAAGCCGACGAAAGCTGCCGCGCGCTCATGATCACCGGCGCCGGCCGCGGCTTTTGCGCGGGGCAAGACCTCAGCGATCGGCTGGCCAAGCCGAGCGAAACCGTCGTGCTCGGCGCCGCTCAGGAGGTGCATTACAATCCGCTGGTGCGCAAATTGCGTGACCTGCCCTTTCCGGTCGTCGCCGCAGTCAACGGCGTCGCCGCTGGCGCCGGCTGCAGCATCGCGCTCGCCTGCGACATCGTGCTCGCCGGACGCTCCGCAAATTTCGTGATGGCATTCGCCCGCGTCGGGCTGGTGCCGGATTCCGGCAGTAGCTGGTTTCTGCCGCGGCTCGTTGGCGATGCCCGTGCCCGCGCTTTGGCGCTACTGGCCGAGCCGGTGCCGGCGGAACAAGCCGAAGATTGGGGCCTGATCTGGAAATGCGTGGACGACGCTTTTCTTGCCGCCGAGGCGCAGAAATTGTGTGAACACTTCGCCTCGGCGCCGACACAGGGGCTGGCGCTGATCAAGCGCGCGCTCAATGCATCCGCCGGCAACACACTTGACGCCCAGCTCGATTTCGAGCGCGACCTGCAACGCGCCGCTAGTCTCACTCCTGATTACGCCGAGGGCGTGCGCGCTTTCATGGAAAAGCGCAAACCGAATTTCACCGGCCGCAAGGGAGCAAGCTGATGGATGCTGCCATGCTGGCCCGCGCCTGCGCCGATGCCATGTGGGTGGACGACGCCACTAGCCGCGCGCTCGGGCTGCAACTCATTTCGGTCGAGCCTGGCCAGGCGAAGCTCGCCATGGCGGTGACCGAAACGATGGTCAATTGGCATGACACCTGCCACGGCGGATTCATCTATCTGATCGCCGACACCGCCTTCGGCTACGCGTCCAATTCGCGCAATCAGCGCATGGTCGCGCAGCATTGCAGCATCAGTTATCTCAAGGCGGCGCAACGCGGCGACCTGCTCACCGCCCATGCGGTCGAGCGCCAGCGCGCCGGGCGCGCCGGCATCTACGACGTGGCGGTGAAGCGCGAGGACGGCACGGTGATCGCCGAATTCCGCGGTCATGCCCGCGCCATCGAAGGCAGCATTATTCCGTGAGCAAGACCCAAGTCCGCGCACTGCGCAGCATCGATCTCGGATTTTCCGATCTCGATAAAGCGCTGCGTTTCTTTACCGAAGTGTGGAACCTCACGCCCGTCGGCGAAAGCGCAGGCGTGCACTATCTGCGCGCGACTTGCGCCTTCCACCACATTCTGAGCGTCCGCCGCCTGCCGCAGCCAGCGCTGATTCGCATGGTGCTCGATGCCACCGACCGAGCAACCGTCGACGCGCTGCACGCGCAACTCCTCGCACATGGCCTCAAGACCGTTGATCCGCCCGGCAAATTGCGCCAGCCGCACGGCGACTACGGCTTCGGCTTCAAGGACCCGGAGGGCCGCAATATCGCGGTGGTCTGCGGCGTGCACGACCATGCCGACGACGCCGATAAGCCCGACCGGCCGCGCAAGCTTTCCCACGTCAACGTCAATTGCGGCGTCAGCGATGCAACGCTCGCCAGCTATCGCGACGCGCTCGGCTTTACGCTCACCGACACCACTGCGCGGCTGCGGTTCCTGTCCTGTAATGCCGACCATCACAGCATGGTGCTTGGCTTCACCGGCGGTGCGACGCTCAACCACATCGCGTTCGAAATGCCCGACCTCGATTCGGTGATGCGCGGCGCCGGTCGCATGCGCGACCACGGCCGCGCCATCGAATGGGGGCCGGGCCGCCACGGACCCGGTAATAACGTGTTCTGCTATTTTCTCGGACCCGAGGACATGCCGGTGGAATTGACCGCCGAGATGCAGCAGATTGACGGCAGCCACCGCGCCAAGACGCCGGAGCAATGGCGCTGGCTGCCGGGCCGACTCGATCATTGGGGCATCAGCGCGGGGCCGAGCGAGCGCATCGAAACCGCAGGCCTGGACTACCGGTTCACCGAAGATGGCTACCGCTTAGATGAGTGGCGCTAATGACCAACAAACCACCTTTGCGCGTCGGATTGGCCGGACTCGGCGCGGTCGGGCTGGAAGTGGCAAAGCGGCTGATCGCCGGCGTGCCCGGCCTCACCCTCGTCGCCGTCGCTGTACGCGATGCCGTCAAGGCGCGCCGCGCGCTGCCGCAGCTTGACACCATCACGATCAAGCCCGCGACCGCGCTCGCCGACGACTGCGACGTGGTGGTGGAGTGCCTGCCGCCTGCCCTGTTCCGTGACGTCGCCATCAGCGCGATCGACAAGCGCCGCATCTTCATGCCTCTTTCGGTGGCGCAGCTACTGGAGAACTGGGATCTGGTCGAGCGTGCCAAACAAAAAGGCGCGCGCATCCTTCCGCCGACCGGCGCACTTATCGGCCTCGACGCCGTCCGCGCCGCCGCCGAAGGTGAAATCCGCTCCATCAAAATGATCACGCGTAAGCCGCCTGCGGGCCTCGAAGGCGCGCCCTATCTGCTCGAGAACAATATTTCGGTCGCCAACCTCAAAACGCCGCTGAAGGTATTCGACGGTTCGGCGCGCGACGGCGCGCGCGGCTTTCCCGCCAACGTCAACGTGGCGGCGGCGCTCAGCCTCGCCGGCATCGGCCCGGATCGCACGCAGCTGGAAATCTGGGCCGACCCAACGCTCACGCGCAACACCCACCGCATCGAGGTCGACGCCGACACCGCGCGTTTTTCCATGACCATCGAAGGCATTCCGTCGCAGAACCCGCGTACCGGCCGCATCGTGCCGTTGTCCACCGTCGCCGCCCTGCGTGCGCTGGTATCGGAGCTGAAAGTGGGAACGTGAAGACGCACGATTACACACGCAGGAAAATCTTGCGGCGATAAAAGAAGCCGGCGAGCGCGATTGCGAAGGTCAGCCCAAGCATATGGGCAAGGAAAAGGCCGGTGTGCGGCGTGGTCAAACGATCGATCAGCGTGCTCAGATCGCCACCCACGAAACGTAGCGCGAACGGCTCGAAGCCGAATAGATTGTTCAAGAAATAAAGCGTGATGGCGTTGGCGCCGAGCCATACAAAAATCGTCGACCAGCCGCGCAGGCCCCAAACGTCGATGATCTGGTGCAACCCGCCGAGCAGGATCAGACTATATCCGCCGGCAACCAGCACGAATGACGAGGTCCAGATCGCCTTGATCACGGGGAACTGCAGACCCCAGAGATAGCCGGCGGCAACCAGCGCGATCCCGGCGCCAATCAGCGCCAGCGATTTTTGTTGCGACGAAAGCCGCGCGTCCTTCAGCAGCAAGCCGGCGAATACACCGAGCAGGCAGGTTCCGACCGCCGGCAGCGTCGATAGTAGTCCTTCCGGATCGCGCGTCTTGTCCCACAAGCGGCCCGGCAGATAATGCGCGTCGATCCAGTTGGCGAGATTGGCGTCGGGTGCAAACGAGCCGGCGCCGATGCCGGGGACCGGCACGAAGGTCATCAGCGCCCAGTAACCGGCGAGCACCGCCACGAATGCGGCGATCATGCCGCGCAAATTGAAATTCAGGAACAGCAGCGACGCAAACAGATAACAAATCGCGATGCGCTGCAGCACGCCGAAATAGCGGATGTCCGCCCAATGCTGGCTGATGCCGCCATAATAGATCAGCCCGAGGCCGTAGAGCAGCAACGCCCGCCGCAGTACGCGCATATGCGCCTGTGCAATCCCTTCCCGTTCGACCAGCCGCGAAAGCGAGAACACGATGGCGACGCCGGTGATGAAAATGAACAGCGGGAAGATGAAGTCATAGAACGTAAACCCTTCCCAGGCGACGTGATGCATCTGCACACCGAGGAATTCGCCGATGTCGCTCAGTACCGGCCCCTTGTCGGAGAGCATGTCGTCGAGCGCCCAAATGGCGCCATCGCCGCCGATAAGCCAGAAGATACTGAATCCGCGCAGCGCGTCGACCGACGCAATTCGCCGCGCCGGCGCAACCGGCACCGCCTCAATGAAACTGTTCGGCGCAAGTTGCAATTGCATGCGCACGCCCCGTCGGACCGCACAAATGCTGTCAGATAATCCCCGGTTGTGCGTTGACCTACATCAACCCGAGGCCTTCGTCAGTGCTGGGCCACGGCGATCTCGGTCTTACCAGCGTCGCAACGGTCAACGCCCTCCTGCACGCGGAAATAATTCCGGCCGACAAAGGACTCGTCGTAATGATGCCAGGATGTGCCGTGGTCGAAGGCCAGCACGCCAGCGAGCGTGACGGCGAATACCGAGCTTTCCATGTCGCGCTGCTGCGCATTGAGATTTTCCGGCAGGTTGGAGCTGGCGTAATCCACGTAAAAAACGCGTCGCATGCAGGCGAGATCCTGCACTGCGTCGAGCGCGGCCTTCGCCGTCATCAGATGATCGGAATGGTCGTACGGGTTGATGCGGGCGTCGAGCTCCGCGGCATTGATCTGCACGGCCGGCGCGCGTCCGCGTTCGTAATCGACGATCTCGCGTACCGTCGTCACCAAGTCCTGCCAGCCGTGATAGGCGGTCGAGCCGTCGATGGCGGCCAGCAAATCGTTGCTGCCGTCGGCCAGCCGCTTGAGCGATTGGAATCCGGTGTCGTAATAACCCGCCCCCGACGCGTCGCCGTCCGGCACGCGCAAGAAATAGCTCACGGTGTTGCGATAGGCCACGCGGTAGATCGAATGGCCGTTAAACGACATATGCCCGGCGACGCGGTCGGCGGGAATATTGTCAGCGTCGGCCATGAAGCGGATCGCGGTCTCCGCACCGTTTTCACGTGCCAGATAGAACGGATGCTTGCGGCCGCCCCGACCTATACCGAGGCCGGCGTCGCCCGCGGTCATATGCACGAAGACGGTCTTGGTTGCGCCGTTGATCACGTCCTGAAACGCGGGCGGGTTCATGAACAGCTGCCAGTCGTCCTCGTGCGCGGCGAAATAGAACGAGACTTTGTCTGGATTGCCGCCGTCCGCAGCGCGCAACGCCGGCGTCTGCAAAAATGTCAAAATGGAAAGACTGATCGTTGCGATGAGTTGCGGTGACATTCCCGGCCTCCTTGAGCAGCGTCCGATTGGTATTCAAGCATCACTATATGTTAGCTGGGCTTTTTAATGGCAAGAGCGGCCGCGCGAAGAGTTTCTCGGCCGGAGCAAAGGCCGCCCGCGCTTTCGCCGGGCGGCCCATCGGTTCGCGGAGAACTACTAGTTCTTCTTGGTCTCGACCGGCGCAACCTGCGGGTTGGCCTTCAGATAGTCCTCATAGGTCTTGCCAGCGTAGCTCACTGGACCCTGTTCGGCTTGGGTCTGATCGGAACCGTCCACCGGCGCGCTCGCCATTTCCTTGGTGCACAGATCCTGGAACACCACCAGGCCTTCCGGCGTGTAGTTCTTGGTCAGGCAGGTGCACGGGCCGGGCTGCACGGTCGTGATACCCTCGACATAACCCACCGGACGAATCCAGATGTGTTTGTGCCAGCGGACGAAGTGGCGGTGCTCGTGAATGCGTCGATGGCCAATGCGGCGGTCGATGCGGTCGACGTGGCTGATCGTGCGGAAGTTCGAGCGGCCGCCATTGTGCATCATGGCGTCGGCATTACTCGACATGAAGGCCGCGCCGGCAAGCGTGGCGACGGCGGCGAGGCTGAAGATCATCTTGCGGGACATGGCTCTCTCCTGGGGAAAGGGTTGCGATAGCCATTGGTCGGCCGCCGCCGGAAAAGGTTCACGCCCAGAAGCCGCAACGCGGCCTGTTTGACAATCCATGGCCGCGGTCTAACGTTTGCTCATAAATAGTTAACCATCCTACGCCGGGCCATCTGCCGCATGAAGCCAGCGCCGTTCATCCGTCATGTACCGCGCACACTCGACGAGGCGCTGAAGATTTTGGCGCAGGTGGCGTCGCAGGATGGCCGCGTGCTGGCGGGCGGGCAAAGTCTCGTCCCGATCATGGCGTTCCGTCTCGCTAAGCCCGCGCATCTCGTCGACATCAACCAAGTGGCGGGACTCGACAAGATCGCGAGCGACGGAAAGACGCTGAGCATCGGGGCCTGCGTTCGCCACGCCGCGTTTCATAAATCCGTCGTCGATAATCCGCTCGGCAAATTACTCACCGCTGTCGCGCGCCACATCGCACACTACCCGATCCGCATACGCGGCACCTTCTGCGGCAGCCTGGCGCACGCCGATCCGGCCTCGGAATGGTGCCTCACCGCCGCCACGCTTGACGCCGCCATGGTGGCGAACAGCACGCGCGGCGAGCGGTTGATCGCGGCGAAAGATTTCTTTTCAGGTATCATGTCGACCGCGCTGGCGGAAGACGAGCTGCTCACGCAAGTGCGGCTGCCACTGCTGGCGCGCGAGGCCAAATTCGGCTTCAACGAGTTCAATCGCCGCGCCGGCGATTTTGCGCTGGCCGCTTCGCTCGTCACGTATCGTCTGCAAAGCGGCAAGATCGCCGACCCGCGCGTCGGCGTCGGCGGCGCCGAAGCGTGTCCGCGCCGTATTCCGCAGGCCGAAGCCGTGCTCATTAGCAAAGTTCCGGACGACGACGCGTTCCGCGCCGCGGCCGAAGCCGCGGCTCTCGCGATCGAACCGCTGGAAGACCATCAGACCAATGCCGACTACCGGCGCGACCTGGTGCGCGCGGTAGTGCGGCGTTCGCTGGAGTTTTCGGCGATATGACCGCGCACACCAAAGGCTCCGGACTGAAATGGGTCGGCCGCGCCATAAGGCGCGTTGAAGATCCCGCGTTGATCACCGGCCAAGGCCGCTTCACTGCTGATCTTGCCGCCGTGCATTGGGTGCGTTTCGTGCGCAGCTCGGTGGCGGCAGGAAAGATTAAGGGTATCAAAGCGCCCGCGGGCGCGACAGCCATCACCGTCGCCGATTTCAAGGGCGTGAAGCCGATTCTGCCGATGCTGCACAAGTTCGCTTACAAGCCGGTCGGCCAACCGGTCCTCGCCGACGGCGTCGTGCGCTTTGTCGGCGAGCCGGTCGCTGTGGTCGTAGCCGCAAGCGCGGCAGCGGCCGAGGACCTCGCCGATGAGGTCGACGTTTCGATCGACGAGACCACGCCGGTGATTGACGCCTGTGCCGCGCTCGCTGCGGGTGCGCCGCAAATTCACGCAGTCGCGCCCGGCAATGTCATACTGGAGGGCAAATTCAAATCGCCCGATTTCGACACGATCTGGAGCAGCGCAGCGAAAATCGTCAAGGTCGACGTACGCTCGCGCCGGCAGAACGCTACGCCGGTGGAAGCGCGCGCCGGCCACGCCGCTTACGATGCTTCGACCGGCCGCGTGACGCTGACCTGCACCACCCAGATGCCGCATCTCACGCGCACGGCGATTGCCGACGTGCTCGGCATGCCCGAAAGCGATCTGCGCGTGGTGGCGCCCGATGTCGGCGGCGGCTTCGGGCAGAAGATGTCGCTCGCCGCCGAATATGTCGTGCTGGTCTGGCTGGCGCGAAAGCTCAAAAGCGCGGTGGCCTGGACCGAAGACCGGCGCGAAAACCTGATCGCAAGTTTCCACGCCCGCGATCAATACGTCACGCTCGAAGGCGCCTTCGACAAAAACGCAAAACTGATCGCGCTCAGGACCGACATTATTTCCAACGTCGGCGCTTATTCTTGTTTCCCGACCACCTGCGGCGTCGAGCCGCTAATGGCCATGGCGGAAATGCCCGGACCTTATGACGTGCAGCACTACGAATGCCGCGCGCGCGGCGTGCTCACCAACACCTGCACCATGGCGCCCTATCGCGGCGTATCGCGCCCGATCATCACCTTCGCGCTCGAACGCATGATGGACAAGGCGGCTGCCTCCTTCGCTATCGACCCGATCGATATTCGCCGCCGCAACTTGATCGACAAATTCCCCTACACCTCCGCGATAGGCCTTACTTACGACGAGGCGAGCTACAAAGAGACGCTGGAGACGGCGGTGAAAGCCATCGACGTGCCGGCCTTCCGCGCCCGACAAAAAGCCGCCCGCGCGCAGGGGCGCCATTTCGGCATCGGCTTTGCGACTTTTTCCGAGCGCACCGGCTACGGCAGTCCAGCCTTTGCCGCGCGCGGCATGGCGATCACCCCCGGCTGGGAGACCGTCATTCTCACCGTCGATCCGTCCGGCTTTGTCGAGGCGCGCATCGGCTCTTCGCCGCACGGGCAAGGCCTGCGCACCACGCTGGCGCAGATCATCGCCGACGAGATCGGCGTCACGCCCGACCTGATCAAGGTCATCCACGGCGACACCGACCGCGCGCCCTACGGCTGGGGCACTTTCGCCAGCCGCTCGCTGGTGATATCCGGCGGCGCCACGCTGATCGCGGCGCAGAAAGTGCGCGCCAAGCTGATCAAGATCGCCAGCCACCTCTTAGAAGCAGCGCCCGGCGATATCGTCTTGGAAGACGGCGCCGCCAAGGTCACCGGCACCGACCGCTCAGTGTCGATCGCACGGATGGCGCGCCAGGCCTACACGCAGACCCACCGCTTCAACGGCGAGATCGAGCCAGGGCTGACCGAGACCGGCACTTACGATCCGCCCGGCACCTTCTCCAACGCCTGCCATGTCGTTGTCGTTGAAGTGGACGCGGAGACCGGTCGCGTGACCATCGACCGATATCTGGTGGCGGAAGACGCCGGCCGCATCATCAATCCGATGATCGCCGAGGGCCAGGTGCATGGCGGCATCGCGCAGGGCATCGGCAACGCGCTGCTGGAGGAGATCATTTACGACGAGAGCGGCGGCATTTTGACCGCCAATCTCGCCGATTACATGCCGCCGACCGCGCGCGAGATTCCTCCGATCGAACTGTATCATATGGAAACGCCGAGCACGCAGTCGATCACCAAGGCCAAAGGTCTGGGCGAAGGCGGCACCATCGGCGCGCCGGCGGCGATCATCAATGCCATCAACGACGCGCTGACGCCGTTCGGCGTCGAGATCGACGAAATGCCGGCGACGCCGCAGCGTATCCGCGCGGCGTTGCGCGCCAACATCCCGTTCCCGCGCAGCGGAAACCCGGGCCATGAGGAAAGGTCTGACCATTTCGCGGGAAAAGGAGCTGCATGAGCAATAAGAGCACCATCACACTCAGCATCAACGGCCGCGACTCATGCGATTGCCGTCGAGCCGCGCCGCACGCTTGCCGACGCCATCCGCGAGGATTGCGGGCAGACCGGTACCCATATCGGCTGCGAGCACGGTATCTGCGGCGCCTGCACCGTGATCGTCGACGGTGAGCCGGTGCGCTCATGCCTGATGTTCGCCGTGCAGGCGGACGGCAAGAAGATTCGCACCGTCGAGGGTCTCGCCACCGGCGATACGCTGCATCCGATGCAGCAGGCCTTCATGGATAACCACGGCCTGCAATGCGGCTTCTGCACGCCGGGCTTCCTGATGCTGGCGGTCGGCGTACTGGAGCGCGAGCCGAGCATCAGCGACGAAGATTTGCTCGATGTATTGTCGTCCAATCTCTGCCGCTGCACCGGCTATCAGAACATCATCAAGGCCGTGCGCGCGGCGGCTATAGCGATGCGGAAGTGAATATTTTTCCGTTCGTCCCCGCGAAAGCTGGGACCCAAGGGCGAAATGATTTAGCTTTGCGAATTTGGCACTGGATTCTCACTTACGCGGGAATGAACGGAGTTTGGATCAACACCGGCCATGCCTGAGTCAAAACAAAAATTCGTCGGCCGCTCCGTCCCTCGTCTGGAAGACCGCCCGCTGCTGCTGGGCCAAGGCCGCTTCGCCGCCGACATCTCGTTTCCCGGCCAATGGACGATGCGCGTGGTGCGTTCGCCCATCGCGCACGGCAAGCTTCGCAAGATCGACGCCGCCGCCGCGCTCGCGCTGCCCGGCGTGCACGCGGTGTGGACTTTTGCCGACATCGCGCACATTCCGCCGATCGGCTTTCGGCTGACCGGCCTCACCGCGCTGGAGCCGTACCGGCAATGCGCGCTGGCGCAGCATTATGTGCGCTATGTCGGCGAGCCGGTGGCAGCCGTCTTTGCTGCGGATCAATACGTCGCCGAGGACGCCGCCGATTTGGTCGAACTCGACATCGATCCGCTGCCGGTCATTCTCGATGCCGCCGCGCCAGCGGGGCCGTTTGATGAGGAGCGCGGCACCGAAACAACCGTTATCGAAAAGAAATCCGGCGATACCGACGCCGCCTTCCGTGCGGCGGAGATGACCGTGGAACTCGATTTGCTGGTCGGGCGGCACTCCGGCGTGCCGCTGGAAACGCGCGGCGCCATCGCGTGCTACGACGAAGCAAACGACGTGCTGGAAATGCACGGCGCCGCCAAGGTCCCGCACTGGAATCGCGACCGGCTGGCGCTGATGCTTGGGCGCGACAGCGCGAAAGTTCAGCTTTACGAGGGCCATGTCGGCGGCGGCTTCGGCATCCGCGGCGAGATGTATCCGGAGGACGTGCTGGTCTGCGCGGCCGCGCTGAAATTCAAGCGGCCTATCAAATGGATCGAGGACCGGCGCGAGCACCTGATCGCGGCCAACCATTCGCGCCAGCAGCGCCACAAGGTCAAGGCGGCGATCGATAAGAACGGACGCATTCTCGGCATCGATAACGAATTTTTCCACGACAATGGTGCTTACATGCGCACGCACGCCGCCACCGTGCCGGACCTCGCCGCCGCCATGCTGCCCGGCCCCTACCGTGTGCCAGCCTATCGCGCGCGCGGCCATATCCGGCTGACCAACAAGACGCCTTGCGGCACCTACCGTTCGCCCGGACGCTATGAAACCACTTTCGTGCGCGAGCGGCTGATCGACGCCATCGCGGCCAAAACCGGCATCGACGCCATCGAGATCCGCCGCCGCAATTTCATCGACAAAAGCGCGATGCCCTATAGCCTCGGTTTCGGTACCCTCGGCACCGATATCATTTACGACTCGGGCGATTATGCGAAGCTGACCGACAAGCTGCTGGCGGCGGCGGAGTGGCCGGCCATGCAGCGCGACCTCAAGCGCCGGCGTGCTGCCGGCGAAAAAGTAGGCTGCGGCTTTGCGATCTTTGTCGAGAAGAGCGGGCTCGGCCCGTTCGACAAGGTACGCATCGAAGTGGCGCCGGACGGCGCGATCGAAGTTGTCACCGGCGTTGCCTCGATCGGGCAAGGCGTGGAAACCGTGCTGGCGCAGATCGCCGCCGAAACGCTGGGCGTCGATTATAAACGCATCAAGGTTACCCACGGTCAGACCGATCGCATCGACAAGGGATTGGGCGCGTTCGCATCGCGCGTCACGGTGATGTGCGGCGAGGCCACGCGCATGGCGGCGGTCAAGCTGCGCGATGCTGCGCTGATTGCCGCAGCCGAGCTGATGCAGACCTCACCCGACGTGCTCGACATCGTGGACGGCGAAATCGTGCGGACCGGTAAGCCCGGACCCTCGATGCAACTCGGCGCGCTGGCCGCGCGGCCGGAGGGCTTGACTGCCGAGGCCGAGTTCAAATCGAGCCAGATGGTCTACCCCTATGGCGCGCATGTGGTGCAGCTCAAAGTCGACGCCGACACTGGTGGCGTCAAAATCGAGCGCTATCTGGTGGCCTTCGACATCGGCAAGGCGGTCAATCCGGTGCTGGTGGAAGGCCAGATCGTGGGCGGCATGGCACAAGGACTGGGCGGCGCGCTTTACGAGGAATTTCTATATGCCGAAAACGGCGACCCGCTGTCAGTGACGTTTGCCGATTATCTGATGCCAACCGCGCATGAGGTGCCGGGTGTCGAAGTGATTGTTACCGAGGACGCGCCGAGCCCGCTTAACACCTATGGCTTCAAGGGCGCCGGCGAAGGCGGCATCACACCGGTCGGTGCAGCGATCGCATCCGCCATCGACGACGCGTTGCAGCGCCCCGGTGCGGTGACGCAGCTGCCGGTCACGCCGCATCGGCTGAAGGCGCTGATGGCCGCGCGGTGATCGACCACGGCATCGCGCATAATTTTTCGTTGCCGATTGCCGGCCGGCATCAGGTCCCGATGCCGATTAGCAGCACAAATCCATTGATCTGGGTCAAACTTCGGCGCCCACGAATAGACGAAACTGGATTCGCAGTCGATCGGCGCGCTTGTTGCGGCGATCGAGCCCCTGCAGCCGGAGAGACGGCATGAAGTATGAAGATCCTGCATGCGCCTATTGTCCGGACACAGTGCGCGCCTGCCGCGTGGGCGAATCGGCTGAACGTGGGCCCGGCTATTGCCCCACAAAGGTGGATCCGGACGGCATCGACGAGGCGATCGGCAAATACGACGATGCGGAGATCCGGCGCGTTGCCCAGGTTTCCGCCGTGGTCGAGGCGGAGGGCTACTGCAAATGGACGCGTGTGCAGGAGATTTGTGAGTTTGCCAAGCGCATGGGTTTCAAGAAAATAGGCATCGCCACCTGCATCAGTTTTGTCGACCACGCCAAGGTTCTGAGCGGCATCCTCGAGAGCCACGGGTTCGAGGTGGCCTCTGTCGCCTGCAAGCACGGCGGCATCGCCAAGGAAGAACTTGGCCTCAAGGACGAAGAAAAGATTCGCCCTGGCACCTATGAGGCAATCTGCAACCCGGTGGGGCAGGCCGAGCTGCTCAAGCGCGCCGGCTGCGAGTTCAACGTCGTGCTCGGCCTCTGCGTCGGCCATGACAGCCTATTTTTCAAACACGCCGAGGGCTTGACCACGGTACTGGTGGCCAAGGACCGTGTGCTGGCGCACAACCCGATCGGCGCCCTCAACTTGGCCGACACCTATTACGGCAAGCTGTGGGGACCTGAACGGCCAGAGAAACCGCCGAAGATCCCCGCCGAGGGCCGTCGCAAGAGCTAAGAGACGTGACGCCGGGCATCGCAATCATCGGTCAAGCCTTGAAGTCCGGTCGATAGCCGCCCGCGGTCTTTTCGATGCGGCCGGCGAACGGCAGCCCGACATGGCCGGGCATCACCAGCGCGCCACTCGACGCGCAATAGTCGAGCACCTTGCGCCGGCTAACGCGCGCCTGTGCCGCGTCGGAATTTTTCGGGAAATTCCAGTCGGGGTAATAGACTTGCAGCAAATGGTGCCAGACGTCGCCGATGAAGGCGGCGCGCTCACCCTTGCTTTCGAGCTTGAAAAACACGTGACCGGGCGAATGGCCGGGTGCCGAGTCGATCTCGATGAAGTCGTTGAGCCGATAAGGCCCGCCGCTCACCAAGTCGGCCTTGCCGTATTCGAGGATCGGCACCACGCATTCACGGAACGTGCCGAGTTCCGCCGGTCCTTCCTTAGGATCGGCATCGACCTTGGAGAAATAGTCGACATCGGGCTTGGAGAAAACGTAGCGCGCATTGGGAAAGGTCGGCACCCATTTGCCGTCGCGCTGCTGAGTGTTCCAGCCGACATGATCGTGATGCAAGTGCGTGCACATCACCAGATCGATCTCCTCCGGCCGCGCGCCGGCGGCGGCCAGCCGCTCCAGATAATTGACGTTGAGCATGTGCCAGAAGGGGCGGCCTGGCTTGTTCTTGTTATTGCCGCAGCAGCTATCGATGAGGATCGTCTTGCCGCCGACCTTCAGCAGCCAGCTATGGACCGAAAGCCTGATGCAGCCGCTCTCAGCCTCGTAGTGATGCGGCGCCAGCCAGTGCTTGTGCTGGTCGAACTGCGCGTCCGTCATCTCGGTGAAAACGTCGCGCAGCTTGTAGCTCGGGACGTTGGTTTCCTCGACGCGCGTGATGGTGGCTTCGCCCACTTTGAACACCGGCATCTCCCTTTCGGCACGGCTATCTAGCCAGCGGCAGCATTGCCGGGGATACTCCCCGCCAAGCCACAAGGCGTCAAGGCAAAGGGAGGGGAAGAATGGATCTAGGAATCAAGGGCCGCCGCGCCATCGTCACCGGCGGCTCAAGCGGCATCGGATACGAAACGGCGCGACAATTGCTCGAAGAAGGCGTGCGCGTCCTGATCACCGGCCGCAATGAGGGCAAGCTCACGAAAGCGCGCGACGACCTCGCCAAGCGCACCCGCGGCGAAGTTCACGCCGTGGTCGCCGACATGACCAAGGAAGCCGACATCGCGAAAATGGTGGCGACCGCAAAGGAAAAGTTCGGCGGCGTCGACATTCTGGTGAACAACGCGGGCCAGATGTATTCCGGCCGCTTCGCCGCGATTCGGGACGACGAGATGAAGGTGCAGCTCGAAACCAAACTGTTCGGTTTCCTGCGCGCCATCCGCGCCGTCTACCCGATGATGAAGGCGCAGAAATGGGGCCGCATCGTCAACACCATCGGCGGCGCCGGCAAGGAGCCGGACCCGTACATGTTCGGCAGCGGCATGACCAACTCGGCGCTGCTCAATCTCACCAAATCGCTGTCGACCGAATTCGGCGAGGACAACGTGCTGGTCAATGCGATCTGCCCGGGCTGGGTGGCGACCCCGATGTGGGATCGCAACACCGAGGGCATGAAGAGGGAATTCAACGTCCAGACAGAAGAAGAAGCCCGCAAGATCGCCGCCAAGAAGAACACGCTCGGCCGCATGGGCAAGCCGGAAGAGCTCGCCAACGCCACCGCATTCCTTTGTTCGGAACGCGCCAGCTACATCACCGGCGTGTCGCTCAATATGGACGGCGGAAGGCTGAAGGGATTGTGGTGAGTAGGGAGTTCATGGCCGCGCTTAGCGCGGGCATGACGGAACGAGGGCGCGAACTCATAGACTGACGCTTGTGAGCAACGATCAGCGTATGTCTGCTTTACCCCCAAAAGCGAGCTTTCGGCGCCAACTCTTCAATGTCCGCTAAGTGCCAAAAGCAGACGCTTGTCTCGCTTGAGCGGGGTCCTTATCAATTAAAGTAGAGGATCGCTTGTTTGGGGAGGCTTATATGAGACAAACCAATGTGAGTCTGACCGCACTGGCGGCCTTAATGTTATCGCTTTTGCTAGAGGGTGCCGCAGCTCAAACCGTCACCATCTACCAGGCGACACTTGCCGAGGCCAACCAGAAAACTCAAGAAGTCAGTACAGAGCAAGTTCAACGCATCGTGGCCGATGGCAGCGCTATTCTCGTAGATACTCGATCGCGCGCAGAATACGCGGCAGGTCACATTCCCAGCGCGCAAGCTCTCAATGGTCCTGTATCTGCCCATGTTACCGAACTGGAACGCCTTGTTGGCGGCGACAAGAGCAGGGCCCTCGTGCTCTACTGCAACGGCCCGTATTGCGGGCAGAGCGGTCGGTTAGCCAACCAGTTGGTTGCGGCCGGATTTACTAACATACGTCGATATCAGCTTGGCATCCCCGTTTGGCGTGCTCTCGGTGGGCCAACAGAAATTGAATTAGAAGCGATAGTCCGAATTTTCAAAGTTGATCGGACAGCCGTGTTCATTGATGCGCGCTCTGGTGAAGAATTCGCGAAGGGAAGTATTCCAATCGCCCGTAACCTTCCTATTAAAATAGTCGACGAGACAATCAAGAAAATGGCGTCAGGCCAACTGGTGGATGCACCGCTGCCAACCGATGACTTTAATACACGCGTCGTGTTGTTTGGGCGTGATGCTACACAAGCGCGCGCGATTGCCGACCTTATGGCCAAAAGGCCGTGGCACAATGTCAGTTATTTTCCTGGGTCGTTTGAAACACTCGCGGCGGCGCTCAACAAATGACTGTGTCACTTTAGGGAATGCATAATGTCCGCTTCGGGTCATAAGCGGACATAGCAACAATTCGGCGTCATGCCCGCTTTACCCCCGAACGCGGACATTCGGCGGCGCATCCATGCCGATGTTGCCGGTTTATGAGTCCATTGCCTAGCTAGCCGAGCTTGCGCAACAGTTTGACGACCAGCCGCTGTTCCTCGGCGGTGAGCGGCGCCAGCGTCGCGGCGGTGATTTCGGCGGCGACCAGCTGGGCTGCTGCGGTGACCTGACGGCCGCGTTCGGTGAGCGCCACGGCGCGGCGGCGGCGGTCCTTCGGATCGGCGAGCGCGGTGACAAAGCTGCGCACGTTCAAGCGATCAACCACGCCCTTGATGGTGGCAGCGTCGAGATAGATCAGCCGGCCGAGTTGGTTCTGCGAACAGGGGCCAACCTCGGCGAGCTTGGCGAGCGCGGCAAACTGGGTCTGGGTCAGCCCCTCGATCATGCGCGTCGTAAAGATCGAGGTGTGGCGCTGCATGACGACGCGCAACAGGAACCCGACCTGCTCATCGAGCAGGTAGGGCTCGTGCGCCGCCGCATCCGCCGGGGGCGTCATAACATTCGATTTGTCACGCCGCATCGCAGGTCCGATATTTCTACAAATGCGTGCAAGAGCAATACCATCGGTTGAAATCATGACCGGGATCGCGCCACGGTGAAAGGCCTACGTTTGCCGATACCCCCTGAAAACACGGGTTTTCCCCGCCCCGGGCGCCTTACACCGTCAAATAGGCTCTTTGCACGTCCTGATTGGTGTCGAGTTGTGCCATCGAGCCCTGCCAGCGGATCTGGCCCTTCTCGAGTACATAGACCCGGTCGGCCACCAGTCGCGCGAAATAGATGTTCTGTTCCGAAAGCAGGATCGACAGCCCGTCTTTCTTGAGCGCGACGATGGTGTTGGCCATCTGTTCCACGATCAACGGCGCCACGCCTTCCGACGGCTCATCCAGCAGCACCAGCAGCGGATTACCCATCAGAGTGCGCGCCACCGTGAGCATCTGCTGTTCGCCACCGCTCATGCGACTACCGAGACGGTTCGGCATTTCGGCCAGATTGGGAAACAGCGCTAACAGCTTTTCCACTGTCCAGGTCGGCGCCAGCGTGCCATCCGCGAAGTGACGCGGCGGCTGGCGGCCGATGTCGAGATTTTCCATGACCGTCAAATCGGAAAAGATGCGGCGATCCTCGGGAGTATAACCGAGGCCGCGTCGTGCGATCTCGAACGGCTTCAGGCGAAAAATATCGCCGCCGTTAAACCGCACCGTCCCCTGCCGCTCGGCGATGAGCCCCATGACCGCTTTCAAAGTGGTGGACTTGCCCGCGCCGTTGCGTCCCATCAACGCCACCACCTCGCCGCGGCCGACCTCGAAACTTAGGTCGTAAAGAATGCGGGCCGCGCCATACCAGGCGCTTAACGACTCGACCGCGAGCATGGCGGCGCTCATGGCGCGGCTCCATGCGATGCACCTTGAGAAAATGTCTTGCCGGTGCCGAAATAGACCTCACGCACTTGGGCGTTATCGCGGATCGCCGCAGCCGTGCCGTCGGCAATCAGCCGGCCGCGCGCCAGCACGACGATGCGATCGGCAAAGGCGAACACCACATCCATCGAATGTTCGGTGAATAGCACCGAAATGCCGCGCTCGACCACCAGGCGCTTGACCAGTTCGATAAGGTCGTGGCGCTCCCTCGCACCCATGCCGGCGGTCGGCTCGTCCATCAGCAATAGACGCGGCTCGTTGGCTAGCGCGATGGCGAGTTCGACGCGTTTGATGTCGCCATAGGCGAGCTCGCGGGACGGCCGGTCAGCGGCCTCACGCATGCCGACCTGCGCGAGCAGATCGAGCGTGCCCTCGCGGTACATCGCGGCGGCCGGCTGCCACAACCGGTGGATATCGCCGGCGTGCGATATCAGCGCCATCTGCACGTTTTCGGCGACCGTCATCGAATGGAAGGTGGCGGCGACCTGGAAGGTGCGGCCGACGCCGAGCCGCCAGATTTTGCGTGGCGCCAAGCCCGCGATGTCCTTGCCCTCGAACAGTATCGCGCCGGAGTCCGGCGGCAGCTGGCCGTTGATCGCGTTGAAGCAAGTGGTCTTGCCAGCGCCGTTCGGCCCGATCATGGCGAGGAATTCGCCCGGCGCGACCTTGAAGCTGACCTCGCTGACCGCGCGCACGCCGCCGAAGGCCTTGGATAGAGAGCGGACCTCGAGCACGCTCATGGCGCGGCCCCTGATTTTTCGATTTTGCTTTTGCGCCAGAGCGCCGAAAAACCGCCAACCAGCCCTTGCGGGAACGTCAGCACCAGCAGCAGGATGATGCAGCCTAACAGCGCGCGCCAATATTCGGTCTGCCGCATTACGGTGTCCTGCAGTGTGGCATAGACCGAGGCGCCGACGATCGGGCCGGTCAGCGTCTGGATGCCGCCGAGCAGCACCATCACCAAGCCGTCGATCGAGCGGCCGACATGGATGGTCTCCGGCGAGATCGAGCCTTTGGCGAAGGCGAACAGCCCGCCGGCCACGCCGCAGACGGCGCCGGCAATGGCGAAGCTGAGCCAGTGAACGCGCTTGACGTCGATGCCGATGGCTTCGGCGCGCAGCGGCGAATCGCGCCCGGCGCGCATGGCATAGCCGAACGGCGCGAACAGAAATCGCCGCAGCAGCAGCACGGCGATCACCGCCAGCGCCAGCGTCAGCAGGAAATAGACCCATGACTTGTCGAACGGCGACGGCGGCCACACGCCGATCACGCCGTTGGAGCCGCCGGTGAGAACTTCCCACTGAAACACCGCCGCCCACACGATCTGCGCAAAGGCCAGCGTCAGCATAGCGAGATAGACGCCGGAAAGCCGCACGGCGAACCAGCCGAACAGCAGCGCGCCGGCGAGCGCGACCAGAGGCGCCGCGGCGAGCGCGAGGCCCATGGGGACGCTCAACCATTTCACCAGCAGCGCCGCGCCATAGGCGCCGAGCCCGAAATAGGCGGCGTGGCCGAACGAATGCATGCCGCCGGGCCCCGCGATAAAATGCAGCGAGGTCGCGAAGATCACCGCGATCAGCACGTCGATGCCGAGGATCAGCAAATATGGCGAGCTCTGCGCCAGCAGCGGCAGGCACAACAGCAGCGCCAGCACCGCCAGCCCAAGCGCCTTCTGCGCCGGCGCGGCCGGGCGGATCGGATCTTCCGGCTCGGCGACCGAGCGTACTTGCGCCTGCGCGCGGCCGAGCAACCCGTAGGGACGCGCGATCAGCACCACCGCCATGACCAGGAATTCGGCGACCAAGGTCAGTTTGGAGAAATTCACGCTGATAAAGCCGAAATCCACCACGCCTATTCCAATACAGATGGCTTTGACCTCGGCGATAATGACGGCGGCCAAGTAAGCCCCGCCGATCGAGCCCATGCCGCCCACCACCACCACCACGAAGGCGTCGCTGATGGCGACGAGATCGGTGGCAAGATTGGCCGGTTCGCGTGCCACCTGCAACGCGCCGCCGAAGCCGGCGAGCGCGGCGCCGAGCGCGAACACGGCGGTGAACAGCAGCGCCTGATTGACGCCGAGCGCGCCGACCATTTCGCGGTCCTGCGTTGCCGCCCGCACCAGCCGGCCGAAGCGCGTGCGCGCCAGTGCGAATT
The DNA here is from genome assembly GCA_963770985.1 of uncultured Alphaproteobacteria bacterium. GTDB lineage: Bacteria > Pseudomonadota > Alphaproteobacteria > Rhizobiales > Xanthobacteraceae > Pseudolabrys. The sequence goes on along the minus strand of CAVYRR010000007.1, from coordinate 98,356 downwards.
GCAGCGCCAGCAACACCACGGGGCCGATAAAAATCAGGAACAGGTCGTAGCTCGGCAATTGGCGGCCGAGCACTTCGATCGCGCCGCGTAAACCCGGCGCGCGTGGCCCGAGCAAATCCTCCGGACCCCACAGCCAGAGCGTGGCGTCGTTGATGACCAGCACCAGCGCAAAGGTGGCGAGCAACTGGAACAATTCGGGCGCGCGATAGATGCGCCGCAACAGCACGATCTCGATCAGCGCGCCGATACAGCCCACGACGATCGCGGTGGCGACGATGCCGCCCCAGAAGCCGAGCACGCCGCCGATCCGGGTGGCGAACGAGTAAGCGATATAGGTCCCCAGCATATAGAGGGACCCGTGCGCGATATTGACGATGCGGGTGACGCCGAAGATCAGCGACAGACCGGCGGCGACAAAGAACAAGCCGGAGGCGGTCGATAGTCCGTTGAGCGCCTGGAACAGGAATGCTGTGAAAGTCATTTAAATGGCCACCTCCCCCCGCGCCGCGAGGAGAGGTTAGCTAAGCATATTACGGCCGCTATTGGTCGGCCGGGCGCAGCTTCTTGACCTCGGCGTCGGAGGGCAGCACCGCGGCGCCGTCGACATATTTAAAGTCGGCCATGGTGCCCTTGCCGCCTTCAAGCGCGATCTTACCGACATAAGCGCCCATGGTGGCCTGGTGGTCGCTCGCTCGGTATGTGAATGGACCGAACGGGCTGTCGACTTTCAGCCCCTTGAACGCCACCACCAGCTTCTCGGTGTCGGTCGACTTGGCCTTGGCGATGCCGGCGGCCAGCGACTTAATGGTGACGTAGCCGACGATGGAGCCGAGCCGCGGATAATCGTTGTATTTCTTCTGGTAGGCCGCGACGAAGGCCTGGTGCTCCTTGGTCTTGATCTTGTCCCAGGGGTAGCCGGTAACTACCCAGCCGGCCGGCGCCTCGTCCTTGAGCGGATCGAGATATTCCGGCTCGCCCGAGAGCAGGCTCACCACCGTGCGGTTCTTGAACACGCCACGAGTATTGCCCTCGCGCACGAATTTGGCGAGATCGCCCCCGAACAGCACGTTAAAGATAGCGTCGGGCTTGGCGTCGTCGATCGCCTGCGCCACCGCGCCGGCGTCGATCTTGCCGAGCGGCGGGGCCTGCTCGGTGACGAATTCGACATCGGGCTGCGCCTTCTTCATCAGCGCCTTGAAGTTCTCCGCTGCCGACTGGCCGTATTCGAAGTTCGGATAGACCAACGCCCATTTCTTTTTCTTCGCCGCGGTCGCCGCCGGTAGCAGCATCGCCACCTGCATGTAGGTCGAGGCGCGTAGGCGGAAGGTGTATTTATTACCATTCTGCCAGGTGATCTTGTCGGTGAGCGGCTCGGCGGCAAGGAAGAACACTTTTTTCTGGCCGGCGAAATTGGTGACTGCAAGCCCGATATGCGACAGGAACGTGCCGGCGAGCATAGCGACGCCCTCGCGCGTCACCAGCTCCTCGGCGACACGCACCGCCTCGCCCGGATTGGCGCCGTCGTCGCGCGAGATCAGCTCCAGCTTCTTGCCGAGCACACCGCCTTTGGCGTTGATCTCCTCGAGCGCCAGCTCCATGCCTTTCTTGTACGGGTCGAGGAAGGCGGGCTGCGCCTTGTAGCTGTTGAGCTCGCCGATCTTGACTGTCTGCTGCGCGGCGGTCGGCGTGGACAGACTCGCGGCGAGTGCGAGGATGAACAGGTGACGCTTGCTCATGGTGATTTGGCTCCATGCCTGGCGAACTCATTTATCTTGCAAATAGTCCGACCGCTTCCCCAACTTTGTCAAGCAATGCGCCCCATGCTTGACGCGGCACAGCTTTGCGCCGGTATCATGCGCTAGTTTCTCGGCTGGTCGCGGAAGCGATCCATCAGCGGTTTGTCCTGGCCGCCGTCGATCTCGATCATGGTGCCGTTGACCATCTCCATCAACGGCGATGCCATCATAACGACGAGATTCGCCACCTCCTCGACTTCTGCGATACGACCCATGGGAATCGAAGCGGGCGCAAGTTTGTCGGCTTCGGCACGCGAGATTTTCATATCGCGCGCCATGGCATCCACCAACCCGGCCCAGCGCTCGGTGCGCACCGGGCCCGGATTGACCGCGACGAAGCTGATATTGTCGCGGCCATATTGGCCGGCGAGCGACAAAGTGAGGTTCTGCCCGGCGGCATTGGCCGCGCCCAGGCAGATCTCCCAGTACGACGGCTTCACGCCGTCATTGCCGATCAAGTTCACCACGCGGCCGCCGCCCTGCTTGACCATGATCGGCAGCACGTAGCGCAGGCAGCGCACGTAGCCCATGAATTTGAGCTGAAGTCCGTTCTCCCATTCGTCTTCGGTCAAGTGCTCGATTACGCCGCCCCTGGCGGAGCCGGCATTGTTGACCATAATGTCGACGCGGCCCAAGGCCCTGTAACCCTGCTCGACGAAGCTTCTGGCGTCGGCGTCTTTGCACAGATCGGCGGGGATGGCGACGATCTTAGCGCCGGTTGCCTTGGCGATCTCCCTCGCCGTGGCCTCGAGCGGCTCCTTGCGGCGCGCGCAGATGGCGACGTCGACGCCCTCTTTGGCCAGCGCCCACGCGATGCCTTTGCCAATGCCTTCGCTGCCGCCGGTGACCAGCGCGGTCTTACCCTTGAGCTTGAGGTCCATCGCCATCCTCCGTTTGCAATTTAATGCGTCCGCATTTTTCGGTGATGCTCATATTTTTTTCGCCGCTTTTTCCGTTTGTCCGATCCCCAACCATCATCCAGCTGTCCACAACGGCGAAAACCAGCAAAATAACATAGGCAACCATCCCCAAATACATGCCCCAATTATGCAGATTGACGAGGCCTATCCCTCCCATGATGCCAGCCAGATCGCTCGCGGAATAGTTAACCCCGAGAGAGATCGAAACCCGCCCTGTTCGCGCGTCGTCTTATCCGAGTAAAATGCTTTGTAGGCGAAGCTGTAGGGGAGCCATATCGCGCATAGATTCTATGACAAGCAGTTCGGCGCCGAGAACGACCGTCCACTGTGGCGTGAGAATTGCCGCCGCTTGGATAAGGGTTGCTATCAGCTGAAGTAGAAAAATCCGCGCGCGGATCCGGTAAACCAGATGGCCCATGATCTTTTCGAGATACAGTGACGTAACGATAAACAGCAGGCCGATGAGCGCCGCCGACGACGTGCCCAGCATAACGTAGATCTCGCGCCAGTGCTCAGGCAGATTAGCGCTTTCCATTTGATTCACCGAACAAGGCAGAACCTCGTGCTGGCATCGCGCTCCCATGTGAACTGGGCTTATGCGCCATCCAGCGGCCGGCTTCGGCCGCGGCGAACAGATCGGAGAGCGCGGCGTTGAACGCGGCCGGTTCTTCCGACGGAAGGTTGTGGCCGGAGCGCGGGATCACCAGCAATCCGGCGGTCGGCGCCGTGCGCTTGAGAAAGATGCTGCCGTCGATGCAAGGCTCGTCTTCGTCACCGACAATCACTAGCAGCGGTACCGAAAAGCGTTTGAGCGCGTCTTCCATCTCCCAAAGCGTAGGACGCTTGACCTGAAGGTTGAACATGGTTTGCGCGTGACCGAGCGCGGAATGCTCGGCCAGCATACGGGCGAATTCGGCGTGGCCGCGCGGGTCCTTGAATTTTTGCGCCAGGCGCATAGGCGATTCGGCGTATTTTGCCGCCGCCGAGACGATGCCTTCGGCGGCGAACATCTTGCCCGCTTCGGTGGCGAGCGCCTTCATCTCGTCGCGTTTCTTGACGTCGGGCGTGGATCCCCAGCCGCAGCCGGCAGCGACGACCGACAGACAACGCGCCGGCGCGTTAATCCCCACATGCAAGGCGGTGTAGGCGCCCATGGAGTGCCCGACCACATGCGCCATATTGAGCTTGAGCGCATCCATCAGCGCGATCACGTCATCGCGCGCGATGTCCTGGCCGTAGCGCGAGGCCTCTTCCGGCACGTCGGAGGGCGGATAGCCGCGTTGGCTGAAAGTGACGCAGCGGTGCGCGCGGGAGAAGTAACGCATCTGCGCCTCCCAGGTACGCCAGTCGCCAGCATATTCATGCACGAACACGACGGCGGAGCCCTCGCCGGCCTCCTCGTAATACAACCGAGTGCCATCTCGCGCTGTGATATGCGGCATCCCGTTCTCCACTGAAGACCCGCAATTATTTGCACGCAAATGAAAGCCGGTAAAGCCGACCGGCTGGTATCAGCTACGCATGATCGCTTTCGCCGCGTCACCCACGGCTTCAACCGACATGTCGGTGTCGAGGAAGCAGACGATCCGGCACGGGCAGCCTTCCAGGCCCTCATAGCGCCAGGGAAACGCGCCAATCAGGCAGCGCTTGCCGAGCATCAATTCGATGTCGCCGCCGAGGTTTTCCGCGTGCAGCAGGCCCTCCTGGAACGCCCAGCTGTGGAACGGGAACATGTCCTGCGTGACGCGGCGGCCGGATTTCTTGTGGGTGTATTCGAAGGTGCCGAAAAATTCCGCCGGCGTCTTGCCGTGCTTCCTGGTGAATTCGGCGGCGAGGTCGGGCCGCATGGCGCGGATCGACGTGTTCATGGCGTGGTCGCAGGAGCCAACGTCCGAGCCCCACCATTTAATCTTCTTTTTCAGCATCCAGTGCAGGGTGTCGAGATTCGGGCCCGGGTGATAGCAGAAGTACTTGACCAGATCCTGCTGCGGCTGGCCTTCGTAATGGCGGTGCCAGCCGGTGTGCAGAATGAGGATATCGCCTTCGCGGATGTCGGCGCCCGCTTGCTCGATGATCTCCGGCGTGATCACCGCCCAGTCGCGCATGTGCTTGGAGATATCGACTACCACGCCGCGATTGACCAGATAATCGAGCGGCAATGACGCCATGTCTCCCTTGCGGTTATCGGTCGCGTGCATGGCGCCATCGAAATGTGTGCCGACATGCAAGGCGGTATCGATGCGCTGGGCCACGATCATCTGGGTCTGCAGATTCTGCGCGTAATACATCTTGTTGCCGGCGTAGCCGACCCAGCCGGGCGTGTGCACGTTCATGACATGGGAGAGATCGACGATTTTCATAGCGCGGTCCTGATGCAAATGAACCGAAGTCGATCACAACAGCCCGCGTAGCGCCAGATGTCCGCCGAGCGCGAGCAACCCCAGGAAGAACCACAGCCGGAACGTCTGTTCGCGCACTTTGCCCCGCAGCAGTTGCCCAAGCCGCATGCCGACCAAAGAGGCTGCGATCGCCACTACGACCGGCGCGGCCAATGACTTGCCCATCTCGCCGGCATGCATCAGCGCTGCACCCAGCGTCACGGTTGACGTCGTGAACGAGACGCCAAGTACCTGCACCAGCTGGTTCCGGCCAAACCGAAGTGCGTGCAGATAGGGTGTGCCCGGCAGCACATAGACGCCGGTCGCGGCGGTGATCGCGCCGGTCAGCGCACCGACCGGCAGGCTCAGCCAGCGTTCGGCGCGCGGAGAAACGGTGAAATCCATCTTGATCAGGCCAAGTCCGGCATAAATCACCAGCGCCAGCCCGAGCCATACGGTCGCGTGACCGCTGTTGCCGCTCGGCAGCCAGGCTGCGGCCACGAAGGTGCCGATGCAGATGCCGGCCAGCATTGGCCAGATCCGCCGGATCAGTGGGAACAACTCGCCGCCGACGACCGCCTGCCAGACATTGGTGATCAGCGCCGGCGCCACCATGATCGCGGCCGCCTGCGCCGGCGTCATCATCAGCCCGAGCAGGCCGATGGCCACCGTCGGCAGGCCGAGGCCGATCGCGCCCTTGACCAAGCCCGCCAACAAAAAAGCGCCCGCCGTGGCGGCAAGGATTGCGATTAAGTCCACCGGCGCTCCTCTGACTGTGACCGGACATTGCGCGAAGCCGCGCGCCGCCACAATGCGGAAGACCGCAACCCAGCCTCCAGTTTTCGCGAAGCACGCACGCCGCGTTGCCGCGGCAGGCAGTTCAGTGCCATACTTTTCCTCCGTTTGCCGCGCTTGGGGGCGGCCGAGGGAGGACAATGTGCGCATAATTCTGGCGCTGATTTCCGTGAGCTTGCTGTGCGCGTCCGGCGCGTGGGCGCAGGACGCCGCGGCCAACTATCCCAACCGGCCGATCAGGATCATCGTCTGCGTTCCGGCCGGCGGCGGCGTCGATACCGTCACGCGCATCGTCGCCGACGGCTTGCAGAAGCGGCTCGGCCAGCCGGTGGTGGTGGAGAACCGCGCCGGCGCCGCCGGCAATATCGGCGCGGAAGCGGTGTTCACCTCCGACCCCGATGGCTACACGCTGCTGGCGGCGCAGCCGTCGCCGCTCACGGTCAATCCGCTGCTCTATAAGACGATCGCCTTCGATCCGACCCGGTTCGAGCCGGTTGCAATCATGACCACGGTCGCCAATGTGCTGCTGGTGCGGCCGGATTTTCCCGCCAAGACCGCGCAGGAATTCATCGCCTACGCCAAAGCCAATCCGGGCAAGATCAACTATGCCTCGCAGGGGATCGGCACGACCTCGCATTTGACCGCGGCGCTTTTCGAGAAGGTGACCGGCACCAAGCTCGTGCATGTGCCTTACAAAGGCACGGCGCCGGCTCTCAACGATATTATCGCGAGCCATGTGGATTTCATTTTCATGGAGCTCGCTTCCGCGATCAAACTGCACCAGGCCGGTAAGGCTCGCATAATTGCAGTGGCGACATCGGCGCGCATTGCAAACTTGCCCGACATCCCGACGCTCAACGAGGCTGGCGTGAAGGATTTCCAGTCCGGCACCTGGAACGCCATCGCCGCGCCGCCGAAGACCCCGCTGGCGATCGTCGCCAAGCTCAACAAGGCAGTCAACGAGGTGCTCAATAGCCCGGATGTACAGGACAAGTTCTCCAAGATCAACTTGCACGCCGCCGGCGGCACGCCTGCGCAGGCCGCGGCCTTCATCAAGAAGGAAACGCAGGTTTGGGGTGAGGTGATCAAGGAAGCGCACGTCCCGGCGCATTGAGGCGTGGGTGACACGGCCGGCGGCCCCTTGAAAAGACGCGGTCGGTTTGCGAAGCAACCTTGGTCGGGATCGCATCCGATCCCGCACCCCGATACTCCCCCTTCAGGGGGACTAAATTTCCCGCGAGGCAGGTCATGGCCGGTCCGATGATTCCCAAAGAACGCAGCGACTATTCGGCGATCGTCGATCGGCCGCCACTCAAGCTGCCGGGCAAGGCCCGGATCGTGTTCTGGACCATCGTCAATTACGAGGTGTGGGACATTGGCAAGCCGATGGCGCGGCAGCTGCTTCCGGCCCCGACTGGCGTGCCGCTGATGCCGGACGTGGTGCATTGGGCGTTCCACGAATACGGCATGCGGGTCGGCTGCTGGCGCTTCTTCGAGTTATTCAAGCGGCTCGGCATCAAGCCGACGCTCGCCGCCAATGCGCGCATCTGCGAGGACTACCCGCGCGTCGCCAAGCAGGCACGCGACGACGGCTGGGAATTCATGGGCCACGCCTACGAACAGGGCCCGATCCACAAGGAGCCCGACCAGGCCGGCATGATCAACCGCACCATGGACATCATGGAGAAGTTTTGCGGCAAGCGGCCGGTCGGCTGGCTTGGGCCCGGCCTGACGCAAACTTTAGAAACCCCGGACCTGCTCGCCGCGGCGGGCGTGAAATACATCGGCGACTGGGTCTATGACGACGAGCCGACGGTGATCAAAACCGCCAACGGGCCGCTGATCACCCTGCCCTACACGATCGAATGCAACGACATCCCGGTGATGATCGTGCAGCATCACAACAGCGATTACCTGCTGCAACTGGTGAAGGATCAGTTCGACCGGCTCTATGCCGAGAGCGAGAAGCGCGCCAAGTTCGTGGCGCTGGCGATCCACCCCTACATCAGCGGGCAACCGCACCGGATCAAATATCTCGAGCAAATCTACGATTACGTGAACAAGCACGAGGGCGTGCTGCACTGGAATGGCGAGCAGATCCTCGACTGGTACAACGGAGTTGCGAAAAAGTGAGCCGCCGCCTAGCCTGCGCGGCAACACAATAAGAACAAACCGTCACGACGTCTTCGGGAGGACCACCATGTCGATCAAGACTATCGCGCGCGTTGCCATCGCTGCTTCGGCCTTGTTTGGCCTGCTGTCGCGGGCCTCGGCGGAAGTGCCTGAGATCCGGTTGGCACAGCAGTTTTCCATTGGCTATCTGCAACTCAACGTGATGGAGCATCAAAAGCTCATCGAGAAGCACGCCAAATTGCTGGGCATTCCCGAAGTGAAAGTGTCCTGGCTGAAATTCAATGGGCCGGCGGCGGTCAACGACGCGCTGTTGTCGGGTACGCTCGATATCGCGTCCGGCGGCGTGCCGGGCCTGCTGGTGCTGTGGGCGAAGACCAAGGGCACGCCACAGGAAGTGCGCGGCATCTCGGCACTGAGCTCGCAGCCGTTTTTGCTCAACAGCCGTGACCCTGACGTCAAGACCATCAAGGATTTCAAACCGAGCGACCATATCGCGCTGCCGGCGGTGAAGGTTTCGGTGCAGGCCATCATGTTGCAGATGGCCGCGGCCAAGGCTTTCGGCCCGAAAGATTTCGCCAAGCTCGACACGCAGACCGTATCGATGTCGCCGCCGGATGCCACCATCGCGTTGTTGGGCGGAAAATCGGAGGTCACGGCCTCGTTCAGCGTGCCGCCGTTCCAGTATCAGCAATTGGAGCAGCCCGGCATCCACACCGTGGTCAATTCGTTCGACGTCATGGGCGGCTCGCATTCCTTTCACCGTGGCGTGGACCTCGGCAAAATTCCGCGACAAGAACCCGGTGTTGTACAAGGCATTGATCGCGGCTCTTAAAGAAGCGACCGACATCGTCAACAAAGACAAGAAGGCCGCCAGCACCTTGTGGATCGAAGATTCCAAGTCGAAGCTGCCGCTCGACATGGTGACAAAGATTGTCGATGGCCCGCAGGTGCGTTGGACGCTCACGCCGGAAGCCACGATAAAGTTCGCCGACTTCATGGAGAGCGTCGGCACGCTAAAGGTGAAAGCGGCGTCGTGGAAGGACTATTTCTTCCCCGAGATCTACGATCTCAACGGAAGCTGAGGACTCTCGTACTCTTGCCAATCCAGTAAATAGAGGAGCCCCCGTGAACTTCCCCAAGCCCGCCGTCGGCATGCTGCCGAACGACCGCCTCGGTTACTCCGCGATTCCCCAGCGCAAACCCCTCAAGCTGCCGAAGGGCGCACGCATGGTGGTGTGGACCATCACCAACGTCGAGGAATGGGACCCGACCCAGACCATGCCGCGCACGGTGTTGACGCCGCCGGCTGGCGGCTCGCCGATGCCGGACATCCCGAACTGGTGCTGGCACGAATACGGCAACCGCGTCGGCTTCTGGCGGCTGCTGCAGGTCTATGACGAGTTCAAGATTCCCGGGGTGATGAACATCAATGGCGTAGCGGTCGAGGCCTTTCCCGATATCGTCAAGGCTTGCGTCGAGCGCAATTGGGAGTTCCTCGGCCACGGCTACACCCAGCGCAACATGCAGAAGGTGGAGAACGAGCGCGCGGACGTGCGCAAGTGCGTCGAGGTGCTGGAGCGTACGACCGGCAAGCGGCCGCGCGGCTGGCTCGGACCGGGCCTGACCGAAACCTGGGAGACTCCGGATATTCTGGCCGAGGAAGGCTACGACTACGTCGCCGACTGGGTGCTCGACGACCAGCCGGTATGGATGAAGACACGCGGTAAGCCGATCCTCAACATTCCCTACACACAGGAATGCAACGACGTCGCCATGATGCTGATCCAGCACCACAAGGCGAATGAATTCTACGAGCGGGCGATCGACCAGTTCGAGCAGATCTACAAGGACGCCAAGGGCTCGGCCCGGGTGATGGCGATTTCGGTGCACCCCTACATCATGGGCGCGCCGCACCGGGCCAAATATTTCCGCCAGATTTTCCAGAAGATCCGCAAGAAGAAAGACGTGCTGTTCTGGACCGGCGCGCAGATCGCCGACTGGTACAAGAAGGCTGGCCCGAAAGCGTCGTAATCCACACTCCGTCATGCCCGGCCTTGTGCCGGGCATCTACGTCTTTTATGCATCAAGTCAGTCAATACGTGGATGGCCGGGACATAGGCGAGCGAAGCGACGCCGTCCATTGGACGGCTATGCCCGGCCATGACGGCGGAGAGGCTTGAGCTTACCAATGGCCGGCGTAGCGAAAATCACCGACAAAAAGACCATCGCCGAACAGACGGCGAAAATGTATCTCGACGTCGGCGCTGTCCGCTTCATGCAGGACAAGCCGTTCATCTTCACATCGGGTTGGGCGAGCCCAGTCTACAACGACTCGCGCTGGCTGATCTCATTTCCGCAAGTGCGCAGCGCCATGATGGATTTCGCCGTCACCACCATCGACCGCGACATCGGCCGCGACAAGTTCGATACGGTGGCGGGCGGCGAAACCGCCGGCATCGCCTTTGCCGCCTGGGTGGCGGAGCGGCTGAACCTGCCGATGCAATATGTGCGCAAAAAAGCCAAGGGCTTCGGCCGCAATGCGCAGATCGAAGGGCAGTTGCTCCCCGGCCAGCGCGTGCTGCTGGTCGAAGACCTCGCCACCGACGGCCGCAGCAAGGTGAATTTCGTCAAGGCGATCCGCGACGCGGGCGGCCTCTGCGAGCACTGCTTCGTCATTTTCTTTTACGACATCTATCCCGAGGGTAAGAAAATTCTCGCCGATCTCGGTGTCACGCTGCACGCGCTCACCACCTGGTGGGATGTTTTGGCGGTCGCCAAAGCGAGCGGGAAGTTCGACGCCAAGATGCTGGGCGAGGTCGAGAAGTTCATGAACGATCCAGCCGGCTGGTCGAAGGCGCATGGCGGGGTGGCGACGGCGGTGGAGTGAGTTTAATTCCGCTTGAGCCGCGTCACCGCCAGATCAAGCGCCGACAAAAACCGCGAAATGTCCTGACGGCTCAGCGGCGGCGGCCCGCGCGTGGTGGCGCCGGCGCTGCGCAAATCCGTGAGCAGATCGCGCGTGGCCAAGGCCATGCCGATCGAATCGTCGGTGAACGGCTTGCCGGTCGGACCGATCACACCCACGCCCTTTTTCACGCAGCGGTCGGCGAGCGGGATATCGGCGGTGATGACGATGTCGCTCGAGCCGGCGCGCTCGGCAATCCAATTGTCTGCCGCATCGGGGCCTTCACTGACGATCACGTGCTCGATCATGTCGCTGCGTGGCACGTTCATGAACGAATTGGCGACAACGAAGACCTTCAGCCCATAGCGCTCGGCGACGCGATAGACCTCCGTCTTCACCGGACAAGCATCGGCATCGACGAAAATGCGGATCGCGGGCTTTTCCGGCTCTTCCATGACCTGCGCAGTCGTGATCCAATTGAACAAAATCAGGGAGGCATCAATGGCCAAGGCCAAGAAGAAGGCAAGCAAGAAAGTCCAACGGCGTAAGCCGAAAGCGAAGGCCAAAGCGCGCGCTAAAGCGCGGCCGAAACACAAATTCACCGTCAGCCATCATCGCGAGCGGGATTTCGACCAGGGCCTGCGCACCTATGCCAAATACCGCGATCTCGGCATCGCGCCGGCGACTGGCGGCATGGTGCAGGCGCACGTCATCAAATTCATTCCGCCGTTCAGGCCGGAAGAGGTGTCGACGCCGCATTATCACGACGTCGAATTCCAGATGATCTACGTGCTTAAGGGCTGGATCAAAAGCGAATTCGAGGGCGAAGGCGTGCACACGTTCCACGCCGGCTCATGCTGGATCCAGCCGCCGCGCATCAAACACACCGTGCTCGGCTATTCCGACGATTGCGAAGTGCTCGAGATCGTGCTGCCGGCCGATTTCGAGACGGTGACGCTGGCGGAATAACGCATAGTCCCGAAAGGTAGGAACCGGTTTTCGGATAGGATCATGCACAACTTAAAAATCTTTCAACGCGGCTCGCGCGATGGCGGCTCGATGTCGTCGTCCGATAGCATGCGCAGCGCGGCGCCTTCGACATCGCTGTATTGGCCGCTGCGTAAAGCCCACAGAAAGGCGAACAGACCAATAAGGCCGAGACCGATGGCGGCGGGCAGCAGGTAAACCAGCACGTTCATCGCTGCCCTCCGTGGTCTTTTTGTTTGCGCATGATCCTATCCGAAAACCGGTTGCCACTTTTCGGGATCATGCGCGACGCGCCCGCAGCGCATTGAGCGTCACCATGAGCGATGAGCCCGACATCGCCAGCGCGGCGATCAGCGGAGTGACCGCGCCGGCAATGGCGACCGGCACCGCGATAACATTATAGATCACCGCCAGCCAAAGATTCTGCTTCATCAGCGCGCGCGCCTGGCGGGCGACTGCGATGGCGTCCTTGACCGGCGCCAGCCGCTCGCCGAGAAAAACCGCGTCCGCCTGCGCCTGCGTGACGTCGGCGGCGGCGATCGGCGACAGCGACACATGCGCAGCGGCGAGCGCCGGCGCGTCGTTGAGGCCGTCGCCGACCATCAGGACACGGCGGCCTTGGCTTTTAAGTGTTTCGATGAGCGCGATCTTTTCCGCCGGTTTCAATCCGGCCTGCCACTGGGCAATACCGAGCGTCTCGGCCACTGGCCGCACGGCCTCGGCGCGATCGCCCGACAGGATATGCAGATCGAGCCCGAGCCGGCCAAGCCCCTGCGCCACCTCCGCCGCATCCGGGCGCAATTCCTGCGAAATGGCGATGGTCGCCGCGCGGCTGCCGTAGACAAAATAAATTTTCGAGTCGCCCCGCTTGCCAGTGGCGGCCGGCGCGACGCCGCAAAATTCGGAGCCACCGAGCCGCGCCTCGACGCCGCCAAGCATCGCGCGCACGCCCTGCCCCGGCTCTTCGGAAACGACGTCGTAGGGAATATGGCTGGCGCTTTCACGCGCTAGCGCGACCGCCAGCGGATGCCGGCTAGACAGCGCGAGGCGCGCCGCCATTTGCAGCAGCTCCGCATCGATCGCGGCGGCATTGACCACGCGCGGCTCCGGCAGCGTGAGCGTACCGGTCTTGTCGAAGATGACGGTATCGGCTTCTCCGAGCCGCTCGATGGCATCGCCGGCGTTCAAGATGACGCCGGAACGGAATAAGGCGCCCGACGCCACCACCTGCACGGCTGGGATCGCCAGCGCCAGCGCGCAGGGGCACGTGATGATGAGCACAGCGATGGCCGTCACCACCGCGTCGTGCAGCGAGGCGCCCGCCAGCCACCAGCCCGCGAAAGTGAGCGCGGCGGTCAAGTGTACCACCGGCGCATAGAAACGCGCGGCGCGGTCGGCCAGCCGCATGGTGCGCGACTTGGCGCTCGCCGCTTTCTCCAGCAACCGCTCGATCTCGTCCAGCAGCGTGGCGCGGTCGGCAGCGGTCACCCGCAAAGTGAGCGCGCCGGAATAATTCATGCTGCCGGTGTAAATAATGGCGCCGACGCCGACCTTGCGGCGCGCGGTTTCGCCGGTAATCAGGCTCTCGTCGAGTTCGGATACACCGCTGAGCACACTGCCGTCGGCCGGCACCCGCTCGCCGGGCTTGACCAGCACGCGGTCGCCGGCATGCAGCACCGCCACCGGCACGCTGACCAATTCGTCGCCTGTAAAGCGGTGCGCGGTTTCCGCTTTCAACGCCGCCAAGTTGCCGGCGACCGCCCGCGTCTTGCGCCGCATGGCGTGGTCGAGCGAGCGCCCGACCAGCAGAAAGAACAGCAGCATGACGGCGGAATCGAAATAGGCGTCCTTGGCGTGATGCGCGGTCTCCACCACCGACATGGCGAGCGCCAGGATCACGCCGAGCGAGATTGGCACGTCCATATTGAGCGCACCGGCGCGCAGACTGCGCCAGGCGCTCGCGAAGAACGGCCGGCCGGCAAAGGCCGCCGCCGGCAGCGCGACCAGCGCCGAAGCCCAATGGAAGAAATCGCGCGTTTCCGGCGTGATGTCGGTCGCATTGCCCGACCACACCGACACCGACAACAGCATAATGTTCATGGTGGCAAAGCCGGCGACCGCCATGCAATAAGTCAGGCGGCGCGCCTCGGCCGCCTCCTCCTGCTCGGCGCGCAAGGGGGCGAACGGATAGCCGTGATAGCCGGCATCTTCCAGCGTTTGTAGAATCTGCGCCGGTGCGACGGCGCCCTCCGTCCAATCCACGCGCAAACGCCGATAGGTGAAATTGAGCCGCGCCTCGGTTACCCCCGGCAGGCGTTTCACCGCGCCCTCGATACGGGCAATGCAGGCGCCGCAGGCGATGCCTTCGACCGCGAGATCCATGCCGAGCGTGCCGTCGCCGGACGGCCTAACAAAGAGCGAGAGGTCGATGGCTTCGCTCATGGCGTTCATTTCACTCTATGTGGCCGTGCTACCGCAACGAAACGCGGCTGCGCGAGCGGAACACCCGCTGATCGCCGCGATAAAGATCGACAATCAACTCCCATTGCCCCGACTGGGCCTGCGCCGCGCCATGAAAGACACCGGCAGCGATCGGACGTACCACAATGACATGGTCGAGCCTTTCGTCGGCTGGGTGCGCCAACCGCGCATCGGCGGTGAGGCCTGCGAGCGGTGCGCCTTGCGCATCGCGCACAGTCACGTCGAGTACCGCTTCGCCCGCTCGATCGCGCGTGAGCTTGCCGTCGACCTGCCAATTCAGCGCATCCTGCTGCCCTACCAGATCCACTTCATGCTCGAATTGCAGCCCGGCCTTGTACGAGCTCAGCGTCTCCACGCCGCCGAAGGTCGAAATCGCGGCGCGAATCATGACGCCATTTACCACGAAGACTAGGCCAAAAAACGCCATCAGCCACAGCAGCACGTGGCGGCCAGTCAAAATACGGCTCTGCTTTTGCTTGGCGTGACGAGCGGCTTGCATCGATTCGGTTACCTTATGGCCCGAAGAAGTGGTCGTGCGCCTCGGCCTGTTCGCCGGTCGCCACGTCGGTCAGGCGGAATACGACGCGGGTCGAGGCCGGCGGAGGCAGGCCGTAATCGGTCACCACGATGCGCAGTTCGCGAGTCTGGTCGGGGCCAACATCAATCCACAATTCCCCGTCCTCGCGCGGCGGCAGGCCGACGAAACTGATCAACGTTGCCGGCAAACCATTAAAACCAAGCGCGAATTCACGCTTCTTAAGGTGCTTGTTGACGATGCGGACGGTGTAGCCGTTGCGCACCGAACCATCGGACAATCGCACGAACATCGGATTGCGATCGTGAATGACGCTGATGCCCTCGCTGTCGCGCGTCGCCAGCGTGAAGATCATGATGCCGCCGACGATCGCGATGATCGCGGCATAAAGCACGGTGCGGACACGCATGATCTTGACGAAGGGCTGCATACCCTCCATTCGGCGCTTGATGTTGATGTCTGTATCGTAGGCGATGAGCCCGGTGGCGCGGCCGAGTTTTGTCATCATCGCGTTGCAGGCGTCGATGCACAGGCCACATTGGATGCAGCCGAGATCGGCGCCCTGGCGAATATCGACGCCGGTGGGACAGACACGAACGCACTGCTTGCAGTTGACGCAATCGCCGGCGGGCTGGCCTTGCGCACGCAATTCGTTTGCCTTGCCTGCCGCGCAACGCGGCTCGCCGCGGTCGTAGCGGTAGGTGACGTTGAGCGCGTATTCGTCGGTGAGCGCGGCCTGAATGCGCGGCCACGGGCACATATAGAGGCAAACCTGCTCGCGCATGTGGCCGGCGAGCGTATAGGTCGTGAAGGTTAGAATGCCGATCCAGGCATAGGCAACGAACGGCGCCTGCAAGGTGGCGAGATGCTTCACCAGCGTCGGCGCATCGGCGAAATAGAGCACCCAGGCGCCGCCGGTCCACCACGCCACCATCAGCCAGAGAAAATGCTTGACGCCCTTGCGGGCCCAGGTCTCGGCCGTCCATTTCTTTCGGTCGCGCTGCATGTGATCGCGGCGGTCGCCCTCGACAAGCCGTTCGATGGCGAAGAACAGGTCGGTCCAGGCCGTTTGCGGGCAGAGATAGCCGCACCACACTCGGCCGGCGACCGCGTTCATCAGGAACAGCACCATCGACGCCACGATCAACAGACCGGTGAGGTAGTAGACCTCCTGCGGCCAGATCTCGATAAAGAAGAAATAGAAACGGCTATTCGGGAAATCAATTAGCACTGCCTGGTGCGGCGCGTTCGGCCCGCGATCCCAGCGCACAAACGGCAGCAGATAGTAGACGCCGAGGGTGACGATCAGCACCGCCCATTTGATCCGGCGGAATGTGCCGTGCACGCTTTGCGGATAAATGTTCCGCCGCGGCGCATAGAGCGGGGAGTTGTCGTCGGGCGGCGGGGAACCGACTTCGGCCGTCGCTACCAGTTGCGCCAGGTTGGGCGCCGCGGACGCCGCCTGGTCGAGCGATAAAGTGCGGACGGTCTGCACAATCACTTCTCTCCACCGCCGAGGCTATGGACGTAGACAGCCAGCGCCTTAATGGTGGGTTCGCTCAAACGCCCACCCCAGGCAGGCATGACGCCACCGCGGCCGTTCCAAATACTTTCGATGATCGTTTCTCGGCTCGAACCATATTCCCAGATCGCGTCAGTAAGATTCGGCGCGCCTAGTTCGCGATTACCTTTACCGGCCTCGCCGTGACACGGGGCGCAGTTGTCGGCGAATATCTTCTTGCCAGCGGCGAGGTCCGCTTTCGGGTCGACCGACAAACCGGATAGCGATCGAACGAAATCTGCAACGATTTCGATTTGTGCCCGCGGCAGCATGTTGCCGCGTCCGAATGGCGGCATGGTACCGAGATGGCCTTCATCATCCGCTGCGCGGACTCCGTGACGAATGGTGCGCGCGATATCCTCGAGTTTCCCGCCCCAAAGCCAATTGTCGTCGGTCAAATTCGGATAGCCCCTAGCGCCGCCGCCTCCTGCTCCATGGCAAACCGAGCAGTTGTCGGCAAATGCCGCTCGGCCTTGCGCGCGTGCGAAATCGAGCAACTGCGGATCTTTCGCGATATTCGCAACCGAAGCATTGGTTAGCTTATCCATCATCGGCCCGCGCAACTCCTTGAGCTCGTTGAGATCGGTCTCAACGGCGCTGCGCGAATGCCAGCCGAACACACCCTGCGTCGATGAGGTCAGCAGCGGCCAAGCCGGGTATACGACCCAATAGCCGATCGCCCAGATAATGGTGGCGTAGAACGTCCACAGCCACCAGCGCGGCAGCGGCGTATTAAGCTCGTGGATGCCGTCCCAGTCATGGCCGGTGGTCGCGGTACCGGTCAGCGGGTCGATTTCCTTGTGTTCATCGGCCACGGCTTAATCCTCCCGCAACGGAATACGTGCCGCCTCGTCGAATTGCTGCTTGCGCGACGGCCACAGCGCGTAAAGCAGCACCAGCACGAAGATGACAACGAAATAGATCAGGCCCCAAGTTTGGGCGAATTCGGAAATGGCTTTATAAGTCGGATCCATCGCGGTCACCGGATGTTGGCTTTGTCGTCGTAGAGCTTGAAATCCACTTGCGTACCGAGCATCTGTAGATAAGCGATCAATGCGTCGGCTTCGGTGATGCGGCTCGTATCGCCATCGAAGTCGCGCGCGTTCGCCTTCGGATAGCGCTTGGCGAGATCGGCGGCGTCAGGGCTGTCGGTTGTAGCTTGCATCATAACGTCGGCTGCGGCGTTGGCGATCATGTCGGCGGTATAGGGCACGCCGAGCAGCGCCTGCACATTCAAATCGTCTGCGATGTGCTGGTAGTCGAGTTCGGTCTGCGCCAGCCAAGAATAGCTCGGCATCACCGAACCGGGCACCACCGAGCGCGGATCGCGCAGGTGGGCACGATGCCAGTCGTCGGAATACTTGCCGCCGACGCGGGCGAGATCGGGACCGGTGCGCTTGCTGCCCCACTGGAACGGGCGGTCATACATGCTCTCGACCGCCAGCGAATAATGGCCGTAACGTTCGACCTCATCGCGCAGCGGCCGGATCATCTGCGAATGGCAGAGATAACAGCCCTCACGCACATAGATGTTACGGCCGGCGAGTTCGAGCGGCGTATAGGGGCGTACGCCGTCGACTTTTTCGATCGTGTTCTTCAGATAGAACAGCGGAACGATCTCGACCAATCCGCCGATGGCGATCGCGATCAGAATGCCGACCACCAGGATGATCGAGTTCTTTTCGAATATGGCGTGTTTTTGCCAAAGCGACATTGTCTTAGTCCCCACCCTATTCCGCCGGCGCCAGCGCTTGGCTGGCGGTCTCGGCAGCGTCCGCCGAATTCACTGTTTTCCAGAGGTTCCACGCCATGATCAGTCCGCCGATCAGGAACAACAGGCCACCGAGCGCACGGATGACATAGAACGGGTGCATCGCCGCGACAGTTTCGACGAAGGAATATTCGAGGAAGCCGAGGCTGGTGTAGGCGCGCCACATCACGCCTTGCAGGATGCCAGACACCCACATCGCGGTGATATAAAGCACGATGCCGATTGTCGAGATCCAGAAGTGCCAGTTCACCAGCTTGAGCGAGTAGAGTTTGCAATTCCACAGCCACGGCACCAGGCAGTAGATCGCGCCAAACGAAATATACGCGACCCAGCCGAGCGCGCCGGAATGCACGTGGCCGATAGTCCAGTCGGTGTAGTGCGAGAGCGAATTGACGATCTTCACCGACATCAGCGGGCCTTCGAAGGTCGACATGCCGTAGAAGGCGACCGACACCACCATCATGCGCAGCACCGGGTCGGTGCGCAGCTTGTCCCAGGCGCCCGACAGCGTCATGATTCCGTTGATCATGCCGCCCCATGACGGCATCCACAGCATGACCGAGAAGGTCATGCCGAGTGTCTGCGCCCAGTCAGGCAACGCGGTGTAGTGCAAATGATGCGGGCCGGCCCAGATGTAGAGGAAGATCAGCGCCCAGAAGTGGATGATCGACAGCCGGTAGCTATAGACAGGACGGTCGCACTGCTTCGGGATGAAGTAGTACATGATGGCGAGGAAGCCAGCGGTGAGGAAGAAGCCGACCGCGTTGTGGCCGTACCACCACTGCACCATAGCGTCCTGCACGCCCGACCAGACGATGTAGGACTTCGGCGAGAACAGCGACACCGGTACCGTCGCGTTGTTGCCGAGATGCAGCACCGCGATGGTAAGGATGAAAGCAAGATAGAACCAGTTGGCGACGTAGATGTGCGGCTCGGTGCGTCGGAAGATGGTCGCGAGGAAGACCAGAAAGTAAGTCACCCAGACTACGGTCAAGAACAGATCGGCATACCATTCCGGCTCTGCATATTCCTTGCCTTGCGTGATGCCGAGTAGATAACCGGTGCCGGCGATCACAATAAAAAAATTATAGCCGAGCACGACGAACCAAGGCGAGAGGTCGCCGGCGAGCCGCGCGCGGCAGGTGCGCTGCACGACATAAAACGAAGTGGCGAGCAGCACGTTGCCGCCGAAGGCGAAAATCACCGCCGAAGTGTGCAGCGGGCGCAGGCGGCCGAAGGTGATATAGGCGAGGTCGAGATTAAGCGACGGATATGCCAGCTCGCTGGCGATGTAGAGACCGACGGTGAAGCCAGCGATGCCCCAGAACATCGATGCGACGGTCGCGAACTTGACCGGGCCCATGTTGTAATTCGGCTTGCCGTCGATGGTCAGCGGTGGCTGTTCGGTCGGCCGGTCGTAGTAGCGATTGATGATGGCGAACACCGCGGCGACGCTGGCGGCGGTGAAAAGATAAGCGTGGAACGCGAACTCCGGCGTATAGGCCTTGGCCGCCACCACGATCGACAACAGCGCCAATGCCGCCATAGCCAGCGCCAGCCCTCCCTCGCCGAGAGTCATGGTTTTCTGAGGAGCGAACGCGTTCGCCATACTGCTATCCCGTTGTCTGGCTGACCTGGATGATGAAGGAGCCGCAGCAATCAATATCTGCCAAGGCCCCGGTACCCTCTTTGACGCAGGTCAAATGGGCGTGTTTTGCTCGCTCAGAAGCGTGGGTTCCACTGGAGGAAACCGCCCGGCCGGCTGCGGTTTCGCTCACCGCCTGCGGTCCGATCGGTTCGGTCACGCGGCCTTGGAAATGGAGACCAAGGGGCGGCTGACGAAAGGGCGGTGCCGGCAGTCATTCTGCCGGCACCGCGACCCCCACGCGCGCGCACAAACATAACCATTGTGCGCCACCACTTTGCTCAGTTCAGGCGTAACCGAGCCAATGCCAATAGGTGGCACCCAGCACCATCACCAGCACGAGCGCAATCACCGTCAGCACGAAGCCGGTGCGAACGAAGTCGCGTGCGCTAAACGTTTCCGTGCCATAGGCAACCATGTTCTGCGGCGCATTCACCACCAGGATGAAGCCGAAGCTGACGACGAATTGCAGCAACATCGTCATGCCGATGATGTTGATGCCGGGAGTCGCCACGCCTTTGAGCACCGCGATCACGATCGGGATCATGGCCGAGGCGAGCGCAGTGGCGCTGGCGAAACCGAGGTGTATAACGACCAGGAATAAGCTCATCACGCCGAGGATGAAGAGCACGGTCGCGTTCTTCAGGCCGAACTCCGTTACCACGATGTTGGCGAGCCAAGTTGCCGCATTGGTTTGCAGCAGCGCGGTGCCGAGACTGATGCCGACGCCGAACAGGACGACGGTGCCCCATGGAATCTTCGGCTGCGCTTCCTTCCAGGTCATGATGCCGAAGCCGGGCATGAACATCAGCGCCACTGCCGTAATCGTGGTGGTGCTGGTATCGAATTTGTGCAGCACGCCTTCCGTCGCCCAGAAAGCGATCAAGATCAGCGACAGCGCGAGTAGCTTCCACTCGGAAACTTTCGTCGGTCCGAGTGCGGCCAGCGATTTACGGATGCCTTCACGGCCGCCAGGAACTTCGGTCACTTCCGGCGGCATCATGCGCGTCATGACGAAGTAGAGCGCAATACACATCAGGATGGCGAACGGCCCGGCGGCAATCAGCCATTCAAGCCAGGTGATGGTTTTACCGAACGTCTTTTCGATGAAACCGATGGCGACCATGTTTTGCGCCGCTGCGGTCTTGATGCCGACGTTCCAGATGCTAGCGGTCTGCACCGTCGTGATCATCAACATGCTGGCGAAGGCGCCGCGCTTGTTGACGCCGAAGGCGGCGATGATGCCAAGCGTGATCGGAACCAGGCAGGCCACCCGCGCGGTGGTCGACGGCACCATGAGCGCGATCACGAAGCCGACCAGGATGGTGCCGATGACCACGTGCCGCGTCTCGGTGCCGACGCGCGAGAGAATACTGAGCGCAATTCGCTTGTCGAGACCGGTGGCGGTCATAGCGGCGGCCAGGAACAGCGCCGCGGCGACCAGCACCAGCGCGGTATTGGCGAATCCGCTGAAGGCCATGCCCAGCGCGCCGCTGGTGCCGAGAAGGACTTTCGGGTTCGCGACACTTGGCGCCAAGCCGAGCAGAAATGCCATCAAGGCCGCGATCACAATTGCCGAGACGGCATAATCGATGGCCTCCGTCATCCAGATGATGACGGCGAAAGCGAGAATCGCGAGCATGCGATGTCCGGCCACCGGCAAGCCGGCCGGCGTTGGCAACAACAAAATGACAATGAGCGCTGCGACCGCGGCCAACAGGCCCCAGTTCGAGGCAAACCAATTCGATTCCTTGACGCTCGGCTGCGCGGCCGCGCGAAGCGTACATTGTGTGAGGGTGGACATCGATTCCTCCATGAGGAAAATCCGTCCCCCGCAGCATGCGCAAAACGCGGAACTCCGCGTTGAGACACATCAAAACAGGCGCGAAATCGCCGACCGATTAATGCCTAAGCGGATACCGATCCGTATCGGCCTACGGTTAAAAATTAAAAAAGGCGCGCCCCCGTGCCACAAGGGCCGCGGGGACGCACCTTTTTTAGGCGCCCCTTTAACTAGGCGGCGGCCTTGACGTCGATCTTTTTCACCTGTGCCGGTGCCGGTTTCGGCACAGTCACCTTGAGCACGCCTTTGTCGATGCTGGCCTTGATGGCATCGGCATTGACGCCTTCCGGCAATTCGAGCGAACGCACGAACGAACCGTAGCTGCGCTCGACCAGCCGGTAGGTCTTGTCCTTCTCTTCCTTTTCGGCCTTCTTTTCACCGCGGATAGTGAGGACGTTATCGGCCAAATTGACCTGCACGTCCTTTTCCTCAAGGCCGGGCAGTTCAGCGGTGATTTCGATCTGCTTGTCGGTCTCCGTCACGTCCAGACTTGGCAGCAACTCGCCCGCGCCACCGCCGCTGGAAAACGCTGGGAAGCCGCGGGTGAAGTCATCGAACAGCCGATCGATCTCTCGTTGCAGCGACATGAAGGGATTATCACTGCGCGCGACATTACGGTCGCGTCCGATTGGCATCAGTGATCTGAGATTCATTGAAGACCTCCGCATTTTGCGGCGCCATCTTTTGGTAGCGTCAGAATAATGCATACACAAATGCAAGGACGGCGCCTTGCGTCAGATCAAAAGAGACAAAATAAAGCCGCCTGCGCGCCAGCGGCGCCCACAACGGAAACGCGTTCGCTGTCAATGCGTTAATGCAGCGTCCGTCGGCTCGATGGTCAACCCGGAGGTCGGCTCGATCCAGACCAGATGATCCTTCACCGCTTTGACGCCGGGGATATTTTCGGCGGCGACTTGCAGTGCGGTACGCTGCCGTTCGTCGATAATCGCACCCCACAACTCGACCACGCCGTCGTGCACCACGACATTGACCGTCGCCACCGGCGCCCACTGCGTTTTCTTGATTTCTGCCAGCAATCGTTCTCGGATGGTTGCATCGTCGCCGTCGGCGGGCTGCGCCACGCGCGCTAGGCTCACCATGGCATGCATGAGATTGGAGCGCGTGATAATGCCGACCACCAGGCCGCCGCACAGGACCGGCACGCGTTTGATGCGCCGCCGCTCCATCACGTCCACGATGTCTTCCAGCGGCGTGGCAACGTCGACCGCCTGCACGTCGGCGGACATCACCTCGGACACCTTGTTGCCGTGCGAATGGCTGTATTCGGCGGCGATGCGGCCGGGACCCATCAGAAACTCCAGCCAGCGCGAGCGCCGCCGCTCCGTCTTGGTTTCGCGACGACGCAGGAAGTCGCCTTCCGACAGCACGCCGACCAGATTGCCGCTTTTATCGATCACCGGTAGGCCGCTGATGTGATGCTGGAGCATCAGCCGCGCCGCCTGCAACACCGTCGCATCCGGATCGATCGAAATCACCTCGCGGGTCATCACATCTTCGGCTTTCATGGCAGCCTCCATTTTGGCCGCTAAGACAGCACAAAAACACGGCATTGACCTTGATGCAGGTCAACAGACGGTTGCGGTGCTCAATGCTTCCATTCCGGCGGCGGGACCGGCGTCCAGGTGCGCCTAATCCGCAAGTCGTCGGCAATGGCATTGGCCGCGATATAACCGGGCGCCCCGTTGACGCCGCCACCATTGCCCGAGGACGAGCCGCAGAGATAAAGCCCCTCCACCGGCGTGCGTGAGCCGGGCAGCAGCGGATGCGGCCGGTTGATCCCGAGTTGATTGGGCACATAGGCGCCCATGCGCACGGCGCCCTGCCGCATATTGATATTGAGACGCTCAACGTCGAGCGGCGTGAACAGCGTGCTGCCGAGCAGATTGTCGCCTTCCAGGTTGGAAGCATAAACACGCCAGTAATCCAGAACACGCTGGGTATAGTCTTTGCGGTTGCTGTCCCACTTTTGCGGTCCGCCATCGACCGAATAGGGCGCGAACGGCCACCAAAATGCCGAATGCCGATCGAGCGGCGCATAGGTCGGGTCAAACTGGCTGTTGCAGGCGCCATTGCCCATCAACACCTTGGGAAACTTCTTGGCGGTGCAGTCCTCGAAACAGCTGGCCACCTCGTCGATATCGTCCATGCCGAAGAAGATATTGTAGGCGCGCGCGATGTCGGGATCGAAGGCGGCCGCGCGATAGACCGGCGCGTGGCGGAGCGCGAGGTGCAACGTGACCAAGCTATGGTTGCCCCAGTGCCAGGCTTTTGCCTTCTCGCGCACAGCCTCCGGGAACAGTTCCGCGCCGGCCATTTGTACAGTGGTCGGAAAATCGATGGCGCTGGCGACGAATTTGCGGCCCTCGACGATCTTGCCGTCGGCAAGCGCAACGCCGGTAGCGCGGCCTTTTTGACGACAATCTCTTTCACGTCGGCGCCGGTTATAATCTCGCCGCCGCCGGCTTCGACCACCCGCGCCAGCGCATTCACCAAGGACACCGCCCCGCCAACCGGCAATGTGAAACTGGCGATGTTGGCGAAAATCGCCGGGAACACGATGCCGGCGCCCGCGACATTCTCGGTGGTAATCACGTGCATATAAGAAGTAAACAGCGTGCGGATGCGCTCATCGACGAAATGCTTGCGCACCACGCTGAATAAATCATGTTGGGCGTGCGAGAGCAGTTCCTTGGCCTGCGGGCCGCTCAGCCGATCGATGAGCTGCTCGCGCGGCATCGGCGCGTTGTAGAGCAGCGAGGCCAGCAGCGGCCGCATCTCGACGCAGTAGGTCTGCCAGAGCACACGGAAGGTCTCGGCATCCTGTCTGGAAAAGCGCGCCAGCGACGCACAAGTCTTGTCAATATCTTTGTGGATGACGATCCCCGTGCCGTCGCGGAATACGGCCGCCTGCTGCACCGGCGGCTCGATATAGGAAAAGCCGTAGCGATAAAGCTCGAGATCCTCGATCAGCGGGCAATGGCTCATGCCCATATAGAAATTGGCGTGCAAATTGAGCCGGAAGCCAGGCAGCTTGTCAGTGTCGGTGCTGCAGCCGCCGCCGACAATGGCATTGCGCTCGAGCACCGCGATCTTCATGCCGGCATGCGCCAGATAAGCAGCGAGCGTCAAACCGTTGTGGCCGGCGCCGATGACAACTCCATCGAAACTCGTCATGCAATCCCCGGCCAGACGCTCGCGAGATCACGCTGCGGTAAACCTACTATGCCGGCCGTTTCCCGACAACGGACAGACGATATCGTCTGCGTGTCGGCGCAAAAAAATGCCCCGGCGAGGGGTGCCGGGGCAGTGTAGCCGAACAGTTAGTCAGGGAGAACGACGTTCGGCAGTTTGAACTCTGTGCGGACTAAGCATTCAATCGGTTAAGCGCCGCGCGATTGCGCAACACAATGCGGCGGGAGCTCGGCACCGCGATCGCCGCGGTGTTTTCAAGCTGGGTCAGCGTGCGCGACACGGTTTCGATGGTGAGGCCGAGATAGTCGGCGATATCCTGACGCGACATCGGTAGGTCGATCTCATTGCCGACGGGGACGCGCGCCGCCATTTCCAACAGGAAACCGGCCACCCGCTCCTGTGCGGTCTTGATCAACAGCAGGATATGGGCTTGTACGCGCTGCAATTCGCTGGCCGTCATGGTCCAGAGCTTGCGGGCGGTCTCGTTGTCGCGCCCCGCCAGGCTAACCAGGGCGCTGCGCTTGATGACCAACACTTTTGAATTGACGATCGCTTCGGCGGAGAACGTATGCTCGTCGCCAACTTCAAGGCCGAACACGTCACCGGGCAGATAGAAGGCGCCGATCTGACGACGGCCATCGTTGAGCACCTTATACGTGCGCACGCTGCCGCTTACCACTTTATAGAGATATTCCGCCGGTTCGTTTTCGCCATAGATTTCGGCGTTGCGTGCGAACGGCATGGGCGCGCCCATCAGCTCGATCGAGGCGCCGAGTGCATGGGGATTCACTACCGGAACCGGGTGCGCGACATGGGCGGCCGGATGACGCGAGGAACTGCGGTGGAGCATCGGCTGGGTGAGCATGGCGCTGGGTCCTCGATGAATTCGATGGTTACGGATACCTCTGGAGCCGAGCGCCCGAAATTCAGATAATCTCCATAGGGGGTTTACCGGAGGTGATCGGGAGCCACCGCCGGGGCAGGACCGTTAATAAATCAGCCGGGTTAAATGTCTGAAATCATTGCCAAATCTGAGACGACCGCGGGCGCCGAGCGCGGCACGATCCTGCGCTATGGAATCGCACCGACTGCCGTTGCCTTGGCGCTGGCGGCGCGCGCCTTGCTCGCGCCGATTCTGCACGACGATACGGTCTTTCTTTATTTCGTACCGGCGGTCTTGGTTGCGGCGAGTATCGGCGGTCTTGGACCTGGCTTGCTGGCGACCGCGCTGAGCTTGGTGGCCGCGTTTTTTTTGCTCGCGAATGCATCGGCAATTTCAAACTCGGCCTTGGGCAACGGCGCCGCGTTCACCTTCATCGGTCTCGGCGTGTCCTGGGGCGGCGAGTTGCTGCACCGTAGCCGCCGACGCGCGAATATCATGACGCGCGACGCGTTGGCACGCGAGGCGCATCTGAAATCGATTCTCGACACCGTGCCGGAAGCGATGATCGTCATCGACGAGCGCGGCGTCATGCAGTCGTTCAGCAGCGCCGCCGAGCGGCTTTTCGGCTGCCGCGCCGCCGAGGCCATCGGACGCAACGTCAGCACCCTGATGCCGACGCCCTATCGCGAAAACCATGACGGTTACCTGCAACGCTACATGAACACGGGTGAGCGCCGCATCATTGGCATCGGCCGCGTGGTGGTCGGCCAGCGCAAGGACGGCTCGACCTTTCCGATGGAGCTTGCGGTCGGCGAAATGAAATCGGGGGACCGGCGATTTTTCACCGGCTTCATCCGCGACCTGACCGAGCGCCAGCAAACCGAAGCGCGCTTGCAGGAATTGCAATCCGAACTGGTTCATATCTCCCGGCTGACGGCGATGGGCGAGATGGCATCGACACTGGCGCACGAGCTCAATCAGCCGCTGTCGGCTATCGCCAATTACCTGAAAGGCTCGCGGCGGCTGCTGGAGGGCGCCGGCGACGAAAAGTCCGCGGCTATGCGCGACGCTATGGACAAGGCGGCCGACCAGGCCATGCGCGCCGGGCATATTATCCGGCGGTTGCGGGATTTCGTCGCGCGCGGGGAAACCGAACGGCGCGTCGAAAGCATCACCAAGCTGGTCGAGGAGGCGAGCGCTTTGGCGCTGGTCGGCGTCAAGGATCTCGGCATACGCGTGCAATTCCAATTCAACCCGGAAATCGATCTGGTAATTGCCGACCGCGTGCAGGTTCAGCAGGTCGTGCTTAATCTGATCCGCAATGCGATGGATGCCATGGAAACGTCGCCGAAGCGCGACCTCGTCGTCGCCATCGCGCCGGAGGAAGGCGGTCACGTCCGAATCAGCGTGACCGACAGCGGTTCGGGAATCTCACCCGATATCGCCGAGCAATTGTTTCAGCCTTTCATCACGACCAAGCGTCACGGCATGGGCGTCGGCCTATCGATTTCACGCGCCATCGTCGAGGCGCATAATGGACGAATCTGGGTGGAAGCCAATCCAACCGGCGGAACAATTTTCCATTTCACTCTTGCGGTCGTAAACGAAGGGGATGTCGACGATGCAGCCTGAGCCGGTCATTTACGTGATCGACGACGATGATGCCGTCCGGCAATCGCTTGAATTCCTGTTGCGAACCGCCGGACACACGGTGCGCGGATTCGAGTCGGCCAAGGCCTTTCTCGAAATACTGCCCGAGTTGCGGTCCGGCTGTATCATCACCGACGTGCGCATGCCCGAGATCAGCGGCATCGATCTGCTGCGCAAGGTCAAGGAACTCGGCGCCGATATCCCGGTGATCGTGATTACCGGCCATGGCGATATTTCTCTCGCGGTCGACGCGATGAAGCTCGGCGCCGTCGACTTCCTGGAAAAGCCCTTCGATGACGACCAGTTGCTCACCGCGCTCAAAGCCACGCTCAGCCGGGATGCCGACATGGCCGAACGCAAGGCCGAGATTATGGAGATCAACGACAAGCTGGCAGCGTTGTCGAACCGCGAACGGCAAGTGCTCGAAGGCTTGGTGGCCGGCAACGCCAACAAGACCATCGCCTTCGATCTCGGCATCAGCCCGCGCACGGTCGAGATCTACCGTGCCAATCTGATGACCAAGATGGCGGCCAACAGCCTGTCCGATCTGGTGCGCATGGCGATGATGGCGGGTATACTGGAAAATTCCGGCAAGCGCACGCGCTGAACCGCGCGTGCAACTCTTGCCAATCCGCAAACACGATGATCGAGTAGCCGCGCTTCGCGATCGGACGGGGGGCATGCATGGCGTCGGAATATCGGTTGGTGAGTTATGCGGATGGCGGCAGCACGCAGAAGGCCGGCGTGTTGGTCGGCGAGCGGGTTGTGCCGGCGACAACGCTGTTACAGGGCTTCGACAGCATCGATAGTTCATCGGTACTCGGACTGTTGCGGGCGTGGGGCAAGGCGCATCCCCTGCTTCACGCCGCAGCACAGAAAATACAGCCAAACGATGGAATTGCGTTGGCGCAGGTCAAACTGCTGGCGCCGATCCTTTATCCGGGAGCGCTGTATTGCGCCGGCGCCAATTACTGGGACCACCTGGAAGAAATGGCCGAGATCGCCAAGCGCGTCACCGGCAAGGTTCCGTCGATGGTGAAGGGCGCAGAGCCCTATTTCTTCATGAAGACCACGGCCAGCTCGATAATTGGCACCGATACGCCGGCGCGGCTGCCGCCTTTCTCAAAACAGATCGATTGGGAGGCCGAGCTCGGCGTCGTGATCGGCAAAGCGGCCCGCAATATCTCCGAATCGAAGGCGTTCGACGTGGTCGCCGGCTATACAATCGTGAACGACCTTTCCGCACGAGACTTGATGAAACGCGAAGGCACACCGTTTGGCATGGACTGGGTCGGCCAAAAATGCTTCGAGGATGCCGCACCGATGGGCCCCTGGTTGACGCCGGCGGCCTATATTCCCGATCCGAACAACATGCCGATCAAGTTGTGGGTCAATGGCGTGCTCAAGCAGAATTCCAACACCGGCCGCATGGTGCACGGCATTGCCGAGCAGATCGCCTATCTGAGCCGGCATTTCACCCTCAATCCGGGCGACGTAATCGCGACCGGAACGCCGGCCGGTGTCGGCATGCCGCGAGGCGAATTCCTGAAAGCGGGCGATGAAGTGCGGATCGAGGTGAGCGGCTGCGGGCAGCTAACCAACACGATGGTCGCCGGCTAACGGGCGCGGGCCATGCACCTAATGGCTACGCGTTCAGCCGCCCGCGTGCGAGTGACAAAGCGGCTATTTTCCATTAAAAATCAGCGCCGAAACGGCTGGTAACAAGCCGGGGATTTCCAAGGGAGGACAAACATGTCGTTGCAGAATTGGGTCAAGGCTTGTGCCTTGGCTGCCGCCATCGTGTTCGGTATGGGCAGCGCGCAGGCCGAAACCATCACGCTCAAGCTGTCGCACTTCGTGCCACCCCAGCACGCCTTCCATAAATGGGTGGTGGGTTGGACTCAGAAGATCGAGCAGGAGTCGGGCGGCCGGCTGAAGTTCGAAATTTATCCGAACGGCCAACTGGTCGGCCCGCCGAATCGGCAATTCGACGCGGCTCGCAACGGAATCACCGACATCGCATTCTGTCTGCACGGCGTGACGCCGGGCCGCTATCCGATGACCGAACTCGCCAACCTGCCGTTCACATGGCCGTCGAGCGGCGCGAATTTGCCTGAGATGGCGAAGCGGATGACCGAGCTGGCGCCGAAATATCTCGCCGCCGAGCACACCGGCCTGCATATCCTGTTCATGTCGATGGCTAACCCGGTCGTCATCTATTCGAGGGTGCCGATCAAGACGCTCGATGATTTCAAGGGCAAGAAAATCCGCTACGCTTCGATCACCAACAAGTTCCTGCTCGACGCGCTGGGCGCCGTGCCGATGCTGATCCCGCCGCCGGAATCGCAGGACGCGATCGCCAAAGGTATCGCCGACGGCGCCGGCTTCCCTCATGAAGCAGGGTTGGCCTACGATCTCGCCTCGGTCGCAAAATACGCGATCGAACCGCCGCTTGCTTCGGCCACCTTCGCGTTTGTGATGAACCCAGCCAAGTACAATTCACTGCCGGCCGATCTGCGCGCCATCCTCGACAAGGAGAGCGGTGTCGCCGGCGCGATGAGTTTCGGCGAAGCTTGGCAGGCGCAGGAGAAGTTTGCGCGCAACCTCGAAACCACCAAAAAGGGACTTGAGATCATCACCCTGTCCGACGCCGACGTCGCCAAAATGAAGCAGCTAGCGAAGCCGATCATCGACAAGGCGCTCGACGAACAGGAAAAGGCCGGCCACAAGGCGCGCGAATTCTTTGCCGCCTATACCAAATAATGTGGGCCATGAGGCGTGCTGCGCCGTACGCGCGGCACGCCTGACATCTCCGCGCCCGTTGCCATTTGCATCGGGGTAACATTTCTTTGGCCGCAGCAACGGGCGGACGATGGAACGGAATCAAACCCTCGCACTCTTGGAAAGACTACGCCTCGCGCAGCTTCGGTTGGCGTCAGTGGCGCTCATCGTCATGATGGCCGTCACGTTGTTGGATGTGTTCCTGCGCTACGTATTCAACAGTCCGATCCGCGGCGCCTATGATCTGGTCGAGTCGATGCTGGTGATCTTTGTCTTCAACGGTATGTCGACCGCCTTTCTGCAACGCCGGAACATCGTCATCGATCTCGTCGATTCGTTCGCCCATCGGACGATCGTCGTCGCTATTAATCCGCATATCGGACCTGCTGGCGATCGTCACGCTCGGTCTGTTCGCCTACGCAATGATCAAGCCGGCAATGCAGGCTTTCACCTATGGCGACCTCAAATTGGAACTGCGGTTGCCGCTCTATATCCTCTGGGCGATCGCCCTGGTGGGTATCGCGGGGG
Source organism: uncultured Alphaproteobacteria bacterium (assembly GCA_963770985.1). Taxonomy (GTDB): domain Bacteria; phylum Pseudomonadota; class Alphaproteobacteria; order Rhizobiales; family Xanthobacteraceae; genus Pseudolabrys. Next base: position 67,551 of record CAVYRR010000007.1, on the reverse strand, counting down.
CGATCCTGTGCGCGACCGGCGCCCTGTTCGGGCCCGCCAAGTCTCACCACGACGAGACGGCCGAATGAGTTCATCGACCATCGGCGCTATCGGCGTTCTTGCGCTGTTCGGCCTGCTGCTATTGCGCGTGCCGGTCTGGATCGCGCTCACTTTGGTCGGATTCATCGGCAACGCGATCATGTCTGGCGTTACGCCGACCTTCGCGCTCGCCGGCACGGTGCCGTTCGACGTCGGCTCCGGCTATACGCTATCGGTAATCCCGCTGTTCATCTTGATGGGCGAAGTCGCTTCGGTCACAGGCCTGTCGTCCGACCTGTTCAAGGCCGCACGGGTGGTTCTGGCCGGCATGCGCGGCGGTTTGGCGGTCGGAACGTTGGCGGCTTGCGCTTGTTTTGGCGCGGTCTGCGGCTCGTCGGTGGCAACTGCTGCCACCATGACGCGCATCGCGCTGCCGGAAATGCGCAAGACCGGGTACGATGTCGGGCTCGCCTCCGGGGCGCTTGCCGCCGGCGGCAGCCTCGGCATTCTCATTCCGCCGTCGATCATTATGGTGATCTACGCGGCGATTGCCGAGCAGTCGGTGCCGCGGCTGTTCGCCGCCGGGCTGATCCCCGGCTTGCTCCTCACCGGGCTATATATGGCCGTGGTGATCGTGGTCGCGCATGCTCGCAAGGACTATGCACCGCCTGGTGACAGCGCATCGTGGCGGGAACGCTTCGCCGCCATGAAAGGCCCGTGGCAGTTTCTTGCCCTGTTCCTGGTCACGATTGGCGGCATCTATGCCGGCGTCTTCAGCCCCACCGAAGCGGCGTCGGTCGGCGCCGCCGGCGCCATCGTACTCGGCATCGCCGGCCGCCGGCTGACCCTCGCCGCGCTGTTGCATTCGATCGAAAGTACAGTCGCCATCAGCGGCATTTTGTTCATCATCGTATTTGGCGCCAATTTGTTCTCGTTCTTCATGGTGCAGACCCAATTGCCGAACTTGCTGGCCGACGGCGCCCACGCATTGAATTTGTCGGGGCCGATGGTGATGACGCTGATCATCATCGCCTACATCGTATTTGGTTGTTTTCTGGAAGCGATCGGCATGGTGCTGATCACCGTCCCGGTGTTTCTGCCGCTGGTCAAACAGTTCGGCTACGACGCCGTCTGGTTCGGCATCATCGTCGTCATTGTCGCCGAGGTCGGGCTGATCCATCCGCCCGTGGGGCTGAACCTGTTCGTCATTCAGGCGCACGCGCCCGACGTCAAGATCACCGCCATCTACCGCGGGATCGTACCATTCTTGGTCGCGCCGCTAGTGCTGATCGTGCTGATGTTCCTGTTCCCCGCGATCGCGCTCTGGCTGCCGAAGCTGCTGTACGGCTAACGCGGGATCATACGCTACTTCATCATCTCTTCCGGCGGCCCGGGGCCCCACAGATTCGAAGCGGTCGGATCCTTCGCCCACACTTTAGGCTTCTGCGGATTGTCGCGGTGCCAGGGCCGCGGCTCGAAATAGCCGAGTTCCTCGTCCTTCATCTGGTCGAGTTCGGCGAACAATTCGGTGATCAGTCCCGTTCGGGCTGCGGTGATAGGCGAAGATGTTGTGGCCGATGCCGTGCCGGCCCGGCCCCCACAACGTCCGGTAGCCGTTGCTGGCTAAGGTAATCGCACGCGGTCTGCAGATGCCCCCAGTCGCGCACCTCGAACGCGGTGTGGAAATGCCGGTTCGATCCGGTGCCCATCAGGTTGATGGTGTGATGGTCCGGGCCGCAGCGCAGGAACACGAAGAAGTCCGCCATCCAGTCGGATTCGCGGAAGCCCAGCACGTCGACATAGAACTTGGCGACCGCCTTCACGTCCGCGCAATGAAAGGCGACGTGGCCGAGTTTGTGCGGCACCACACCCTTGGTCGTGAAACGCTGGCCGGAAAATTCCGGACGCTTGAATACCTCGATCTGTGTGCCCTTCGGATCCGCAAAGCTGAGCATGTCGGAAATTGTCGGTTCCGGGTCCTTCTTACGCTGCGTCTTGACCCCGTGGCCCTGCACCTGCTTCTCGAACGCGTTGAGGTCGTCGTTGGGTCCGATCTGAAAGCCGACGCGCACGCATTGCGCCTGCTCGCCCTTGCGCAGAACGACTGAGTGATGATCAACCGTGTTGGCGAGATAGACCGCGTCCTTCTCCTTGGCAGTCAGCGTGAGGCCGAGAATATCGGTATAGTATTCCGCCTGCTTGTCGAGATCGGGCATCTCGTAGCTGGCATGGGCGATCTTGCGGACGCGGATCATGCTTTTCTCCCTGGCTTTGATGTCTTCGCGGATTTCTTCTTGCCCTTACCAGCCTTTGTCTTCGGCTTTGCGCGCGGCATCGCGCCGATGACGTCGACTAGAACGGCGTGATCGTATTCGCCAAACCCTTCGTCAATGACGCGCTGGTGCATTTCGATGGCGCGGTCGAATAATGGCGTCGCAACTCCGACATGGTCGGCGAAGTCGCCGATCAGATCGAAATAATGCGAGAGTCCGAATGTGTTGCCCTGCGCCGGCAGGAATCGGCGTTGCGCCATCCAGGGCGCGCGAATGCCAAATTGCATCGAGCCGCCGCTGCCATTTGCCACCGCCCTGATCAACAGATCGATGTCGACGCCGGTTTTCAGCGCGAGCGCCATCGCCTCACCGGTAGCGGCGAGATTGATCGTCACCAGAAGATTATTAATCAGCTTGACCTTGCTGGCGGCACCGAACGCGCCGAAATAGTGACACACATCGGTGAAGCCGCGCACCACCTGCTCGGCTTTTTTGGCGGCCTCGGCATCGCCGGCGAGATAGACCACCGCCTTGCGCATACGCACCATGCCGGGCGTGCCGCCGACTTCGCCGTCGAGGAAGACCGCGCCCTTGGCGGCGAGCGGCGCGATCTGGCGCTCTTTGTCCAGCACCAGATGCGAACCGAGCTCGACCACGATCTGCCCAGGACGCGCGGTATGCACGAGGCCAGTCTTTCCCTGCACGACTTCATCGAGCGCTTCCGCCGACGGCAGGCAGGTCAGCACAATGTCGGCCTGCGCACCGATGTCGGCGGGCGAGCGTGCCGCGACGCCGCCGATCTGCTCGAACTCGGCGAGCGAGCTGCGCCGATAGCCGAGGACGCGATAGCCGCTTTTGATCAGGTTTTCCGCGATCGGCAGACCGATCTTTCCTATCCCGATCAGACCGACCGTCTGCATACGACCTCCCTGCGCCGCCAATTTTTGCGATTGGCTGGCCGTCCAAGCCCAAGCCTACTTGAAGTCTTGCGCACCGCAAACCTGGCTACTGGTGGCGCTTTATGCCAAGTCCGCTCATGAAGCGCGCGCGAATCTGAACCGGATCGCGATCGGTGGCGCCGGTCCCCGGCTTGTTGTCGGTGCGCACGGCGATCAGGCTCGGACCGCCGTTATGCAACGCAGCGGCGACCAGACGGTCGAAGTCGTCCTCGTCCGCGGCCCAGGCGCTGTTGGCGATCCCTGAGCCGCGCGCGATGGCGACCAGATCGGCGGCCGACGCACTCGCCGTCAGTTGCCCGCCGGTGATCTGGTAGATGCCGTTGTCCCACACCACCATGGTGAGATTTTTCGGCGCCTGCATGGCGACGGTAGCGAGGCAGCCGAGCTGCATCAGCAGCGAGCCATCGCCCTCGAGCGCGATCACGTGCCGTTGCGGCTGCGCGATCGCGACGCCGAAGGCGATCGGGATGGCAAGTCCCATGCTGCCCAGCATGTAGAAATTCTGCGGCCGCTGGCCGCTCATCCACAAATCGAAATTGGCATTGCCGATGCCCCCGACCACCGCCTCCTCGCGCTTGAGCTGACCGACCAGACGCTTGGTCAAGTCGAAGCGGTTCATCACCTTGGCGTTATGGGCTCCGATGGCTCCGGTTTGCGTTGCGGTCATCGGCTCAAGCCTCGAACACTTTTCCGCCGGTCAACAGCGGCGACAGGATGAAGGTGACAGGCGCCTGCGTCGCTACCGCCTGCTTGATAGAACGGTCGACGATGAAGGCGAGTTCGTCGTGGCGCGTGATCGTGTGGTTCTCGATGCCGAGCGATTCGAGCACCGGCCGCATGGTCTTGCACACCATGGCTTGGCCGAGATTGAACTCACCGAGCGTACCGCGCTCGGAAACGAAGATCAGCGCCGGAATCTGGCTCGGCACCACCAGCGAGGCAAGCGCGTTCGGGATGGTGCCGAAACCACTTGTCTGCATCAGCACCGCGCCGCGCAAGCCCCCCATCCAGGCGCCGGTCACGATGCCGACGGCTTCTTCCTCCCGCGTGCAGGCGAAGGTGGTGAAAAACGCATCGCCGTGCAGCGCCTTGATCAGCGGCGTGAACACTTTGTCGGGGACGTAAACGACAAGCTTGACGTTGTTGCTCTTGAGCGTCGCCAGCACGATCTCGTGCCAGGCAGCCACGCGCGTTTGCATGTCATTCATGGTTCGAGCGACCGCGTAAGGACCGTCGTGAATATCATGGGAATTGTGTGATTTAACCGACGGCGCCGCCGGCCGTGGCACGGCCGCGTCCAACGCCATTGCTCCAATGTTCGCAAAAGCTTACCCTAATAGCTATAGGGGCGCTAATGAGAAAATATCGCTGATCATAAGGGGAGGATTATGAAGAAACCTAACGGAAATTCGACTGCTGTCGCGGCGCCAGATCGTCAAGGGCGCCGGCGTGCTGGCGGCCGGCATTGCCGCGCCGTCGGTTCTGAGCATCCGCTCGGCCTACGCCGCCTATCCTGACCGTCCGGTCAAGATCGTGGTGGCCAATACGCCCGGCGGGCCGTCCGACATCGTCGGCCGCATCACCGCCGCCGCGCTTCAGCAATCGACCGGTAAAACCTTCATCATCGAGAACATCGGCGGCGCCGGCAGCAATATCGGCATGGGCCATGTCGCGCGCTCCGACCCGGATGGCTACACGATCCTGCTGGCGACCAATGCCTATTCCATCAATGCGACGCTCTACAACAAGATCCCGTACGACCCGCTCAAGGATTTCGTGGGCGTCTGCGAACTGGCTACCTCTCCCAATACTTTCGTGGTCAAGTCGGAATTGCCTGCGAAAACGATGAAGGAATTCGTCGCGCTCGCCCGGGCCAACCCCGACAAGTTCAACGTCGCGACGCCGCCAATCGGAACGACACCGCAACTTCAGGCGGAAGTCCTAAAAATCCGCGAGAAACTGCCCAAACTGGAAAGCGTGGTGTTCAAGGGCGGCGGCGACGCGCTGCAAGCTTTGCTCAGCGGCACCGTGCAGCTTAGTTCCGGCGCGCTGCCGCCGGCGGCTCCGCACATCAAGGCCGGCACGCTGCGCTGCCTGGCGGTGACCGGCGAAACCCGCTGGCCCGATCTGCCGGACGTACCGACCATGGTGGAGGCCGGCTACAAGGACTTCGTGTTTGCGGTTGACACCGTGCTGCTGGCGCCGGCCAAGACGCCGCCCGAGAACATCAAGTGGCTGGAGCAGGAAACGCTCAAGGTTCTCTCCACGCCGGAAATGAAAGAGAAGCTGTACAAATCCGGCTTCCAGGTGCGGCCGAAGGGCGCCGATGCCGCCTGGGCGCGCGTCAACAAGGAAATCACCGTATTCCGGGACGTAATCAATCAGGCCGGCATCCCGAAGCTTTAGCTCTAGCCTTATGTCACCGCGCTCGCCGTCGCCAACCACGACGGCGGGCGTATCTGCCACAATTTCGGAGTGACCGGCAGTGCAGATCAAGACCATCGAGCCGATCGCGGTCAGCCTGCCGATGCTCAAGCCCGTCATCATGGCGGGCGAGGAGGTACGTCGCGCCGACAACGTGCTGGTGCGGATCGAGGCCGACAACGGTCTGGTGGGCTGGGGGAAGCCGCCTCGGCGCCGATCATGACCGGCGACACGCTCGAAAGCATAGTGGCCGGCGTGCATTATCTCGCGCCTGCATTGCACGGACGCGACCCCGGCGATATCGCGGGCGCGCTCGCCGCCATGGATGTTCGCATGTACGGCAACCACGGTGCCAAGGCCGCGATCGAAATCGCACTGCACGATCTCGCCGGCCGCGCAGTCGACAAGCCGGTGCACGCACTGCTCGGCGAGAAGAAGCGCAGCCGCCTACCGCTGTTGGCCGTTGTCGGCAGCGGCGATCTCGACGGCGACCTGCGCGACGCGGAAAAGAAGAAAGCGGTTGGCTTCACCGCCTACAAGATCAAGGTCGGCATCGACAGCCCCGCCAACGACGCCACCCGCACGCGCGCGATCTGTGAGCTGCTTGGTAGCGGCCTGCTGATCTCCGCCGACGCCAACCAGGGCTTCAATACGGTGCAGGCCATCGATTTTGTGCGCGCGGTGCAAGGTTGCGGCCTCGACTTCTTCGAGCAACCGGTCGTCGCCGAGAATCTTGCCGGCATGGCGGCGGTCGCCGCCACCGCACCGGAGATCGCCATCGGCGCCGACGAGGGCATTCATTCGCTCGCCGACATCCGCCGCCATCACGAGCGCAAGGCCGCGCGCGGCGTCAGCCTGAAGACGATTAAACTCGGCGGGCTGCGCGGCGTCGCTGAAGCCGGCCGGCTCTGCGACGGCCTCGGGATGAGCGTCAATATCTCCTGCAAGACCGGCGAATTGAGCATCGCCTGCGCGGCGGCGCTGCACGTTGCCAGCGTCATCCCCAACATCGCCTGGGCGTTGACGCTGACGCATATCGGCCTTGCCGAGGACGTCACCGCGCAGCCGATCCGCACCGCGCGCGGCCATGTCGAAGGTATCGATCGCCCGGGCCTTGGTGTCGAGGTCGATGAGGATCGCGTGCGTCGGCACCGCGTGCAGATCGCCACGCGAAACGTGGCCTAAGCGGGCGCCCGGTGAATATGACGGCCGTCATGCTGCCTGCCCGCAGGAAGCCTGGGCAGTTCACTGCAGCGCAAGCGTCGGTAGCAGCTGCGCTTTAGCAAGGCTCGCGGAGAAAGCGATCTTAGTCGTAGGGCTGGCGGAGGGAGTGGGATTCGAACCCACGTTACGGTTTCCCGTAAACACGCTTTCCAAGCGTGCGCCTTCAGCCACTCGGCCACCCCTCCTCACCAGCTCTCGCAACGGCGCACGCCTTCTTACAGGAAGACGCGCCCGGAGCGCGCTTTTGTTACATGAAGACGCATGCGGGGCGCGCTTATGCGCCTTCAGCCACTCGGCCAAGCTCCTCATTGCCAGCTGATCGGTACGTCATGCCGGCGCGGGCGGCCTTTTTCAAGCCAAGACCGATATTTCCATAATTCTGCGCTATTATGTTTATTTTTCATAGATTGACCAATTACGGAACAAAGGTGCAAAATATCAACCAGGCATAACGCCCCTCTCCTCAGGCCATCGGCGGGCACGAAACACCTGGGAAAATGGAATGACGGGTGACGTATCCGCGCTGCACATGGTGTTCACCGGGGATCCGGGGCTGTTCGCCATCGTGCGCCTGTCGCTGATCGTCAGCCTGAGCGCCGTGCTTCTGGCGGCACTGATCGGCGTGCCGGTCGGGGCGTTCCTCGCGCTCACGCGTTTCCCGGGGCGCGAGGGCGCCATTGTCACGCTCAACGCGATGATGGGCCTGCCGCCGGTGGTGGTCGGCTTGGCAGTATTCCTGGCGCTGTCGCGCTCGGGGCCGCTTGGCGAATGGGGCCTGCTGTTCACGCCGCAGGCCATGGTGATCGCGCAAACCATTCTGGTGGCTCCGATTATCGCCGCGCTCACAAGGCAAACCATTGAAGACCTATGGGTCGAGTATCGAGACGAACTGGCCGCCATGAATATCGGCCCCGCCGGCCGAATCATGACGCTGGTCTGGGACGCGCGATTTTCTCTTGTCACGGCGCTACTTGCGGGCTTCGGCCGCGCCGCCGCGGAAGTCGGCGCCATCATCATCGTGGGCGGAAATATCGACGGCTTCACCCGCACCATGACCACGGCGATCGCGCTGGAAACCTCCAAAGGCGACCTGCCGCTGGCGATCGGCCTCGGCATGGTGCTGATTTCAATCGTTATTCTGATCAATGCGCTGGCCTGGGGCGCGCGCCGCGCCGGCGAACGCTACGCCGGATGACCATGCGCGCACCCGCCACCGACCTGCCTTTAATGTTCTTAGAAGTGGCCATCGTCGCCGGCGAGGTGACGATCCTCGACGACATTTCCCTCATGCTCGGCCCCGGCGCGCCGACCGTCCTGATCGGACCAAACGGCTCCGGCAAGACCACACTCCTGCGCGCCGCCATGGGGCTCATCCCCTTAACGCGCGGCCGCATCACCTGGGGCGGTCGCGACGCGTCGCCGCCGGACCGCCGCGCCATTTTGTTCCAGCGTCCAACGATGCTCAGGCGCAGCGCCGCCGGCAATGTCCGCTACGCGCTGGCCGCGGCCAGCGTGCCGCATGGCCGGCGCGCCAACCGCGCCGCCGAACTGCTTGCCGATGTCGGACTGGAAGGACTCGAACGCCGCCCGGCGCGGCGGCTGTCCGGCGGCGAGCAGCAAAGGCTGGCGCTGGCACGCGCGCTGGCGCGCGATCCCGAGGTGCTGTTTCTCGACGAACCGACCGCCAGCCTCGATCCCGCCGCCACCAAGGCGATCGAGGACATCGTGCGCGCCGTCACCGCGCGCGGCGTCAAGGTGGTGATGTCCACCCACGATCTCGGGCAGGCCAAGCGTCTTGCCGGCGACGTGGTGCTGCTGCATCGCGGCCGCCTGATCGAGAACGCTCCCGCGTCCGAATTCTTCGCAAATCCGCGCACGCAGGAGGCGCGGAAATTTATCGCCGGTGAATTACTGGTCTAACGCAAAGACAAAAAAGGTGGAGGATCTCATGTTCAATCGTCGCACGCTCATCGCCGCCGCATTCGGCGCCGTCATCATGGCCACGCCTGCGCTTGCGCAGGAAAAATCCATCGTCGTGGCCTCGACCACCTCGACGCAGGACTCCGGCCTGTTCGAATATCTGCTGCCGCTCTACAAACAGAAGACCGGCGTCACCGTCAAAGTCGTATCGCAAGGCACCGGGCAGGCGCTCGACACCGGACGGCGCGGCGATGCCGATGTGGTGTTCGTGCACGCCAAATCGGCGGAAGAAAAATTCCTCGCCGAAGGCCAGGGCGTGAAGCGTTTTCCCGTGATGTATAACGACTTCGTGCTGATCGGCCCGAAGAGCGATCCCGCCGGCATCAAGGGCATGAAGGACGTCGGGCAGGCGTTTAAGACCATCATGGCCAAACAGGCAGCGTTCATCTCGCGCGGCGACCGCTCCGGCACCCATGTCGCCGAGCTGGCGCTCTGGAAGGCGTCCGGCATCGACATCGAGAAGGACAAGGGCGCCTGGTACAAGTCGATCGGCCAGGGCATGGGCGCCGCGCTCAACACCGCCGACGCCGGCAATGCCTATGTGCTGTCCGACCGCGGCACCTGGATCCACTACAAGAACAAGGGCGACTTGCAGATCCTGGTCGAAGGCGACAAGCGCATGTTCAACCAATACGGCATCATGCTGGTGAACCCGGAGAAGCACCCGAACGTCAAGAAGGAGCTCGGCCAGCAGTTCATCGACTGGGTGATCTCGCCGGAAGGGCAGAAGGCGATCGCCAACTACAAGATCAACGGCGAGCAGCTATTCTACCCGAACGCCAACGATCACAGCGCGTGATGCTGAGGTCAAGCTAGAGTGGCGGCAGCTGTCTCGACCTCGCGTAGCCGCCTCGGCTCGCTATCTTCGCAACGGCCGTCGCGCAAGGGCGAGATTTGATCGAAGCGGTTCAGAATCGTTAGAGGGGCACGATGCAGCGTGGCCGCTATTCGCCCACTGCGAACAGGCGTCATGAATCAATAGTGCGGGGAGCGCGAATACAAAAATTGCGGCGACTGCAACATATACAGTGTCAGCACCTAACCAACACGAATGGCACTTCCAATCACCAAAACCATCATTCAAAGGCAGTCCCCACAGGCCATCAGAGCGATACCGTTACGATCTTCAGCCGTCAGAAGGCTTGGTGTCATTCATCTGGATCACGTCACTGCAAAATCTCGCATGTGCCGGTCACTAAATAGGACAGCTGAAAGGCCGTGAATATTGCTTGCGGCTTACCAGCTGCAGTACGCAGAAGGATGAAATCGGTTGTCGCGTTTGCAGCAGTTTTCTTGCGTCGAAAATAAGCACTGGGGACCAGCACATAATTATCCGCAACACTGGTCCTTTGGACGACCCTGTCTTCCCTCATATGGCTGTCGGGATAGGTTATATGACCGCTCGGTACGCTGATGGCCATTTGATCAAAGTGTTGGCGACGGATTTCCGCACCCGGATCACTCTTATCAAGAGTTCCGTTGTCTTGGATACCGACAGCATCCTTTGCCGTGCACCGATAAGTCTTGCCAGGATTATCCCGACCGAAAGCCACTCCCAAATTCAACGTCAGCATCGCGAATAGAACGAGCGCGAGCGCGATAGAAATCGACTGCAATGGGAACTTGTGCATTTTAATTCCCTCCTGCTCGGCAACCGCTGTCAAGCTTTTGCGTGCGCCCCGCCATCCATATAATCGCAACTAGCTGACAAACGCAGATTCAGATTTTACACCGACACTAGTTCCATTTTCGAGCCGGCCATCGCGCAGCCGGAAGATGTGATCGAAGCGGTCCAGAATCATTTCGTCATGAGTGACAACGATGATTGCGGCGCCTTGATCGACCGCAATTTTACGCAGCAAATCCATCACGATGCGGGCACGTGCCGAATCGAGCGGCGCGGTCGGCTCGTCGGCGAGAATAATGCGCGGCCGATTGGCAAGTGCCCGCGCAATCGCCACTCGTTGCGCTTCTCCACCGGAGAGCTGTTTTGGCAAGGCATGCTTGCGGTGCCCGACCTCGAGATAGTCGAGCAACTCGATGGCGCGCGTGCGCGCTGCCACAGCGCTAAATCCGGCCAGATCGAGCACCACGGCAACGTTGTCGCTGCCGTCGAGAAACGGCAGTAGATTGGGGTATTGAAAAATGAAACCGATCTTGTCGAGCCGCAGCCGGCGCAGATCGGACTTGAGCCAGCGCTCGTCATAGACGACTTCGCCATCGAGCGTGATGCGGCCGCTGCTCGGCTCCAGAATGCAGGCGATGCAGTGCAGCAGCGTGGTCTTGCCGGAACCGCTCGGTCCCATCAATCCGACCACCTGGCCGGGGAAAACTTCCATATTGATGTCGCGCAGGGCATCGACCCGCGTACTGCCCTGTCCGAAATGTTTGGACAGATGCTCGACGCGCACGACCGATCGTCTGTCTGTTCCGGCCATAGCGCTACCCCGAGCTCGCGAGCGCTTCCGCCGGGTCCACCTTGAGCGCGATCCTGATGCCGAGCGTACTGGCGGCAAGGCATATCACCACTGTGATGACAAACACGATAGCGACGCTTTCGGGATCGAGCACAAGCCGCCGCGGAAAGTATGGTAGGAAGATGAGGACGAGCGCCAGCCCGGCGAAGTAACCGAATATGCCCATCGAAAGCGCCTGCTGGACAATGAGGCCGACAATGGTTCGGTCCGGAGCGCCGACGAATTTGAGTGTGGCAATCGAGCGCACCTTGTCGATGGTCAGCGTATAGACGATCAGGGCAATGATGACCGCCGATACGATTATCAGAAGTATCATGATCAGCCGTTGCTGATTGCGTGCCTTTTCGATAACGAACTTGCTCAGCAGAGTTTCCTGCTGGTCTTGCGTGAGCGTCGTAAGATGCTTCCAGCGCGAAAGCGCGCCGGCGATTTCATTGATTGGAACGTAGGGCGACACCTTGGCGATGACGGCGTTGATCTGATCGTTGGTTTGCGCAGCGCCTCCACGCGCCTGCTCGCGCCGCGCGGCGGGAGGTGCGAGTTCGAACTGCAACGCTTGCGCGTCACGCAAGGTGATGTAGCCGACCGGGTCGCCGGATGCGGTCACCTCCTTGTTCATCAGGCCGACGACCGTGAATTTATGACCATGCGTGCCAAGCGGCACTTCCTGGCCGAGCCCGAGACCAGCGGAACGATCGACGATCATTTCGTAATGGCCGCGCAGAATGTCGCGCCCGTCCGACAGCTTGCGGGGGCCTCCGGGCCTACCCGGCTCGAAGCCGATGAGAAACATGCGCAGCGGCTTGCCGTTGAGTTCGGTCTGCACCGACTGATAGGTGACGGAGCCCGCGCGTTGCACCCCATAGACTCGGCTGACCAGTTCCCGCGTGTCGCCGGAAATGCGCGATGACTCGGCAAAGGGCCCATTGGTGCCGGCCTCGACGACCCAGATATCCGCGTTCGCGGCACGCGCCTGTCGCAGGGCGTCGTCGATCAGACCGCCATAGACGCCGGTGATCACGATCACGATGCCGAGCAACAGGCTCAATCCGAAGTTGGTCAGCACGAAGCGCAACAGATTGTGCTTGATGTCCCGGTAAGCCAGATTCATCGGTTTGGCTCATCGGCGATGGTGGCAGCGCGGCCGCCGCGCAGCCCGCTGCGCAATTGCACTACTACCCGGGCCTTATCCGGCAGGCCGCCGGCGATCTCGTAACGCCCGTCGAGCAGCCGGTGTCCAAGCGTCACCTCGTGCTGCTGCAAATGCTCATCCTCAACCGTCCAGACCGTTCCGCGATTTTTTGCCAACCCGACGATGGCCGCTTCCGGAACCAACAGGGCTTGCGGCAGCCGCACCGTGGTAATGTAGACCTCGGCCTGCTCGCCAAGATAAAAGGTGTCCGGCAACTTTTCATACACGATCTCGACCCGCCGTTCCTCGTTGACACGGTCGCTTTCAGGCTCGATGCGGGCAACCTTCCCGTGCAGACGCTGGCCGGGATGCGAGCGCAGGACGATGTCGGCCGGCTCGCCGACCCGGATCTCGCCGGATTTGCTCTCGTCGATAAAGGCGAGCACCCAGACCAAATTCGGATCGATGAGCGTGAGCACCGGCTCACCGGCGGCGAGCGCGGAGCCAAGCTCCTTCTGGCGCGCGGTCACCATGGCGGCGTAGGGCGCCGCCAGCGTGTGAAAATCGAGCGTCGCGCTTTCCTGCTGCAGTTGCGCCTTGGCGTCGCCGATGGCGGCCCGCGCGACCGCAATATCGCTCGCGGCCAGATTCACGTCCGCGAGCGCGGCGTCTTGCGTCGTCTTTGCCGTCTCGGCCGACTCGACCGAGGCCGTGGCGCTTTGCACCAGCTTTTGCCGACGCTCGCTTATGGCCTTGGCATTGGCAAAGTTCGCCTGCGCCTTTTGCGCGCTCGCCGTCGCCCTCTGGAAGTTCGCTTCGGCCTGCTCAGTGGCGGCTTTGGCGCGGCCGACGCGAGCCGCTTGTTCGCGGTCATCGAGGCGGGCCAGCACAGCGCCCTTGGGCACGCGATCGCCGACATCGGCGTGCAAGCTCGACCAGCACGCCGGAAACCTTGAAGCCGATCTTGGATGTGACGCGGGCCTCAACAGTGCCGAGCCCGAAGACCTCAACCGCCACATCGCGCTGGACGGCCCCGACCTGCACTTTGACCGGGCGCAGATATTGCGACCAAGCTCCGAATAGAATGCCGACCCCGACGGCCAGCACCACAGCTGTCGAGATAACACGTTTGCGCGTCATTGTTCTTGACCCCGCAACTCAAGATATCATCTCATTTACAGCGCTACCTGGCGCTCGGCATTGACCCGGATCAAATGCATGCAAACTCAAAAATATGCTATGATAATAAAATCACGGCTAACTCCGACCCTGCGGCTTCTACACAAAAGAAGATATCGCGTCGTTACGCCCACGGCTGCGAGCGTGCGCTACCCACTCCTGCAAGGTGGGAGGGGAAGGAAAGAGAACGTGGCATCCCCCATGCTGAAATGCTGGCTCTTGATAGGCGTTCTTTGGGTCGTACCGAGCATGTCCACCCCCGCCCTCGCTGACACCGTCCAGCTCTACGCCGCCGGCAGCCTCAAAGCGGCGTTGACCGACGTGGCCAAGGCATTTGAGGCAAAGACCGGTAACAAGGTGGAAGCGAAATACGGCGCATCCGGCCTTTTGCGCAAGGAGATCACCGACGGCGCCAAGGCAGACATTTTCGCCTCCGCCAATATGGAGCATCCGCAAGCCCTCAATGACGACGGCACCAGCGGGCCGGTCGCACTGTTCGCGCGCAACAGACTGTGCGCACTGGCGAAGTCGGGGCTCGACGTCACGACCAACAATCTGCTTGCGCGCATGCTGGACGACAAGGTGAAACTCGCCACCTCGACGCCGAGAGCCGATCCCGCCGGCGACTATGCGCTTAAGTCATTCACCAAAGCCGAAGCGCTCAAGCCGGGCGCGCAAGAAAGGTTGGAGCAGAAGGCACGCAAGCTGACCGGCGGCAAAGACAGCGCCGTGGCGCCCGCCGGCCGCCCTGTCTATGGCTGGCACGTCGCTGAAGGTCGCGCCGACATCTTCCTCACCTATTGCACCAACGCGCTGGAGGCGCGCAAACAATATCCCGCCCAACAGGTCGTCGACCTGCCGGACGCGCTTTCGGTCGGCGCCGATTACGGGCTGACGGTTATTGATGGCGCGTCGGTGGCGGCACAGGAATTCGCCGAGTTCATTCTGTCGGCGGAGGGCCAGAAGATTCTGGTAAGCCACGGCTTCGCGCCGGGGAGCCCCTGACCCGCGACCCAGAGGTGGTTTGATATGCGACGCCTGACCCTCGCCGCTGCCGCGCTGATCGTCCTGCTCTCGCCCGTCTTCGCCGACGACGGCTGCGATAAATTTGCCTGGCCGCTGGCGCGTGAGCGGACGCTGTTTGCGGCGGCGGACAAAGCGAGCGTGAACGCGGGAGCAGTCGTGGCGGCCATTCCAAAGAGCGCATTCGTCGTTAATTTGCTGCCGGGCGCGCAGGCCGTTTTTGCCATGCCGCCCGAGCGCCAGCCGCAATCGGAGCGCTGGTTCGGCGGCGTGATCCGGCTCCCCGCGCTCGACAGGCCCGGCATTTATCAAGTGACGCTGTCGGAGGAAGCCTGGATCGACATCGTGCAGGACGACCGCTACGCCCGCTCGGTGGGCATGCACCGGGCGCGGCGATTGCCCGGGCTTGCGCAAGAGCGTGCGGCTTGACCTTGGCGCCGACGCCGTTCGTGCTACAGATCAGCGGCGTCACGTCGGAATCGATTGCCGTCGCGATCGGCGCGCGCGAGTAAATTCAGCCCGTCTTGCGCCGCGCGATATGCCGTTCGACCCCTTGCCGGCCTTCCTCAGTTTCCGCCTGCCAAATATTTTTGTGCGTCTTGTGCTTCGTTTCGTCCCATTCATGCGCAACGCTTTCGCCCATGAACACGACGAAGACCTCGCAACCATCGGGGTACTCGTAAGGGCCGTGCAATTCGTCCCAGCCGAACACGTAATCGCCAGGCCGCAGATCCTTGCCGGCTACGCACATGCGGCCCTTGAGCACGACAATGGAGTGCCAGCTCTTGTGCGCGTGCTCGGGCTCGACATAGCCGGGGGGAAATTTGACCTTCATGTCGACCCGCCCCATCGCCTTGTCGTGGGCGAAGATCTTGACCTGCACGCCTTCCGGCAGTTTCAGAACGGATTTCGAGCCTTCCTGCCATGGAATTTCATTGTCGTAGATGGCGTGAAAGGTGTGGTCGTAATCGGCTTGTTGTTCCGGCTTCATGGCCGCTCTCAACCCTGCGAGATGAATTTGGTGTTCATGTAGGCCTGCAGGCCCTCGATGCCGCCTTCCGAGCCGTAGCCCGATTCCTTGACGCCGCCGAACGGCGTCTCCGGTGTCGAGACGGCGATGCTGTTCACGCCCACCATGCCGGACTGGATGGCGTCGCCGATGGCGGCGGCGGTCTTGTCCGATGAGGTGAAGGCGTAGGCGGCGAGCCCGAAGGGCAGCGAATTGGCGCGCTCGACCACCTCGTCGAAGGTCTTGAACGGCACGATCGGCGCCAGCGGGCCGAACGGTTCCTCGGTCATGATCTTTGAGTCATCCGGCACATCGGTGATCACCGTCGGCTGGAAGAAGAAGCCCTGGTTGCCCTGGCGCGAGCCGCCGGTTTGGATCTTGCCGCCGCGCGCCTTGGCGTCGTTGACGAAGCTCTCCATGGCATCGAGCCGGCGCGGATTGGCGAGCGGCCCTAAGGTAATGCCCTTCTCCAACCCGTCGCCCATTTTGAGGCCCTTGGCATATTCGGTGAAACGCCCGACGAACTTGTTGTACGAGGCCTCCTGCACATAGAAGCGCGTCGGCGAGATGCAGACTTGGCCGGCGTTGCGGTATTTGAAGGCGGCGATGGTGTCGGCGGCCTTTTCGGCGTCGGCATCGGCAAATACCACGACCGGCGAGTGGCCGCCGAGTTCCATGGTCGCGCGCTTCATGCCCTTGGCGGCGAGTCCGGCGAGATGCTTGCCCACCGGGATCGAGCCGGTGAAGGAGATCTTCTTCACGATCTTCGACGGGATCAGGTGTTCCGACACATTGGCCGGGACACCGAACACCAGATTGAGCACGCCCGCCGGCAAGCCGGCGTCGGCGAAGCATTTCACCAGCTCGACGCAGCCGCCCGGCGTCTCTTCCGAGGCCTTGATGATGAGCGAGCAGCCGGCGGCGAGCGCACCGGCGATCTTGCGGATCGGCGTCAGCGTCGGGAAATTCCACGGCGTGAAGGCCGCAACCACGCCGACCGGTTCCTGCAGCACGAGCTGGCGCACGCCTTTCTGGCGACCGGGGATGACGCGGCCGTAGGTCCGGCGGCCTTCTTCAGCGTACCAGTCGATGATGTCGGCCGAGGTGAGCACCTCGGCGCGCGATTCCACATAGACCTTGCCTTGTTCCTGGGTCTGCACCTTGGAGATGTGATCGTAACGCTCGCGCACCAGATCGGCGGCCTTGCGCATGATCTTGGAGCGGTCATAGGCCGAGGTCGCCTTCCACACGGCGAAGCCTTTCTGGGCGGCCGCCAGCGCGGCATCGAGATCGGCGGTGGAGGCGTGCGGCAGGTGAGCCAGCGTCTTGCCGGTGGCCGGATTGATCACGTCCTCGCCCTTGCGGCCTTCCCCGTTGAGCCATTTGCCGTCGATGTAAAGTGCGAGCTCGGAATACATGGGAACCTCGTTGTTACCCGGAACAATCTTGATGCGATCTGGGGCGGTGGATTAGCACTTTCGCACCGATGCGGCCACCCTGCCCGTCATCAGCCGAGAAAGGCCCCGCCGTTGACGTGGATGGTCTGCCCGGTGACGTTGCGGCCGCCGGGGCCGGCAAGGAAGCGCACCATGGCGGCGATGTCGTCCGGCTTGCCGGGCTCGCCGGTGATGGTGCCGTGGGTGAGATGATGCGCCGGGTTGGGCGAGGTGCGCGGCCGCGTGGTGTGGATCGCACCTGGCACCACGCAATTGGCGGTGATGCGGTCGGCGCCGAGATCGTGCGCGAGCGCGCGGGTGAAGCCGACCAGACCGGCCTTCGCCGTCATGACATGGGCGCGGCCTTTCGAGCCGATATGCGCGCTCATGCCGCCGATATTGATGATGGTGCCGCCGCCGGCTTTTTTCATGGCCGGCAGGCAAGCGTGCACGCCATGGAACGCAGAATCGAGCGTGGCGCCCATAATCTCACGCCACTCGGCGTAGCTCATCTTGTCGATCGGCTGCTCGCGCCGCAATGAAGCATTGTTGACCAGGATGTCGATGCGGCCGAACGCTTTCAGCGCGGTTTGCGCCATCGCATCGACCGCGGCCGGATCGGCGACGTCGGCGAGGACAGCGATCGCTTTACCGCCGGCCGCCTCGATCTCGCGCACGACGCCGTCGGCTTCTGCCTGGTTGGAACGCGCGTTGACCACCACCGCCGCGCCGGCGGCGGCGAGCTGGCGCGCGATGGCGCGGCCGATATTGCGTCCGGCGCCGGTAACGATGGCGACCTTGCCGGCGAGTTCGTTGCTATCGCTCATGACGTGATTTACCCCTGTAGTGGCGCAAGATTGATCTTGCCATCGTAAAGTCTGCACAGCAGCTTGAGCGCGGCGCCGCTGCGCTTGTCGTCCCAGCCGCCGTGGCGCGCATTGAGCGCGAATTTCTCTTCGATGTCGGCGCGCGTGAGCGGCTCGTTGGCGCCGCCGCGGAAATGCGGCTGGCGTTCCTCGATCACGGTTCCGCCATTGAGCACGGCGCGGATGTGGCCGGTGAACGCGTTCGGATAGGGATTGTCCGGGTCGATTACGTAGCGAACCTTGGCGGCGAGCGCGAGTACGGCCTCATCGCGCACCGCCGCATCGGTGAACGCATCGAGCCCGACACCACCGCGCACGAAGCCGGTGGCGAGAATGAAGGGCGTGGCAAATTTCGCGGCATAGCCGTTGGGCGGCCGCTGCTTGGCCGCAAGCGGCTCCCACAGCCGGTGCACGGTGCCTTCCGCCACTTCGCAAATCATTTCCTTGACGTCGGTTGCCTTGATGCCGCGCGCCGCCAGCCGCTTCGCGCAATCGATATAAGGATGCGCCATGGTGCCGCATGGATAGGGCTTGAAGGCGAGCGTCTCGGTCACCCAGCGGCTGCCGAAATCGTCGAGCGCGGCATAGTCGCCTTTGGTGGTATGCGCGAAGCCGTGAAATAATCCATGCACCCCTTCGAACACCGTGCGCGGCCCGAGGAAGCCGCCACGCGCCAGCAGCGCCGCGCGCAGGCCCGATTGCGCCGCCCAGCCGGGGTGCAGGCGCTTGGTCCAGGCGCCCTCGGCGAGATATTCGATGATGCCCGAGGCGAAGCTGCCTGCGATGCCGAGCGCATCGACAATCTGCTTGGGAGTCAGGCCGAGCGCGGCGGAAACGCCGGCGGCGGCGCCCATCACGCCGAAAATCGCGGTCGGATGGAAGCCGGCTTTGTGTACCGCCTTCGGCACCACGGTGGAGAGCCGGCACATCGCCTCGGTGCCGACCGCGATCCCTAACAGCGCCGCTGCGCCGTCCGGCCGGTGCCGTTCGCAAGCCGCCAGCACCGCCGGCACAATGACCGCCCCTGCGTGCACCGGGCCACCCTCGAAAGTGTCGTCGAAATCCTCGCCGTGCGCGGCAGTGCCGTTGACGAAGGCTGCGCTCGCCGCGCTCAGGTGCGTTCGTGTCCGATCGCCGTGCACGTTCCGTCGTCGTCGCAGCCTGGCGAGCGCGGCCTTGATGTAGTCCTCGTTGCGCGCGGTGACGCAGAGGCCGGCGACGTCGACCAGCAGATCCTCGCACTTGCGGCGCACGGCGGTGGGCAGCTTTTTGGCATCGAGCGCAACAATGCGCGCGGCCAATTCTTCAGCGACGGAAATTTTCGGAAGATTGCCACTCACGAGCTTACCCGACCGCGACATCGCGGCGCGCATTGCGGCCGCGCAGACTGTTGGCCAGCGCCACGATGCTGAAGGTGATCACCAACATCAGCAGGCCGAGCACCGATATGGCGGCGAGATCGCCGCTCTCGTTGAGATCGTAGATCAGCACCGACAGCACTTTGGTCTCCGAGGTGAACAGCATGATCGCCGCCGACAATTCGCGGATGACGCCGACGAAGATGAAGCACCAGGTCGCGATCACGCTGGTGCGCAGAAGCGGCGCGGTGATCTGCCAGAGCGCGCGCAGCCGTGTCGCGCCGAGGATACGGCTGGCATCCTCCAGTTCCGGATGCACCGAGCGGAACGCCGATTGCAGCTGCTGATAGGCCGCCGGCATGGCGAGCGTGACGAAGGCGATCAGCAGGATCCACAAGGTGCCGTAGAGCACGAATGGCGGCCGCGTGTAGGTGAAGAACAAGCCGACGCCGAGCACGATGCCGGGGATGGCGACCGGCGCGGTCGCCAGGAACCCGAGCGCGCGATAGCCGCTAACCGCCTGGCGCGTGGTGACGTAGGAGATCACCAGCGCGAGGATGGTGCCGCAGGTCGCGGCCAAGATGCCGAGGATAAACGTATTGCGCAGCGCGAGCGGCGTCGCCGACAATTCGAAGAAAACGAAGCGCACGTTCTGCAGCGTGAAATTGCTCAACGACACCAGATGCGAGGCGACCTTGGAAAACGAGGCGTTGAGCAGCGCGAAATAGGGCAGGAATACCGGGCACATCAGCACGATCATCGCGGCCGCCAGCATCACCCAGCGCCAGCCACCGAGCCGCACGATGCGCGGTTCGCTGTTCTTGCCGCCGACCACCGAATAGCCGCGCCGGCCGAGCACCATGTGCTCGGCGCGCAGCAGGATAACGGTGAGCACCAAGAGCGGCAGCGAGGCGGCGGCGGCGAGTTCCGGCTTGGGCGGGAACTGGAACAGGCTCCAGATCTTGGTGGTCATAGTGTGAAAGCCCGCCGGCATGGCCAGAATCGCCGGCGAGCCGAACAGCGTCATCGCCTGCAGAAACGCCACCAAGGCGCCTGCCAGCACCGCCGGCAGGGCCAGCGGGATGGTGATGCGGCGCGCGGTGTCCCAGGTCTTGCCGCCGAGAATGGCGGAGGCGTCCTCGAGATCGCCCGGGGTACGGTCGAGCGCATTGGCGACCAGCACGAAAACATACGGGAACGTGTAGCAGCTGATGACGAACACCAGCCCCGAGAAGCTGTAGATATTGAGCAGATGTGAATCCGCTGCCGCGCCAGTGATCTCGCGATAGAGCTGGTTGAGCAGTCCGCTATTGGGTGCCGCCAGCAGCTCCCAGGCGATGGCGCCGAGGAACGGCGGGGTTACGAACGACGCCGTGACCAATATGCGGATCGTACGGCGCAGCGGCATGTCGGTGCGCGCCACCAGCCAACTCATCGGCGCGGCTACCACACAACAGATCAGCGCCGACAAAGTCGCCAGCGCGAATGTGGTGAGCAGCGGATCGAGATAGGCGGCGTCCGACACCAGCCGCTGAAAATTGTCGACAGTGAAGCCGCCGGTCTTGTCGGAGAAGGCGTAGTACACCAGCCACGACAGCGGCATCACGATTAGCGCACACAGCACGACCGCGAACGCCAGCAGCACCGGCTTCGAGACATCGATCCCGAATTTGCGAGGCCCTGGCGCCGGCGTTGCTGGAATGGCGATTGTCATCACACCTTGAAAATCTCTGCGTACCGCTTCTTGACCGCGTCCGCCTGCGCATGGACGCCTTCCGGATCCTCCTTCATCAGCTTGATGTCGGCGAGCTTGCGGACGCCGGGCTTTTCCACGGTCTGGCCATGCGGTGAATACTGGCGGGCGAAATCGACGAGAATCTGCTGGGCCTCGCGCGAATGCATCCAGTTCTGGAACAGGCGCGCCGCGTTCGGATTGGGCGCAGCCTTGAAGACCGCGCTTGGACCGGTGGCGAGCGGCGTGCCCTCCTCCGGGTAGATGATGTCGACCGGCTGGCCCGCCTCCTTGTAGCGGATGACAAGGTAGCCCGCGCCGTCCACCATGACCGCGCGTTCGCCGAGCGATATCCTCTTCGGCGTATCGGTCGCCGACTGGACCTGCATGACGTTCTGCTTGGCCAGCTTCTCGAAGTAGTCCCAGCCCAGATCGCGCGCGATCTCGAACGTCGCGTTCATGATCGTGCCGCTATAGGCCGGATGCGCCTTGACCAGTTTGCCCATCCATTTTGGATCGAGCAAATCTTTGAAGCTCTTTGGCGCGTCTTCCTTCTTCACTAGGTTGGTATTGTAGGCGAGCGGAGAGATCAGAATTCGCGTCGTTACATGCAGCCCCTCCGGGTCGTAGTAGCGCTTGTCGAAATGCTGCACGACCTCTTCCGGCAGGTATGGTGCGAGCCAGCCGTTGCGTTTCCAGATGATGCAATGCGCCTGGTCCGCGGTGTTGACGACGTCGACGGCGTGGATGTTGGAGGAATACTCCTGACCGATGCGAGTAAAAACGCGCTCGGCACCGGATCGCTCCACCCGCACAACGATGCCGGGAAACTTCGCCTCGAATGCCTTGCCGAGGCGTTCCGCGAACTGCAGATCCATCGCCGTGTAAAAAGAAAGCTTGCCTTCTTTTTTCGCCGCCTCGATCAAGGCCGGCGTCACCGCTTCCGCCGCAGGCGCCGCGGCGACCCGCACGGCGAAGGCGCTGAGGCCAAGCGCGCCGGCACCTTTGAGCACATCGCGTTTCGAAAACCGTTTGGTCATGGCGTGCCCCGTTTCTTCCCTCGGCCCACGCGCGCGCCGAGGAATGTTACCTTAAACGTGGAAGATCTTGACGTAATGCGCCTTGATCTCTTCGCCCATCTTCAACACCGCCGCCGGATCGTCCTTCATCAGTTTGATCTCTTTGAGCGGCGTACGGCCGGCCTTTTCCTTGGCCTGCGGATGCGCCGAACGTAGGCCGCCGATATTGATGCAGAGCTGCTGGCACTCGGGCGAGAATGAGAAACTCTGGAACAGCCGCGCCGCGTTCGGATTCGGCGCCGCCTTGAACAGCCCGTTCGGTCCGACGATCAGCGGCGTACCTTCGGTGGCGTAGACCGGCTCGACCGGCTGGCCGGCTTCCTTTTCCGCGAAGATCAGATATTCGACGCCGTCGGCCTGCACCGCGCGTTCGCCGAGCGCGAGCTTCTTCGGCGGATCGGCGGCCGACTGCACCTGCAGGATGTTCTGCTGGGCGAGTTTCTCGAAGTAGCCCCAGCCGAGGTCGCGCGAGCATCTGGTAGGTCGCGGTCATGATCGTGCCGCTGTAGCCCGGATGCGCCTTGATGATCTTGCCCTTCCATTTCGGGATCGAGCAGATCGGCGAAGCTCTTGGGCGCCTCTTCCTTTTTCACCAGGTTGGTGTTGTAGGCGATGACGCAGAGGAAGATGCGGAAGCTGGCGAAAGTGCCGTCCACATCCTTGTGCGCGGCCGGATAGAACTTCGCCACGTCTTCCGGAACGTAAGCCGCCAGCATGTCCTTGTCTTTCCAGTAGACCAGGTGCGAGGCGTCCGACGAGTTGACCACGTCCACCGCATGCACGTTGGCGGTATATTCCTGACCGATGCGTTGCAGCAGACGCTCGGCGCCGGTGCGTTCCACCTTGCAGGTGACGCCCGGATATTTTGTCTCGAATGCCTTGCCGATCTGTTCGGAAAGCTTGAGGTCGACCGAGGTGTACCAGACCACCTTGCCTTCCTTCTTGGCCGCCTCGATCAGCGCCGGCGTGACGGCGCTCGCCGGAGGCGCGGCCGACAGCACGCGGGTCGAAAACGAAGCTCCGGCGGCCAGCGCGCCCGAACCGATCAGCAAGTCTCGGCGTGAGAACTTTGAACCTTTCATCGTCGTATCCTCCCTGAACTTGATCTTGTTGTTTCGCCCCCGCGAAATTTCTCGACACTATGCCAGCAGCGCCCGGCATTTTTCGGGTGGCAGGACCAGCCAGACCGCGCTGCCCTGCGCAAGGCTCTCGTCCGCGGTGGTGACGACCCGCAATTGCGCGCCGTCCTTGAGCTCAACCATATAGTCCCGGCTGCCACCGAGAAAGACCTGCCGCGTCACGGTCGCCGGCATGGTGTTTTCCGCCTGTTGCGGCCGCGTCGCGGAAATTTTGATGTCGTGCGGACGGATCGAGACCGCAGTATCGCTGCCAGCCTTGAGCTTGGCGCCGACGCAGCGCAGCGCAACGCCGGCCAGGTCGATATGGGCATCGTCCCGCCCCTTGCCCTTGATCACATTGCTGGAGCCGATGAAGCGCGCGACGAATTCCGAACGCGGCCGCTCATAGACGTCTTCCGGCGAACCCGCCTGCTCGATCTTGCCGTGGTTCATCACGCAGATGAGGTCGGCCGTGGTCATCGCCTCCGACTG
Source organism: uncultured Alphaproteobacteria bacterium (assembly GCA_963770985.1). Classification (GTDB taxonomy): domain Bacteria; phylum Pseudomonadota; class Alphaproteobacteria; order Rhizobiales; family Xanthobacteraceae; genus Pseudolabrys. The sequence continues at coordinate 43,772 of CAVYRR010000007.1, read as the reverse complement.
GTCGTGGGTGACGTAGACCGTGGTGTAGCGATAGGTGTCGTGCAACCGGCGCACCTCGAAGCGCATTTCCTCGCGCAGATTGGCGTCGAGATTGGACAGCGGCTCGTCGAGCAGCAGCGTCTCCGGCTCGACAATCAGCGCGCGGGCGAGCGCAACGCGCTGCTGCTGGCCGCCGGACAGTTCGCCCGGATAGCGCTCGGCGAGCGGCGCCAGCCGCGTGGTGGCAAGAATGGCCGCGAGCTTCTTGGCGATGGTGTCGCGATCCATCTTGCGCAGCTTGAGGCCGTAAACGATATTCTCAACCACCGTCATATGCGGCCACAGCGCGTAACTTTGGAAGATCATCGACATGTTGCGCCGCTCGGGCGGCAGCGAATGCGCGGGCGAGGAAATCAGCTTGTCGCCGACGCGGATTTCGCCTTCGCTCGGCTCGACGAAGCCGGCGATCAGCCGCAGCGTCGTGGTCTTGCCGCAGCCCGAGGGCCCCAGCAGGCAGACCAGATGGCCGTGCTCGATGGCAAGCGATATATCGTCAACCACCGCGACATCGCCATATCGCTTTGTCAGGCCCCGCAACTCGACCGACGCCACGCGAATCCTCCCCCGTTTTTCTTAGCCCTCCCCGTTTTCGGGGAGTGAGATTCTTTTATGAGCCGGTGAACGCCGGCTTGCGCTTTTCCATGAAGGCCGTACGACCTTCTTTATAGTCGTTGCTAGCGAAGCATTGTGCCACCAAGTCAGCGCATTTCTGCATGTTGCGTTGGCTCTCGTCCTTCACCGCCTCGCCGACGATATATTTGACCGCATTCACGGTGAGCGGCGCATTGCCGCTGATCGTATCGGCATAGTCCTTCACGTATTTCTCAAGTTCGGCCTCCGGCAGCATGCGATTGACCAGGCCCATCGTCAGCGCTTCGGCAGCGGTGAACTGACGCGCGGTGAAGAATATTTCCTTGGCGAAGGACGGACCTACCACGTCCACCAGCTTTTTGATCCCCTTGAAGCCGTAGCCGAGGCCGAGTTTGGCGGCCGGCACGCCGAATTTCGAATTGTCCGAACAGATACGCAGATCGCAGCACAGCGCCAGCCCGACGCCACCGCCGATGCAGTAGCCGCGGATCATGGCGATGGTCGGCTTGGGGAAGTCGTAGACCGCGGTGTTGGCTTTATCGACCGCAGCGTTGTAGCGATCGATCGCCTCCTTGCTGGAGCGCTCGCTCTCGAATTTGGAGATATCGGCGCCCGACACGAAGGCTTTGCCGCCGGCGCCGGTCACCACCACCACGCGCACCGCCTTGTCGGCAGCGAAGTCGGCGAGAATACCCTGGGCGGCCTCCCACATATCGAGCGACACCGCATTGTGGCGCTCGGGATTGTTGAAAGTCATATAGCCGACGCCACCCTCTTTGCGGGACAGCATTTTGTCGGTCTGCATCATTCTGCCTAACTCCGTTGTTCGGTCAAAGCCTCATACCGCGTTGGTGGCGTGCAGCTCGGCGATTTCATTGTCGGCAAAACCGAATTCCTTGAGTACCTCGTCGGTGTGCTGACCGGCCTCCGGCGGGGTGGCGACGATCTTGCTCGGCGTACGCGACAGCGCGAACGGCTGGCCGACGAAAGTCTGCTCCTTGCCATCGGGCCGCGTGGCGTTTTGCGCTATCCCCAAGTGTTTGACTTGCACGTCGCCGAACACCTGGTCGATCGAATAGATCGGCCCGCAGGGCACGCCGGCCGCGCTGAAGATGTCGATCCATTCCGCGCTGGTCTTGCCGGCGGTCTTGACTTCGATCGCGGCATTGCAGGCGTCGCGGTTCTTCGAGCGCAGCGCGCCTGACTTGAAGTCAGGATGCGCGATCAGTTCGGGGGCGCCGATGGCGTTGCACAGTCGCTCCCACATCACCTGGCCGGTGGAGCCGATATTGATGTGGCCATCCTTGGTCTTGAACACGCCGGTCGGGATGCTGGTTGGATGATTGTTGCCGGCCTGCTTGGCCACCTCGTGCGCCTGCAGCCAGCGCGCGGCCTGGAAATCGAGCATGAAGATCTGCGCCTGCAGCAGCGACGTTGTGATCCACTGCCCCTCGCCGGACACCTCGCGCTCATGCAGCGCCGTCAAAATGCCGATCGCGCAGAACAGGCCGGCGCAGAGATCGGCGACCGGGATGCCGACGCGCACCGGACCTTGGCCCGGCAAACCGGTGATCGACATCAGCCCGCCCATGCCCTGCGCGATCTGGTCGTAGCCGGGCCGGTCGCGATAGGGGCCGTCCTGGCCGAAGCCGGAGATGCTGGCGAGAACGATGCGCTTGTTGAGCGCGCGCAGGGTGTCGTAGTCGATGCCGAGCCGGTGCTTCACGTCGGGGCGGTAGTTTTCGACCACCACGTCGGCCTTCGCGACCATGCGCTTGAAGGTGGCAAGGCCCTGCGGAGATTTGAGGTCGAGGGTCAGGCTGCGCTTGTTGCGATGCAGGTTCTGGAAGTCCGGCCCCGGACGCGGGCCACCTTGCGCTTCGCCTTTCTCCAAGCGCGGCGGCGTCTCGATCTTGATGACGTTGGCGCCCCAATCGGCGAGCTCGCGCACGCAGGTCGGCCCCGACCGCACGCGCGTGAGGTCGAGGATGGTGAAGCGGGAAAGGGCCTGAGAGGCCCGTGAAAACGGCATTGCGACGGCTCCGGCTGGCTTATTACGGCCCATAACTACAATTAGGAGCCAGACATTCCCCGATCTAAAGCGCCTTGTCCATCAGGCCGAATGTGCTGTTTCGACCACTTTATTCATCATTTGGCGGAATAAGGGATATCCCTGCCTTGAAAAGACCATCGACCCCTGCCATATGACAGGCACGGATGAATGACCCGATCTCGGGTTTGTGGGCTGCGTGCACGAAACTCTTTAAAACGAATTTCGCCCCGCCTCTTCCGTTTCTCAAACGACCGACAACCCTGGCCACGCGGGATGTCTTTAAACCCCGCAATTCCGCCGCCCGCATCAGCGAGCCGGCCGCTTCGCCATATAAGAAAGAGACTCTTTGACTTCATTTAACGACTTCGGCCTCGTAGAGCCGATCACCCGCGCTCTCGTGGATGAAAAATACGTCACTCCCACTCCGATCCAAGCCCAGACCATTCCCCTCGCCATGCAAGGCCGCGACGTCATCGGTATTGCGCAGACCGGAACCGGCAAGACCGCGGCGTTCGCGCTGCCGATCATCAATCACCTCGCCATCAAGCGCCTGCGGCCCGAGAAAAAGGCCTGCCGCGTGCTGGTGCTTTCGCCGACGCGCGAATTGTCCGGCCAGATCTCCGACAGCTTCCGCGCCTATGGCCGGCACATCCGTCCGCTCGCCGTCGCGCTCGCCATCGGCGGCGTGCCGATCAACAAGCAGATTCGTTCGCTGGCGCATGGCGTCGAAGTGCTGGTGGCCACGCCCGGGCGCCTGCTCGATCTGGTGAACCAGCGGGCGCTGCGCCTCGACCAAGTCGAGGTGCTGGTGCTCGACGAAGCCGACCGCATGCTCGACATGGGCTTCATCCACGACATCAAGCGGATCGTCGCCATGCTGCGCAAGGAACGGCAGACGCTGTTCTTCTCCGCCACCATGCCGCAGGAAATCACCAAGCTCGCCGATGCGATGCTGCGCGATCCTGCCCGCGTGGCGGTGACGCCGCAGGCTTCGACCGTCGACCGCGTCGAGCAACGCGTCATCCTGACCGAAAAGTCGGCTAAGCCGAATTTGCTGGTCGAGGTGCTCAAGACCGAAACGACCGATCGCGTGCTGGTATTCACCCGCACCAAGCACGGCGCCGACAAAGTCGTGCGCGCTTTGCAGAAATCCGGCTTCGGCGCGGAAGCGATCCACGGCAACAAGTCGCAGAACCAGCGCGAGCGCGTGCTCGCCGACTTCCGTAATGGCAAGCTGCGCATTTTGATCGCCACCGACATTGCCGCCCGCGGCATTGATGTCGACGGCGTCAGCCATGTGGTCAATTACGATCTGCCGAACATCCCAGAATCTTACGTCCACCGCATCGGCCGCACCGCGCGCGCCGGCGCCGACGGCATCGCGATCTCGTTCTGCGATTACGAGGAAGCCCCGTTCCTGCGCGATATCGAGCGCATGATCCGGATGTCGATCCCCTCGACCGACAAGCGGACCGGCGAGCGACCGGCCCATCGTCCAGCCAGCATAATGCCGGCAACCGCAACAATGGCAGGCCGCATCGTAACGACCGCCAGCAGCGCGGCCATAATGGCGGTGGCGGCCACCACCACGGCAAATAATGGGCACCGCTCCCAAGCCGCGGGCACCGGCCACCAAGGCCGCCCGCAGCCAGAACGGCCACCAGGCCGGCCACCCCGCCAGGACGCATTGCCGCAGGGGAGCCAAACGGCATCGGAAATGTTACATTCCTGCAGCGCCCGCATGAGCCGCGCCGTAACGCCGGCCACCGCGCACGATAGCTGACCGGGAGACGAATGGATGGCGAAGGAAGAACTACTGGAGTTCGACGGTACAGTGACCGAGGTTCTGCCGGACGGCAATTTCCGGGTGAAACTCGACAACGAACATGAGGTCCTGGCCTATACCGCCGGCAAGATGCGCAAATTCCGCATCCGTACCGGCGTCGGCGACCGCGTGATCGTGGAAATGTCGCCCTATGACTTGCAGCGTGGACGCATCAGCTTCCGCCACAAGGGCGACGCACCAGCCCCCGGCCCGCAGCAGCGCCGGCCGAACTTCCGCCGGCGATAACGAATTGAATGTCCCGGCCGCACTGGCTGGGACATTTTCAGGCTGGGGGCACGGATCGACCGCTGGAGCGCCGGGCGTGCCATGAAAACTTCTTCGATCTTGCGTCTCGCGCTGGCGATAGTCCTCGCCGGCACCGTCGGCTCCGCCGTCGCCCAAGACAAGCGACAAGACAAGCCACAAGAAAAGCCGGCGCGCGCCGCCCAACAGGAGACCGGCAAAGGCGTGCTGCGTCTGCTGCCGCCCGATGCCGTCAGCGAACATTCCATCGACACGGCGAAGGGCAAGCTCGCTTATACGGCGACCGCCGGGACGCTGGCGTTCTACGACCAGTCCGGCGAGCAAAGCGCGGCTGTGTTCTACACCGCCTATGTGACCAAGGGCGCAGGGCAGAGCCGGCCGTTGACCTTCGTGTTCAACGGCGGCCCCGGTGCTGCGTCCGCCTTCCTGCATCTCGGTCTGGTCGGCCCGCGCATCCTCGATCTCGGGCCAAATGGCCGCGACGCGGCGACCATGGTGTTGCGCGACAATCCCGACACGTGGCTTTCGTTCACCGACTTGGTGCTGATCGATCCGATCGGCACCGGCTGGAGCCGCACGGTGAAACCGGATGACGGCAAGCAATTCTGGAGCATCCGCAGCGACGCCGATTCGTTTGCCAAAGCAATCGCTCTCTACGTCGCCAAGAACGACCGCGCCGCTTCGCCGAAATATCTGTTCGGCGAAAGCTACGGCGGGTTCCGCGCCGTCAAAGTGGCGCGCGCACTGCAGCGTGACCAGGGCATCGTGATTTCCGGCATCGTCATGCTGTCGCCGATGCTGGAAGGTTGGCTTACCTTCGGCGACGACGAGTCGGCGCTGCGCGCGGCGCTGCAATTGCCGTCGCTGGCGGCCGCCGAACTCGAGCGCAAAAACGCGTTCAGCCCCGCGGCGCTGGCCGAGGCGGAAAAATTCGCCATGACCGACTATCTGGTGACCATGGCCGGCGCGCCCCCGCAAGGCGCCGCGGCCAAAGCCTTCTATCAACGCGTGGCGCAAATCAGCGGGCTGCCGCTCGACGTGGTGACGCAGGCGCGCGGCTTTGTCGAGAACGCGTTCGTGAAAAACCTGCGTTCCGACGGCAAGATCGTCAGCCGCTACGACGCAAGCTTCGCGGTCGACGATCCCTACCCCGAGCTGCGATCCGCGCACGGGCCCGATCCGATCCTCGACAGCGTGACGCGCGCCTACGGCGGCGCCATGGCCACCTATGCGCGCAACGAACTCGGCTTCAAGACCGAGATGACCTATACGCTGCTCGCGTCGCAAGTTACCGGCGGCTGGGATTGGCAGGGCGGCCGGCAGCAAGCCAGCGCGGAAGACGATCTGCGCACGCTGCTCGCGTTCAGCCCGTCGTTCCGCCTGCTGATCGCGCACGGCTACGCCGACATGATCACGCCCTACGGCACGACGCGCTATGTGCTCAACCATCTGCCGCCGATCGGACCGCCCGGCCGCGCGCAACTCAAGCTCTATCGCGGCGGCCACATGCTTTATCTCGATCCCGCCTCGCGCAAGGCGTTCAGCGCCGATGCCGCGGCGTTTTATCGGGGCGGGGAATAATTCCTTTTACTTCGTCATTCCGGGGCGCCGCGAAGCGGCGAGCCCGGAATCCATAAACACAGACCGGGAGTATGGACTCCGGGTTTGCGCCTTTGGCGCGCCCCGGAATAACTCAACCGCCGCTAAACTCCAGCACGTCGAAGCCGACGTGCGGTCCACCACATAAATCAGCCCGCGTTTGTCGAGCATCACGTCATTGCTTTGCGGCGCGGCGCGCCCGCCGACCGGCTCGGGGATGAAATAACCGACCTCGCGCGGCGCCATCGGATCGGCGACGTCGATGATACGCAGGCCCCCGCCGAACCACACCGCGTGCACCAGCGTGCCGGTCATGCGTTCGTGAAACTGGTGCGCGCCGAAGCGCGCGCCCGGCGTGCGGGCAAACGGCGAATCGAGCTCGCTCACTTCGAACAGCGAGAGCGGCTTCACATTGGCGTAATCGGACACGTCGAAAATTGAAATTCCCGCATGCAGGCGGCCGCGGCGCGCCTCTTCTTCACTGGCGCTCTGCGCCTGATCCTCTTCGTCGATGGCGAGCGCGATGCGCTTGCCGCCGATTTTGTTCGGCACCGGCATGAAGGTATGCGTCGGCTCGGGAAACGGCGGATGATAATTGTAGGACGCCACGGTTTTCGGCTGCTTGAGGTCGGCCACGTCGACGATGCGGAAACCGCCGTGCCAACAGCTGGCGAACATCTCGTTACCGAAGCGCAGCGCGTGGTGCAGGCGGTGGCGCTTGCCGGACCAGCTCGGCTTTTCGCCGGCGGCGATATGCTGCCCGGGCAGCCACCAGCGCGACACTTCCTGCGGGCGTTGCGGATCGCGCAAGTCGTAAATGACCAGCATGGCTCCGAGGAAACCCTCCATCTCGGTGGAGATGTAGGCGTAGCGGTCGTCCATGTCGAAGCGGTGCACACCGTTTCCGCCGGTCAACTGATGGTGGATCAATTTTGGCTTCGACCGATCGGCGATATCGTAGATGCGGAAACCGCCGCTGCGATAAGGCTGCTTCTCAGCGGCTTCGACCTCGATGACGTTGGCTTCCGTGATGTTCAGCCGCTGCGCCAACTCGGCGCGCGACGGTTCGCGCCCAAGCGCCTCGCGCAGCTCGCGGCGCACACCCGGCATCTGTTCGGCGCGCCGGCCCACCGGCGTCATGTTGCGTTCGTGATTGACCACCATGATGTCGTCGGCGACGCGCACCTTGTGGCTGTGCGAGGCCGGATCATCGAGCGTGACCGTCCCCACCAGCCGCGGACTGGCCGGATCCGAGATGTCGACGATCGAGGTGCCGAGCTGCTGCTTGTTCGGAATATGCCCGACATAAGCATAGTGCCCGGCGATGTTGACCTGCCCGGCGCCGGGCAGATCGAGATGGCCAATGCGCCGCAGATTGCGGGCGAGCGCGCCGTTCGGCCGGTCGATTTTATTCATGATTGTTCCTTGCGCATGATCTTATCCGAAAACCGGTTCCCACTTTTCGGGATCATGCGCTACTGATCCATTTTGGCGCCGGAGGCTTTCACGATCGCCGTCCATTTCGGAATTTCCGCCGCGATATAGGCTTTGAATTGCTCCGGCGTGTCGCCGACAATATCGACGCCGAGACGGCCGAGCGACGCCTGCACGCCTGCATCGTGCAGCGCCTTGACCGCCGCGTCATGCAGTTTCGCGACGATTTCCGGCGGCGTGCCGGTTGGCGCCACCAGCCCGTGCCAGGTGCTGGCGTCGAAGCCCTTCAGGCCGGCCTCGTCCATGGTCGGCACGTCGGGCAGGACCGCCGTGCGCTTGAGCGTGGTCACGGCCAGCGCGCGCACCTGGTTGTTTTTGATGTGGCCGACCACGGAAGCCGCGGTGGCGAACATCATCTGGTCGCGGCCTGCCACTACGTCCTGCAGCGCGGGCGCCGCGCCCTTGTAGGGCACGTGCACGATATCGACATGCGCCTCCGTCTTGAACAATTCGCCAGCGAGATGCGCGGCGGCACCATAGCCGGACGAAGCAAAATTGATCTTGCCGGGCTGCGCCTTGCAAAGCGCGATCAACTCTTTTAGCGAATGCGCCGGCACGGCCGGATAGACCACCAAGATATTGGCCTGCGTGCCGAGCAGCGTGATCGGCATGAAATCCTTTTGCGGGCTATAGGTGAGCTTTTTGTACAGGCTCTCATTGGTCGCAAGGATGCTGTTGTTGCCCATCAGCAGCGTGTAGCCGTCGGCAGACGCGTGCGCGACGAAATCGGCGGCTATGTTGCCGCCGGCGCCCGGCTTGTTTTCGATCACGAGCGGCGCGCCGAGTAGTTCTTCCATCTTCTTGCCGACAATGCGGGCGAGCACGTCGCTCGGGCCCCCGGGCGGAAATGCCACCACCAGCGTCACCGCCCGGTTCGGATAATCGGCGGCGTGCGCCGACGGCGCGAGCGCCAGCAAGACGGCGATGCCGCCGAACAGTGCGGCGCGGCACATCCGTTTCACGAGGAAAGTCATGGCAATGCACCTTCAGTCTGACGTCGCGCCCCTGCGGCGGTTTCGGGCCGATGCTACCTTCCTGTCCCGCGTTCAGGAAGCCAATGGCATCGCGGATTTTTTGCGCCGCGGCACGCCGGAAATGCCCGTAAAACAAGGCCAATTCTCTAGTTTCCCTTGATGTAGGTCAAAGCCTCCGGGCGCGAATGTGGTGTCTTAATGAGGGTCCATAGTTGCCGGCGAATAGCCTTTTTGAACAAGCGGCTATTTACGCCGGCATTGGTGCGCCGGCGATTAATGCAGACGAAATCTTGTCGATCGGCATCCTGCGCACCTGCACCCATCGGCAACGCAGCGAGTTGCATAAGTGCGAAGCAGACGAGATCAAGCGGCAATCGGAGGAGATCGGAAATGAAACGTCGAGAATTTATTACGGCCTTAATGGCCAGTACCCTTATCGGCTTCGTACCTGCGAAAGCGGCCGAACCGAGCAAGATCAAAGTGGGCATTCTACTTCCGCTCACCGGACCGTTCGCGGCGGTGGCGGAAACTCAGAAACAGGGCGCGCTGCTGGCGATCGACGTCATCAACAAGCGGGGCGGTCTCAACATGCCCTGGGGCAAGGTGACAGTGGAAGGCGTGGTCGACGACGACGAAGCCAAGCTCGATGTCGGCGTCCGCCGTTATCGCTATCTGGTTTCCGAAGGCGTCAAGGGCGTCGGCGGTCAAACCTGGGCGCCGCTCGCTTATGCGCTCAACGCCATCGTTTCCAAGGAACCGATGCCCTACTTCCCGATCTGCGTGATGGCGAAGGAAGCGTTCCAGAAAGGCAAGCTCGCCGATTCCAGCTTCGCCGCCGCCTACAGCCCGTGGACGGTCGGCTACATGGCCGGCAAGTCGGCGGTCCAGACGCTGGGCAAGAAGCGCGTCTTCTTCCTGGCCCGCACCGACAGCTGGGGCTGGGACATGCGCGACGGCGCCTATGCCGCCGCCAAGGAATTCGGCGCCGAGATCGTCGGCTATGACGAGACAGCGCTCGGCACCAACGATTTCACCACCATCCTACAGAAGGTCCGCGCCGCAAAGCCGGATGTTCTGATTGCGGCACAGTTCGCGGCCGATTCGGTGGCGCTCCTCAAGCAGGTCTCGCAAATGGGCCTGAACAAGGAGATGACCATCTTCAACGCCTTCATCACCAACGTGGTGGCCAAAGGGCTGCCGCCGGAAGCGCTGCAGGGCGTCTACGCCATGCACTACTTCTACTACGACCTCAGCACGTTTGCTGATAAAGCGGCGGCCAAGAGCGCGCAGGAATTCACCGAAGTGTTCCGCGCCAAATACAACACCCCGCCCGATGCCTATGCGACCATCGCCTACGTCGCCTACATGGAAATGTTCCGAGGCTTCGAGGCGGCCAAGTCGTTCGATGCGAAACAGGTCTCGGCCGCTCTGATGGCGAACGGCGGCAAATTCGACAGCGTCAAGGGCCCGGCCGTCTGGCGTCAGGACCATTCAGCCGCCTTTAAGTACGCGGCCTTCCTGGTGAAGGGCAAAGGCGCCGCCGACCGGAAGAATGAGTGGGATCTGTTCAGCGTGGAAGGTTCCTTGGGCGGCGAGTCCGTGTTACCGACGCTCAAGGACCTGGGTTACTGATATCCTCTTCGACCGGGCGAGCCTCTCGTCCGGTCGATGAAACGCCGTCAATATCCGCCCCGGCGCAAGACAGTAAGCTTGCGCCGGGGTGCGAACATTAAAATTGGGTGAGTCGTGGCCACGGATACGCGCGCCGAGATCATCAGAGCGGATAACGTCACAAAACGTTTCGGTAAACTGGTCGCGGTCGACAAAGTCAACTATCTGCTGCGGGAGAACGAGGTCGCCGGCATCATCGGGTCGAACGGCGCCGGCAAGACGACGTTCTTCAATCTGCTGACGGGCTATTTCCCGCCCGACGAAGGTACGATCCGCTATAAAGGCGAAGACATCACCCGCATGACGCCCCAGCAACGGGTCGCCCTGGGTTTGATGCGGACGTTCCAGCTCACGGCCACATTCGACAATCTCAGCGTGATCGACAATCTGGTGCTCGCTTTTTTCCGGGCGCACCGGAAATCGTCCATGCTTCGGTTGCTGTTGAACACCTGCAAGGGACAGCGCAACGATCCGAAGATCGTCGAGATCCTGGGAACATTCGACCTGCAAGACATCCGCGACCGGATGGTGAAGAACCTCAGCCTGGGCGAAAAGCGGCGCTTGGAGATCGCGATGGCGGTCCTGACCGAGCCCAAGGTGCTGCTGCTCGATGAACCGCTGGCGGGGCTTTCCGAGTCCGAGATCCAAAGCGTGCTGAACGTTCTTCGCCAGCGCGTCGGCCGGCAGACGATCCTGATCGTAGAGCACAAGATTTCGCACGTGCAGGATTTCCTGCAGCGGCTCACGGTCATGCATGACGGCCGCATCATCGCCGACGGGGGCTGCGAGGAGACTTTGCGCGACCCCGAAGTGCGCCGGAGCTACTGGCAGATCGACACCACCGGCGAGCAGGATAGGTCCGTCGTCGCATGACAAACAACGACGATATCCTGACGGTCGCCGGCCTGAACGTCGCCTACGGCGCATCGAAAGCGCTGTTCGACGTCAGCATGAGCGTGCGACGGAGCCAGGTCGTCGCCTGCGTCGGCCGCAACGGCGCCGGCAAGAGCACGCTGCTCAAGAGCATCGCCGGATTCCTCAAGCCGACAGCGGGATCGATCGTCTCCAATGGGACCAATCTGGTCGGCCTGGCCGCCTTCGCCGTCGCCGGAATGGGAATCAAATACATTCCCCAGGACAAGAAGGTCTTTTCCGATCTGACGGTGCGGGAAAATCTCGAACTCGGCAGCTATGCGAGCCAGGACTACGACTGGGGCCCAGTCTTCGACTATTTCCCCAAGCTCCAGCAGCTGATGGACCGCAAGGCGGGCTATTTGAGCGGCGGCGAGCGTCAGATGTTGATGATCGGCCGCGCCATCCTCGGCCAGCCCAAACTGCTGCTGGTGGACGAGCCGACGGAAGGATTAGCCCCCAGCATCGTGATGCACCTGCGGGACGTTTTCAAAGTGCTCGCCAAGAAAACGGCGCTGGTGATCGTCGAGCAGAACCTGCCCTTGGTGTGCGCCATCGCCGACAAGATCTACGCCTTGAAGGAAGGTCGCATCATGGCGGAGCTGACCGAGCGCGATGAGATCAAGCCCGAAGCGTGCGAGAAATATCTCTAGAGCAGGATCGATAAGGACGCTTGCGATGAACGTTTTGAGATGGTGGTGGGGATTGGTACTGGCATTCGCGCTGGTGGCGCTGGTGCGGGTATTTCTGCCGCTGCCGTTCGCCAACGAGATCATTATTTTTTCGATTTACACCATGGGCTGTAACTATCTGCTCGGCCGCGTGGGCTTCATCTCGTTCGGACAGCCGGCCTATCTGGCCGTGGGCGCCTACGCCACCGCGTTTTACCTGTTTTACTTCGGCAACAACCCTTACGTCGGCATTATGATCGGCGTGCTGGTGGGAATCGCGGTGTCGTTCGCCATCGGCCCGCTGTTCGTACGGCTGCGCGGCGACTACTTCGCCTTGGTCAATCTCGCGCTCGCGGTGATCATCTTCTATCTGATGCAGAAGGTGCTGGCCGACATCACGCACGGCGACAACGGCCTGTGGTTCCTCACCAACATGACGTCCACGCCGGTGCTCGACCTGACGCGGCCCGATCAGTTCTTCATCTTCGCCTTCCTGGTCGCCTTCGCCCTTTGGGCCTTCTACAAATATCTCGACGATTCGATCTTCGGCGCCCTGTGCCTGGCGACCAAGCTCAACGATGACAAGGTGAAATTCCTTGGCTACAGCAGCTTCAACATCCGGCTGTTCGCCTTTGTCATCGCCAACACGACCACCGCGCTGGCCGGGGCGATGTACGCCGTCTATCTCGGCTTCGTCAGCCCGGAGATCACCAGCCCGGCGCGCGCCGCCGACCCGGTGGTGGTGACAATTCTCGGCGGGGTCGGCACCCTGTATGGACCCATCGTCGGCTCGATCGTCTATACCGGCATGAAGGACGTGCTCAGCAAGGTGTTCGGCAATTGGGAGCTGGTGATCGGCTTCGTGCTCGTGTTCATCATGCTCGCCGGCGAAAAGGGCATTTGGGGCACGCTGGAGCCGCTGATCAAAAAGACGTTCCTGCGCGTCACCGGCAAAGCGCCCGACCAGGTCGGGAGCGGCAAATGATCGACATTCAGCTGCTGATCTCCGGCGTTATCTTCGGCCTGAGCCTGGGAGGCATCTTTTTCCTGATGACGATCGGGCTGTCGCTTTGTTTCGGCCTGATGCGCATCATCAGCCTCGACCAACTGCTGTATTATTCGATCGGCGGGTACATCACTTATTCCGTCAGCCTCGCGGTCGGAGACATCTGGCTCGGCGTGCTGGGCGGAGTGATCGTCGGAGGCCTCGCTGCCTTGGCGGTGGAACGGATCGTGTTCCGGCGCATCTACGATCGCGACCTGCCCTTCACCATGATCACGTCGTTCGGCGTGCTGATTGGCGGTGTCGGCGTCATCAAGTATTTCTGGGGGCTGGTGCCGCGCCCGGTACCGGTGCCGATCGATGCCCAGGTCTTCATCATCGGAACGGAAATTCCGGTCTATCGCCTGGTTATCATCGGCATTGCCGGCCTCGTCTATGTCGGCATCTGGCTGTTCCTCAACCGCACCATCATCGGCAAGGCGATCCGCGCCGGAACCGAGGACGTCGCGCATGTCGAAGGCCTCGGCATCAACGTCTACCGGCTGTTCACCATCACCTTTGTCATCGCCGGCGGGTTATCCGGCCTCGCCGGTGGCCTGCATGCGCCGCTGATCATGGTCGATCCGAATATGGGGCTCGAGGTGCTGGCCTTTGTCTTCATGGTCGTCATCATCGGCGGCCTGGGCAGCATCAAGGGCACGCTGGTGTCGAGCTTCCTGGTGGGGCAAGTGGTTTCGATCGGCTCGCTGATCTATGCGCCGCTGGCGCAGATGGCGCCCTTCGCCATCATGCTGCTGATCCTGCTGGTCAGGCCGACCGGCCTGTTCGGTAGCCAGATGCTCAAGCGCTAGCGGACCCTGGCTCGGCCGCGCACGCTAGGGCGTGTACTCGAAAATCGGGATTGGTGAACAGCGGTTAGTCAATGACCGCTTTGCCCCCGAAAGCGGACATTCGGCGGGGGTTCGTGGATGTCCGCTAAGTGCCATAAGCGACCAACGCACTGCAAAAACAAAGACCGCCTCGCAGCGGTCTCTCCGAAATCCAATCAAGTGCTTTAATCAGGCGGCAACACTCTCAATCGGCGTTGGATCATCGTTCATCGCACGTGAACGATCTAACCGTGCGGATACCGGGCGGGTTTGCAAATTGTAATTGGACGTTGGCTTAAGCAATTCAGCGCCAGCAGCGTCATGAAGCGGATGTAACGCATCCCACCGCGCCTCAAAATCCGCCATCGCGTGCTCACGGCTCGCTGCGTAACCATGATCATCCATGCTTTGCGGGACGCGCGCGGTCATCCATAACCACGGCAGACCCTCGGGCGTTTGCTGCGCGAGGATGATGCGTCCGACGCGCTGATCACCGTCGAACACGTTGTAGTCGTAGTCGGACCATGGTCCGACCGGGGGGCTTTCGTAGGTGCGTTTTAGCGTCAACATCGACAGCGTCGGCAAGTGTTTGAGAAGGCTAAGACTAGAATTAAAACCCGGTCGCACTTACTCGCTTAAGCTGGACATCATGTTGAGGCCCTAGGGCGGCACGCGGAGCAAAATATCGACGCTGCGGCGGGCATCTTCTTGAAGGCTCGTGCGTTCGGCCTGCGGTTTCTCGCGCAGAATATCTTTTAGTTCAGCGATCTTTCTCTCCGGCCGATATGGGCTAGGCAGCCGGCTCATACCTTCAACTGCAAATGCGATTGCTTCGTCGATGACGAAACCGTCGTTTACACCGGCAGTCTTGAGGGTCATGACTTGACACCTTCAAATTTCAGTCAACAAAAAGACAGGCTAAAGCCATGATTTAATAAATTCGATTGTACTTAGGTGCATTAAACCAAAGAGCCTACCGGCAGCATTGACCTAACCGAGACGTTGCATCGGATGTCCGCTAGGGGTCATTAGCCGACATCCCGCTATGTCCGGCACATGCCCGCTTTACCCCCACTAACGGACATTGGCCGCGCATCCACGGCGGCATCTGGCTGCCCGTTTATGCCTCATGGGCAGCAGCGAACAATCGAAGTCTGGCTACGCCGCATCATTTCCCTCACCCTCGAGCGCCAGCCCAAGAAACAGATGACTCCACGACTTGCCATGCGAGTCTAAATTGAGCGAGGCGTTGACGCCGCCTTCGAGCGCGGGAACGTGTAATCGTCAATCGAGGCTAATACGGTTCGCCCGTGGCCGCTTTAGCCCGAAAGCGGACATTCGGCGGGGGTTCGTGGATGTCCGCTAAGTGCCATAAGCAGACTCATGCACCGCAGCAAAAAGCATCTCTATTCGATCACCTCGTCGGTTCGCGCAAGCAAGTTATTCGGCGGATTGATGCCGAGCGCTTTGGCCGTCTTGAGGTTGATGACAAGCTCGAATTTGGTCGCATTCTGAACCGGGAGATCGGCCGGCTTTTCACCCTTGAGTATGCGGTTCACATAGGTCGCTGCCTGCCTGTACAGCTCGATGTTGTCGATCCCGTAGAACGCCAGTCCGCCGCTCGTGACCCAATAGCGGAATGGATAGACGGCGGGAAGCCGATGCTTGTTCACCAGTGCGACGACCAGTTTGTGACGGACGGACGGAGCGGGACCCGGCAATATGACGAGACCACTGTTCGGCTTGCCCGCAACCGTGGCAACGGCGCGCTCGATTTCGGCGACATCGCGCACCGGATAATCGGAAAGTTGCACCTGGAATGACGGCGCACCGGCCTTGATCACCGATCGGTATCCGGTCGTCGCGGGATTCTGCGGATCGTAGAGGATCGCGACGTGCTCGGTTTGCGGCGCAAGCTCTTTGAGCAACTCCAACCATTTGATGCCGATTTCAAAGTCTTGCTGCGTAAACCCAGTGATGTTCCCGCCCGGCCGCGCCAAGCTCTTCACGAAGCCGGCCCCGACCGGATCGGTCACCTGTGCGAACACGATGGGAATAGTGCTGGTCGCCTTTTGCAAGGCCGCCAATGATGCTGTGGCAGAGGCAATAAGCACGTCTGGACCCAACTGCACGAGTTCCGCGGCTTGAGCTCGCATGCGATCTGCGTTGCCGTTAGCATAACGCGCGTCGATCCGAATGTTGCGGCCCTCAGTCCAGCCAAGCTTTTGAAGCCCCTCTCGGACTGCGGCGATGCGATCCTTTGCTTCCTGACTGCCTTCAAACTGAGAGAGCAGTAGACCGACCACGCGTATACGATCCGTTTGAGCGAATGGTGTGTTAGGCACCATTGCGAGCGCGCCGCTGAGCAGAGTAATGAACTCGCGCCGCCTCATTCGATCACCTCGTCGGCGCGGGCCAGAAACGCGGGCGGGATTGCGAGCCCGATGGATTTGGCGGTCTTCAGGTTGATGACAAGTTCGAACTTCGTGGGTTGCTGCACCGGCAGATCAGCGGGATCGATACCTCGCAGGATTTTATCGACGTAGATGGCGCCGCGGCGCCATAGATCTGCGCGGTCAGGCGAGTAGCTCATGAGGCCACCTTCCTGCACATGGTGCTTCGGTCCAAAGAGCGAAGGCAGCTTGTGCGCCAGACAGAGTTCCGCGAGCCGCTTTGCCCCGGCGATGAAAAGAGGGGTCGAGAGGACCAGGACCGCGTCGGCGCGCTCCCCAACGATGGCCGTAAAGGCGCTGTCGTACTCTGTCGCGCTGCGCACGGGCACCGGTTGAACCCGAAGCCCCAGCGCTGGGCCCGCAGCCTTGACGGCCTTCAAGCCCGGACCATGCGACGGGGTGGCGGGGTCAAAGATGACGGCCAACCGCGAAATTCCGGGAACGGCGTCCTTAAGCAGTTCCAGGCCTTTCACATTGGTCTCAGTCATCATCAGGGAGAGTCCGGTGATGTTGCCGCCCGGCCGCGCGAGGCTCGCCACATGGCTACTGCCGAGCGGGTCCGCGTGACTCATGAATATGATTGGAATCGTCGAGGTCGCTCGCTTAGCCGCCGCGGTGTAGATGGAACTCGGGGCCATGATGACATCGACCTTGAGCCGGACAAGTTCCTCCGCAAGTTCGCGCATGCGCTCCGGCTTGCCCTCCGCCCATCTGTACTCGATGACGATGTTGCGGCCCTCTACGTAGCCCAAGTCGCGGAGCCCTTGGCGGAAAGCTTCAAGGGCATCCAGAAATGCGTCTGGACTGTCCCACAGAAAACCGATCCGATAGACCTTGCCTGGTTGTTGTGCGCGAGCCGCGAGCGGCCACGTCGCCGCCGTGCCGAGAAGCGTGATGAACTCGCGTCGCCGCATGTTCGCCCCCAAGCTCAAGAGACGCATTGTATCGGCTTAAACGAGTACTTTGATAGGGGCTTGAACCGGCATCAAAACCATTGCCGCAGTGCATAGCCAATGTCGCTGTTCGGTCATTAGCGGACATTTCGATACGCTCACGCCATGTATGTTCTACCCCCAATAACGGACATTGGCCCGCCCGAGCTCATGCCCTGGGACGTGCATCCACGCTTTCAGCTTGGAAATTCAAAACATGGATGGCCGGGACTTCAGGCGCGAAGACGGAGCTTCGCGCCTTTTGCCCGGCCATGACGAAGATTGGATCAGGCCGGGATTTGCTTTTGCTCAGCGGCGCGTTTGGCCTTGATCGCCATCAGCACTTTTTCCGAGGTGGCCGGCAGCGAGTGCACGCGCACGCCGACCGCGTCATGAATGGCATTCAATATTGCGGCCGATGTTGGGACCGCGGTCGGTTCGCCGACGCCTTTGGCGCCAAACGGTCCGGTCGGATCGAAGCCCTGCACGATGTCGACGGTGATCTCCGGCATGTCGAGCGAGGTCGGCATGATGTAATTAGTCAGGTTGGGATTGATGTGACGCCCGTTGGCGTCGAACAGCATCTCCTCCTGCAGCGCCATGCCGACGCCCATCGAGATGCCGCCCTCGACCTGGCCCTCGACCAGCATGGGGTTGATGGCGGTGCCGCAATCGTGGGCAGCGGCGATGCGCAGGATTTCAACCTCGCCGGTCTCGTCGTCAACGTCGACCTCGGCGATCTGTGTGGCATAGACGTAAGTCGCGAACGGCTTGCCCTGCCCGGTCTCCGGATCCATGGCGACGGTCGGCGGATTCCACGAGGCGCTGCCGATCGCCGGCTGGCCGAGCACGACCTGCGAACGACGCGCCACCTCGCCGATCGAGACGTTGCGCTGCGGAAAACTCTTCACCTGGATTTTGCGGTCTTTCGCCTCGAGCTGGCTGACCTTCACACCCAACATGGGCGCTGCCGTCTCGAACAGGATCGCCTTGGCGGCCTCGGCCGCGAGCCAGATGGCGTTGCCGGTGACATAGGTGGTGCGGCTGGCGATGGCGCCGGTATCCATCGGCGTGGTGTCGGTATCGGCGGAGACGACGTGCACGTCGTCGGTGGCGATGCCGAGCGCCTCGGCCGCGATCTGACCGAGCACGGTGAGCGAGCCCTGCCCGGTTTCGACCGTGCCGGTGAGCACCGTGGCGGTGCCGTCCTCGTTGATCTTCACCGTCGCCGCGCTCGGATTGGCGTCGACGGTAAAGCCGATCGGATACCACATGCAGGCGATGCCGCGGCCGCGCTTCTTCATGAACGCGGCTCCCAGCCGAAGCGCTCGGCCGCCTTGCGCAGCGATTCCTTGACCACCACGCTGTGCAGCACCTGTCCGGTCGGGCTCGATGAGCCCTCGTCGAAGGCGTTGAGCAGGCGGATCTCCAGCGGATCGATGCCGAGCGCCTTGGCGATGTCGTCCATCTGCGATTCGTAGGCGAAGCACACCTGCGGCGCGCCGAAACCGCGCATCGCCCCGGTCATGGTCTTGTTGGTGTAGACGACGAAAGCCTCCGCCAGCACGTTGTCGATCTTGTAGGGGCCGGGCGACAGGATGCAGGCCTTGCCGAGCGTAGTCGCGCTCCACGAGCAGTAGGCGCCGCCGTCGAGCACCAGTCTGATTTGGCGCGCCAGGATGCGGCCTTCCTTGGACACACCGGTCTTGTAATCCATGATGATGGGATGACGCGTCGTGGTCGCGGTGAATTCTTCGCCACGGGTGAACACGCCCTTCACCGGCCGGCCGGTCTTCTTCGACAAAAGCGCCAACGCCGGTTCCTGCGAGATTTCGTTCTTGCCGCCGAAATTGCCGCCGACGATGGTAGCAACGATGCGAATACGGCTCATCGGCAGCTTCAGCGTCCGCGCGATGTCGGCCCGCGCCAGCGTAATGCGCCCGATCGTCGCGTAAATGGTGAGGCGGCCATTGGCATCCCAGTCCGCGATCGCCGCGTGCGGCTCGAGCGACACGTGCTCGATCATTTGCGTGCTGAAGCGGTTCTCGAAGATACGGTAGGACTCGGCAAATCCCTTTTCGATGTCGCCTTTGCGGACCACTTTGGTCGCATAGATGTTGCTGTTGGGCGCGTGGACCTTGGGCGAGTCCTCGCGCATGGCCGCGACCGGATCGAGCACGGCCGGCAGCGGCTCGTATTCGACCACGATCTTCTCGAGCGCCTCGTTGGCGATCTGCTCGGTGACGGCCGCCACCGCCGCCACGCCGTCGCCGGCATGGCGGACGAACGGATCGGCCAGCACCGGCTGATCCTGAAACGTCGGCCCGAAGGAATTGGTGGGAATTTCCTTGCCGGTGAGCACCGCCATCACGCCGGGCATGGCCTCGGCCGCGCTGGTGTCGATGTGCTTGATGCGGGCCGACGCGATGCCGGCGCGCTTGATACGCGCATAAAGCATGCCGGGAAAGCTGAGATCGTCGATGTATTTGGTCTGCCCGAGGCCGTGCAGGCGGCCGTCCGGCCGCGTCGCGCGCTGGCCGACGGCGCGGGTCTGCTGGCGGGCGTCCGGCGACAGCGGCTCGATCGGATAGGGTTCGCGCGGCAGGATCGCCGGCAGCCGCAGCTCGACGTCGGACAGCGGCTCGGCGATGTCCAGTTTATCGCGTTCCAGAACTCGGCTGTGTTCGTTCATGGTGTCGCCACCTCGGGTCGCGCGTGGGTGAGCTGGGTGCGGGAATCCTCACGCAGCAGACGGGCCGCGTCCTGCACCGCCTCGATCATCTTGGTGTAGCCGGTGCAGCGGCAGAGATTTCCCGACAGCGCATCGCGGATCTCTTGCGTCGACGGATTGAGATTTTCATCGAGCAGAGCCTTGGCGGACATCAGCACGCCGGGCCCGCAGAAGCCGCATTGCAGCGCACCGACGTCCTCGAAAAACTTCTGGATCGGGTGCAGCCGGTCCCTGCTGGCAAGGCCTTCGATGGTGAGCACCTGGCGGCCATCCGCCTGGCCCGCGAGCATGAGGCATGAATTGACCGCCTGGCCGTCGACGATCACGGTGCAGGCGCCGCAGTCGCCGACATCGCAGCCAAGCTTGGCGCCGGTGAGATTGAAATTATCGCGCAACAACTGGAGCAGCGTCGTTTCCGGCGGCACCGAAGCGCTGCGGGTCAGGCCGTTGACGGTCATCGTTACGTCGGTCACGCCACGAGCTCCTTTTTCTTGGCGGTCGCGCGTGCTAGCGAATTGGCGAGCGCGCGCTTCACCAGAACGGCGACGAGATCACGCCGGTATTCGGCGCTGGCGCGGAAGTCGCTGATCGGCTTTGCCTCGGTCGCGGCGATGCGGCCGGCCTCCGCCATCGCCTCGACGCTGATCTTGCGGCCATCGAGATAGGCTTCCGCCTTCGGCGCGCCTATGACGGTGGGCGCGACTGCGCCGAGCGCAATCCGCGGCGCCTTGAAATTTCCTTTGTCGATGAAGAACGCTGCCGCGGCATTGACCAGCGCCAGCGCCTGGCCCTTGCGCAAACCGAATTTCTCGAACGCGGCCGGCTTATCGAGATTCTCTTTCGGAATGACGATGTCGACGAGTAGATCGCCGGGTTTGAGGCTGGTCTTGCGCGGCCCGACGAACAGTTCGGCCAATGGCATCCGCCGTCGGCCCTCGGCATTGGCGACCGTCACCGACGCATCGAGCGCGATCAAGGCCGGCCCGCTGTCCATCGATGGAACGCACGTCACCAGATTGCCGCCGAGCGTACCGAGATTGCGCGTCTGCACCGCGCCAATCGAATGGGCGGCCTCGACCAAGGCCGGGAACATGTCGCTGATGATCGGCGAATTCATGATGTCAGCGTGCGTCGCCAACGCGCCGATGTGAAGCCCGTCATCGGCAACGGCGATGGCCTTGAGCTCGCGCAACCGGGACACGTCCACGATGATTTCCGGGTTATGCGCCGCGTGCTTGAGCTCGACCAACAGATCGGTTCCGCCCGCCAGAATCTTGGCCTTGGCGCCGTGCTCGCCGAGCAGCGCCACCGCGTGCCCGACGTCTTTGGCCATTATGTACCCAAACGCCTTCATCCAGCCTGATTCCTTATTCCTTACGACTGCGCCGATTATGCGTTTCAGCGGCCGACCAACCTGCAAGAGGAGCGAAAATCCGCACCGGGGGCCGCGAACGTTTGCAGAATAGGCGGTTCGGCCGGTCCGATCTAGGTCAAAGTAGTGCGGCAATTCCAAATTGTCATTTCGAGGGTTGAAATCGTTAATATTTGCGCGTCTGGGCCGGAGGAAAGCCGTGCCGCCGCTCGCTCCCGTACCGAAAGGCGGGTCAGAATTCGCGGCCAATCAAAAGGCGATCAAGCGAATATGCGCCGCCGCCATGGACCAGAAAATAGACCGCCGCGAGCGTCCACATCAGCGTGTATTCGAGGCCGAGTTGGTTCCAGAAATACCTGCCGACGCGCCAGCGTTCGACGTTGGTTACCAGCAGGAACAGAACGATCGGCACGGCGGCAAGACGCGTGAACAGGCCGAACGCCAGCAGCGGCCCGCAGATGAGCTGGGTCAGCGAAATCGCCAGGGCCCAGAGCTTGCCCGGGCGATAACCCTGCTTGTCGAGGTAATCGCCGAGCATCCCGAGATTGCGCAGCGGTTGCCCGGTCGTGGGAAAAAAACCAAAGGTCATGCGCAGGCCGTGCGGCACCAGCGCCAGCCCGACCATGATACGCAAGAGCGCCTCCGCCACGGGAGCGGCCGTCTGGTAGAGCGCGCCGAGCTGGGGAAAGACGAGAGGCATCGAAGGATCAGACATGAAAGCCTTCGTGTCCGGCAATGTCGACGTGATCGAAACTTATAGCCTGATTTCGCCGAGATTGATGCTGGCGCCGAGCTTGGCACTGACGGTCTTCTTGATTCCGCCGGCCGCCGTGATCTCCACGACGTAGTCGCCCGAATTCTCGTCCAGCCGGTCGAATTTGAAGTCGCCGTAATTGTCGGTCACGGCTTGCGCGACCATGGCGCCGCCCTTGAGCAGGCGCACGCTCGCGCCCTCGACGCAATCGACCACGCCGTTCGCTTCGATCGACACCGAGCCGCCGATAAAACATTTCGAATAACGCCACAAATTCTTGTAGTAGACGCGCGGGCTGGTGGCGAGCTCCGCTTTGATGACTTCGAGCCCCTGCTCGCACGCGATCTTGGCCATCTCGCCATCGTCCACGCAGAGCGCGCGCATGGCGCCGGTCGGACAGGATTGCTGCCCGCGCGTCTGTTTCCAGCCCTGGTCGATGAGATGCGCGTCGAAGGTCCAGGCCTGCGGCAGTTGCAGTTCCTCGTTCCACCAGATGTGGCCATAGGGACAGGCGTCGACCAGATCCTTGCGCCCTTTCGCCTTGACCGGATCGATCAGCACGATGCCGTCGTCGCGCTTTTTCACGCGCCGCCGCCTTTGGCGACGCAGGGCGCGTTGTCGCAGTGATTGCACATCGTCGGCACGTAGGCGATGTCGATCGCCGGGATCTGACCGCGCTCTTTCTGCAGGATGTTGATCCACTTGTGGCCGTGCTTGGGCATCGGCGCCGAGTAGCCGGGAAACTCGTTGCCGATGTATTCGTCCATGGTTGCGAGCGTGCACAAGTTGCAATTCGTGCACTCGGCGACGTCAATGATCATGTTCCATTTATTCATCGTAGTCACACCACGTCTCGCCCCGGCCGATCGTCACTTCGGTATTTTCGGCACGATGAGATGAAAGAGCTTGAGCGACGCCCCGCTCGCCGCCTGGATGGTCGCGGTCTCGGACGGTCCGAGATAGATGCCGGCGCCCTTCTCGACGTCGTAGTCTTTGTTGTTGAGTTGGATGCGGCCTTTGCCGTCCATGAGGTAGATGAGCTGGTGCTTGTCGGAGGCATCCGGCTTGAACGTCTCGGCCGATTTGAGCCAGCGCAGCGAACCGTGCACGTTGTGTGCGCCACAGAGCGCCTCGTTCAGCACCTCGGTGACCTCGCCTTGGCCGGCGGTGGCTTTTTTCGGGAGTTTGTTGGTCTCGATGAATGTAAGCGACATAATCGTATTCCTATGTTGTCGGGCTAAATTCAGGTCTGAATCCAGACTTTGCCGTCCTTGCGATCCCAGCGCAGGTCGGCGTCGGTGCCTTCGAGGATCGTGGTCTTGAAGCGGTTGGGCGCCTGCCACTCGAAATAGAACAGCGGCTCGGTCGCGCGCAGCCGGTGCTTCTCCTCGGCCGGGATGAAGATCATGTCGCCGGGCCCGACCGGCCGTATGCCAGCGTCCGATTCCACCGTCGCCTTGCCGTCGATGATGAAATAGAAATGCTCGCAGTTCTTGTGCAGGTGCAAGGGCGAGGCCGCCCCCTTCTTGTAGTGCATGACGCCCGCCAGCATGTCGTCGATATTGGCGAGTTCCTGATTGACGAAGAAAATGCGTTCGCGCGCCTGTTTGGCATCGATCAGCGAGGGCAGATCGCCCTCCTTGAATACATAAGCCATTAGATCAACTCCTCCTGTTATTGCTATTTTGCCGGCACAAGGTGTGCCGCCTTGAGTTTGCTGCGAATCTCATCGTCCTTGTCCATCTCGGCGAAAGCCTCCGAAATGTATTCGGTCTTGCCGTCCCACGGTACGATTTCGACGAGGCCTTGCGAACCGGCGAGCGCATGCGTCGACTTGGTCTGCGAGCGATGCGGCATCAACAGGTTGACCACACCACCGCGGTCCACCGACCGGCCGGGCTCACCCATCGGTTCGTACAGCGCCGAGGATTCGTAACTGTGGGCGACGCCGCGCGATAGTCGCTCGGTGAGCACCGCCGCGCAGATCACCGCGCCACGATCGTTGTACACTTTGACCAGATCGTGCTGCTTGATGCCGCGCGCCGCGGCATCCTGCGAATTCATGCGCACGGTCCAATAGTACCAATCCTTCACCTTCACCCGGTGGTCCGGAATGTTGAGCAGGAAACTGTCCTTGCCGTCGCTTTGGGTGTGGAAGCTGTACTTGCTGTGCGGCGTGAGCAACTGCAGTGGATATTTTTCGAACAGTCCGCGCGAATGCGGGCCCTCCCATGACGGCACGTATTCGACGACCGGCGGCCGCTCGGGATCATTCGCACGCTTGAGACTGTTGCATTCGAACTCAAGCTTGCCCGATTGGGTCTGCAAGCCTTTGAGGAACTCCACCGAGTAATCGGATGGCAATGGATGCGGCTCCGGGACGTCCTTCTTGCGGCCTTCCCAGAACCAGCGGAAGGAGACCGGGATGCGCAGGTGCTCCTTCTCCGCCGGCACGACGTAGTAACCGCGCTTCATGAACTTCTTCCAGGAAATCTTTTTCGGTAGGTCGGAGGCATCGAACAGGCGCTTGACCCAGTCGATTTCGTTGACGCCCTCGGAGAAGTAGTTGGCGAGCCCGAGCCGCTTGCTGATCTCGTTGAAGATCCAGAAGTCGGATTTTGACTCGCCAAGCGGCTCGATCGCCGGCGCCTGGAAGATGATGACGCGATGATTGAGCTGCTGCTGGCCGTGATGGCCGTAACCGCCCAGCCCAGCCCATTCGCTGATGTCGGCCCGCTCGAAATTGGTGCAAGCGGGCAGGATGACGTCGGCAAACTTGGTGTCGCCCTCGAACCAGATGGCCTGGCTGACGACGAACTCGAGGTTCGGCGACTGGAACATCTTCACGTGACGGTTCGTGTTGTTCATGGTCGCGATCAGCGAACCGCCGTATTTGAACATCATCCGCACCGGCGCGTGACCGGCCGCCGGATAGCTGAACTTGGCGAACTGCGTCTCGATCGATTTACCGCTCCACGGGTAGCCGCCGTCGGTTTTCCCTTCGAGAATTGCTTCGGGCAGAAAGATGCGTGGAATCCTCTGGTTCGGCGTGTTCACCGTCGGCAGCTGTGGCATGCGCTGAAAGAGCTCGACCGCCATCGCCGTCTTCTCGATATCGCCGGACATGCCGCCGTCGGCGTAGCCCGGGAAATAGAAGTTGAGATCGACCGGGGAGCCCCATTGCAGATTGCCCATGTTGATGCCGGGCTTGCCCAGACCCTGCATCGCGATCAGGCACACCATGGTGCGCGCCCATTGGATGCCGGTCTGATTGCGGCAGGCGCCGCCGTGGCCGTTGCCCCAACCGCCGCAGCCGAGATAAGTGCGCTTGGTGCCCCATTCGCGCGCCAACGCGCGCACGTCCTTGGCCGCAACGCCGGTTTCCTTCTCCTGCCATTCCGGCGTCTTGGCCACGCCGTCGCTCTCGCCCATGACATAGGCTTTCCAGGCATCGAAGCCGGTCGTGTGCGTGGCGACGTATTCCTTGTCGTAAAGCCCTTCCTTGATCCAAACATAGGCGATCGCCAGAGCGAGCGCGGGCGACGTGGTCGGCTTCGGACAGATCCATTTGCCCGGCAGGAACTGGGCGGACGAGTTGTAATGGGGATCGATGTGCACGACTTTGATGCCGAGTTTCTTCAGCCACTGCCGGCGCACCGTGCCTTCCTGCGCGCCATAGGAACCGCTGTTGGTTTCCGGATCGGCCGACCAGAACACCACCATCTCGCAGTTTTGCAGCAGATCCTCGACGGTACCGTAAGTCTCACTCTGGCCGACGCGCATCGTGTAGCCCCAGTGGTGCGCGGCGCCCCAGTACCAGCCTTCCCAGCTGTCAGGATTATGATGGACGGGCGTGTGACCGACGGCATTGCTGAAGCGGTACAAAGCGCTGAGGTAATAGCCGATATGACCCCAGGTATGATGCGAGCCGTGCGAGACGGTCATGGCGCCCGGACCGTGATCGTGCTTCACGCGTTTGATCTCGCCGGCGACCAGGTCGAGCGCCTCCGCCCATGAGATGCGGACATATTTCGACTTGCCGCGGTTTTGCGGATTGCGCTTGCCATTCGGGTCGAAGTCGACGCGCTTCATCGGGTAGAGCAACCGGTCGGGCGAATAGATCGTCGACCGGCTGGTCTGTCCGTGCGGAGCGAGCGTGGTCTTGCGCGGCGGCGTGAAATTCATTCCATGCGCATGAATCGTCCACGGCTGCGGATCGGTTT
Organism: uncultured Alphaproteobacteria bacterium; assembly: GCA_963770985.1. Classification (GTDB taxonomy): domain Bacteria; phylum Pseudomonadota; class Alphaproteobacteria; order Rhizobiales; family Xanthobacteraceae; genus Pseudolabrys. The sequence continues at coordinate 17,342 of CAVYRR010000007.1, read as the reverse complement.
CGTCGAAGTCGATCGGCGTAGTGCGGATGATCTTGCCGTCCTTGACGGTGACGAAGAGCGGCCCACCGTTCGCCATGTTGCAATAGCGCATCGAGCCGTCCGGCATCGGCGTGCCGAAAGTCCAGTGCGCGGTCTGCATCTTCATGAGAGTCTGCGCGAACCAGTTGGTCAGGTCCTCAGGGCCGTCGACGCCGAGGGTGAAATCCTTCTGGGCGTTGATCTGATTGAGCCAGTTGATCGGTGGCGTCAGCAGCGAGGCGCCGATCGTGGCGTTCTTGAAGGAGAGCGTGATATCGGGCTTGCGATGCTGCCCGGCGCCTGAGCGGATCTTGCCATCGCGTATCTCGATCCAGCGGCCGGTGCCTTCGTCGCGCGCCTTGATCTGCGCGACCAGATTGCGCTCTTTAAGCCGCGCCGCAAAATGCGGATGCCGCCAGCGCGCGTATCTCAGCATCAGCGTAAGCGCAAACAGAATGACGGACAGTTTGAGCTGCGGGAACATCGGCGCTTCCTCGGGACTTATGATCAGATCGCGTAAAGGCCGTCGCCCGCCTGTTGCGATTGAAGGCGGGCGCGACCGCCATTGCCCGGCGCGATTATAGGATTTCCGGCTATCGTTTATTGATGCAATTTATCGTCAGAGTGATCTAATATTTCGATCACCATGGCAGCGCCGCTCAGGGCCGCGGCCGCCCCGCCCGCCGCACTTGGCTCGGCAGCAGGTCGATCTTCGCCGCGGTTTTCTGCAAGTCGGCGAGAAAGGCCCGGCACACGGCCGACATTTCATGCCGGGCGCGCGAAATCGCCATCACCTGCCAAGGCTGCATCGGCGCGTCGAGCAGCACCGGGGCGATCGAGGGTGTGCTGCGGCTGCCGGCGAAAATCTGCGAGGGCACCAGTGTGACATAGTCGCCGTTCTCGACCAGCGCCAGCGCGCAGGCGAACGAGGTGCATTCGATCGTACTTTTTGGCGGCTCCAGCCGGTTGGCGATGAAGGTCTGCTCGAACACGTCGAGCCCGGTGTGACTGCGGCGATAGATGATCCAATCGAGATCGGTGAGATCGGCGAGCCCCAACTTGCGGCGGTCGAGTACCGGATGGTCGGCGCGCACCGCCGGCACCAACCGGTCCTTGACCAGACTGACGAAGCTCAAGCTGTCGTCGCGCGGCCGGCCCGGCACCAGGCAGATGGCGAGGTCAAGATCGCCGGTGCGGATCGCCGGCAGCATGTCGGGATAGACGCCCTCCAGGATATGGAAGCTGACGCGCGGATGGGTGCGCTGGAAAGCGATGACCGCGCGCGGCAGTAAGCCGGTGGCGACGCTCGGCGAGGCGCTGACGCGGATTTCGCCAAGCCCGGCGCCTTGGATGGTTTCGACGTCGTTGCGGGCGTGGCGCAGCTCCGCCTCGATGGTCTTGATGCGCGCGAATAACGCCTTGCCTGCCTCGGTCGCGGCAACGCCGTGGGCGCCGCGGTGCAAAAGCTCGACGCCGAGGTCATGTTCCAACTGCTGAATACTCTTGGTAACCGACGACTGCGACAAATTGAGAATCTTGGCCGCCTGGCGAACGGCACCGGCCTCGACCACGGCAGTGAAATTGCGCAATTGACTGAGTTTCATGGCGACGGCGGCGCCCGGATGGATGATCGTAAAATGTTATCACCCTCGCCCAAATATAGCCAGTTAGCGATCGGCCGAAAACACGACGCCACGGCTTGTGACGGCCGTGGCGTCCAAATTTCGCGTAAGCTTTGCTTAGTTGCCCTGGAACACTGGCTTCTGCTTGGCGACGAAGGCCTCGTAGGCGCGCTCGTAGTCCTTGGTCTGCATGCAGATTGCCTGCGCCTGGGCCTCGGCTTCGATCGCCTCGTCGATGCCCATGTTCCATTCCTGATGCAGGCACTTCTTGGTCATGGCGTTGGCGAAGGTCGGGCCACCCGATAATGCCTTGGCCAGCGTCTGCGCGTCGGCGAGCACGTTCTCCGGCTCGCTGAGTTTATTGTAGAAGCCCCAGCGCTCGGCCTCGCTGCCGTCCATGGCGCGGCCGGTGTAGAGCAGCTCCGAGGCGCGGCCGTGGCCGATGATATGCGGCAGGATGGCGCAGGCGCCCATGTCGGCGCCAGCGAGACCGACGCGCACGAACAGGAAGGCGACCTTGCTGCGCGCCGTGCCGACGCGCAGGTCCGACGCCATGGCGATGATCGCGCCGGCGCCGGCGCAGATGCCGTCAATCGACGAAACGATCGGCTGCGGACAGGCTCGCATCTCCTTGACCAGCTGACCGGTCATGCGTGTGAAGGCGAGCAGGCCTGCCATGTCGTCCTTGCGCTGCATCTCGACCAGCGGGCCGATGATTTCGTGCACGTCGCCGCCCGAGCAAAAATTGCCGCCGGCGCCGGTGATCACGATGTTGGTGATGCCATCGGCATATTGCAGGTTGCGAAATGTGTCGCGTAGCTCGGCGTAAGATTCGAGCGTCAGCGGGTTCTTCCGTTCCGGCCGGTTCAAGGTGATGGTCGCCACCTTGCCGTCGACGGTCCAGAGGAAATGCTTCGGCTTGAAATTGGAAAAATCTAAACCGGCGGGACGAAATCGCTTGGCTGTATCGTTCATAGGTCTTGGTCCTCTCGATGATTGTCGTTGTTGGAATTAGCCGGCGAAGGTCAAACCACCACTCACGCTCATCACCTGGCCGGTGACATAGTCGGCCTGCGGGCTGGCGAAGAACACGACGGCGTCGGCGATCTCCTCCGGCTTGGCGAAGCGGCGAAACGGGATCGCCTTGAGGAAGGCCTCGCGCAGCTTCTCCGAGCGGGTGGCGAGCATCGGTGTATCGGTTGGGCCCGGACACACGCAGTTGACGTTGATCGAATAGCGGGCGACCTCGCGCGCGAGCGACTTGGTGAAGGCGATCAACCCACCCTTGGCGCCGGCGTAGACCGTTTCGCCGCCGCTGCCGACGCGACCGGCGTCGCTGGCGATATTGATGACCTTGCCGCCGTTGGCGGCAATCATCGGCGGCAGCAACGCCTGCGTCAGATGCGCCGGGCCGGCCAGGTTGATGGCAATGGCGCGGTTGATGAACTCCGGCGTGTTCTGCATGAAGGGCTGGATGTCGCCCCAGCCGGCGGCGTTCACCAGGATATCGACGCGCGGATATTTCTTCAGCACCTCGGCGGCGCCAGCGCGGATGGAGTCGGAATTGCCGAGATCCATGGCGACGAAATCGACCTTAAGGTTTGCTCCGCTAGCTTCCTTCTTCAACGCCTCGCCTGCCGCGGCATTCACGTCGGCACAGATCACCGTTGCACCTTGGCGGGCGAATGCCATCACGGTCGCCTTGCCGATACCGGACGCCCCGCCCGTCACCAGCGCAACCTTGCCGTCGAACATCATAGCCTTAACTCCTGTTTCAATCTTTCTTGGCCGGTTTGTCAGTGGCCGCCGCGCCGGCGAGGAATGCCTGCACGCGTTTCTGCGTTTCGGCATTGGTGAGCAGCGACCGGGTGAATTCCAATTCGTCGGTGTAGCCGCCGCGGCCAGGCTGGCAGGCGGCGGCGATGCAGGCCTTGCTGGCGGAGAGCGCCGCAGGCGGCAAGTCGGCGATGCGTTTAGCGATCTCAGAAGCGCGTGCGGAGAGTTCGGCGCGCGGCACCGACCAATGCACCACGCCGAGCGCGGCGGCGGTCGCTCCATCAAGAACTTCGGCGCCGAGGATCAGCCGCCTTGCGAGCGCCGGACCGCACAGCCGCGTCAGCCGCTGCGTACCGCCGGCGCCGGGGATCAGACCGAGCCGTGCCTCCGGCAGCCCAACTTTGGCTTCGTTGGCCGCGATGCGCAGATCGCAGGCCAGTGCCAGTTCGAAGCCGCCGCCCATGGCCGCGCCGCCGATTTCGGCCAGCACGACCTGCGGCAGCGCTTCGATGCGGAAATAGAGCCGCTGGATGCCGGCAACATAGGCGTACATGCGGTCCGGCCCGTCGGCCATGTCCATGCGCCCGCGCATTTCCTTCAGGTCGGCGCCGGCGCAGAATACTTTCTGGTCGGAGTGGATGTGCAGCACGCTGCAGGCGCTGCCAAGCTGATCGAGCTTGGAATCGAAAGTCCTTACCCATTCATCGCTGATCGCATTGACCGGCGGATGGCTCAGCGTCAGCGTGGTGACGGGACCGGCGGTGCTGATCTGGAACATCAGTTGCGCCTTTCCTGACCGGCTTCGGTCACCAGCGCGCGGCTGATGACCAGCCGTTGGATATCGTTGGTGCCCTCGTAGATCTTGCTGGCGCGCACCGCGCGATAAATGCGCTCGACCCCGAAGTCGACCATGTAGCCGGCGCCGCCCAATGTCTGTATTGCGTCGGAGCAGATGCGTTCAGCGACTTCGGTGGCGAACAATTTCGCCATCGAGGCCTGCTTGAGGCAGGGCATGCCTTGGCTGCGCAAGGCGGCGGCATGCAGCACGAGTTGACGCGCGGCTTCGAGCTGGGTCGCCATGTCGGCCAGGCGAAACGCGACGGCTTGGTGTTCGATGATCGTCTTGCCGAAGCTGCGGCGCTCCTGTGCATAGGCCAGCGCAATCTCGTGCGCCGCGCGGGCCATGCCGACGGCTTGCGCGGCGATGCCGATGCGGCCACCTTCCAGATTGGCAAGCGCGATGCGGTAGCCTTGGCCTTCGGCGCCAAGGCGATTTTCCACCGGGACGCTGAGCTCGTCGAATTGCACTTCGCAGGTGTCCGACGCCTGCTGGCCCATCTTGTTTTCGACGCGGCGAACGCAATAGCCGGATTGCCTGGTGTCGACGATGAAACAACTGATGCCCTGCTTGCCGAGCGCAAGATTGGTGGCGGCAACGACCAGCGCAACGTCGGCATTCTTGCCCGACGTGACGAACTGTTTGGTGCCGTTGAGAATATAGGCGCCGTTACGGCGCTCGGCGCGCGTGCGGATCTCGCCGGCATCCGAGCCGCTTTGCGGTTCGGTAAGACAGAAGGCGCTCAGCATTTCGCCGCGCGCCATCGGCCGCAGATACTTTTCCTTCTGCTCCGGCGTCCCGTACTCGACCAGCGGCATGCAGCCGACGGAATTATGACCGCTCACGATAGTCGAGACGGCGCCATCGCCGGCGGCGATTTCCTCCAGCGCCAGCGCATAGGCGACGTAGTCGGCGCCGGCGCCGTCCCATTCGGGCGGCACCGTCATTCCCATGAAGCCGAGCCTGCCGAGCTCGTGCAATGCGGCGCGCGGGAACACCGCTTTGCTGTCCCACTCAGCCGAATGAGGCGACAAGGAGCTTTGCGCGAATTCGCGCGCGGCGTCCCTAACTTGCTCCTGCTCCTCGGTCAGCAGCATGGGTCCTACTCGGCGCCTTTGCGCCGCGCGGCTTCGCGCGCCTTCAACAATTCCCGCGCCACGATCAGCTTCTGCACTTCGGTTGCGCCCTCATAGATGCGCAGGGCGCGGATTTCGCGGTAAAGCGCCTCGACTTTGACGCCAACACGCACGCCGTTGCCGCCGAAAATCTGCACGGCGCGATCGATGACCCGCTGCGCCATCTTCGGGCGCAAAGGCTTTGGACATCGAGGCCTGGCGTGTAATGCGCGCCGCGCCGGAATCTTTTTCCCAGGCCCCGCGATAAATCAACAAGGCTGCCGCGTCGATGTCGATAGCACTATCGGCAAGTGCCACCTGCGTGAGTTGCAAATCCGCCAGCGGCGCGCCGAACAAATTGCGCGTTGCCGCGCGCTCGATCATCTCGTCGAAGGCGCGGCGCGCCATCCCGAGCGCCGCGGCCGCGACGGTCGAGCGGAAAATATCGAGCGTCGCCATCGCTACCTTGAAGCCTTCGCTAGGCTTGCCGAGCTGGTTTGCCAGTGGAACGCGACAACCGGTGAAGCGCAGTGTCGCAAGCGGATGCGGAGCAATAACGTCAATGCGGCCGGCGATCTCAAGACCCGGCGTATCGGCATCGACGACGAAACTGGAAAGCCCCTTGGCGCCGGGGGCCTCGCCGGTTCGCGCGAACACGACATAGTGGTCCGCAATTCCGCCGTTGGAGATCCAGGTCTTCAGACCGTCAAGGCGCACATGCGCCGGCCCATCTTTGGTCGCGGTCGTCGCCAGCGCGCTGACGTCGGAGCCCGCTTCGGGTTCCGAAAGTGCAAACGCCGCGATATGACGGCCGTCGCGAACCGGCGGCAGATATTTCGCTTTGATCTCATCGCTGCCGAAAAGCGAGATCGAGGCGGTTCCCAGGCCCTGCATGGCGAACGCGAAATCGGCGAGGCTGTCGTGCCAGGACAGAATCTCACGCGCGGCACAAATCGTCCGCACATCGAGTTTTTCCGACAACCCGCCATAGGCCGCCGGCACAACGGCTTTGAGCCAGCCGGCATCTCCCAAAGCCCGAACGAGGGCCCGGCACGATTGATCGATATTGGCGTGATCGACGTGCTTGCCGACCTCTCGGCTAGCCCAATCCGCCAGCGCCGAACCAAAACGCCGGTGCTCCTCTCCAAAAAACGGCCAAGCCAGATGAGCAAGCGGCGGCATCAGTGGTCACCTACATTCAAGCTGATCCCTTTGTCGCGCAGCATAAAGCGCTGGATCTTTCCAGTCGCTGTTTTCGGCAGGCTGTCGACAAATTCGATCCAGCGCGGATATTTCCAAGGACCGATCGCGCGTTTCACATGCACCTTGAGCTCTTCGTAGAGCGCCCGGCCGATATCGCTCTCATTTTTATTTTTGAGAACGACGAACGCTTTCGGCTTGATCAGCCCGTTGGCGTCTTCGACCGGCACGACCGCGGCCTCGAGCACTTTCGGATGCGTAATTAATGCATCCTCGACCTCGAACGGCGACACCCAAATGCCGCTGACCTTGAACATATCGTCGGTGCGGCCGCAGTAGGTATAGACGCCGTCCGGACGCCGCACGTATTTGTCGCCGGTGCGGGTCCATTCGCCCAGAAAAGTGCGGCGCGATTTCTCGCGCTGATTCCAATAGCCGACCGCGGCCGATTCGCCGCGTACCAGCAGTTCGCCCATTTCATTGTCGGCGACATCCTGTCCATTCTCGTCGACCAGCTTGAGATCGTAGCCCTCCACCGGCACGCCGGACGTCCCGTACTCCACGGCGTCCGGAAGGTTGGTCAAGAACAGATGCCCCAACTCGGTCGAGCCGACGCCGTTCACGATATCGATGCTGAACCTTTGCTTCCATTCGAGGCCGACATGCACGGGCAGAGGTTCGCCCGCCGAAAAACAGAGCCGCAACCGGCTGGGCATGGTTTCCTTTTTGCAGTCGGGGTCGGCAAGCATGGCGGCGTAAAGCGTCGGCACTGCGAAAAACATCGTCGGCTGGTATCCGCGCAGCGTCTCGAACACAGTCTGCGGCGTCGGCCGCTCCGGATAGAGCACGGTGGTCGCGCCGACCGACATCGGGCACAGCATTGCGTCGCCGAGGCCATAGGCGAAGAACAGCTTCGGCGCGGAATAGATCACGTCGTCTTCACGGATACCGATGCGGCCCTGCCCCGAGGTGCGCGCGATGTTCATCGGCGTCGAGTGCACATGCATCGTTCCCTTCGGCATCCCGGTCGTGCCGGACGAGTAAAGCCAGTAGGCAACCTCGTCGGCACAAGTCCTGGCTGGCGCCGAACCCTCGTTCTCGGCCGCCAACAACGTGTCCAGCCGCGGCACCGATGCCGGGCCGCCGCCAACGACGACAATTTGCTTGAGGTTCGGCAGGTCCGCCGCCGCTTCTTGTATGACCGGCAGCAGCGCGGTTGAAACAAACACCGCCTTGGCGCGCGAATCTTCGAAAAGATAGCGATACTGGTCGACCGTCAGACGCGTGTTGACCAGAACCGGAACAATGCCCGCCCGGATGGCGCCCCAAAACAGCACGGGAAAATCGACGGTATCGAGCAGAACGAGGGCGATCCGGTTTTCCGGCTCGATCCCCATGCGTGCCAGCATCGGGCCGATGCGCGCCGCGTTGTCGCACAGTTCGCCATAGGTCAGGTTGCGCGACGGGTCGATGAACGCGGTCTTCTCGCCCCGTCCCTCGGCGACGTTGCGGTCCACGAAATCGACAGCGGCATTATAGTCGCGAACGTCGGTCATTCCTGCGGCTTATCCTTTCTTGGCCTTAGCCAGGATGATGCGCGCGTCCACCGCCAGGCAGCCGTTGTCGAGCGCCAGGCAGGGGTTGAGGTCCACTTCATCGATCTGCGGGTGCTCTTCCAACATCCGGCCGAGCGAGACCAGCATGGCAGCGACGGCGTCGACATCGAGTTTCTTGCGGCCGCGCGCGCCGGCGATGATCTTCGGCGGCAACGTGTCGTGGATGAGCGCGCGCGCCTGCTCGATGCCGAACGGCGCTAGGCGAAAACCGACGCGCTTGAGCACTTCGACATAGATGCCGCCGAGGCCGAACATCACCACCGGACCGAACAGTCTGTCGCGGATCGCGCCCAGCACCAGTTCGGTCGCTGCTGGCATCATCTTCTGCACCAGCACGCTCGGTTTGCCGATGCCGAGCGCCGCTTTGCGGACATTGTCGACAAGCTGCGCATAGGATTTTTCCAGCGCAGCGTCGGAACCGATGCCGAGCATGACGCCGCCGATGTCGGATTTGTGCAGGATCTGCGCCGACACCACTTTGATCACGACTGGGTAGCCGATCTCTCGGGCGGCCGCCAAGGCGCCATCCAGCGAATCGACCATTTTGAACGGCGGCACCGGAATGTCGTACTGCCCGCACACCGCATAAGCTTCCGGTTCGAGCAGACTAGCGCGTCCCTCTTTGGCAGTGGCGGCGATCAGTTGCGCCGTCGGCCCTTTCGCCGTGGTCAATGGCGTCTTTCCGTCAGCAAGCGCCGCCGCACGAATGGTGCCGTAATTCGAGAGATTGGCCGCGACCCGCGCGACCGTGTCCGGATAATCGAAAGTCGGCAGGCTGGCGTTCTCCAGGCCGCGGCGCAAATTGTCAGCGAAGTCACCGAAGGTGATGACATTGAGCAGCGGCTTCGGCATGGCGCCTTGCTCCTGGAACGCAGCCGCGACCTCCTTGGCGAGCAGCGGTTGATCGAGAAACGCGCTCGGCGCCAAGATCTGGATCACCGAGTCGACGTTCGGGTCCTTGAACAGGAGCTGCAGCACCTGATGGTGCAAGCGCTCGAAATGCGCGGCGGTGAGGTCGATATAACCGGGCGGATGCCCGACATTGGCGGCGGGCGACAGGATCGCCTTCAACGCCGCGTGGGTTTCATCGGTGAACGACGCCATCGTGATGCCGGGCAATTCGGAAATCTCGTCGATGCACATCGTTCCCGGCCCGCCCATGTGGGTGAGCACGGCGACGCGGCCGCCCTTCGGCACCGGCTGCATCGAGAAAGCGCGCAACGTGTCGTAGAACTCCGCGACGCTGCGCACGCGCATCAGTCCGAATTGGCGGAATGCGCCTTCGTAGATCGCCTCGGCGCCGGCGATCGCTCCGGTGTGGGAGAGCGCGGCGGTCGAGCCCAATTCGCTGCGGCCGCTTTTGAGCACCACCACCGGCTTGACCGCGGCGGCTTCGCAGGCTGCTTGGAAAAAGTCACGCGGATCGGACAGACCTTCGAGATAAATGCCGATGACGCGCGTCGACTCGTCGTCCTTCAGGAATGCGAGCAGCTCGGCCATCTGAACGTCGGCCATGTTGCCCATGGAGACATATTTGTTCAGGCCCACCCGGCCGCTCGTCCCTGAAGCAAACAGAAACGAATTTCCGAAGGCGCCGCTCTGCGTGAGCACGCTGATGCCGCCGCGCGGATAGGAGCCGATGTCGAAATTGGTGTTGAAGCCGCTCACCGTATCCATGACGCCGACGCAGTTCGGGCCGATGAGCCGGATCGAGGCGGAATGCAGAATGTCGATCAGATCCTTTTGCCGCTGCTTGGCCTCAGGCGCGTCGATCTCGCCGAAGCCCGCCGACATGCAGATCGCGCCCTTGATGTCGTTGAAGCGCTTTTTTCGCTCCGCCATCTCCTTGGCGACCGGCACGGTCAGCTCGGCCGCCACCATCAGGATGCACAGTTCGACCGGTTCGGGGATGTCGCTCACACTCTTGTAGCAAGGCAGACCCAGGATGCCCTTTTCGCGCGGATTGACCGGATACAATTTCCCTTTGTAACCCATGGAAATCATGTGGCGCAGCGCGGTGTTGCCCGGCTTCTTCGGGTCCGATGAGGCGCCCACGACGGCGACGCTCTTCGGATTGAAAAACACGCTCAGCGCGGAATTGTCTTGCGCCGCCGGTTCCGGTTCTTTGCCGGTCAAATCGACCGCGGCGTTATAGTCGCGAAGCACCGTCATAATAAGCCTCGCCCAAGAACGAATATGTGCCGGAAAAGCTACCGGCTAACCGCGGTCCAATCCTTGACTTCGGTCAGGTAGATCGCCCGAAAACGCTGTAACCGGAGTGAGTTGTCTTGATTTTTGTCATGGAATCATGCGGGCAAACGGCGCATTTTTCGATTCAGGAGCGCTCCGATGCATGCACCGGGTCGGCCGCCGAAAAAGCGGCTGCTGAGATTGAAGCTTAACGGGCGCTGGCGCGAAGACGCCGTCGCCGAACGCGACCTGCTGGTCGACTATTTGCGCGACATCGCGCATCTCACCGGGGTAAAGACCGGCTGCGATGGCGGCGAGTGCGGCGCCTGCACGGTTTTGGTCGACGGCGAAGCGGTGCCGTCCTGCATCACGCTCGCGGTGCGCTGCGAGGGCCGCGAGGTCGAAACGATCGAGGGCTTGGCAACGCAAGGCCGGCTCAGCCGATTGCAGCGCGCCTTCCACGAGAAGCTCGGCACGCAATGCGGCTTCTGCACGCCGGGAATGATCATGGCGGCCGAAGCGCTGCTGCGGCGCAATCCGAAACCGAACGATGAGGAAATACGCACCGCCTTGTCCGGCAACCTCTGCCGTTGCACCGGCTACGTGAAGATCATCGAATCCGTGCATGCGGCGGCGGAAACGGCATCATGACGACGGTACCGGATCAGGTGAGTGTTAAGAAACGCCCGGGCGTTCCGCTCATTGACGGCATCGACAAGGTAACCGGTAAGGCCCGCTACACGGCCGATCTCGACCACGCCGATGCTCTGGTCGGACGCATCTTCCGCAGTCCGTTCAGCCACGCCGACATCGTCCGGCTCGACGTGAGCAAGGCCCGCGCGCTCGATGGCGTGGTGGCGATCGTCACCGGCGACGACTGTGCGCACCCCTACGGCGTGCTGCCGATCGCCATGAACGAATATCCGCTGGCGCGCGGCCGCGTGCGCTATCGCGGCGAGCCGGTGGCGGCGGTGGCCGCGATCGACGCGGAGACCGCCGAGCGCGCGCTTGCCCTGATCGATTTCGAGGTGAAGGAGTTGCCCGCCTATTATACGTCCGAAGCGGCGCGCGCGCCGGACGCCGTGCTGCTGCACGACAACAAGCCCGGCAATATCGAACGCGACGTGCACAATCAGTTCGGAGACTTGGCGCAGGGATTCGCCGCCGCCGATCTGGTGCGCGAAGAGACGTTCAATTGCGCAGAAATCAACCACGCGCAGATCGAGCCGCACGCCAGCATGTCCGAGTTCGATCCGCTGACCGGCCGCTTGACCGTGCAGACCGTGTCACAGGTCGGCTATTACCTGCACCTCATGCTTGCGCAATGCCTGGAAATGGATTCCTCGCGCATCCGCGTGATCAAACCGTTCATCGGCGGCGGTTTCGGCGCGCGCGTCGAAACGTTGAATTTCGAAATCATCACCGCCCTGCTCGCCCGCGCCAGCGCCGGCAAAGTTTTGATGCAGCTCACCCGCGAGGAAACCTTCATCACTCATCGCGCTCGGCCGCAGACCGATATCCGGCTGAAGCTCGGCATGTGCAAGGATGGGCGCATAACCGCGTGCGAATGCGAGGTGACGCAACGAGGCGGCGCCTATGCCGGCTACGGCATCATCACCATTCTTTATGCCGGCGCGCTGCTGCAGGGCATCTACGATATCCCCGCGGTCAAGTACGACGGCTACCGGGTCTACGCCAATCTGCCGCCCTGCGGCGCCATGCGCGGACACGGCTCGGTAGACGTGCGACACGCGTTCGAATGTCTCGTCGACCGCATGGCGCGCGAGCTCAAGCTCGATCCCTTTGCCGTACGGCGCGCCAATCTGCTGCAGGCGCCAACCCGCACGTTGAATGATCTGGTCGTGAACAGCTACGGCCTCGGCGAATGTCTCGACAAGGTCGAGCGCGCCAGCGGCTGGCGCGAGCGCCTCGGCAAGCTGCCGCCCGGCAAGGGCCTCGGTATGGCCTGCTCGCATTATGTCAGCGGCGCCGCCAAGCCCATTCACCGGACTGGCGAGCCGCACGCGTTGGTCAACCTCAAGCTGGATTTCGACGGCGGCGTGACCGCGCTCACCGGCGCCGCCGATATCGGCCAAGGTTCCTCCACCATGGTGGCGATCGCCGTGGCGGAGACGCTCGACATCTCGCTCGACCGAATCCGCGTCGTCGCCGCCGACACCGCGGTCACGCCCAAGGACAACGGCGCTTATTCGTCGCGTATCACGTTTATGGTCGGCAATGCCGCGATCGATGCCGCCAAGAATCTCAAGGCCGTCCTCGTCGCAGCCGCCGCGAAAAAACTCGAGGCGAAGCCGGAAGACATTGAATGCGGCGAGGTGTTCCGCGTCGGCAGCGGCAAACAAGCGAGCCTGCCGTTTGCCGATGTCGTGGCCTCCGCGCTGGTCGACGAAGGCGCGATCACCGTGAAGGGATCGTTCACCTGCCCGCCGGACATGCAAGGCGGCAAGCACCGGGGCGGCGCGGTCGGTTCGACCATGGGCTTCAGCTACGGCGCGCAAGTGGTCGAGGTCAGCGTCGATGATGCGACCGGCCTGGTCAGCGTCGACAAAGTGTGGGTGGCACTCGATTGCGGCCATGCCATCAACCCCTTGGCGGTGGAAGGACAGATCGAAGGATCGGTCTGGATGGGGATGGGGCAAGCGATGTGCGAGGAGACCCGCTATCTCGAGGGCCTGCCGGCGCATGCCAGCCTGCTCGAATACCGCATGCCGACCATCGTGGAATCCCCGCCGATCGAAGTTCAGATCGTCGAAAGCCACGATCCCTATGGGCCGTTCGGCGCCAAGGAAGCGAGCGAAGGCGCGCTCGCCGGTTTCCCGCCGGCCGTGGTCAACGCCATCGCCAACGCGATCGGCATCGACCTCAACGAATTGCCGGTGACGCCGGACCGGATCATGGAGGCGCTGATCGAGCGCCGGCGCAAGGCGAAGCGCAGCGCATTGAAGGCCGCATCATGACCGCACCGTTGGCCGAGTTTCGCCTGGCCCAACCGGGCACCGTCAAAGAAGCCATTGCGGCCTGTCTCAAGCATCCGGGCAGCCGCTACGTCGCGGGCGGCACCGACCTCGTCGTGAACATGCGGCGCGGCATCAACAACCCGGATCTGCTGGTCGACCTTTCCGGCATCGACGAACTGACCGAAATCAAGGGCGACGGACGCGGCGTAACCATCGGCGCCGGCGTGACCATCGCCGCGCTTGCCCGCAACGCGGAAATCGCCGGCCAATATCGTGCGCTCGCGCAAGCCGCTGCAGCGATCGCCGGACCCGGTCATCGCATCATGGCGACCGTTGGCGGCAATCTGTGTCTCGATACCCGCTGCATCTACTACAATCAAAGCGAATGGTGGCGGAACGCCAATGCTTATTGTCTCAAGAATCGCGGGGATACTTGTCACGTCGCCCCGCAGGGACAACGCTGCCACGCCGCCTTCAGCGGCGATCTCGCGCCCGCCTTGCTTGTCTATGGCGCCGAAGTCGACATTGCTGGCCCGCAAGGTCAGCGTCGGATTTCTCTGAGCGATCTCTATGTCGAGGATGGCAAGGCCCATCTCGCTCTCGCCGCCGGCGAGCTTGTCGTGGCGGTTCATGTGCCCGCGGCGGCGCCTGTGGCAGCCTATGAAAAAGTGCGGGTGCGCGGCGCCATCGACTTTCCCTTGGCCGGCGTGGCGGTTGCGCTTGACGTATCCGGAGCAAATATCGGTTCGCTCCGCATCGCGCTCACTGGCACCAATTCCCGGCCGTTCCTGCTCGCCGGCACCGAGACCTTTGCTGGCCGACCAGTGGACGAGAAGCTGCTGCAAGAGATCGACCGGCTGGTGCAGAAGCAGGTGCAGCCGATGCGGACCACGATTGCGTCGGCGAATTATCGCCGCGTCGCGGCCGCCGCGCTGGCGCGCCGTCTGACCGCAAGGCTTTTCGCCGAAGGCGCGGCTTGAGCCGCGAAATTTAGGCAGGAATAACCGCGGTCGCTTCCAGCTCGATTTTTGCCGGCGCATCGAGAAGATCGGCAACGAAAATCATGCTCATCGCGGGGAAGTGATTCCCGATCAGCAATTTCCAGATGCGTCCGAGCTCGCGCCGGCCCGCGAGATAGGCGGGCTTGTCGATGCAGAATGCCGTCATGCGACAAATGTGAGCGGGCTTGGCGCCGGCCTCCGCCAAAATCGCGATGATGTTTTTAAGCGCCTGCTCGAATTGCGGAACGAGGTCTTCGCTTTGGAATTTCTGATTGGCGTCCCAGCCAACCGTGCCGGCAACGAACACGATGCGGCCCGCCGGCACGCTGATGCCATTGGCATAGCCGATCGGCGGTAACCAGCCGGATGGATGGAGGATCTGCGAGGACATTAACGTAGCGCCCGCAAGGTGCCGCGCACCGCGCTGCGATCGTCGTTAGCAAGCTGACGCAGCTTGGCGACATCTCTGACGACGACATGCGAAGCATCGACTACGACGCCGATGCTGCGCAAGCGCGCGAAGGCACGCGATAGCGACTCCGGCGTCAAGCCGAGACGTCCGGCGATCAGCACCTTGTCGTATGGCAACGCGACCGCACAATGTCCCTGCTCTGCCGCCGACAGCGACGCAAGAAATTCGGCAACCCGCTGCACGCCGCTTTGCGCCTTGAGCTGCTCGACCTGTTGCACGAGATGATGCATGTGCTGGGAGATCGATGCGATCATCCCCAATGCGATGTCGGGGCTTTGGCGGATGCAACGCACGATGTGATCGGCCGGGATGCGCGCGACGCGTGCTTCGCTCACCGCTTCGGCGGTCGCCATATATCGGTTGCCGGTGAAGGCGACGGCCTCCGCGAAGCTCTGGCCCTTGGTCATGATTTCGATCACGGTTTCATCGCCCGATGGCGTGCTGCGATAAAGTTTCACCCAACCGTCGATCACGATGAAAAACGAAGTCGCCGGGTCGTCTTGGCGCATTATCCATTCGTGCGGTCGCAACATGAGAGCCGTCGCGGGCGAGATAATGTGCTCGACGGTCTCCGCTTTAAGTCCGCGGAAAACCGCGATGCGGGTAACGATTTGAAGATCGCCGGCTGTCAGTTTTGAAGCCATACACCACGCCCATGATCGAGCCAGACTTACTCAAGGTGGCGATCGGCTGGACCGCCTTGATCTCGATCAAGGATTACCAGGTCGCAAATTTCACTTATATTGCGCTGCACAATGAAACCCGATCGGCGCGCAAATCATCGGTATTTGGGCCGCCGGATGCGTTTAGCCGCAGCCTCCAAGGGCTGTCGAAATAAACTATCTTTCGTAAATCAAAGGCGCGATTGATTGCGCCGGCCCGCCAATTCCGTCTTCGAACGGCGTCCACTGCTGTTGCCGCGGCGATCCACCAGTTTGCGCATCGTGGCTATGGTGATCGAGCCAAGGGTCGCGCGCGCGATATCGTCAATTTCATTGAGGACTTCGCGCAAGGCAAGGTCCTCGGGCGTCGCATCGGCTGCCCCGCTGTCGGGCTCGACGGAACTCAATTCTTCAAACAGCTGGGCAACGTCCAGCAGCGTCGTTCGCCGTGGATTGCCAGCGAATTGATATCCGCCACCTGCGCCTCGAATCGAGCGGACGAGGCCGGCGCGACCCATGACGTGCATGACTTTCGCCAGGTGGTGACTGGAGACGCCGTATTTTTCGCCGATTTCCGCCACGGAAAGCTGACACCCTTCACGCGCGGTCAGCTCTAGAGCCGCAAAGATGGCAAGCCGGGTCGAAATTTGCAGCCTCATGACATCGCCATCCCGTTAATCGAGGTCTTTCTCAAGCTGGATATAGGGCCCGGCCATCATGCCTTCGCTGCGGAAAAACAGCATCGGAAGATGGGCGTCCCTTGCCACCATGGTGCGCATCTTGCTGACGCCGGCTTTCTTGAACTCGTTAGAGATCGCATCGAACAACTCGGTAGCGACGCTTTGCAAGCGCATCTCCGGTTCAACCGACAACGCGAAGACCCAGCCGCAGGGCGTCGAGCCAAATTCCCAGGCGCGCACCTCGCCGATGATGAATCCGAGCACATGCGACTCCGCCCCCTCCGTGCGACCCTCGGCCACCAGAAAGAACCGCTCGTGCAGCCGCTGCTTGCCATAACGACGGAAAACATCGTTCCAGTATTCCGTCTTGGCGAGCTTGGTGACGCGGGTGTCGAGACCGATCACATACGGGATGTCGGCGGCGCGCACACGCCGGACCCGCACGGCGGTGTCGGTTTTCGCTGCGCGCGCTTTTGCGGCTGTCGCCAAAAGAGCTAACCTTTGATTCTAATCAAGAACCCATAGCGCATAATTAGGCATTTTGGTACCGATTTATGGCCTGAGGGAGCGGCGGCCCGTGCATCATCACCACAATCACGCGCGACCGGCGGACGGATCCCGCGTTTGGAGCAGCGAAGACGGCTTGCACGTCGACGTGCGCGGACTAGACGAACCGCTGACCACCATTCTGCGCACGATCGAAAGCGGCGAAGCCAGTTCGGCCATCATCGGGCATTTCGACGGCGAGCCAATCCTGCTCTATCCTGAACTCGAAGAGCGCGGTTGGACGCACGAGGCCATGGACGCGCAATGCGGCGACTGCGAGGGCGGCTTCATGCTGCGCATGGTGCGCTGGGGGAAATAAGCCTCGCCGCGCCTTCAGATATATTGCCCGGCATCGACGCGCAGCACTTCGCCGGTGATGGCACGCCCGGCGTCGGACAACAGGAACAGCACTGCATTGCTGATGTCCTGCACATCGCAAAGCTCGGGCAGCGCCGCTTCGGCCACCGCCCGGGACAAAATTTCTTCCGGCAAAGCGCGCGCCATGTCGGTCATCACCATGCCGGGCGCGACCGCGTTGACGGTGACGCCTTTCTTGCCGAATTCCCGCGCCGCGGTCTTGGTCAGGCCGATCAGGCCGGCCTTGGCCGCCGCGTAATTGGCCTGGCCG
>CAVYRR010000006.1:0-81088 GCA_963770985.1 uncultured Alphaproteobacteria bacterium | reverse complement strand
AATTTGTTGTTATGTACATTCTGACACGAACCACTCAGCATTGCACAATTGCCAGACCTGCATATCAGAACTCAGAATTCGACACCACCCGCGAATCAGCTGCGAGTAGATTTCGGTCGCCCGCTCGATACGTGAGACAAAGCAATATTCGTCCGTCTGGTGGGCAAGCGCCAACTCACCAGGTCCGATGATCACGGTGGGCGGCGATCCGAGCGCCGGCGTCAGCGCGGACGCATCCGTGAAATAAGGTGCAGCCCCGAGACCATGATCGACACCCTCGACGTCGCGTGCGACTCGGAACACTTCGCCGATCCAAGGGTGATGCGGATCGGTCCAGATGCTTTTGGCGTCCAGCAGCGTTTTCAACGTGACGTCTTGCCCAAGATAGCTTGTCAGCTGCTCGCAAATTTGCGCGTGGCTTTGTGCCGGTATGGTGCGGATGTCGATGCCGATCACGGCCCGGTCGGGTACCGAGTTGATGTTGAGACCGCCGTGGATCGTGCCGACATTGAGCGTTGCGCCGCCGAGCAAATCGTGGCGCGCTACGTTGAAGTCGAACTCCTGCAATGCCGCGACGGCGCGCGCCGCCTTGTAGACGGCGTTGACGCCTTTCTCCGGCATCGAGCCGTGCGCCGTCACGCCTCTGGTTTCCGCCTCCAGCCAGAGCGCGCCCTTGTGACCGACGAGCGGCTTGTTGCCAGTCGGCTCCGCCACGACCAGTGCGCCGACCTTTCCGAGCTGGCGGTGTTCACTGACCAGCGCGTCGGCGCCGGTGCAGCCGGTTTCTTCGCCGGCGGTGATCACCAGTAGAACGCCCGGCGTACCGGCGAGCCGATCGGCAAGCGCCCGGCAAGCCGTGACGAAAGCCGCGACGCCGCTTTTCATGTCGGAGGAGCCGCGCCCATAAAGCTTGCCGTCCGCGATGTCGGCCGCAAACGGATCGGCCGACCAGGGCTGCGCGCCAAGCGGCACGGTATCGAGATGGCCGGTGAATCCGAGCGGCAACCGGTCCGCTGCCCCGCCGATCCGCGCGATGAGCTGGGCCCGCCCTTCCCCGAACGGAACGAGCTCGACGGCAAAACCCGCATCCGCCAACAGGACCGCCAAATGTTCCGCGCAAGCGCGTTCGGCACCGGGCGGGTTGACGGTGTTGAAGCGAACGAGTTCCTGCGTCAGTTCGACCGAAGCGTTCATCATCTAACCGAAATAAGCTTCGCGCACTTCTTTGCGACCCGCAAGCTCGGAGGGCGTGCCCTTCGTCGCCACGCGGCCTTTCGATATGACAAAGCCGAAATGCGAGATGGCCAGCGTCTGATGCACGTTCTGCTCGACCAGCAGCACGGTGATGCCGCGCTCGTTGATGTGGCGAATAATGTTGAAGTTCTCTTTCACCAGCCGAGGCGACAGGCCGAGCGACGGTTCGTCGATCAAAAGCAGCTTCGGCGCGCACATCAGGCCGCGGCCGATCGACACCATCGCCTGCTCGCCGCCCGACATGGTGCCGGCAAGCTGAGCGCGACGCTCGGCCAGGCGCGGAAAGATACGAAAGATGTCGGCCATGCGCGACTGCGTGACCTGGTCCGAGGGCTCCTGATAGGCGCCGACGCGTAAATTCTCCTCGACCGTCAGCTTGGGAAAGACCTTGCGCCCCTCGGGGATGCAGGCGATGCCGGCGGCGACGATCTTGTGGGTCGGAAGCCGCGTGATATCGACGCCATTGAAGATGATGCGGCCGGCGCGCGCCGGCGTCAGCCCGAGGATCGAGCGCACCAGCGTGGTCTTGCCGGAGCCGTTGGCGCCGAGCAGACAGGTGATGCTGCCCGGCTGCACGTCAAGCGAGACGCCTTGCAGCACATCGGCCTTGTCGTAGGCCGTGTAGACATCCTCGATTTCGAGCATGCCGGCCATCAAGCGACTCCGAGATAGGCTTCTTGCACTTGCGCATCGGCGGCCACGTCGCGGTAAGCCCCCTCCGCGATCTTGCGCCCGAAATTGAGCACGACGCAGCGATCGGTGATGCGTTCGATCACTCCCATTTCGTGCTCGACGATGATGATCGTCAGTGCTTTGTTGCGTTCGCGTACGAGCATAATGTCGTTCATCAGCTCCGCCGTCTCGTCATGCGTCATGCCGGCAGAGGGCTCGTCGAGCAGCAGCAATTTCGGCTCGCTGATCAGCGCACGACAAATCTCGATGCGGCGGCGATCGATCATCGGCAGGCCGGCGACCGGTTCGAACATGCGGTTGGCAAGCGCCGGCTCGAACACTTCGACCAGCGCGCGCGCGGCGCGGTAGCTCTCCTCGAATTCGCGCTTGAATTCGCCGCGCCTGACGAGATTGAACCAGAGGCCCTGATTGAGACGCTTGTGGTTGCCGATCATGATGTTGTCGAAGATCGACAGCGGCAGCGACAGGCGGGAGCGTTGGAAGGTGCGGGAAATTCCTGCCCGATAGACCGCGCGTGCCGCAACGGTCGTGATGTCGGCCCCGTCGAACGTCACACCCCCCGCATCGGCGGCGTAGATCCCTGTGACGATGTTGAAGAATGTAGTCTTGCCGGAACCATTGGGGCCGATGAGGCCGATGATTTCGCTGGGCTTAACGGCGAGATCGAGCCCGTCCAGCGCCAGCACGCCGCCGAAACGCTTCACCAGGCCGCGGGCTTCCAGCAGCGCGGTCATGGCTGCCATCCCGGGAAATAGCGGCGCACGGGACGCGGCAGCAGGCCCTCGGGCCGGAACAACAGCACGCCGATCACCAGCAGCGCATAGAGCAGGAAGCGATATTCCTGGATCGTTTGCAGCTTTTCCGGAACGACCACGACGATGAATGTGGCGACGATGAGCCCCCAGGGATTGCCGATGCCGCCGAGCAGAAGGATCGAGACAAGGATGAGCGAGTCGGCGAAGGTGTAGTTGTTCGGCGCCACGAAGCTTCCGACCATGCCGAACATGGCGCCGGCAATGCCGATGAGAAAATTGCCGATCAAAAATGCCGTAATCTTCCAGCGCACGACATCGAGGCCGAAACAGCTGGCGGCGGTTTCGTCGAGCCGCAGCGCGTCGAGATTGAGTCCGATCCAGGAGCGTTCGAGCCTACGCACGACAACAAATGCACCGATCAGCAGCAGCAGGCTGACGGCGAAATAGTTCATGTAGAACGAGAGCGAGACTTTGCCGATCTCGATATTGTCGTTGAACGACCAGCCCAGGATGTTCATGCCTTTGACCTGCATGCCCTGCGGCCCGCCGAGCACGTCGTTGACTTCGAGAAAAGTCTTGAACAGCAGCGCAAAGGCGATGGTGACGACGGCCGCATAATGGCCGCGCGTGCGCAACACCGGCAGCAGCAGCAGCGAGCCAATCAGCGCGGCGAGCAAGCCCCCGATTGCGATAACCGCAAGATGTGGGATCGCTGTGTGCGTATTAAGAATAGCCGATGTGTAAGCGCCGATGCCGAAAAACGATGCGCCGGCGAAATTCAGCACGCCGGCGTAGCCGAACTGAATGTTCAGCCCGAGCGTCGCCACGCTGTAGAGCAGAACGGTGGTGACCAACAGCAGAACGAAATGATCCTCGTGGAAGAACGCAGCGACGGCGAGCAGCGCCAGTATCGCAAAGCCGCCGAGCGCATCCTCGTGATCGGCAAAAGCGGGGCTGACGCCGTCAAAAAGTCCAAACCAGGCGGCCGCAATAACGGCAATGATCCCGACCGCCAGAAGAGAAATAATAAACGCTTGTTTTTCCACGGCCAGCAGCGCGATCAGATATCCGGCCGCGATCGCCAGTGCGATGAGACCCGGCCACAAGGCCGCGCGCGACTTCTCCACCCCCCGCGTCATCGCCTTACACCCGCTCACTGATCTTTTCCTGGATCAGCCCGGTTGGGCGCCAGGCCATAATGGCGATGACGACGGCGAAGGCGAACACGTCCTTATAGGCGCTGGCGAAGGGCAACAGCACGGTGCCGACGGTCTGCAGTCCAGCGAATAGGAAACCGCCGAGGATCGCCCCATAAATGCTGCCGAGCCCGCCAATAATCGCGGCGGCAAACCCGACCACGCCGAGATAGAGGCCGATGCCGAAGTTGATCTCGTTGTAATAGAGCCCGTTCATCACGCCGGCGAAAGCGGCAAGCCCAGAGCCGATCGCGAAGGTGACCAGCACAATGGCGGTGAAATTAATACCCATGCTGCGCGCCGTTTCCTCGTCCTGCGCGACCGCGCGGATGGCAAGCCCCAGCTTGGTTCTGTTCAGCAGGAACTGCAGACCGATAATCACCGCGGTACCGGCTGCCAGCATGAGCACATTGTCGAGCCGCAAATTGAAGCTGCCGAGGTCGATCGAGCTGCGCGGTAGCAGGGCCGGAAACGGCTTCGGGTTGGCGCCTTGCGGATAGAACAGTCGCACCGCTTCGCGCAGCACGGTGCCGAGCATCAAGGTGATCAGCAACGTGTTGAGTGCCGGCGCCGAGCGCAACGGCATGACGAGGTAGCGCGCGATCAACATACCGAGCGCGGCCATCGCCAGCGTCGCAACGGCGAGCATGATCACGAGATCGAGCAGTTGCGAATTGAAACCGGCCGCATGCAGGCCGGCGAATGTCGCCAGCGCCGCGAAGGCGCCGACGGTCAACACGTCGCCGTGCGAAAACTTGATGATATCGAGCACGCCGAAAAATAGCGTGAAGCCGACGGCGACAAGTGCGTACATCATGCCGAGCATCAGCCCGTTCATGACGTATTGAGCGAACAGCCCCACATCCATGATGTCGTCTTAACTGCGCGAGCGAGGGAAGCAACGAGGCGAGGCTGCACAGAGCCTCGCCTCGAACGTCATGCTATTTCTGCCCGGGCAGCTTGCGCTTGCCGCTGGCATATTCGCTTTCGTCCCACTCGACGAACTTGCCGTCCTGGATCACGTACTTGGTGATCACGGCCACGGTGTTCTGGCCGTGGTCGTCGAAGGTGATCTTGCCGACGATCGAATCGCGGTCCTTCACGTTGCCGAGGTCGGCGATCACCTTCTTGCGGTCGGGCCCGACCTTCTCGATGCTGTTCAGGATCATGTCCATGGCCGCATAGGCGAAGGCGCCATAGGCCTCGGGCGGGTTGTCGTATTTCTGGGCGTTGTATTTTTCCATGAAGAACTTGCCGCCCGGCAGCTTGTCGGTCGGCGCGCCTTCCCGGAAGGCGAGGTTACCCTCGGCCAGTGGGCCGAGACCTTGGATATAGGCGTCGGATACGATGCCCGAGGTCCCATCAAATACAGCCTTGATCCCGAGCTTATCCATCTGCGAACGGATGCGAACGCCGATCGGGGTCAGCCCACCGAAATAGATCACCTCGGGGTTGAGGGCCTTGATCTGCGTAAGCTCGGCGGTGAAGTCCTGCTGTTCGGCGGTCACACCAAACGTCCCGACGATCTTCGCTTTGCCGATCTTCGCCAGCGCCTTGCTGAAATATTCGTTATGGCCTTTGCCGTAATCGGTGGTGTCGTGGATCACCGCGACGGTCTTGTAACCGAGCTTGGAGATCAACTCCGCATTGAAGTCGTTCTGGTTGATCATCGTGCCGTTGACGCGATGAACTTCCGCATATTTGTTGCGGTAGGTGATGTCGGGCAGCACGGCGCCCCACACGATCACCGGAAAGCCGAACTTGTGATAGGTGTCGACGGTTGCGATTGCCGTCGCCGAACAATAATGCGTGGCGGCGGCGATGATCTCCTTATCGGCCGCCATCTTGGTGGCGACCTGAACCGCTACGTTCGGCTTGCACTCGTCGTCGAGCACGACGAGCTCATATTCGTATTTTGCCTTGGCGTCGGCATTGCGCAGCTTCACGGCGAGATCCGCCGAGTTGCGTCCGCCGATGCCGTTGACCGAGACACCGCCTGTCAGCGGACCAATGAAGCCGACCTTCACCTTGTCCTTGGCGTCAGCGGTTGCCGCTATGAAAGCTAGAATTACGGCGGTAAGCCCAATGGCTGTCGTCTTGCCAAGACTGATCATTAGTCCCTCCCCATATGTCCGCATAGCGGCCTCATTTATGGCCTTGATGCCATCGTCGCGCGGCGCGGGCCCGAGGGCAAGTCAGCATAAGTTGGCTTTAGCGGGCAATTATCTGCGCCATCTAGAGTTGCATTGGCTAAGCGTCTCAAACTAAAGCTCGTCTCGAAGAAGGTTGATGGCAATCGGGTCTACCAAATCACGAGCGGAGGCAGCGGCAAAGTCCGGACCTCGTCAGGCCAAGCGCCGGTCGCCCTGAGCGCCATGCCGCGCGTAAAGATCGGTCCTGCGCCACCGGACCGGAAGACGCTCGACGTCGAGATTGCGCGCTTGCGTGATCTCGACGTCGGCGAGCTTCGTAATCGTTGGCACACCATTTTCGGGCGGCGACCTCCTCCTCACCTACCCCGCCATTTGTTGTTCCGGGTTCTGGCATATCGCCTTCAGGCCGATCAGTTGGGCGACCTGGATAGTGAAAGCCAACGCATCCTCGATCGCTCGGGATCGCCTGAGGATGCAGGACAGCGTGCCGTGGACTTGAGCCGTCGCACCGTAAGCCTAAGGCCCGGCACCGTGTTTGGCCGCGAGTGGAACGGGCGGATGCACCGAGTGGCCGTGCTTGCCGATGGCTTTGCCTGGAATGGCAAGACCTATCCAAGCCTGTCGAAAGTTGCATTCGAAATCACGGGCACTCGCTGGAACGGACCAAAGTTCTTCGGCCTGCGCGACAAGTCATCGAACGGATCATCACCATGAAGACCGGATCGACCAAGCCAGTTCGCTGCGCGATCTATACCCGCGTCTCGACCGACCAAGGGCTCGATCAGGACTTCAATTCGCTCGATGCCCAGTATGATGCCTCACAAGCCTATATCCGCAGCCAAGCGCACGCCGGCTGGACCCTCCTGCGGGGCAAATATGACGATGGCGGCTTCTCAGGCGGCAATACTGATCGGCCGGCCCTGCAGCGGCTCCTGGAGGACGTAGGGGCCGGAAAGATCGACGTGATCGTCGTCTATAAAGTCGACCGGCTGACTCGCTCGCTGGCTGACTTTGCAAAGCTCGTCGAACTCTTCGACCAGCATAATGTCTCCTTCGTCTCGGTTACCCAGCAGTTCAATACGACCACCTCAATGGGCCGGCTGACGTTGAACGTGCTGCTGTCGTTTGCCCAATTTGAACGCGAGGTCACCTCCGAGCGCATCCGAGACAAAATTGCCGCCTCGAAGCGCAAGGGTCTCTGGGTCGGCGGCATGGCCCCGCTTGGCTACGACACCAAGGACCGCAAGATATCCGTCAATGAACGCGAGGCTGAGCGAGTCAGGGACATCTTCCGCAGCTATCTGAAGCTTGGCAGCCTCAACCTGCTCATGGCCGACCTACGCAAACGCGGCATCGTCTCCAAGGTCCGCACACTGAAGACCGGAGAGACAGTCGGCAGCATTCCGTTCACGCGCGGGCCCCTCGTTCACCTGTTGCGCAACCGATTTTACGTTGGAGAGGTGGTGTTTAAGGGCGAGATCTTGGCCGGGGAGCAGCCGGCCATCGTCGATCGGGGCCTATTCGATGCCGTCCAGGCCAAGCTCAGCGAACAGAGGAACGGCCATACAACAACACGGCTGAAGTCCGAGGCCCTGTTGATGGGCCGCATTTTTGACGACCGCGGCAATCGCATGAGCCCGACCCACGCCCACAGGCGAGGCATCAAATATCGTTATTATCTATCCTCAGCCATTCTTAATGGTCAGGCTGAGCGGGCTGGATCAATGCGCCGAGTGCCGGCAGCCGAGATCGAGACGCTGGTCGTCCAGTCGGTTCGGGAGCATCTCAAACTAAATGATCCAGTCGAAGACCGGCAGCTTATCGACACTTATATCGTGCGGGTCGAGGTCCAGCCGGAGCAGTTGGTCATCCATCTCGCCCAGACCGAGCAACATAAACGGGCGGCCGACAAAGGCATCCTGCGTGTCCCCTGGCAAAAGCCTCCGTCGAAGCGGCGCCGAGAGATCCTTCTGACCGGCCCTGTCCCGCCACAGAATGCTCGTCCCATACGTTCAGAAACCCGCGCGACATTGGTCGCATCGATCGCCCGTGGTCGGCGTTGGCTTGATGAACTCATCTCGGATCCAGCGGCAACGACAGAAAGCATTGCTGAGCGAGAGGGGTGCAGCGTTCGGAAGATCAATATGACGATCTCGCTTGCTTTCCTCGCGCCGGATCTCGTCAAAGCGGCTATTGAAGGAAGGCTGCCTCACGGAATGGGCCTAGTCCGTCTTTGCGACCTGCCGGTCGAATGGTCCCGCCAGCACCAAGTGCTTGGCCTCGCCTCTCAATAAGTGCGTCTATCGAACCAGTCTCTGCCTGGAGCCGTCTCTGTTGCCGGGAAACCGGATTTCGAGGCCAGAGACAAAGGCGCCGAAACGACCTCCCAAATCCAGTTGCCCCTTTGCAGAGACTGATCGCTCGCGTCAGATGCCGCCAAATCGGGGCTATTCGCCGAATAGTCAGGAAATCTCTGGTTCGAATCGGGACTGCGTGGTGGCGGACGCAGTCGTAGTCGAACCCGTCTCCACTCCCAAATTCCCTGCTAACAGGGAAATTAACAGGGAATATTTCAATTTTGGGCCAACTCACGGCTCCGAGGGCTCATAATGCCCAATGATTACGGGGCCTTTGAGCCAAATTCCCTACGCAACGGAACAGGGAATTATTTTGGCTGAACAGGGAATTCTGGTGCAGGAACAGGGAATTTTACCGATCAAATCCGAAATCATCGCCGGATGAGGATTTCGGTACACACAGGCTGCGTTCATTCAGCGATGCTTTGATTTGGCAATTGATGCTCATGCCAAACGGCATTGAGAATGCCGCAGCCGCATGCAAAACCAAGGCCGAGAATCCAGGCGAAATACCACATTGATTGTGCTCCTCAGTAGAGATTGGCCGAATTCCCTTCGATCTCTTTGGCGGTGACAGGCCCCTTCATCACGCGGAAGGCGAAGCCGGTATAGGCCAGAACGATCGGCAGGAAGATCAGCGTAGCCAGCAACATCACGAACAGCGTCAAGTGGCTGGAGGTCGCGTCCCAGATCGTCAGGCTCGCCTGCGGCATGATGTCGGACGGCATCAGGAACGGGAACATGCTGACGCCGGCCGTCGAGATAATGCCGAGGATGCCGACGGCGCTGGCAATGAACGCCAGGCCGTGCCGTTGCCCGGCGGTGAACGCCAGAGCGGCCAGCGGCCCGGCAATGGCGAGCGCCGGCGCCAACATCATCCACTTATGGATGCCGAAATTGGCGAACCATTGCCCGCGCACCAGCGCGACGGTTTTCAGCAGCGGATTCGACGGGCCATTGGGGACGACCGTACTAATAATCGCATAGCCGTTGAGCCCGAACGCCGTCCAGATACCGGCCACGATAAACAGCGCGACCGTTACCAGCGCGCCGATGCGAACGTAGGCCGCGGCTCGAGTCTTGACCGGGCCTTCCGCTTTGACCGTCAGATATATGGCGCCGTGGGTCGTGAGCATGCCCACCGAAACGAGGCCGCATAATATGCCGAACGGATTGAGTAGCTCAAACAGCCCGCCGCCTTCGTACAGCACGCGCATGTCACCATCGATCCGGAACGGCACGCCCTGTAGGAGATTTCCGAATGCGACACCGAACACCAGCGACGGCACGACACCGCCGGCAAACAGCGCGTAGTCCCAGAACGCTCGCCAGCGCGCATCCTTCATTTTGTTGCGGAACTCGAAGCCAACCGGCCGCAGGATCAACGTCGCCAGGACCAGGAACATCGCGATGTAGAAGCCCGAAAACGACGCCGCATAGACCGGCGGGAAAGCGGCAAATACCGCCCCGCCCCCGGTGATCAGCCAGACCTGGTTGCCGTCCCAGACCGGGCCGATTGTGTTGATAGCGACGCGCCGCTCGGTTTCGGTGCGCGCGACAAACGGCAGCAAGGTCGCAACGCCGAGATCGAAGCCGTCCATGATGGCAAAGCCGATCAGCAGCACGCCGAGGAACAACCACCAGATCACGCGAAGGATTTCATAGTCGACGGGGATGGACATGATGGTGTCTCCTTCACGCGGGCTTTGCACTGATTGCAGACGCGCGCGCTTGACCGAGTGCCTCAACCGGCCCCATCAGCACGTATTTCCGCATCAGGATAAAATCGACGACCGCAAGCGACGAGTAGAACAGGACGAAGCCAGAGAGCGTGAACAAGACTTGCGCGGTCGACACCGAGGAAGACGCGAGGAAAGTCGGCAGCACGCCGTCGATTGCCCAGGGCTGCCGGCCGTATTCGGCGACGAACCAGCCGAGCTCGGCCGCGAGCCACGGCAGCGGCAACGACCACAGGAACGCGCGCAACAGCCATTTGCGCGAGAAGTCGAGTTTGGACGTGTACCAAAAGGCGGCCGCGAACAAGAAGATGAAATAGAAGCCGAGCGCGACCATGATCCGGAAAGTCCAGAACAGCGGGACCACGCCGGGCATGGTATCCGCTGCAGCTTTTGCGATCATGGCGTCATCCGCCTTGCGTGGATCGGATACGTAGCGCTTGAGTAGCAGCGCATAGCCGAGATCATGAGCATGGACCTCAAGATCGATGCGGGCCTTTGCGTCCTTGCGATCGGTCTTCAGCCGCTCCAGCGCGTCATAGGCGACAAGTCCGCTCTTGATCCGCCCCTGTGCCTTGGCCACGAGATCGTCAATACCCGGCATCGGCGTATCGAAAGACCGGGTCGCGATAATCCCGAGCGCCCAGGGAATCTTAACCTCCATCCGATTCTTATGGCCGGCCGGGTCGGGCACCGCGAACAGCGTGAATGACGCCGGAGCCGGCGCGGTTTTCCACATCGCCTCGATCGCCGCCAATTTCATCTTCTGGTTTTCAGTGACCGTGTACCCGCTTTCGTCGCCGAGCACGACGACCGACAGCGCCGATGCCAATCCGAACGCGGAGGCGACGATGATCGAGCGCTTGGCGAATGCGTGGTGGCGATTGTTCAGCAGGTAATAGGCGCTAATTGCCAGCATGAAGATCGCCCCGGTCACGTAGCCAGCGCTGACCGTATGCACGAATTTCGATTGCGCGGTCGGATTGAACAGCAGATCCCAGAACGAGGTCAGTTCCATCCGCATCGTCTCGGGATTGAACTGGGCTCCGACCGGGTTTTGCATCCAGCCGTTGGCGATCAGGATCCACAACGCCGACATGCTGGACCCAATCGCGACCAGCCAAGTCACAGCCAGGTGACCGAGCTTGCTCATCCGATCCCAGCCGAAAAAGAATAGACCGACGAACGTTGATTCCAGAAAGAACGCCATCAATCCTTCGATCGCCAACGGCGCGCCGAAAATGTCGCCGACATAATGCGAGTAGTAAGCCCAGTTGGTGCCGAACTGGAATTCCATGGTGATGCCAGTGGCGACGCCCATGGCGAAGTTGATGCCGAACAGCTTGCCCCAGAACCGCGTCATATCGCGCCAGATCTGGCGGCCCGTCATCACGTAAGCGCTCTCCATGATGGCGAGCAGAAATGACAGCCCCAGGGTCAGCGGCACGAACAGGAAGTGATAAAGAGCAGTCATCGCGAACTGAAGGCGTGCCAAGCTTACCGGATCGATATGGTCCATGGTGATCTCTTCCCCTCGCTCACGGCAGCGACGACGGGCCGAGCAGACGGCTGATGGCCTCCGCATCGACAACTGCGTGCTGGTTGGCAAAAAACTGAAAGACCATCATCGCTACGACGGCGATAAGCTTGGCGGCGAGCACGACGACGATCGCGCGGGCAAGCGCGGTCGACGGCCGCAGGCCTGCTCCAATGAAAGCAGCTAACGATGCAAGCACGGGTCGCGTTGCCATGAGCTCCTCTCGATCAGAGTTGAGCTCGGTAGTTTCTTCAACTGCCGAATCAGTCATAAGTCAACTAGCGTACGTTTGATATATGAAGAATTAAACGGCTGTCCTTTCCGAACATTATATCCGGATATATTGGTGATGCAGCCGTGTGTACCGAAAACCTAAATCCGAACATAATGGTGATGAAGCCCGCCAAGGACCGGGCGTGAACTGATGATTCCGGTCTGCTGAACGGGGCGAGAGACAGGCGCATCTTTGTCCAATACCGCACAGTCCGAAGGTCAAACCGTTCGACCAATCCGCTCCGAGACTCGCGCGACGCTGGTCGCATCGATTGCGCGAGGGCGCCGCTGGCTTGATGAACTCATCTCTGATCCATCAGCAAATGCAGAAACGATCGCGGCGCGAGAAAGCTGCAGCATACGGAAGGTCAACATGATGATCTCGCTCGCCTTCCTTGCACCCCATCTCGTCAAAGCCGCTATTGAAGGTAGGCTGCCTCACGGAATGGGTGTCGTCCGTCTTTGCGATCTGCCAGCCGAATGGTCTCGCCAAAACCAGATGCTGGGCCTCATCCCGCAGTAAAGTCGTATGTCGAACCGGTCTCTGCTCGCGCCGGTCTCTGTTGCCGGGCAACCGGATTTTGACGGCCAGAGACAAAAGCGCCAAAATCGGCCTCCAAATCCAATTGCCCTTCTGCAGAGACTGAGCGCCCGCACGTAAGCCGCCAAATCGCGGGCCATTCGCGAGTTTCAGGAAATCTCTGGTAGCGCGAGACTGCGTGGTGGGCCCGGGAGGACTCGAACCTCCAACCAGACCGTTATGAGCGGTCGGCTCTAACCAGTTGAGCTACGGGCCCTGCGGCACGTTCTATCAATGCGCGCGGGCGAAGCGCAATGTTGCCCGCTCCTCCTCCGCACTTATATGCATATTAATTGCGTATGATCTTGTCCAAAAACCGGTTCCCACCTTTCGGGATCATGCGCTAGGCTGCGGCGTCCTCATTTCGTCGGAGATCAAGCGGCATGCATGTTTTCAGCCTCGAACGCGAGCAGCAGTGGGATCCCAAGCACCACGTGGAGAAGATCCTGGGCAAGATTGCCGATGGCGACGTCACCGTCGCCTGCTGGGAGCCCGGACAGATCAGCCCCTATCATTGCCACCCGGACGCCACCGAAATCTATTTCTGCTTTTCCGGCGGCGGCACCATGCGCACGCCGAAGGAGACCATCGCGGTGACGCCCGGCTCTTTCGTGGTGCATCCGCCCGGCGAAGTGCACGAATACGAAAACGGATCGGGACGCACCATGCTGTTTCGCGTGCGCTACGGCACCGACATGCGCGCGCATCATTGTGCCTGGCGCGGCAATGCGGAATGGAAGCAATCGGCGGAGGATGCCGACTATTACCGGCGGCATCCGATTTCCTGAATGTCATGGCCGGCCTTGTGCCGGCCATCTCGCTTAGGAATGCACCGATCTCTCCGAAGCGGAATCACCGGGACAAGCCCGGTGATGACAGATTCAAAATTCACATCTTCAACAGCCGCTTGGCGTTGCCGCTCAATATCTTCACCTTGTCCTCGTCGGACAGCGGGATGTCCTTCATCCATTCCGTCGCCGGCGGGTTCATCACGAACGGCCAGTCGACCGCGAACAGGATGTGGTCGATGCCCATCTCCATCACGCAGCACAGCAGCGCCGGATTGGAGAAGAAGCCGCTGGTCGTGACGTAGAAGTTCTTGCAGAAGATGTCGCGGAAGCTCATCGGCTTCTGCCCCGGCCGCTTGAGCGAGGCATCGATGCGCCAGACCAGGAACGGCAGCGTCTCGCCGAAATGGCCGAGGATGATCTTCAGGTTCGGGTGTGCGTCGAACACGCCCGAGAGCACCAGCCGGATCGCCTGCGTCGCGGTCTCCACCGTGTAGCCCCAGCCCGGGCGCACCACCAGCGGGAAGTCCTTGGCGTAATCCTGGTAGTAGATTTCCGTCACCTTCGGATGCGGCAGCGAGGGATGGAAGTAGATCGGCACGTCGAGCTTTTCGGCGCGCTCGTAGATCGGCCAGTATTTCTTGTGATCGAGGAATTCGCCGTTGGTCATGCCGTGCAGCATGGCGCCCTTGAAGCCGAGCTTGGTCACCGTGCGCTCGAGCTCGTCGGCGGCGGCTTTCGGATCGACGGTGGGCAGCGCCGCGAAGGCCGCGAAGCGTTTCGGGTTGGCCGCGCACACCTTGGCCAGACGGTCGTTGACCTGCGCGCGTCAGGTCGGCGGCGATCTCGATCGGAAGCTTCTGGGCCGAGGGCGCGCCGTGCGAGAGCACCTGGATGTCGATGCCGGCCTCGTCCATTTCCTTGATGCGCAGCGCGCCCAGATCGTAGAGCCGCGCGTCGGTCTCGTTGCCGCGGCCGGCTTCCGGGCCGGTGAAATGCTTGGCCAGCTCCGGGTCCCAATAATGCTCTTCGATGGCGATGACCGGACAATTCGGCTTTTTGAACATGACGCTTCCCCCGCGACGTTTCTGAAGGTCATTTCCTAGCAACCGCGAGCGTCCGCTGTCACGGCCTCTCCGTGCCGCGCATGCCGGAGACTCGTCATGCGTGCAGCGTGCCGGCAATCGTACGAATTGGCGATGGAGATTGGCTTTGGCGTTTTAGCCGACTCAGTTATGCATCGACGATGCTGCCGATGCTTCGGATTCTTCCAGTAGGCGGCGTACTCCTCGCCATCATGATCCTGGTCCTGGCGCTCAACCCGCCGGGCGGCTCGCGTACGCAATGCCGGCGCCGGTGCGCGGCGCGCTGATCGCGCGCGGCGAGCATCCGGAATGGCGGCAGTTCCTGATGCTGGCCGCGATCCGGCGCGCCGATGAATTGAACCGCTTGCGCGAACTGCCCGACACGCCGGCCCGGACCTGGGCCGCGTCCAAGGTCGCCGGCCTGCCGACCGAGCGCAGCGACACCGATCCGGAGCCGACGACCAGACCGGGTCGATCGTGCAGCTGCCGAGCGCGACCATTCCGATCGATATCGGCGAGACCTCGTCGTTCGAATTGCCGGTGGCCGCGCCGGAGGAACAGCCGCCGGTGATCAGGACGCCGCAGCGGGTCAAGCCGCGCAGTGAAAGCCGGAGCAAAACCGCGCCGCGCGCCCGCCGCGCCAAGGCGCTGGCCCGATCGAAACTGCCCGCCCAGTTCGATCTTTTCGAGGCGATGTTCGGCGAACAGAAATTTAAACAGCCGCCGACGGTCGGCGCCAATATACCCTAGCTGAGCGGCCCCGCCGGGGCGGGGCCTGCCGGTGTATCAATCGTCGAGGCGCGCGCCGAAATTGGGCGACGCCGGCGAGGCGCTCGGTCCTTCCGACTGCGCGGTGTGCATATTCTTGCTGCGGCCGCCCGCGGATGCAAACGTGTTGAGCGCGGTTTGCTCGGCCGGCGCCGCAGCGGCCCTTGGTCTTGGCGGCGTAGTAATAGCCGGCGGCGTAATAATGCACCGCGCGGTTGGCATTGCCGTCGGCGACATGATAGGCGCCGGCGAGATATTTCACCGCATAGGTCATGTTGGTGTCGGCATCGAGCAGGCCGGCGGCGGTGCCGCGATAGCCCATGGAGCGCGCGGTGCGCGAGCTTGATCTGCATCAGGCCGTAATTGCCCTTGCTGAGATCACGCGCGGATTGCCGCCGCTCTCGCGCTTGATCACGCGGCGCACCAGATCCTCCGGCAGATTGTTGGCGGCGGCGTGCCGGGCGATCAGCGCGTCGAGATTGCCGTTGGCGTCGAGACGGGCCATGCGCTGGTTTTGTGCGGAAGCGGCCGAGCCGAGGCGACAAGCGCGACCAAAATAGTTGCAAAGCAAATTTTGCGAATCATGTCGGCTCCAGTTTTTTGGGGATGTCGCGGCTTTTCGGCGGGAACTCCGGCAAGTTTGTGACGCAACTGCGTCAACTGCGGCTGGGTTCCATCACGAATTTGATTCACGCTATTGCAGGTTCCACAAAACGGATTGGGAGGACGCATGAACAAAGACGACACGCTGGAAGAGCGCCTGCGCGCGGTCGAGGACAAGCTTGCGATCTTTCATCTGATTGCCAGCCATCCGCCGGCCGCCGACACCGGCAGCGACGGCTATTACCGCGACGCCTTCGTGCCCGACGGCGTCATCGATCTCGGCGGCGGCAAGGCCGCCAACGGCAACGAGGCGATCGCCGCGGTGGTGAAGACGCCCGAACACCAGGCGGCGATCGCCGGCGGACTGTGCCACTTCGCCGGATTGCCGCGCGTGGAGCTCGACGGCGACAGCGCGGTGGCGATCTCCTATCTGCAGGTGATCACCCCGAACCGCGAGGCGAAGCCGGTGGAACTCTCCGGCCATGGGCTGTCGAGCGGCTATCGCATCCACCGGCTCGGCGCCAACCGCTGGGATCTCAAACGCACCAAGGACGGCTGGAAGGTGACGCGGCGGGCCTACCGCATGCTCGACGGCAGCGAGGGCGCGCGCGAATTGCTGCGGCAGGCGCTGGCGAAATAGAGTCGGGGCCGGTCACCGCTTGACGAACGGATAGCGCTTGTGCGCGGCGAAGGCGCGCAGCTCGGCCTCCGCGAACACGTCGAGCACCGTCACGAGGACGGCGCCGACGCGCGCGAAGCAGAGCCGAACCTGCGACACATGCGGGGCGTGAAGCAGCAGCGTAGACATCTATCTTAGTCTCCTGAATTCGTTCGATTTGAAAACGTTCACCAGCGCGACGAGCCGGACAGAAAGCGGCGCTCGATCTCGCGCTCGGTTTCGTCGGTGAATTTGCCGCCGTTGCTGGCGAGGTAGCGCGCGATTTCGCGCTCGGCGTGGTGCTGGCGCGAGGCGGCCATGGCCGCGAGCAAGCGGGCGAACAGGCCTTTGCCCTTGCGGGCGGGCGGATTGCGGAAGGGCGAGGTCGTGCAGAACGAGCGCGAGTGGGGCGTAAGCCATGGTGTCATCTCCTTCAATGAGCCCGACACCCAAGGCGTTTCCCGTCGAGTTTCTTGTTGTTGCAGTGCAATATACGCCTGCTGGGGTATTTCAGTAGTCCCTGCAAAGCATGTGATCCATGCGCCTGACTCATGCGTTGCGTTGCACCATTGTCGTAATTGCATGCTGTTTTCGATGGAATTGGTTACGGGAAAAATTAACCCCGGGCGGCGCCCGGCGGGGCCTATCTCGCGGCGATTGCAAAGCGGCCGGCGGGTCCCTATATACACAGCGTTCCGATTTCGCCTGCCTTGCAGTTTCGCCCTCTTGAGGGCCTTCCCCAAGAACAGCCCAAATCCGGATATGAGGCCCATGCGAATGGTTTGCATGGGGCATTGACGCCTTTGTGCGTTTCAAAAGGAGGCCACGATGGCCACAGGTACCGTTAAGTTTTTCAACGCCCAAAAGGGCTTCGGCTTCATCGTGCAGGACGGCGGCGGGCCGGATGTGTTCGTTCACATCTCGGCAGTCGAGCGCGCCGGCATGAGCAATCTCAACGAGGGCCAGAAGCTCTCGTTCGACATCGAAGCCGATCGCAAGAACGGCAAGTCGGCCGCTGCCAATCTGCAGGCGGTCTGACACTGAACGACTGGAGAAACCCCGCGCTTGCGCGGGGTTTTTCTTTTTGTAGGACGGCGCGCAATATCACTTTCGTCATTCCGGGGCGCGGCGTAGGCGCGGAACCCGGAATCCAGACGCAGAGACTCGAGCGCCGCCATCTGCGATTCCGGGTCCACGCGCTTCGGCGCGTCCCGGAATGACAGAAGCAAGAGGACAACGCCCATGGCCAAGAAACCGGGAACCAATCCGAAGGGCGAATTCGTGTTCTTCGACGTCGTCTATGAGGACGGCTCGCAGCGCTCCAACCGGCGCGTGCCGGCCGAACTGCTGGGCGGCCTGGAGAAGGACGCGCCCGCGCTCGGCTTCCTGATCGAGCAGGACCGCGAAATCGCGGAGAAATCCGGCCGCGCGCCGCTCAAGATCAAGAGCGTCGGCCGCGTCGGCGCCAAGCCGCAAAAAATGATGAAGGTGGGGTAGCGCTCTCCCGGCCTCATGGTGAGGAGCGCTCGAAGAGCGCGTCTCGAACCATGTGGCCGCCCCATCCTTCGAGACGCGGTCCTGCGGACCACTCCTCAGGATGAGGCGGATATATTCGGCTGTGTCGATAGCTATAGCGAACGAGAACAGCTCGAACGCTTTTGCCGGCGGTTTCTCATCCCTTTCATCGATATTGGAATGGATGTTTTCCCGCTTGGCGATTCGTATCACATCGTTGGTCAGACCGTGCTGAGTTCACCAGGGCATCCTTGCTTGCGCTGCATGGGAATCATTACCGAAGACAATTTGAAGAAAGAGGCCGCAAAATACGGGGCGGCAGAAACAAAAGCGCAAGTGGTTTCGGCCGAACGGCGTTCTGGCGTCATCAGCCGTTGGCCTTTTTGTTCAACTCGTTTGCCCTTGGTTTAAACTCAGCAGTGCCTGCGCTTATTTAGAATACAATGGAAATACGCCTACACTTATGCCCAGTCCAAGGATGGAATACGCAATCAATCAGCCCTGCACGCACTTCTCGACTACAGAGGTTGGGGACCCGTTCTTTCAACTGGAGCCCACCAGTTAGACGTGCCTATTGCTGCCCCGCCCTTCCACCCGCCCCCGCCCTTGCGCTAAGACCGTCGCCTCAGAACATCCCCCACCCCACGGAGCCGCCATGCCCAAGGCCTACTGGATCACCTGCTATCGCGAGATCAAGAACCCCGACAAGGTCGCCGCCTATGCCAAGCTGGCGGTGCCGGCGCTGGCGCCGTTCGGCGCGCGCTATCTCGCCCGCGGCACCCCCGGCGCCACCTTCGAAGCCGGCCAGAAGGAGCGCGTGGTGGTGACGGAATGGCCGAGCCTCGCAGGCGGCGGTCGCCGGCCACGACTCGCCGGCCTATCAGGCGGCGCTCAAGGCGCTCGGCGACGGCGCGGTGCGCGACATCCGCATCGTCGAGGGGCTGGAGTAGCGGGCGCCACTCCGCTCATCGCCGCGCGTCAGGCGCGGACCCGGAGTCCAGCAATCCAAGCATAAGAGCTGGATCCCCGCTTTCGCGGGGACGACCGGATGACGAATGTCGCGGGGACGAGCGGATGCGAAGCCTCACCGCCCCGCGATGCCGCTCGGCCATCAGCACGATGGTCTTGCGATAGATCTCGGAGCGGTTCCACTCGCGCATCGCCTCGAAATTCGCCGTGCCCTCGCCGTAACGGCGCGCCGGCCTTCCAGCCGTTCACCTTCAGCAGATTGGCGGTCGAGGCCAGCACGTCCGGCACCGAATGGCGCAGATCGACATGGCCGTTGCCGTCGAAATCGACGCCGTACTTGATGTAGGACGAGGGCAGGAACTGGGTCTGCCCGATCTCGCCGGCGTAGGCGCCGATCAGCTCGCGCAACGGCAGGTCGCCGCGCTGCACGATCTTGAGCGCCGCGATCAGCTCGCCCTGGAACAGCTCGGTGCGGCGGCAATCGTGCGCCAGCGTCGCGAGCGTGCGGATCACCGGCAGCTTGCCCATGTCGCCGGTGCCGTTGTCGGTTTCCAGCGTCCAGATCGCCATGATGACGGCGCGGCGGCACGCCGAATTGCTGCTCGACGCGCGCGAGCAGCTGGGCGTGGCGCGCCATCAGTTTGCCGGCGCGCTTGATGCGGGCGGGCACGACGCGGGTGCGCGGCGTATTGCTCGAAGCTCTTGGAGTGGAACATGCCGCGCTGGCGGCGGTCGAAGGCGAGCACGTTCTGGTCGAGCGTGACGCCGGCAAAGGCCTGCCGATGACGCTTTGCGAGACGCCGGCGCCTTGCGCCTCGCGCGCCATGGCGGCGAGGAAGGCATTGAAGTCGCCGCCGCATTTGGCGGCGAGCGAAGGCGTGGCGAGCAGGAGGCTGAGGAGCAGGCTTGCGAGGATGCGTGTGGTCATGGCGAGCACCCAACCGCTCATTCCCGCGCAAGCGGATCGTCGTCTCCGTCATCGCCCGCGCAA
This sequence comes from uncultured Alphaproteobacteria bacterium, assembly GCA_963770985.1. Classification (GTDB taxonomy): domain Bacteria; phylum Pseudomonadota; class Alphaproteobacteria; order Rhizobiales; family Xanthobacteraceae; genus Pseudolabrys. The sequence continues at coordinate 61,177 of CAVYRR010000006.1, read as the reverse complement.
GCGGGCGATCCAGCCTGCGAGCTGGGTCCCCGCTTTCGCGGGGACGAGCGGGATGAGATCAGTTGTCCAGGAAGCTGCGCAATTTGCGCGAGCGCGACGGATGCTTCAGCTTGCGCAGCGCCTTCGCCTCGATCTGGCGGATGCGCTCGCGCGTGACCGAGAACTGCTGGCCGACTTCTTCGAGCGTGTGGTCGGTGTTCATGCCGATGCCGAAGCGCATGCGCAGCACGCGCTCCTCGCGCGGGGTGAGCGAAGCGAGCACGCGCGTCGTGGTCTCGCGCAGATTGGACTGGATGGCCGCGTCGATCGGCAGGATGGCGTTCTTGTCCTCGATGAAATCGCCGAGGTGCGAATCCTCCTCGTCGCCGATCGGGGTTTCCAGCGAGAGCGGCTCCTTGGCGATCTTGAGAACCTTGCGCACCTTCTCCAGCGGCATGCCCAGTTTTTCGGCCAATTCCTCCGGCGTCGGCTCGCGGCCGATCTCGTTGAGCATCTGGCGCGAGGTGCGCACGATCTTGTTGATGGTCTCGATCATGTGCACCGGGATGCGGATGGTGCGCGCCTGGTCGGCGATCGAGCGCGTGATGGCCTGGCGGATCCACCAGGTGGCGTAGGTCGAGAACTTGTAGCCGCGGCGGTATTCGAATTTGTCGACCGCCTTCATCAATCCAATGTTGCCTTCCTGGATCAGGTCGAGGAACTGCAGGCCGCGGTTGGTGTATTTCTTGGCGATCGAGATGACCAGGCGCAGGTTCGCCTCCACCATCTCCTTCTTGGCCTGGCGCGCCTCGCGCTCGCCCTTCTGCACCATGTGCACGATCTTGCGGAATTCGCCGATCTCGACCCCGGTCTGCCCGGCGAGCTCGTGCACCATGGAGCGGATCTCCTTGATGCGGTCCTTTTCCTTGGCGACCAGATTCTTCCAGCCCTTGGCGGCGAGCTTCGAGATGCGGTTGAGCCAGCGCGGGTCGAGCTCGTTGCCCATGTAGTGCTTGAGGAAGTCCTCGCGCGCGACGCCGTAGCTTTCGCTGAGCCGCATCAGGCGGCCTTCGTTGGAGACCAGCCGCTTGTTGATGTCGTAGAGCTGCTCGACCAGCGAATCGATGCGCGCCTGATTGAGGCGGAGCGACTTCACTTCGGCGATGATCTCTTCCTTCAGCTTCTTGTATTTGCGCTCCTGCGCCGGCGACAGCGAGGTGTTCTTCAGGCGGAACTCGATGTCCTGCTCCTGCAGGCGGCGCAGCCGCTTGAAGCTGTCGGCGATGTTGTCGAAGGTCTCGACCACTTTCGGCTTGAGCTCGGCCTCGATGGCGGCGAGCGACAGCGAATTCTCCATGTCGTCTTCGTCGTAGTCGCTCTCGGCGGCGGTCTCGGCCGGATCCTTCTCCTCGCCTTCGGCGGCGCCGTCGCCCGGCGCCTTGAACGGGGTCGCCGCGGGCGGGGCCGCCGGCGGCGCCACCGGCTGCACCACCTGCAGATGCGGCGCGCCAGGAACCGGGGTCGCGCCCGGCACGGCGGCGGCTTGCGCAACCGGCTTGCCGTCGGGGCCGATGATCACCGGCACCTGCATCTGCTTGGCGTCGGGGCCGGCATAGGTCGCTTCCAGGTCGATGATGTCGCGCAGGAAGACTTTTCCCTCGCTCAATTCGTCGCGCCAGATGATGACGGCCTGGAAGGTCAGCGGGCTTTCGCACAATCCGGCGATCATCGCCTCGCGGCCGGCCTCGATGCGCTTGGCGATGGCGATTTCGCCCTCGCGCGAGAGCAGCTCGACCGAGCCCATTTCGCGCAAATACATGCGCACGGGATCGTCGGTGCGTTCGGAGGGTTCCTTCTTCTCGGCCACCGCCAGCGACTTGGTCTTGGCCTCGACCACCTCGCGGCCGGTATCGTCGTCATCGTCGTCGTCGTGCTCGTCGGCGGCCTTTTCGGTTTCGCCCTCCTCGCCTTCGGCGTCTTCCGTCTCGACGACGTTGATGCCCATCTCGCTGAGCATCGCCATGATGTCTTCGATCTGTTCCGGCGAGGTCGATTCGGAGGGCAGCACAGCGTTGAGCGCGTCGAAGGTGACGAAGCCGCGCTTCTTGGCGGCTTTGATCATCTTCTTGACGCCGGCGTCGTTGAGATCGAGCAGCGGCAACGGGGACTCGGGGGCGCCTTCGGCTTCCTTTTCCGGGGCCTCTTCCTTGACCTGCGCCTTTGCCTTCGTCGCCATAATCGTCCTCTCCTTGGAGCGGCCCCGGGGTGGAAAAAACACCCCCCTATAAATAGGCAACAGCCAAGGGGGCCATAAGCGCCCCCACAGGGCGCCGCCCCCGAATCAGGTCGTCAGTGTCGTCGGAACCCGCTTAAGCTCCGATTAACTACGTAAGTACCGCGGGAATCGACCTCTTATTCCCTACCGGTCCGGCAATGACCCCGCCCTGCATCAAACTCACCAAACTCGGGGGCCATGCTCATAAGCTACGAACGCCTCGACCGGAAGAGGCCCCAAACCCTTCGATCAGGGCCTCGGTCCCGTCCATCCGCGCCAAGCGGGCCTTGACGTCGCGCAGCCGTAAATAGTTGGCCTCACTATTGTCCTGGCCGAGCGCCTGTTCGGCGTCCTTGAGCTCCTTAGTTAGTGAATGCCACTGCCGATGCAAGGCGACCAGCTGTTGCCAGGTCACCAAAACGTCTTCCGGTGCGGCATCCGGCCGGGCACCCCAGACCGATTGGGTGGTAATCGAGGCGCCGATACGCTCCATGGTCTCGGTCAGATTGCGGCCGGCGAGTTCCACCTTGATCGCATCGGCATCGGGCGCCGCGGAATGGGCCGCGATATCGATCAGCGCGCCTTTAAGCCGCTCGGCGTCGGCATGGTGGAACTCGAGTGAGGCCAATTCCTCCAGATGATCGTGCAGCAGCCAAGGGTAGTTGAGCGCGGCCTGCAGGATCAGCGCCTCGCGCTTGGGTACCGCGGTGCGATAGCCGCGATGCACTGGGCTGGAGGCGAGCTGCTGGCTCACCACCACATAGGGCGTATTCTTGCCGCCGGTTAACGGACGCTGCGGCGCGCCGTTGCGCGGCTGCCACTGGCCGCGCTCGCGCCAGTTTTGGCCCTGCCCCTGCCCGCGCTGGAAATTCCCGCGCGGCGCCTGCGCGGGCGCGAAGAATTGCGCAAGCCGCGTGTTGAAATCCTGCCGATAGTACTTGCGCACCGCGTCGTCGCCGATGCCGGAGGTGACCTCGTTGATGCGCGCCTCGAGCGCCGCGCGCCGCTCCGGCGTCGCGAACGAATGCCCTTCGGTCTCGCGCGCCCACAACATGTCGGCGAGCGGGCGTGCGGCGCCGATCACATCGTTGACGGCATCGCGGCCGGCGGAGCGCACCAGATCATCCGGGTCCTGGCCTTGCGGCAGCAACGCGAATTTCAGGCTCTTGCCCGGTTTAAGCCGCGGCATGGCGAGTTCGACCGCGCGATAGGCCGCGCGCAGGCCGGCATTGTCGCCGTCGAAACAAAGCACCGGCTCGTCCGCCATTTTCCACAGCAGCGCGAGCTGGTCTTCGGTCAAGGCTGTGCCGAGCGGTGCGACGGTGGCGGCAAAGCCCGCCGTCACCATGGCGATGACGTCGACATAGCCTTCGACCGCGATCACCGGCTGACCGTCATGCGCGGCCTGGCGCGCGGCGGCGATGTTGTAGAGCGTCGCGCCTTTGTGGAAGAGCGGCGTCTCCGGCGAATTCAAATATTTCGCCTGCGCATCTTTCTCCAGCGCGCGGCCGCCGAAGGCGATGACGCGCCCGCGCAGATCGGTGATCGGGAACATCACGCGGTCGCGGAAACGGTCGAACGGCAGCGGGATGTCGTCGCCTGAAACCAAAAGACCGGCTTCCACCATGTCCTCGACCGGGATGCCGTGGGAACCGAGATGCTCCTTGAGCGCGAAGCGCTCGTTGGTCGCATAGCCGAGATGGAACTTGATCTGCGTCGCCGGATCGAGGCTGCGGTCGGCCAGATAGCCGCGCGCCTTGGCGCCGGCGCGTGACGCCAGCGTCGCTTCGAAAAACTTCGCCGCCAGTTCCATGACGTCATGCAGCGTCTTGCGCCTGGCGTCGCGCTGCTCATCTTCATGGGACACTTTCGGCAGCGGCACGCCGGCAAGCTGGGCGAGGCGCTCGACCGCTTCCGGGAAGCCGATGCCTTCGGTCTCCATGACGAAGCCGAAAATGTCGCCATGCTTGCCGGAGGAGAAATCGTGGAAGAAGCCCTTCTGGTCGTTGACCGTGAACGAGGGCGACTTCTCCTTGTTGAAGGGCGACAGCCCGATGAACTCGCGGCCCTGCTTGCGCAGCTTCACGCGGCGGCCGACCACCTCCGACACCGACAGGCGGGCGCGCAGCTCATCGAGGAATTGGGGCGTGAAGCGCATAGGTCCTGACGCGCCTTGCGGCGCGCGGGTTCGGGTTGGGCGGTTTAAGCCGAATCGGTCCAGCCATCATAGGCCCGGGAATCGAGACTTTCCGGGGCGGGCGCAGGAACCTGCACAAGTCCCACCGATTCCGGGCCTTTTCCTAGTTATTCACAGGGGTGCGTCATTCCGGGGCGCCGCGAAGCGGCGAACACGGAATCCATATCCCCTGTGGATCGGATTCGGAATTGCCGGGGTTATGGATTCCGGGTCCGGCCCTTGGGGCCGTCCCGGAATGACAGCGGAGACTACTGCGGCGGCAGGCCCAACTCCAGCACGACCTGTTTGGCGCCGACGCGGCCCTCGGCGATCACCTTGGCGAAATCCTCCGCCGTGCCGACCGCCGGCACCTGGCCGCGGCTGATGACGTATTTCTCCACGAACTCCTTATTCTCGAACACGTGCCGCACTTCGGCGTTGAGCTTGTCGACGATCGCCTTCGGCGTTCCCGGCGGCGCGAACAGACCGTACCAGGTCTCCGACGGTGCGCCCTTGTAGCCGAGGTCGGCGAGCGTCGGTACGTCCGGCAGCAACGGCGTGCGGATGTTGTTGACCAGCGCCAGCGCCGTCATCTTGTTGGCGTTGATCTGCGAAATGATGTTGCCGAGCCCGAACAGGCCGATCGGCGTCGTGCCGGACAGGATGGCGGTCACCGCCTCGCCACCGCCGCGGAACGGTACGCGCACCCAATCGGCGCCCTTATTCTTCTTGAGGTTGTCCATATAGACGACGCAGGGGATCGAGGCGGTGAGATAATTGAGCGTGCCGGGCTTGTCCTTCGACAGCTTAACGAGCTGTTCCACCGTCTTGACGTTGAGATTGGAATTCACCACCAGCACCTGGATCAAGTGGAACAGGTTGACGATGGGCTCGAGCTTTTCCGGCTCGAAGGGAATCTTTTTGAACAGGTACTGGTTGTAGATCATCGTATCGGCATTGATGATGCAGATGGTGTAGCCGTCCGGTGGCGCGTCCTGGCACAGCCGCGCGGCGATGTTGCCGGCGCCGCCCGGCTTGTTCTCGACGATCAGCGGCTGGCCGAGGCGGCTCTGCAGCGCGTCGTTCAACACGCGCATGAAGATGTCGCTGATGCCGCCGGCGCTCGAGGTCGTGAACACGCGGATCGGACGTTTGGGATAATCGTCAGCCGACGCGGCGGTTGCGAAAAATGCGGCGATGAGCGCGGCCAATAGACTGACGGCATACCTTTTCATGGCGTTATCCCTCGGTAATTTTCTCAAAGCTGATGTTTCTGCCCCGGTGGCGCGCATATCTGAGCATCAGATTTCCGCAACGGCAAGCGTGCGCTAGCGCCCGGTTTCAATGCGGGCGATGGCGATGCGGATGGCTGCCGCCGTGCAGCCCGAAGCGGTGGGGCCGGCGCGCCAGCGCCATATGTTTGAGCGCCTCGGCGGCGGCAAGATAGGCGACCACCAGCGCCACAATCGCCAGCAAGACCGGTGCGCCGAGCGGGACAAAACCGAACCAGTGGCCGAGCGGCGACAGCGCCAGCAGCAGCGCGGCGGCAAGCGCGCCGAGCGAGGTGAATACCAGCCATGGGTGCGGCCGGCTGGTCCAGGCCGGCGTGGTGGTGCGGATCAGGAAGATGACGAGCACCTGCGTCGCCATCGATTCGACGAACCACGCGGTGCGGAAGGTTTCCGCCGATGCGCCGAAGCCGTGCAGCAGGATCACGAAGGTGGCGATGTCGAACAGCGAGGAGAGCGGCCCCATGATCAGCGTGAAGCGCAGCAATTCCGACATTTCCCAGCCATGCGGCCGCCTGATGGCGTCGCGCGCCACGGTGTCGTAGGGGATGCCCACTTCGCTCAGATCGTAGAACAGATTGTTGAGCAGAACCTGGATCGGCGTCAGCGGCAGGAACGGAATGAACAGCGACGCCACCGCCATCGACAGCATGTTGCCGAAATTCGACGAGGTCCCCATCCGCACGTATTTCATGATGTTGGTATAGGTGCGGCGGCCTTCTTCGACGCCGTCGGCGACGACGCCGAGATCGGCCTCCAGCATGATCATGTCGGCGGCGGCGCGCGCCACTTCGGTCGCGCCCTCGACCGCCAGACCGACATCGGCCGCGTGCAGCGCCGGCGCGTCATTGATGCCGTCGCCGATGAAGCCGACGGTGCGGCCGCCGGCGCGCAAGGCGCGGATGATGCGGGTCTTCTGGTCGGGCGAAACACGCGCGAACAGATCGGTCTTCTCCGCCTGCGCCACCAGCGCCGTGTCGGTCAGCTCGGCCAGTTCGGTCCCGGTCAGCAGTCCGCGCGCCGGCATGCCCAAGGTCTTGACCAGATGCTGCACGGTCGGCGCGGCGTCGCCGGAGATGATCTTGATGCGGATGCCGGCGGCCTCCAGCCGTTTGATCGCCGCGGCGGCCGTCGCCTTGGGCGGATCGACGAACACGCAGAAGCCGGCGAACACCAGTTGCGCTTCGTCCGCCGTGCTTGGACGATCGCCCGTGAACTCGCGCCAGCCGACGCCGATGCAGCGAAACCCTTGCGCGGTCTTGTCGTGGCAAATTTTCGCCAGGCTTGCGCGCCCGGCCGCGTCGAGCGCATGCACGGTGCCATCGGCGCGCTCCACCGCGTCGATAGCGCCATGACGTCCTCGGGCGCGCCTTTGACGATCAGCAGCCGGCGGCCGGCGTGTTCGGCCAGCACCGACACCCGGCGCCGCTCGTAATCGAACGGAACCTCGGCCATGGCGCGCCATTCGCCGAGCGGCAGGTCGCGGGCGCCGGCCAGAATCGCCTCGTCGAGCGGGCTGCGCATGCGGCTCTCGAAGCCGCTATTGACCGCCGCCAGTTCCAGCACGCGGCGGCTATCGGCGCCGTCGGCGCCAGGGTGGGCGGTGAGCGCGATGCTGCCGAGCGTGAGCGTGCCGGTCTTGTCGGTGCACAGCACGTTCATGGCGCCGAGGTCGTGGATGGCGGCGAGCCGTTTCACCACCACCTTGCGCTCGGCCATGCGCACCGCGCCGCGCGACAGCGTCACGGTCATGATCATCGGCAGCAGCTCAGGCGTCATGCCGACCGCAAGCGCGACCGCAAACAGGAACGATTCGATCACCGGACGCGAGGCGGCGAGATGCGCGAACAGCACGAACAGCACCAGAAAGGCGACCATCCGCACGATCAGCACCGAGAAGGCGTGCAGACCGCGCTCCAGGCTCGCCGGCGGCGGCGAGGATTCGAGCGCAGCGGCAATGGCGCCGAAGCGGGTGCGGCTGCCGGTCGCGGTGACCAGCATGAGCGCGGTTCCGCGCGCCAGCACGGTGCCGCTGAATAGCGCATTGAACGCTTCCGCCGGCACCGGCGCCGCGCAGGGGCCGGGGCGCTTGTCGACCGGAAAGGCTTCGCCGGTCAGCAGCGACTCGTTGGTCTGGGCCACCTCGGCTTCCAGCACGATGCCGTCGGCGGGCACGAAGTCGCCGGCGCCGAGCTCGACCACGTCGCCGGCGACAATCTCCTCGACCGGGATCGGGACCGCCTTGCCGTCGCGCCGCACCGCCGCATGCACCGCGACCGTTCGCTTGAGCGCCTCGACGGCGTTTTCCGCTTTTTGCTCCTGGATGACTTCGAGGCCGATCGAGATCGCCAGAATCGCCAGTATGATCGCGCAGCTCGCCCAGTCGCCACTCACGCCCGACACCGCCGCCGCGATGGCGAGGATGGCGATCAGCGGATCGGCCAACCGGTGCATGATCTTGCCGAGCATGCGGTGGCGCACGCCTTCGGCGATCGCGTTGCGGCCGTTTTTGTGCAGACGCTGGGCCGCGTCGGCGGAGCTCAGTCCGGACGGCGCGGCGCCGAGCTCCGACATGAACTCGGCCGCGCTGCGGCACCAAAACGGATCGTCCGCTGAAGTCCCGTTGACCGGCTGCACGGCCCTCTCGCTATAACAATGGACGCCTATTGGCGCCCGCGGATCAGCCTGCGAGCTTGGCCTTCACCAGCGCGCTTGCCTTGGCCATATCCATCTGCCCGGCATATTTGCCGCGCAAGGCGCCGATCACCTTGCCCATGTCCTTCATGCCGGCGGCGGCAGTGTCCTTGATGGCGGCCTCGATCGCCGCCGCCATCTCGGCTTCCGACATTTGCTTGGGCAGATAGCCGGAGATGATGGCGATCTCCTCCTGCTCCTGCTTCACCAGATCGGCGCGACCGCCCTTCTCATAGAGCAAGACCGATTCCTGGCGCTGCTTGATCATCTTCTGCAGCACCGGCAGCACTTCGGCATCGCCGAGCGGCGGCTTGCCCGCCCCGCGCGCCTCGATATCGGCGTTCTTGAGCGTGGCATTGACCATGCGCAGGGTGGAAACCGCCCGCTCGTTCTTGGCCTTCATCGCCTCGGTCAAAGCTTTGTTGATGTCATCGCGCAGCACGGGGAAGCCCCCTTTCCTATTGAATAACTTAGCCTGGGGGCGGCGTGAATCGGCCCCTTGCTTCGCCTTACATAATACGCAACTAAGTGGCCATGACCCAGACGAAAGCGACCTCCGGCGCCGGGACTTCCGGCGAGGCTTGGGCCGAGCCCAAGCCGACGGCGCTTTTGGTGCTGGCCGACGGAACCGTTTTGGAAGGCTTCGGCCTGGGCGCCACCGGCACCGCGGTCGGCGAGGTCTGCTTCAATACCGCCATGACCGGCTATGAGGAGATCCTCACCGACCCCTCTTATGCCGGGCAGATCATCACCTTCACCTTCCCGCATATCGGCAATGTCGGCACCAACGAAGAAGACATCGAGACCGTCAACATGGCGGCGACGCCGGGCGCGCGCGGCGTCATTCTGCAAAGCGCCATCACGCCGCAGTCGAACTACCGCGCCACCCGCAACCTCAACGACTGGCTGAAGGCGCGCGGCATCATCGGGCTTGTGCGGCATCGACACCCGCGCGCTGACCGCGCTGATCCGCGTGAAGGGCATGCCCAATGCGGTGATCGCGCACGCGCCCGACGGCAAGTTCGATCTCGCCGCGCTGAAGAAAGAAGCCGCGGCCTGGCCCGGCCTGGTCGGCATGGACCTGGTGCCGATGGTGACCAGCGGGCAACGGTTTTCCTGGGACGAGACGCCGTGGGTGTGGGGGCATGGTTTCGGCCGCCAGAGCAATCCGGATTTTCACGTGGTCGCCATCGACTACGGCATCAAGCGCAACATCCTGCGCCTGCTCGCCGGCTCCGGCTGCAAGGTGACCGTGGTGCCGGCCAAGACCTCGGCCGAGGACATCATGGCGCTCAAACCCGACGGCGTATTCCTGTCGAACGGCCCGGGCGATCCGGCGGCGACCGGCGAATACGCCGTGCCCGTGATCAAGAAGCTGATCGATTCAGGCACGCCGACTTTCGGCATCTGTCTCGGCCATCAGATGCTCGGCATCGCGGTCGGCGGCAAAACCATGAAGATGCATCAGGGCCACCACGGCGCCAATCATCCGGTCAAGGATCTCACCACCGGCAAGGTCGAGATCACCTCGATGAACCACGGCTTCGCGGTCGACAAGGAGTCGCTGCCGAAGAATGTCGAGCAGACCCACGTGTCGCTGTTTGACGGCTCCAATTGCGGCATCGCGCTCAAGGACAAGCCGGTGTTCTCGGTGCAGTACCACCCGGAAGCCTCGCCGGGCCCGCGCGACAGCCATTATCTGTTCACCCGCTTCGTCGACATGATGCGGCAGGCCAAAGACGGCAAAAAGCGCAAGATCGCGTAGCGTGGCCAGTTCGCATTGACACCCATAGGGTTACAGTCTATCGTAACCCATGATCCGCAGTTTCCGGCACCGGGGACTGAGACTGCTGCATGAACGCGGCGACGCGTCGCGAATCCACGTAGCGTATCGAAGCAAGATCGCTCGTATTCTCGGCTATTTGAACATGGCGCGGACGCCGCGCGATATGGACTTTCCGGGTTTGCGACTGCACCCGCTGACCGGAAATTTGAGCGGTTTTTGGAGCGTTTCCGTATCCGGTAACTGGCGAATCATTTTTCGTTTTGAGGGAAGCCACGTCGCCGACGTCGATCTGATCGATTACCACTGAGGTGAAGTCATGCCGATGCTCAATCCGCCGCATCCCGGCGAAGGTCTTAAAGAAGATGTGCTGGTGCCACTCGGCCTCACTGTGACCGAGACCGCCAAGGCGCTCGGCATCAGCCGTAAGACCTTGTCGGAAATCGTCAACGGCAAATCGCCGATCACGCCCGACATCGCGGTGCGGCTGGAACGCGCCTTCACCAATCCGCCCGCCGACATGTGGCTGCGCCTGCAAGCGGCCTATGATTTGCGCCGGGCGAAGCAGCGCTTGAAGAAATCATCGGTGCGCCGTCTCTGGAAGCCAGCGGCCGAACGCAGCCGGCGCGTGGCCTAGATTTTTGGTGTAACAGCGCCGATGTCCGACTGGATCAGCTTCTACGACATGCGGCATTCGCTGATCTACGTGAATGCGCGCCACCGCGACGTGCATTACCGCAAGATCGCCGACGACATCCGCGCGCTGGTGCCGAAGACAACCGCCGCCGTGCTCGACTATGGCTGCGGCGAGGCGACTTCGGCCGATCTCGTCGCCGCTGCCTGCGGACAGCTCACGCTGGTAGAGGCCGCGCCCAATGTGCGCGCCGCGCTCGGCGCGCGCTATGCCGGGAATTCGAACATTTCCGTGCTCACGCCCGAACAAGCAATGGCGCTGCCGGGAGGCTCGCTCGACCTCATCGTGCTGCATTCGGTGGCGCAGTATTTGAGCGGGCCGGAGCTCGACCGGCTGCTGGCGACGTTCCGCAAGCTGATCAAGCCGGACGGTCTGCTCGTCGTCGGCGACGTCGTGCCGCCGCGTTTCGCGGCGGCGGCGGCGGCGTGGTCGCTGCTTAAATGCGGCGCCGCCAACGGCTTCTTCTGGGCCGCGGTCGGCGGGCTGCTGCGGATTTTCGTGTCGGACTATCTGCGGCTGAAGAAAGACCGTCGGGCTCTCGCACTACGAGGCGCACGCGATGCTGGAAAAGCTTAAAACCGCCGGCTTCGCGGCGAGCCGCGCGCCGTGCAATATCGGCCACAATCAGTGGCGCATGACGTTTCTGCGCCCGGCCGGTCTAATCCCAACCGCCGGGCACGCGCCCGGCCGGATTGGCGACGCGGCCGTTTGCTCGCTTGAGCGCGGCGATACGCGTCATGTCGTCGTCATCGAGCGTGAAATCGAACACATTGAAATTGTCGGCAATACGCTCGGGCTTCGACGAGAACGGAATGGCAGCGACGTTTTGCTGCAGCAACCAGCGCAAGGCGATCTGCGCGACGCTGCGCCCGCGCTGCCCGGCAATTTCGGCCAGCACCGGATCGCCGAACAGCCGCCCGCGCGCGAGCGGACAATAAGAAATGTAGACGAGTTTGTGCCTTCGCGCCGCGGCAAGCAGTTTCGTCTGGTCGAGAAACGGATGATACTCCGCCTGCAAGGCGACCAGCGGCTCGGGACAAAGCTTGATCGCCTGGTCGAGCAGCGCGATGTTGAAATTGGCGACGCCGATATGGCGCGCCAGTCCCCGCCGCTTGGCCTTGGCCAGCGCCGGCATGGTTTCGCTCAACGCAATCGCCGGATTGGGCCAGTGCACCAGCAACAGGTCGACATAATCGACCCCGAGCGCAGCGAGGCTGTCATCCACCGATTTCGCAAAGTCACCGGCGCGCAGATTTTCGTGGCTGACCTTGGTGGTCAGGAAAATGTCGCTGCGCGGCACGCCCGCTATCCGCAGCGCTTCGCCGACCGCGGGCTCGGTGCCGTATTTGCGCGCGGTGTCGATGTGGCGATAGCCGGCCTTCAGCGCCGCCAGCACGGTATCGGCCGACAGCCCGCCGGTGAGCGGCGAGGTCCCGAAGCCGAGGGCGGGGATCGCGCCGGCTTCCTGGGAAAACGGCAGGCTGGGTTGAACGGTCATGATCGGGTCAGTGGTTGCTTAGTTGGACAGGATTGGGACGCTTGGCCGTAGGGACAGCCGCAACACTATTATAAGTTTCCTCAGCTTTTTAGCGGGTTTTGTCCGTCCACCGCTAATCCCGCCGGCGCCCTTCCCTGCCCGTCGAATCTGGTCTAAAGACCGCTCGCGCGCGGGGTCTGACCTCAGCGCGGTCCGGGGGACGCGCGAAAAGCGCGCCCCTTTTTTGTGTGCCTATTTGTTAGCGAGCGAATGCCCAAACGAACCGACATCAAATCGATCCTGATCATCGGCGCCGGCCCGATCGTCATCGGCCAGGCCTGCGAATTCGACTATTCCGGCACGCAAGCCTGCAAGGCGCTGAAAGACGAGGGCTACCGGGTCGTGCTGGTGAATTCCAATCCGGCGACGATCATGACCGATCCCGATCTCGCCGACGCCACCTACATCGAGCCGATCACGCCCGAGATCGTCGCCAAGATCATCGAAAAGGAACGCCCGGACGCGCTGCTGCCCACCATGGGCGGGCAGACCGCGCTCAATTGCGCGCTCTCCTTGCGCAAGATGGGCGTGCTGGAGAAATTCAACGTCAAGATGATCGGCGCCACCGCCGACGCCATCGACAAGGCGGAAGACCGCGAGCTGTTCCGCGAGGCGATGAAACGCATCGGGCTGGAGACGCCGCGCTCGCACCAGATCAAGACGCTGGCGCAGGCGCTGGCGGCGCTCGATGACATCGGGCTGCCGGCGGTGATCCGTCCCTCGTTCACGCTCGGCGGCACCGGCGGCGGCATCGCCTACAACAAGGCCGAGTTCATCGACATCGTCGAGGGCGGCATCGACGCCTCCCCCACCAGCGAAGTGCTGATCGAGGAATCGGTGCTGGGCTGGAAAGAATTCGAGATGGAGGTGGTGCGCGACAAGAAAGACAACTGCATCATCATCTGCTCGATCGAAAACGTCGATCCGATGGGCGTGCACACCGGCGATTCGATCACCATCGCGCCGGCGCTCACGCTCACCGACAAGGAATACCAGATGATGCGCGACGCCTCGATCGCGGTGTTGCGCGAGATCGGGGTGGAGACCGGCGGCTCCAACGTGCAGTTCGCGGTCAACCCGGCGGACGGGCGGCTGGTCATCATCGAGATGAACCCGCGCGTGTCGCGCTCGTCCGCGCTCGCCTCCAAGGCCACTGGATTCCCGATCGCCAAGGTCGCCGCCAAGCTCGCGGTCGGCTACACGCTCGACGAAATCGCCAACGACATCACCGGCGGCGCGACGCCGGCCTCGTTCGAGCCGACCATCGATTACGTGGTCACCAAGATCCCGCGCTTCGCGTTCGAGAAATTTCCCGGCGCGACGCCGGTGCTCACCACCTCGATGAAATCGGTGGGCGAGGCGATGGCGATCGGCCGCACCTTTCAGGAGAGCTTGCAGAAGGCGCTGCGCTCATTGGAAACCGGCCTGACCGGGCTCGACGAAATCACCATCGAGGGTTTCGATCCGGCCAAGGGCATCGACGACGGCGACAACAAGGCCGCCATCCGCGCCGCGCTCGGCACGCCGACGCCGGACCGCCTGCTCAAGATCGCGCAGGCCGTGCGGCTCGGCGCCGGCGACGAATTGATCCACAATGCCTGCCGCGTCGATCCGTGGTTCCTGGCCGAAATCCGCGCGCTGGTGGAGACGGAAGCCGAGATCAAGGCCAAGGGCCTGCCCGCCACGGCGGGCGCGTTCCGGCGGCTGAAGGCCAAGGGTTTTTCCGACCGGCGGCTCGGCAAGCTGACGGGTACGAGCGCCGACGAGGTGACGGAAAAGCGCCGCGCGCTCGGCGTGCGGCCGGTGTTCAAGCGCATCGACACCTGCGCTGCCGAATTCGCCTCGCCCACGGCCTATATGTATTCGACCTACGAGACGCCATTCGCCGGCACTGTCGCCGACGAGGCGGCGCCGACGGACAAGAAGAAGGTCATCATTCTCGGCGGCGGCCCGAATCGCATCGGCCAAGGCATCGAGTTCGACTACTGCTGCTGCCATGCCGCCTTCGCACTAAAGGAAGTCGGCTACGAAACCATCATGGTCAACTGCAATCCGGAAACGGTGTCGACCGACTACGACACCTCGGACCGGCTTTATTTCGAGCCGCTCACCCCGGAAGACGTGCTGGAAATCATCGACACCGAGCGCGCCAATGGAACGTTACACGGCGTCATCGTGCAGTTCGGCGGCCAGACTCCGCTCAAGCTCGCCGAGCCGCTGGAGAAAGCCAAGGTCCCGATCCTCGGCACCTCGCCCGATATGATCGATCTGGCCGAGGACCGCGACCGCTTCAAGAAGCTGCTCGACAAATTGAAAGTGCGGCAGCCGCAGAACGGCATCGCCACCTCGCTGAACGCGGCGCGCGCGATTGCCGACGAGATCGGCTACCCGGTGGTGATCCGGCCGTCCAATGTGCTGGGCGGACGCGCCATGGAAATCGTGCGCGACGGCGCCCAGTTCGACCGCTACGTGGCGCGGCTCGCATCCGATCTCGACCGGCCAGGCGAGCTGGTGGTCTCCAAGCGAAGCCCGCTGCTGATCGACCGCTATCTGTCGGACGCCACCGAAGTGGACGTCGATTGTTTGTGCGACGGCAAGGACACCTTCATCGCCGGCATCATGGAGCACATCGAGGAAGCCGGCATTCACTCAGGCGATAGCGCCTGCGCGCTGCCGCCGCATTCGCTCAGCGAGGCGACCATCGCCGAGCTCGAGCGACAGACCCGCGCGCTCGCGCTTGCGCTCAATGTCGGCGGCCTGATGAACGTGCAATACGCCATCAAGGACGGCGACATCTACGTGCTGGAGGTCAATCCGCGCGCCTCGCGCACGGTTCCGTTCGTGGCCAAGGTGATCGGCCTGCCGGTGGCCAAGATCGCCGCCCGCATCATGGCGGGCGAGAGCCTGAAGAGCTTCAATCTGACGCCGAGCCGCTACAAGCACCGCGCGGTCAAGGAAGCCGTGTTCCCGTTCGCGCGCTTCCCCGGCGTCGACACCGTGCTGGGGCCGGAAATGAAATCGACCGGCGAGGTGATGGGGATCGACGCCAGCTTCGAAATCGCCTTCGCCAAGAGCCAGATCGGCGGCGGCGCCAACCTGCCGCGCTCGGGCACGGTGTTCGTCTCGGTCAAGGACACCGACAAGCCGCGCATCCTGGACGCGGTGCGGCTGTTGGCCTCGCTCGGCTTCAAGTGCATCGCCACCTCGGGAACCCAGCGCTACCTCGCCGAACACGGGGTGGAAACGGCCAAGGTCTTCAAGGTGCTGGAAGGCCGGCCCCATATCGTGGATGCCATCAAAAACGGCCAGGTTCAGCTGGTTTTCAACACCACCGAGGGGGCCGCGGCCCTGGCCGACAGCCGCTCCATGCGCCATGCCGCCCTCTTGCATAAAGTGCCGTACTACACCACTCTTTCAGGTGCCGTCGCCGCGGCGCAAGGCATAAAAGCCTATCTTGGGGGCGACCTCGAGGTGCGTGCGCTGCAGAGCTACTTCAGCGATCGGGCCTGAGGGCGGTTCCCTCAAGGTTCGCCAGTCCAGGGGCGGCGCGAGTTAGGCCGGGAATTCCACGGTCGCGGCACAGGTGAAACTGGCCGCGGTCATGGTTTTTTTGACCGGCCCTCGTCACATGGCTCCGGTGCGCGGAAATCCGTGGCCGGAGTCGTATTGCGAGTCGATTGAACGGGTTTTTAAGGGTGGAAGGGGCTTGGCGGCGTTCACACGCGTTCAAGTTGTTTCGGGCGCCCGCCAGGAGGAGAAGAAACGATGGACAAGATTCCAATGACGGCGGCCGGATATGCGACGCTCGAAGCCGAGCTCAAGCATCGCCAGCAGGTCGAACGGCCGCGCATCATCCAGCAGATCACCGATGCGCGCACGCACGGCGACCTGTCGGAGAATGCCGAATATCACGCCGCCAAGGAACAGCAGTCGCTCAACGAGGGCGCGATCGCCGAGCTCGAGGACAAGCTCGCGCGCGCCGACGTGATCGACGTGTCGAAACTGTCGGGTGACACCATCACGTTCGGCGCCACCGTGACGCTGGTGGACGAAGACACCGACGAGAAGAAGGTGTGGCAGATCGTCGGCGAGCCGGAAGCCGATGCCAAGAAGGGCAGGATCTCGATTACCTCGCCGCTCGCCAAGGCGCTGATCGGCAAGAGCAAGGGCGCTCAGGTCGAGGTCGTCACCCCCGGCGGCGCCAAGGGCTATGAAGTGAAGAAGGTGGAGTGGAAGTAACGCCCCTCGCCGCCGCGCTTTTCGCGTCATGCCCGGCCGTCGTGCCGGGCATTTGCGTTTCGCAGCGTCATCCGTCCGCAGCTAGCCTGCGGGAATGACCGGCAACAGCAGATAGGAGTCCCGTTCCCCGCCGGCGTAGATGGTGTTGGTGCCGGTATTGTAATCGGCGTGATAGTGCAGGTAGCCTTGGGAGCCTGCGCCGTCGCGCGGCTGCACGTCGAGCCGGATGCGGTGACCCTTTTTGAACACCATCGAGGTCGGCCAGATTTCGACATCGACCTTCACGATCTCGCCTGGCTTTAGAAACAGCCGGCGCTGGTGCTTGTGATACGGGCGGTAAGGCAAGGTCAGGTCCGCATCGAGCTCGCGGTGCGAGACGCGCAGCCAGCCTTTGGCGACCGGCACCGGCGAGCCCTGCTGGCCAGTTTCCAGCACCTCGTTGCCCTCGGCATCGAAATTGCGCAGCGTGAGGAACAGGTCCATGTCCTCGCTCGAACTCGACACCCAGAATGTCGCGGCGAGCGGGCCGGTCACCTCGACGTCGCGCGGTAGCGGCGGCGTCTCGAGCGCGATCCCCATGCCCGGCTTGATGCCGCCGCCCATCACCTGCGAGGAGGCCGCCGAGGTCGAACCCATCGAGCCGAGGCTTGAGGCCGCGTAGGTGCGCGAACTGGTCTGCTTTGGATTTTCGGAGACGAGCCGGCCGGAATTTTCCGGCGCGTCTTTCGGCGGCGGCGAGAGGTCGAAATAGAACTTGGTCCATTGGGTGCGGCGAAGCGGCCATTCCTGCTCGTGCCGCCATTCGATTTCGTCGCGGCCCTTGCGGATCGCGAGTTTGACCGGCGGCTCGTCCATCACGCCGTTGTCGACACCTTTGAGCCAATAATCGAAAAAGCGGATCTGATCGGCCCGCGCCTCCTCGCGGTAGAACGGATGCACGTGGCTGCCGGTGTGGATGCGCAGCTTTTTATGCTTGGACGCCGCGCGCATATAGGCCTCGGTGTTGCCGCGCAAATGCAGGCCGAAGCCGGTCCAGTTACCGACCGAGAACATCGGCACGGTGATCTTGTCCCATTGCGCCTGCGCGCCATGCAATACGCCGGTGTCGAGATTGTTGCTCAGCCAGAAATGCAGCGTATTGATCGCCCAGGCGTTGGGTATCTGCTGCGAGGCGCGGCCGACGGTGTGGTGCATCAGATGCGCGGTGAACCAGTTGGTCATGAACACGCTCAGGATTCCGCCGTGGAATAGCGCGTCGCGGTAGATGTCGGCGAAGCCCTCCCATGGAATGATCGCCTTCAGCGAGGGCGGCTGGCGGTTGGCGACGAACCACTGGTTGATCGCATAATAGGAAATGCCGAGCAGGCCGACTTTGCCGTTGCACCAAGGCTGCGCCGCCGCCCACTCGATGGCGTCGTGGAAGTCGATCGATTCGGCGAACGACCACGGTTCGCATTGGCCTTGGCTTTTGCCGCTGCCGCGGCCGTCGACGCGCACGGCGGCGTAGCCGCGCGGCACCCACCAGGCCGGATTGACGGTCTCCCAGTTCATCCAGTCGTTCGGCTTTTCCTCCAGCGTGTCGGGCGCGACCCACAGCTTGTCTTTCTGGTAGGGGCCGAGATTGAGGATGGCCGGCACGCGGGTATCGCCACTCGGGCGGAACACGTCGGCCATCAGGCGCGCGCCGTCGCGCATCGGCACTTCGACATCTTTCTCGATCAGGATGGCATCGCTGTCATTGCTCGCACGCACGTTCATCGAACCAACCCTTCACATTATTCTGGCTCTCGATTCCCTGCGCTTCGTTCGGCGGCAATCCGCGCTCAACCGTCCATCGGCACCATGGCCGCGTCTTTCGAATTGCGCAGCGTGAGCGAGGTCTTGACGTTGCGCACATTGGGCGCGGCGGTGAGCTTCTCGACGAAAGCCTGGAAGGTCTTGAGGTCGGGCGCCACGCATTTCAAAACGAAATCGATCTCGCCCGAAAGCATCCAGCATTCGCGCACCAAAGGCTGCGCGCGCACGAACTCCTCGAAGGCGGCAAGGTCGGCTTCCGCCTGGCTCGCCAGATGCACCATGGCGAACACGGCGACCTCGTAGCCGAGCTTCTTTTCGTCGAGCAGCGCGCGGTAACCTTTGATGTAGCCGGCCTCCTCCAGTGCGCGCACCCGGCGCAGGCAGGGCGGCGCCGAAATGCCGACCCGGCGCGCCAGTTCAACATTGGTGATGCGGCCGTCGTCCTGCAGCTCTTTCAGAATCTTGCGGTCGATGGCGTCGAGGCGGGCAGGCAACGGCGGGCTCCTGGTCCGGGAGGGCGAACATCAATACCGCGAAATAATGTTTCGCGAAACATTATTGCGCGGGACCACGCGACAAAAAACCTTAGAGGCCCAAGCCTGTGAGTCCGGGGGTTGCGTATCTTGCATAGCTCCCCCGGAAGCCATACATCCTGCCATGCACAAGAGCCGGGAAACTATCCGGCCACGGGGGCGACGAGCGCCCGGCGCCCGCCAGGGGGCGGACAAATGGCAAAGACTACCCACGCCAAAGTCGTGATCATCGGATCGGGTCCGGCGGGCTATACCGCCGCGATCTATGCCGCGCGCGCCATGCTGGAACCGATCCTGATCCAGGGCGTGCAGCCGGGCGGCCAGCTCACCATCACCACCGACGTGGAGAACTATCCCGGCTTCGCCGACGTCATCCAGGGTCCCTGGCTGATGGAGCAGATGCAGAAGCAAGCCGAGCACGTCGGCACCAAGATCGTCACCGACTACGTCACCGAGGTGGACCTTGGCAATCGGCCGTTCCGCCTCGCCTGCGATTCGGGCGACATCTATCTGGCAGACAGCGTGATCATTGCGACCGGCGCGCAGGCGCGCTGGCTCGATCTGCCGTCCGAGCAGAAGTTCAAGGGCTATGGCGTCTCCGCTTGCGCGACCTGCGACGGCTTCTTCTACCGCAACAAGGAAGTGGTCGTGATCGGCGGCGGCAATACCGCGGTCGAGGAAGCGCTGTTCCTCACCAATTTCGCCTCCAAGGTCACCGTGGTGCACCGCCGCGACGCGTTCCGGGCGGAAAAGATCCTGCAGGACCGGCTGTTCAAGAATCCCAAGATCGACGTGATCTGGGACACAGTGCTCGACGACGTGATGGGCAGCGACAATCCGCCCAAGGTCGATCGCGTGCGGCTCAAGAACCTGAAGACCGGCGCGGTCACCGAGCGCAAGGTCGACGGCGTATTCATCGCCATCGGGCATACGCCCGCTTCCGAACTGTTCACCGGCCAACTGCAGATGAAGCCGGCCGGCTACATCGTCACCGCCGGCCATTCCACCGTCACCTCCGTGCCCGGCGTGTTCGCCGCCGGCGACGTCACCGACGACATCTACCGGCAGGCGGTCACCGCCGCCGGACAGGGCTGCATGGCGGCGCTCGAAGCGGAGAAATTCCTGGCCGCGCACGAACACCAGCGCGCGGCAGCGGAATAAACCATGGTCGGAACCAACAAATCGATGGATTGGGACAAGCTGAAGGTGTTCCACGCCGCCGCGGAAGCAGGCAGTTTCACCCATGCCGGCGAACGGCTCGGCCTGTCGCAGTCGGCGGTCTCGCGCCAGGTCTCGGCACTCGAAGGCGAATTGTCGGTCTCATTGTTTCACCGCCATGCGCGCGGGCTGATCCTCACCGAACAGGGCGAGCTGCTCTACCGCACGGCGCACGAAGTATTCATGAAGCTGGAGGCCGCGCGCACCAAGCTCACCGACAGCCGCGAGCGGCCGAACGGCGAATTGAAAGGTCCAGACCACACCCGGCATCGGCGTGCATTGGCTCACCCCGCGGCTGGGCGAATTCCTCGATCTTTATCCCGACATTCACATCACGCTGCTCACCAGCGACGAGGAGCTCGATCTGGCGATGCGCGAGGCCGACGTCGCTATCCGTTTGCGCCAGCCGACGCAGCCCGACCTGATCCAGCGCAAACTGTTCTCCGTGCATTTCCATGCCTATGCCTCGCCGGATTATCTCAAGCGCTTCGGCACGCCGCGCACGCACGAGGAGCTCGACAAGCATCGCATTATTTTGCTCGGCGGCAACGTGCCGGCACATTTCTCCAACCGGCGCTGGCTGGTCGATGTCGGCCGCGATGGCAAAGGCCCGCGCAGCCCGATTCTGACCATCAACAACGTGCTGGGCCTGTTGCGCGCCTGCCAGCGCGGACTGGGTATCGCGTTGCTGCCCGACTATCTGGTGGAGGAAAACGGCGGGCTGGTGCAACTGCTCGGCGAAGCCGATGCGCTCGCGCTCGATGCCTATTTCGTCTATCCGGAAGAGCTCAAAGCGGTCGCCCGTATCCAGGTATTCCGCGACTTTCTGGTCGCCAACGCGCAACGTTGGCATTTCTAGATTTTCACGACAAAAAAATTCTCCGATTTGCGATTCCGCGCGGCCGACATGCGAACAATTCGCGAATGCGACCATGCTTGCGATTTGGCATGGCAGTCATGCGGCGCATGGCGTTGCTGGAGCGGCGGCGGCCTCGCATAGTTAAGTCTGCTGTTGCGCCGAATGTTTCCTCCCAGAGTCATCGGTGCACAGCTTGTTCCCCTCTGGAATATTGCCGGTCCCCACACCGGCAAACTGAAACCGGGCCCCTCGCGGGGCCCGGTTTTTTATCGGGCAAGCAGTCGGCGCGACGCTTGGCGAAATCGCGCGTCGTCAATGTCGGCCGCGCACCGCGACGACTTCACAGCATCGTTCCCATTGCATTGAACTGGGAGAACGCGGCCAACTTTTTGCCAGAAAAGTTCTTTGCACCACCGCTCGCGACAACTGCTTTTTCCGGAGTGCATAAAGTTGGAACGCGAATCGATAGACGGGCGTTAGCGCCCCGCCCGCCCCAGCCGTTCGTCATCCGTCTGTTACGCAACTGCAGCATTCTGGGCACTCCGTCCTGCCTGCCATCACAAAGAAGTCATCGGGGGAAAACTCGCAAAACCGGTTGAGGAACCAGCCGGATTGCCAGCCGTTGCACTAGGCTAAACCCGAAAATCAGGCAGAAAATGCCGCCGATTCGGGGGTTTTAAAGTTATGTGCAAAATAGCCACAGTCGGCTGTTCTTTCGCTCCCGGTCGTTGGGAAAAGCGTAACTAACGCAGGACTATAGAGTAGTATGCCGCCGAACTTGGGGGCCTGGCCCCCGCACAGTCTTTGGGAGACATTCTGGTGAAAAGTGCCCGATTTAACCGTCTGTTGGCTTCGACCGCTCTCGGCTTCATGCTGATCCTGGGAAGCCACGCCAGTATGGCGCAGCAATCCGACCGGCAGATCGACGCGGCGGTCCCGATGCCTGACACCGACCTGCTGCCGCCACTGACGGCGAAGGACGTCGCGAGCACTCCCAGCACGCCATCGGCCGAAACCAAGACCGAGCCCAAGCAGGATGTCGCCACACCGGCGGCCGAGCCGGCAAAAGCCGCAGCCGCGCCGGCCGCTACACCGCTGCCCGCCACAGCCGACAGCGCGCTCGCCGACCAGCTGCGCCAGATGATCTCCGGCAAGCTCGACCGTATCGTCAGCCGCAAGGCCGACCGCGAGGGCGTGGAGTCGTTCTACAAGGCGCGCGACTATAAACCGCTGTGGGTGAGCGATGGCGCCGCCAACGCACGCGCCAAGGCCGCGATCGCCTATCTCGGCCAGGTCGATAGCGTCGGCCTCGATCCGAACGACTATCCGACGCCCTATTTCAAACCGGCGGCGACCACCGAAGCGCAAGCCGAAGACGAGCTCAAGCTCACCGCTTCCGTCCTCGCTTATGCGCGCCAGGCGCAGACCGGCCGCATCCACTTCAGCCGCGTCGGCGCCGATATCGAATTCAAGCCGGTCGCGCCGGAGCCGGCCGAGGTGCTGGCCAAGCTCGCCGATGCCGGCGACGTGGGCGCCGCGCTCGACGGCTACAATCCGCCGCAGCCGGAATTCAAGGCGCTCAAGGCCAAGCTCGCCGAACTGCGCAAGGGCGCGCTGGCGCCCAAGGCCGAGGAAGAGAAGAAGCCGGACCTTGTGAAAGTCGGCGAAGGCAAGACTTTGCACGTCGGCATGAAGGATCAACGCGTGGTGGCGCTGCGCAAGCGCCTCAGCATCAGTGGCGACAAGGACAGTCCGCTCTATGACGACGCCGTGCGCGATGCGGTGAAGGCGTTCCAGACCGAAGCCGACATCGACGTCGACGGCAATCTCGGCCCCAACACCTTGCGCGCGCTCAACGGCGAGAAGCAGGCGGCGCATCGGCCGTCCGCCAATGCGATCGACACCGTCATCGTCAACATGGAGCGCTGGCGCTGGTTGCCGCGCGACCTCGGCAATCCGCACGTGATCGTCAACGTGCCCGATTACACGCTGACGCTCTGGAACAACGATAAGATCTACTGGAAGACCAAGATCGTGGCCGGCAAGCCCGGCAAGGCGACGCCGATGGTCAGCGCGGAGATGAAATTCATCACCGTCAACCCGACCTGGAACGTGCCGCCCTCGATCATCGAGAACGAATACCTGCCGGCGCTGCAGCAAGACCCGCAGGCGCTCGATCGCATCGGCCTGCAGCTGACGCAAGACGCGGACGGCACCATCCACATCTCGCAGCCGCCCGGCGCCGGCAATGCGCTCGGCCGCATCCGCTTCAACTTCCCCAACAAGTTCCTGGTCTACCAGCACGACACGCCCGACAAGTATCTGTTCGCCAAGGAAAAGCGCGCCTACAGCCACGGCTGCATGCGGGTGCAGAACCCGCTCACCTATGGCGAAAAGCTGTTATCGCTGGTGCTGCCGAAGGAGCACTACACCGAGGCGCGGCTGGAGAGCATGTTCGGCGGCAGCGAGATCAACATCAATTTCCCGAAGAACATCTGGGTCCACCTGACCTATCAGACCGCCTTCGTGGACGCGGACGACAAGCTGCAACTGCGCGAGGACGTTTACGGCCGCGACGCCCGGATGATCGCCATCCTCAAAGGCAGCGAGCGCAAGGTCGCCGACATCGCGATCGAGCGCAAGCCGGATCCGTCGTCGAAGCCGGTGCGCGCGCCGATCGGCATGTATGGCGGCAACGGCGGCGGCTATAGTGGCGGCGGCTTCTTTGACTTCGTTTTCGGCGGCCCGCATTCGACCCCGCAGCCGGTATACCGGCCGCGCGCGCCCATCGGCCCACGCATCGGCAACAACGGACGTTATACGTTCCGCTGACCGCCCATCGTTTCACGAAGAAAACGCCGGCGAGACCATCGTCGGCGTTTTTGCGTGGCGCGGGCAAACGGCGCATAGGCCTTGCAAAGGTAAATCGCGACTCAGGATATCGTCCGCCGTCATACTCTCTTACCCGGCGCCAATAATTCTGATTATTGTTACAAAATTGCCGCCGAATGGCCAGTTACAGTGCCGTCGCCACGGCAAATTCGTGATAAAAGCGGGTCTACGCTTCGAGGCTAATATCGATCTGAACGCTGGCGCGCGTGGAACGTGCACGGAGAAAGAAATCTTGACCTCACCGTTTCCAGCAACAGTGCGGATCCGACGATCCTTTACCGAAAGAAAACAGCGCACCATCGAGCAAGTCGATCGCCTTGCAGGCGAGCGCGAACAATGGATCGCCCGCCATCGTTTCTATTACGACGAGGACTGGCTCTACCTGCGATTTCTCGTGCCGGAGGGAAAGCGCGTGCTCGATCTCGGCTGCGGGGCAGGTGAATTGCTGAACATACTACGGCCCGCCAACGGCATTGGTGTAGATATCAGTCAGACGGTGATCGACCGCGCAAGAGCGCGGTACCCAAATTTGACCTTCACCTGCGGTGACGTAGAAAACCTTGAAGAGATTTCCGAGCTCGACGGCGTCTTCGATGTGATTGTCATGTCGGACACGATCGGCTCGCTTGACGACTGCTTGGAGACGTTGCGTAACCTGCACCACTATTGCAAGCCGCACACGCGCGTCATCGTCACCTATCATTCGACATTCTGGGAGCCGCTGTTCGCCGGCTACGCATGGCTGACGCGGCGAGGGCTTCGCTCCCATCCAACTGGTTGTCGAGCCAGGACATCGCAAACCTGCTGCATCTCGCAGACTTCGAAGTGATCAAGCGCGAATGGCGCCTGCTCTCACCCTATCGATTGTTTGGCCTCGGTCGTCTCATCAACCGCTATATCGCCACGCTACCGCTGATCCGCAAACTGTGCCTGCGCAACTACGTCATCGCGCGGCCGCGTCCCGAAACCCCTCGGCGAGATCTCGGTCAGTGTCATAGTGCCGTGTCGCAACGAACGCGGCAACATCGAGGCTGCAGTCGAACGCATGCCGGCTTTCGCTCCAATCTGAGATCATTTTTGTCGAAGGCGGCAGCAGCGACGGCACATGGGAAGAAATCCAGCGTGTCATCGCTCCCTATCCAAGTCCGACCTTAAGGCTTCAAACAGACCGGCATCGGCAAAGGCGATGCGGTGCGCAAGGTTTTCGCCGGCGCGTGGCGATGTTCTGATGATCCTCGACGCGGACCTCACCATGCCGCCGGAAGACCTGCCGAAATACTACCAGGCGCTCAATAACGCGAAGGGAGAGTTCATCAATGGATCGCGGCTGATTTACCCGATGGAAAAGCAAGCGATGCGCTTCCTCAACCTTCTCGCCAATCACATCTTCGCGATTCTGTTCACGTTTCTGCTCAATCAGCGCCACACCGATACGCTCTGCGGGACCAAGGCTCTGCTACGGCGCCACTACCACGAAATCCCCCGAAACCGTGACTATTTCGGTGAGTTCGACCCCTTTGGTGACTTCGACCTGATCTTTGGCGCGAGCAAGCTTAATTTGAAGACCGCCGAGGTGCCGATCCGCTACGCCGCGCGGGACTACGGCGAAACCCAGATTTCCCGCTTCCAGCACGGCTGGCTTTTGTTGCGGATGGTGCTTTTCGCGTTCATGAAGCTGAAAGCGCTATAACACCGTGTTGGAAAGTACGGTATTGAACAGCCTGATCGCCTATCGCGCCGTGTGGGAGCGCAAACCCGCTCTGCGCGCGGTCTACACCGATATCTACCGGCGCATCATGGCCGCCGCCGCCCCTGGAACGATCCTCGAGGTCGGCGGAGGATCGGGCAACTTCAAGGCCATCGCGCCGGATGCGGTCAGCAGCGACATTCTGATTGCGCCCTGGCTCGATATCGTATGCGACGCACAACGATTGCCGTTTCCGGACGGATCGTTTTCGAACGTGGTGATGTTCGACGTGCTCCATCACATCGAGCATCCCGTGCGGGCGTTGCGCGAGGCTTACCGCGTCTTGCGGAAAGGCGGCCGCCTCATCCTGTGCGAGCCGGCGATTACGCCGGTCAGCGGATTGTTCTATCGGCTGTTTCATGCGGAGCCGGTCGACATGTCGGCCGATCCCCTGACGGATGGATCGATTTCGGCCGAACGAGACCCTTACGATTCAAATCAGGCGATTCCGACCCTTCTGGTCGGTCGATTCCGCGAGCGGCTCGCCCGCATCATGCCGGATTTCCCGTTGCAGCGCGTCGAATGGTTTTCTTTTCTGGCCTATCCGTTGTCCGGCGGATTCCAGCCATGGTCGTTGTTGCCCGCAACCGCGGCAGGCCCGCTGCTGAGGTTGGAATGGAGTCTGCGCTGTGTCATCGGACGGCTGGCAGCATTTCGGCTGCTTGCAGTATATGAAAAGCGGACTTAGCCCAGCCACCCCTCTCGTGATCACAATGACAACGAATTCGACCACGAGCACCTTCTGGAAAATCTTTTTCGCTGCACTGGCAATCCGCTGGGCCTATGCGCTCGGTATTTTTGCCACGGTGGGCGAGGCTGGCCTGACGGGCACCGAATATTCCAATTCGCATCGATATCTTGCCGAGGCCCATAGCTTTGCGGCAGCCATCCTCACCAATGCTGTGCACGGTTGGGACTGGCTCGGCCCAAGCCTCGTTACCATGCCCTTGTTTACATGGCTGATGACACTCCATGTCTTGTTGTTCGGCGCCTCAGGGCCGTTGGCTTATGTCCTGACGCAAGGCGTGCTCGATGCGGGAACCTGTCTCTTGGTCTATGGCCTCGCGCGGGAAATGGATGCACGTTATGCATTTCCAGCCGCGATCGCCGCAGTGATCAATCCACCGCAGATTATTTTGAGCGGTCTCGTCTATACCGATACGCCGTTTGCGTTCTGCGTGGCGCTGTTTCTGTTCGCAGCGGTGCGCTGGTTGCGCGGCCCCACGGCGCGATGGGCCATCTTTATCGGCCTCGGCCTTGGCGCGGCGGCATTGATTAGAATTCTCGTGGCGCCATGGGCCGCAGTCCTGCTGCTGTTCTTGTTGATTGCTGCGGCGTTCGGCCGCCGGCTTTCGAGCCGAACCATCACGCAACTTGCCGGAGCTGCCGCGATTGTCGGGCTGTGCCTGGCACCGGTCCTCGGGAGAAACGTCGCGCAATATGAAGCCTGGGCGTTCACGTCGCAGACTGGTGTGCATCTGGCGCGATGGGTCGTGCCGCTCGTGCAGGAGGCGCGCAATGGAACGCCCTGGGCGCGCGGTCAGGCCGAGATGGAAGCGCGCGTACGCGAACGCTTCGGCCCGCCGGCCGCCAATCCATTCGGAAAAATCGCGCCGCTACAACGAGATCGGGCGCGAGGAGCTTGGTAAGCTCGGTGTCACGGCGATGGCGAAAGCCTGGATTTTCGGAGCGGCGATCAATCTTGGCGCGCCGGCGATCATCCTCTCGCCGCCGATCGCGCAACTGCCCCGAACCGGGTTCTACGACACCGTTGGAAGTACGCTGCTTGCCAAGGTCGGCAATTTTCTCTTTCGCTCCGATAATGCCTTCTACGCATGGGCGCTGCTGCTGGGAATAGCCGGCGTGGCGGCTGTCCGCGCAATTCAGCTCTGCGGGTTCATCGGGTTATTACGCGGTGGCGGCCGGTGGCCGAGCATGCTGCTGCTCGCAGGGTGGTTCGTCTATGTGTTTGCCATTAACGGACCGATTGCCTCGCCCAAATACCGGCTGCCGGTGGAGCCGCTGCTATGCGTCCTGACCGGTGCTGGATTTTGTCTGTTGCGGACATGGCGCAAGAAGTCGGCCTGATTCACCAATCCGGTCTGAAGATATTTTAAGCCGACTGATAAAGGCGGAGGTACGCTTCAATGGCCCGCTCACGTGCGAATGAGTTGACAATCCGCGCCCGCGCCTGCAGGCCGCAATCTCGGCGCTGATCAGGAGATATAACGGCTTCAGCCTTGATCGCCGCGGCAAGCGCATCCGAGTCACGTGGCGCGACGACGTGTCCCGTCGGTCCGACAATACGCGCCGCGTCGCCTACATCGGTTGCGATCGGCACAAGGCCAGCGCTCATGCCTTCCGCCAGAACATTCGAAAAGCCCTCCCCGAAGGCCGAGCTCGAGACCACTAGGTCGGCGGCGGCATAGACACGTTCGACATCGCGCCGTGCGCCGAGCGCGCGCACGTTCGGAGGGCAAACGAGGAACTCGGTTCCGGCGCCGACCAAGAGACCGGAAATTCCGGGCAGGCTCGTCATGGCCGAGAAATGCCGGCATGATCCTTCATCGGATCGACCCGCGCGACATGGACAGCGACAACTTGGCCGCCTAACCCAAGTTCGGCACGCAACATGGCGCGGGCGATTGGATCGGGATGAAATTTATCCGTATCAATGCCGTTTGGGATCACCACGATACGGCGCGGGCGATAACCATGCGCGGTATGAAACTTCGCGCCCGCCTCGGAATTTGCCACGATGACATCTGGCCATCCGGAGAACCACCCGCAGGCGCGGATGAGCTTCGTGTACCGTACATCCTCCATGTTGGAAGCGCGGATGTTCCAACACAGGCGCCGGCGCGATCGGCCATGCGCGACCAGATGGGCCGCCATAGCCGCCAGATCGCCATGATACATCCAGCCCTGAATAATATCGGGCTGAAGACGATGCACGTCTTGCCTCAGCTGCCAGAGCGCCGACAAGGCCTGCGGCGCGGATGCGATGTTAATGGCTCTGATCGAAACGCCCGCCAATTCAAGATCGTCGGCATACTGACCGCGGCCGCGCAGGCTCACGACATGCTGCGCTAGTCCGCGATGCTGCAATCCGATTGCGGTCTCCACGAGCATGCGTTCGGCCCCGCCAAGCCCGAGCCCGCTGATCACATGCAGGACAGTCGTCATTCGCCCGCCCCGGCGCGCGTCGCGTTTGGTTGCGATGCAATTGCAATGTGTAATGATATATTCAACGGGCGGCCGTTTGACGGTATTTCACTTGGCATGGCTTCGCGTTATGGCATGAAGATCGGCAAGGACGATAGGTGTGGCACTCAAGCCCGGCAACACACCGAGCGCAGACAATTTAATCTCCTGATACAAAAAAGAACCTCGCCGGCTACAAGATGCTGCACTACATGGCGTTCCCGCAACCGCCGAAGACCTTGAGCAGAAAATATCAAAACGCAAGCTGCGTGAAGTGGCAAAAAGGCTGTGAATGACCGATCAAAATCCACCATTCGCGCGCACGGATGAGCAATATTGGGAACGAACCTGGTTTTCTTCGGACGTGCCGCGACCGGTCGACCTCAACGACCGCAGCCTGCGCAACCGTGCAACGCTCGCACTCCATGCGTTTTTCGAGCAAGCGCTGGCGCCTCTATCTGGCCGCGGCGGCAGCCTGATCGAATTGGGATGCGCGCATTCGAAATGGCTGCCTTACTTTGCCCGCTGCTTCGGGCTGCAGGTGACCGGGCTCGACTATGTCGAACGCGGTTGCGAGACCTCGCGCAACATGTTGCACGCAGCCGGCGTCACCGGTGCGATCGTTCACGGGGATGTATTCAATCCGCCGCACGACCTGACTGGCCGTTTCGATGTGGTGTATTCGATGGGGCTGGTAGAGCACTTCGAGAATACCGCAGACGCCATTTCCGCCTGCGCAGCGTTTGCCAAGCCGGACGGCCTGATCGTCACCATCATTCCGAATCTCACCGGGCTGAATGGATTTCTGCAGCGCGTTCTAGACCGGCAGGTCTATAACAAGCATATTGTGCTTGGACCGGATCAGTTGCGCGCAGCGCACGAAGCAGCGGGGCTCACGGTCCAGGACTGTCGTTATCTGCTGTCAGCCAATTTTGCCGTCGTCAATCACCCGACAATCCGTCCAATGGCGCTCAACAAAACGGTGCGCGGCATATTGATTGCGGTAACACTTGCTCTGTGGCTGCTTGAATATGTAGTTACTATACCGCCGTCACGGCTACTGTCGCCCTATGTTGCTTGTGTGGCAAAGCGTCGATCGACGCGCGGGTGATCTAATAGCGCGCTGGCAGGTTGGTGAGACGATGAAACAAAGCGTCAAGCGCGCCCCACAAGCAGGCGCCATCCCGTCCATTGATAGGCGGCGGCAATACCGCAAACATGCACGACGTTGAGAGCGACCAGCGGCGCCAGATAGCCGAAGCGCGGATAGAACGCCACCGTCAAGGCCAGCCTCGCCGCTACCTCGACGCAGGCTATTCCTGTCCATAGGCGAAAGCGTGCCAGCGAATAGGACAGGATCGACGGCAGGCGCGCCAGCCCCAGCCACACGATCCCCGCTCCTGCGAGCACAAAGCCCAACTGGTCTTTCGGCGCTTGCTCGGCGCCAAGCCAAAGCGTGGTTACCCATGGACCCAGCAGGGCGTAAGCAAGTCCGGCCGGGATCGCCGTCGCCAGCAACAGCACGACAATATGCCGATACTGGCGCATGAGGATCGCGTGCTCATTCGTGGCATCCATGCGTATCAGAATGGGGCTCCATGATTTCGAAATTCGCCACAGCGCGTTGACGCCGACTTCGGCGATCTTCCAAATCAGGGCATAACGCGCGGCCACTTCGGCGCCGCCGAGCCAACCGATCAGCAGGACGTCGGATTGGGATGTCAGGACCAGCGCCGAGGAAAGGAAGTACCCGCCGCCCATGCGGCCGGTTAGCCGCGCCAGCAATGGGCGCGGGGTGTCGACCGAATGTTTTGCGGTCGGTCGCGCGCCCTGCCAGCTCAAGGGTAAAAGAATTCGCGCGACCAGGACCGAGCCGAGCTGGCAGGCGAAGACGCCCAACAAGCCGCCGCCGGCGCGCAAGACAAACACGACCGAGATGGCATATACGACGACCTGAGCGAATAGCAGAAGATTGACGGCGGCCAGGCGCGCGGCCGCGATCAGCGCAAGCCGCTCGATTGACGCTTCGTAGCTCGCGAGCAGAAAAAGGCCCGCGACAATCGCCGCCCCCAGTGGCACCCGCGTGTGATCGAGAAATGCGACAACGCCGATACCGAGCAATGACGCCGCGACGCCATAAGACAAAAGAATAATCTTTCCGACGTCGATCGCCTGGACAAAGCCGGCGAAATTTCTGGTGCTGAAGGTCTCGCCCAGGATGCGTTGCAAGCCTCCATTGAGCCAGCCGACTGCCGGCATTCGCATATGTGATCATCGCCAGCATCAACACCAGGACTCCAAACCCCGTCGCTCCCAACGAGTGGAGATAGATCGGAACCAAAATAAGCTGCGCAATAATGTTCGCGACCATCCACAAGTAGCCGCTCAGCAGGCTGAGCGGGTACTCGCTGAGCAGCCGCCGTCGCAGTTGGATGAATGTGGACATTTTTAAGTGGGTCACTGACCAACCGGACGAATGCGAGACCAATTGAACGGTCACTTATAGTAGCAGGTTCACGCATATGAACAGCATCACGGCCGGCGCGTGCCTGGATCAGCCAGGCAACCAGCGCTCGCGCCAAGCCTCGAACATCAAGACGTCCCACAGCAGATATTGCCAATTGCGATGGCCGCTGAGGTGCTCGGCCCAATGCCGGCGCACGCAGGCGGTGTCGAACAAGCCGGCTTCGCGCAAGCGTTTTTCCGCCAGCAGCGTTTCCGCCCAGTCCCGCAGCGGTCCACGCAGCCACTCGCCGAGCGGAATGCCGAAGCCCATCTTCGGGCGCTCGACCAGTTCCGGCGGAACATGGCGAGCGAGCACCTGCCGCAGCAACCATTTGCTCTTGCCGCCACGTATTTTCACAGACTGTGGCAACGTCCAAGCAAATTCGACCACCCGGTGATCGAGCAGCGGCACGCGCGCCTCCAGCGCGACCGCCATGCTGGCGCGATCGACCTTGGTCAAAATATCGTCAGGCAGGTAAGTCACGAGGTCGAGCAATTGCATGCGGTCGAGGAGCGAGGGCATTTCCGCGGCGAGCGAAGGGTCCCAGAGAATGCCTTTCGGTTCCGACGTTCCGGGCATCACCTCATTGGGCTCCCAATGGGTGATCAGCCGCCGGTAGACGGCGTCGCCATCGGGAAGCGCAAGGCACGGAAGCGGCCTTGTGCAGCTTGTCGCCGATCTGCGCCGGCAGGCGCGCGGGCAAAAACGACAGCAGACGCGACCAACGTTCCGGCGAGACGCTGGTCAGCGCGGCAGCCGTTGCGCGCCGGACAGCGCGCGGCAACAGCGACAGGCCGCGCCAGGACCGTTGGGTGAGCTGATAGCGGTTGTAGCCGGCAAACAATTCATCGCCGCCATCGCCGGAGAGCGCCACCGTGACATGCTTGCGCGTCATCGCAGAGACCAGATAGGTCGGAATTTGCGAGGAATCCGCAAACGGCTCGTCGTACCATTCCGGCAATCGCGGAATGACGTCGAGCGCCTGCCGCGCCGTCACGGTGAGTTCGGTGTGGTCGGTGCCGAGATGGCGCGCAACCGCGGCGGCCTGC
The DNA here is from genome assembly GCA_963770985.1 of uncultured Alphaproteobacteria bacterium. Classification (GTDB taxonomy): domain Bacteria; phylum Pseudomonadota; class Alphaproteobacteria; order Rhizobiales; family Xanthobacteraceae; genus Pseudolabrys. Next base: position 28,706 of record CAVYRR010000006.1, on the reverse strand, counting down.
GGCGCCTCGTCGAAGCCCGCAATGTCGAAGCCGATCGTGAACGTCTTGACCGGCCCGGCATCGGCGGCCTTCATCAAGGCGACCACCGTCGAGGAGTTGATGCCGCCCGACAGGAACGCGCCCAGCGGCACGTCGGCGATCATCCGCCGCCGCACCGCGTCCGTGAGCAGGGCCTCCAATTCGTCGGTCAGTTCGCGATCGCTGGCGCGGTTCGGGTTGGCAAGACCCGCATGCGCGACCTCGCGCGCGTCCCAATAGCGCTCGAGTTTCGGCTCGCCGCCCCATGGCACGGTGAGCACCATACCCGGCTCGAGCTTGTGGACGCCTTCATAGATCGTGTGCGGCGCCGCGATGTAATTGTGCCGCATGAAGCTCGCCGCGGCGTTGCGATCGATGCGCGGCGTCCAGCCGGGATGCGCACGCAACGCCTTGAGCTCGGAGCCGAACAGAAACAGATCGCCGAACTTGGCCCAGTAGAGCGGCTTGATGCCGAGCCGATCGCGCATCAGCGTGAGCGTGCGTTCGCGCCGATCCCACAGCGCGATCGCGAACATTCCGATCAGCCGGCGCAGCGTCGCTTCGACGCCGAACGCGGCGAACGATTCCAGCATGACCTCGGTATCCGAATGGCCGCGAAACGAAACGCCGCGCGCGGTCAGCGAGGGCCTTATGTCCTCGTGGCTGTAAACCTCGCCGTTGTAGATGATGACGTAGCGGCCATCGGCCGAGATCATCGGCTGATGGCCGGCCGGCGACAGGTCGACGATGGACAGCCGGCGATGAACCAGCGCAACGCCGGCGTCCTGGTCGCTCCACACGCCGTCGTCGTCCGGCCCGCGGTGCCGCACGGTTTCGCTCATCGAAGCGGCTATATCGGCGATCGGCCGCGCCGCGCCTTGCGAACGGCCTGCAATAAAGCCTGCGATACCGCACATCCGTTAAATCCGAAACCGTCGTTGATTTAGCTACGCTTAGCGTTAGATGAAAAAATCAGCAATGGCGGGCGTCTCAAATATCGTACCGGCGTTGTCTATCGCAGTAGCAATCCGCGATGTTAAAGGAGACCTCGAGACTGGACGCCTCCACGATGTATGATTGAACCAAACCGCCACCCGATCGGTAAAATGCCATGACCTCGCCAGATCCCCTCCTCGTCGAACGCCCATCGGATGCCATTGTGGTGCTGCGCCTCAATCGGCCGCAGGTGCGCAACGCACTCAATCTTGAAGTGCGCATGCGGCTCGCCGACGAGGTCACCCGCCATGCCGCCGACCCGGCAATCCGCTGCCTGATCGTGACCGGCTCGGATACCGTCTTCGCGGCCGGCGCCGACATCAGTCAAATGGCGGAGGCCGACCCGGTCGAGATCATGGCGCGCAATTTGCAGAAATACTGGCGCACGATCATGGACTGCCCAAAGCCGGTGATCGCCGCCATCGAAGGTTTCACGCTCGGTGGCGGACTGGAATTGGCTCTGTGCGCCGACATTATTGTTGCCGGCGAAGGCGCCCGCCTCGGCCTGCCCGAGGTCAAGATCGGCATCCTGGCCGGCGGCGGCGGCACCCAGAAATTGGCGAGGCTGATCGGAAGCAAGCGTGCGATGCTGCTGCTGTTGACCGGCCGGATGTTCGGCGCAGCGGAAGCGCTGAGCATGGGCGTGGTCAGCGACGTGGCGCCGACCGGTCAGGCGCTGGCGCGCGCCATCGAAATCGCGACCGAGATCGCAGCCATGCCGCCGATCGCGGTCATGCAGATCAAGGAAATCGTCAATGCCGGCCTGAACGCGCCGCTCGACACCGCGCTAATGCTGGAGCGCAAGGCGCTGCTCCTGCAGTTCGCCACGCGCGACCAGAAAGAAGGCATGCGCGCCTTCCTGGAGAAGCGCAAACCGACATTCGAAGGGAAGTAACCGTGACGCGCGATCTACAGAGGGACGATCTGATCGTCGCGGTGATCGGCGCCGGCACCATGGGGCGCGGCATTGCGCAGGTTTGCGCGCAAGCCGGCATGACGGCGCTGCTGTTCGATTCGCGGCAAGGCGCGGCGCTCGATTCCATAGCGGCGATCGACAAGACGCTCGACGCCCTGGTGGCCAAGGGCCGCATGACAACGGAAGCCAAGCAGGGCGTCATGGGTCGCTTGCGGGCGATCGGCTCGCTCGACGAGGTCGCGCCCGCCGGCCTCGTGATCGAGGCGATCGTGGAAGATCTCGCGGTCAAGTGCGAGCTGTTCCGTGCGCTGGAACAACGCATCGCGCCCGACGCGGTGATCGCCACCAATACCTCCTCGCTCTCGGTCACCGAGATCGCCTCAGGCTGTGCCGATCCGGGCCGCATCGGCGGCCTGCACTTCTTCAATCCGCCGCCGCTCATGCGGCTGGTCGAGGTGATCGGCGGCTTGCGCAGTGATCCCGCTTTGATCGCGACGCTTACCGGCTTCGTGCGCCGCATCGGAAAACATCCGGTGGTGGCGACCGATACGCCCGGCTTCGTGGTCAATCACGCCGGCCGCGCCTACGTGCCGGAGGCGCTGCGCATCGTCGCGCAGGGCATCGCGTCGCCGCGTGAGGTCGACCAGCTAATGAAGGAAGCCGCCGGCTTCCGTATGGGGCCGCTCGAACTGCTCGATCTGGTCGGCGCCGACGTGTCGCATGCGGTGATGGTGAGTATCTTCGAGCAATATTTTGGCGAGCCGATGTATCAGCCGTCGGCGCAGCTGACCGTACGCGTCGCCGGCGGCTTGCACGGCCGCAAGACCAAGCAGGGCTTTTACAATTACGACGGACCGCCGGCCACGAGCGCGCCGACAGTGTCGGTGGCGCCGCAGCCTAAGCCGGTGTCAGCCTGGATCGCGGACGAGGACGGCGGGCGTGCGCTGGCCGAATGGCTCGCGGGCGCCGGCGTCAAATGCCAAGTCGGCGGCGCGCCGGACGCAGGTGCGCTCTGTTTCGTGACGCCGCTCGGCGAAGATGCCACCGGCGCGGTCGTTCGCCTCAAACTCGACCCGGCTCGAACGGTCGCGGTCGACATGCTGGGCGGCTTCAAGGGCCGCCGCACGCTGATGAAAACACCGCTTACGACTCCGGAGACATTAGGCGCTGCGGTCGCGGCGCTGTCGGCCGATGCGCCGGTCACCGTGATCAACGACAGCCCGGGCTTTGTGGTGCAGCGGCTGCTCGCCATGATCGTCAATATCGGCACGCGCATTGCCGAACTGCGCATCGCAGCACCGGGCGATATCGACACCGCGGTCGAGCTCGGGCTCAATTATCCGAAGGGTCCGCTGGCGCTCGGCGATACGCTCGGTGGGCGCCGCGTGCTCGCCGTGCTCGACGGCATGCAGGCGGTCACGCGCGACCCGAAATACCGCGCAACCGCCTGGCTGCGCCGGCGCGCGCTGCTCGGGATTTCGTTGCTGACGCCGGATTGATAGCGGAATTCGAGTGGTACAGGCGGGTGGACTTGAACCACCGACCTCTGGTTCCACAGACCAGCGCTCTAACCAACTGAGCTACGCCTGCACAAGCCCGCAGTCTTTGGTGCGAGCGGCCGGAACCTAGGTTCAGGGCGTCAATTTGGCAAGCCTACCGGTCACAGCAAAAAGCCCAGGCGCTTTTGGCGCCCGGGCCTTGGATCCGCCGCGCAAGACGCGGTGGCTATTCGACAGGTTGCTTACGCGGCCTTGCTGAAGGCCGCGGTGAAGCTTTCCTTGATCGGCTCGACGGTCTCGGTCGCCACCTTCTGCGCGTGATCGGCAAGCTCCTTGGCCTGCGCACTCACGGTTTCGAACTGCGCGCGCACAAAGGCGGTGTAGAGCTCGACCACCTCGGCAACCGACTTGGCCGACAGCACTTCGCCGAACAGGTCGAACGTGGCGTTGCTGTTGGTGCGGGCGGTTTCGATCAGCTTGAGGCCGTAGCCGGAGCAGCCCTTGGAGGCCGTCGCATAGGTCTCTTCGAGCAATTCCGTCGCGTCTTCGGCGGCGGTCTTCATCTTCTCGTAGCCTTCCTTGGCCTGCGCGACGCCCTTCTCGGCGATCTCGCGGAAGGCGGCAGGGACTTCGACGTTCGGCATTTCGAACTTTGGCATCTCGAATTTCGGCATCTCGAACTTCGGCATTTCGAACTTCGGCATCTCGAAGACGGATGCGCTAGCGGCAACCGCTTTCGGCTTGGCTTTCGGCGTGACAGCCGCGGTCTGGGGTTCGGCCATGACAGTTATCCTTAGCTAGGAGGGCGGCTTTCCGACTTAAAGCGAGCCGTCGCCCTCGGGTAAATCGGCTCGCGCTTGTCTCAAGACCCGCCGCCGTAAGGGGCACCCAATGAGCGCCTGGGCGAGTGCTGTAAAAACTATATAGCACTGTTTTTGGTGCATTGCAACAAAAATATTGCATTGCACAAAAGTGTCATAAAACCAACGCCGCCGGCTGATACCAGCGCTAAATTGCCTTCAAATCTGCCCCCAATGGCCCCGTCAGTGCTGGCCGGCCAGTTTGGCCGCCTGCTTGCTCAATTCCTTGGCCTGCTCGGTCAACGCCGCGATCTGGCTTTTCACATAATCCGTATGCAGCGCCGTTAGTTCCTGGGCATCCTTGGCGCGCACCAGCTTTTCGGCGAATTCGAACGAGGAGGCGACATTGCGCTGGGTAAACCCGATGGCCATTTCGCCGACCTCCTTGGCGCCGCTGCGCGCGGCCGCAGCTTGAGTCTCGGCGGTGTTCACCGCGTGTTGCGCCGCGGCGATAAAGTTTTCGAAGGCCTGTTTGGCCTGCTCGACGCTTTTCTCGGCGAATGCGCGCATTTCCGCCGGGATCTCGAAATTCTTATTGCCATCCGTCGCCATGACATCCTCCTGCCTGGGGCACTGGCGGTGACTGCCGCCCTTAACCTTATATCTAGGGCCTAGGCCGGTTCGCGCCAGTGCCGAAACCTATGTGATTAAGGTTATCTGTGCTTGCCAGGGAATGACAGCCGCCGCGTCGTGGACGGACCGCAAAAGCAGCCGTATTAGGAGTCTGTCAGCCGTAAACAATCCGACGTAGCCGATGACCGGGACCGAACTCCAATTCAATTGCCTGACCGATCCGCGGCTTGCGGCCCATGCCTTGAGCCCGAACCCGGTATGGCTCTGGAGCGCAGATGCAACGCGCGTTCTATGGGCCAATCCGATCGCGGCTGCGATCTTCGATGCCGCCTCGCCGGGGGCGCTGGCAGCCCTCAGTTTCGGACCCCAGCATGCCGCCGCCGCGCAGATCGCGCGTATGGCCGGCACGCTGCCGCAGGGCGGCGTGGCGCGGCTTGAGCGGCTGCGCGGATTTGGCGCGGGCTATGGCGGCACGCTGATCTGCCTTTGCTCGCGCATCGTGCTCTCCGACAACAGTCCCGCCGTCCTGGTGGTTTCGACCGAGCGCGCCGGCAAAGACCTTGCTTTACCCGACCGCGCGCAACGGCTGCTCGCGGATCTCGGGAGGCCGGCGGCGGTCTTTACCGCCGATGGCGAACTGATCGAGGCGGTGCCGGCGGCGCGCGAACGTCTCGGTGACAAGCGCGATTTGGTCGCGCTCGGCGCCGAGCGGCTCGCCCGTGAGGCCTCGCTCAATGGCCGCGCCGAAGGCATCATTGCGGGCTCGCCGGCCACCATGCTCCGCCTCGGCGCCGGTGCCGCTGTGACGCTGCTCGCTGCATTCGCCGCGCCTGAGAAGGCGGCTGGCGTCGAGACGGCCGAAGCTGTTGCGCAAGCGACGCTCCCTGTCTCCGATCCGGTTGCCCCGCAACCGCATCAACGCCGTTTTCCGTTCCGCTTCGTCTGGCAGATGGATGCGGCGACCCGCTTCACCATCGGCACGGAATATTTCGCCAAGATGCTCGGCCCGAAGACCGCCGCAGTGCTCGGCCAGCCGTGGGTAGACATCGCCGAAACGCTCAAGCTCGATCCGCAAGCCCAGGTGGCAAAGGCGCTTGCCACGTGCGACACCTGGAGCGGCATCGTCGTACCTTGGCCGGTCGGCGATACGGATCAGCCCTTGCCGATCGAGCTGTCGGGCCTCCCCGTATTCGACCGCGACCGCCGGTTCGCCGGTTATCGCGGCTTCGGCATTTGCCGCGACCTCGATCGCCTCGCCGCACTGGAGCAACGCCGAGCGCAAGCAGCCTCCGTTCCGGCCGACGTCAATCCGGAAACGCCGGCAGTCGATATATTGCCGTTCGCCCCGCCGCCGGCCGAAGAACCGCCCGCGCTTAGCCCGGGCGAGCGCAGCGCCTTCGAGGAGCTCGCGCGCGAGCTCAGCGCCCGGCTCAAGAGAACCGCCGGCAAGGGCGCCGCCGCGCCGGCGCCGGACGATTTCATCCGCGAGCCTGCCGCACCCATACCACCGGCCAGCATAGCGCCGCGGGCCGCGCGCAACGGCGATGCCGCCCGCGATATCCATGAGGGGCGGCCGATTTTCGACCGCCTGCCGGTCGGTATCCTGGTCTATCGCCTCAACTCGCTGATCTATGCCAACCGCGCCTTCCTCGACTGGACCGGCTACCCTTCCCTAGAAGCGCTGACCGAGGCCGGCGGTCTCGACAGCCTGTTCATCGACACCAAGAGCGGGCCGGCGACCGGCGAAACCCGCAACGACGGCAAGACGCTCACCATCACCACCGTCAATGGCAAGCAGAAGCCTGTCGAAGGGCGCCTGTTCAGCGCGGCCTGGAACAACGAAAACGCGCTGGTGCTGATGATCAGCACGCAAGCGGTGGCCGAGGACCGCGGCAAGGTCGTGTCGCTGCGCCGGCTGGAAAGCGAAAACGACGAACTCAAGTCGATTCTCGACACCACCACCGATGGCGTCCTGGTGCTCGATCGCGCCGGCCGCATCCTTTCGGCCAGCCGCAGCGCCGAGGCGCTGTTCGGCTACGAGGCTGCCGAAATCGGCGAGCTCAGTTTCGGCGATCTGTTTGCGCCGGAAAGCCGGCGCTTGGTGCTCGACTATTTGGACCGGCTGGCGAACGGCGCCGGGATGCTCGACACCGGCCGCGAAGCGATCGGGCTGGTCCGCCAGGGCGGCCTGGTGCCGCTTTACTTCACGCTGGGGCGGATCGCCGACGGCGAGAAATTCTGCGCGGTGATGCGCGACGTCACGGCCTGGAAGCGCACCGAGGAAGAACTGATCAACGCCAGACAGCAGGCCGAGAAGGCGTCCACCGCCAAGTCGGAATTCCTCGCCAAGATCAGCCACGAGATCCGTACGCCGCTCAACGCCATTATCGGCTTTTCCGAGGTGATGATGGACGAACGCTTCGGCCCGGTCGGAAACGAGCGCTACCGGCAATATCTCAAGGACATCCACACCTCCGGCGGCCACCTGATCTCGCTGCTCAACGATCTGCTCGACTTGTCCAAGATCGAGGCCGGCAAGCTGGAACTCACTTTCGTGAGCGTCAATCTGAACGACCTCGTCCAGCAATGCGTCGCTATCATGCAGCAGCAAGCCAACCGCGAACGCGTCATCATCCGCACCTCGCTGCCGCCAAACCTGCCGCAGATCGTGGCTGACGCGCGCTCGGTGCGGCAAATCGCGCTCAATCTTCTGTCGAACTCGATCAAGTTCACCGGCGCCGGCGGGCAAGTGATCGTGGCCACCGCCGTGAATGACGACCATGAGATCGTCTTGCGCGTACGCGACACCGGCCCCGGCATGAGCGAAAAGGAATTGCAGACCGCGCTCGAGCCGTTCGGTCAGATTGCTACCTCCAGCCGCGCCGGCGGCACCGGGCTCGGCCTGCCGATCAGCAAGGCGCTGGCCGAGGCCAACCATGCGCGATTCCGCATCACCAGCCAGGTAGACGACGGCACATTGGTCGAGATCGCCTTTCCGGCGACGCGCGTGCTGGCGCAATAGGCCGCAAAATCGGCTAGAGTTCCTGCTCGCTCTGTCACCCTGGGGTGGCGGAAAGAGGCTGTCATGCGTCGCCTGTTCTGGTGTGTCGTTCTCCTCGTATCGGCCATCGCTCAGCCCGCGCGCGCGGCCGAGCCGGTCGACCTATTGCTGGTGCTGGCGGCCGACGTCTCGCGCAGCGTCGATGCGCAAAAATTCCAATTGCAACGCGAAGGCTATGCCGCGGCGGTCGCCAATCCTCGCGTACTCGACGCCATCCGGTCCGGCCGCAACGGCCGCATCGCGGTTTTGTTTGCGGAATGGTCGGGCCTCGGCAACCAGAAAGTCGTGATCGAATGGATGACGATCGACGGGCCGAAGGCCGCGCAGGCTTTCGGCGACCGGCTGCTGGAATCACCCCGCTCGTTCGCCGATCGCACCTCGATCAGCGGCGGCATCGACTTCGCGGTCACGCAGTTTGCGCACGCGCCGTTTTCGTCTCAACGGCGCACCATCGACGTCTCCGGCGACGGCACCAATAATGCCGGTCGCGATGTCGGCGTTGCCCGCGACGAGGCGCTAGCGCTCGGCATCACCATCAACGGGCTGGTGATCCTGAGCGAGACCCCATTGCCGTGGAACCCCGAGCACACCCACCCGCCCGGCGGCCTGGCGAATTACTATCGGGACAATGTTATCGGTGGCCCCGGCGCCTTCGTACTGGAGGCGAAGGATTTCAATTCGTTTGGCCAGGCGATCATCAAGAAGCTGATCGCCGAAATCGCCGATGCGACGCCACCGCGGTAGCCTTAACCGGGTATCGGCACCGGCCATGAAAGGGTCACAGAGGCCGCGCACGGTTGGTGACGGCGCGACCGGTGGTATAGTCCGCCGGCAACCGACACCGAAACAACCGGAAATCATCACTTTGACGGCCGCCATTGGCTTTAAGCGCCTGGGTCTAGCCCTGCTGGCCGCGATTGCGGTCGGCAGTGGCGTGCTGGTCGCGGCGGGCTACCTGATTTCGGCCGACGCGGTGCGCCGGCAGGTCTTAAGCGAAATTAGCGCCGTCACCGGCCTGAACCCTAGCCTGCGCGGCGAGGCCAGGGTCTCGCTGTTTCCCACCGGCAGCGTGAGCTTCGCCGACGTGGTGCTGGGCGACGGCAAAAGGCCGGCGCTCACCGCCGAGCGGCTGACCGCGCGCCTGCGCTTTTTTCCGCTGCTGCTTGGCCGGGTGGAAATTTCCGACGTGGCGCTGGAGCGCCCGACCATCGAGGTCAACGTGGAGCCGGACGGCAAATCAAACTGGTCCGGCCTGATCGAGGCATTGACGCGCAGTCAGACCAAGGACGGCCCGCGCCTCGCGGCATTCTCTGAAATGCGCATCGATAACGGCACCGTCTTGGTGCACAACGCTGCGACCAAGCTCGACGAGACGCTGAACGACGTGGAATTTTCGCTGGCCTGGCCGTCGATCTCCAAGAGCTTCGGCGCCACCGGCCGTTTCGTCTGGCATGACGAACCGCTCGATATGACATTGACGCTCGGCGATTTTCCGGCCGCGCTCGCCGGCAACCACACCGGCTTGAAGTTGCGCATTGCAGGCAAACAGATCAAGGCTGCGTTCGAAGGCGCCATCAGCGTCAAACCCACACTCAAGATCGAAGGCACGCTCGCCGCCGACACCGCGTCGATGCGCAATGCATTGATCTGGGCCGGACAGCGGCCGATGCCCGGCGGCGGATTCAGCCATTTCGCGATCAAGGCGCAAGCCAATGTGATGGGCGGCACCATCGGGCTCAACAACGTCAATGTGGAACTCGACGGTAACACTGCCGAGGGCGTGCTCACCTTCGCCACCGACGGACGCAAGACGCTGCAGGGCACGCTCGCCTCCGACACGCTCGATCTGACGCCCTATGTCTCAACCATCCGCCTGCTCACGTCTAATCAGCGCGACTGGAATGACGCGCGCATTACGCTCGACGGCCTGTCTGGCGTGGACCTCGACCTGCGGCTGTCGGCCGCGAACGTCGTGGTGTCCAATGCCAAGCTCGGCCGTACCGCCATCGGCGCGAATTTGCGCGGCGGCCACCTGGTGGTGACGGTCGGCGAAGCGCAGGCCTATGGCGGCGTGATCAAGGGCTCGCTGACGCTGGCCAATTTCGCCGCCGGTGTGGACGTGAAATCGCAGTTGCAATTCACCAACGTGGACCTGGAAAGCTGCCTTGGCCAGTTGTTCGGGCTGCACCGGCTCGAAGGCACCGGCAACATATCCTTCGCGGTCGAAGGCAGCGGCGACAGCGTGCTCGCGGTTACCCGCACGCTCAACGGCACCGCCAGCCTGATCGGCGAGAAGGGATCGCTCGCCGGCCTCAACGTCGAACAGTTGCTGCGGCGGCTCGAGCGGCGTCCGCTGTCCGGCGGCGGCGAATTCCGCACCGGGCGGACCCCCTTCGACAAGATCGCAATGACGTTGAAGATCACCATGGGCACGGTCACCGTCGAGGACGTGAAAATCGACGGGTCGGCGGTGCGGCTGGCGCTCGCCGGCTCAGCCTCGATTCCGACCCGCGAACTCGATCTCAAGGGTACGGCGGGTCTGATATCCTCCGCCAAGCCGGAAACGGTCTCGTTCGAGCTACCCTTCATCGTGCAGGGTTCCTGGGACGACCCGATCATGCTGCCCGACCCCGAAGCCCTCATCCGCCGCTCGGGCGCGGCGGCCCCGCTGCTCAATGCGGTACGCGATCAGCGCGCGCGCGATGCGGCGCGTTCGGTGATCGAGCGGCTCACAGGCGGCCCTGCGCCCGCCGTCCCGGCAGCCGAGCAGCCGGCCGCCCAAAAACCCTGACACGGCTTATTTCTTATACGTGCCGCCGCTCCGCCATTTGACTATTATTGCGCCTGAAACGAATCACCCGCCGGTCTAGCGCCGGCGCGACAGGGCGCGGATGCTGCACCCCATTGTCCGAACGCTGGTCAAGGTCGTGGTCGCCTCACTGGTGGCGGGAGCGATCATGGCCCATTTCGGCATCACCGTTGAGCAATTGATGCAAAAAACCGGCCTCTCGGCCGAGCGCTTAGAGGATTATGCCCGGCGGGGCTTTGCCTGGGCCTGGCCGAACCTGTTGCTCGGCTCGCTGATCATCGTGCCGATCTGGTTCCTGGTTTATCTGTTCCGCCCGCCGCGCCGACGCAGCAGCAGCGATTAGCGCGGGCGTCAGGCCGCCGGCGGCGCCGGCTCGGGAGCATCGGCCTCTGGATCGGGCGCTGGAACCCGCGGCGCGGGGCCGTAATAGTCGCCGCGAAAACTCAAGCGTGCGTTAACGTGCGGCGCACCGCGTCCTGCCAGCCGGAATATTTCCGCTCGCGCTGGGATGCATCCATGTGCGGCTGGAACCTGCGGTCGAGCCGCCATTGCGCGGCGAAACCGTCGAGATCGGGGCAGAGGCCGGCCGCCCGCCCGGCCAGATACGCCGCACCCAAGGCGGTGGTTTCCATGACCGCCGGACGATCGACCGGGCTGGCCAGGATATCGGCGAGGAACTGCATGGTGACCGCACTCGCGGTCATGCCGCCGTCAACGCGCAGCACGGTGGCGGCGCCGGCCGCCATCGGCCAGTCGGCATGCATGGCCACGAGCAGGTCGCGGGTCTGGTAGCCGACCGCTTCGAGCGCCGCGCGTGCGAGTTCCGCGGGTCCGGAATTGCGGGTGAGCCCGTAAATCGCGGCCCGTGCCTGCGCATCCCAATAGGGCGCGCCTAGGCCGACAAAGGCCGGCACCAGGTAGACTTGGTCGGCCGGATCGGCCCGCTCGGCCAGGCTGTCGACCTCGGACGCCGTGGTGATGATCTTCAGGCCGTCGCGCAGCCATTGCACTGCGGCGCCGGCGATGAAAATCGCGCCTTCCAGCGCATAGGTGCGTTTGCCCTCGAGCTGATAGGCGATGGTCGTGAGCAGCCGGTTGCGTGAGGCGACGCGCTCGGGCCCGGTGTTGAGCAGCGCGAAGCAACCGGTGCCGTAGGTCGATTTCATCATACCGGGCGTGAAGCAACCCTGCCCGATGGTCGCCGCCTGCTGGTCGCCGGCCATGCCGAGAACGCGGATGGGCGCGCCGAATAATTCCGATACGGTGGTGCCGAACTCGCCAGCGCAGTCGCGCGCCTGCGGCAACAGCGATGGCGGCACGCCGAACATGCGGCACAGCCCGTCGTCCCATTGCCCGCGCGAAATATCGAACAACAGCGTGCGCGCGGCATTGGTGGCATCGGTTGCGTGGACCTTGCCGCCGGTGAGGCGCCACAACAAAAAGCAATCGATGGTGCCGAAGGCGAGCCGGCCCGCCTCGGCCAAGGCACGCGAGCCGCTTACATTGTCGAGCAGCCAGGCGATCTTGCTGGCGGAAAAATAGGGGTCGAGCAGCAGTCCAGTCTTGTCGGCAACCTCCGGCGCATGGCCGGTGCGGCGCAAGCGGTCGCAAAAATCGGCAGTGCGCCGGTCCTGCCAGACGATTGCCGGGTGGATCGGTTGGCCGGTGGCGCGGTCCCATACGACCGTCGTTTCGCGCTGATTGGTGATGCCGATGCCAGCGATATCCTTGGCCGCGAGCCCGGCCTTCGTCATCGCCGCACGCACGGTCGCTACCGCCGCCGCCCAGATTTCCTCCGGGTCGTGCTCGACCTCGCCAGGCGCCGGATAGATCTGGCGCAGTTCCTGCTGCGCGCTGGCAAGCGGCTGCAGCGTGCCATCAAACGCGATGGCGCGCGTCGAGGTGGTGCCCTGGTCGATAGCGATGAGAGCGGTCGGCAACGACGATCTCCGCGAACCGGCGCGTGCGTATGATCCCGAAATGGGAGAATCGGCTTGCGGATAAGATCATGCGCAGACAAAAAAGTCTGCGGAGATCAGTTCGTCAGAGACAAATTGAGGATGGCCTCGTCATTGTCGGCATGAATGGTGGCCGCCAATCTGCGCGGCACCGGGCCGTAATAGTCGCCGCTTTTGACGACCTCGCGCGGCTGGGTCAGCACGGAAACCATGCGGTCCTGCAGCGCCTTCACCGACACCGGCTTGATCAGGAATTCGTTGACGCCGATCTTCACCGCCTCGATGACGCGCGAGCGCTCGCCATGGCCGGTGAGCATGATAATCGGCACATTCGGGTACGGGAACGTCGCGGGCGAACGAACGATGCGGACGAATCCTGGCCCATCGAGCCCGGGCATTTGCCAGTCGAGAATAACGACATCCGGCCCTAACTTGCGGATCAACTCGAGTCCGGCCTGGCCGTCCGATGCCTCATGTACCTCGCGTATGCCGATGCTCAGGAGCATCGTACGCACGACCTTGCGCATGTAATGCTCGTCGTCCACCACCACGACCTTGGTAGCGGCGAAGCGTTCAGCAAGTTGTTTCGAATCGGTCGACATAGGCGGTCCGCTGGCCCCGGAACGAACACCGGACGTTACGACTAATGCACAAAGGTATGGCAAGCCGTTAATATGGCCCTTTGCAATTTCGTCGATCGCCGCAAGGTTTCGTAAACCACGAGCGCAGCTTAAGATGCCGGTCGCAACGAGGCAATGAACCGGCTGAGCGCGCTGCGCTGCTCGGGCGAGGCATCGAGGCCGAGTTTGCTGCGCCGCCATAGCACGTCGTCCGCACTCTGCGCCCATTCGTTCTCGACCAGATAGCGCGCTTCGGCGCCGGTGAGATTGCCGGTGAAGCATGGGCCCAGTTCATCCATGCTTTGCGCGTTCCTGAGAATGCGTTCGATGCGCCGGCCATAGGCGCGCAGCAGGCGCCGCGCATATGGCTCGTCAAGGAACGGCCAGCGGCCGATCGTCTCCGCCACCAGCGCATCAAAGCCGTCGACCGGAAAGTCGCCGCCGGGCAGCGCCGAGCCGGCCGTCCACGGCGGCAGCGCACCGAAGAAAATTCCGATCTTCGCCATCACCGCCTCAGCTAGCCGGCGATAGGTGGTGATTTTGCCGCCATAGATCGTGAGCAGCGGCGCTTCGCCGTGGACTTCGTCGAGCGCCAGCACGTAGTCGCGGGTGACGTCCTCCGGCTTGTTGGCGCCGTCGTCGTAGAGCGACCGCACGCCGGCGAACGACCAAACCAGTTCGTCGGGCGAGACCTTGTCGCGGAAATATTCATTCACCGTCTGACACAGATAAATAATTTCATCGGCGTCGGGCGCCGGTGAATTGAGATCGCCGACGAAATTCTCATCGGTCGTGCCTATCAAAGTGTAATCCTGCGCGAACGGCAGCGCGAACACCACGCGCCCGTCGGCAGCCTGCAACAGATAGCCGCAATCGTGCTCGAAGCGACGCCGCACCACGATATGGCTGCCTTTCACCAGGCGCACCGGCGCCGGCAATGGACGCCGGATCACGGTATCGGCCACCTCGCCGATCCAAGGACCGGCGGCATTGACCAGCACGCGCGCGCTCGTCACCTCGCGGCGGCCGCGCGCATTGAGCACCAGTTCCCATTCGTCGCGCCGCTCGGCGCGCACGCAGCGGGTGCGGGTGCGGATGACAGCGCCACGCTCGGCGGCGTCGAGCGCGTTGAGCAGGACCAGACGGGAGTCGTCGACCTGGCAGTCGGAAAATTCGAAGCCATAACGGAACGACCGCTTGAGCGGCTGTCCGAGCGGATGATGGGTGAGATCGATGTTGCGCGTGGCGGGCAACAATTTTCGTCCGCTCAACATGTCGTACACGAACAGGCCCAACCGCAGCAGTAGCGGGGAACGCAAGCCGGGTCGTGGCGGCAACATGATACGCAGCGGCCGGATCGCGTGCGGCGCCATGCGCAACAACACCTCGCGCTCATGCAGCGCCTCGCGCACCAGCCGAAAAGCGCCGTGCTCAAGATAGCGCAAACCGCCATGGATCAGCTTGGTGGAGGCCGAGGAGGTGCCGGAGGCGAGATCGTTTTGCTCGACCAGCAGCACGCGCAGGCGGCGGCCGGCCGCATCGCGGGCAAGGCCCGTTCCGTTAATGCCGCCGCCGATAATGGCGAGGTCGTATTCGGCCATGTGCCTGCAGATTTGCCCGCTGATTCGCGCGAATTTACGCAGGATGGGCGGCTTGCATGGCGACCTCAAGAACGTAAGCGCGCGAAATCCGCGCTAGGCCCACAAATTTTGGCGGCGATTGCAAAAGTGCCTTGGCTTAGCCATATCCAGGCTGTGTCATGTGTGCCGTTTCACGACACAATCACGGGACGAGGCCCGTTTATTTAACGCCCAATGCCATCCCCCCGCCTGCTCGTCATTGAAGGCAACTCGCCGCAGACGCTGGCCGAGCATATCGCGGTCGGCGGCACCGCCGCCCACCAGGGTTATTCCAACCTGCTGCGCGAGCTGTTGCCGGGCGCGAGCGTGGACACCTGCCATCCGGGCGATCCGGCCGCCACTTTGCCGGACGGCGAGTCGCTTGAGGGCTATGACGGTATCGCCATCACCGGCTCCTCGCTGCACATCTACAACGGCGGCGTGGAGGTGATGCGGCAGATCGATCTGGTGCGCGCGGCGCTTGCGACCGGAACCCCGCTGTTCGGCTCCTGCTGGGGGCTGCAGGTGATCACCGCGGCGGCCGGCGGCAGTGTGCGCAAAAATCCGAAAGGCCGCGAGATCGGCTTCGGCCGCGGCATCCGGCTCACCGAAGCCGGCCGCAAGCATCCGATGTATGTCGGCAAGCTCGACGTGTTCAACGCGCCGACCGTGCATCTCGACGAAGTCGAGGCGCTGCCAGCAGGCGCCACCGTGCTCGCCACCAACGCGGTGTCGGCTGTGCAGAGCGTGGAAATCCGCACCAACGGGTCGGTGGCCTGGGGCGTGCAGTACCATCCGGAATACCCGCTGCGCGAAATCGCCGCGATCGTGCGGCGCATCGGCACACGGCTGATCGAGGAAGGCTTCTTCAAGGACGCGGAAGACATCAAGACCTTCGCGCACGATCTCGATACGCTCGACCGCGACCCGGATTGCAAGCGTTTGTACTGGCGTCACGGCATCAGCAAGAACGTGCTCGACAAGAAGCTACGGGTCGGCGAGGTGGCGAACTGGATCGAATTCCAGGTGCTGCCGACCCGGGTGAAACGGGGACGCGGGTGACAGATTTTTCCGGCAGACACGTCGTCGTCACCGGCGGTACCGGCGCGCTCGGCAGCGCGGTGGTCGCGGGCCTGCTGGCCGCGGGCGCGAGCTGCACGGTTCCCTACGTGCATGAGGCGGAGGCGCAGCGCTTTCCCTATCGCGACGACGCCAAGGTGAAGCTGATCGCAGTCGCCGATCTGGCCGATGAGACGATGGTGGCCAAGGTGTATGACGGCACAACGCCGTGGGCCTCGATCCACATCGCGGGTGGTTTCGCAGCCGGCAAGGTGGCGGAAACCGGGCAGGCCGCGCTGATGGCGCAGATCGATAGCAATCTCGTGTCGTGCTTCTTGTGTTGCCGCGCGGCGGTCAATGCCATGGCGCAAGCCGGTGGGCGCATCGTCAATGTGGCGGCGCGGCCGGCGCTGGAATGGCGCAGCGGCGCCGGTATGACGGCCTATACCATTTCGAAAGCGGGTGTCGCCGCGCTCACCGTGGCGCTGGCCGAGGAAGTGGCGAAGGACGGCATCCTGGTCAATGCGGTGGCCCCCTCGATCATGGATACTCCAGCCAACCGCAAGGCGATGCCGAAGGCTAACTTCGATACCTGGCCGAAGGTCGAGGAAGTGGCGGCGACAATTTTGTTCCTCGCCTCGCCCGACAACCGCGTCACCCGCGGCGCCATCGTGCCGGTGTATGGGAAATCTTAACTGCCGTCCCCGCGAAAGCGGGGACGACAAAATCAATCAGCCCGACACCGGGACCAGTTCGAGCGGCGGACGCAATAGCCGTTGCACTGTGCTGGCGGCGGCGACTGTGCGGGCTTCCTCATAGGCCTCGTGGTTCGTCTCGATATCGTCGAGATCGTATTGGTAATTCACCATCAGCCCGTGCGCCTGCGCAATCGCCTTGTCGGAGGTGTCGGCCAGCCAATTAATGCGCTCGAGCCGCGCGCCATTGCCGAGATGGAAACGCGCCACCGCATCGACCGGCAGCCCGCGTCCGTTGCGCGCGCGCAGGAAATACCAGGCCGCCGCGCGCATCAGCGGGTCTTGCAGCCCGGCCACTGTTTTTTCGTCACGCCACCAGTTGGGATCGTCGAGCACGGCGAACAGCGTCTTGTCGGTATCGCTTAGCGCCGTGGAATTCTCCTGCCCGCGTTCGTGCGCGAGCCACTCGGCGAAATTCGTCACCGGCGACAACGTCACGAAAGTCGAGAGCTTCGGCGTTTCGCGGCTGATCTCCTCGACCACCTGCTTGATCAGGAAATTGCCGAACGACACGCCGGCAAGCCCGCGCTGGCAATTGGAGATCGAATAAAACACCGCGGTACGCGCCTTGTCGGTATCGGTCACCTCGCGCTCGGGGCTCAGGATCGGCGCGATCGCACCCGGGATGTCGCGAGTGAGCGCCACCTCGACGAAGATCAAGGGATCGTCCACCAGCGCCGGATGGAAGAACGCGTAGCAGCGCCGGTCGGACGGATCGATGCGGCGGCGCAGATCGTCCCAGTCGCTGATTTCGTGCACCGCCTCGTAGCGGATGATCTTGTCGAGCACGATCGCCGGCGTCGACCAGTCGATGCGGCGTAGCACCAGGAAGCCGCGGTTGAACCAAGATGAGAACAGGTGAACGAAATCCTCGTCGACCGCGGTGAGGTCGTCGCGGTGCTCGAGCACGTCGATCAGCTGCTCGCGCATGCGCACCAGCGCGGCCGTGCCGCCCGGCGCCAGATTGAGCCGGCGGAACAGTTCCTGCCGGCGCGGCTCCGAGGCGGCATGAACTTCGGCAGCGGTTGCGTCGGACGGCTTCTCGCGCCAGGCGGCGATAGCGCGTTCCATACGGGCCGGATCGGGGCCGAAGCGTTCGCTTAGCGCCTCAAAGAAGGCGATGCGCGGCCCGGTGGTCAGCTCGCCGTAACGGCCTAGGATTTCACGCGCGCGGGCGACGCCGGAGGCCTCGCCGCGGCTGGACAGGAGATCCTCGCACAGCTCGACCAGGCTTTCGGAGCGCGCGGATGCTTCGACGCGGCGGTTGCGCGCCAGCAGCGCGCGGCCGCGCTCCGAAATGGTCTGCAGAAGCTCTCCGAAGAAAGACGTGTTCATCACGACGTCCAGGAATGCGCTCGAAGGCGCTATTTAGCGCCGCCCATCATGTGGTTAGGCAACCATGTGGCGATTTCTGGAAAGAAGCACAAGATCACGATCGCCAACATCATACATAAGACGTAGGGCATCGTGCCCCACATCACTTTTGTGACCGGTACGTCCGGTGCAATTGCGTTGACGATGTAGATGTTGAGGCCGACCGGCGGATGGATCAGGCCGATTTCCATGTTGATAGTCAGGATCACGCCGAACCAGACCGGATCGAATCCGGCGGCGGTGATGATCGGCAGCAAAATGGGGCTGGTCATCAAGATAATGGCGGCCGGCGGGATGAAGAAGCCGCTGACCAGCAGGAAGAGGTTGATCATCCCCATCAGGACCCAGCGATTGAAGTGCGCATCGGCGATCGCCTGCGCCAGCATCTGGGTGAGATAGAGCGAGGTGAGCATGTAGCCGAACAACACGGCGGCGGCGATGATGGTCAGGATCATCACCGATTCCCGCATGGTGTCGCGCAGGATGTGCCAAATCTGGTCGATCTTCCAAAGCCGGTAGATCAGGACCGCCAAAATGAGGCAGAGCGCGGCGCCGACGCCGGCCGCTTCCGACGGCGTCGCCACGCCGCCGTAGAGCGAGTACATGACGCCGAAAATAATCAGCAGAAACGGCGCGATCTTGGGGATCGACTGAAATTTTTCTTTCCAGGAATAACGAAAATCGATCGCATGGGAGCGGAAACCGCGCTTCCAGATGATAAAAATCGTCCACAGCATGAACATGCAGGTCAGCATGAGGCCAGGCATCACCCCGGCAAGGAACAGACGGCCGATCGAGGTTTCGGTGGCGATGCCGTAGAGGATGAAGGTGATCGACGGCGGAATCAGGATACCGAGCGTGCCGCCGGCGCAGATCGAGCCGGTGGCCACGTCGTCGGGATAGCCGCGCCGCCGCATTTCCGGAATACCCATCTTGCCGATGGCCGCGCAGCAGGCCGGCGAGGAACCGGTGAGCGCGGCGAAGATGGCGCAGGCGCCGAGATTTGAAATCACCAGCCCGCCCGGCACGCGGTAAAGCCAGCGGTCGAGCGCCTCGTAAAGATCCTTGCCGGCCGGCGATGAGCCGATCGCGGCGCCCATCATCACGAACATCGGGATAGCGACCAGAGTGAATTCGTCGAGGCCGGACCAGAATGTCTCGGCGACCACATGCATGCTGTCGACACCGTGGAACAACAGAAGAAAGATGATCGAAATCGCGCCGAGACCGAACGCCACCGGGATCCCCGACAGCAGCATCAATAGGGTCGCAATGAGAACGAGCGTCCCTTGCATATTCGGACTCATGGGACGTCTCCCAAGGCTTGCTTAGCCTGATCCCGGCCGAACTCCTCGAGGTCTTCTTTAGGCTTAAGACCGAAGGGGAGCGCCCGGCCTGTCACCAGACAGATCAATTCAGCAATGTACTGCAAGACCAAGAGCCCGAGGCCGAACGGCATCGACAGATAGGGAATCCACAGACGGGCACGCCAGACCGTGTTCGAATGCCAGCCTTCCGACCAGGCCTGATACCAATACTGCGTGCAGAGAACGAACAGCACCACGCAAAAGCTCATCGACAGCAAAATCGTGAACAGCGCGAGCCAATAGCGGGCACGCGGGCCGATATAGAGAGGAAGAATCTCCACATTCACGTGGCCGCGCGTCATCAGCACATAAGCACTGCCAACGAAAGTCGCTGCGACGATTGCGTAGGTCACCACGTCGATCTGCCAGATCGTCGGCACGTTCATGAAATAACGCACAATCACCATGTCGCAGATCACGAACACTGCGAGACCGATAAGAATAGCCGCGAACACGCCGGCGACGCGCGACAGAAAGATCACCACCCGAATGTATGTGTCCATAAGACTGGCTTGAGCAAACAGCTTTCGTTGCGGAATGTCCCCGTGCAACGCTGACGGGGCGACATGGCGCCGGCCGGCGGGTGAGCCCGCCGGCCGGCCAACTTGTCGTGGCTTTCGTTATTTGACGGCGAGGGCCTCGTCGATCAGCTTCTGGCCGTTCGGCACCGCCTTGGCGAAGGTCGCGTAGGAGCTCTTTTTCGCCACCTCGAGCCATGCTTGATAATCGGCGTCGCTGAGGGTCACCACCTTCACCTTGTGATCCTCGAACGCCTTGATCGCGTCCTTGTTCACCTGGTCGGCCTTGCCTTCGTAATAGGCCTGCGCCGCCTTGCCGGCCTTGAGCACGGCGTCCTGCTGCGCCTTGTTGAGCTTGTCGAAGCTCTTCTTCGACATCAGCACCGGCTCGTACATGAACCACAGCGCATTGTTGCCCGGCGCGGTGAGGCAATTCGTCACCTCGTAGAGACGCATGGACTGGAAGGTGCCGAGGCTGGTATCGGTCCCGTTGACGACGCCGCTTTGGAACGCGTTGTAGATTTCGTTCGACGGCGGGCTGACGATGCTGGCGCCGGCGTTCTCCCACATTGAAGCGAAGGTCGGGCCGGCGGCGCGGAACTTAAGACCCTTCAGATCGTTCGGATGCGTGAGGCAGCCCTTGTTGGACGCCATGCCGCCGGCGAACCAGGCGTCGGACAACACGATGACGCCGTGCTTTTCGATCTCGGCGCGGATGTCCTTCATGAATTGCG
This sequence comes from uncultured Alphaproteobacteria bacterium, assembly GCA_963770985.1. Classification (GTDB taxonomy): domain Bacteria; phylum Pseudomonadota; class Alphaproteobacteria; order Rhizobiales; family Xanthobacteraceae; genus Pseudolabrys. The sequence goes on along the minus strand of CAVYRR010000006.1, from coordinate 7,970 downwards.
AGTCGTTGATGCGCTTGGCGCGGTCCTGGCTGCGGATCAGGCCGGGCATCAGCGTCGCGCTGAAGGCCGGCACCTTGCCGCTGGCGTAATCGAGCGGGAACAGCGTGATGTCGAGCTGCCCATTGACCATGGCATTCCACTGGTCGTTCGGCTTGAACAGCGAAGCGCCCGGGATAGACCTGGATGGTGAGGCCGACATTGGCGGCCGCGGCCTGCTTGGCGATCATCTGCACCATGTCGTCACGAACGTCGCCTTTGCCGCCCGGGAACTGGTGCGATGCCTTCATCGTCACCTGCGCCTGCGCCGAAGCCGACAGCACAACGGCGGCCGCAACGCCGGCGAGAATCGTCGATAGCAATCTCATTTTTTCCTCCCTTTGGTCTTTTTAAGCCTTAACGGCGGAAACACCGCCGCGTTTGATCCGTGTCAGAACAATAGCCAGTACGGCATGTCACCCCGCTACACCATAGCGGCCGGTGCGACACAGCGCCATAGCCGCGTCGCAAAATTCTGGCACAACCCTCTGCACCCAATGAACAATTCCCGGTCTGGTCAGCACGGATCGATGGTCTTATAACCTCGGCCGTCGACCATTCCCTGCCCCTCAGGAGTTTCACAGCATGCCGAAGCCGTTAGCGGGTCTCCGCGTCCTCGAACTTGCCCGCATCCTGGCCGGGCCCTGGGCGGGGCAGATGCTCGCGGACCTGGGCGCCGATGTCATCAAGGTCGAGCGCAAGGGAACCGGCGACGACACCCGCGGCTGGGGGCCGCCTTTCGTCGAAGGCGCCGACGGCAAACATATCGGCGCCGCCTATTTCCATTCCGCCAACCGCGGCAAGCGCTCGATCGAAGCCGACTTCGAGAACGAGGACGGTCGCCGCATTGTGCACAAGCTGGCCAAGCGCTCGGACGTGCTGATCGAGAATTTCAAGGTCGGCGGCCTCGCCAAGTTCGGCCTCGACTACAAGAGCCTGGCGCCGGAGAACCCACGCCTGATCTACTGCTCGGTGACCGGCTTCGGTCAGGACGGCCCCGACGCCGCGCGCGCCGGCTATGATCTCATGGCGCAAGGCATCGGCGGCTTCATGAGCCTGACCGGCTACGCGGACGGCCCGCCGACCCGCGTCGGCGTAGCGATCTCAGATGTCTTTACCGGCTGCTATTCGGTGATCGGCATCCTGGCAGCGTTGGCCGAACGCGAAAGGACCGGTAAAGGTTGTTACGTCGACACCGCGCTGGTGGATTCGACCGTCGGCGTGCTGGCCAATCAAGGGCTCAATTATCTCGTCTCGAACGAAACCCCCAAGCGCATCGGCAATTCGCATCCCAACATCGTGCCCTACCAGGAATTCCCCGTCGCCGACGGCCACATCATCATCGCCACCGGCAACGACAACCAGTTCGTCAAGCTGTGTCATGTGCTGGGCGCGCCCGAACTCGCGGAAGTGCCTGAGTACAAGAACAATGTCGGACGTCTCACGCACCGCAACGAACTGGTGGCCAAGCTTACTGCGCTGACAAAACGCATGACGCGCAAGGACCTGCTCGATCAGCTCGAGGAACAGACGGTGCCGGCCGGCCCGATCAACAATCTCGAGCAGGTATTCAACGATCCGCAGGTCGTCTTCCGCGGCATGAAGCTCGACCTGCCGAGCGCCGCCGCCAAGGCGGGCCACATCCCGGGCATACGTACGCCGATCGTGATGGACGGCTGGCGGGCCGCTTCCGAGCGTCCCTCGCCGCGGCTCGGCGAGCACACGGCGGAAATCTTGAAAGAGATCGGCGAGGGCTAGAATCTAGCCGATCAAGTCACCGCGAGCGGCGCTAGCGCCTCGATGTCGCTGACCACATCGATCACCGCCGGACGGTCGGCGGCGAGCGCGCGGGCAAGCGCCGGCGCAATGTCGCTCGCGCGTTCCACGCGGATGCCGAGTGCGCCCATATCCTCGGCCAGTCGCGCAAAATTCATCGCGGTATAAGTCCACAACTCGCGCGATTTGGCCGTCGGCTCGCCGCTATAGGCGCGGTCGAAGCCGCGCTTGCTCTGGTTGCCGCCGCCATTGTTGTTGACGATCGTCACGCTGTTGATTTTCCAGCGCACCGCGGTTTCCACTTCGGCGATGTGGTACCAGAACCCGGCGTCGCCGGTGAACACCACGACCGGACGATCGGGACACGCCGCCTTGGCGCCGATGCCGGCGGGGAATGCCCAGCCGAGATGGCCGGCGCTGCGCAAATAGCTCTGGGTGGGTTTACGCAAATCATACATGCCGCCCATCCACATGCCGGCATGGCCGGTGTCGACCACGACGATGCCGTCATCCGGCACGTGCTGCGTCAGCTCCTGGCAGATGCGCGCCGGATGGATCGGCACGCTATCCGATTCCAGGTCGGCCTTGTATTTGGCGTACCAGTCGCCGCGCAGTGCGGAGATTTCCTTGATCCAAGGCTCCCGCTTGACCGCGCTCGATTTATCGATTTGCCCCAGCATGCGCACAAGCACGTTCTTGGCGTCGCCCAGCACGCTCGCTAGCAATGGATAATTGCGGCCGAGCGACTCCGGCTCGATGTCGATCTGGATGGCCGGCGTGCCGATCTTCGGCACCGCCCAGAAATGCGTGGTCATGCCGCCGCTCTCGGTGCCGATGAAGCAGACCAGATCGGCACGATTGACGGCGCGGTTGGCGCTTTCGCGCGAGTAGCTGCCGACCACGCCGACCGACAGTGGATGCAGGCCGGGGATGCAATCCTTGCCGTTGAGCGAGGTGGCGACCGGAATCTGCAAGGCTTCGGCCAGGGCGACCAGCTCGCGCCCGGCACCGGAGGCGCGTGCGCCGCCGCCGACGACAAAAATCGGCCGCTCCGCCTTTTGCAGCAGATCGAGCGCGGCCTTCACATGCGCGGCTTCCGGCTCGGGCCGGAACGGCGGCACGCGCGAGAACTGCGCTTCGACCAGCGCTTCCATCTCGGCTTCCTCCAGGTCGATCTGGCCCTCATTGCCGCGGAATTGCAGATGCACCGGACCGGGCGCGCCCGAGGTGGCGACGCGGAACGCCTGCCGCACCAAGTCCGGAATGCGCGCGACCTCGTCGATGGTGGCGTTGAACTTGGTCACCGGCTCGAATGCCGGCACGTCGTCGACTTCCTGGTAGACCTTGCGGAACTTGGTTTTCGGATCGCGCCCGCCGGTCATGGCTATGACCGGCGCATGCGCTAAATAAGCGTCGCGCAGACCGGCGGCGAGATTGAGCGCGCCGATCACCTGCGCCATGCAGATGCCCGGCTTGCCGGAAGCGCGCGCGTAGCCGTCGGCCATGTAGGCGGCGGATTTTTCGCCATGACAATGCACGCGCGCGATTTTGGTGCGCCGCTCCATCTCGGCGAAGGTGCGCCGCAGCACCGCCGGCACCATGAAGACGTGCGTTACGCCATAGCCCGCCAACATATCGGCGAGTACTTCGGCACCGGTGCGTTTGGTGTTGTGTCCAATATTGGTCATTGCTGGTCCTGGTTGCCGAGGTTCACGCTGGCTGGAAGTTCATCGCCACGCCGTTGATACAATAGCGCTGATGCGTCGGCGGCGGCCCGTCGTCGAACACGTGACCGAGATGGCTGCCGCAGCGGCTGCAATGCACCTCGGTGCGGGTCATGCCGTGGCTGGTATCGGTCGTCGTCTCGACCGCGCCGGCGACCGGATCGTTGAAGCTCGGCCAGCCGGTACCGCTGTCGAATTTCTTCTTCGACATGAACAGCGGCTGTCCGCAACCGACGCAGGAAAACGTGCCGGCGCGTTTTTCAAAATTCAGCGCGCAGCTTCCAGGCGCCTCGGTGCCATGCCCGCGCATGATTTCGTATTGCTCGGGCGTGAGCAGCTTGCGCCACTCCGCCTCGCTGTGGGTCACCGGATATTGCTTGACGCTCATTGCGTCCTCACTTGATCGCCAGCGGATTGACCGGCGAGCCGACCGCGCCGGTGATCGGAATGGCCGGCGCCACGAACAGGAATTCGTAGACCTTGTCGGCGGCGCAGTCGTCGGCCAATTCCTTCAGCTCGAAGATCTCGCCCATGGTCATGCCCATGATCGGGATGGTGATCCAGTGCCAGGGCTGGTTGATGACCTCCCCTTCGGCGACCGGATTGGGTCGCACCTCGCAGCCCCAGGTATCGGACGCGAGTGCGGCGAGCTCGGTATCCTTGACGAAATCGAGCGTCTCGAAGGCAAAGCCCGGCGCATCGCCGCCCGGATAGCCGTCCCAGCTGCCGGCCTTCTGGCAACGCTCCATCATGCCGGTGCGCACGATCACATAGTCGCCGCGCTTGAGCGCGACATTCTGCTTCTTAGCGGTGGCGTAGAGATCCTCGTTGGTGATGCCGTAGCCGTCCTCGAGCGAGTCGACGCCCTTGAAGCGCGCCACGTCGAGCAAGACGCCCCGCCCGACCATCTTGTTCTTGGTTTTCTCGATGCCGCACTTCTGCGCGCCGGCGCTGGTCACCTCGCGGCAGTCGTAGCCGTTCCACATATGGTTTTCATAGAACACGTGGCCGAGCCCGTCCCACTGTGTGCCGCATTGCAGAGGCATCGTGACCATATCGTCGGCGGCGCGGATGCCACGCTTGTCGAGCACCCCGGAATAGGCGTCGGTGCCGGTGCGGATCATGGTGTGGATGGGATTTGTGCGTCCCATCGCCGGATATTTGCTTTTCGCGCCCTGCGGCCCGGTGTAGTCGAAGTTGAGCGCGAGCGAGATCACCTTGCCCTTCTTGACCAGCCTGGTGGCGGCGACGATGTCTTCCGGCGAGGTGTAATTGAGCGTGCCGATTTCGTCGGCCGGGCCCCATTTGCCCCAATTCTTGTACTTCTCGGCGGCGTCACGCATGTCCTGGCGGGTGATCTTTCGAGTCGGCATTGAGTTACCTCTAGTGAATTAAGCGGGCGGGGGCGCGGGCGGAAATACAGCCTGCGGAAGCCCGCAAATGCAAGCCCCGCTGGCGTCCGCCGCACGCGATGCTACGATGCCGGAAAGCCCGGAGGAATTCATGCGTTTGATGGTAAGAAATCTGGCTGCGTGCGCCGCACTGTTCGCGATTTTTGTTTTAGTCACGCCCGCGTCCGCGGCGGGCTATCCCGATCACCCGGTGAAGGTGGTCGTGCCATTCGCGGCCGGCGGACCGACCGACGTGATGGCGCGGCTGATCGCGCAGAAGCTGTCGGAAAGCCTCAAGCAGCAATTCTATGTCGAGAACCATCCCGGCGCCGGCGGCAACATCGGCATGACGATTGCCGCGCGCGCGAAGCCCGATGGCTACACGATCTTGGTGGCGAGCTCGAGCTTCGTGGTCAATCCGAGCCTCTATGCGAATAACCCCTATGACGCCTTCAAGGATTTCGAGCCGGTCACGCTCGCCGCCGCCTCGCCGAATATCCTGGTGGTGAACCCCGAGCTTCCGGTCAAGACCGTGCAGGAGCTGGTCGCTCTGCTGAAGGCCAATCCTTACAAATATTCCATCGCCAATCCCGGCATCGGCACGACGCCGCAGCTTGCCGCCGAGCTGTTCAAGCTTGCGCTCAAGCTCGATGCCACCAGCGTGCCGTTCGGCGGTGCCGCGCCTGCCGTGCAATCGACGCTGGCCGGGCACACGCCGATCGCCTTCGCCGCCATGCCACCCACCGCCCCGCAAGTGACCGGCGGCAAATTGCGGGCGCTCGCCGTCACTTCGGCCAAGCGCTCGTCCGCGCTGCCCGACGTTCCGACCTTGGCAGAGTCCGGCATCAAGGAGCAGGAATCGGAAACCATGCAGGGCGTGCTGGTGCCGGCCAATACGCCGAAAGCGATCGTCGATCAGCTCAATGCCGAGATCGCCAAGGCGATGGCGCTGCCGGACGTGCAGGCGAAATGCGCTCAGCTCGGCTTCGACCCGGTGGCGAATACGCCGCAGGAATTCGCCGGCTACATCAAGAAAGAAGTCGAAAAGTGGGGTAACGTGATCAGGGAAGCCAAGATTCCGCAGATCAAGTAATGCCTCGGCTCGCTTAAATGCGCATCGTCGACATCCGCGAGACGGCGGTCCCGCTCAATTCGACGCTCGCCAATTCGAGCATCGATTTCAGCGAAATGACGACGTCGGTGGTCGCCGTGATCACCGACGTGATGCGTGCCGGCAAGCCGGTCTGCGGCTTCGCCTTCAATTCCACCGGTCGCTACGCCTGCGGCGCGCAAATGCGGGCGCGTTTCATTCCGCGCATTCTGAAAGCGAAACCCGATTCTCTGCTCGATGACACCGGCTATTTCGCGCCGGAAAAATGTCTCGCGGTCATGATGCAGAACGAGAAATCCGGCGGGCACTCCGAGCGCTCGGTCGGCATCGGCACCATCGAGGTCGCGATCTGGGACGCGCTCGCCAAGATCGCGGGGAAGCCGCTGCACGTGTTGCTGGCCGAGCGCTTCAATAGCGGCAAGATCGCCGATAAGGTGTTTTGCTATGTCGGCGGCGGCTGGTATGCGCCGGGCAAGACCACCAAGGATCTGCAAGACGAGATGCGTCGCCATCTCGACGCCGGCTACACCATGGTGAAAATGAAGGTCGGCGGCATGCCGCTTGTCGACGATCTTGCGCGCATCGAGGCGGTCAAATCGATCCTGCCGCATGGCGCACAGCTTGCGGTCGACGCCAACTCGAAATTTGGCCGCGCGGAGGCGCTTGCCTATGCGCGCGGCTTGTCGCCGTTCGCGTTGCGCTGGTTCGAGGAACCGTGCGATCCGCTCGACTTCGCGCTGCTCGCCGAAATCGCCGCCGCTTACGCCCCGCCGCTGTCGACCGGCGAGAATTTGTTCTCGACCCAGGACGTGGAAAACCTCGTGCGCTTCGGCGGCCTCAAACCCGAACGCAACGACGTCATCCAGATCGATCCGCCGCAGGCCTACGGCATTACGCAATATGCCCGCACGCTCGACATGCTGGCGCGGCACGGCTGGCCGCGCTTTGCCATGTTCCCGCACGGCGGCAACCAGATGTCGCTCGCCATTGCCGCCGGCTTCGGGCTGGGCGGCGCGGAATCTTATCCCGGCGTGTTTGGCGATTTCGGCGGTTTCGCCGACGACGCGCGCATCGAGAACGGCTTCATCTCGCTCTCCGACCGTCCCGGCATCGGCTTCGAGGGCCAAGCGCGGCTGTACAAGATCATGCGGGAGTTGGCGGAGATTTGACGATCAATCGATATCGATAAACGTCAGCGGCCGCGCCACCATTTCCAAGGGCTTGCGTTCGGCGGCGACGCCCCAGCGCCAAGCCACCAGGCCGCCCAGGATCATCAACACCGCGCCGATGAGATAGCCGCCGAACACGCTCATGCGCGAGCCGGTGTCGATCAAGGCGCCGAACAACGAGGGGCCAACGATGCCGCCGATGCCGGTGCCGACCGCGTAGAAAAAGGCGATCGCCAGAGCGCGGATTTCCAGCGGAAACGTCTCGCTCACCGTCAAATAGGCCGAGCTCGCCGCGGCGGAAGCGAAGAAGAAGATCGCCATCCAACACATTGTCTGTGTCTCCGCGGCAATCAATCGCTGCGCGAACAGGTAGCCGGTGCCGGCGAGCAGCACGCCGGAGACGATGTAGGTGAAGGCGATCATCGGCCGCCGACCCTGGCTGTCGAAAAAGCGGCCGAGGAAAACCGGTCCGAGGAAATTGCCCGCTGCAAAGGGCAGCAAATACCAGCCGATGCGGTCGGACGGCACGCCGTAGAAATCGGTGAGGATGAGCGCGTAGGTGAAGAAGATGGCGTTGTAGAAGAACGCCTGCGACGTCATCAGGCTTAAACCCACCAGCGTGCGTTGGCGATGGCGCCGGAACAATGTCCGCGTTACTTCCGAGAGCGGCGTCGAGCGGCGCGCGCGCAGACGCACGCGCGACAAGTCTTGCGCGGGCGGCAGTTGCGCAAAGCGCGCTTCGATGCCGGCGATGACGCGCTCG